>JBEIQE010000042.1:0-1839 GCA_040376705.1 Micavibrio sp.
CGCATGGCACGCTCGTACGTTATGGCGATATCGCAGCTGCACTTAAAAAACCCAATGCGTCGCGCGCTGTGGGCAATGCTGTTGGCAGCAACCCCGTAACATGGCTGGTGCCGTGCCACCGCGTGGGACATAGCAATGGCAGCCTGCATGGATTTGGCTGGGGGGAAGCGTGTAAGCGCCGCTTCTTAGGCCTCGAGATTAACTCTGAGCCGCAGAGAAATCGCGCATAGAGTAAAGGCCGGGTGGCTGCTTGGTGAGCCAGATACCTGAAGCGACTGCGCCTTTGGCGTAGATGCTGCGGCTCTCGGCTTTATGTGTGAGCTCAACCCGCTCACCATCCAGCGCATAGATAACTGTATGATCGCCCACGACTGATCCGCCACGCAGTGAGGCAAAACCGATGCCTTCGGGCACGCGGCGGTCGGGCCGGCAACGTACACCCACGATATCAATATCCTGCCCGCGCGCGGTAGCCGCGGCACGCGCTAAGGTGAGCGCTGTACCTGAAGGTGCATCCGCCTTATTGCGGTGGTGCATCTCGAGCACTTCGATATCAGCCTCACGCCCAAGAGCAGCAGCAGCCTGCGCGACGAGATTTTCAAGCAGCGCCACGCCGCGGCTGAAATTAGATGAGCGCAACACCGGCACCACCTGGCTGGCAGCGATAAAAGCCTGCTCGGCTGAAATATCGATACCTGTAGTGCCGATGACAATCGGCTTGGCCTTCATGGCGGCTAGCTCGGCATGCAGGCGTGAGGCACCCGAGCTGGTAAAATCGATTATGATATCAGCCTCGAACAGCGCAGCCGGATCGGCACTAGCCTTAATGCCAAGGCGCGTTGGGCCGATAAGATCGCCCAAATCAATACCGATAAGTTTGCTTTCAGGGGACACGGTGCCAGCCACCAGCTCGTGGCCAGATTCAATAATTTCGGTCATCAGCAGCTTGCCCATACGGCCCGCACAACCAGCAATACCAAAACGCATGCGTTTACTCCCTAGCAGGAGTGCAATCTAGCAGCTTTTGGGCCGATTTCAAACCTGCTACTGCGCACTCAGACAGTTGTTAATATCCATCGCAAGGCGGCGCATATACTCGGCATAAAGCGTAGGCGAGACCGCAATATCGCTGGCATCAGGATTGAGCGTGCCGATGCGCGCGTTCGTGCCCTTAACCAGCATCTGCACCATTTGCGTGCTGAATTGCGGCTCGGCAAATACGCATACTGCTTGCTGAGATTTGATGTGCTGCTGCAGTGCGGCGAGGCGATTGGCCGAAGGCGGCACATCGGGGGACAGCGTTATTGCGCCAAGGGCATTAAGCTTATAGCGCTGCTCGAAATACTGGTAGGCATCATGGAACAGGATGAAGCTCTTGCTGGCTACCGGCGCTAACAGCTGTTTGATCTCTGCATCCAGCCGCATTGTATCAATCGTAAATTTATCAGCGTTGCTGCGATAGCGCGCGGCATTGGCAGTGTCCAGCACAGCCAGTGTTTCAGCAAGGCGCTTGGCGGTAGCGATGGCGTTTTGCGGGTCGAGCCATGCATGCGGGTCGTCATGGCCGTGATCGTGATGATGATCAACCTCATCAAGGCTCATGTCGCCTTCATTAGCCCACGCATCGCCTTCGCGCACAGGTAGGTGTAGCACACCTTCGCCTTCATCCATGAGGCCGAGCAGCGTAGCTTTGGGCGCGAGAGTCGGCAGTTTATCGGCAAGAAAAACCTCCATGCCCGCACTGACCCATACAATTATATCGGCATTGCCGAGCAAGGCGGCATCGCTCGGCTTGAGCTGGTAGGTATGCGGCGAGGCGTTGTTCTTGATGAGCAGGTC
>JBEIQE010000039.1:0-2208 GCA_040376705.1 Micavibrio sp.
AAATAGCTGGCCAGTGCCAGCGTAGCTGCCGGGCGCAAGATGGGATGATTGCCAAACGTGCGGCCTATGAACTTCCAGAACACCCCGAGCGCCAAGCCAAACTGCAGAAAGCAGAAGAGATAATAAGCGATGCGTAAATCAAGATGCGTGAGCGGGATGAACAGCAGCGAGACGACGGGCGGGTTGAGGTTCTGGCTCACACCTGCCATTTGCGTGGCATCTGGCATAATGAATATCTGCTGCATCTGCATGAGGTAGATGAACAGATTATACATGCCGTGTTGCTGCCTGTAGGCCAGAGCAGAGGCGTAGAACTGCAAAAAGTCAGTCCGCTCCGGCAGGCCGCCCAAGGCATTGACAAAAGTACCACCCAATGTGGCCAGCACCATGATGATGGCTGCTATACGCAGCAGGTTGATAAACCAACGGCGTGACCAGAGCGATGATTGTGGAGAGGCTTGCAGCATGCGCTAAGTGGGGCATATCTACAGGTGCCGTCAATACGTAACAAAAGAAAAACCCCCGCCGGTGAGGGCAGGGGTTTTGTTGAATTATATACTTTAGTGCTTAGGCGTTACCGGCAACCTGCTGGTCGCCCTGCTTTACCATCACATGACGGCGGTACAGATCGGCAAAGTCGATGGGGTTGAGCAGCAGCGGAGCAAAGCCGCCATCACGTGTTACATCGGCCAGAATGTTGCGGGCAAACGGGAACAGTAGGCGCGGAATCTCGATCAGGAGTACCGGCTGCAGCGCTTCCGGCGGCAGATTCTTTAGGGTGGCAACGCCAGCATAAGCCAGCTCGATGAGGAAGGCCTGCTTACCGCCAATCTTGGCATCAGCCTTGATGTGCAGGGTCACTTCGTAGCTGTCTTCCGGGCCTGAGCGGGTTTGTACATCGATGTTTACATCAAGCTGCGGCTGCTCCTGCGAGGGCAGCAGGCTGGCGGGCGCGTTGGGGTTCTCGAACGAGAGGTCCTTCACATACTGCGCATTGATGGTGATGGCGATAGGCTGTGCGGCTTGATCGGCGGTGTTGCTCATAAAAGGCTCCTAAAGAACGGGCTTGAATTCTGTCTCTTCCCTAGCATGCGAAGCTGGCCTAAACCAGCCTCATGTCAGGCATTTTGATTACCCGTCCAGCTGCCCAGTCGGTGAAAACCGAAATTCGCATTAAAGCCGCAGGTTTTACCAGTTTTCTGGCGCCGTTGCTCGATATTGCGCCAGTCGACTGGACGGTACCGGAGCTGCAGCCGCAGGCGGTGCTCGTCACCAGCGCCAATGCCGTCACCGCCATGGCGGGCAGTAGCCTGCCACGGGACATACCGGTTTACGCGGTGGGTGACCGTACCGCCGAGCAAGCCGTGCTGGCTGGCTTTACTCAGGTTGAAAGTGCGGCTGGCGATGCACGCGCTTTGCTCGAGCTGGTATCGCGCCGCTGCAATAACGGGCTTGGCGCGTTGCTCTACCTCACGGGCGAAGCGGTGGCGGGTAATCTGGCAGCGCAGCTTAACAACGCGGGCTTTTGGGTTGAGACGCGCATTGTGTATAGAGCCAGCGCAACCGAAGCCTTGCCGGATCACGTTAAGCAGGCGCTGTTGGCGGGTGAGATTACCGGCGTGATGCTGTATTCGCCGCGTTCGGCTGCCATTTTTTCGCGCCTGTTGGGAACTATTCCGGCAACTATTCAAGTGCGGGCGCAACTTTCGTTATTCTGCCTCAGTGAAGCGATTGCACAGGCGGCAGGAAGTGGCTGGCGCCGTGTGACAATCAGCCCTAAACCAGATGAAGACAGCCTGATTGAGATTCTCCTGAATCAGGCAGATATGCTATAAGGCACATTATTAAAAGTGAGGGCCCCATGAGCGAAAAAACCAACCCCCCCGAAGAAATTGCAACCCTGCCTGCACCCATTGTGCAGAAAGCGCCTGCACGTTCGGTGTTGCTGGTTGTGGCTACGCTTGTCTCTCTCATTGCGTTATCAGTCGCGCTGGTGCCGATGGTAACCAAGCAGGCCGCAGCGCCTGAGCAAATTGATTATACCAGCCAGATTGCCGAGCTGAAGAACAGCATCCCCAACATCAGTGCCCTTACGCAGCAAATTGCAGTGTTGCAGCAGCGTGTGGCCGAACTTGAAGCTGCGGCGGCAACTCCGCCTGCTGTTGCCGGCACTATAAATGTTGACCTCTCCCCACTGCAGGCGCGCCT
>JBEIQE010000077.1:0-1117 GCA_040376705.1 Micavibrio sp.
ATCGTGCTCACCAATACCGCATGGACCGGTAACCTTGGTGGCAACTTAGGCGCAGATGCCAAATGCTACCTCGAGCTGACGGTCAATATTTTATGGAAAGGGCAGATTGCAGCGCTCGCATCGCTCAAGCTGCTACCGGGCAATGTGCATGCATGGTTGCCGGGCCGCAATTTCATCCCCATGGGCACCTATGCGTTTGCGCGCGTGGGCTCGCTCACTGCAGGCGGCGGCACCCTTACTGTGGGGGCGGATTCTAGCGGGCCTAACAACCTCATCTCGTGGGCAGCCAGCAACTACTTCGCGGGTACATTCCAGTACTGGAGCGGCCTTGGCCCTACAGCCGCCAGCTCATGGGGCACGCATGTGTCTGGCAATACCTGCAGCAACTGGGGCTCATCGAGTGCTGCAGTCACGGGCGGCTCGGGCAGCTCATCCAACACCGATGCGCAGCGCTGGCATCAGGCCGATACGCCCTGCAACACGCCGCTGCCGCTTATCTGTTATGTAGATCCATGATGTTTTGTAATATTCATTCACGCCACACACCACGTGCTGCTCAAGTTGCATTATGCACTATGCATTTTACCTAGTTATTAACAGTATTACTTGAAGTACTGCTTATATTACGTAACAATAATACAATGTACGCGGTTAAGTATAAAAGCAGGAATCTGCGCGGATTCAATCTGGTTGAAGCGGCAATTGTGCTTGGCGTAATCGGGCTTGTTATCGGTGGTATCTGGACTGCTGCTGCCGAAGTGCAGAGAAACCGCAAGCTTACAGTCGCCGCCAGCTCTATCGGTCAGGTGGTTGAGCAAACCCGTATCCTGTTCAAGAACATGCCGGGTATGGGTGGTGTTGATGTACGCAGCATGATGCCGAATGCGGTCGATCCCTCGATGCTTGATCCTGCCGAAGGCCTCGTCATGCCGCGTGTTTCTAGCAGCGGACGGCCAAGTCCTGTCAATATATTAATCTATGATAGCTATATTTCGATCTCATGGGACGCTGACGCCGCTGAATGCCTCGCCACCGCCCCATATCTGGCCACCCGCCTGAGGCCAACTTCGATCGTTTTTGAAGGCAGCGAAACCGGCTACAGCCTAGCAACACCCGA
>JBEIQE010000064.1:0-1219 GCA_040376705.1 Micavibrio sp.
AGCGCTTGCAGAACATCCTGAGCTCCCAAATCCGGCGGGCCTTGTAACACGCGTTTTTGGCCTTCGCACTATTCACTCGGGCGCAACAACCAAATATACACCTGCTGAGTATCAAGCAGCGAATGTGCTTATGAACGCTGCAGCCGGCGCACTCGGCGTTAAATACGGTATCTCGGGCACAGCCGTTGAATATGGCCAGAGCAGCGATACGCAGGAAGAATATAGCCGTACTGTTATAAAGCTCGAACCCGGCAAGTCTGTTTCTGCATCATGGAATAATCATGGTGTATCCAGGAATTTCGACGTAGGTCCAGACGGAAAGATGCGGTTTGTCGGTGAAACACTTACAGCCGATAATCTTGAACTTGCCAGCAAACTGTATAATGGCAATATCGACCCGCAGCTACGTAGCATTGGCCAAAAAGCCCTGAGCCTGAAGGCTTAGAATTTTCCGACAAACAAAAACCCCAGCCACAACAGCCGGGGTTTTTTTATTGGGTATGAGCTGATTAGCCCTGTCCGGCACTAAAGCCTGATACACCATCAAACGTACAGAGTGTTTCCATCTTGATAAAGTCGAGCCCAGCCTTGCTCAGCGCATTCAGCTGGGCAGTAATATCATCGTGGCTCACCACCCCGCCCTTTTTCATGAAGCGCAGGCAGAAGTGATCAATCCCAACCGAGCCAGCCTGCCCCTGTGGCCACATTTTAAGGCCGCGCGCAGTAATCGCCTGCATATCCATACCGGCCGTAGCGGCGGGCTTGGCCTTGCCTGCCAGCACTTCAATATCAGCGCCCTTCCAGTTCACCCAGATATCAACGCCCACAACTTCCTTTTTGCAGGGCGCTATCTCGCGCACCTTAATTTCTGGCATGCCCTTGGCGGTGCCGTAAACAATCGGCTTGAACTGCTTGGGCAACTGGCCGAGATGCTTGATTACTTCCTCAGCGAATTCGCTGGTACCAACGCGCTTCTTGCTCGAGCCTTCACGATAAATATCGCCGGTATGATTACCGCTCTCAAGCGCACACAGCCATGCGTTATGGATTTTGCCCGCAACCTCGGGCTGGCCGATGTGAATGAGCATCATGATAGATGAGAGCAAAAGACCTGAAGGGTTGGCAATACCCTTGCCTGCAATGTCAGGAGCTGAGCCATGAATGGCCTCGAACATCGCGCACTGGGTGCCGATGTTGGATGAACCTGCAAGGCCAACCG
>JBEIQE010000076.1:0-1122 GCA_040376705.1 Micavibrio sp.
AAAGATGTGTCGCAGATTTTTTATTTCACCAAATTATGTATGAGGGTTCACAATTGGCTTCTAGTCCAAACGCAAACGCCCTGAAAGCTTACAATACTTACTGGCACCAATTTTCTACTTCAGAATAGCATAATAACTGTACCTTCTGGTATGTTAACAATCAGTGCAAGCTCTCACCGGTCGTGACGTTAGCGAAAGAGGGCGCACACCTTAGCAGCGCGGCGAGAGCATTGCATTCGCTGGCCCGCATGTATCGGCCATCCAGACCTATCCCGGCAAGGCTGTGGTGGTGGACGAAAGCCTGCGCATGAGCCTTGGTATGGCGCGGGTAATCGCTGGTCATATGGATAGTGATACCGCGCTTATAGTACAGGCTCCAGCGCCCGCCAGCACAGCCACCGCCCTTACCGGCGAATGGTGGCACCAGCCCGGCCTGCTGGCCACATCGCCACAAGGCAACATTACAGCTGGTGGGCGCGATGCTGCGGGCAATTGCCGTATCACTATAAACGGCCAGCAGGTTGCTGCCGTAGCGCCCGACCGTTTGATTATTCCCGATAACACGCGCCTCATGTATGTAGACAGCAAGTGCGATGTGAAACTGGTGTTTAATGTGCCTGCCGAGAAAGGCGTACCTGAACCACCCATCAGCACAGCTGGTGGCGGGTTCCGTAACCCCGGCAACATCATCCTGCCCGGTAAGCCCAATGTTCACGTGCTGTTCCAGCCCGCTGTAAGCGCTGAGCTTACTGCAGCTCGGGTTATTACTATGTTGAATGCCCTGACCGCGACCGAAGCAGCAGCTGCAGCGGCAACAACTACAGCTGTATCACGTGCTTTTATGGCTGGCCGCTTTATTGTTCTTGGTGCTGGTGTGTATGTTATTTATAAAGCCATCGAGTCACTTAAAGAGGTAACTGCAGAAAGTGCCCTGCGTATGGCCGAAACACCCAGCGGGACTTTTGAAACGCATTTTAACCGTCCTGTAACACAGCGAGCTATCGAGCTCAGTGCAGAAAAATCGCCTGATGGTAGAGCCAGAGGATCGTGCAAATCCGAGGTCTTTGATGCCCTCAAGAGTTATGAAGAACAATATTGCAAATTACCTCAAAGCTGCACGGC
>JBEIQE010000047.1:0-1645 GCA_040376705.1 Micavibrio sp.
CCACTCAGTTTTACCACGCTGGAGCTGCTGCTGGAGCAGCGCCCCATGCCGCCCTCATAGCTTACTTCAATATCGCCGCGCTGGTTCAGGCGCGCTGGCACAATAGAGAGAGTGCTGCAGCTCATGGTACCGCTCTTGCCTTCGGGGTTGACAGCATTCGTGTTCACCATTTCGGCGCGCTTGAGAATGAGGTTAAACCGGCCTGTGGGTTCCTGCTTGCCATCCTTCTCTTTCATCACGGGCAGTAGCGTGTAGCTGTTTACGGGCTTGGCGTGCATGGTATCGAAAACTGCAGGATTAACGTCGTCAGTAGGACTGCCGCAACCGGCCATAGCAAAAGTAAGCGCAGCAAGACCTGCGGCTGCGGCCTCGCGGCTCCCCATTTTGCTGAAAATACGTGGCAGCTGATATCCGCAGATGTCTCTCATGATGTCCTCCTCGATGAGTACATCAAAGCTTATGCCCGCAACACTTACCAATGACGATTTTGTTACAGATTAGGGCCGTGCAGCTGGTGGCGGATGCGGCAGTGGGGAAATGTGATCGAGTAGATGTTTTACATCCGGTGTTATGATGTTTACATAGTCCATAGTATTGGCAGGAAACTGACCGACAGCCGCAGTCGAGAAGCCAGCTGCTTGTGCTGCCATAAGGTTTACGGCTTCATCATCTACCAGCAGCAGGCGTGAGCGGTCTTTAATGTGCAGTTTCTCGGCCAGACGTATATAGGTTGCTGTATAGCGTTTGCTCTGCCCGAAGTCGCTGCGCGCAGAAAAACGGTGATTGGCAGGGATGACTTTATCAAGCCCGCGCTTTTGCAGCACGGCATCTATCCACAGCGGCGGGCTGTTGCTGAGCACATAAATGGGTTTGCTAAGGTGACGCATATGCAGGGCCAGGGCAGGCGCAGGGCGAATGAAGTCGGTCGTCATGGCCTCTCTGGCATGAGAGGTGAGGCGCAGGAGATGGTTAGGCGTATGTGCATGTAGGCCATGCTTGGCAATGTAATCGCGTGCTTCATCCAGCTTGCCGTTAAACCTGTCGCTCACTGCAAAGCGTGTAGTGCGCGCGAGCGCGCCTAGGCAAGCCTTGTTATATTCGGCGTTAAACGGATAGGTGGTGCCATCCAGATCAAGCACAAGGGCTTGAATATGCGGAAGCGGTTTTAAAATCATTCTTCAGTATACCGGATTACGGGTGCCGCTTCAAATACGCTTAAATGGCGGATATAGGCGGGTAGATGGTGCTTCAGGCCGGCTCGAAAGTGCATTCCGTAGTGGCACGGCGGCCCATACTCCATAAGGCCTCTTTGCTATCAATGATGCGCAGGTCATAGATGCCAAGCGTGTACCAGCGGTTGCTGCCTTCGTTGTAATACTGCTTAAGAGTAGGCGTTTTGCCATCGGGTGCTGTCACAATTGCGGTATCATCTACAAATTGCACTGCCACTTTGCTCTCATCATCGCAGGTTAGCTTAATATGATCGGGGAGAGATGCTACTGCAGCATCCTCTAGCTTATCAGTGGCACAGCCAGCTAAAACCAGCGTGCTCATCAGCGCCATATAAAAGAACTTCATGAAAACCTCAGCGGCATGTAGAAAAGATCAGCACTATTTTAAGATGGTCAGCTTGAATGACAAGGCA
>JBEIQE010000091.1:0-1028 GCA_040376705.1 Micavibrio sp.
GACTTCTGCTTAGGTAAGTAAGCTCTGTTTTATTATTATTTATATTGTCATTCCGGCGAAAGCCGGAATCCAGCTTTTGTGAGCGTTTAGCGAACATACATGTATTCAACGCGCTGACGCGCGATGGACTGGATACCGGCTTTCGCCGGTATGACGAAGAAATTTATAAGTGCGGAAATTCGCGCTTATAAACCCGCGTGGCCTGTTCAACGATACCCCGCATCAGGGTTTTATCGAGCCCGCCTGCATAGGCACCAATAAACGCCTCGGGCGCTACGGCACTACGCCCGTAAGAGACTTCGCCTTCAGCGCGGGTTAGCGCTTCAAAGCTGTGCACAGGGCCGGTCATGGTCACCATATAGGTGGGCTTGCCATTTTTATGCATGGTTGATTCAATGATGCAGGCAGGCACCAGTGCGCCGAGGGTGACGCAAATTTCCTCATGTGTTTCGCGCCGCGCGGTATCTTCGCAGCTCTTATCCGGCGGCTCGGTATGTCCGCCCGCCAGATCAATCCCGCGGGTTTCGAGCAGTGCCACCACAATCTCGCCCGCCTCGTTAAACGGCACAACTGCAACCGATGTTATCTGGTTGAGGTCGGGTAGCGGCGTGCCCTCAGGCAATAGCGTGAAGGTGTGGGGCTTGCGCTCAGCAGTGCGGTTATCAGACATGATGGGCTAACTATAGGCAATCAGATGGCGCTATTTCAAGCTTTCATCGAACAGGATAAGTACATGGCCGAGCACGCGTTTTTCGTCCTCAGCCGAAATGGCGTTTTTGATATAGCGCTCGCCATCCCACAATCTGAACTGGCTGGAGCCACCGCCATCGAGGTTCAAAAACTGTTTAAGGCCAAGCGTGAGGCCAACGTGCTGCAACTCCGGCAACGTACAACCTTCGCCCTCCACCATAATGAACACCAGCTCACTGCCCTTAACGCCTATGGAGGTGCGCGGGTGGTTTTGCAGCCCATGCGCCAGCACACTCGGCGGGGTAATTTTACCATCTTCAAGTGGCTGCATTCTATCA
>JBEIQE010000038.1:0-2563 GCA_040376705.1 Micavibrio sp.
GCGCCTGCACGTTCGGTGTTGCCGGTTGTGGCTACGCTTGTCTCCCTCATTGCGTTATCAGTCGCGCTGGTGCCGATGGTAACCAAGCAGGCTGCAGTGCCTGAGCAAATTGATTATACCAGCCAGATTGCCGAGCTGAAGAACAGCATCCCCAACATCAGTGCCCTTACGCAGCAAATTGCAGTGTTACAGCAGCGCGTGGCCGAACTTGAAGCTGCGGCGGCAACTCCGCCTGCTGTTGCCGGCACTACAAATGTTGACCTCTCCCCACTGCAGGCGCGCCTTGCTGCGCTTGAGGCCCGCCCTGTGGGGGCGGATACATCAGCGCTCGAAGCCGCGATTGCCAAACTGCAGCAGGAGATTGGCAGCGAAGCGCGGGTGGATGATGCGCAAAAAACCCTTATGGTAGCCGCATTGCAGCTGGTAACCGCCTGGCAGGCCGGGCAGGCGTTTGAAGCGCCATGGCTCTCAGCCCTTGCAGCCGCCAGCGTGGCCGACCCTACTTTGGCTTTGGCGCTCGATGATGCGGCCCCCACGCTGCTGCCGTGGCGCGATAAAGGCATCATGCGGCTCTCGAAGCTTACAGCCGACTTCCCCGCCATGGCGCAGCAGGTGGTGATCGCCGCCGCGCCCAAGGGCGAGGGCTGGTGGCAGCAGTCGCTTAACCGTATCAAGGGCCTTGTGGTGATCCGCCGTCAGGGCGATGCCGTGGCCGCAACCGATACCGCGACCGATGCCATCTTGGCGCGCGCTGAAGTACGCCTGAGCCGTGCCGACCTGGCTGGCGCAGTGGCCGAGCTTGAAACCTTGAATGAGGTGGCCGCACCTGCCGCCGCCGAGTGGCTGGCTGCCGCTAGCGCCCGTCTGCAGGTAGACGCCTTGAGTGCGAAATTAGCTCAGCGCGCTGCTAATGGACTTTTGGCCGAGAATGTTGCGTTACCGAGCGATGATGAAGGCATTATGCCCGACGCAGGCGAAAACGCGGTGCCTGAAGCTTCGCCCGATGTGCTTGAGCCGGATGCGGCTGAAGCTGCGCCAGAAGCGACGCCCGCGCCTGAGGTCGCCGTACCATGATCCGCGCACTCTGGTTTTTCCTCAAGCTGGCAGTGCTCGTGGCGGGTGCTGTGTGGCTGGCCAATCATCCGGGTCATGTTACCTTCCAGTGGCAGGGGTATGAGGTTACAACCTCGGTTGCGGTTATGGTGCTGGCGCTGATCGCTATCGTTATTGCTTCTATTATCGTGCATAGCCTGTGGCGTGCGGTGGTGGGCGTGCCGGGCTCGCTCTCACTTGCCCATCTCTCGCGCCGCCAGCGCAAGGGGTATGTGGCGCTTACACAAGGTCTCATGGCTGTTGCCGCGGGTGATGCCACCAGTGCCCGCAAGCTGGCGTATAAGGCCGAGCATCTGCTGAAAGAGCCCGCGCTTACCTTGCTGTTGCAGGCCCAAGCCGCGCAGCTGACCGGCGATGAAAACGCCACCAGCCGTTACTACGCACAAATGCTCGAGCGGCCCGAAATGTCGTTCCTTGGCTTGCGTGGTCTCATCACCCAAGCCATCAAGCGGGGGGATGATGCCCATGCGCTAACGCTCATCCGCCGTGCGCAGATGCTGCAGCCCAAGGCCGACTGGGTGCTGGTCATGCTGGTCGACCTTGAGGCTCGTGCTGGCCATTGGGAGCCTGCGCTCGATGCCCTCGCCAAGGCTGGCCGCGTTGGTGCGATTGCGCCCGATAAAGTACGCAAGCAGCGTTGTGTATTGCTGCTCGGTCAGGCGGAAGCACAGGCCGCCCGTAGTTTTTATGAAGATGCGGCCTATTCCGCCCGCAAGGCGCATGAGCTGCTGCCGGGCTTCGTGCCTGCGGCTATTGCCTACGCAACATATCTCCTCAAAACCGACCGCGCCAAGCTGGCCAATAAGGTCATTGAGCGCGTCTGGCGCGTAAACCCACATCCTGAGCTGGCTGCGCTCTATATCGAAGCAGGTGGTGAGCTGGCGCCTCTGGCCATGGTCAAGCGGCTCGAGCGTCTGGCAGCGTTTAATCCTAATGCAACCGAAAGCCACCTCATGGTGGCACAGGCCGCACTTAAGGCGCAGCTCTGGGGGATTGCGTATGATCAGCTGGCTAAGGTGCAGGCGCGCGGCGCTAATGCGCGCGGCTTTATCCTGCAGGCCGAGCTTGCAGCCAAAGAGAGCAATGATCCTGCCCGTGGGCATGAGTGGAAGCAAAAGTCCGCCACTGCGCCTGCCGAGCCGGTGTGGCAGTGCGTGTCTTGCCATAACACGGCTGTGCGCTGGACTGCCCGCTGCACTCATTGTGGGGCCATGGGCGAGATTGACTGGCGCCTGCCAAACGCTGCAGCTTCAGGCGTTAAGACATTGATTGGCAATGCTGAATCACCTCTGGCATTAACTCACCATACGTAAAATACGATTCTACTGTTGCAATGGCCCGCGCGATGAGTATATTGCGCGCCTGACTGGAGTGCGGGCGTAGCTCAGGGGTAGAGCATAACCTTGCCAAGGTTAGGGTCGAGGGTTCGAATCCCTTCGCCCGCTCCAAA
>JBEIQE010000011.1:0-84567 GCA_040376705.1 Micavibrio sp.
CTACGACGGCGAGTTCAACAACGTTATGGTTAAGGTTGGCGGTACCTATGTTATGGGTTCGGCAACAGCTGGTAACGAAGATCTGAACGCCTGGACACTCGGCGCACAGGTTGGTTACAACGGCTTCCGCTTCGGCGGTGGTTACACCGACCAGGGCGACTCGAACGCAGCTACTGTTACAACTGATGACGACATCAGCAGCTGGAACATTGGTGCAACTTACGAGAACGGCCCCTGGGGCGTTGGCGTAAGCTACCTCGATGTTGACTTCGATGACAACGGTACAGCTGGCACCCTCGGTGTAGGCACTCCTGTTGGCACCGGTGGCGACTACACAGCCTGGGCAGTTGGCGGTACATACACCGTTGCTCCTGGTCTGACCGTTGGTGCCGACCTCGCCATGTTCGATCGCAATGCCACTGGCACTGCGGACGACCAGGACGGTTATGTACTGGTTACAGACGTAACAGCCGCTTTCTAAGTCTAGCTTAGAAAACAGTTTGGGAAGGCCGGGGGAAACTCCGGCCTTTCTGCTTTAGGGGTTCTGCAAAAAAACTGTCTGAACCACTATACCTGAAATCATTGATCACGGAGGCGGTGCGACGTGCTCATCAAGGCAGTTGCTTTTATTCTCCAGATTAGGGTCGCCAAGATTCCAGTTCGACCCTGAAATTGTAAATTTCCACGATATTTGTGAAGCTACACTGCAGATGGAATTAATATTGTTCAGGTCCTTCTCTCTACCATCACAAAAGCCGTCTGACTTAAAGAGTAGTTGAGTACACGCCCCCAGTGGCGGCGTAGCGATAATAAGATTAACTGTTAAGCCATACGCCTGTATCTGCATATCTCCGCCCCAACGCGTTTTTACGGTGGTACCACTCACAATATCGCCGGGTATGACCTTGGCGTATATTAGTGGTTCAGTTAGCTCTATGTAGCTTCCAGAAGTATCCGTCACGAAGCCCTTGAGCATATTTCGCGCGCCATCCGCAATCTGGAGAACGTCAGCGTAGGTACTGGATACTCGGTATTTCTCGGTAACGGCTGAAGCCGTTACCCAAATCCCGCCAATCACCAAACCAATAACGCCAAGCACAATAGCGGCCTCAACAAGGTTGAAGCCCTTCTGGTTATGTTTTTCGAATTGCTCAGCCCGTGGGCATAGCGCGCTAGAAGAAGCTGATTTAGTTTGGAAGTACATATTGACCACGATAGCATTCGATGAATTAAACGTTCGCTTATCTCTTGGGCATTTTACGGGCTAAACTTCGGCCTTAAAAACGCAACCTTTAAACCTTTGATGACGTTGCGACATGAGCGTTAGTCTAGCAACCAGCAGAGTTGCCAATTAGACACATAGGTCAGTGCAGCTGCGCCACACCCTTCTCCAAACGGGCTTTATAAAGGCTTAAACCACTAGCTGGCGCAAAAGCTTGTGATATACAGAACGGGTTATTCCAACTCTTGAGGAAATCACACATGAAAAAGATCCTGCTTGCTACCACCGCCCTGATTGCTGCCAGCGCCTTCTCAGCGCCCGCTCAGGCTGAACTCGAAGTGACAGTGGGCGGCTTCGTAGCCTTCCAGGCTGCGATGTTCGACAACGATGATGCTCTCGCTGATAACGACCGCGACTTCCAGTCAGAATCAGAAATCGTTGTTAATGCCCACGCCACAGCCGACAGCGGCCTTGAGTATGGCGCCAGCGTTCAGCTCGATACCTCAACCAGCGACACCACCAATGCTGGCGAAACCACCGTTTACCTCGCTGGCAGCTTTGGCCGCGTAGAGCTGGGCGACCAGCATGGTGCTTCTGAGCTGGTTGTTTTCGCGCCGACAGTAGGTATTGGCCAGATCAACGGCAGCTACGATGACTACATCCCCGCTACCGCCCGTGCAACCGCCCTCAACGATCGTGGTGATCACACCTTCACCGCTCTCGACACCGGCACCAGCACCAAGATCACCTACTACACACCCAAGTTCTCGGGCTTCCAGGCTGGTGTTTCATACGCTCCTGAAACCGATACCGGTGAAAACGTTGTGTTCGTGGACGACAGCACTGTTAACGACAATGTTGAAATCGGCCTCGGCTACGACGGCGAGTTCAACAACGTGATGGTTAAGGTTGGTGGTACCTATGTTATGGGTTCGGCCACAGCCGGTAACGAAGATCTGAGCGCCTGGACCCTGGGTGCGCAGGTTGGTTACAACGGCTTCCGCTTTGGTGGTGGTTACACCGACAATGGCGACTCGAACTCGGCAGCCGGTGCGTCGGATGACGACATCACCAGCTGGAACGTTGGTGCAACCTACGAGAACGGCCCCTGGGGCGTTGGCGTAAGCTACCTCGATGTTGATTTCGACGACAACAACTCGGCTGGCAGCCTCGGTGCTGTTGGTTCGGCCGGTACTGGCGGCGACTACACAGCCTGGGTTCTCGGCGGTACATACACCGTTGCTCCCGGCCTTTCGGTTGGTGCCGACCTCGCCTTCTTCGATCGCAATGCCAATGGCACTGTGAACGATCAGGACGGTTATGTACTGGTTACCGACGTGACCGCTGCTTTCTAAAGAGAGCTACGATAAACAAAAAAGGGCTGGAGGAAACTCCGGCCCTTTTTATTGCAGTTTTTTTTAGTGGCTCGCGTGCGCCTTACTTGAGGTAAAAATCAAAGGCGGCGTTATATCCTCCGGTCGCAAACTGAGCTGCAGTCTTACCGCAGAACGTACTCGATGAAAGCAAGGCTGAGTCTATTGTAAAGGTATCGGCTGCAACCATGGTGCCCGCCACCCAGATGTTACCGGTCATGTTATAGCTGCGCCATCTGCCGTTATTAAAACGGGTTGCGTAATACATGCAGTCAGCCCGGCTATAAACGGGAAAGTCTATTGTCAGCACGTTCTGGTTATAACCCTGTGAGCGGACGAGAAACTGCATCTGGAACGATCCAAACGGCGAAACAGGCACACCATTCGCGATCATGTCCTGCGGCACCACACCCGCTGCTATCAGCGCAGGGGCAACATCCTGAGAGACACCCATAAGCGGCGCGCTGTTAAACAGGGCACGGGCCCCATCAACCATCATGACCAAGGCCGTGTCCATACGTGAGCGGCGCTGTTTCTCGGCTATAGCCGCAGCCGCTACCCAGATACCACCGATGATCAAGCCGATAACGCCCAGCACTATGGCCGCTTCTACTAGGTTGAAGCCACGCTGCCGCCGGGATTGTCTGATCTGCATGCTCAGAACTTAGCGTGAAAATATTAAGCGCTGATGAGCTGACCCATGGTGAGTGGCATGATTATTCTGTATAATAAACGCTATAATCAACTGTATTTGAGATCTGATAATCAGGTCATCTATGGCAGATGTCTTTTATCATACCATCATCATAAAGGGCGCGGGAGAAGCTCAAGGATTGACGATGCAGATGAGATGCCTCGGTTGATCACAGGTTGAGCCGTTATTGGAATAGCGGCGATAATCGTTGGCTGTTGAATTACCGGTATCGGTGCTCTCCCCCGCCGAAGCACTGCGCCAGTTGCTGCAATAGCCGGTACAGCAGCCATTGAGGCCGAAATAGGTAGAGGTATATCCGCGGCTACCAATCCAGTAAAACACTGCGCCATTAAAGTAGGTAACACCCGACCATGTATTGTTATTGTTTGGGGCCTGACCTGCTGCATCGGTTGTAAACATGGCGCCGCCCGTTGCGGGTTCGCCCGCACGCGCGAAGTAATACTCTGTCGCTGGCATAAGGTTACCGTTAGTCTCGGTCGAGGTCAGCAGCGCGAATACGTTGGATGAGGTGAGAATACCGCGTGAAACGGCATCGGCCTTACCCATCCAGTCGTTGGTGGTCAGGTCATTCAGGCAATAGGCATGCGCGCCCAGAATGCCGCCGATGTTACCGGCAGTCTGCGTACTTGAGAGTACGAAATAGCCGTCGGTTGGTGTAGGCACCGGCGGGTCAGCCACCGGGCTGGGGCGTACGGGAGTTTTCCAGTTACCAACAGTGCAGAACTCCATGGTATCAAGATCGGTATTAAACCGTACCGCGCCAAGACGGGTTGAATCGCACACCGGCCGCTGCGCGGTCGTGCCTACGGGCAAGCGAATAGCATCGGTCCTGCTGCCCATATCAAGTGAAATGCCGCTGATAAGCGTGGGGCTGCCAAGGTTGAGCTGCCCGGTGCTGACATTACCATAGATCTGATTGCCGATGTTAAGCCGATGGGTTGAGGTGGTATCGGGCGGGTTGGTGCCGCTACCAATCATGATGTTATGGGTATTATCGCGGATGTTGCGCCCAGCCTGATACCCGGCAGTAACGTTGTAGGTAGCAGCGCCGCCTGCGTCATGCAGGTTCTCGTACCCAAGGGCTGAGTTATACGATCCGGTATTAGGCGACCAGTAGCCAATGCGCGCACCTACAAGGGCGTTATAAGGGCCCATCACAAACTGACCGGTGCCCGAGCCTATGGCAGTGCTGCCGGTAGCATCACCGCAGCCCGAGTTACCTGCGCCTGCGGCAAAGCCCACTGCGGTGATATCATGACCGGTACAGGTATAGGTCGAAGCATAACCGATTGAGACGCGATCGTTATTACCCGAACTCTGAGTGCCAGCGGTAGAGCCAATGAACACCCCGCGTGAGCCAGAAGCCAGATCGGCAGCAGCATTATACCCCGCTACGGTATTATCTGTACCCGTCTGGCCGGTCCAAAACCCGCGCGCAGCCTGATAGCCCAAGGCGCTGTTATTGCCAGTCGCAGGTGCGGGGTTAAAAAGCTGCAGCGCAGCATAACCAAGGCCGGTGTTCTGGCTACTCAGGATATCGCGGCCTGCAAGCTGTCCGGCAAATACGTTATACAGGGTTATGTAGTCGGTCTTGCCATCGGTAAGGTCATCAAGCTCGGTTGCGGTGCTGCCCAGCCCGCCACCACCTGCACTGGGCAAGAGGTTGACCAGCATGGCCAAGCGGCCTGCCTGCGCGAGGGTGCCAAGGCTGCTCCAGCTGGTGGATAGGTCCACATTCCAGCCACCTGCACTCCCACGCGCGCTGGTAGCTGCAGTTGGGGGTGATGGATTATCGGCACTATAAATAAAGCCGCCGGCAGCGCCCATGGCACCCGCAATTTTGGGCGCCATGGTATCAGGAATAGCCGCGCCGCCAGTTGTAATGAGCAGACCCACCAACCGGTCATTGGCATCGACTACACCGGCAGCACCCGCATCTTCACGGCGCACGAACAGCGCAAACGACTGGCCATAACTATTGGTATTGGTAAAGCCCTGCGCCAGATAGCCCGCACTTTGCACACTATCGGTGGTGGCGCCGGTATCGGTATCGGTAATCTTCACGCGGGCAACGCTGCCAAGGCTTGCAAGTGCAGGCAACGCCAACAAGGTTGCACGTTTGCTGCCGATATAGTTTTGCGCCGCAGCGGTCACGGCGGTGGCCTGCGAGGTGATACCGGCAACCTCACGCTGTACCGATGAAACGGCGTTGAGCTGCCACAATGCACTCAACAACATGCCCGAAACGCCAAGGGCAATGGTAACCTCGAGCAGCGAGAAGCCCTTACTGGCAGACTGGCGAAGAACGCGATGCATTTTCAAACCTTCTGTCATTATGGATTCACGATACAAATGAGATAACGCTGGGAATCACAACTGGCGCTACCGGTATACCTAAGATAGCCATAGCCAGCAGCACTGCCCGTACCTGATGATTCGGAATTGGTACCATTGGTCCAGTTACTGCAGTAGCTATTGCAGCAGCCATCTACGCCAAAAGTATTTGCGGTATACCCGCGACTACCAATCCAGTAGTCGGCAGCACCATTGAAGTAATTGTAGCCCGACCACGGGTTGGGCCAACCAGGCGCCTGACCGGCCCAGTCGGTTGTAAAATCGCCACCACCTGTAGCAGGCTGGCCCGAGCGGGCAAAGAAATACTGTGTAACCGGCATGAGGTTGCCATAACCGGAGGTGAAGGAAAGCAGCGGGACGATTTTATCGGCACTCAGCAGGCCGCGGCTTACGGCGTCGGCCTTGCCCATCCAGTCATTAGCGGTCAGGTCATTCAGGCAAATGCTGTCAGCGCCGGCACGCCCACCAAGATTGCCGTTATAAGTCGTACTGGTTAAAACAAAATAGCCGTGCGTTAGGGCAGGAATGGGCGGAGCTGCTTCACCACTACCAGTCATCGCGCTGATCCAGCCGGTTGAGGTACAATACTCAAACGCACGGCTATCTGAGTTAAAGCGCATTGAACCAAGCAGCGCTGCGCTGCAGCTCGGCCTTTGCGCAGAAGTGCCTACAGCCGGACGAACACTATCGGTACGCGCACTTACATCAAGCGTAACGCCGCTAACCATGGTGGGGCTACCCAGGCTGACCTGACCGGTCGTCATGTTACCGTAAATGAAGTTACCGATATTAAGCTGATAGCTGCCCGCAGGGTCGGCCGCTATAGTATTAGCGCCGATCATGATGTTGTAATCGCCATCCGTGATATTCGCACCAGCCTGATAGCCCATGGCGGTGTTGTAAGTGCCAGTAGCTGATATGTTATTAAGGGCCTGATAACCGACAGCGCTGTTATAACTGCCGGTATGGCCACTGGCCGAACCAATATAAGCACCTGCCAATGAATTATAGGGGCCTGCAGCTGCGCGGCCTGTTTGTGCCCCGGTTATTGTACTGCCGGTTGCGTTTGCAATACCGCCCTCGCATGCGCCTGTAAATGAACCGACAAAAGTGACATCCGCACCCGTGCAGTTAAACCCGGCACGGTAGCCAACGGTGGTCCGGTCACTGTCGGCTGTATTGTTGTTATCGGCATAAACACCCACAGCGGTATTGCGGCTGCCGATGGTATATTTCTCGAGTGCAAAGGCACCGAACGCGACATTATCCGTACCGGTCGAGTTCATGCTGGTACCATTGCCGCGCATAGCCCGGTAACCGAAGGCAGTATTGTTAGCTAGCGCCGCTGCCGAAACTGCATATTGCTGCGCCTCATAACCAAAGGCGGTGTTATTGCCGCCAGTGGTGTTAGACGCACCCGCATCCCGGCCCACGTACATGTTATAGAGGCTGGTATACTCGGTGCTGGCATCATCAAGCTGATCGATGGTTGAAGGGCCTACGGCTGAACCGGTACCACCACTCGGTAACAGGCTTACAAACACAGCCAGACGACCCGCCTGTGCCATGGTGCCGATGCTCGACCAGCCCGCCAGCGAGAAATCAACCGCCCAGCCCCCGTTTGCACCCTGTGCTCTTGTGGCTGCAGCAGGAGGAGCTGGATTATTAGCAGCATACATAAAGCCGCCGGCAGCACCCATGGCACTGGCAATTTTAGCCCCCTGTGCATCAGGTATCACACTACCGCCATTGGTAAGCAGCAGGCCAACCAGCGTATCGTTATTATCAACCGCGCCAATAGTGCCGCCGTCCTGACGGCGCACATACAGCACATAGGTCTGACCATAGCTGTTGAGATTGACAAAGCCCTGCGGCAAGTGACCGGAGCTTTGCACGCTATCAGCCGTGTGGCCGGTATCGGTAGACATGATCTTGATACGCGCGACGCTGTTGAGTGTTGAAAGCTGCGAGAGTGCCAACAGGGTGGCGCGCTTTTCGCCGATATAATTCTGCGCCGCCGCTGTAACGGTAGTAGCCTGGCTCACAATACCTGCAGCTTCTTTCTGCTGCCCCACCACCGAGGTGAGCTGCCAGATACCGCCGAACAGTATGCCCGAGATACCGATTGCCACCGTAATCTCAAGCAGCGAGAAACCTGCGCGCAAAGATGAGGGTTTATGAAGGCTTAGTCTCATGGGTGCACCATGCACAAAATATAAAGGGGCGTATTGCAGGAGGCGTTACCGGTAAAACGTGCATTGCCATATGCAGCGGGGCTGCCTGCCGTCGTGTTTTCACCACTACTACTACTCCCCCAATTACTGCAATAGCCAGTGCAGCAACCATTGGTACCAGCATAGTTGGTTGAATAATCACGACTGCCCATCCAGAACTTGATGGCAGTACCAAAATAATTCTGCGCCGACCATGGCGATGGGTTACCCGGTCCGCGACCGGTGCCATCAGATGTAAAGGGTGCTCCACCGACATCTGTACGCCCGGCACGGGCGAAATAGTAAGTGGTATTGGGCAGGAAGTTGTTATTAACGCCTGAAGTCGTGAGGTAAGCCCGCACCTTGCTGGCGACCAGCTGGCCACGGCTTGAGGCATCGGCCTTGCCCATCCAGTCATTGGCTGTTACCTCGTTAAGGCAATAGGCGTTAGCGCCCGCGAGACCTCCGAGATTGGCATTACGGGTACTGCTGCTCATCACGAAAAAGCCACTACCCACAGGGGTTGAAACACTACTGCCACCCTCGAGCACCATGTTGATCCAGTAACCATCTGGGTGGCACATCTCGAAGGTATCCATCGAAATGTTATAGCGCATCGCACCAATATGGCTGGCATCACAGGTTGGGCGCTGGGCAGATGTACCCACTGCCAGACGGGCGCTATCGGTCTTGGTGCCAATATCAAAAGACACACCGGTCGTACCAGTAGTCTGGTCGATGGTGAAGGCATTATAGGTGCCCTGTACCAACCCGTAGTAAATGAGGTCACCGATATTGATCTCGCTGTTGGTCGTTGCTGTACGTGCATTCACCCCAGCGCCTATAAGCACATTACTATTGCCGGTCGTGATATTGTAACCCGCGCGATAGCCAAGGGCGGTGTTGTTCAACCCGACCAGATTGCTGGATGAACTCAGACTGTACAAAGCCTCATACCCCAAGGCGCTGTTGTTGGAAGCGTAGTTACCGCCATTGAATGACGGGATGATATAGGCACCGAACAGTGTATTGGCATTACCCTGCTGGCGGCCACCGCCACGCATGCTATAGCGACCAACCACTGTATTCTGCTGCCCTGTATTGGCAGCAAGGCTGGATGTGCCGCGTAACGCTTCTGAGCCAATAGCAGTATTATATTGCCGGTTATAACCATACAGCATGGCCCTGTAACCAACCGCTGTATTGCCTGCCTCAGAGCCAACTTGGCTAAATACTTCGCTACCGATACCTGTATTGAAATGCTGATTAGTGCCACCGGAATTATTGCGCAACACGCCATAACCAATACCGGCGTTATTTGTTGCATTCGTGATCATGCGCAGCGTATGCGCGCCAAAGGCCGTATTAGCTCCGCCCGAGGTCATGATGGACATGGCAGAATAACCAAAACCGGTACTACCTGCAGATGACGTAACAACACTCCCCACACCCTGCCCCATGAACACATTATACAGCGAGGCGTAATTGGTGATGCCGTCATCCAGCGCATCGATTGAATCGCGAGGGGGAGGCGCAGCCGCCGTGCCGCCAGACGGCGCAAGACTGACCATCACTGCCATATGCCCTGCCTGCGCTATGTTGCCGATATCGGTCCAGCCTGCTTCAGTGAGATCGAGGGTCCAGCCGCCTGCAGTACCGCGCGCTGTAGTTGCTGCAGCTGGAGGGGCGGGATTGCTATCGTCATACAAAAAGCCGCCGGGCGCGCCCATGCCGCTGGCCAGCTTGGCCCCCAGCGTATCGCTGATCTCGCTGCCACCGGTGCTTACCAGCAGCGCAGTCAGGCGGTCGCCGGTATCGGCCACACCCAGGGTGCCACCATCTTCGCGCCGTACAAACAGGGCATAGCTCTGGCCGTAGCTGTTGATGTTAACAAAGTCGGACGGTAGATAGCCCGCGCTCTGCACGCTATCGGCGGTATCGCCGGTATCAGCATCGGTAATCTTCACGCGGGCAAGGTCGTTGAGCGCGGCCAGCTCCGGCAGGTCGAGCAACACCCCGCGCTGGCCCTTTACATAGTCCTGCGCGGCCACGGCCACTGTCATGGTTTTGGTAATCAGCACACCCGCTTCGCGGTTCTGGCCGGCAATGCCTGTGAGCTGCCAGAGCGAGGCAAACAAAAGACCTGAGATGCTGAGAGCAATGGTCACTTCGAGCAGCGAGAAGCCGCGCGATGCGTTAAGATGCGCTTGCGCGCACCTATTGCCCATTGGGCTAAGCATAATCAGAACCTCCGCAGGTACACCAGCCTGACCAAGCGGAAGATACTACGGACAATACCGCAGCGGAAAACCGTTGGCTGCCCCAGTACCTTAGTGCGTCTTTTACATACGCTACTACTTTAACTTTAGATCTTGAGGCCGAAAAAGTCAATTAATCAAACAGCTTGCGCGTAAAATGCACATTGCTATGGTTATTTTCCATTTACCCTGTTTGAGGATTTAGGGCGCATGACTACCCCCGTTTCAGCCACCCCCAGCGGCCCGCTTGGCCCCCTGCGCCAGCAAATCAACGCGCTTGATGACCAGATCGTCAAACTGCTGGCCCAGCGCTATGCCTTGCTGCCTGAGGTAGTGAAGGTGAAGGCCGCCAACAACATCCCCCACCGGGTTGAGGCGCGGGTAAAAGAGGTGATCGAGCGCAACGTGCAGCACGGTGCCAGCCTGGGCCTGCCTGAGCAGATGGTGCGCGAAGTCTATGAAGCGATAATCGAGGCCGCCCACCGCTTCGAACACCAATTCCTTGAAAAGTAACAGTTTTGCATGCGACACCGACCGGATTGATTTATCCGGCAAACCCCGCTTAACTCCGCTCAATTCTTATGGAGACAAATTGATGACCCGCCCCACTACCTACTCGTTGCTGCGTCCTTTTGCTTTTGCCCTTCTGGCTACCACCATGCTGTCGGCCTGCTCGGGCGTTGAGAGCAAGGCTGAGTATCCGGATGCCGACCGCGACCGTCTCTACCGCTATGGCAGTCTGGCCGGCGGCGAAGGTGGTTTCGATATTCTCGGCAACAAGGGTCGCCGCGATAACTCCGAGAACACCGGTATTGGCGTCAACTCCTTCCTGTGGCGCGCTGCGCTCGATACTGTTTCCTTCATGCCGCTGGCATCGGCCGATCCGTTTGGCGGCGTGATCATCACCGATTGGTACCAGTCGCCCACCACCGCAGGTGAGCGCACCAAGGCACAGGTTTATGTGCTGTCGCGCGAGTTGCGTGCCGATGCGATCAAGGCCACCATCTTCCGTCAGGTGCAGGACAGCCGCGGTAACTGGAAAGATGCGCCGGTTGCCGAAGACAGTGCCCGCAAGCTGGAAGACGCAATGCTGACGCGCGCGCGCCAGATCCGTCAGGCCAATATCGGTTCGTGAGTACGCCCGAGGTCATCGAACTCATCCTCTTCTGGACTGCTGTTTGCCTGATCTCGGTTGATGCGTATTTCATTTTCTTTCATGGCGGGGTGCCCAATATCCGCACGGCACCCGCCATTCGTGCCCATATCATAAACCTGCTCAAGCAAGACTACGCTGCGCATGGCCATGCCGGTTATACGGTAGTGGATGTCGGCTCGGGCAATGGCCTGTTCACGCGCGAAATCGCCAAGGCCCTGCCTCAGGCCAAAGTGGTGGGCATCGAGATAGCGCCACAATCAGTCTATTGGGCCAATTTGTTTAAACGCAAACAGCACCTCACTAACCTTGAGTATGTTCGGCAGGATTTTTTTAAGTACGATTTTGCCAAGTCTGATGCGGTTGTCATGTTCCTTATACCCGCCGTATTGGGTGCCTTGGGCCGCAAACTGCTGGCCGAGGCGAAACCCGGCGCACTTATCACCTCAAACAAGTTCAAACTTGGTGGCGATTGGCCTGCACCACAAGAAGCGCAGATCCCGACGCGTTATCTGCACCAAGGCAAACTGTATATTTACCGTAAGGCCTAAAACAGCGCTTATTGTGTAATTTGTGTTGGATCACACGAGGGCCAAATATAATCAACTATACTTAGAATTGCCTGCTACCTATGCTAAGTATAATAACAAATTTTAAACCACGGGGGTTCAGGACAGCAGCTGCAGCGGGGAACGCGCCATATAGCCAGTCGTGGCTTCAACCTCGTTGAAGCAGCTATTGTGCTAGGTGTTGTCGGGCTGGTGATTGGCGGTATCTGGATTGCGGCAAGCGCCGTTTCGGCAAACTATAAACTGGCAGAAATGACCAAGGGCATTGGTTTTGCCAATGAGCGCTTGCGCCAGCTGGCGCCCACGCTTGGCTCGGCACCCGTTACCCTTATCGACTGGCCCACGCGAACCGGCCCTGGCATCAGCATGGGTATTCTGCCCAACGACTGGATCAGCTCTGGTGTTGTGGTGCCGCCATTCAGCGAGATCCAGCAATTTGGCATTACCTACAACGGGAACGGGGGGTTCCAATACATCATCGGTAATGTCAGCGCCGAAAACTGTAAGTATCTGCTACCCAAACTCGCATACTCACTTAAGCTCAGTGGCACCATCTCGCCAGCGGGTGCTTCATGGAACCCCACACGCACCATGGCCGAAACCATTGGCTACTGCGGCAGTAATAACACCATGTATGTTGCGGTTGACGGCTGATTTGTTGCGTTGCTGATGCATAGCACCACCGCATCTAAACTCTATAACAACATCTGTTCAGACTTAAAATGTATACGCTCACATGTTAGGATGCCGTCTCTTAATAGTGTATATTTCATAGGCGTGTTCATGACCTCACTCACCCTTATTACCAGTGCACAGAAGCTCTCGAAAGCGGTTGATCGCCTCAAGTTTTCGGCCCCCGTCACGCATGTCTACAACCCGCTCGATTACGCATGGCCCATGCACAAGCTGTATCTCGAGCGTTATGGCACAGGCCGCACGCGCGTGATTTTTCTGGGTATGAACCCCGGGCCCTTTGGTATGGTACAAACCGGTATTCCGTTTGGCGAAATTGCTGCCGTGCGCGATTTTTTGAAGCTCGATGCCCCCGTACATAAGCCAAAACACGAAACACCCCTGCGCCCGATTGAGGGCATGGTGTGCAAGCGCGCCGAGGTGAGTGGCGCACGTCTGTGGGGCCTGTTCAAGGAGCAGCACAAAACCGCTGATGCTTTTTTCAAACACCATTTTGTGGCCAACTACTGCCCGCTCGCGTTTCTTGAGAATGCCCGCAACGTCACACCCGATAAACTGGTAAAGGCTGAGCGCATACCGCTGGATGATCTATGCAATCAGCATCTGGTTGAGATGGCCGAGATCATGCAGCCAGAGTGGATTATCGGTATCGGCAAATATGCCCGTAAACAGGCCGAAACCGCGCTTAAGGGGCATAACATCAAATTCGGGGATATTCTGCATCCCTCGCCCGCCTCGCCCGCCGCCAACAAAGGCTGGGCACCTCTTGCCTTAAATCAGCTTCAGCAACTTGGGCTTTGATTCCGCAACTGCCGCGGTATATTATTTCAATATAGAGGTATATAGGTAGCTCATGACAGCTGATTGCACACCCGCCCGCACTGCTTTAGCCCGCCTGCGCCGCGGCTTTAATCTGGTTGAGGCCGCAATTGTGCTGGGTGTTATTGGCTTGGTTATTGGCGGCATCTGGGTGGTGGCCAGCACCGTAACCGAGAACCAGCGTTTGAATCAGGCCGTTACCGGTGTTGAGAGCATGGTACGCCAATACCGTAACATCTATGCAGGGCAAGGACCTGCTTCCATTCAATGGGGAGCCAGCTGGGTGAACACCAACCTGTTTACTTTGCCCGCCGGCTGGACCCGGGGTGGCTATCCAACCAACCCATGGGGCAGCGGTGTTTATATAGATACCGGCGGCGGCAATATGGGCGGCTGCTGTGGCACCAATCCGGATATCGAGTTCTATTTCTACAACGTACCGCGAGCGCGCTGCATTAATCTGGCCATGGGCCTTTCCAAACTGCCCAATTATTATGATACGCCGTACACGCTTACGACCGCAAATACGCTGTGCAATCAGGCGGTCATGCCTCAGGTTGCTTTCCGTTACCGCATTTTCTAACGCTTGCCTCTGGCGGCTACTCAAGTATGGTGTGGGCATGCGTTTTTCTGCCCTCTGCCTGCTTGTGCTGTCTCTCACTGCTTGTGGCTTCCGCCCGCTTTATGGCGAGAGCGCGCGTCCGGCCGAGCAGTTACTGGCGTCGGTCGCCATCGAGAATATCGAAGACCGCAGCGGCCAGCAGCTGCGCCTGCTGCTCACCGACCGCTTCTACAGCACCGCGCCGCAAAGCAGCACCAAGTACCGTCTGGCTGTGCGCTATGTTGCCAACAAGACCGAGCTGGGCATCAGGCGCGATGATGTGGCCACCCGTGCCCGCCTCACCCTGACCGGCTATTTCACCCTCACCCCGATGGACGGCAGTGAACCGTTTAGCGGCAGCGAGCGCAGCTTTGTAAGCTACAACATCCTGCTCGACCCCTATGCCACCAGCGCGGCCGAGCTGAATGCCACCGAGCGCGGCCTCACCCAGCTGGCCGATAACATGACCAACCGCATTGCGCTTTACCTTGCGGGACAAGAAAAATAAACCCCACCCGCTCTTGTCTTGATTGGCGCTGCGTCTCATCTCATTTTCAATCACCAAATTTATTCAAGCAGGGATTATAGCTAATGCGTATTTACCAGTCTGGCCGGAGCATCAAGCGCCGCGGGTTCAATCTTGTTGAAGCAGCGATTGTGCTGGGCGTTGTCGGCCTTGTTATTGGCGGTATCTGGGTGGCCTCGGCCTCCTCGCGCGAGAATGAGCGTATTACCCGCTCAACCAGCCAGATCATGCAGATTGCCACCAATCTGCGCACCCTGCTGCAGAATGAAAGCATCGGCTGGGGCTCTGATGTTTATAACAGTGATGTAAACACCGGTTTTAATGAAACCGTTTTTCCGGGTGATGCGTTATCCGGCACTACACCGAAAAACCCCTGGGGCCTGCGCCTGACTGCGGGCGTGGTTGTTAATGGCACTGCTGCTGAATACATCCCGACAATTGAGATCGCCACCTATGTTCCGGATGTTGCCACCTGCAGCAAAGTTGCTGCCGGCCTTTATGCAGCGCTTAAAGGCGAGAAGAACCTTCTGGTTAACGTCGGCAGTGATGGCTACTTTGGCGTTGCTGACGATAACCCGCTTTCTGCTGTAGCTTTTTGTACCGAAGCTTATGACAACCGTAATGGTGAAATGCTCTATATCAACGCTTCCTTTGCGCTATAGTCCATCGTCATGCTGATCAAGAAAGCCGAACCGTTCCTTAAAGCTGTGCCGAAAGATATTCGTGCCGTGCTGCTGTTCGGGCCGGATGGCGGTTTGGTACGTGAACGCGGCCAGCAACTCGCCAAAAGCACTGTGCCGGATATTACTGATCCGTTTAATGTGAGCGACATCGCCGCCGATAGCCTGAAGAGCGACCCTGCCCGTCTGGCGGATGAAATGGGCGCGCAGTCCCTCATGGGCGGCCGCCGCCTGGTGCGCGTTAGGGATGCCGAAGATTCAACTGCTGCCGCGGTACAAAACCTGTTCGGCCAGCTGCCTGCGGGCGACTCCTTCCTCATCGTTGAGGCTGGCGACCTGCGCGGCACCTCGCCCCTGCGCAAAATGTTTGAAGGCGCCGAGATTGCCGCTGCCATTCCCTGCTATGAAGCCGATACGCGCGATCTGGTACGCCTCGCGGCTGAAGCGTTTAAAGAGCACAAGATCAGCGCCTCAGCCGATGCGATTGCCCTGCTCGCCAACCTCATTGCGAGTGACCGCGGCGTCGCGCGGCAGGAAATCGAAAAGCTCATTACCTTAGCTGGCGAAGGCGGCAAACTCTCACTCGAGGACGTGGCCAAAGCGATTGGCGATTCAGCCACGCTGGATATGGATGACCCAGCCTGGGCTGCAGGCGATGGCAACTTTGAGGTTCTCGATCGCAGCCTCGAGCGCCTGTATGGCGATGGCATTAGCACTATTGCCATCCTGCGCGCGGCGCAGCGCCACTTCACCAGGCTTTATGAAGTCGCCGCCAGCCCCGAGCCGATTGGAATTGCCATTAAAGGCCTGCGCCCGCCGGTATTCTGGAAAGATACCGACCGCTTTGAGCGCCAGGCCAATATCTGGCGCCGTACGCAGCTGGAAGCCGTCCTGCAGCGCCTGCACCAAGCCGAGGCCGAGTGCAAATCGAGCGGCCTGCGCGATACCGCCATGTGCGCCCGCGCCCTGATGGCCATTGCCAGCATGGGCCGCAGGGCCTCTTGATGTTTATGGCAGAATAAGCTGCACAGGCTTTGATTGTTGCGGTGTTGTTTCAATTGTAGCGCCGCTGTTAATACCATCCTGCAACCCCTTTAGTGTAGGGGATACAATCACAGAGGTACCATAGGCAGTGGTACAGCCTATTGCCAGCGCACCGATGAATTTACAAATCTGCCCTAAATAATGTGCCTTGTTATCGGGCTCGGGCAGTAGCGCAGGACGCCTGCCGTTTACAGCATGATCGAGTGATGCACTCATAAAATTGAATACCGCTATTGCTGCTAATGTCACGCAAGCGGTGCCGCCATGCCCGGCAATTACTAACGAGTTATGCGGAAGTGCTGGTGCCAGATGATAAGCGCCTACACCTACAGCACCGGCTGCGCCTAGAAACCAAAATCCCGTTTTGGCCGAGCCTTCGCCAATACCTGCAACAAACTCGCGCACAGTATGTCTGCTACGAACTGTAAGGCTGGAAAATCTACTCGAGAGATCAGTTTGCATCGTCTTACCCCTACGGCGCACAAGTTACCTTGAACCCTGCCTTGGCGAGGCGCTGGATTTCCTTTTGCACCGGCATACTCTGGCAGTCTTGCGATTTGATATTGAAGGTCGATGTAGGTGGCGCTGCAAGCGGTGCAGCTGGCGGCACATTGGCAGTAAAGCCAGCCAGTGCGACCATACCTGCTGTTGCTGCCGCCGCAATGTTCAAGCCGCGGCCAATATTATTCTCAAGCGGCATATCATCATAACGGCCGGTCACCCTATGTACCGCCGAAAAACCTGCAAGACCCACAGCTGCTGAGGTAGCGCACATCACGCCTGCAGTAAAATAAACCGGATTCTGGAACAGCTCAGGCCGCCATAGAGACTGCAAACCCATAGTCATGAGACCCAAACCGCCAAAGGCCGCTACCTGCGAACTTCCAACCGTATAAGGGCGCAACATGCGCTGCCAGGCGGATGTATCGCAATAGCTGCTAATTCCCTGTGCGGTCATTTCATGGCCTTTCAAAAATCTTATGGTTTTATAAGCCATATAATTATGGTTAACCGCAAGTAACACTATGGTTAAGCGGAATCCGCATCGCTTGCGGCGCGCTATCTGCTTGTAACTGCGTCCCTTTGCTTAAGCTGTTGGCCGCGCGTGCGGGTGGTGCGTGCGCAAAACCACAAGCCTACATCCTAAAGGCTTCGCCCTGATGGCGCAGGCCAATGCGCAGCTTCTCAAGCACATTCACCAAGTCGGTTGAGCATATGAGTACGGCATCGCCCATCCCTTTACGGGTGGTGCTTACGCTGGCTTCATTTTTGCCAAAGCCACCATGAGCAAGGCCAGCCGAACGGAAACCATCGCTGATCACATTAAAAACCGGGTGCGCGCCCCAGCGGGAATCTGGCGCAGTGATGCGCAGGCGCAAAATGCCTTCATCGCTGCTGGCCTGCAACTTGGCGATATCCACCCCATACAACAGGTCAGCTACCTTGCTGGGCGTATCGCAATCAGCGGGTGCCTGAAGATCATAATAACCGGTTTTGTTACGGGGCATGGTTATCCTGCTTATGAGAGTGTGAGCTTGGGCGCGACGAGAGCGACTGGCTGCGGCGGTAAAGCCACGTTGTATTGCCGTGGTGGCGGGTACCTGAACTGCGGTGCCGAACGCTCGACACTGGAGCCAGCCACCAAAGTAAAGCCAGCGGTTACGCCGGTTGCTACAATAAATCCAACTGCCGCAGTGGCGGTGGTTACCCGCCTGCCCCAGGCCTGCGCCTTACGGTTATGGTTAGGTGCTTCGGGTATGCCCTTGTTGGCCACGCGGTGCGCCACAGCAGCCACTGCCTGCACGCCCATGTAAGCCACAACACCAGCAGCGGATGACACACCGAGCAGCAACACCGTGCCGGCCAGATGCGGCGCCAGCACTGCGGCGCCAATACCCACAAGCACACCAAGCCCCCAGCGGCGGCGCAGCTTGCTGCCGCGATCGAGCGCGCCAGCCCCTGCCCCGCGCAAAAACTCACGGAACAAATGCGACGCCTGACGGCGCTTAGCATAGCTGGGTAAAATCCTGCGGGGCGGTTTGTACATGGTGGCTGGAGACTATGAAATGCCGCCTGATAAGCGCAAGTAAAATGTCACCCTACCTCTAGATTAGTACTCTACGTCTGGAAACAGAGGTTAGTTCAAGACGGCTAGTTTATTCTTTCAAATTTAAACATCAGATAAAGGTGATTACGACTTTGTTGGCAGATAGGTGTATCTACGGGTACAGGAAATGCATTAGTCCTATTCACTCCAAAGGCATTTCCAACATTAATTAATTCATTTTTTGCTGAGGCGGTGATGCGAGTGATGAAATTTATACAAGCCGCTCTGGGAAGATTTGTGACGTTGATAAGAATAGCACCATTAGGTGCATTATAATAAGTTGCTCCATCTGCACGAGATACGATGCTTACGCCATAACTACCATTATAACCATTATGAATATTCGAGGTATAACCCCACCCACCGCCAACTGCGTCTATTGAAGGGCCCGCCGTATCTTTAGGTATAATTTCATATCTAAGCTGACTCGGAATAGTCGTATATGCATTATCCAGCACCATGGATGCGCTTAGGACCTTCTGAGCATTATTATTTATCTGCGTTACTGTCGTTATTAGATGTGCAACCTTCATATTCTCATAGACAGTACTTGCAGCGATCCAAATGCCACCAATAACCAAGCCTATGACCCCCAATACGATTGCCGCCTCAACGAGATTAAAGCCGCGGTATCTATGTTGACGAAACGATGTAGAAATTTTTGAATACATGACACATTGATATAGCTTAATATATCGCTGGATGATTTCTTTTTTTATTGGCAATATGTTTTATCCATATCGTTGTGATTGTAGTATTCACTTAAAGTGAAGTGCCATAACCAGAATGACATAGAATTTAATTTTATCCTATTGGGGATCCCTCCCCTAAAAAGCAAAGGGAGCTTTCGCTCCCCTGCCCTTTTCATATCTCTAATTAAATCCGCACTGTCCCGCCGCACAGTTTGCGCAGCAGGTCATCCAACTGATCGAGGTTCTGATACCTGATCATGAGAGTGCCTTTGGCGCCCCTGCCCGTGATGCTCACCTTCAGGCCCAGTGTATCGGCCAGCATTTTCTCGAGCGCGACAGTATTGGCATCACGCAGCTTGCCTTTAATGGGCTTGATGCCCTTCTCGGCCCGCTGCTCCTGCGCGGCGGCTTCGGCCTCGCGCACGCTCATGCCCTTGCCGCCGTTATTGCGCGCCAGCAGCTTCTGGTACAGGTCGGGATCATTGCCGACAGACAGCAGCGCGCGCGCATGGCCCGCAGTGATGAGGCCCTCGTTCACCTTATCCTGCACATCCTGCGGCAGCTTTAAAAGGCGCAGTGTATTGGCAATATACGCACGGCTCTTGCCCACCAGCTTGGCCACGGCATCCTGCGTGTGATGGAAGTCGTTGATGAGCTTCTGGTAGGCTTGCGCTTCTTCTAAAATCGTCAGGTCTTCGCGCTGGACGTTTTCAATCAGTGCGACTTCGGCCATCTGGCTATCGGCCATTTCGCGCACAATAACCGGCACTTCATGCAGGCCAGCCAACTGCGCGGCGCGCCAGCGGCGCTCACCCGCAATGATCTGGAATTCATTTGGCTTGCTCGGGTGGCGGCGCACCAGAATGGGCTGGATAATGCCCTTTTCCTTGATTGATTCAGCCAGCTCTTCAAGCGCAACGGTGCCGAAGTTCTGGCGCGGTTGATACGGGCCAGCGCTGAGAATTTCAATCGGCATGGCTTTGGCTGTAGCCGGGCGCGCGCTATCGAGCTGCGAGTAGTCTTCCGCCGCTTCGCCAAGCAAGGCACCAAGGCCTTTGCCTAAAGTACGGCGCGGGCCGCGGGCAGGGGCTGCTGCAGTGGGTGACTTGATGGTGATTGAATCGTCGGTGGTCATGCTACAGCCTCAGGTAATTGAACATTGTTTAATGAAGTGGGGTTTAACACGGTTTCACGTTGCAGGATTTCACGCGCCAGCTGGATATAAGCCTGTGCGCCGGTGGACTTGAAATCATAGATCAGCACCGGCTTGCCATGTGATGGCGCTTCCGAGATGCGCACGTTGCGCGGAATGACATTCTGATAAACTTTCTCGCCCAGATGTGCGCGCACTTCGTCTTCTACCTGACGCGAAAGCGCGTTGCGCTTGTCATACATGGTCAGCACCACGCCTTGCAGCGACAGGCCGGGGTTGAGGTTACGGCCAATCACATCAACCGTACGCAAGAGGTGCGAGAGGCCTTCCATGGCGTAGAACTCGCACTGCAGCGGCACCAGCACCGCATCCGCCGCCACCAAAGCGTTGAGGGTGAGCAGGCCGAGGGCAGGGGGGCAGTCGATAATAATGTAATCATAGCCGGGGCTGCTCATCTGGCGCTCTTCGGCAATACCGGCTCTGATGGCAGCGTCTATGGCATTCATGCCGGCTTTTTCATAAGTAGTTGATTCCGCTTGGTCAAGATTACCCTTACGTAAAGCAGAGCGGAGGAAGTATTCGCGTTGGTCCTCTGGCACCAGCTCAATTTCAGCGCCTGCGAGGTCGGAGGCGGCGGGGATGATGTCCATGCCCGGAATAGCGGTATGACGGATTGCGTCTTCCATCGGCACATCCCCAAACAGCACGGCGTAGCTGCCGGGGGTGCGCAGGTTCATCGGCACGCCCACGCCGGTGGAGGCATTGCCCTGGGGGTCGAGATCGACCAGCAGCACGCGCTTGCCCACCGCCGCCATGGCAGTCGCGAGGTTGATGGTGGTGGTGGTCTTGCCAACGCCGCCTTTTTGATTGGCTACGGCCAGAATACGTGGCTGCTTCATGGTGAATTACCCCCGCGGACTAATATCGTCGAGGCGGACGATAGCACCGTCTGGGGAGGTCAGGCTAGGGCTATGTTTCATGTGAAACACCCAATCGGCCTCGGCGTCCTTAACTTCCTGCTCCCAGTTGCCGCCTTTAAGGAAGAGGGCGCTGCCACCAGCCTTCAGGTGGCGGGCAGTATAGGGCAAAAGCTCGGTGAGTGCGGAGAGGGCGCGGGCGGTGACCACATCAGCGCCGAGGGCAGAGGCGGCCTCGATGCGGACGTTATGCACGGTCACAGGCGTCTTAGTTTCACGTGAAACATGCTGCATGAAGATGGACTTGCGCTGGTCGCTCTCGATCAGGTGCACATCCGGCACGCCGAGGATGGCCAGCACGAGGCCGGGGAAGCCTGCGCCAGCCCCCATATCCACCAGCCGCTGGGTCCCCGGTGGGAGCAGGGGATAGAGCTGCGCACTATCGAGCAGGTGGCGGGTCCAGAGCTCGGGGATGGTTTTGGGGCCGACGAGGTTGATCTTGGGCTGCCATTCGGCCAGCAGCTCGGCATAGCGCTGGAGCTTGCCCAGTGTTTCATGTGAAACATAATCGGCGGTGCGCTTGATGAAGTCGGCTTTGCTCATGGGCGAGGAATTAACACGCACAGGCGGGGTAGGGCAAATGTATAAATGCTACCGGACGAAAGCAAAAGTCACGTAATGCGAGTTACTGTCTGTGGGGTCGGCCGGTGAGGCACAAAGCGCGGTTGTGTCCGGCGAAACGGGCAGAGTTGTATAGAGCGTACCATCTGCACTGGCGTTGATGAGGTTGGTCTGATCCCTGAAGCGCGAGGTGACACGCGATATAAGGTTTATGCACATGCTCTTATTCAGACTGTAGAAGGTGAGCCCCACAAAGGACGGCTGTATCTCGATTATCAGCGGGTTCCAGCCGTCTTGCGCTGTGCCGATGGGATGCATGGCAACAACGCCGGTCACCTTGAACCCATCAACCCCGCTAAGCAGCATAGTTGTGAGATCACCCGTAAGCGTGTGATTGCCCGGCGCCAACTCGGGCGGGAAAATACGGCGCGCATTCTGCACCACTGTTAAAGTGCCTGTTACAGCCTGATTCAGCTTCATATTCTGCTGCACTGATACAGCCGCCACCCAGATACCACCGATAACCAGGCCAACCACGCCCAGCACAATTGCAGCTTCAACCAAATTAAAGCCGCGCGTAGCCTGAAGACGTGAAGAACTCATCATCCACTTAACCTTAGCTAAAAGCGCAACCCTGACAATAACAAAAAGCAGCTAAAACCGGGATAAAATATATTACACGTATTAGTAGTCAGCCTAACGCCGCGGGATAGGCACGCCCGCACAATGATTATTCATCACACCCAGGGCACGACTGTTCAGTGCATCAAAGCCTGCGGCATCATCAACGCCCGCCCGCTTGATCTGGGCAAGACGCATAAGAATGTCACGGTTCTCGGCGCAGGCAAAGCTGTCGGGCTTGTCAGCCTGCGCTTCAAGGCGGGTCACATCCTTATTCCAGGCGGCAGCGCAGCCCTTGAGCAGCAGGTTGCCCTCGGCGGGTGTATTATGCATCGCTTCAATAGCGGCGCGCTCGGCCGCAGGTTTGCTGGAAAAGCTAACACTATAAACAGTGCCGGCAAAAGCAGCACTGCAAGCCATGTCTTCCGGCGACATCGCCTTAACAGGTGCGAACACAACCTCGGGTGCTTTAGAGAGGTTATTGAAGAGAGAGACAAGCAAAGCCACTGAACCAACGACAGAGGCAACAGCCAGACCAACTGCAATTTTTACAGGACGTGGGGTAGGGGATTTGCTCATTCATAACTCCATCAGTAAAGACGCCGGATAGCAGCATATCGAGATCGCCCAAAACAAGAAAAAAAACTCCAGCCATGGTAAAGCCCAGTACCTGTAACCCTGCAAAAAGCTCTATTTTTGATAAAAGCCGAGAAATAATTAAAGCATCGGCCATAAAATCTGCATAAACTAAATTATGCTTCGCTTGGATATCTCTCGCCCTGATTGCACCAATCCTGCAAAAGGCGCGCAGTACAGGCCCTGCCGCCGAAAAGGCTTCAACCTTGTAGAAGCTGCGATTGTGCTTGGTGTTATCGGCCTTGTTATTGGCGGTATATGGGTAGCCGCCTCATCCGTACAAAGAGAAATACGGCGCACAGCTTACGCAGAGCTCCTCCTCGATTTGCGCTCACGTGTTGCTGAAACATGGCGTGGCATGCCCATTCCGCCTAGTGGCGCAGTACTAATGCCGCTTACAAATACATTGTACCCGGCAGAGTCGCTTTTAGCGGTCTCTAGCATGTCGGCGACCGACAGAGATAAATGGGATTGGGCTATCTCATCTGATGCTCACGTCTATAAGCACCCAGCAGGCATATATGGCGGAGTAGCGGTTTTCACCGGCAGCCCTGATACGCTAAGCTATGGCATAGGTTATGTTGATAGGGCCGATTGCGTATGGTTAGCCACAAGTGCAGCCCGCATCACGCCTTATGAAGGCGGCGTATACGCCAGCAATCCTGCCAATTCCAATAGCGGCAGAATCATAATTGCCGTTGGTGGGAGTTATTATCAGTACGTGTTTGATCGTGAATCGCCAGATCAGGCAGCTATGGCTACATGGGCCGCCGTAGGCTGTGAGGCTGGCGCAACCAACGTTTTCATATTCCAGGCTGGGCGGCCATAGTTTATCGCGCAAATAAAGCTGAATTAGGGCTTCAAACGGCCCTGTGCTTGTTAGGTTATGGGGCTAACCCGCTGATCGTCGAACGGCTGGGGACAACCAAGGCCTAGAAACTAATTATTAACTCCTACGATATCAAATAATGAGGCTTATAGCTTCGTTATCGTATGGGGGTTAAGGGCTAGAACTGCAGCAGGCAATAAAGCAGCGTATGCGCAAAGGCTTCAACCTCGTTGAAGCGGCAATCGTGTTGGGTGTCATCGGCCTAGTCATCGGCGGCATTTGGGTTGCGGCCAGCGCAGTGACCCGAAATCAGAACCTGAATGCATTTATGCAAGAAGTGACGCTGATAATCGAAGATATCGGAAATAACTTCAAGCACATCACCACAACAAGAAATTCTGCGGCTATGCACAATTATCTTATGGCCAAGGGCTTCTATCCCAGCACTAGCACCAATGATCAGCGGCTTGGACCAAACGCTACTGTATCTTGGTACTGGGATAAAAGCAGTAGTCAACCCGCTCCTCTTGTCATAATCCTAGGAAATATTGACAAAGGATACTGTCAAATATTGGGAAATAGGTTGCAAGCTTACTTAGTTGATGGCCCACATCCGACAAAAAATAGCGCTATTATGCCTAAGCAAACGATTATTCAACAAGCAATAACGGATTGCCTTAATAATGGCTGGTTGCAACTAAACTTATCCGCTGTTGCAACTAACTGATGCAACCTGATCTGACTTACCCGGCTCGGGCGGCTTCCTGAGCCTGCCGCAGTATTTAGTCTGTTGGGCATAACGGAACGCGCGCTGCTTACGTAGCTAAGCCTGCCGCGTCTTGATAACCCGGTTGGCGTTACCACCTAATTACAAAACAAGAGAATGTCACGCAGCCCTACGCTTGCTCGGCTTGAGTAGTTTCTCGGCGCGGCGGCCATGCTTGGGCTTAGCCTTTGAGAGACGCGCAAGGTTAAACCGGCGGCTGATACGGCGCGTTACATTGATCGCCAGAAGCAAGGCCACTACCAATGCGAAGCCACCGCAGGCCATGAAGATAAAATCCCAATCCGCAGTGCTGTGCAGGTTGGTGCCCAGCAACTCCCGCAGCTGATCGGCGGTCACGCCGCGCTTTAGCTCGGCGTTGGTCTCATCCAGCCACTCAAGCAGATTGGTCAGGTTCTCGCCGTTGCGGAAAATGCGGTCAGTCAGATAGCTCATGAGTAACGCCAAAAACGTTACGATGAGCAGCATACCGGCATCGACCCTGCTGAAACCGGCTCTGCTAAAGCCTGCGCGGAAATTGCGCTTGTTGTTATTCATAATATCCTCGTTGTATCGCACTTATAAAAATGCCCTTCTTGCGCTTAATAAGCACGGGGCCTTCCCTTTAAGTTAGGCCGAAAGCATTAAGGAAAAGTCACACACTTGATGCGCGGTAAGCCTGTAACAATAATTATTATGCGGGATTTAACCGAGATTAGAGCCGCAACTAGGGCAAAACTACATTGCCTTTTAAACGCGCCCGCTTACCGATGATTGATATGGAACATCAATACCGCCGCTTTGAGTAATTTGCACGATCTCTGCCTGATAAAGGAAATAAAGTATTAACCTAAGCAACTGTAACAGTAAATCTGAACGCTTAGAATAAGGCCAAACCCGAATGTCCGGCAGAATAATGAGAACAAGAAACGGTTTCAGCCTCGTCGAGGCAGCAATTGTACTCGCAGTGGTCGGTCTGGTGATTGGTGGCATCTGGGCTGTCTCTGCGCAAATACAGTACTCGCGGAAACTCACCGAAACAGAGCAGGGCCTTTACTACTACGCCAACCAGATCGGCACGCTTATCACCTCCAAACAGGCAGTGGAGGCTGGCTGCAATGGCGCCAACTGTAACTTGCATAATGTTCTAGCATCGCTGCAAACACCGCCGGGCTGGACGCTCAAGCCGGGAGAAAGGCCACGCGACCCGTTCAACAACATGATCTATTCGGAGCTCTCTCAATCCAACCCTGCAACAGGCCGCATCGGCGGGCTCTTTACACTGGGGTATTCGTGGCAAACCATATCGGACCGATATGTCTGCGCGCGTATAAAATATTTCATGGTCACTAAAATCGGCCGCTCCTATCTACCGCATGGAGCTACGCCAGGCTGCTCGCAGTACAATCATGACCCGAGTGGCGCGAGCGTGGATTTCTACTATGAAAATTGCTGCACCGGCACTGTGGCGGGTGAGGTCGGCGCTTACTTCCACTTACCCAGCCTGAACTGAGCAAAGCTACTTACGCAGCCTTGCGCTTAACGTGGCGGAGCAGGGCGATAAGCGCAGCCGGGGTCATGCCGGGAATGCGCGAAGCGGCGCCCAGTGTCGCTGGGCGGTTTTTCTCCAGCTTCAACTTCAGCTCGGCTGAAAGATTACCGATGTTGCCGTAGTTAAGCGCGGCCGGCAGCTCGAGCTGCTCTTCACGGCGATAGGCGGTGATGTCTGCCTCAGCGCGTTCGAGATAGCCGGCATAACGGCCATCAATTTCGATCTGCTCCAGAATCTCGGGCGAGAAACCCGCCAGCGCCGGCCAGATGGATTTGATCTGCTCCAGCGATACATCCGGATAACGCAGCAGCTCAAGCGCACTACGGCGCACACCATCCAAATTCACCTGCACGCCAAGCGCCACCAGCTCGTTAGGCGATTTGGCGTCCTGCTGCGCAATAGCGCGGGCGTTTTCAATCTCGGCCTTCTTGGCGGCCCAGCTGGCAGCGCGAACAGAACCAACACAACCAAGCTCAAGGCCGATATCAGTCAGGCGCTGATCGGCATTATCTGCGCGCAGGATGAGGCGGTATTCAGCGCGCGAGGTGAACATGCGGTACGGCTCGGGCGCGCCGTGGGTCATCAGGTCGTCAATCAACACACCGAGGTATCCTTCGGCGCGGTCGAGTGCGAAGGGCGTGTAGGTGCTGGTCTCAGAGCCCGCCAGCAAGGCTGCGTTCAGGCCGGCAAGCAGGCCTTGTGCTGCAGCTTCTTCATAGCCCGTGGTGCCATTAATCTGCCCTGCCATGAACAGACCGGCGAGATGCTTTGACTCGAACGAGCTTTTAAGGGCGCGCGGGTCGCAATAGTCATACTCAATCGCGTAACCATGGCGCAGGATCACGCAGTTCTCAAGACCCGGCATGGCACGCACCAGCTGGTCCTGCACATCGCGCGGCAGCGAAGTTGAAATGCCATTGGGGTAAACAGTGGGGTCATCCAGCCCTTCCGGCTCAAGGAAAATCTGGTGACGGTCCTTCTCGGCAAAGCGCACCACCTTGTCCTCAATCGACGGGCAATAGCGCGGGCCGGTGGATGAGATCTGGCCCGAGTACATAGGCGCGCGGTGCAGGTTGGCCCTGATCGCCGCATGCGCCTTCTCGTTGGTATAGGTAATACCACAGGCAATTTGCGGCACGGTGATATGCGAGGTCAGGGTAGAGAAGGGCGTGGGCGGCGCATCACCCTGCTGCATCTCAAGCACCGACCAGTCAATGGTGCGGCCATCTAGCCGCGGGGGCGTGCCGGTTTTAAGGCGGCCCATGGGCAGACCGAGGCGCTCCAGGGTTTCGCCAAGTTTAATCGACGGATTCTCGCCATAGCGGCCGGCTGACTTCTGCTCTTCGCCCACATGGGTAACTCCGCGCAGGAAGGTGCCGGTGGTAATGACCACGGCTTTGGCCGGTATCTCTCGGCCATCCGCACACACAAGACCAGCGATGCGGTTGTTCTTGATGATCAGGTCAGCCGCCTCACCCTCAACAATCGTGAGGTTGGGGGTGTTCAGCAGCTCGGCCTGCATGGCTTCGCGATACAGCTTGCGGTCAATCTGCGCGCGCGGACCGCGCACGGCTGGCCCCTTGCTGGCGTTGAGCACCCGGAACTGGATGCCCGCCTTATCTGCCACGCGCGCCATGATGCCATCGAGCGCATCAATCTCGCGCACGAGGTGGCCCTTGCCGAGACCACCAATAGCCGGGTTGCAGCTCATCTCGCCGATGGTGGCAAACTTGTGCGTCACAAGGGCAGTGCGCGCGCCCATGCGTGCCGAAGCCGCCGCAGCTTCGCAGCCCGCATGCCCCCCACCGATGATGATGACGTCAAATTCGCTCATAGCGGTGGGTATAGCGGGTTGAGGGGGGCGATTGCAAGAGTAGCTGGCGTAAGGTAACGTAAGGAAAGTTTGAAAAAACAAGGACACCCCGCCATGAACCAGCCAGCCCCCGCCAAAGCCAATATGGCCGTTATCGCCATCGCCACGCTCGCGGCCTTATGCGTGATCGGGTTCATGCTCTACGCCTTCAAAAAGCAGGAAGACCGGCAGGCCGCTATTACCAAATGGGTGGATACCTACCCTGTAAACGCCATGGTGATTGCCAAACACCCCAATACCCGCGGACTGTTTAATGCCCACTTCATGCCGTATTACGACAAGGCCGGGCAGGACGGCATCGAGCGCGGGCAAATGGAGCTGCAGCAGATCTTTAATGTGAATTACCTCACCGATTATATCTGGACGGTAAAAGAAGGCGCGATCAAAGACTATGTCGATACCCAGCTTGCGCTGATCGACCGGCTGGTAAAACTGCAGGGCAATGGCCCGGGTTTGTGCGAAGAGTATTTTGCCAATAGCGCGCTATTTGAGAAAGTGGATGCCACAGCGGGTGGGCGCTACTTCATTGAGTATATGCTGGCGTCAGAGCGTCTCATGCTCTCGGCCGAAGATGGCGTGACCTATAAAATCACCCCGCAACACCATAACTACATCCCTGCGCGCAACGCGGCGAGCAGCGCCTTCTGGCGCGAGTTCAGGGCGCTGCACCCCACACTCTCGCAAACACAGCTGCAGCAGGCAGCCGACCTGTTCGACCCGCTGCGCAGCTGTGCCGGCTATGCCGAATATCTACGCGCGCTGTCGAAAATGGATGTCGGGTTCCAGTCACTCTACTGGCGCTCGGCCATGGAGAAAGACCGTCCGCGCTTTGAAGCGATGCGCCGAGCCCGCGGATCCGAGTAACCGTGCGCCGGGGATTTAATCTGGTTGAAGCGGCAGTTGTACTCGGGATCATCGGGCTGGTCATCGGCGGCATCTGGGTGGCGGCCAGCAGCATTACACAGAACATGCGTATAAATGAAACAGCGATGGGGATTCTCACCACCATCAATAACTCGCGCAAACTGTTTCCGCTTGCTGCCTACCCTACCAGTAATGGCGACAGCGTACAGATTGGCACAACGCTGAATGCCGCAAACGGCTATCCGCCCGGGTTTAGCGCTTTTGGCAATCATGCCATTTCGCCCCTTGGCGCACGTATTGAGGCGGCTCTCGCCTGTTATGCCGACTGCCCCAAGCTGGGCGTGAAGTTCTACGGCCCGGGGTCAGTTGTCTATCCCAGCGAGGTAACCGCCGCTGAGTGCCGCCAGCTGGTAGCGCGCTTCGGATCCCTCATCAAGGACAACAGCGATTTCATTTACGTGCAAATCCAGACTCTGAGCAATGCTGTCTATCAGACCCTCTACCCGCCCTTCACATTCGCTGATGTAGATTGTCCGGCAGATTTCTCGCAGGTGTTTTTCTGGTTCAAACCATAATGCGCTACGCCAAACACACCGATCTGCTGGCAGGGCGCTCTGTATGGATCATCCGGATCGATAATGATTTTACCGGCGACCTCACCCTGCTGATCTCCAAAGTATCGGAAGCCATAACGCCTGCCATGCCGGGTAATCATATCGGCGCGGGCGCGGCGATGGATGAAATCATTCCCGCGCAGCCGGGTATCCGCTTTATCATCAATGGTGGGTTCTCGCATTATCGCAAAGACTTTTACGACTGGCCGCATCAGGATTTTCAGGTGGGCGACCCTGTAGGCGTGGTCAAGATCCGCGATCATTATTACGAAGACTTTCGCGACATACAGGGCTACGGCTTTTTCGTGCAGAACGAAAAACGCGCGCCCTGGCGCATCATCCGTTATGCTGATCTGAATAAAACCGAGAAGTATGTGCTGGGCTGTACGCCGCTGCTGATATGGAACAGCGAGGCATTAGCGCTAACAGTCGAGAAAATGCAGCCCCTTGCGCAAGGCACCATCACGCCGCCCAGCATCCTTGCGCATGGTCTGCAAAACCATCCACGTACGGCGATTGGCATTCAGGGGCGCGAGCTTGTTTTTGTTATGGTCGAGGGCGAGGGCTGTACACTGCCTGAGCTTCAGCACATCGGCCTGCAGCTTGAGCTTGATGCGTTTTTAAACTTAGATGGCGGTGGCTCCAGCCAGTTCAGGCTATGGGATGGTACGCAGTATATAAAGAACGCTGTTTCCCCAGAGGACGAAAAACGTGTGCTGGGCCATGTACTTATACTTTTTGATGAAAGCTTGAAATAGCAGAGGGCAATTGCCTATAGTCTAGCCATGATGTCAGATGACCGCACCCTAGAAAACAAGCCCCATACCTTCACGCTGCTCCCCGAAGGTACGCCGCTGCCAGACTTTAACCAGATTACCTCGGTCTCGGTCGTCCCGTTTAACGACAAGGGCGAGATTGTAGTTGCACTGCTCGAGACCCGCGGGATTGATCTGGCGGGCGGACATACCGAACATCCGGATAAAAACTGTGACGACACGGCCCGGCGTGAAACGCATGAAGAGATTTGCGTTACCCTTGGCGCACTGGTACCTGCCTGTGTGATTGAATCAACCATGCATAAAAACGGCAAGCCGACTTATATGGTGACCATGACCGGTCCGGTGCAGAGCTTTGAAACACTCACGCGGGCTGAGGGCGAAGTCTCCTATGGGCGTACCGCTGTTATGCCCGAGCAGTTTGTTACGGCTTATGCCGGCGGGCTGGATAAAGGCCTGATGCGGGATATCATCGAGCAGGCTACACGCACTTATAAGCGTGCGTTCTCACTTACCTAAACAAAAATCCCTGAACACCACATCGAGCAGATCTTCGATACCAACCTGGCCCGTGAGGCGGCCGAGTGTGCGGCTGGCATGGCGGATATCATCCGCCAGCTGATCGATATTCAGCGTAGGCTGTAAAGCGCGCTCAAGCGAATAGATGGTGGCTGCAACCACTTCGCGATGGCGGCTGCGGGTGAGGGTGGGGTTGGCACTAACGCCCGCCAGCTCGGCGGTACGCGCCGCCAGCGCCTGCATCAGTTCATTCAATCCATCGCCGGTGCGGGCCGATATGCGTATAGGGGCAACGGGTAACTGCAGGTCGGGCACGGCCAGCTCACATTTATTGAGCGCAATGATATCGCCAGCCTTGTAATGGCTCAGCACGGCAAGGTCGGGCGCAGTGGCATCCAGCACAAGCAATTTGAAGTCGGCCATATTGGCGCGCTCGAGTGCGCGGCGAATACCCTCCTGCTCTACAACATCTACTGCTTCACGCAGGCCTGCGGTATCCGCCAATGTAAGCGGATAACCACCCACATCCATCGGCACCTCAAGTACATCGCGCGTGGTGCCGGCAAGAGCCGTGACAATCGCGACATCGCGGCGGGTGAGGCGGTTAAGCAGGGATGACTTGCCCACATTCGGCGCGCCGATAATGGCGGCGTAAACGCCTTCGCGCAGCCGCTCGGCCACAATACCGCTCTCAAGATGCAGGCGCAGGTCAGCCACCAGCGCGCTCACACCTTGGCGGATGTTCTCGATAAGACCAGCTGGCAAATCATCATCCGCAAAATCAATCGCGGCGACCAGATGCGCTTCAAGCCGTGTCAGCTCGGTGCGCCAGTTTTGCGTAAGGGTGGCAAGTGCACCGCCTAACTGGCGCAAGGCCTGTTTGCGCTGGGCCTCGGTCTCGGCATCAACCAGATCAACCACGCCTTCGGCAGCGGTCAGGTCGAGCTTGCCATGCACGACTGCGCGGCGGGTAAATTCGCCCGGCTCTGCCAGACGGCAGCCAAGCCCCGCCAAAGCCTTGGTAATACTGGAAACCACCGCGCGACTGCCGTGCACCTGTAGCTCGGCCATGTCTTCACCGGTATAACTTGCAGGGCCCGCAAACCACAGCACGAGGCCTTCATCAATCATGTCATCGCTGCCGGGCTGCACGAATTTGCACAAACGGGCAAAGCGCGGTTTGGGTAACGCGCCTGTAAGCTCAATGACACAGGTTGAAGTCAGCGGGCCGGAGACGCGAATAATTGCTACGCCCGCACGTCCATTTGCACTGGCCAGTGCGTATATAGTGTCTGCATTGTTCATGTCACTGCACTAGCATATATATATGAGAACCTCTAGGAGCCCCCCGTTATGCCCGATATTCTTATTCCTGCGTCTGACAAATCCGGCAGTTTTGGTGCTTATGTCGCCAAACCCGCGCATGCAGACAAGGCCCCCGGCCTGATCCTGATTCAGGAAATTTTCGGCGTAAACCGCAATATGCGCGACTGGGCCGACATGTTTGCGCAGCAAGGCTACTACGCCGTAGTGCCTGACCTGTTCTGGCGCCAGGAGCGCGATGTGCAGTTGACCGACCAGAGCAAAGAAGAATGGGACAAGGCCTTTGCCCTGCTCGGCGGCTTTAACATCGACAAGGGTGTGGAAGATCTCGACGCCACCCTCAGCTGGCTGCGCGCGCAAGCAGGCTGCACCGGCAAAGTAGGCACCGCCGGCTTCTGCCTTGGTGGCCGCATGGCCGTACTCATGAGTGCACGCACCACAGTTGACGCATCTGTCAGCTACTATGGTGTCTTCCTGCAAAACCATCTTGATGACATATCAAAAATCAAATCACCGCTTTTGATGCATGTTGCAGAGAATGATAAATTCGGCCCTCCAGAAGTGCGCGCCAAGTACGAGCCCCTGTTTAAGGGCTTGAAGAATGTAGACTATCACCTCTACGAAGGACAGGAGCACGCCTTTGCCCGCCTAGGTGGTGAGCACTATGATGAAGCTTCGGCCAAACTCGCCAACGACCGCACAGCAGCATTCCTGAATGCGCATTTAAGCTAGTATAATTATCAAAAAGCATACTGCTGCATGTCGTATACGTGAGAAAACAAAGGCGCATCACTTCTAAATAAAGTTGTAGTTGCTGAGATAATTATACTCGCCGTTAACCGCGTTGCGCATAATGTAGAATATCGAATTCGGTATTTTACATAGGGGGAAATATGTTCGGTATTTTCAATAATAACGACGCAGCAGCCAAGCTCAGCGCACTCGACCGCTCACAAGCGGTAATTGAATTCAAACCGGACGGTACCATTCTGACCGCCAATCAAAACTTCCTTGGCGCTGTAGACTACAGCCTTGAAGAGATTCAGGGCCAGCACCACCGCATGTTCGTAGAGCCTGAATATGCTCGCAGCGCCGAATATGCGCAGTTCTGGAAAACTCTGCAAAGCGGCAAATTCGAAGTGGCTGAATACAAGCGCTTTGGCAAGGGCGGCAAGGAGATCTGGATTCAGGCATCCTATAACCCCATCCTAGACCGCAAAGGCCGCGTGGTAAAAGTTGTGAAGTTCGCTACCGACATTACCGCCGACAAACTCAAAAACGCTGACTATCAAGGTCAGCTTGCTGCCATCAGCAAGTCGCAGGCGGTGATTGAGTTCAACCTCGACGGCACCATTATTACAGCCAACCCCAACTTCCTTGGTGCTGTAGGGTATGAGCTGGGCGAGATTCAGGGCAAGCACCACAGCATGTTTGTGGATACAGCCTACAAAAACAGTGGCGAGTACCGCGAATTCTGGGAGAAGCTGCGTCGCGGCGAGTATCAGGCTGCCGAATACAAGCGCTATGGTAAAGGCGGCAAGGAGATCTGGATTCAAGCATCCTACAACCCGATCATGGATATGAACGGCAAACCGTTCAAGGTAGTGAAATATGCTACCGACGTGACGGCTCAGGTCCTTGGCCGTATGCGCAAAGAAAAAGCGCAGAAGGAAATTGAAACCAACCTCTCGGCCATTGAAAGTGCGGTGGGCGAGGCCAATAGCCAGTCCATGAGCGCCTCGAGCGCCTCGGTACAAACCACCGCCAACGTCAACTCGGTTGCTTCGGGTGCTGAAGAGCTTAACGCGTCGGTACGCGAGATCAGCGAGAGCATGGCGAAATCAAGAACAGCAGCCGATGCCGCGTTTGATAAAACCATGCTGGCGGATGAAGCGACCAAGCGCCTGACACTGGCGGCTAAGTCAATGGGCGGCATCGTCGAACTTATTCAGGGCATCGGCGGTAAGATCAACCTGCTGGCCCTTAATGCTACCATTGAATCGGCCCGCGCTGGCGATGCCGGCAAGGGCTTTGCGGTTGTAGCCAACGAGGTGAAGAACCTTGCCAAGCAAGCGACTGATGCCACCGAGCAGATTGCCAAGGAAATTGACACAATGCAGAGCATATCGGATGACGTGGCCAGCTCGCTGGGCGCCATCCGCGGCTCGATTGAGGGTGTGCGCGAGTATGTAACCAGCACCGCGGCTGCGGTTGAAGAGCAGAGCGCTGTAGCCCGCGAGATGTCGCGCAACATGCAGCAGGCCGCCACCGCCGTGGCCTCGATTAGCGACAGCATCAGCGCGATTGCCGGAGCCACCAATAAAGCCAATCAGTCATCGCATTGCGTAAAAGAAGCAGTGACGACACTCGCTGGCTAAAGAGCCTCAGAAAATAAGAAAACGGCCCTGCTCAAAACAGGGCTGTTTTCATTTGCATATTGCGAATATTATTCAATGAATAAAAAAGCCTGAGTGTGATCCATCCAGCAAACACATGGTGCCATGCTGGCATGACGTCGCGTCTTAAAGAAATACCCCAAGCAATCAGTACAAACTCGGTACGTGTTGCAAATTGCAGTGCGGTTTTTACTCACTTCCCCTTAAACGCTCACGCGCATATTGGAAGCATATAAACAAAAGGGGATTAAAATGAAACTCAACGTGCGCGGTAAGCTGGTACTGATGTTCACCATCTTCGGTGTATTACCGGTTGCAACAGTGACTGGCCTGTTCATCAGCCAAAAAAGCAGCATAGACCAGATTGCCTATGAGGTCATCGGCAGCACTGCCGCCCGCATCAGCGATACCATCGACCGCAACCTGTTCGAACGCTATGGCGATGTGCAGGCCTTTGCCGCAAATAACACCATTCGCAATGCCGTGGCCGGGCTTGGTACAGAACAGGCGATTGAAGCCCTCAACACCTACGTGAGCCTCTACGGCATTTACAACCTAGTCCTGGTGACCGACACACAGGGCCGTGTTGTGGTTGCCAATACCAAGGATGCCAAAGGTGCCAATATCAACACCGCTCAGTTTAGTACCAACAACTATAGTCAGGCAGCATGGTTTGTGCAGGCACTTAAGGGCCAATTCCTCGAGGGTCAGGGTCTTACCGGCACCGCGGTGCAGCAGCCCGCCCGCTATAGCGAGCTTGATAAACTACAGGCAGGTAACGACCTTGCACTGGTTTTCTCCGCACCCGTACATGATGAAAACGGCAATGTAACTGGCGTTATTGCCAACTTTGCTGGCTTTGCGGTGGTTGAAGATATCGTTAAGGATACCTACCGCAGCGTATCGAAGGCCGGGCTTGATTATATTGATATCGCGCTGCTCGATAAAAACGGCGTTTACCTGATGAATTATCTGCCCGGCAGCACTGGTAACAGCGACTACTCCCGCGACTATAGCAGCGTTCTTAGCGCGAACATGGCTGCCGAAAGTGGAGAAGATTTTGCTGCAGCCAAAGCCGCTATCAATGGCGAAAGCGGCGCAGTGCGCCTTTACCACAAGCTTGATCAGGCCTTTAACGTAGCGGGCTATACCCATAGTAGCGGCGCCTATAACTACCCGGGCCTTGGCTGGTCGGTTATTGTACATGCTGGTGAAGAAAGCGTGATTAGCGCTAGCGACAAGCTCCTTCTTATCTTCGAGCAGGTACTCGTAGTTAGCCTCATCATCATCGTACTCGCTGGTTTATACATCGGTAATGCTGCAGCCAAGCCGCTGCGCTCGATTGTAGATGTCATCAACCGCCTTATGAAAGGTGAGCTTGATGTAAACGTACCGCACACCAACCGCAGCGATGAGCTGGGCCAGCTGGCACAGTCGGTCGAGATCTTCCGCGACAACATGAAAGAGACCGAGGCCCTGCGTACCGAGCAGGAGAAGCTCAAGAAGCAGGCTGAAATCGACAAACGCAACGACATGTACAAACTGGCGGATAGCTTTGAAAAGGCGGTATCGGGTGTGGTAAGTGCAGTTGCCAGCTCGGCCGCGCAGATGAAAGCCTATGCCAAGAAACTGAGCCTGACGGCAGATCAAACCAGCCAGCGCTCAACCACTGTGGCAGTTGCTTCAGAGCAGGCCTCTGCTAATGTCTCGACCGTTGCTGCTGCAGCCGAAGAGTTGAGTGCCTCGATCAGCGAAATTACCCGCCAGGTTGCAGCCTCAACCAATACGGCCGGTGCCGCGGTTAGCGAGGCCAAAGCCACAAATGTAACCGTGCAGAGTATGGCCGATGCCGCCCGCAAGATTGGCGAAGTGGTGCAGCTCATCTCGGATATTGCCAATCAAACCAACCTGCTGGCACTTAACGCTACAATTGAGGCTGCACGTGCAGGCGAAGCCGGCAAGGGCTTTGCGGTGGTGGCCAGCGAAGTGAAGAACCTCGCGGCCCAAACCGCCAAGGCGACCGAAGACATTACCGCACAGATTAGCAGTATGCAGACTGTAGCTGGTGATGCGGTAACCGCCATCAAGGGCATTGGCGGTACGATTGAGAAGATCAACAGCATTTCAACCGCGATTGCCGCAGCGGTAGAGGAACAGTCATCCGCCACCGCCGAAATCTCGCGCAACGTGCAGGAAGCCGCCACCGGTACCAAAGACGTCTCGCAGAACATTGGCAGCGTCAGTGAGGCCGCCAACGAGACCGGGCAGGTTGCCTCAGAAGTGCTTAGCGCCTCTGAAGCGCTGGAGACAGAAGCCAGCCACCTGCGCGATGAGGTCAGTAAATTCATCAGCACCATCAGGGCAGCATAAAAACTCCCCCTGTTGCATTTGAATATTTTAATCAGTGACAAGGCCCCGACAATCAAATGTCGGGGTCTTTGTGTTGCAGTGCATTAACCTATAGACCCATGATAAAGAACGCATAACTTGTAAGTGAGCGTTCGCTCATGACAAAAATCATACTGTTTATTGGTATTTTTCGACAATTATCCATACGTTTACCGCAGTAAACAATCCTTAAGAAATGCTCCGTAGTGTACTTACACACGAGAAACTTTTTCCCATAGGTCATCATGCGCACTATCAAACAACGCCTCTTCGGTCTGGCCATTATGATTGTTGTCGTCTGCGGCGGTGCGCTGGGGGTCAGTTACTACGAATCTCAGTTCATGCTGCGCATGGACAAGACGCAGGACAATGAATTCAAACAGCTTAATGCCGTGAGCAAGGCCCAGGTCTCGCTGCGCAACCTGCTGCTCGCTGCCATGGACGCGATTGTAGATAAAGAGAGCGGCGTGATCGATCCTGAACTTAAAAAAGAAATGGCCGATAGCGATGCTGTGATTGATGAGCAGATCAAAATCCTGGAAGAGCTGGCCGAGGGACCAGAAGAAAAAGCCCCGCTGGAAGTGATCAAAACCGAATACGAGAAAATCGCCCCCATGCTGGTGGACCTTGAGAAAGCCATTACCTTTAGAGCAGGCGACGATACCTTTGCCCATCTCGATGACATCATCGATGGTAAGGGCGGCGAAGTTGGCGAACAGTTCGATAAACTGCGCGATATAATTGAAGAAGATTACTTTGACGCAGCCAAAATGATGACAGCGACCCTGCATGAATCGCTTGAACTCAATATGGCCATTCTTGGCGCTTCGTCTGTTGTCTTCTGCTTACTTATTATCATGTTTGGCCGCAGCCTGCTGCGTGGCCTGAACGGTCTGGGCGCGGCTATGGCCGAGCTGGCCCGTGGTAACCTCTCAACCGAAGTGCCTGGCCTCGAGCTTAAGAACGAGCTGGGTGCTATGGCGCAGCATGTACAGTTCTTCAAGCGCTCACTGCTCGATCAGGAGCGCATGCGTGAAGAGCAGGAACAAAGCAAGCGTCTGGCCGAGGTCGAGAAAAAGAAGGCCATGCAGAAGATGGCCAGCGACTTCGAAGCTGCCGTGTCGGGTATTGTCAGCACGGTTGCTGAGTCGTCAGTACAGATGAAGTCCTTCGCGCAGTCCCTCACCAGCACCGCCGAAGCTGCCAACCACCGGGCCAGCAGCGTGGCTGCTGCATCTGAGGAGGCTGCTGCCAACGTCTCAACCGTGGCTGCTGCAACTGAAGAGCTGAGTGCTTCGATCAGCGAGATCTCACGTCAGGTGTCTGACTCGAGTACCACAGCCGGTAATGCTGTAACCGAGGCACGCAACACCAATAAGACAGTTACCAGCATGGCCGATGCCGCCAACAAGATTGGCGAGGTTGTGCAGCTGATTTCGGAAATTGCCAACCAGACCAACCTCTTGGCACTCAACGCCACCATCGAGGCGGCGCGTGCAGGCGAGGCTGGTAAGGGCTTTGCAGTTGTGGCCAGCGAAGTGAAGAATCTCGCAGCCCAAACCGCCAAAGCGACCGAAGATATTACGCTACAAATCTCGGGCATGCAGAGTGTGGCGAGTGAAGCTGTTAAAGCCATTCAAGGCATCGGCAGCACAATTGAAAAGATCAACAACATCTCAACCGCCATTGCAGCTGCGGTTGAAGAGCAGGGCTCAGCTACAGCCGAAATCTCGCGCAACGTGCAGGAAGCTGCCGCCGGCACCAAGGATGTATCCGAGAACATTGGCGGCGTAACCCAGGCCGCAAGTGAAACCGGTCAGGTTGCCGAGCAGGTGTTGCATGCCGCCAGCGCGCTTGAGACGGAATCAACCCGCCTCAAGAGCGAAGTGGCAAAGTTCATCGCCACGGTAAGAGCCGCATAATCAGAACTTGTTCCACAGCGGGTCTTTAAGCTGCTTGAGGAATTCTGCATGCGCGGCCGCTTCATCGGGCAGCGGCTCAAACACACGAACCTCGCGCTGCTGGCGCACGCGTAGTGTATCGTTACCCTGCCCATCGCTGGTGATATCGCCAAGGCTCAAACCCTGCTGACGCCCACCGCGCAATTCAAGATAGACCTCGGCCAGCAACTCGGCGTCGAGTAACGCGCCGTGGAGTTTGCGGTTTGAATTATCGATATTAAATCGCTTACACAAAGCATCCAGCGAGGCAGGTGCGCCGGGGGCCTGACGCCTTGCTAAGCCTAATGTATCCACCACGCGTGATGGATCAATCGGCTTGTAGCCGCACTGGCCCATCTCCCAGTTGATGAACTTCATATCAAAGCTGGCGTTATGCGCGACGATGATGGAATCGCCAATAAACTCATGAAACGCATCGGCAATAGCAATGAAGGTTGGTTTGTCTTTCACAAACTCGTTGGTAATGCCGTGCACGGCGATGGCACCCGCCGGAATTTCGCGCTCGGGATTAATATACTGATGATATGTGCGGCCTGTGGGCACGAGGTTCTCGACCTCAACACAACCAATTTCGACAATACGGTCGCCCATCAACGGGTCCATGCCGGTGGTCTCGGTATCCAGAATAATTTCGCGTTTCATAGTCTTACCCAAAAAAGAACAGCCGCCACGCCAACCCTATTCTTTTTTGGGTTGGGCAGCCGCCAGCGCTAAGGCTTTATCTAGCGCGCGCTGCAGGAAAAAGCGACTGATGGTATGGCCAAAACCGGTATAAATAACGGCATCTGCCCGCTTGCGCTTCTCGGCATCCGGCATCTGCCGCGCCAGCACCGCGTTAAGTTTCTCTTCGGTTATACCAAAGCGCTTCATGACACGGCGGCGCTGGATCCAGGCGGGCGCTGATACCACCCATACCTGATCGCAGTCTTTATCGCGGCCGATTTCGTAGAGCAGGGGAATATCCAAAACCACCAGCGGGGTGCCGCGCGCGCGGTGCTGCTCGGCCCAGCGGATTGAGTCATCACGCACCAGCGGGTGCAATATCGCCTCGAGCTTGGCCAGCTCGGCGGGCTTGCCAAAAACAGCCTTGCCCAACAGTTGCCGGTCAATAATGCCGTTTTTCACTACGCCGGGGAATGTCTCGGTTACTGCAGCAACCGCAGCGCCCCCCGGGCCCATGAGGTTATGCACTTCGGTATCCGCCTCATGCACAGGAATGCCCTGACGCTTGAGATAATTGGCGGCCGTGGTTTTACCCATGCCGATCGAGCCGGTCAGTCCGATGATGATCATTTAAGCATGGCCTCCAGCAACGCCTTCTGTTCGGGCATAACATGCGGCGTCTGGCCAAACCAGTAGGTAAAGCCCGGCACCGCCTGATGCAGCAACATACCAAGACCATTAAACGCCACATTGCCGCGCTCGCGAGCGGCCTTCACCAGCCATGTCTCGTAAGGGTTATAGACAAGGTCGTATACCACGGCCTCTTTCGCCAGCTCATCCAGCGATAAATCAAGCGGGGCTTGCCCACTCATACCGAGCAGGGTTGTGTTCACCAATAGACCGGCCTGGCTAAGCAGATGCCCGGCCGTGTTCCAGTCGTGCAGACGAGCGGGCACCTTCAGGTCCTGCGCCAGCTGGGCCGCATTATCACGCGTGCGGTTAACAATATGAATGACCGGCACACCCGCGCCATACAGACTATCAATCACCGCACGGGCCGCACCACCAGCACCCAGCACGACTGCAGGTTTGTTGCGCTGCCAGTTGGAGGCTGCTTCCTCAAGCGCAGTGGTAAAGCCATAGCCATCGGTATTATCGCCAAACAGGCTGCCGTCATCACGCACCACAATGGTATTTACGGCACCGATACGCGCCGCATTCGGGCTCAGCTCCTGCAGCAAGGGAATAACCGCCTGCTTGTGCGGTACGGTTACATTAATGCCCTTAAATCCGTTAGTTACGAGCGACGTGATAAACTCCGGCAGTTTATCCGGCTCAACCGGAATAGCCTCATAGCTGCCTTCGATACCATAATGCTTCAGCCACCAGCCATGCAGATGCGGTGAGAGAGAATGTTTGATCGGCCAACCAATAACACCAGCTTTTATCATAGAGCACCTTCACGTTTACGCTCGGCCAGAAGTGAGGCCACTTCGGCTGCAGTTTCTTCAATAGCACGGCGCGAAACATCTATCACTGGCCAGCCGTGTTTGGAGAACAGGCGGCGGGCTTCGGTAATCTCGCTACGTACCTGCTCGATATCTATATAGTCGGTCTCATTACCCTCGTTCATCTCGCGTAGGCGCGTGCGGCGCAATTCAACCAGCTGCTCGGGGTTATTGGTCAGGCCCACGATGAGCGGATGGGTCATCTCCTCAAACCCATCCGGCAGGGTAAAGCCCGGCACTAACGGAATATTGGCCGCCTTAATGCCGCGATTGGCCAGATAAAGGCAGGTTGGGGTTTTGGATGTGCGCGAAACGCCAAGCAGAATGACATCTGCATCCTTCAGGTTCCAGTTGTTCTGGCCATCGTCGTGCGCGAGGGCATATTCCATGGCCTCAATACGCTTGAAGTACTCGGCGTCCAAAGCATGCTGGCGGCCGGGCTGGCTTTTGAAATCCACTCCCAGATGCGCGGTCATGGCGTTTAAAACCGGATCGAGCACCGCCACACAAGGCAGTTGTAATTGCCAGCAGGCATCCTGCAGGGCTTGGCGTAACTCACGGTCAACCAGGGTGAAGAGGACAAGACCGGGCAAGCGGCGTACCTCTTCCATCACCTTCTCGAGCTGGAGTGGTGAGCGCACCATGTTCCAGCTGTACTCACTTACCTCGATATCCTCAAACTGCACCAAACAGGCACGCGCCACCCCGGACACAGTCTCGCCGGTCGAGTCGGATACGAGGTGCAGATTAAGCTTACGCACTATCTTACCTTGGGTCATGGCTATTCACACACATGGTCTGACAGATTGTGCATAAGTTCGCCTGTTTGCCGAGACTCGATTTTCATACACGTTGACCCCAAAACTGTGTCTGGAGTCTTTAGACACTCTCCTCAGATGGCGTGTTAGAGTCGCCCCTGTGCAAGACTCCGTACTCACTCACACAGGGACTCCGCAAGAATCACGGAGTCCGTTAACATTGCCGGAGTCTGTGGATAAAAAGCAGGCGCTTTTTTATCCCCATAATTCCACCCACCTACTACTACTATTTTATATATAAATATGATTCATATATAACAGTATAACTCCGAAGAACCCTGAGGCTTTCCCCTGAAATTGCGCTGGACTGCGCTGCAGTTACGTTTCATAACACTCGCATGAAACCACTTCTGCGCGCACTTGCAGGCGAAATTGTTACGCCCCCTCCCGTCTGGCTGATGCGTCAGGCTGGCCGTTTCCTGCCCGAATATCAGGAAGTTCGCGCTAAAGCGGGTGGTTTCCTCAACCTGGTTTATAATCCCGATCTGGCTGCCGAAGTAACCCTGCAACCGGTCAGGCGGTTTGGCATGGATGCCGCCATCCTGTTCAGCGATATCCTCGTGGTGCCGCAAATGCTTGGTCAGCAGCTGGAGTTTGTGGAAGGTGAAGGCCCCAAGCTGGGCCCGCTTGATATCAACACGCTCAAGCAAAGCGGCTTTGAAGAAATTGCCAGCCCCGTATGGGAAACCGTCAAGCGAGTGAAAGCTCAGTTGCCGGATGAGTGCGCGCTGATCGGCTTTGCCGGCAGCCCATGGACGGTGGCCTGCTACATGATCGAGGGTGGCGGCAGCGATACGTTCGACAACGCCCGCCAGTTTGCCCGCTCACGCCCGGCTGATTTCGAAAAGCTGATCGATAGAATTATCAACGCCACGCTGTTCTACCTCGAAGGGCAGATCGAAGCGGGGGCTGAGGTCATCCAGCTGTTCGATAGCTGGGCCGGTAAATGTGATAATTTCCAGCGTTGGGTAACCGAGCCGACGGCAGCGCTGGTAATGATCCTTAAATCCAAATATCCGAAGATTCCGATCATCGGTTTCCCGCGTATGGCCAGCCAGCAGCATTTAAGCACGTATGGCGTCTACTCAGGCGTAAATGCGATTGGCCTTGATACAACCGCTGATCTCGACTGGGCCACTGCCTCATTGGCCAAGCGCACCACGCTACAGGGTAACCTCGACCCGCAGCTGCTGATCAAAGGCGGCGATGAAATGAAGGCCGCCACAGCCAAGATTCTTGACTATGCCAAGCAGCGCCCGTGGATCTTCAATCTCGGCCATGGCGTAGATAAAACCACCCCGCCTGAGCATGTGGCCCAGCTGGTGGCACAAATCCGCGCGGGCTAAGCCAGGTCTTAAACAAAGGTATTTATTGAGCGGCGCAACGCCATTTGCAGATGGTAGCCTATGCCCTTAGGGTGTGCGGCTAAAGTCTGCTTATAGGCAGCATCCCACTCAGCCAGCCAGTTTTTATCTGTGGTATCGAGTTTGCAGTCTATTTGACATACATATCCGCTGATGCTGACCAGTGGCATACGCAACATCAGGGGTTTGCCATCACGTTCAATTGCATAATCCCAACCATCCTTGCTGATGCTGGCGGTAAACAGCCCAACAGTAAACTTCTGCCCCTGTTCAAAACAACCACGGCTATGCAGCTCGAAAATCTGGTTGCCCAAGCGATCGCAAAGGTCGTTCTCCGACAACTGGCGCTTGCCAAGGTTATTGAAAATTCCGAACATCATGACGCTCCGTTTTGAATGGGGGCGCACACTAGCGAAAGCGGGATGGAGAGTTCAACGAGATTCAATGAGCTAAAGGTTAATATATTAACCTAAATGACGGGTTGAAATAGCTTGGGCTAATTTGTTAAGGTCGGTCACTTTTAAAAAACATGAGATATCAATGACTGCCACCAACACGTTTAACCAAGGCCCTGCCTTCCTGTCACAAAACGGGGTGACTTGGGCTGAACGTGTTGTTAAGGCCGATCATGTCTGGCAGCAGATTGAAGCCATGCTTAAGGCAGGCGGTCATGAACTGCCCGCAATTCCACGTCGCCCTGATGTTCGCCTGATTATCGAGAATACATCTGGTAACGAAATCCAGTTTTATAACCCGGGCGATCATTCAATGAGCAAGCCTGAAATCATCCCGGCAAACGGTGATAAGAAAGCTGTGATGGTGATGGTGGCTGGCGATACCTTGCTACAGCAGGTGGATAATGCAGCAACCCTTTTCAATACATATAATCTTGCCAGTAGTGGTTTGTCGCCAGCGTTTTTGAACGACTTGCAGATTGGAAAGCTTACACATGATCCGCGCCGTTTAATTAGCGAAGCTTATGGTCCAGCTCCCTTTGTTGAGCAGGTGAGCAAGCTGGTTACAGTAAGCTGGCCGCAGGATAATGGTGCCTCTGAACTGGTGGTTAATCCTCAGGTAGGGGCCAGCGCTGCGTTTGGCGTAAGAGCCGCAACCAAAGAACAGGCGTTTCTGGCTGACTTCCCGATTTTTGTAAAAGGTACAACTACTACACCTGAGCGGGTTGAGAGCGATGGCATGGTTGTCGCTTTGGAGCACGACTGGCAAACCAAGATTGTGAAAACACGCCCTATTGCTCCCTCTATAGCCAAGGGTTTTTATGGCACCTATTACAACAATCTTCCGATTGTAACGGTGGACCCGGACGGTACCGTGCATCAGATCAATCTGCGTAACGGTACAATTTTGAAACCGGCTGAACCGGTGCAAACCAAGCGCAGAGGGGCGCGGGTCAGCCGCACATCTACGCCTAATAAACCTGCTTAAGGGGCCCACACAGGGCTGGACTTTTAGCGGCTTTCGTCCATTTATCTCGCCATGAGCGAAACCACCCCCCAGCGCACAGCGATTATCCTTTTCAACCTTGGCGGTCCGGACAGTCAGGAAGCGGTTAAACCGTTTCTGTTTAATCTGTTTTATGACCCTGCGATTATCCGCGTGCCCAAGCCGTTTCGCTGGCTGCTTGCTAAACTAATTTCTTCTCGCCGTGCGCCGGTTGCACAAAAGATCTACGCCGAGATGGGTGGAGGCTCGCCCATTCTGCCGAATACCATAGCGCAGGCGCGTGCGCTGGAGGCGGCACTGGGCGAAGGGCATAAGTGTTTCATCGCCATGCGCTACTGGAAACCACGGGTGAGCGAAGTGGTGCAACAGCTCGCAGCCTATAAGCCCGATCGTGTGGTGCTGCTGCCGCTCTACCCGCAGTTCTCGACCACCACCACTGAATCGTCGGTTACCGAATTCATGGCCGAGTTGATGCAGCAGTTTATATGGCTCAACCAGCATTGGCCCGAGCGCGCGCCGGTCAAGTTCAACACCGTATGGTGCTACCCGCTGCAGCAGGGATTCATCAAGGCGCAGGCTGAGCTCATTAGGCCGCTGCTTGCTGAAGCCAGCAAGCTGGGCAAACCACGCCTTCTGCTTTCAGCCCACGGCCTGCCCGAGAAGGTGATTACCGATGGCGATCCCTACCAGTGGCAGTGCGAGCAGACCGCGCATGCGATTATCAATGAGCTGAACATGCCGGAGCTTGACTGGCTGAATTGTTACCAGTCGCGCGTCGGCCCCATGAAGTGGATTGGCCCCAGCACCGAGAGCGAAGTTGAGCGCGCGGGGCATGATAAAGTACCGGTGGTGCTGGCACCCATAGCGTTTGTCTCGGAGCATTCAGAAACACTGGTGGAACTTGATATCGAGTACCGCGAGTTGGCGCAGGAGCATGGCGTGCCGGGTTATTTCAGAGCCGGTACGGTAAGCGCACAGCCCGAGTTTATTGCGGGTCTGGCCCAGCTGGTGCGGCAATACTTGGCGGGGGATGAACAAACGCGTATATGTCCTCCTGAGTTTACCGCATGCCCGTGCCGTGTGGCGGGCACAAAAACCACCGAGCCGGTTTTTGCGGTGGGCATTTAGGCCAGATCGAGCGAGGCGTTATGGAATATAATCTCTACCCGTGGGTTAAGGCCTTTCATCTTATCAGCATGACTGCGTGGATGGCGGGTATGTTCTACCTGCCGCGCCTGTTCATCTACCATCATGGCGCGCCGGTGGGCTCGGCCATGTCCGAGATTTTCAAGCTCATGGAAGTGCGCCTGCTGCGCATCATCATCAACCCCGCAATGATTGCCACATGGGTGTTCGGTTTCTGGCTGATCTGGATTCAGGGCGGTGGCACAAAGGACGGTATGCTCACCTTCCTCAAGCTTAACGGCTGGCTGCACGCCAAGTTCACCCTGCTTGTTCTCATGCAACTGGTGCACGCTTTCCTTGCACGCTCGCGCAAGCAGTTTGCCGCCGACCGTCGCCCGTATAGCGCCAAGACCTTCAGAATTGTGAATGAGATACCAACCGTACTGCTGTTCGGCATCATTATTCTGGCGGTGGTAAAGCCGTTTTAGCTTTTACGGGCGATAGCGGAAATCAAGATAGCCGGTGGCTGAGCTGCAGGTAATCGTTATTGGGTTTACCGGCGGATAGTGCTGTACGCTGCTCATACCACCGACATTGGTCACGAAAAACCGCATAAGGTCTGCACTGCCGTTCAATCGCTGAGCAACGGCAATACATTCGCTGGTGGTCAGGCTGTTTCTGTAAGCGGTACCGGGGTTATTACGCAGAAAGATCTGCAGGGCAAAGGCGGGACACAGGTTGCTGGCATTGCAGCTGGTTTGCAGTACATAAATAACACCCTCAGGCGAGACGGCGCTGGTTGCGCTCTGCATGGCAAAATCCTGCGGGAACACGCCCGCATGAAAAGCCGCTGTATTAACGTTCGTAAAGCCGGAAGCCGGAAAATTGCCAAGCGGGAATATCTTGCGCGCGTTATTGATGATAACCGTCACATCGCTCGCCACTTTGTTGATGCGCATATTGGCCTGTACAGAAGCGGCCGCAGTCCAGATACCGCCAATAACAAGGCCGATGACCCCGAGCACAATGGCTGCTTCAACCAGGTTAAAGCCTCTTATTGTGCGCGTGTGCCTGGGTCGCATTAAGCCGAGTTCCTTGAAAGAACAGTGAAAAAGCGTTGGGTTTTGTTAACACTGCATATTTGCTGCTGTCTACCCGCTAATGTGTATTTTCCATAAATTCGCCAGGCGCTGAAGAACCCGCCAGATGGGTCTGCGACTGTTAAACCGACGAATGCCACCCTACCAACCTAAGTTCCTGAGACTCCTGTTCAATTAATAAGCTTTGACAAAAGCGCTGATTTTCCATTAGCTTATGGGTGTCTCGACCTTATCCGGTTAAACACGGCCCTCCCCGGGCTGTACGGGTAAAGCCAGACAACCCCACGACATACCCCCACAGGTCACATGCACTTACACGAACTGAAGTCCAAATCGGCAGCCGAGCTGTTGGCGTTTGCCGAAGAACTTAAAATTGAAAACGCGAGCACCCTGCGCAAGCAGGACATGATGTACGCGATTTTGAAAACCCTTGGCGATGCGGGTTCCACCATTTTCGGCGAAGGCGTGATCGAGGTTCTGCCCGATGGCTTCGGCTTCCTGCGCGCCCCTGAATCAAACTATCTTGCAGGTCCGGACGATATTTACGTCTCGCCCACGCAGATCCGCAAGTTCGGTCTGCGCACTGGCGATACGGTTGAAGGTGAAATCCGCTCACCGCAGCAGCAGGAAAAATATTTTGCGCTCACCAAGGTCAACCTCATCAATTTCGAAGATCCGGATAAAGTCCGTCACCGCATCAACTTCGATAACCTCACCCCACTCTATCCTGATAAAAAGCTGAACCTCGAGTTCAACGACCCCACCAAGAAAAACTACGTTACCCGTGTGATCGAAATGGTGGCCCCGCTCGGTAAAGGCCAGCGCGCGCTCATTGTGGCGCCGCCACGTACCGGTAAGACGGTGATGATGCAGAATATCGCCAACGCGATTACCAGCAATCATCCCGAGGTATACCTCATTGTTCTGCTGATTGACGAACGCCCTGAAGAAGTTACCGACATGGCCCGCACCGTGAAGGGCGAGGTTATCTCCTCTACCTTCGATGAACCTGCCGCACGCCATGTGCAGGTTGCTGAAATGGTGATCGAAAAAGCCAAGCGTCTGGTTGAGCACAAGAAGGATGTTGTGATCCTACTCGATTCAGTAACCCGTCTCGGCCGTGCGTATAACACCGTAGTACCTTCAAGCGGCAAGGTGCTGACCGGTGGTGTGGATGCCAACGCACTACAACGCCCCAAGCGCTTCTTTGGTGCGGCCCGTAATATCGAAGAAGGTGGCTCGCTCACCATTATCGCGACCGCTCTGATCGATACCGGCTCGCGTATGGACGAAGTAATCTTTGAAGAATTCAAGGGTACTGGTAACAGCGAAATCGTGCTCGACCGCAAGATCTCGGACAAGCGCACCTTCCCGGCGATTGATATTGGCAAGTCGGGTACGCGCAAGGAAGAGTTGCTGGTGGATAAGGCTACGCTCACCAAGATGTGGGTTCTGCGCCGTATCCTCATGCCGATGGGTCCGAACGATGCCATCGACTTCCTGCTCGACAAGCTCAAGCACACCAAGACCAACAGCGACTTCTTTGATTCAATGAATCAGTAAGTCAGCCAGGCAGATAAAAACCCCGGACGCCATAAACGCCGGGGTTTTTTCTGTGTGTATGACTGATGCTTAATACGAGATTGTAATGTTTATCGTACCGCTGGTGCAGTCCGTCTGGATGGTGTTGATCTCGGTGGGAGCTAGCCCGTTTTCAAGCGCAGCAATACCCAGCGACCCGATTGTGGCTACGCCATAGGTACTCAGCCGCATCGTTGAGAACTGCCTAACCATATGCTGGCAGCCACTACGTGAAAAGTTGTTGATGAAGATCAGGCCTAGTTTGGTTGTATCAAATGGTCGCCAGAATTGCAGACGTATCCATGAGCCATCCCATGGTCCACGCGCATCGTTATTGGACGATGCAAACCCATCGGTTGGGCTCATGATCAGAAAAGTACGGGCCAGGGTCGTGTCAGATGTGCCGATATTGAAGACAGCTGAATTCCGCCCGTAATTATTATACATCCACTCAATCATACTGCGAACGCCGCTGATGGCATTATTACGCCGCTGCGCTTCGGTTATCGAAGCTGCTGTTACCCATATGCCGCCAATGACCAGTCCGATAACACCCAGAATGACTGCAGCCTCAATCAGGTTAAAGCCGCGCCGCGTTGCAGGGAGTTTTATATGTTGCAGTTAAAATACTTAACCCCCGGATGCTTGAACGGCGCAATACGCCTGATTAGCAGTCAACACCGAGGCCGTATAAAAAAGCCATATGTATTTTTAAATGCTGCTTAAGCAGCGTGTATTCATTGAAGAAAGCTGAAATCGAAGTGTACGCGTAGCTGCGATCCGGTATTCCTGCAGTCAATCGTTCCGGGGTCGAGCGGCCAGCTTGAGTAGTTGGCAAACGGCCCGGTGCCACCGTTTTTGGAAATGCTGATCAGCATCAGGTCGGTATTGTCATCAAACTTGCTGGACACGGCGCTTGTAAGCGCAATGCACATTGCTTCGCTGGGCATGTCGCTGATGATCGTTAAATAACCCGAGTGGAAAATACGCAGCCGCACATTAAGGCCTGAGGTGGGCTCGATGGCGTTTTCGCCAGACAGCGTATACCCGCCCGGAAAAATGCCGGCATTAAACGCAGCTGAAGTTATAACCGTTTGCCCGGTGGTGGGGATCATGGAGCGCGGAAACAGCTTTCGCATCCCCTCGCTGATCATGATCAGGTCTTCGGTACGCCGGTTTTTCTCGAAGTTGAACTTTACAGCGCTGGCGGCAACCCAGATGCCCCCTATAACAAGCCCGATAACGCCAAGAACAATAGCCGCCTCAACCAGATTGAAGCCAGCGCGCTGGTGGCGTGAAGGCTGGCTGGGTTTGGCTAATGTCATAAAAATTACCTCACAAAAAGCATCTTACTTTTTTGGAATGCTGAAGAAAAAGCGGGGCCAGTCGCCACATTTGTCTGGTGCGGCAGCGTAGGAAAACTGATGCGGCAGATACTCTTCAAATCCAGTACTACGGTTGGTGCGTATGCGCACCAGATATTCACCACTGCTGCCAAACGCATTTGCAATAGCCTGCGTAAGCCGATCGCACTGGCCGGGGCCAAAATTTCCCTCTGAGGCTGATGCAAAGAAGCCGATATAGATTTCGCCATCGCCATCTATACCAACTGAGACTTTGGGCCAGTAAGCTGTAGTAATTTTATAACCGGACGAAGTATTGCGGCGCACACTGTCGGGTGGCAAGCAGCCCAAATTTCGTATTCCACTGGTTGCTTCGGACACAACATGCCAAGGCTCGAGCTTTTCGCGCACACAACTGACTATGGATGCCACCTGCTCAATGGTGCGCTGGATTTTCATCCGCTCGTTGATTTCGGCCGCCGCCAGCCATATCCCGCCAATAACCAAGCCTACAATGCCAAGCACAATTGCCGATTCAACCAGATTGAAGCCGTGGCGCTGCTTTTGGAGCTGTTGTGTGGGCGGTGAAATGCTAACTGCTCCCATAGTACCTGAATACGCCTTACGAATAGGGCAGTGCGATAGCACAAGCTGATTTTGCCTAAGGGCATTTATACTACCTATACGCAACTGCTTACCTCTCGAGATCATATCGCGTTGGAGTGTTGCACCACAGTGTCGCAGGATTGAACAAAAAGCTTACTGCGCTGTGTGTTGTGCAACTAAATCAACATGAGCTTACCCTACATCAAGTTCTCAGTAAAATTCCTTTACTGACAGTTAAACCTATACCCGTAGGGTATTCAGGTCGAGTTCTCGACTTTGAAACAAACTGGGGAGTTATGAAATGCGCTCATGTGTAAAAGTACTGGCAACCGCCGCAGTGTCATTGATGCTTACAGCTGGCGGTGCCCAGGCGAATGAATATCAGGCACGTTTGCAGGCACTGGCAACCGAGAAGCTGGCTGTTTTGGCCGCTGATCCGGTGGTTGTATCTGCGGTAAAGGCCCAGAATGAAGCGCATGCTGCTTATGATGCTGCCAAGATTGACGAGCTGGATAAAGCCTGGCGCGCCGAAGTTGCCGGCGGCGGTGGTGCAACCACCAACGGCATGCTGGCCAATGCCCTGTCAAAGCACCTGCTGAGCGTACGTGATGGTTCGGCTGGCCTGTATGCCGAAATCTTCGTCATGGATAACAAGGGCCTGAACGTTGGTATCAGCAATATGACCAGCGATTACATGCAGGGCGATGAAGACAAGTGGCAGAAGACCTTCTCGGTTGGTGCCGATGCTGTTCTGGTTGATGAAGTTGAACAGGATGAATCGTCGGGCACATTCGTATCGCAGGTTAGCGTTACCGTGGTCGACCCCGAAACCAAGGCGCCTATTGGTGCGCTGACGGTGGGTGTTGATGTAGAGAAGCTGCAATAATTGATGCAATAAACTGCTCCCGTCCGGTTGTCTCCTGGCTGCCGGACGGGAATGCAGAGCTGTATATGGGAAAGGCGGCTTGTCATTTGCTGACGGCTGTCCTGCTAAGCTAAATAAAAACAAAGAGGTATTATAATGAGCCTGACCCGCAGCCTAGCCGCTAAAGTATCCGCCATTGTCGTGGTTTTATTCCTGTGTGGTGTGGGCGGCCTGATCAAGATTGGCGCTGATTCCAGCCAAGAGGCAGTGCTCACCATATATGGTGAATCAGTTTCCAACAGTACAACCATGCTTAGCCGCATGATGACGGCGCCGGTCAAGTTCAGGCAGGTAAGCGCGATTGAAGCGACTTATACCAGCCTTGTAAGCATGCCGGAAAATACCATTGCCACGATCGAGATTCTCGACCTGCAGGGCGAAAAACTGGCGACCTTCCAGGACCCCGACCTTGCCGTGCATGACTTTACCGACCTGCGTTCGGCTGCCAAGGCTGCACCTGAGGGCGAAGCCCAGCTTAAAACCGGCACAGGTGTACTGATCTCGGAGAAGATCATGAACAGCGCGGGCGACCAGCAGCTGGGCACACTTAATATTGCCTGGAGCACGGAAGCCGTGAATGCCTATCTGGCACAGGTTGAGCGCAGGCAGATGCTGCTCGGCGGTTTCATTCTGCTCGTGGGTGGTGTGCTGGTGGGTATTGTGCTCACGCGCCTTATCAGTGTGCCGTTGCGCGGCATGGCCAACAGCATGCAGCATATGGCTGATGGTGATTACAATGTCGAGATTGGTGGCGTTGGCCGTAAGGACGAGATTGGTACCATGAGCCAGACGCTGCTGGTGTTCCGCGATAATGGCCGTCAGGTCGCCCGTCTGCGCGAAGAGCAGGAGAATATGCGCGAACGCAGCGAAATTGAGCGCAAGCAGATGATGGCTGACATGGCCGATTCGTTTGAAGCAACCGTGAACAAGATGATGAGCGGCGTACTTAAAGCCACGCAGCAGCTGCAGCAGCAGGTGAGCATCATGAGCACTGCTGCCACCAACTCGGGCGATCAGACCCGTCAGGCCGCTGGCTCGGCTGAGACTGCCAGCACCAGTGTGGGCGCAGTTGCTGCCGCTACCGAAGAAATGTCGGCTACCATTAATGAAATCAGCAAGCAGATGCAAACCGCTGCGCAGCAAACCAGCGAAGTGGGCGCTGCCGCCGATGCTGCGAATACGCAGGTTGAAGTGCTGATGGTTGCCTCAAGCAAGATCAATGAGATCATCGAGCTGATTGAGGCGATTGCCAATCAGACCAACCTGCTGGCACTTAATGCCACAATTGAAGCGGCGCGCGCGGGTGAAGCCGGCAAGGGCTTTGCCGTGGTTGCCAGTGAAGTGAAGGCGCTGGCCGGCCAGACCGCCAAAGCGACTGAGGATATCAAGGCGCAAACCGAAGAAATTCTCTCGAGCACGCGTGATGTTGTTACCACTATTCGCAGCATTGGCGATCTCACCCGCAAGTCGAGCGCCATATCGGCTGCAGTGGCTGCAGCGGTTGAAGAGCAGGGCGTGGCTACACAGGAAATTGTGGTCAATACCACCGGTGCTTCGCAGGGCACACAGGCGGTGAGCAGCTCGCTCAGCAAGATCAGTCAGCTGGCGGGCGAAACCGGCGCACTCTCGCGCGATGTGATGGATGCTGTACGTGTGCTGGCCGGTGAGGCCGATAATATGAGCCGCGAGATCAACAGCTTCCTCAATAAGGTGAGGGCGCAGTAACAGGCGCAGAAACAATCTGTAGCAATATGCTTTTTGTTTAGAGGCCTGCCCGAAATTCTCAAAAAATAGGCAAAGCTTGATAAAAAGCGTGCTGGTTACGTCACAGCTGTGGCCACAATCATGTTTTCGTGCACGTCATGCATTTTCAAGCAAAGCATTGCGCGGCATGATGCCCTCCTAATCCTTGAGGAGGAACACACATGCGTCGTCTATTACTCACCACCGCACTTGTTACATTCGCTGCCATTCCGGCTGCTCACGCTGAGCTTGAAGTAACACTGGGTGGTTACGTTACATTCCAGGCTGGTTTCTTTAACAACGACGATGCGAACAGCAGCGATCGTGACTTCCTGTCAGAAGCTGAAATTCACGTAACCGCCAAGGCTACCACCGAGAGCGGCCTGACCTATGGTGCTTATGTTGAAATGCAGGGCTCGACCAACGAAACCACCAATGTTGACGAAGCCAACCTCTTCCTCGAAGGCAATTTCGGCCGCATCGAGCTGGGCGACCAGGAAGGTGCCGGTAGCGCACTGACCGTTCTCGCTCCTTACGTCGGTATCGGCCAGGTTATGGGCAGCTATGCTGACTTCGTTACCGATGCTGATAGCGGCTACAGCGTTAGCGAAACAGCTGGCGACCCCGGCTTCAAGGCTATCGACACTGGCGATGCCACCAAGGCAACCTACTACACCCCGGTATTTAGCGGCTTCCAGGCTGGTCTGAGCTACATTCCTGAAGTTGACGATCAGTCAGACGGTGAAGAAGTTCAGTTCCTCGACAACGTGGGTAACCATGACAATGCCTACGAAATCGGTCTGGCGTATAATGGCGAATTCAGCAATGTAACCGTTGCTCTGGGCGCTCAGTACACTGGTGCCGATGCCAAGGATGGTTCAGGTCTTGAAGATATCAGCGCATACAGCGTTGGCGCTCAGCTGGGCTACAAGGGCTTCACCTTCGGTGGTGGTTACACCAACGATGGCGATTCGGGCCAGACAGCCGGTGCAGCTGACGACGATGTCAGCTCTTACAACCTCGGTCTGACCTATGAGTCGGGCGCTTGGGGCGTTGGCGTGAGCTACCTCGACATCGACTTCGATGACGCAGCTGTTCCGTTCGATGTTGGCGGCGTTGTTGGTTCAGGTGGCGATTACACAGCTTATGGCTTTGGCGGTACCTACAAGGTTGCCCCTGGTCTGTCAGTTGGTGCCGATCTGGTGTTCTTCGATCGTGACCGCGTTACCGGTGCCGATACAGACGGCTACGTAGCTATCACTCAGGTTAAGGCCGCTTTCTAAGCCTTTAACTTACAGTTACTTAAAGCCCTGCCCTTACCGGCGGGGCTTTTTGTTTTATAAACACAAAAAACATGCTACCCAGCCTTGCGATAACTCCTGCCAATCTTGCAAAAGGAATCTCATGCGCCGCTCTTTCACTTTGCCCGCTTTGCTGCTGGGCGCCATCCTTACCCTTACCGGTTGTTCGGGCGAACCGAATGCCGACGACATGAAAACTTCGCTTGAATCAGCCATGAAGGCCAACCCGATTCTGGCGGCCATGTTCAGCGGTTTTGAGGACTTCGAGAAGGTCGCCTGCAAGGAAGCTGAAGGCAAGCCCGGCTATGTTTGCGACTACAAGGCCACCCACACCATCATGGGTCAGAAGACCACCGCCCCCGGTACCGCCCGGTTTGTTGAAGGCGATAATGGTTGGGAAGCCCAATTGCAGTAAGTGGCTTTCAGCATAAAGAAAAGGGCCCCTGAATGGGGCCCTTTTTGTTTATTCATAACGTTTGATCAGGCGGCTTTCTTGCGTACCGTGCGCTGCTCGATGCGCTTTTCGAATTTCGCGCCCTTGATCAGGCGTTTCACGTAAATGCCGGGCACGTGGATGCTGTCCGGGTCGAGGCTGCCTACCGGCACAATTTCCTCAACTTCGGCCACTGTTACCTTGGCCGCAGCGGCCATCATGGGGTTGAAGTTGCGCGCAGTCTTGCGGAAGATGAGGTTGCCCTCTTCATCACCCTTCCAGGCCTTGATGATAGCCAGATCGGCCTTCAGCGCGGTTTCCATCACATAGTGCTCTCCGTCAAACTCGCGGGTTTCCTTGCCATCGGCCACCACTGTGCCGTAGCCGGTTTTGGTGAAGAAGGCCGGAATGCCAGCGCCGCCAGCACGGATACGCTCAGCCAGTGTACCTTGTGGATTGAACTCGAGCTGCAGCTCGCCCGACAGGAACATTTGTTCAAACAGCTTGTTCTCGCCTACATACGAGGAAATCATTTTTTTAATCTGCTTGGTCTCGAGCAGCTGGCCCAAGCCAAAGCCGTCTACACCCGCGTTATTCGAAATAACGGTGAGGCCCTTGGTGCCCGCCTCGCGCAGGGCGGCAATCAGGTTTTCGGGAATGCCGCACAGGCCGAACCCGCCCGACATGATGGTCATGTTGTCGTGCAATACCCCTGCAAGGGCTGCTTTGGCATCTGCATAAACCTTTTTCATGTGCATCTCCTGATTAAGCTGCGCGCAGGATAGCGCAGTAGCCGCCGGAGGCAAGCCTTGAAAACGTTGGCCGGCTAGGGGCTTTTAGCCCTGAAATGACAGGACCATGAGAATGAGGGCGGCCACACCGCTAACAGCCGCCAGCCCAAGGCCCATACGTTTATTAAAACCAAGTTCTGTAAGGCAGGGGGACGCAATCATGAGGCCAAGAAAGGCATCGGCCAGACCACGATAAATCGCCTGCATACCATAAAGCGTGACCGAAGCCGAGTATTTGGGCGAAAGCGTATACTCGGCGTAGTAAGCGCTATAAAGGCCGCGGCTGGTATAGAGCAGGGCTACAGCAATAATTAATGCCAAAGCTATACGCAGTAGTTTGGGAGAAGTGCTTTGCATGAGGGCCCGCCGGTTAGGTATGTAAATACTGGCCCAAGGGCAGGGCAAGCGCAACGCCAAACCGCGCTATCCCGTTGCGCTGGCAAATCGCTATGGCACAATAGATACGGAAAATACGGAGGGTCTTATGCGTATTCCTGTTCTCGCTCTTATGTTGGTAGTCATAGCTTTTTCAGTGCAGGCTAAAGGCCAAAGTGGCGCAGCAAGCGGGATAGACGCCTGCTTTGCCCTTGATACCACCATGGCTACACAAGACTGCCTCGTTGGCGAGATCGATAAAGCCGATGCGCAGCTAAATGCTGCCTATCAAGCCGTGATTGCTGAAGCCCGCCAGATCAATAAAGATATGGAAGGCGAAATGGGTGCCGATAAAGTGGAAGAGAACATCCGCATCGCCCAGCGTGCATGGAATGACTGGCGTAGCAAAGAGTGCTTCGCCCGCGCCGAGTTTGAGAACACCGGCGGCAGTATCCGCGGCCTTAACAAGCAGGTCTGTGATTTGAACTTACTTACCGACCGCGTGAAAGTGCTGCAGGACCTCGTTAAGCCGCAGGATCAGTAACTTGGATAAAATATAGTTTCTGCTATTGCCGTAAGCACAAGGTAAGTAGGTCTAGCCCTCAACCTGCCGCGCTTCATCCGGCAATAAAATGGGAATACCGTTGCGGATGGGGTAGGCCAGTTTGGCCTGATGCGAGATGAGCTCCTGCTTGGCCGCATCGTAACTCAGCGGGCCTTTGGTGACGGGGCAGACCAATATATCAAGCAGCTTGGGGTCGACGAGTGACATGTATGTCCTTTAATGCCTGTGCGCACAATCCGGGCAGGCAATTTCGAGCAGGGCGGTAAGCAATTCGCTACGCGCAGCGGCATCTGGCGCTTCAAGCAGGGCCTGTTGTTCGGGCGGGGTGAAGGGGCAGATCATGGCCAGTGTAGTAAGCAGCTTGTCATCCGGGCAATTATCGGCGGCTGACCAGTCGCATTCAACGCCGCGATCGCTCAAAAAGTTCTTAAGGGCGGGCATCAGGCGTTTACGGTTGAGCGAAAACGGCACCTCGGGTTCGCTCAGCCATTCGGCCTTGATGCGGCGATAGCCGCGTAGCGGGGCCATTTCATCGGCCACTTTAAAGCGGCTGCGCCCGGCCAGTACAATCAGGTAGCGGCCATCATTGGTGTGTTCACAGCGGGCAATTTCGCCTGCACAGCCAATGCTTTGCACAAACGGCGTGCCGCATGACATCTGCTCGGGCTTGGGCTGAATCATGCCGATGATCTTGTCGCCCTTCATGGCGTCTTCTACCATCGCAACATAACGCGGCTCGAAGATATTAAGCGGTAACATACCGCCCGGCAGCAACAGCGCACCGTTGAGCGGAAAGATGGGAATGCTGCGCGGGAGGCTGGTTTGCTCTGCAGTCATTTAAACAGCACACTCGAGAGTTTGCGGCGGCCCGCTACCGACAGTTCATGCATGAACCCGAGAGCCTCGAAGATGGTGACCAGCTGCTTGCGCGAGGCTTCGTCATTCCATTTACGGTCGCGGCGAATGCTTTCGATCAGATGGTCAATTGCTTCTTCGCTGCGGTTATTGGCATGCAGGGCAACAGCAAGGTCGTAGCGCTTCTGGTGGTCATCCGGCGCGGCCAGCACGCCTTCCATAAGCTCAGACAGGGGCCCGGTGGTGGCGGCTTTTTTGGTCAGCTCGATTTGCGCACGCACGCTGATCAGCTCTTTGGCCTTGGCGATTTCGGGCGGAGCCTCGAGCAGCATGGCCTCAGCTTCTTCAGGCTGGTTCAGCGCCAAAGCGATTTTGATGAGGCCGGCATATGCGCCAGCGTTATTGGGATCCTGACCCAGAATTTCGGCATAAACCGCATTGGCTTCATCGATCATGTTTTCTTCGAGCAGCTTGTCGGCCTCGGCCAAGGCCTCAGCTACGGCAGCACCTGCGGCGCCACCGCCCGACATCTTGATGATCTTGTCGAGGAACTGCTTGATCGCGCCCTCGGTTTGTATGCCCATGAAGCCGTCAATCGGCTGGCCCTTATAAAAGGCGTAAACGGCGGGGATCGACTGGATACCCATTTGCTGCGCGAGCTGCGGGTTCTCGTCGATATCCATTTTCACCATTTTAACTTTACCGCCCGTAGCGGCAACTGCCTTCTCTAGCAGGGGGCCCAGCTGCTTGCACGGGCCGCACCAGGGCGCCCAGAAGTCGACCAGCACCGGCTGCTCGAGCGAGGCGCGTACCACTTCGGGCACAAATTCCTTGGTCGTAATATCCTTAACAGCGGATACGGCGGCAACTGGGGTGGGGGTGAGCGTCATGGGGTTCATAACCTATGAATATGGGTTGTTTACTCTCTACGGCAACCGGGATAATAGCTGATTTCGCCCAAAAAACAGCCTATTTGACTCTGGGTGGCCGCTCGGGGCATATAGGGCGCGCGCCTTGGTTTTGGCAAGTGCGGGTGTAGTTCAATGGTAGAACGGCAGCTTCCCAAGCTGCATACGGGGGTTCGATTCCCCTCACCCGCTCCAATTTCCTGCGGGGGACCGCTAAATAATTCCGAACCCTTTCGGTGCTGTTTACCCCAGTTTAATTGCGCGTTTTTCTTCTCTCACCGCAATTTTTACGCTAAAAGCCGGGCATGATTATTTCCTTCCGCAAGATGCATGGTCTGGGCAACGACTTTGTCATTATCGATACCCGTATGGCGCAAGTGCAGATCAGCACCGAGCAGCTGGTCGCCATGGCTAACCGCCGCACGGGTGTGGGCTGCGATCAGTTTGCGCTGCTGCGCACCTCGGTGCAGGCCGATATCTTTGCTGACATGTATAACGCCGATGGCTCAAGCCTGCGCGCCTGCGGCAACGCCACGCGCTGCATTGCAGCCCTCATGATGGCCGAGATGAACCGCAGTACCATCAAGGTTGAGACGATTGCGGGTATCCTCATTTGCACCAAGGCTGAAGACGGCAAGATTACCGTCGACATGGGCCTGCCCAATCTCGAGTGGCAGCAGATTCCGCTTAGCCATGCCATGGACACACTCACGCTGCCGGTTACGCTCGGCCCCCTGAAGGACGCTGTGGCCGTGAACATGGGCAACCCGCATGCGGTGTTTTTTGTCGATGATGTGGCAGCGATTGACCTGCCCACTCTTGGTCCCAAGCTTGAGCATGACCCGCTCTTCCCCGACCGCGTGAATGTGGAAGTAGCACAGGTGATAAACCGCCAGCACCTGCGTATGCGGGTGTGGGAGCGTGGCACCGGCATAACCATGGCTTGCGGTACCGGCGCTTGCGCCGTGCTGGTAGCGGCAGTGCGCCGCGGCCTGGCCGACCGCAAGGCGGTGGTCTCGCTCGATGGCGGCGATCTCGAGATTGAATGGCGCGAGAGCGATAACCACGTAATGATGACTGGCCCCTGGGCCGAGAGCTTTAGCGGTGTCTGGATGAAAAATGCCTGATGATGTGATGACCCCTGCGCGCAAGCGGCAGTTCATCATCGGTGGTTTGCTCATGCTCATGGTGATTGTGCTGGCAGCGGTGGTTGCGGCAAATGGTCAGCGCCTTTACATGCAATCTGAGGGCTACTTTAAAACCTGCAGTCCGGTAGCGGATGAAATGATCTGCCAGTATTGCAAATGCCCCGATGGCGCAGGCCGTGCTGGCTTTGGCAGCGCAGTATGCGATGATGGCGCCAGACCACAATGTGTGAGTGAATGATGAGCGAAGAAGAGAAAAAACAATCCAACTCACTTTGGAGAGTATTATTCAAAATATTATTTGGGCTGGCTGTTGTTTGCCTACTGTTCGCAATCAACATGGCGCCGCCAGTTGGTAATAATTTAAGTAATACCTTCAGTGGTATCGCGAAAGATTTGAAATGAGCGAAGAGAAGAAGCCCAACCCCATAACGAAAGATTTTTTTGTTGGCCTATCACGAGCCATGGGTGGAGTTATTATTCTGGCTGTATTTTGCTACCTAGTTTTAATGCTGGTAACCGAGCGACCTGCACCAAATTTGACTAATACCTTTCATGATATTGCGGAAGACGTAAAATGAGCGAAGAGACCGAAACCAAAACCAGCTGGTGGCAGCGCCTTAAGGGCGGCTTGGCCAAAAGCACCACGCAGCTGACCACCGGCATCACGCAGCTGTTCACGCACCGCAAGCTTGACCAAGCCGCGCTGGATGAGCTTGAGGAGTTGCTCATTGCGGCTGATCTCGGCCCCGTAACCGCTGCCAAGCTGGTTGAAGAATTCGGCCGTAACCGCTTTGGCAAAGACATTACCGATGTTGAAGTAAAGGAGGCCCTCGCGGGTCAGATTACCGAAATTCTCAAGCCCATAGCAGGTGCGCTCACGCTCAAGCCCGAACATAAGCCGCATGTGATTGCCATGGTGGGCGTCAACGGGGCTGGCAAAACCACCACGCTCGGCAAAATGGCCAAGCAGTGGAAGGACGAGGGCAAGAAAGTGATGCTTGTGGCGGGCGATACCTTTAGAGCGGCAGCCGTCGCCCAGCTCAAGGTATGGGGTGAGCGCGCCGGCTGCGAAGTGATGACCGGCCCTGAGAACAGCGATCCCGCCGCGCTGGCCTATAAGGCGCTCGAGCGCGCCAAGGCTGAGGGCGTAGATGTACTGCTGATTGACACCGCAGGCCGCCTGCAGAACAAAAAGGGCCTGATGGAAGAGCTGGCCAAGGTCATGCGCGTGCTCAAAAAACTCGATGATACCGCGCCGCACACCACGCTTTTGGTGCTCGACGGCACGGCGGGCCAAAATGCCCATTCGCAGGTCGAAATCTTCAAGGAAATCGTCAAAGTCGATGCTTTGGTGGTCACCAAGCTCGATGGCTCGTCAAAAGGCGGCGTTGTGGTAAGCTTGGCCGAACGCTTCAAGCTGCCAATCGTGGCAGTGGGGGTGGGTGAGGGCGTGGCTGACCTGCAGCCGTTCGTGCCACAAGACTTCGCCCGCGCCCTGATGGGGATGGATGACTAAGAGGTTTTGTGATGATTTTTGACAGCTCGCCCAAGTTTATGGCCCGTAGTTACAGCCAGCCCGATGAAGTGCTGGCCAGGGTGCGCGAGGTGTACGATGCCAATACCGCCTACCTGCGTGAGCGCTTTCAGGCTTTTACCCGCGGTGAGCGCATCAAGGGTCGGGTGCGTGCCTGCTACCCTTATGTGCTGATCAATACCGATAACGCCAGCCGCGGCGATACCCGCTTGGCTTATGGCTTTGTCTCTGATCCCGGCATCTACTCAACCACCCTCACGCGGCCGGATGTGTTTGCCAATTACTACCTCGAGCAGTTCCGCCAGCTGATCAAGAATCATGGCGCGCCGCTGGAAGTGGGCGTGTCGGATGTGCCTATTCCGTTGCACTTTGCCTGGCCCAAGGGCATGCACCTCGAGGGTGAGCTTGGGCCCGAGCAGGTCAGCACTATCCGTGAGCATTTCGATCTGCCTGATTTAAGCTATATGGATGACAGCATCGTCAACGGCACGCATCGCCCCAGGGCGGGCCAGCCCAAGCCGCTGGCACCGTTTACCGCGCCGCGTGTTGACTACTCGCTGCATCGCCTCAAGCATTATACCGGCACCGGCCCCGAGCATTTCCAGAATTTCGTGCTCTTCACCAACTACCAGTTCTATATGGATGAGTTCATCCGCCGCGGCACCGAGTTGATGGCTCCAACCGAGGATGCTGGCGAGCGCGCCGTACGCCAGCGCTATGAGGCTTTCGTGCAGCCCGGCGATGCTGTGCTGATGAACCAGAACTTCGGCGCCAGTGGCGAGATGGACGGCACCCCGCTTGAGCGCCTGCCGCAAATGCCGGCCTATCACTTAAAACGCCCCAACCATATGGGTGTTACGCTTATCAACATCGGCGTTGGCCCGTCGAATGCCAAAACCATTACCGACCATGTGGCGGTCTTGCGCCCGCATGCATGGCTCATGCTCGGTCACTGCGCAGGCCTGCGCTCTACCCAGCGCCTTGGCGATTATGTGCTCTCGCACGGGTATGTCCGTGAAGACCATGTGCTCGACCATGACCTGCCGCTTAATGTACCGATTCCGCCGCTGGCTGAAGTGCAGGTGGCGCTTGAGCAGGCGGTGTCGCGCGTCACCGGCTTATCCGGCTATGCGCTCAAGAGCGTGATGCGCACCGGCACGGTAGCCACTATCGACGACCGTAACTGGGAGCTGCGCGACCACCGCGATATGATGGAGCGTTTCTCGCAAAGCCGTGCCGTGGCGCTGGATATGGAATCGGCTACTGTGGCTGCCAACGGCTTCCGTTTCCGTGTGCCCTACGGCACGCTGCTGTGCGTTTCGGATAAGCCGTTGCATGGCGAGCTGAAGCTGCCCGGCATGGCACAGAAGTTCTACCGCCAGCAGGTGGACCAGCATTTGCGCATCGGTATTCTGACCATGGAGCTGCTGGCTGAAAACAGCCTCGAGCGTATCCATTCCCGCAAATTGCGTAGTTTCCAGGAAACCGCTTTCCAGTAAGGACTGCTCTCATGTTCATGTGGCTTATCATGGTGCCGGGCATTCTCTCGGTTACCTCCCTGTTCTGGTTGTTGATGAACGGTGGCGAGCTGCGCAGCCTTTTGGCCTGCGGTATCGTGCTCTGCGTGGTGTTGTTTGTGGCTCTCATCTACAAGCCCACGCGCTGGTATGCGGCCGCAATTACCGTCATTCTGCCCTTGGTGCTGATAGTGGCCCTGCGCCCCGTGTGTACGCAGGTAGATGATATTACCCTGCAGGCCATGAACCCGCCCATTCACCTACGCAGCGAGGTAGAGGTAGATATTTACATACCTGTATTCCAGCAGCGGCCCGATGGCGGCTGGAATCAGTGCAAGACACAGCTCTCGCGCTGGATGTTCTTCTGATGATGGAAGCGCTGAAGGCGTTTCTGCGCGATTATCATTTTCTGGTGTCGGGTGCTTTTGGTGCGCTGGCGTCTTATGTCATCATGAGCTGGTTTTATAAGGGTAATGCTGCGCCGCTGGAAACCAGAGGCAGCGATACGCAGATCTTCCGCCACAGCCCGCGCACCCGTAAACTCATGTACGGGCTGGCGGGTGCTTGTGCCCTCATGGCGGCGCTACCTGCTTATGCCCTCATCTACCCCGACCAGTGGACGCCCAAGCTGCTGCTCATTCTCGGTTTTGGTTTTGGCACAATCTACTGCTTGCTTGAGGTGCGCCGCGCACTGGTCATCATCAAGCCGAAGCATATCACGGTAAGCGGTGCCTTTAGTGCCAAGCGCGAGGTAGCATATAGCGATGTTGTGAGCGTCAAGAGCTACGATACGCTGCAGATGCTGTGCCTTATAACCCGTAGTGGCCAGCGTCTGTGGATCTCTTATATGATGGCGAATTTCGGGGTTATTATCGAACGGCTCAACCAGCGTGGTTTGGCGGTTGATACGCAGCAGCCCGCGCTCGATGATATGGCTACAGCACTAGCGGGCGCAGAAGGTAAGCCCGAGCTTGTATGGTTCATGCTGCCGTTCCTGAGTGTCTGGAAACTGGGCGTACGCCATGCCGCCGTTCTGGCTCGTTTTAGCGAAACCGGGTTTGAGGGTTATTTCGTGCATTACAGCAACGGCTCAGCCCATACGGCGGCGGCCGAGCTGCTGGCAATGCTGCGGAATAAAGAAATTGCGGTTGAGGCCGAGCTGGCCGATGCCATGGCGACAGACCTTGAGCAGGTGCTGGCCAACAAACTTGCTTGGTCTGAGGTTTAATCAGGCGACGATATCGACGATCGAGCCCCGCGGGCGTGGGGCGGTGTCATTGTCATCTTCAGGCTCGCGCTTCGTGCGCAGCTGCGCCTGATTGCTACCCTCACCTTTGGCTGCGCTTTGCACGGCGCGCGCGGTTTCGGTCTTCGTGGCGGTCGCTTGCGGACGCACCCCGGTTGCTGCTTCAGCGCCCGATAAGGCCTGAAGAATAGGATTGCTTGGCGCAACCTGCATATGAAAACCCAACCCTTCTTATCGGCCCTTTAGCGACGCTACTTGAGGGCGCTTTATATGCCCTCTTAAGTCTGAAGGCTTATCCACAGAATATCGCTACGGCATTAAGATGCTCTTAAGCGCTTTCTGCGCAGGCCAGTATTTGCGCTGATTCGGCCTCGGTTAAACTGCCTGCAAAAATAATTTTTGGGGCCTCTCAGGGCGGTTTGCCACAATTGGTTGAGGGCTTGAACAGGTGTTTGAAGACTTTACCTAGGGGAGTCAGAGAGTCTTATGGTTAAGGCTTTGTAAAGACTGGCGTTACCAGCGAATCAGACGGTTAACTTTGCCACAATCTTCATTACCACCATTTGGCAAATTACATAAATCGTTAACACTGCAAAGCTAAGATAAATTATTAAACAAGGGCTGCGGGAGCCCTGAATATACTTAAGAAGTTTAGTCCCAGAATTACCCTGGGGCAGGATTTAGGAATATGACCACGCCGTTTGGTGAGATCGTAGCCTTAGCTAAAGACCGGACCGCCGCCGGCAAACGCCGCATGGCAGTGCGCTTTGGCGAGACCTTCATCAGCAACACTACCCAGTTTACCGCCAAGGAGCGCAGTATTGCGCTCGAGATTCTCGCCACTGTGCTGCGCGACGCCACCCTGGAGTTGCGCCGTGAGCTCTCTCACCGCCTGGCACAGGAAGCTGATATCCCCAAACGCCTCGTGGTTGCCCTCGCGAATGATGTGATTGAGGTTGCACGCCCGATGATCCAGCACAGCCCCGCGCTGTCTGAGGATGATTTATTGGCGATTATTGCCAAAGGCACCGTGGCCCACCGTATTGCTGCTGCCAACCGTAGCCAGATGACCGATCGCGTGGCCGAGGCATTAGCCGTTGCGCGTGAAGAGAACGTTGCACTGGCACTGCTGGGTAATATTGCCATCCATATTCCTGAAACCGCTTTGCGTGCGCTGGCTGCACAGGCAATTGAGCGCGGCGAGATTGGTGAGGCCATTGCCCAGCGCAGCGAGCTGACCAGTGAAATTGCCGAGAAGATTTACTGGATTGTCTCGAGTGAGCTGAAAACCCAGATCAAGAGCCGCTTTGATCTCGATGGCAGCAAGCTTGATAAGATCCTGCAGGAAACCGTGGTGCAGCTGGCGGACCGTCAGTCGAGCCCGAGCCTGCGGCGCAGTGTGGCTGACCGTGTGCTGGCCGCCGGCCGTGTTGATGCACCGATGCTTATTGATGTGCTCAAGAACCGTGGTGCCGATTTGTTTAAAGAGCTGCTGGGCGGCCTCAGCAAGTTCGAGCCCAAAGTGGTGGATGCCTTGTGTAAGCCCGAGTGCAGCGAGCCCCTGGCGCTTATCTTCCGTGCACTCAACTTCTCCAAAACCGAATCTGCCAGCCTGCTTATGCTGGTAAATGACCGTGTGGCTGGCCAAACCGCGTTTGACCCGGCTGCGCTTAACAGTGCCCTCACAACCTTTGCACGCCTTACACCCGGTGATGCCAAAACGGTGATGTGGCAGTGGCAGTCCGACCCCGGCTATCTCTTCTCTCTAGCCTCGCGCCTCCCTCACTGACCTAGAGGTGGCGCTAAAAAAGGAAGGTCAACCGCACAGCCTCAAACCAAAAGTGTTTTCTCTGAGGCAGCCCCTTAAAACAACCTTTAGTGTTTAATGGCGTTGTGCAATAGACCTATTGTTCAAGCATTAATTGACAAGCTTCTGACCAATCCTTATAGGATGACCTGAGCGTCAGATACGGTCGCCGCGGGCATAGAAACCCTCCTCATACGCGTGAAGCATCACCGCTTGGTGCTTGCGTGGCTAATAATGGCCGGGGGGCAACGTGCTGTACAAGGCGCAAGCCCAAAAGCGTTGCGCTGTTCGTATGGGCAGTTTCTAACCCCCGGCTGCTGACGCATTCGTAAGATAAACATCTCAAAAAACAGCAAGTTATTATGTTTATTGTCCACTCGCGTTGTCGAGTTCGTTTGACGTAGCCACATTACAGCCATAGAATCTAATATTGAGATGTCCGAAAAAGACATCTTGAGGCTTAGAAACCTCTCCATATGCGGACCCAAAGGTGCCGTAGCGACGCTGCTCTCTGCTTATATATACGCATAGCTCGAGAGTGGCGTCGGCCCCTTGAGATGTTTCTATCCTCTGGCTACCTGCTTGAGGATTTTTTATGAACTACAATACACAGCGTGTATTCCTACACGCCCGCCGCGGTTTCTCGCTGCTCGAAGTTACCATAGCCCTCAGTATCTCGGGTTTCCTGTTCAGTGCCATCTGGCAGCTTACGGCCACCTCTGGCCAGCAACGCGAGGCAGCTGCGCTCAGCAGTCAGGCTATGCTGATGACGGCTGCGGCCAAAGACTATATCAACGGGCAGAGCACAGCCCTATTGGCTCTTCCGGCCCTCGCCAGCCTAGACGCGGTTGCCCGCGTTAAAATTACTGATACTGACACAGGCGATGCCGCGACCAGTGTGCAGGGGGCAGGTTATCTGCCGCAAAGCTTTGTCAACCAGAATAGCTACGGCCAGAGCTATGCGCTGTTTGTAAAACGCGAAGATGCGGGCTCACCCGGCGTTGCCGATAATGGCGATCGCGTCATCGGGCTGCTTGTTACAACTGGCGGCACCGCTATTAGCGACCAGATGGGCGCACGCGTTGCCGGCTCCATGGGCGCTGCAGGTGGTTTTCTTTATGCCGAGGGTAACCCTGCAAGTCCGGCAGCAGCGACCACGGCCCGCGGCGCCGCGGGTGGCTGGCAGGTTAATCTTACCTCAACCGGCTGGTCGAGCATCGGTAGTGTTGCACAAGCTGGCAGGCTGGCTGCCTTGGTCAATCTCTTGCCGTCGGGCATGGGCGTGGGTGGCAGTGGCGGTGCGAGTGTAAGTGCGCTCGATGACCTTGACGATGCTAAAACTGATTATTCGTCTGGCCTGAATTTATACGTTGGTGCACATGCTGGCGATAACATTGCCAGTGGCGGACAGAATAACTCCGGTGTTGGTATTAATGCGCTGCGTAATGCTACGACTGGCGATAATAATATTGCACTTGGTATGAACAGTGGCCAGACCGTTACGACTGGTAGTAATAATATAGCGATAGGTGCAGGGGCCGACTTTGTTGATGGTACAGTAAGCAACCAGCTGAATATAGGTAATACCCTTTATGGTAATTTGAGCACTAAGCAGATTAACATTGGTAGCCCTATTATGGTTACTGGTATTGGCTTTGATATTGGCGGTAATACTAGCGCCTCACGCCTTTCGGTGGGGACTAACGCCCAACGCCCAGCCTGCACTGCCGATCTTAATGGGGCTCAGCGTGTCAACAGTCAAACACAGACGGTCGAATTATGCGTTGGCGGCGCATGGATGATGCCCTCACCTGCATGGACTCCGGCAGCTGGGCAACCTACTCCTAATCCTACTCCTGGCTCCGGTTACTTTGTATTATCTGAAAGCACTTGGGATGGAAACTTGGGCGGTTTTTCAGGCGCGAATGCTAAATGCTTAACAGAACTTACAACCAAAACTAATTGGATGTATTATTCTACTGCTAATGCAGCAGGGCAGCTAGTTGCAGATAAAGTCAAAGCTTTCATATGCATTGGTAGAGAAAACTGTAATCTATTTATGCCGGGGGCTACATATTATTACGCCCGAGTTGGAGATGATACTGTTGGTGGTGGATTTTTAAATTCGCAACTCAATCAGTCTGCTGTTGTAGGAACAACCTCAACTTGGTCGGCTTCTAATTTTTTTGGCGGCGATTATAGTTATTGGACGGGGCGAGACAGCGGCCCCACTGGCACTATACCTACTGGCGGGCCCAACCATACGAACTATTGCGATGGCTTTTACAATAATTCTAATGCACGTAATGGTCAGTATGGAATGTCTAACTCTAGTACTAGCACAAGATGGTATGTTACTTATGGTGGTTCGGGATGTGATGCCTCTATGAGGCTAGTATGTATGGTGCACCCATAGCCCATGCCAAGGTCTAGTAAATCAAAGTCACATCAGGTCTATCTGTCGTGTATCTTGACAGCAGATGAGGTGTCGTATCTGGTCACGCTGCATGATCGGTTAGATATATCTGATTTTTTCGATGCAGCTGATAATTACATGGAAGCCTTTGCCACCCGAGATGCAGCTAAAAAGCTGCGGGAGGCTTTGCGCGCGGTTACAGTCATCCCCGACTAGTGCTTGGTGATGCGCAGTAGCGCGGTGTTATAGCCGAGAGCTTTTACGCGGGCGGTGTGCTGGGCCATCTGCTCGGCTGAGGCTTGGGCCTCGCGCCCGAGAATCCATAGATACTTGCCTGATGGCTCGCCCACAATCGCCCAGCTGTAATCATCAGCTCTGTCGAGCACCCAGTAATTGCCATAGAACGGCCAGAAGAAGCTGACGCGCAGTTTGGCGTTATTGGTGCCTTCAACCACATAGGCTTCACCAGTGGCCGACTTCTCAGGGCCATCCACCGCATCCTGCCTGCAGGTGTTCAGCACTTTAATGGTGCCATCGGCATTCAGGCTATAATCAGCAGTCACCGCCTCGCAGCCTTTCTGGAAGCTGGCTTCATACCGCGCCAGTTCGTACCAGCGGCCGAGGTATTTGCTCAGCTCAACACTTTGCGCAGGCTCAGGCACGGCGGTGTTGCCAACCGGGCCACCCATGCAGCCAGCGAGGAGTAATGCGAGTGCGAGGCAGGTGAGGGTTTTCTTCATGCTGATTTGCTCACCGCGCTGCGTGATGCCGCATTAAGCAGCGCCACAACGCCCGGCAGGTCGCGTCCTTCAAGCCACTCGAGGAAGGCACCACCAGCGGATGATACATAAGTAAAATCATTTGCCGCCTTGGCGGTTTCGAGCGCGGATACGGTATCACCGCCACCCGCGACTGAAACAATCTGGCCAGCCTTGGTGAGGCGCGCCACTTCAGCCGCAATGGCATTGGTGCCGGTCTCGAACGGCGGGAACTCGAATGCGCCTAAGGGGCCATTCCAGACCACTGTTTTAGTGGTTGCCAATTCGCGCTTGAGGGCGGCGATGGAGAGCGGGCCGATATCAAGCGCCATCTGGTCAGCCGGAATATCATCCACGCTTACAACGCGGCTGGGCAGGGTGCTCTTCAGGCCATCGGCAATCACCACATCAATCGGTAGCAGCAGGGTGCAGCCAATCCGCTTGGCATCGGTCATGATCTTGAGGGCGGTGGGCACCAGGTCAGTTTCGACCAGTGATTTGCCCAGCTGCTTGCCCTGCGCCAGTAAAAATGTATTGGCCATGGCACCGCCAATGATCAGGCTGTTGACCTGCTTGATCAGGTGCTCGAGCACCGCCAGCTTGCTCGAAACCTTGGAGCCGCCAACTACCGCCAGCAACGGGCGCTCCGGCGTGGTGAGGGCTTTGGTCAGGGCGGCCAGCTCGGCCTCCATCAAACGGCCAGCCATGGCGGGCAGCAGCTCGGCCAGTGTGGCGGTTGAAGCATGCGCGCGGTGGGCGGCGGAGAACGCATCGTTCACATACATATGGCCGAGGGCCGCGAGGGCTTTGGCAAAAGCCGGGTCGTTTTTCTCTTCGCCGTTATGGAAACGCACGTTTTCGAGCAGCACGGCCTCGCCATCCTTGAGCGCAGCAACTGCGGTTTCGGCTGGTGCGCCAATGCAGTCGGCGGCAAAAGACACAGTCTTTCCAATGGCTTGAGCCAGAGGCGCCACCAGCGGCTGCTGGCTGAATTCAGGCGAGGGACCATCTTTCGGGCGGCCGAAGTGCGAGAGGATAACTACCCGGGCGCCTTTATCCATCAATTCGCGCGCGGTGGGGGCAAAACGGGAGATTCGAGTCAAATCAGTGACTTGGCCATCCTGCATCGGCACGTTCAAATCGGCCCGTACGAGCACGATTTTCCCTTTAACATCAAAGGTATCGAGGGTATTGAAGGTGGTCATTTGGCGATTCTCCGGTTGATTCTCTCTTGTTGACAGGTATGCCATAAAACATCTATAAGCGGCCTCTTTTCACGATATTCCACAAGAGGAGACTGACGTGAAGCGTACATATCAGCCCAGTAAACTGGTCCGCAAGCGCCGTCACGGCTTCCGTTCACGTATGGCTACCGTTGGTGGTCGCCGCGTGATTGCTAACCGTCGCCGCCAGGGCCGTAAGCGCCTGAGCGCCTAGTTTGCGATGACCGGTTCTACCATAGACCGGTTACTCAACCGCGCTGATTTCCTCAGCGCTGCTTCCCGCGGTAAAAAGTGGGTTGCTCAAGGTGTCATTGTTCAGCTGCTTGTTCAGCCCGATCAGGATTCCATTCGTTTAGGCTTAACCGCCTCCAAGAGAGTAGGGGGGGCGGTTGAGCGCAATCGCGCGCGCCGCCGTTTGCGGGCTCTGGCGCTTGAGCTGCTGCCGTTAGGCGGCCTTCCACCCTGTGATGTTGTCTTGATCGCCAAAACCACCACCGTGCACCGCAAGGCGCCAGACCTGCGCCGTGATTTGCTGTGGTGCCTCTCAAAGCTCAAGCCGTGAAAACCCTGCTCAAGCTGCTGATACGTGCCTACCAAATAGTCGTGTCCCCAACGTTAAGGGCCATGTCTGGGGCGCATTGCCGCTTTGAACCGACGTGTTCTTCCTATATGTATCAGGCCATCGATACACATGGGGTGGGCCGCGGCGTCTGGCTGGGGACCAAACGATTGTGCCGATGCCACCCCTGGGGTGGCGGTGCCGGATATGACCCGGTGCCACCTGTGAAACCAAACTGTGAGTCTGTAGAGCAATGAACCAGAATAAGAACCAGAGCCCTCTGGGCGATCCGCGCGATACCCGCAATCTCTTCCTCGCCATCATTCTTTCGCTTGGCGTTATTCTGGGCTGGCAGCATTTTGTCGAGAAGCCACGGCTTGAGCAGGTGCGCGCCCAGCAGCAGCAGCAGATCGAAACCGCCAGCACTGCGGCTACAGCAGCGCCGGTATCGCCGCTTCTGCCCGAAGCCACACAGGTTGCATCTGTGCGCCCGCGCACGGAAGTGCTGGCCGAGAATCCGCGCCGCCCGATTGCCTCTGGTGCACTGCATGGCAGCATCAGCCTTAAGGGTGGCCGTATCGATGACATTACGCTAGCCCGCTATCGCGAAACGATGGAAGAGGGCAGCCCTGAAATTACCCTCATGTCGCCCGGTGGTGTTGACTTGCCGTATTATGCCGAGTTCGGCTGGCGTGGCCCCACAGGCACACGCCTGCCCGATCAGGACACGGTATGGCAGGCCGAGGCGGGCGATCAGCTCGCTCCCGGCAAGCCGGTTGTACTGTCGTGGGATAATGGCGCCGGTCTGATTTTCGAAAAGAAAATCGAGCTGGATGACGATTACATGTTCAGCATCAGCCAGAGCGTGCGTAACAATACCGGCGCTGCTGTTGTACTGCATCCTTACGGCCTGATTGCGCGTTCGGTTGAGCCTAACCCCAGTGCTATGTTCCTACAGCACGAAGGCGCAATTGGCGTTTACGAGAAGACGCTGCATGAAGATGCCTATGAAGATCTCAACGAAACCCCGTTGATTACCCGCAAGACCACCGGTGGCTGGTTTGGCTTTACCGATAAGTATTGGCTGGTGGCCTTGGTACCGCCGCAGGATGTAGCCATCGATGCGCGCAGCCTGCATGCCCCGCAGGTAGCAAATAACCGCTACCAGGTAGACTACCTTGCCGCCCCCGTTACCGTTGAGCCCGGCCAGAGCCAGAGCGTTACCTCGCATCTGTTTGCAGGTGCCAAGGAGCTGCGCCTGCTCGATCACTATGAGAAGGCGCTTGGCATTCCGCATTTCGATCTCGCGATTGATTTTGGCTGGTTTTATTTCCTGACCAAGCCGTTCTTCTACTCGCTCGACTGGCTGGCAGGCGCCCTAGGTGGTTTTGGCCTTGCCATTCTGGCCTTTACGGTGGTGGTCAAGCTGCTGCTGTTCCCTCTGGCCGATCATGCCTATTTCTCGATGGCCAAGATGAAAGTGCTGATGCCCAAGCTCACCGAGCTGCGTGCCCAGTACGCCAGCGACCCGCAGAAGCAGAGTCAGGAAATGATGGCGCTCTACAAGAAAGAGGGCATCAATCCGCTTTCAGGCTGCTGGCCCATCCTGATCCAGATCCCCATTTTCTTCGCTCTCTATAAAGTGCTGTTCGTCTCCATCGAGATGCGCCATGCACCGTTTTATGGCTGGATCAAGGACCTCTCGGCGGCTGACCCATCGAACGTCTTCACCCTGTTCGGCCTGCTGCCTATGGATGCACCCTTCGGCCTGCACCTTGGCCTGTTGCCTATCCTCATGGGTATTACCATGTGGCTGCAGATGAAGATGAGCCCACCGCCCACCGACCCTGCCCAGCGCATTGTTTTTGGCATGATGCCGGTGGTGTTCACCATCTCGATGGCGGGCTTCCCGGTTGGTCTCGTGCTGTACTGGACGTGGAGCAACCTGCTCTCGATTCTCCAGCAGTACGTGCTCATGCGTCGTATGAAGATCAAGGCGTTTTAATGGCTGGTCTGTTCCAATATAGTTGCGATTTCATCGCGGGTGCGGATAAGGAAGAAATTCTCCCGCCCGCCAGCATTCCTGAAATCGCCTTTGCCGGACGCTCAAACGTCGGCAAGAGCAGCCTGATTAACGCCATCACTAACCGCAAGCAACTGGCGCGTGTTTCGCATACGCCCGGCCGTACCCAGCAGCTCAACTTCTTTGAAATTGCGGGCCGTTTGCGCATCGTCGATATGCCGGGATATGGCTATGCAGCGGTGGGTAAAAAGAAGGTCACCAGCTGGCAGAACCTGATCAAGTCATATCTTAAGGGCCGTGTGCTGCTGCGCCGTGTGCTGTTGCTCATCGATAGCCGCCATGGCTTTAAGGATGTGGATAGCGAGATCATGGACCTGCTCGATGATGCCGCCGTGCCCTACCAGATCATCCTTACCAAGGTGGATGAGCTGAAGAAGGGCGAGCTCGAGGCGCGTATTGAAGGGATTGAAAAGGTCATCAAGAAGCATCCTGCGGCCTTCCCGATCATCGCGGCAGTCTCGAGCCACAAGGGCAATGGCATTGAAGAGCTGCGGGCGGTGCTTGAAGAGCTGGCGCTGCCGCCTATTCAAAAGTAACCCTCGCCCACGGAGTGGGAGAGGGTCTTTTATTACTCAGCAATCGACCAAGTTGATTTACCACCGCGTTTGGACTGATACATCGCGCTATCGGCTTTTTCCATCAGCTGTGCTGTGCGCATGCTCTGGCCCGAGGGCACCAGCGCCACACCCACTGAAACGCCTAAGGGTTTTTCCGGCGAGGCTGAAAGCGCGCGCAGTTCGGCACCCATGCCAACAAGCCGCTTGGCCATGGCTTCGGCTTCCTGCCGGTTCACGCCATCAACCCACAACACAAATTCATCGCCGCCCATGCGGCCCGCCAGATCATTCGGGCGGGCGGTGTGGTGCAAGACATCTGCCACCTTTTTGATCACGATATCGCCGCGCTGGTGGCCGTGAGTATCGTTCACTGCCTTGAAGTTATCGAGATCGACATAGAATAGCGCCGAGCCATTGCCCGGCGAGCTGATGCGCTGGCCGATTTTCTCCATAAACGTACGGCGGTTGAGCAGGCGGGTGAGGCCATCGCACTCCGAAAGCACACGCAGCTTTTCCTGATAGTCGAGCTGGGCGATGACAATACCCAAGTGGTCGGCAACTTCAGACAGTAGCATCTTGTCGGCCTCGGGCCAGCTGCCGCCACGGTCAGTCGGCCGCCATACCCAAATGGCCCCGTTTACATGCGCGCCCTGCACGGTGGTGGCGCCCATCAGTGCCGCACTGGCCATGCTTTCATCCATCAGGGCGCGGCCATCTTCGCGCAGTAACTCACGGTTATAGCCATTCACCGCTTCGGGTAGCGCCATGCCTGCCTCAATTGCGGTTTGCAGCGTGTGCTGACTATCGAGGTTATAAATACGGCAACCCGCTGCGCCCAGCGCTTCGGCAATCTCATTGGCGGCGATGTTCAGCGCGGTTTTGGCCTCTTGCGCTTCGCGCAGTGATTTCACGAACTCGGCAATCAGGCGGTCGCGGCGCTGCACCTGCGCCAGCTCTTCCTGCCGTTCCATGGCCTCGGTTACATCGCGGAACAGGCCGCGCACCCCGCGCCGCTCACCTTTGGCGTTACGCAGCGGGCGGGCTGATACCAGCACGCGGGCAGTTTTACCATCGGCACGGCGTACATGCACTTCGCGCTTTTCAATCGGCTCTTCGGTCTCGAAGATTTCGATATCATTCAGCAAAGGGCGGCGCACAATCAGGTCGCGCGCGCGGGTGCCCAGCAAGGCCTCGGGCTTATAGCCCATGCTCTTACCGCCTGCGATATAGGTGAAAGTGCCATCAACCGTAATTTCCCATGCCAGATCGGCGGTCAGCTCCACCAGATCGCGGAAGCGGTCGCGGCTGTCAGTCAGCACTTCCTGCAGGTTTTTCTCGAGCGTGATGTTGCGGCCAATCAGTACCTGCTGGTTTTCGCCCACGCTAATCGCGGTCCATTCAACTGTAATCGGGCTGGCATCGGTCGGGATTTTAACCAGCAGCGGCGTGCGCGCATGGCTGGCCAGCCAGCTTTCGGCTTCGCGCCACCAGCCCGAGCGCTCGAGCAAAGTGGCGGCGGCGGTGTTGCTGGCCACTGAAACACCGTTTTCGGCATAAATGGCAGGGCCCGTATAGGTGCTCAGCAAAATACGCGCTGTTTCGGGCAGCGTTGGCTCTGGCGCGGGTGACTGGTTTTCTGCAGCGTTCACGAACGAACTGCCCCTTGTGCTTGTTGTTACCCCTCAGGATACGCCCCAAGCTCTGACTGTTTAGTTAATTTTTTGACACCAGTTTATTCGTAACATGCTGATTTTGTTGTAAATCAATTGTTGCGGCCTTGGCGTGTAAGGTTATGCTGCATTATGACTTCTACAGAAATTCGCACCCAGATCGAGGCCGCATGGGCCACCCGTGACCAGCTTAACCCAAGCACCAAGGGAGCCAGCCGCGATGCGGTGGAGCATGCTCTGGCCGAGCTTGATGCCGGCCGCTGGCGTATCGCCGAGAAAACCGCCGAGGGCTGGCAGGTCAACGCCTGGCTCAAGCAGGCGGTGCTGCTTTCTTTCCGCCTGAATGATAACCAGCCGCGTGGCGGCGGGTACGATAAAGTGCCGCTCAAGTGGGAGGGCTGGGATGCCAGTGCCTTCGCGGGTGCAGGCTTCAGGGCGGTGCCGGGTGCGGTGGTGCGCCGGGGCGCGTTTGTTTCCAGCGGCGTGGTGCTCATGCCCAGTTTTGTGAACATCGGCGCCTATGTGGGCAGCGGCACGATGGTTGATACCTGGGCGACGATCGGCTCCTGTGCGCAGATTGGCAAAAACTGCCATATCTCGGGCGGTGTGGGTATTGGCGGTGTGCTTGAGCCGCTGCAGGCTAATCCGGTCATCATTGAAGACAGCGTATTCATCGGGGCGCGCAGCGAAGTGGCTGAAGGCGTGATTGTGGAAGAGGGTGCCGTACTCTCCATGGGTGTATATCTTGGTGCTTCGACCAGGATTGTCGATCGCGCGAGTGGTGAGGTCATGATGGGCCGTGTGCCAGCAGGCGCTGTGGTGGTGCCGGGCGCCTTGCCTGCCGCCAATGGGGGCCCTTCGCTCTACTGTGCTGTTATTGTAAAGCGCGTTGATGCGCAAACCCGCGCCAAAACCGCGATTAATGAGCTGCTACGTGATTGATCCCGTCAAACTATCGCAGGACCTGATGCGCTGCGCCAGCGTAACTCCGCTTGAGGCTGGCACGCTGGCCGTGCTTGAAGTGGCACTGGTGCCGCTTGGGTTTAACTGCCGCCGTATAACCTTTGAGGGGCATAACTCCCCTGCGGTTGAGAACATGATTGCTACCTATGGCGAGGCTGGCCCGCACTTTGCCTTTGCGGGCCATGTCGATGTCGTGCCGGTGGGCGATGCCAAGGCCTGGACCAAGGACCCGTTTGGGAGCGTGATTGAAAACGGTATTCTATATGGTCGCGGTGCGAGTGACATGAAAACCGGTATTGCGGCGTTTGTTGCAGCAGCAGCTCGCCTGCTGGCCGAGTACAAGCCGCAGGGCCGGATCAGTTTGCTTATCACTTGTGATGAGGAAGGCCCATCGGTTAATGGCACTGCGCCGTTGCTCGAGCTACTGGATAAAGAGGGCATGAAGTTTGACGCCTGTGTGGTAGGCGAGCCCTGCAGTTACGAGAAGTTTGGCGATATGGCCAAAACCGGCCGCCGCGGCAGCCTGCATGGCTATATTACAGTTAAAGGCAAGCAGGGCCATGTAGCCTACCCGGAACGTGCCGATAATCCCGTGCCCAAGCTCATGAAACTCCTCACGGTGCTTGATGCCTATGTGATTGACGAAGGCATGCAGGACTTCCAGCCCTCCAACCTCGAGGTGGTAACGGTTGATGTAGGCAATACGGTGATGAACGTGATTCCAGCCAAGGCCACTGCCAAGTTCAATGTACGCTTTAATGCACTGCATAGTGCAGAAAGCCTGGCTGAAAAGCTGCGTGGGGTTTGCGATAGCGCGGGTGTTGATTACGACATCGAGTTCAAGATTGGCGCACAGCCGTTTTTGACCAAGCCCGGGCCGCTTAGTGCCTCGCTGGTCAAGGCTGTGCAGGAAGTTACGGGCGAAATACCGAAGCTCTCTACCACTGGCGGTACCTCTGACGCGCGCTTTATCTCCAAATATTGTCCGGTGGTCGAGTTTGGTGTGCTTGGCACCACTGCCCATCAGGTAGATGAGCATATTGCGGTGGAGCAGATTGAGCTGCTCACGCAAACCTACCACCGTCTTATGCATAACTGGTTTGGTGGCCATGGCTGAGGATAAATTTGCCTTTACCCGTTCTGTTATTGCCACTGTGCGGTTGGCTCAGCTTGACCTGCGTGCGGTTGACCTGTTCGATAAAACCGGTGAGGCGGCCTGGAGCGCACTACGCTTTTTAGCTTACTGTGCACCGCTGGTATTTTTGCTGGCATGGTTTAGCCCGGGGCTTGAAAAATTCAGCGAAGCAACCGGCTTTACCCGTTTTGAGTATAGCATACTCATGGTGGAGCTGTTCTTTGTAACCGCCTTCGGCTTTATGCTGGTGGTGCACCAGTTGGGCAAACGTCTTGGGTATAATGACAAATTTGCACATTACGTAACTACGCAATGCTCGGTAGCCCTGCCTGTGGTGCTGGTAATTGTCATGCTCACCGGCCTGTGGCGCCTTTTGGGTGTTTCACCCGAAAGCGAGCAGCTGCTGCAGGTTCTGGTTTATGCAGTGCAAATCATAATCGACTGGGCCGTGACCTACGGCACCCTGCGTATCAGGCCGCTGGCGGCTTTTGGTATTTGCGTATTGGGTGTGCTCTTCAGCAAGGTCATGGAGCTGTTCATGATCCTTGTCATCATGATTTCCATGTCTCCAACCGTGAGTGTACCCACCCCATGATCAGCCTCAACCATATCCAGCATCAGTTGAACCTCTGCATCCGCCTGATCCGTCTTGACCCGAAGGTGGCGGATGAGTTTGCCAACGATAAGGCCAGTGCGCTGCGCTCATTCAATGTGCTGTGGTTTGTATTCCCCTACTCGATGCTGGTAGCGTATTTCTCCGAGCTCAATTTTATCGAGGCTCGCAAGGTTGAGCTGCCGATCTTCATCGCCCTGCGCGTGGCGTCTTACTTTCTGGCAATTGCCGTTGGCCTGTTTGGTGTGTATCAGCTCTGCCGCCTGCAGGGGTTGGCACATAACTTGCCACGTTGGCTGATCAGTTATAACTGGCTGGCTGTGCTTATGTGCTTCCTGCTTATGCCCATAACCATCTGCCTTGTTTTCCAGTTGCTGCCCAAAGACCAGATGGTCAACCTCAGCATCATAACTTACTGCTTTATTTTATTTGTCATGTGGGTGCATAGCTGGCGCATGCTGAAGTCGGATATTTTTGTGGCTGCGGGTGCCGCCATTCTGCCTATCATGCTGGGTGGTATGATTGGTGATTTTACCAATTACCGACTCTATGGCGTATTCCGCCCGTTCTTCGATCTGCCTGATTTGCCATGAGTGCAGAGCTGACACGTCATGCCGGTGCGCTGTTCAGGCTGCTCCGGCTTGATGTGCGCGGCATCGAGCAGTTCAATCCCTCAACAGAGGCTGCATTACGCACTTTAGGCCTGCTATTTGCCATTGTGCCGTTACGTGTGTTTGCGGCCTGGGTGGCCGATCTGCCGTATATAGAAAGCCATGGCTATTATCTGCTGGTACGTACGGTGCAGGTAACATTAGCTATACTCTTGCCGTTGCCGGTTATCTATTGGGTGTGCAAATCGCAGGGGTTAGAGGCGCGTTTTGCTCTTTATGTCACCAGCTACCTGTGGCTGGCTTTGTTCTGGGCGGTTTTCGCCGCAAGTATGAATGGCCTGACGGCAGATACGCTGTTCTCCATCGATACACTTAAAGTGACCAGCACTATCCTGTTTTTCATAACCTATGGCTACTCGAGCTTTTTTGGCTGGGCAGCTTTGCGCTGCTCGGTGCCGTTAGCCATCGGGCTGGCGGCTATCAGTGGTTTGGGTATGGCGCTCACCAGCGATTTCTCGAACCATTATATGTTTGGCTCGGCGCGCCCTCACATCGGGGAGTGAGCGTCATTACGGTTAAGCTGCATGAACAGATAGATCACCAGCAGCGTGACCGCCTGCCACCAGATTTGCCAGATGTTGTAGCCTACGCAGAAAACTACCAGCCAACTGGCGAGGGCGGCCATCATCCAAGGGCGCAGGCGCAGGTCAAAATTACGCAGCTTGCCCAGCAGGGCATAAACAGCGGCGCTGGCGAGTACGATGCCTGCTGCGCCTGTTTCAAGCCAGATCTGTAGCGCACCATTATGCGGGTGCTGGCGCGGTACGCCATCGGTGCCAAGACGGCGCATGGCGTCAAACCCATGACCCAGCCACGGCTCGAGCATGATGCTGGCAGTGGTACTAATCCAGATACTCAAACGCTCGCCGCTATTGGCTGCGGGCCAGAAGTTGGGGTTGTCGGCCAGAACATGCTGGACCACCAGTATCAGTAAGGGGGCTGCCAGTAGCACAGCAATAACAACCGTGCGCAACAACGCGTATGAGAGGCGCGGCAGCCAGTAGCTGCCTACATACAGCAAGGTGCCGGCAACCATGCCCACAGCCGCCGCCTGCGATGAGGTGTGGAACACCAGCCAGCAGATTGCAAGTATAGCAGATAGCAGAATACGCCGGCGTATGTTGCAGGATTTGGCGTAAGCCGCTATAGGCCAGATAACCAGTGAAGCGATGATGATGGTGCGATCAAGCGTATACAGCGGCTCGGTTGGTTTGCCTTTAAGTTCGGCTAAAAAGCCGTTAAGGGGCATGCCCATGAGCCATTCGATACACAGGAACGTGACCATAATCACAAAACCGGCTGTGGCTGCGCGCAACACCTGTTGCCTGCTAAAGGCAAAGGCGGTGGCAATGAGCAGGGCGGTAAAGCACAGGAGGTTGGCCAGCAGGCCGGGAATGACATTCAGTGTGGCACCCAGCGTAGGTGCACCTAGTGCCCCAATCAAAATAAATAACACAAACCCCAGCAGCCAGAGCTGAAGGTTATGCGGGCGGTTGGCATAAGCAGTGCGCGCATGCAGTAGGGCTAAAGGCAGACAGGCAATACCCGCGATGGGCAGGAACAGGCCCAAGGCCCGCGGGGCCAAGGCGCAGGCAGGTAGGCCGATGACAAGGAATGCGAAGATACCAGCCTGTGCCAGCCGTTTGCTCCAGAGAATAGCCATAGAGTTTTGCATAAAGAAAAAGGCACACAGGGGTTGGTCAATGGCGCGGATAATAGCCCATGCCCTGCATTTAGTATACGTATTCGGCTAATAAGTAACGCGCATGAAGTACAGGCCATCCGGCGGCGCTGTAGGCCCGCCTTTGGCGCGGTCTTTGGCCTCAAGGGCATCGATCACATCCTGCTTGGTCCAGCGTGCATGCCCCACCAGCGAAAGTGTGCCGACAAGATTACGGATTTGATGATGCAGGAATGAGCGTGCGCGTGCCTTGATATAAATATGGTCGCCCTCGCGGGTGACGCTCAGTTCATCGAGGGTTTTAACGGGCGACTTGGCTTGACATTCTGTTGCTCTGAAGCTGGTAAAATCATGCGTGCCAACCAGAATTTGCGCTGTGTCCTGCATTAAAGTTTCATCGAGCCGGAAGGGCACGTGCCACGCGCGGTGCTGCTCGAGCGCCAGTGAGGCTCTGCGGTTGTTGATGATATAAAGATACTCGCGCTCAATGGCGCTGGCGCGCGCGCTGAAATCGGCTGGCACTTCTTCGGCACTCAGTATCGCCACCGGGTGCGGACGTAGATGGAAGTTAAGGCCATCGCGCATATCTTTGGCCGAGCGCGGCTTTGAAATATCGACATGCGCCACTTGCCCGCGTGCATGCACGCCTGCATCCGTACGGCCTGCGGCCTGAATGCGGTTTTCATCGCCGCTTAAATTTTTCACCGCGTCTTCGAGTACCTGCTGTACCGACAAGCCGTTTTCCTGCCGTTGCCAGCCAACAAACGGCGTACCGTCATACTCTATAGTCAGTTTCCATCTGGTCATGCGGCAAGGCTGCTGCCGGCTGGCAGATTGATGCCGCGCAGGCAGGCTGCACCATCTACCGGCCCGCGGCCGGGGCGCTGCACGGTGAGCAGGCGTAAAGCGCCACTGCCGCAAGCGATGGTGAATTGATTGTCCAGTAGTGTGCCGGGCGTGCCGCTGCCGCTTACCACTTCAGCCTTGATGAGTTTATAAACCTCGCCGCCCAATACAAAGTCGCACGCGGGCCAGGGGGTGAAGGCACGTAGTTTGCGCGCAATCTCTTCAGCTGGCTGGGTCCAGTCAATCCGTGCTTCGGATTTCTCGATTTTCTGGGCATAAGTCACGCCTGCTTCTGGCTGCGGTACGGCCTTGAGCGTGCCTGCTGCAATGGCATCGAGATGCTGGGTCAGTAGCTCGCCGCCAATAGCGGCCAGTGCATCGTGCAGGTTTTGGCCGGTGGTAGTTTCGGTAATGGGAACTACACCGCGCGCAAATACACCGCCGGTATCAAGGCCTTCTTCCATCGCCATCAGGCAGACGCCGCTTTCTGTATCGCCTGCAATAATTGCGCGCTGAATCGGCGCAGCTCCGCGCCAGCGCGGCAGGAGTGAGGCATGTAAATTAAGGCAGCCTGCGCGTGGTGCGTCTAAAACAGGTTTGGGCAGAATAAGGCCGTAGGCTGCAACGATGGCGATATCGAGATTGAGGGCAGAGAACTTCGTCTGCTCATCAGCATCGCGCAGGGTTTTAGGTGTATGCACCGCAATACCATGCTGCTCGGCGAGCAAGTGAATGGGCGTTTTTTGCACTTCGTGGCCGCGGCCTTTGGGTTTGGGTGCGCGGGTATAGACTGCAACTACCTCATGCGGGCCATTCAGCAATTTCTGCAGGGCGGGCAGCGCGAAATCGGGCGTGCCCATAAACGCAAGCCTTAAGGCCATAACTTAGCCCTCGCGCTGCTGCTTGGAGAGTTTGCGTAAAATCATGTCGCGCTTGAGGCGCGAGAGATAGTCGATGAACAGCACACCATTAAGATGGTCAATCTCATGCTGCACGCAGGTGGCTAGAAGGCCGGTGGCATGCATTTCCTCAAACGAACCGGTGGGGTTCTGGAACTTCACGCGCACTTCGGCGGGGCGGGTTACATCTGCATACTGGTCAGGAATCGAAAGGCAACCTTCGCGGTAAACGCTGGTCGCTTCCGATTTCCAGATGATCTCGGGATTGATCATGCAGTAAGGCTTTTTGTCTTCACCGTCATCAGGGTTCGAGACATCCACCACCAGCATACGCTCGAGAATACCTACCTGCGGGGCGGCAAGGCCAATACCGGGTGCGGTATACATGGTTTCGAGCATGTCCTCCGCCATCTTCTTGATGCGGGCGTCGAGCAGCGCCACAGGCGAGCACATCTCGCGCAGGACGGGGTCGGGGACAATACGGATATCGAGCAGAGACATGCGCACCATGATAGCGCGAATCGGCTAAAAGTCAATGAAAACAAGGGGAAGGATGATTCTGGCTAGCAGCTAAACGGCAATCCGGCTCAATAATTCAATAAGTTGCAGCTGTTCGGCAGGCGAAAGTCTTTGGGTAATCGCCCGCTCATGCGCCTCAATGCGCGGGATGAGCAGCTGCATGAGCTGGCTGCCCGCCGGCGTGAGTGAGAGGGCATGGGTGCGCCGGTCAATCGGCGAGGGGTGACGTGCCACGACATTATTGTTCTCAAAGCGGTCGATCAGGTTAACAACTGTCGAGCGGTCGACCCCGATGGCGTTACCTAATTCCGTCTGGCTCAGGCCATCGTTCTCATAAATCAGCAGCAGGATGCCGAATTCGCCGGGTGTGAGCTCTACATCTTGCAGGGCTTTCTGGAAATGCGCGAAGACGGCTTGGTCGGCCCGGCGCAGATGCGTGCCAATATTCCCGGGCAGCAGGCCGCTTTGCAGCTTGGCGCGGCGGCTGAGGTGCGGGCTGATGCGTGCTGAAGTGTCGGCAGCTGCAGCCATATGTTTCCTCCTTGGCTCTGTGCTGAATAAGAAGTAACAGGGTTGCTACCGGTTACGCCAAGTAAAATCGGGAACTGCATACGCAAGCATGCCGAATTGCGATATGAAGACGACTATTACATACATCGGCATGTTGGAGCGGTTTATGCGTATCGTTACCTGGAACATCAACAGTGCGCGTTTGCGCCTCCCGCTCTTGCAGCGCATTATCAAAGAGCTCGATCCGGACATGATCTGCCTGCAGGAGATCAAAGGGGAGACCCATGTCTTTCCCGGTGCGCCGCTGCGTGAGATTGGTTATGAGCATCAGCATGTGCGGGGCATGAAGGGTTACAATGGCGTGGCGATTTTAAGTCGCCTGCCGTTCAAGCCACTGCCGTTTGCCAACTGGTATGGCAAGGATGATGCGCGCCATATTGCAGTAGAGCTGAAGAATGGCGTTGAGGTGCATAATTTTTATGTACCTGCAGGCGGCGATATTCCTGACCCCGCTCAGAACGAGAAATTTGCGCATAAGCTGGCGTTTATGGATGAGATGCTCGCCTGGAGCAAAAAGGGAAAAAGCAAATCACGCATCATGGTGGGCGATCTCAACATCGCGCCGCTGCCGGATGATGTGTGGTCGCACAAGAAGCTGCTGGATGTTGTTTCGCATACGCCGATTGAGGTTGAGAAGATGACCCGCCTACAGGAAAGCGCAGGCTGGGTTGATAGTGCGCGCGAGCTGGTGCCTGTGCCAGAGAAGCTCTACAGCTGGTGGAGCTATAGAGCGGCTGATTGGGAGGCAGCGAATAAGGGCCGCAGGCTTGACCATATCTGGCTCTCAGGCGATGTCGCCAAAAAGCTTAAGGGCGGTGATACGTTTAAGGCAGCCCGCGGCTGGGAACAGGCGTCCGATCACGCGCCGGTATGGGCTGACCTCAAGCTGTAAGCAATCCGTAGCGAAAGCAGTACGAAGTGAATAAGCGCCAAGGTATAAACCTCTGGTACTTCAAACCAGTAGAAGGCGCCATAGAGCACTTTCTCTTCAACACCATTGACGGTGGCAATATACCCGCCCTTGTCATAACCCTTCCACAGCACGGGCGTATAGAAATCGCCCCCGCTGAGCAGTTGTGGCAAGCCGCCCAAGATAAGCGCAAAGGTAATGCCGCCCTTGGCGCGCTTGCTGTCGGTTGTGCGCCACAACAAGGCTGCACTTACCAGCAGCAGCGGGAAATAGTAGATCCAGCCCAAGGGTGCGAGCAGCAGCATGAGCGGCAGGGTCATGGCAAAACCAATCGCCTGTATTTGCGGCTGTGGTTGGCGTGCCAGCCAGATGAGTGCAGCAGCGGCCCCCACCCATGACAGAACCCGCAGGCCCAGCACTACTAGTGGCACATTATAGTGGCTCACCACATTACCTGCACCAAGGTAGCGGGCGTAGACACCTTCGAGCGAGGCGTTCCAGCTCAGCGCCTCGGCTGTAAACAGCTTGATCGCCTGTAACCACGCGAAGTGGTTATCCGCACCAAAGAGCAGCAACGCACCAAGCATGCCAAGCGCAAAAACCAGTGCGCCCCAGAACAGCACCAGCCACTGGCGGGTGAGAGCGAGCCATACGAATAACAGCCCTACAAAGACCTTGAGCAACAGGGCGATGCCAAACCACACACCGGCGGTGCGCAGTTTGCCATCCTCCAGCGCCATCCAGCCTATGAGTAGAAAAACCATGAGCAGCAGGCCTAACTGGCCGATGAGCAGTGTGGCGAGCACAGGGAAATAGCTGGCCAGTGCCAGCGTAGCTGCCGGGCGCAAGATGGGATGATTGCCAAACGTGCGGCCTATGAACTTCCAGAACACCCCGAGCGCCAAGCCAAACTGCAGAAAGCAGAAGAGATAATAAGCGATGCGTAAATCA
>JBEIQE010000026.1:0-11485 GCA_040376705.1 Micavibrio sp.
ATGGGAAAAGACATCATTCGCTGCAGCTGGGTTGGACACGGCAAGGCGTTTTACGACCATTACCACGATACCGAATGGGGCGTGCCGGTGCATGACGACCACTTGTTGTTCGAGATGATCATTCTTGAGGGTGCGCAGGCCGGCCTCAGCTGGGAGACCATCCTCAAGCGGCGCGAGGGGTATCGCAAGGCGTTTTGCAATTTCGATGTACAGAAGGTTGCCCGCATGACCGATGCCAGGCTTGAAAAGCTGATGCATGACGAAGGTATTATCCGCAACCGCCTCAAGATTTTTGGCGCCCGCAAGAACGCGCTGGCGTTTATTGCCATTCAAAAAGAATTTGGCAGCTTCGATGCCTACCTCTGGCGCTTTGTGGGTGGCAAACCCATGCAGCACAAGCAGCCGGGCAGGGTTGTAACCACCCCAGAGTCTGATGCCTTATCCAAAGACCTTAAAAAGCGCGGCATGACCTTTGTAGGCTCGACCATTATGTACGCCTATATGCAGGCGGTTGGCATGGTGAATGACCATGCGGCAAACTGCTTCAGGTACAAGCAGCTACGTTAGTTTGATTTACCTTGGGCGTAAGTGGGCGTAGGAGTAGCCATAAGCACCGGAGCTCCCGTATTATGGCCAGTTTTATTAACCTCAGTTTTCGCCCCCGTTTGATCGATAGCCTCAAGGGCTATCGTCTGGCGGACTTCTGGGCGGATTTATCCTCCGGTGTTACCGTGGCGCTTATCGCTCTGCCACTGGCCATGGCTTTTGCCATCGCCTCGGGCCTATCGCCTGAATCCGGTATTTTTACCGCTATTGTTGCGGGCTTCATCATCTCGGCGCTTGGCGGCTCGCGCGTGCAGATCGGCGGGCCTGCGGGTGCGTTTATTGTTATTGTTTACGGCATCATCGCCAAATATGGCATCGCTGGCCTGTTGCTCTCTACCATGATGGCGGGTGTCATGCTGCTTATCATGGGTATTTTGGGTCTGGGTGCGCTTATCCGCTTTGTGCCGATTGCCATCATCATCGGGTTTACCAATGGTATTGCGATTCTTATCGCGCTCTCGCAGCTGAAGGATGTGCTGGGGCTCTCGATTGAGAAAATGCCAGCCGGCTTTTTTGCACAGCTGGGTGCGCTGTATCAGGCGATTGGTACCATCAGCCCGGCCACAGTAGCTTTGAGTATGGCTTCGCTGGTTATTGTATTTGGCTGGCCCAGACTAACAGCCGCGCTCAAAGTGCCTGCACTGCAGCGCCTGCCGGGTAGTGTCATTCTGCTGGTCGCAGCGACAGCGGCGGTTTACTATCTGCATATTCCGGTTGAAACGATTGGCAGCAAGTTTGGCGCTATTCCGTCCAGTCTGCCGCAACTTACCTTCCCGGAGGTGGATTTTGCAACGCTGCAAAACCTCCTGCCGCCAGCCATTACCATTGCGCTGCTGTGCGCGATTGAATCGCTGCTGTGCGCGCGCGTGGCGGATGGTTTGATTGATGAGCGCCACAACCCCAATCAGGAGTTGATGGCACAGGGCATTGCCAATATTGCAGCGCCGTTGTTCGGTGGCTTCTGCGCCACCGGCACTATTGCGCGTACGGTTGCTAACGTAAAGCTGGGGGCGCGCTCGCCTATCTCAGGCATGATCCATGCCATCACGCTGCTGCTCATCATCCTGCTGGCAGCGCCGCTGGCAGCTTATGTGCCATTAGCAGCCTTAGGTGCGATATTGCTGTTTGTGGCCTATAACATGGGCGAATGGCACGAGTTTGTGCGCATGCGCGATTTCTCAACCCAGTACCGCATCATTCTGGTCAGCACGTTTATTCTTACCGTAGTGGTCGACCTCACGGTGGCAGTTGAGGTTGGTTTACTGCTGGCCTGCTTATTCTTTATCACGCAGGTCTCCAGCCTTACGCGACTTGAGCCGGTAGGCGAAACCGAAATTCCGGATCGCCCGCGCTTGGGCGAAGGGATTGAGGTTTACCGCCTCTCAGGCTCACTGTTCTTTGGTGCGGTGCATAAGCTTGAGGAGCTCATCGCGCCCAGCCGTGCTGTGCCCAAAGTGCTGGTGCTCAGTCTTTCGGGCTTACTCAATATGGATGCTTCAGGACTTGAGATCTTGGGCGCAGTCAAGCGCACGCTGGCCAAGCGCGGCTGTACACTGGTGCTGTGCGATGTTGTGGGTCAGCCTTTGGCCTTGTTGCAGCGGACGCATTTTATTGAGCAGTTAGGTGAAGGCAACCTACAGCCACGCTTGGTGGTGGCGGTTGAGTGGGCCGAAAAACTGGCCGCTACCAAGCTTTAGCCCAGTTTATACCAGGTCAGCTCGTGCTTGTTATGGAACAGGTGCACCACATGGCTACCGGGGATGGCTAAAAATGCCTGCACGGCCTCATGGTCAGTATCGCCCTGCAGTTTGATGGTGCAGCAGAAATTTTTGGCCTTACCGGCTTTAATCCAGCGCTGCACGAGACTAAGCAGGCGCGCGGGGTAACAGGCCACATCACTGAACAGCCAGTCTACGGGCTCATGCTTTTCGGGCTCGAGCGCGAATACGCTGCCCTGCTGAAATTTTATATTCGGCATACTGGCGATATTCTGAGCGAGTGGCGACTTATCGATGCTGATGACATTGCAGCCGAACTTGGCCAGCACCCAGCTCCAGCCGCCGGGGCAGGCACCAAGATCGAGGCACAGAGCGCCAGCCTCAGGCCTGATACCGGTAATGGTGAAAAACTCCCACAGCTTAAGGTAGGCGCGGTTGGGCGGTGTTTCTTTATCTTCCACAAACTCAACCTCGCCGTTTTTATACGGGCTTGAGCAGGTGGCGCTGGCGAGAATGTGGTTGGCATCAACCAGTGTCCAGCTGCCGAGGGGCGCTGTGGGCAAAGGCGAAGGGAACACAATAGGCTTGGCCGAGACATGCGGCAGCTGTTCCTGAATAAGCCGCGCACGGCCATGCAGCTGGAAGTCATAAAGCGCCCAGTTGCGCTGAATGGCCTTGAGCTGCGCGGCTGCCTGCTTGATCGATTCAAATTCAATATTAAGGGGGTTAAGCCATACATTTTGTGCCCAGACGCTCAGCACCGGCAGGCGGTCGGTCATCAGCAGGCGGCCATGGCGTGCAGTAACGGGGCCAATCTCGGCCTCCAGCTGTGCTTCATAGCCTTCGGCCGCGAGATAACCAGTCTGTGTCATGGCGGCTTTTCTAGCCTTTGCTTAGCTGTTTTGCCAGTATGAAGAAGTTACTGGCAGCTGCCGAGCGGCCCTGTATTGGTGCAATCAGGTTATAGGTCATGCACGGGGTGCGTTTACCTTTGGGCATACCCAGCGGCCTGAATACCGCGCCTTCTATGGGCAATTTGGCCAAAAAGCCGGGTAGCAGGGATATGCCTTGGCCAGCCGCCACCATGCTTAGTACCAGCGGCATCTGCATAATCTCATACGCGCGGCGCGGCTCGGCTTTAACCGCGGCAAAAGCCTCGATCACCGCATCGTAACATTGCGTACCCGCATGGCGGGACTGGCCGATGAGCAGCTCCCCCACCAGATCGCGGATATGAATGGTCTTTTGTTTGGCCAGCTGGTGTTTGGCTGGCACGACCGCCATGAGCAGGTCATGTGCGAGGTTCAGGCGCTCAAGGTCGGCGTGCTGGTGGCCATCGTCCAGCCAGATAAGCGCAAGGTCCAGCTGTGCAGCTTTGATATCGGCCAGCTGCAGTAAATTGGCCTGTTCGTGGAGTACCAGCTCCACCCGTATCCACGGGTAGAGCTGATGAAATTTCTGTAACAGCTTGGTGGTGAAGGGGTGGAAAGGGGCAGAGAAATTCACTCCCACGCGCAGGTGGCCTGTAAGGCCCGCCTCAGCCTCTTTGGTTTGCAGGGCAACGCGGTTCATTTCATTCAGCAGCTTGCGCGCTTCAGGCAACAGGTAGGTACCTGCAGGCGTCAGCTCGACATGGCGCTGCGTGCGCGCAAACAGTTGCACGCCCATATGTGCCTCAAGTGCCTTGATCTGCTGGCTGAGCGGCGGTTGCGAGATATTAAGGCGTTTGGCTGCACGGCCGAAGTGCAGCTCTTCGGCAACCGTTACGAAGTAGCGCAGCTGGCGCAGGTCGATAGCATTGATACGCATTAAGTATCAATTAGCATAATTTATTATATTTCACAAATCACTGCAGCACCTCCATTTTAAGCTCATCAACCCGGAGGATATCATGGAAAAACAGCTAGAAATCGTACATGCTTTTACGCTCAATAGTCGCGGCGGCAACCCGGCAGGGGTGGTCAACCATGCTGATGGTCTATCGCCACAGCAAAAACAGCAGATCGCTGCTAAGGCTGGTCTGTCCGAGACTGTGTTTATCTCGCAGTCGGATATTGCGACGCGTAAGCTCGAGTTTTTTACACCGACAAAGCAGATACCGCATTGCGGCCATGCCACTGTGGCGGCTTTCGCTTACCTGCAGCAAACAGGTGAGCTGGCAGACGGCGCGTATAGCAAAGAGACCATTGATGGTACCCGCCGTATCCGTCTGCATAAAGGCGAGGTCTCTTTAGAGCAAAAGCCGCCGCGGTTCAGCGCACTACCTGATCATGCCTTGGGCGCGCTTGGCCTTTACGAGCGCGACCTGGCGCCGGGCTATACAGGCGTGATTGCTGATGCGGGTAATGCCTTTGCCCTCATTCCCGTAGCCTCGGTTCGTGCCCTCAAGTATCTCGAGCCTGATATGGACGCAATTGCACTGGTAAGCGCGCAGTTCAATCTTATTGGGTATTATGCCTATGCCCCGCTGGAGCAGGGCTTGTATCAGGCCGCTGCCCGCATGTTTGCACCGCACTATGGCATTAAGGAGGAGGCCGCCACCGGAATGGCGGCAGGCCCGCTGGCAGCTTACCTGTCGAGCCGCGGGCAGCCTCAAAAGGCTTACAATATCGTGCAAGGCACGCTTATGAGCCAGCCATCGCCCAGCCGCCTGCGGGTGGAGCTGGAGCATAAAAACCAGCAGCTTGAACGGGTTTGGGTCAGTGGATCAGCACAGCTAAAATAAATATGTAGGGCTGGTCGCAGGGGGAAAGCCGGAGTAAGTTACAGGCATGGAAACTTTATCTGTCATTCTTCTCGCGGCGGCCCTGCTGGCTGTCCTGGCTTCACTTGTTGTTGGCCTCTTCGCCATGGCGCGCGGTAAAGAGCAGGATGCTGCCCTCTCGCAAAAAATGATGCGCATGCGTGTGACCCTTCAGGGCGTGGCGCTGGCTGCCTTTTTGATTGCGGTGGTGGCCCGTGGTTAAGCTCAACACCATAACTACACGTACTGGCGATGACGGCACCACCGGCCTTGGCGATGGTTCGCGCATCAGCAAACACAGCCTGCGTATCGAGGCGATTGGCGCGGTGGATGAGCTGAATGCCTCACTCGGTATGGCGCGCCTGCGCACCTCGCCCGAGATTGATGGCTATCTCGCCCGTATCCAGAACGACCTGTTCGATATGGGGGCCGATCTCTGCACCCCTAAGGCGGGCGAAGGTCAGCTGCGCATCACGCAGGGTCAGGTTGAGTGGCTTGAGGCGTCCCAAGCGTATATGAACGCCAATCTTGCGCCGCTTAACTCATTCGTACTGCCGGGTGGCTCGGTTGATGCGGCGATGCTGCATGTCTCGCGCACGCAGGCCCGCAGGGCCGAGCGCCGAATTGTGGCGCTGCATGAGGCCGAAGCGCTCAATCCACATCTGTTGCAATATATCAATCGCCTGTCCGACTTCCTGTTTGTGCTCTCGCGCTGCGCTAACGCGGGCGAAGATGTGCTGTGGGTACCCGGCCAAAACCACGCGAAATAAGAAATCACGCTAATTGACGGTTAACCATCCATCACTTACCTTACGGTCGGTGGAGGAAACCAATGAAAATACTCGTTCCGGTCAAGCGTGTGGTCGATTACAACGTCAAAATTCGCGTCAAGGCGGATGGTACCGGCGTTGAGACCGCTAACGTCAAAATGTCGATGAATCCGTTTGATGAAATCGCCATCGAAGAGGCCGTGCGCCTGAAGGAAAAGGGCAAAGCCACCGAGGTGGTTGCCGTGACCATCGGCCCCAAGGCGGCCGAAGAGACATTACGTACGGCACTCGCTATTGGTGCCGACCGCGCTTTGCATGTGGTGCATGAGGCTGAAGTACAGCCGTTGGCCGTAGCCAAGCTCCTCGTTAAGCTGGTTGATAAAGAACAGCCGCAGCTGGTGATCCTCGGCAAACAGGCGATTGATGACGATAGCAACCAGACCGGCCAGATGCTCGCTGCCCTCCTTAACTGGGGTCAGGCCACTTTCGCCTCGAAGGTCGAGGTTGGCGATGGTGTGGTGACTGTTACCCGCGAGATTGACGGTGGCCTCGAGACGCTTGAGGTCAAGCTGCCAGCGATCATCACGACAGACCTTCGCCTTAACGAGCCGCGCTACGCCTCGCTCCCCAATATCATGAAGGCCAAGAAGAAGCCGCTCGAAGCACTCGAGCCCGCAGCGCTGGGGGTTGATATGACCCCGCGCCTTGAAACCCTGAAGGTCGAAGAGCCGGCCAAGCGCAAGGCTGGCATCAAGGTCGCGAGTGTTGACGAGCTGGTGGCCAAACTCAAAACAGAAGCACAGGTGATCTGATGACTGTCCTCGTTATTGCCGAAGTTGAGGGTAACACCCTTAAGGCGTCTACCCTTAACACCGTCACGGCTGCCACCAAGCTGGGCGAAGTGCATGTGCTGATAGCGGGCGCTGCGGCCAAGGGTGCGGCGGATGCTGCAGCTAAGGTTGCGGGTGTAGCCAAGGTTGTTTATGCCGAGGCGACCGGCCTTGAGCATAATCTGGCCGAAAACCTCACGCCTGTAATCGTGAATTTAGCCCGTAAATACAGCCATATTCTGGCCCCCGCCAGCAGCTTTGGCAAAAACGTGATGCCGCGCGTCGCTGCGCTGCTGGATGTGCAGCAAGTCTCCGACATCGTCTCGGTTGAGAGCGAGGATACCTTCAAGCGCCCCATTTACGCAGGTAATGCTATTGCCACGGTTAAGTCAGGCGATACACCCAAGGTACTGACGGTACGTGGTACAGCTTTTGCGGCAGCCGCAACTGAAGGCGGCTCGGCAGCGGTTGAGAGCCTCACAGCAGGTGAGGGCGATGTGCAGCTCACCAGGTTTGTGGGTCAGGAGCTGAGCAAGAGCGAGCGCCCTGAACTGACAGCTGCCAAGGTTATTGTTTCAGGTGGCCGTGGTATGGGCTCGGGCGAGAACTTCAAGATTGTTGAAGCGCTGGCCGATAAGCTTGGCGCCGCCGTGGGTGCGTCGCGTGCAGCGGTTGATGCCGGTTTTGCGCCGAACGACTGGCAGGTTGGCCAGACGGGCAAGATCGTAGCTCCGCAGCTTTATATTGCTGTGGGCATCTCGGGTGCCATCCAGCATCTTGCCGGTATGAAAGACAGCAAGGTGATTGTCGCGATTAACAAAGACCCCGATGCGCCCATCTTCCAGGTGGCTGACTACGGGCTGGTAGCTGACCTCTTCACCGCCGTGCCGGAGATGACCGCCGCACTTAAATAATAGGAGCGCGCAGCATGAGCATTACAACAATCGGCATCATTGGGGCCGGTCAGATGGGCCGTGGTATTGCCCAGGTCGCCGCGCAGGCAGGCTATCAGGTAGTGTTGCAGGATATTAAAGCTGCAGCGCTGGATATGGCTTTGGAACACATCAAGGCTGGCCTCGAGAAAATGGTGGCCAAGGGCAAGCTCGATGCAAACGGTCGTGATGGCACGCTCTCCCGCCTTAAGACCACTACCGAGCTGACCGATTTTGCTGATGCAGATGTAGTGATTGAGGCGGCCACTGAAAATCTCGAGCTGAAACTGCAGCTACTCAAGGGCCTGTTGCCACACCTCAAGCAGAGCGCGATTATCTGCAGCAACACTTCGAGTATCTCGATTACCAAGCTGGCAGCGGTAACTGACCGCCCGAATCGCTTCATGGGTATGCATTTCATGAACCCGGTGCCAGTGATGCAGCTGGTTGAGCTGATTCGCGGCTTGGCGACAGATGATGTCACCTTCGAGGCGATTAAAACACTGGCCGAGAAGATGGGTAAAACTGTAGCGGTATCGGCTGACTTTCCCGGCTTTATCGTTAACCGTATTCTCATGCCCATGATTAACGAAGCTATTACTGCGCTGCACGAAGGTGTGGGCGATGTTGCCTCAATCGACATGGGCATGAAGCTCGGCACCAACCAGCCTATGGGACCACTTTTGCTGGCCGATTTCATCGGCCTTGATACCTGCCTTGCCATCATGCAGGTTCTTTATACCGGTAGGAGCGACAGCAAATACCGCCCCAGCCCGCTGCTGGTGAAGTATGTTGAAGCGGGTTGGCTGGGCAAGAAAACCGGCCGCGGTTTTTACGACTATTCGGTCGATCCGCCCAAGCCGCTGCGCTAAGCAAAGAACGGCATATAAAAAAACTCCGGCCGAAGCCGGAGTTTTAGGCGTTGAAAATTTTCTTGTTTAAAATTCTGTTACCCCGGGTATCTCTCTCAATTCTTCTGGCAATTCTTGTGGCTGATCACATTATTCTTCAGACGACTAAAGCGCTGACGGAACAGTTCTTTACGGCTATCACTGTATTGCGAAACGTCGTTTTCTTCTGCTTTGCGTTTTTGTGCCCCGGTGCTCCAAAGAAACTCTGTATCTTCATGGTTATGCAGACAATCATTCATACGCTCTATAACCATTTGCATTACACCAAAGACTATTCTTTCTTCTTGATCACTTATGGCAGTTACACTGGCTACGCGGGCGAGACTGTTATTCGTCATTTTCTTTTATCCCCCCATCAATTCATGAGGGCCCCCCGCCCGCATGTAAGGTTTTAAACCTGCTCTTGGCTTACTCCATAACTTCAAGACCGCAGTAGTTACGCAGGCTGGCCGCATCGGCGACGCGCACGGTGCGCTGCTCAAACACAACACCAACACTCTTGAGGGCAGCGATCGAGCGCGACAGGCTCTCCGGTGTCATGCCAAGGCGCTGGGCAATCACGCGGCGTTCGTCTTCGAGCTCGGTGATAACCGGGCCTTCCATACGGTCGAGGCGCGAGAGAATATAGTGGGCTAAGCGCTCGTTGGCGGTCTGCAGCTTTAGCTGACGGACCTGGTCGACCAGCAGACGCGATTCACAAGCCATCTGGCGCAGCGATACCAGCGAGAGCGACGGGTGCTTGGTCAGCATTTCGTTGAACACGGCTGCCGGAATGGCCAGAACGCGCAGGTCAGTCAGGGCTTCGGCAGTAACCATGTAGGGCAGGTTCAGCATGCTTGAGTTGAGCAGCAGCAGCTTGCCGGCCGGAACCATCTCGACAATGGTGCATTCGCCAGACGAACGGGCGGTGGTGATGGAGACCTTACCTTGCAGCAGCAGGTAAATGTGGGTCGCTTCATCACGCTGACGGAACACGGCGTCGCCACGGCGGTAGTATTCAACCTTGCCCACGCGCTGCATGTGCTCAAGCGCTTCAGGGCTCAGTTCACGGCAGAACGAGGCGTTCTTGATCAGGTCCTGATCGTTAAGGTAGCTGTTGCTGCTGAGGCCGGGGTAGAGTTTAAGCGATCCCATGATGTTTCTCCTTGCTGCCGTGTTCGTATTATCAATATAGTCGAACTCGAAAGCGTATTCTACAGCTAAGTTTTTGATTTTATTGGGAAATTTGGTTTTTTGCTTTGCGTTTGCTACTTAAGCTAGTTTGAATAAAGTCAACTTTGAGGTATGGTAAGTCATAAAAGGAGTATAAAAAACATATTTAGATGCGTAAAAAACGCAAATCAACTTTTTGACCTAGGGGTACGAGCTGACGCATATTCGCAATATTAACACCCTAAATCTTACGCATACGGAATTTCCATGCGTAGCGAGGTAACGTAAAGACACATGAGTAAGGCCTTCACCAAAGAAACCGACACCGAAGAGGAATTCGAGGAGCCTGACGCGCTGCCTGCGGGGGTGAAAAACTACATGACGCAGGCCGGATTCGAGGCGATGCGGACTGAATTACGCCAGCTGATGCGCCAGGAACGGCCGAAAATCGTGGAAATCGTGTCTTGGGCGGCGGCGCAGGGCGACCGCTCCGAAAATGGCGACTACATATATAACAAGAAGCGTCTGCGCGAGATCGACCGTCGCGCCCGCTACCTGACCAAGCGGATTGAGAGTGCCGAGGTGGTAGACCCCAGGCAGCAGCAGAAGCTCGACCGCGTCTTCTTTGGTGCCACGGTGACCTACGCCCGCGAGGATGGGCCGGAGGAGACCGTGCAGCTGGTGGGTATTGATGAGGCCGATCTCGACAAAGGCAAGATCAACTGGCTCTCGCCGGTCGCCCGCGCGCTGATGAAGGCGCAGGCCGGCGATACTGTTACCTTGCGTAGCGCTACGGGCAGCGAGAATATTGATGTGATCGCGGTGCGCTACATCATCCCGAAGTAGTTCAGGCTGCTAATGCCTTGTCGATAGCAGCCGTGATGAGTGCATCATCAGGGGCTACATCCGGCGCAAAGCGGGCAATCACCTCGCCGTTACGGCTTACCAGAAACTTCTCGAAATTCCACAGCACTTCAGGCTCGGCGGTTGGGGTAATGCCGTGGCCTGCCAGCTTTTCGCGCAGGCCAATAGTGCCAACAGATTTTGGCTGGGCCGTGATAAGCGCTTTATACAGCGGGTGCGTATCCGCTCCGGCGACCGAGATTTTGCTATAGAGCGGAAAGGTCACTTCGTATTTGAGCTGGCAGAAGGACGCGATCTCATCGTTACTGCCGGGCTCCTGCCCCGCAAAGTTATTGGCCGGAAAACCAAGCACCTCAAGCCCCTGCGCCTGCTTGGCAGCATAAAGCTTTTGTAGTGCTTCATACTGTGGGGTAAGGCCACATTTAGAGGCGACGTTTACGATCAGCAGAACCTTACCCGCATGCTCACGCAGTGTCTTTGCTGTGCCATCAATACCGCTAAGCGAAATATCGTAAACACTGGTCATCATCATCTCCTGTGGCTGCGCTCGCGTTATACTAGAGGAGATTTCCCCAAACAAAAAGGCCGGACATTCCTGCCCGGCCTTTTAAGTTTATAACCTACCTCTATTACGGGGCGCTGTTACCGCAAGCGGCGGCATCAGCCAGTACCGAATTGGCATCGGTTGAGAAGTTGTAGTTCACCGTCTGACCGCTGCCAGCGAGGTTTGTGGCATCGCTCCAGCATGACGCATCCTGGCCACCGGCAGCAGGTGCAATTGCGGCAACCTGCTCAGCTGTTGGCTCGCCTGCAGGCTGCTCACCACCGGCCGCTGGGGCTAGGGTGTTCAGAACGTCAGGATTGGTGATGTCGTTCGGTGCTGCCGGTGCGGCTGCCGGTGCCGGAGCGCCCGGAATACGTGGCAGGCCAGCGATGGTCAGACCGATACGACCAGCCGC
>JBEIQE010000071.1:0-1149 GCA_040376705.1 Micavibrio sp.
AGCCACCGGCACATACAGCGCCAGTACGGTTGCCAGCTGTGCACCTTCGAAATGCGTCATTACCGCGACAAGCAGTGCAGCCGTAACATTGGCGATGAAGATGCTGGGCACCGGCAATTCGGCCGAAACACGGCGTACAGTATAGGCATGCAGCAAGCCGTTGAGTGCAGCAAAACCGATTAACAGCAAGCCCCACTCATCACTACGCGCAAACCCGCTCATCTTACCCCAGAAGGCCACCATGATGGCGAGCGGCAGGAGTGCTACGAACTGGATTTCGGCATCGGTATTCTCGCTACGGCGAGTGGCCGAGATCAGCAATACAGCAGTAAAGCCAAGCGGCATGAGCGTGTTGATGCTCATATCGAGCGCGCCGGGGCTAAAGCAGACAGCCGTGACCGCTAAGGCGAACAGACCCGAGAGCATGGGGCCGATGTTATCCTTACGTTTATAACTAGCCAGCAGCGGTAAAGTGAAGCCTGCCAGAGTAATGAGCTGCGCTGTAGTGCCAAACGGCACCATAAGCGAAAGCTTCTGCACCACCAGCGCTAACAGCAAACCGATGCTGAGCGCACGCCCCTGCAGCTTGGTGCTGTAGAGAGCACCCAAGGCCAGCAGGTAGGTCATACTCCAATACTGCACTTCCCCAGTTACGGTGATGAGCGGGATGAAGCACCACAGCAGGTTGGCAGTTAGCGCTATAGAGTGCAGTACTTTCCAGCCACGGCGATGCTCAAGCACTTCAGCCAGCACACTGAGTGCCAACAGATAGGCAATAAGTAACTGCATGTTGCCGTGCACACCGAGAATAGCGGGTACGCTATAAGCACCCACCAAACCTATAACCGCCATGATCACGCCCTGACGGAGCGAGACAAACAGCGTGAGCAAACTGACGGCCGCAAGCGCCGCAAAGGCTGCCGGCTGAGAGATAACATCCGCTATTTTATAAAGCGCATAGATACTGGCAAACAGAATGCCAGCACCGCCCGCCGAAACCGATTGCGGCAGCGATACAATCTTGCCCTCAACATCGGTAAAGCGCGGGTTGCGGCGCAGCTTCTCACCCACGGCCATCAGCGCAAGACCGAAGATGGAGCTGAGTGTGAGGCGCAAGCCAAGGCTGAGCCAGCCCTGCTCGACCGAATA
>JBEIQE010000005.1:0-129039 GCA_040376705.1 Micavibrio sp.
ACCAGCGACCGCAGAAGCGGAGGCTGCAGCAGTTGGACCCTGCTGAACGGCTCCGACGGCGTTTAACGCCTTCGGGCCATCTTTATCATTGAAGTCGCTCGGTCTGGCGATCATGGAAGGCGCTCCGTTCCATGATTACGCTGCTGCGCCATCGCCCTTGGCTGGCTCATCGCCAAACCAATGGGCACGGGCTGCCATGATGACGGCATTGGCCTGCTCAGGCGTCAGGCTGCCAGCGCCCAGCGCTTCGATCAGCTCATCGCCAGCCAGGTCGGCTACGTCATCAAGGGTCTTGAGACCTTTTTCGCCAAGGGCAACAACATGCGCAGGCTTGAGGCCCGGCAGCACGGCTACAGCGTCGGCAACGCCCAGCTCTTTGCGCTTGGCTTCCATTTCCTTCGCCTGTGCGGCCAGCCATGCAGTTGCACGGTCGCGCAGTTCACCAGCAAGGCTTTCGTCGAGACCTTCAATGGCTGAGAGATCTTCAACCGATGAACCGGCCAGTTCTTCAACCTGCGTGAAGCCTTCTGTCACCAGCAGCTGGGCGAGTACTTCGTCTACGTCCAGAGCCGCGGTGAAGAGATCAGTGCGCTCCTTGAACTCGCGGGTGCGGCGCTCAGATTCTTCGGCTTCTGTCATAATATCGATGTCCCATCCGGTCAGCATGCTTGCGAGACGCACATTCTGGCCACGGCGACCGATGGCGAGGCTGAGCTGCTCGTCCGGTACAACCACTTCCATGCGGTTATTTTCGTCATCAAGAACGACCTTGCTGACTTCAGCCGGGGCGAGCGCGTTAACAACAAAGGTTGCCGGATCGCCAGCCCAGGGAATGATGTCGATCTTCTCGCCCTGCAGTTCCTGCACAACGGCCTGAACACGGCTACCGCGCATACCAACGCAAGCGCCGATGGGGTCGATGCCGCTGTCGTGCGAGAGTACAGCAATCTTGGCACGGCTACCCGGGTCACGGGCAACAGCCTTGATTTCAATGATGCCGTCGTAGATTTCAGGTACTTCCTGAGCAAACAGCTTGGCCATGAACATGGGGTGGGTACGCGAGAGGAAAATCTGCGGACCACGCTGTTCCTGACGTACGTCGTAAATGAAGGCACGAATACGATCGCCAACCTTGTAGTGCTCGCGCGGCTGCAGCTCGTCGCGGCGCAGGAAACCTTCGGCACGGCCGAGGTCAACTGTAACGTTGCCGTATTCAACGCGCTTCACGCTGCCGTTGATCACTTCGTTCACGCGGTCCTTGAACTCGATGAACTGGCGGGCACGCTCGGCATCGCGCACCTTCTGCACGATAACCTGCTTAGCAGCCTGAGCGCCAATGCGGCCGAACTCAACCGGCGGCAGCTCTTCGGTCCAGACGTCGCCAACCTTCGATTCCTTGTTAACCGTAAGCGCTTCCTTGAGCGTGACCTGCTGGGGAGCCAGCTCGGGGTCTACTTCTTCAACCACAGTGGTGGCGCGGAAGAGGGTCATGTTACCGGTCTTGCGGTCGATACGCGCACGGATATCCAGCTCGGGGCCGTACTTGGCACGGCCAAGCTTGACGAGCGCCTGCTCCATCGCGTCGAGAACTTCCTCGCGGTCAATGTTCTTTTCACGCGCAACGGTATCAGCAACCTGCAACATCTCTGCCATCATGATTTGGCGCTCCTCTTGCTATTTGGCTTTTTTTCCGAGTTTTTCTTCGGACTCCGCTTGAGCGGATCATCCGAAATTTCGAGCTTACCTTGTGCAATCGAGGCGAATGGCAGCTCAACCAGCTCACCCTCAACTTCCATACGAACCTGGGTGCCATTGGCGCCCTTCAGCTTACCCTTGAACTTGCGGCGGCCCATAGCATCGAGCGGTTCACTCAGCTCGACCTTGGCATGATGACCTGAAAAACGCTCGTAATCCGAGAGGCGCACCAGCGGGCGGTCGAGGCCGGGCGATGAAACTTCAAGCGTGTAATGCGCCTTGATGGGGTCGGCCACGTCAAGCAGGGCCGAAACGGTGTTTGAGATATCGGCGCATTCTTCAACCGTCAGCGTGCCGACTTCAACGCGCTCAGCCATGATCTGCAGGGTGCCGCTTTGATACTGCACGCGCACGAGATCGAAGCCCATGCTCACAATGCTGGGCTCAATAATTTCTGCAATCTTTTCTTCGACCGAACTGCTCACTCAAACTCCAACTAAAACCTAATTATGCAAAAGGGCGGGCTTTTGGGCCCACCCTTCAATTTGGTATCCATCACTGTGACGCTACCATGGGATTTCGATGCGCTTTATAAGGAGAAAGACTCGAAAACGCAAGGTGATTCGGGAAGACGACAACCAGCCCCACAAACGGCACTTAAAGAAAATATATAAATATCAATCAGTTATGCGCCAGAGCGCTTGTTTTATTCTTTAAGCCATTGTTATAAAACGATATTTCTCTAATCCGGTTATAATTACAGGGGTGAGTCAGAAACACATTAGCAGCCAGACTGGGGCGCAGGGCCTTAACTGGCGGATTGCGGCTGAAAAAACCGATAGCTGCTGACGCATTTCCCGTACGGCGAATGGCGGCGCGGTCGGCCCGGTATTACTTTTGCCGCGAATGGATGTTTTTAAGGGCTGTAGTTGCTGCATAGCCCACACCCGTAATAAACGCATAAGCCAGCATGTGCGGCAGCAAATCCACCAAGGGCTTAACCAGCGGCAGCGCAGCCGTACCCGGCACCAACAGCAGACCGATACCCGTGCAGGCGATTATGCTGGTTGCCATAAAGGGCACTGCCACTGTTTCCCGCGCCCGCTGCAACAGATTGCGCCCGTAGAGATTCTCGATCTCGATATGCCCCATTTCATGCGCGGTTGCGAAAACGGCCTGCGCCTCAACATCGCGCCGCGGCAACCCGGGCTTATAAAAACCACCAAGGTCGACGACAAGGCTGGCACCATTATCGCTGTAGTTAACCTCAGCATGATGCACGCCCTTAACTGCATCTGGCCCATTTTTAAACGCGAGCGAGTAAGTCACCGCTATATCGCGTGCAGGCTTTACCTCAGCCTGTCTGATAAATTCTTCGAGCACACCAGCACTGCGGCTATAGCTGCGCAATTTCATGCGCTGCTGCTGGGAGTCTGACTTTCGCCCCGGCCGCTCAGCGCGTTTTTCCATCATCTCGTTGATTTTTCTTGGCCAGCCCGAATAGGCCAACATCACCAGGCCCAATGTCCCCGCCACACCAAAGGCCAAGGTGCAGGCCGTAAGCGACGATATTACCCCTAAGGCAATAGCCGGTTTCTCAACCAGCATGCTCGCCCAGCGCTCAGCACGCTCGCCCCGTAACAGCGGGTAATTGAGAATATCTTTGAAGTTCATGCCCGGAGTTTAGAAAAACACTGCGACATTGTGCAACCGGAATCAGGGTTAACGCGTCAATCTGGCATCTGTTTATCGCTGATTTATAAGGTTAATTATAGCCTATCATGATTGACCAGTTCACCCAGTACCTCGAAAAGGGGATGCACGAGTATTTACCCGACGCTTTGGGCAACCTCGATTACGCGCCCGATGCGCTAGATAAAATGAGCGGGCTCGAGAAGCTGGCCGCCAAGGTGCCGGGCGCTCTCGTCATCATCATCGCGGGCGTTATCCTGCTCGCTTTGGTCAAGCTCTCGCTGCGCCTGCACCGCAAGTTCAAGGCCAAGCGCCTGACCAACCCTGAAGACATTCGCCGGCTTGATACCGTTAACCGCGTGATGCGCTATGCGTTTAGCGCGCTCATCAACATCACCATGATCCTGCTGGTGTTCGACCAGCTGGGCATTGCCCTCACCCCGCTTTTGGGTGCTGCGGGTATTGTCGGTATCGCGGTCGGTTTCGGTGCGCAGAGCCTGGTAAAGGATTACACCACCGGCCTGTTCCTGATTATTGAAAACCAGATCCGTCAGGGCGATGTGGTGGAAGTTGCCACCAAGAGCGGCGTGGTGGAGGAAGTCACCCTGCGCTATGTGCGCCTGCGCGACTACGAGGGTAATGTGCACTTTGTGCCCAACAGCCTGATTACCGCTGTGACCAACAAGAGCCGTGGTTTTGCCTTTGCGGTAATGGAAGCAGCAATCAAGCACGACCAGAAGATTGATGTGTGCCTGAAGTTGATGCGCGAGATTGGCGAAGAGATGCGGCAGGACCCTGTGTTCGGCCCCAAGATCATCGAAGATATCGAGATTACCGGTGTTGACCGCTGGGCCGATACCTACCTTGTGCTGCGTTGCCGCTGCAAGGTCTGGCCGCTGGAGCAGTGGAAGGTGAAGAACGAGTTCCTGCGCCGCCTCAAGCTGGCGTTCGATCTCGCCAACATCGAAGCCGCACTCTCTACCCCGCCTGCTAACGACAGTACGCCTGAAGCTGCAGCCGTTAAAGCCTGATCACTCAGGCTTCATGCCATAGCCATCGGGTAGATAAAAGCCATGGCGCGGTTCATACCGGTGGGTGATGAGACCCACAGCGCGCCCGACCCGCTCAATCGCGGGTGCAGCTGCGGTGATACCAGCAAACAGCAACATACCGAACACATAGCTAACCCCACCCTGTGAGCGTGGACGAGCACTACGGTCCATACGGTCAATCTCTTCTGGCGAGGGAAGGGAAGCATCATGTGGCAGGCTCATGTTATAGCGCCCGCTCGAGACCAGCATATAGGGCTTCTGTTTGGCCATAATGGCGAACTTTTCGGTCGGTGACTGATGATAAGTAATCTCAGCCCCCACCTTGGGCCAGTCGGGCCCGGCTACCGCAAAGCGGTCGCTCGTCTCGGCAAACTCGAACACCTCGCCCGAGGTTGTGTTCTCGGCGCGCCAGTTACCTTTGCCGAGTTTCCTGGTGATGCGTGCTTCATAAGGCGGTGTGATCTGCAGAATTTCTTCTCTGCTTTTGATACGGCCAAAGTTGTCGTTACGCACATGCAGCAAGGTACCTTCAGGCAGTGCGGAAGGTTGTAATTCCGGTGTTTCGTGAAACTGAGCCATCACGCCTTGCGGCATCTTGGTGTGGAAGATGGTCGAATGGCCCTCCCGGTTGGCATAGGTCTGATGCGCAACTACAAGGCACATCCAGTCACGCACCGGGCGCGGGCGGCGCGCAGGCTGCTCGGCGGTTGGCCCGTATTCGTCGTCTGGTGAATATCCCGGCTTCATTTTGCCCTCCTAATGAAAGCGGCAGGCTAGTGAGATTGCACCATGACGGCAAACCCGTTTTGGGCCTGGTACAAACAAAGCAAGATTGTTTCTAGGTATTGTTGCGGCGTGTGAAACGCAGGAAGTAGGGCCTGCCCTTGATCGCCTTCAGCTCATAACGGGTTGCGGGCCAGTCGTCCGGCCGTGTGAGCCAGTCGTGGCACTTGGCAATATTCCACTGGAACGCAGGGTGCTTGCGCGTGTGCGAGGTCATCCAGGGCAGGAGCGATTTATCATCAGTCGCCAGACGCAGCTCGGCACCGGGCTTGATGAGGCGCGCGAGGCGGTTGAGATTCTCGGGGCCAATAAAGCGGCGCTCCCAATGGCGCTTCTTCGGCCATGGGTCGGGGAACAGCACGAACACACGGCTGAGCGAGGCATCGGGCATGGCATCGAGCAGCGGGCGCACATCGTTAGGCAGAATGCGGATGTTCTTGAGCTGCTTGTCTTCAATCTCGGAGAGCAGCTTGGCCACGCCATTTATGTAGGGCTCGGCACCAATCAGCAGCACATCAGGGTTGCGCTCGGCCTGCCAGATCAGATGTTCACCTGCGCCAAAACCTACCTCGAGCCATGCTTCTTTCCAGCCTTCAAGTACTTGGGCAATCTGGCTGATATCGATGGTGAGGCGCGGCAACAGCTCTTCCACCAGCTTTTCGCGGTTGGGGCGCATTTTCTTGCCACGACGGCGGCCATAGAAATTTTCGAACTTATTCGGAGGCGTCATAGTTAAAGCTGCCTATTTAACTTGCAGTGAAAGTGGCCGCGTTGTTACAGTTCTTCCTACAAAGAAGCAAGAACAAGCGTAACGGGAGTATAGGCAATGCCATTCGTAATTGTTACCGGCCAGTCGGCCAAATTCGGCGACAGCTATTACTCTGGCCCCGTAAGTGCCATGCAGGCTGCTGCCATCAGCATCGGCCGCCCGCGTGATATCCCTACCGTATCTGATATTAATGCCGCCACGCGTATTCCGGTTATCTTCAAACAGCAGGCCGAGATGAAAGCCAAAGAGCTGCAGGCCCGCATCGCGTATGACGACCCCAAACCGGTTAAACTGCTTAAATGGCTGTTCTCGGCGCCAAGCCGCTAAACAAGAATTTACTAGCGGCAGCCAACACCTACAAAAGAATGCGCGCTGCATAAAGCCACGACTGCATCGATATCTGTTGCACCGAACTGGAATAGCGTTGCCGCGCCCTGGCTAGGCTGCAGGCTGCAAGATGCGTCAGCAGCAGCGCTATCACAGGTCCAAACACTCAGACTGTTAATTGGCGCGGCTGCACGCCCGCCATTCTCAAAATACGACATATTAAAACCAGCCAGACTGCGCACTAAACGGATACAGGCCGCCTGAGGCATGCTCAGCCCGATTTCAAAACTACCAGGCGGATCGCCCGCCTGATCGTACATACGGGTATTGGCGTACCCAATTTCGGTCTCAAGATAGACATCATCATCGGCGGGTATGGCGGTAAGCTTCCACGACTTGGGGAAGATGCCCATTTGCATACCGGCAGTATTCATACGCTGCCAGCCGTTGGGAAATGTAGTTGGCACCAGTGATACGGGCACAAGCTGGCTGGCGGTCTGGCAAGTTTGCAAAACCGCCTTCTGGATTTCGCTCACCTGAAAACTCAGACGCGCCGCACTAGCCGCAGTCCAGATGCCGCCAATCACCAGGCCGACAACGCCCAGCACAATAGCCGCTTCAACCAGATTGAAGCCCCGCTGGCGCACAGCCGCAGTATAATTACGTGTTGGTTGCATAACTTATTAGTAATGCTGCAACTGCGAACAGTAAATTGTTATTTTACGCAATTGCTTCCCCTATACGTAATATAGGGCTTTAGGGGCTAAAAAGACAGTTCCGGCCAACAAAAAGCCGCCGGATTGCTCCGACGGCCCTTTTGTTCTTGAGGTGCTTGAACTTAAGCAGCCAGCGCGCGCTTGAGCGGCTCGACCAGATCCAGCTTCTCCCAGCTGAAACCGCCGTCGGCATCCGGCTCGCGACCGAAGTGGCCATAAGCAGCAGTGCGGGCGTAGATCGGGCGGTTGAGCTTGAGGTGCTCACGAATACCGCGCGGGGTGAGGATCATCACTTCCTGCAGGGCCTTTGAGAGCTTCTCTTCATCAACCTGACCGGTGCCGTATGTATTTACATACAGCGCCAGCGGCTTGCTTACACCAATCGCGTAGGCAACCTGAATGGTGCACTTCTCGGCGATACCGGCGGCAACCACGTTCTTGGCGAGGTAGCGCATGGCATAAGCGCCCGAGCGGTCAACCTTGGTGGGGTCCTTGCCTGAGAAGGCGCCGCCACCGTGCGGGGCTGCACCGCCGTAGGTATCGACGATGATCTTACGGCCGGTGAGGCCAGCATCGCCATCCGGACCACCAATGACAAAGCGGCCAGTGGGGTTAACGTAGAACTCGGCTTCGGGGCACATCCAGCCTTCAGGCAGAACCTTCTCGACATACGGACGCACAATACGACGAACTTCTTCCTGATCGATGCGCTCGTTATGCTGGGTCGATACAACGATGGACGAAGCACGCACCGGCTTGCCGTTTTCATAGACCAGCGAAACCTGGCTCTTGGCATCCGGACCGAACATGGGCTGCTCGCCACTATGACGGGCCTTGGCCATTTCTTCGAGAATACGGTGCGAGTAGTACAGCGGCGCCGGCATGAAGGTCGGGGTTTCCTTGCAGGCATAGCCGAACATGATGCCCTGATCGCCTGCGCCTTCGTCCTTATTGCCGAGCGCGTCTACGCCTTGTGCAATGTCGGCCGACTGGGCGTGCACCAGCACGTCAATTTTAACAGTGGCCCAGTGGAAGCCCTTCTGCGCGTAGCCGATCGAGCGAATGGCTTCACGCGCAGCAACTTCAAGATCATGCGGGGTGATGTCCTCGGGGCCGCGCACTTCACCAGCCATAACGACTGTATTGGTGGTGGCTAGCGTTTCTACGGCAACGCGCGCGTAGGGATCGGCCTTCAGGTAAAGATCGACAATACTGTCGGAAATACGGTCACATACCTTATCGGGATGGCCTTCGGAAACTGATTCGCTGGTGAAGATATAGTTGTTGGACACTGCAAAAGCCCCCTCAAAGAACGCTTGTTAGGCGTTAATTGATAGAGGCTTTATACCGTGGGTCAACAGATATTGTAGCTGGCTTACTTGGCCTTGGCTGGACGACCGCGCTTGGCAGCTGTCTTTTTGGCTGCGGGCTTGGGAAGTGCCTTGCCTACTGCTTTGCCAGCGAGCTTTACAACCTTCTTGTTCTTGCTGCCTTTGGGGCGGCCTGCGCGTGTGGGTACCACATCGCCAACTGCACCGGCAATGCTGCGCACAACACCAAGCACCTTGCGGCGCGATGCACCGGCGGGAACAGCGTTATACAAACGCAGCAGCTCAAGTGCTTCGCGCTTATCAACAGTGCTCTCATGGCTGAACACACCAGCGTCTTCAGCAAAGCCCTGGATCTTGGCCTTGCTGTCTGACGGGGCGCCTTCAAAGAAATAGCTGACAGGTACATCGAGTGCGAGGCTCAGTTCATAGAGACGGCTGGCACCGATACGATTGATGCCGCGCTCATACTTCTGCACCTGCTGGAATGTAAGACCAACTGAATCACCGACCTGTTCCTGACTCCAGCCGAGTACAGTGCGGCGCTGACGCAGACGCTGACCAACTACAATATCTGTAGGGTTGGGGCTGCCGTCGGCTTCGCGTGAACGGTATTGAATCTTGGTACGCATATTCTGTTCCTTATAATTCATAATATCAGGGCCCGAATAATCTTGGGGCGCTGTTCCTACAATATAGGTAGGTCTACAGGCAAGAACTAGCCAGCATTATTTGATGTTTATAAAGTGTGGCGCTTCCGCAGGAGCAGGAGTTGCCCCATTAAGATAAGTAAAAAACACATCACGAGTGTTGGTGAATTACCTAGTGCGCGATACGAGGTCTGCAGTGCAACAAGAGAGACCTCGGCGTCCAGTGTACGGGCTTCACCCAGTTGCGTATGAGCAGTCACATTACCGTAAGCGTCAACAACTGCAGAGATACCGGTATTGGCGACACGCACCATCGGCAAGCCCTCTTCAACTGCCCGCATACGCGTAATGGCTAGATGCTGATAGGGTCCATGGGTAAAGCCATACCAGCCATCATTGGTAACATTTAGCAGCCATAATGGTGGATCATTGCTGTCAACCACCTGTCCTGGAAATATAACTTCGTAGCAGACCAGCGGGCCTACCGTAGGCAAACCGGGCAACCGCAGCGAACGAGGGCCGGGGCCTGCGGTAAAATCCACACCGCCCGCAATCGGATCGAAGGGTAAATAGGTACGATACGGAATGTATTCGCCAAAAGGCACAAGATGCCCCTTGTCATAATCACCAAGCAACTGACCGTTAGCGTCCATCGCTTGCACGCTGTTGTAATAGCCATGCTGATCGCGCCGTACAGCGCCGGTAATGAGTATGCTGCCTTGCGGTAATGACGCTGCGATACGTGCCCTGATATCAGGCCGCTCGATGAGACGATACGGCACAGCCGTTTCGGGCCACAGTACAACGCGCGGGCTGCCCGGCGGCTGCGTGAGATCAAGCAGCGTTGCAAAAATCTGCTCCCGAGTCGCAGGATCGAGCTTCATGGCCTGTGCAATATTTGGCTGTACTAAACGCACACTGAGCTTGCCATTATCCGCAATAACTGGCGCTGCCGGGTTAAGTAGTGGGCCAACAAGCAATACAATAGCTGTAACACCAACTGCCAGTTTTTCGCGGCGTGTGGGCTGCATGAAAAACATAACCGGCAGCAGGGCAATGAGCAGCGCCCAAAGGGTGAGGCCATAGGTGCCAACACTGGCGGCGATAGCGCGCACTGGCAGCACATCAATCCAGACATAGCCCAGCAGCAACCACGGGAAGCCGGTAAAGACATGCCCGCGCAGAAGCTCGGTTAAGGCCAGCGCGCCAGCGAGGCAGAGAATTTGTACAAAACCACGGCCACCCCATTTATGGGTAACTGCTGCTGCCGCGCCCCAGAAGATGGCAAGGCCCATAGGCAGGGCTGCCACCGCTAACGGCAGTGCCCACCAGAATTGCGCAATATCCACAAACAATGCATTGGCAATCCAGTAAAGTCCGAACAGGAAGTAGCCAAAGGCAAACATCCAGCCGCTCACAAAAGCCGCGCGTGTTGTTTTTGATGTAGCAATACCCAGCGCTAAAACCGGAAATGTTACAAAGCTGAGCCACCAGAAATTATACGGCGCCTGAAACCAGCCCATAAGACTGCCACCCGCAAACAACAGCAACAGCCACTGCCAGCGCGGCAGTTGTTCGGCGCGCTGTAACATCAGGCAGGGGGATTAGGTTTGGAGGGCAGATTGCGGATGCGTACGCGCTTCACGCGGCGGGCATCGGCCTCGACTACTTCAAACTCAACACCATTATCATGCTTCACCACTTCGCCGCGGCTGGGCACACGGCCCGCAAGGAAGAACAAGAGACCGCCGAGTGTATCGACGTTATCATGCGCATCTTCCTCAAGCAGCACGCCGGTATATTTCTCGAGCTCTTCGAGATCGAGGCGGCCATCTGCCATGACCGAGCCATCCGGCTTGAGGGCCAGCTGCGGCGGGGCTGATTCATCATGCTCGTCTTCGATATCGCCAACGATTTCCTCGACCAGATCTTCAATCGTGACCAAACCATCGATACCACCATACTCATCGACCACCATGGCCATATGGCGGCGGGACTGGCGCATCTCGACCAGCAGGTCGAGCACCGGCATGGTGGGCGCCACGATAATCACATCGCGCACAATCTGCTGCAGATTAAACTCCTGCGGGCGGTTGGAGAACGGCAGCAGATCTTTAATGTGGATCATGCCGATAATGTCATCGAGGTCGGCCCGGTACACCGGCAAGCGGCTATGGCCCTCAAGCGCGATGAGCGCGAGGAGTTCGCCCAGCGACATTTCGGCCTCAACCGCCACGATATCGGCACGCGGCACCATGAGGTCGCGCACCTTGCGGTCGCGGACATTGAGGATGTTGGAAAGCAGCTGGCGCTCGGACTCGGCCTGCGGGCTGTCTTCTACATTTGAAGGCGCATCAATCAGCTCTTCGATTTTTTCGCGAATGGCTTCATCGCCAGTTTTGCGGCGCAGGCTCTTAAGCCAGTTAGATAGAACGCCCCTAGAAGGGGGCTCCTTACGGTCGTCTTTTTGTAATGTGTTGTCGCTCATAGCCTACCTATTTTAGTGATGCGCGCAGTTTTGTCGAATCCGTATCTGCATAAGGATTGGCATAACCTGACTTCTGTAACAGCTTGATTTCTTTAGCTTCCATAACATTTGCTTCGCGATTGGTCATATGGTCATAACCTAAAAGATGCAGCGTACCATGGGTCACCAGGTGCACGAAATGCGCCTCAAGGGTTTTATCCTGCTCTTTGGCTTCGCGCTGCATGGTCTCAACCGCCAGCGTGATATCGCCTAACTGGCGGGCGCGCCCACGCGGTACCACGTCATCCGGCCCTTCCATGGGGAAGGACAGTACGTTGGTCGATTTATCCTTGCCGCGATAATCGCGATTAAGCACACGCTGGGCTTTATCGTTGATGAGGGTGATATCTACCGCTACGCGGCGGCGGCCCCAGCCTTCACTCTTAAGGGCAGCCAGTGTAGCTGCCGTCGCCAATGCCTTGGCACGCGGCAGCACGCGCAACCACGCCTTATCCTCGACGGTAACCGATATTTCAGGAGGCATCGCTTACCGCTGACGCCCGCGCGCCCGCGCATCGCGCAGGTCATAGGCCTTCACGATGGCACTAACGAGGCGGTGGCGTACCACATCGTTCTGGTCAAACTGCAGGATTGCCACATCCGGCACATCGGCCAGTGTTTCAACCGCATCGAACAGACCCGAGCGCTGGCCGGGTGGCAAATCGATTTGCGACAAGTCGCCGGTAATGACCATGCGGCTGCCTTCACCCAGACGGGTGAGGAACATCTTCATCTGCACCGGGGTAGTGTTCTGGCCTTCATCGAGAATGACATAGGCATGGGCCAGCGTACGACCACGCATAAACGCCAGCGGGGCAATTTCGATTTCGCCATTGGCCATACGGCGCTCGAGCTGATCGGCACCTAGTGTATCGTGCAGCGCGTCGTACAACGGGCGCAGATACGGATCGATCTTCTCTTTCATATCACCGGGCAGGAAGCCAAGGCGTTCGCCCGCCTCAACCGCCGGGCGGGAAAGCACCAGACGCTCAACTTCACCTGCGATCAGCATTTCTACCGCGCGGGCTACAGCCAGATAAGTTTTACCGGTACCGGCAGGCCCGAGGCCGAACACCAGCTCATGCGAGCGCAACACGCTGATGTAGCCAGCCTGATTTTGTGTACGCGGCAGGATGTTTTTCTTGCGGGTTTTAATCGCAAGGTCGGCATAACCGCTGGCAAGCGACAGCGTATCGCGACTTTCGTTCTCGTCTTTGGCACCAGCCATTTTGGTGACGGTGCGCTCAAAATCAGGCGTATCGACATGACCGCCATTCACAAGGCGGCTGTGGAAGACATCGAGGATGCTCTTGGCATCCTTCGCGCGATCGCCCTTGATGGTGAGCTGGTTGCCGCGCGCCGTAATATGCACGCCGAGCTTGGCCATGAGGAGGTCGAGATGCGCGTGGTGCGGGCCAAAAAGCTCCTGCGCCAGTTTGTTGTCGGGCAGATGCATCTGCACGGCAAGATTTTCGGGGGCTGTGTGTGCTGTCATGAAGCGGCACGCGCGGATAAGTTCATGAGTTGATTATAACATTTAGCCGAGGGCTGTGAACAAAAAACATTTGTATGGTTAAGGCGAAACTTCTTAAGCCACTGCCATTGCTTGGTTTTTAAGGTAAATAGGCCCGTCAGGCGGCAAGGCCCTGCGCCACCACCGCTTCGGTGAGCCCGGCCAGCTGCTGGCGGTCGGTTATACTGGCAACATCAATCGGTGGATGGAAGGTGACGCGGATGGTGCTGGAGCGCAAATGGCAATACGCCCACAGGTGCGGCGCCAGATCCATATCGCCAAACCAGGCATAGATCTGCTTTGAGAAACGGTCGGCCGGCACGCCGTCGATGGCGACACAGACAATTGAAACCGGCTGAATGGCCAGCTTGAGCTCGCTGGCCTGATCGAGCGCGGTTTGCAGTAGCGCGCGGCGGAATGGCAGCACGCGGGTACCATCGCTTGATGTACCTTCAGGGAACAGCACCAGATTATCGCCAGCCTTCAGGCGCTGTGCCAGTGCAGTTTGCCCCTGCCCGACCTTGCTGACGCGGCGATCGATAAACAAGGTCTGCTGTAAACGGGCAAGTGTGCCGAACAGCGGCCAGCTGGCCACCTCACCTTTGGCGACAAACGAAATGGGCATAAGCGAGGTGATGACCGGAATATCGAGATACGAGCAGTGGTTAGAAACAAACAGGCAGGGTTTTTGCTGCGAGGGCGCACCCACCTGCTCAACCTTGATGTTGAAAATATGCTTGAGGCAATTGCGATGATACCAGACAGGAAAACGCTGCGCAAAAGCAGGGTTATATTTAAGTGCCCAGAACTGCACCGGCATACAGGCCAGTGTGAAGGTCAGGTAAGCCAGCAACCTTATGCTGGCCTTTATCATGACGCGTCGATTTCAGCGTTACGGCTGAGGTCGTAATGCTTGAGGTAGCGGTCGGAAATGGTCTCGCGCTTTACAATCATGCATACATCGATGGTGTTGAACTCGGGGTCAATTACCGCGCCCTCGCCAACCACACCGCCCACACGCAGGTAGCCCTTCACCAGCGGTGGCAGACTGGCAAAGCCGGCGCGCGGGTCGATGGTGTTTTCTTCCATGCGGCGCATATCGATATAACGCTCTGGCAGTGCGCGGGCGAGCAAAGCCGGCGGCGCCAGATGATGATAATGCAAATAGCTGAGCGGCAGAGCCAAAGCAGCGGGGTCATTACCCGGCAGGCTGGCACAGCCAAACAGCAGCGTAATATTGTGGTGGAAAACATAAGCAGCAATGCCCTGCCACAGTAACTGCATGACGCCGCGAGTGCGGTGCGTCGGCGCAACGCAGGAACGGCCAACCTCGAGGATCTCGCCGCGGTAGTCCATCAGCGGCTTGATGTTGAATTCGCCCGCGCTGTAGTGGCCGCCATTCTGAACGGCGATTGAACGGCGGATCATGCGGTAGGTACCCACCACGGCATCGCCATCAAGTACCAGCAGGTGATCGCAGATGTCGTCATAGCGGTCGATATCGAGCTTGAGCTTGGCGTTCTCGGGATTAGGTTTGGCCTTCATCTCTTCATAGAAGACCTGCCAGCGCAGCTGCTGAGCGGCGCGTACTTCGGCCGCGCTTTCAGCAAGGCGGATCTCGATGTTGCCGGTGCGCAGGTAGATCGGGCGGGACGGCTCGCTGACATGAGCGAGAGAAGATGAGATAACAGTCATTTACGGCGTTCTAGCACGCAGGAAATAGCGAAAGCCACCCACAAAATGCGTTTTTAGCCAAGATCAAGCTGCAGGACAAAGGCAGTAATGCCGCCGGGGTAATAGTTATAACGGCGAGAAATCAGCTTAAATCCGGCCTTGGTATAAAGCTTATAGGCCTGCTGGTTATTCTCGGCCACCTCAAGGAAGGTCTTAACAACATGGCGCTGGCGCAGGGCAGCGACAAAATGACTGAGCAGCTCTGCCGCCAACCCCTGCCGCCGGTGCTGCGGCTCGACTCCGATGGTCAGCAACTCGGCCTCATCAAAAATGATGCGCCCGAGGATAAAACCCACGTTCTGGCCATTCTGCTCCAGCCGCCAGCCTATCAGGCCCTTATCGGCCAGAAGTTCGGTAAAAGACTGGGGCGACCAGACCTGATCGAGCGGGAAACAGGCCTTATGCAGGCGCGAGAGCTCGGCCACATCATCGGGGCCAAGGGCAATCAGCGTGCTCATGAGACCGGCTTGGGGACTGAAACATCCGGCGGGCGCACATAAAGCGGCTGGGCTGGGGCCAGCTCACGGCCAGCGGTGATATCGGCCAAGGCCTGCAAGGCTGCCAGCTCGGCCTCGGGCAGACTAGCAAGTGCAGTTACCTCAAGGTGACTTGCACCATCACCCACAACAGGGCGGCCAGCCAGCTGCGCCTTGATATCAGCCGGCGAGAGCATCTCGGTATGGCCGGGGGTGAACTGCACGAACAGCTCGGCCCGCAACGACTCGAGTACGATCACTGCGCTAGGCACAGCCTGATGCAACAGGGTGAAACGGTCGTAGCCCGCAATCTGGCAACCAAGCGCGCAGGTAAAGCCCTGCGCCAGCGCAAGGCCAATACGTAAACCGGTGAAGGATCCCGGACCGGTGACCACCGCAATCACGCCAATATCTTTAAGCGTAATAGCAGCCTCGGCTACGCACTCGGTAACAAAGCCATGCACGATTTCGCCCTGCTGGCGGCGCTCGCTCGACTGGCGGATGAAGCGGCGGCCATCGCTATGCAGCAGTACAACTGACTGGGTTAAACCCGCTGTATCAACGCCCAATGCCCACATGATCAGCCTGCGCGCACCTCAAGTACCTCAGGCACATAATGCTTGAGCATATTCTCGATACCATGCTTAAGCGTGGCGCTGGAGCTGGGGCAACCCGCACAGGCCCCGCGCATGGAGAGATAGACCACACCTTCTTCATACTTGAGGAAAGTGATGTCACCACCATCCTGCGCTACAGCCGGACGAATACGGGTATCAAGGAGATCGATGATCTGATCAACGATTTCATCATGATCGCCACCGCTGGCCGCGTGGCCAGCATCGATGGTGCCGGTCATCACCTCTTTACCGCTGGTGAAGTGATCCATGATCACACCCAGAATAGCGGGCTTGAGCAGTAGCCACTCTTTATCATCGGCCTTGGTGATGGTGATGAAATCGGCGCCCAGATAAATGCCTTTAATGCCGTCGATGGCAAAAAGCGACAACGCCAGCGGCGAGACTTTGGCCTGCTCGGCGGAGGTAAAATCAGCGGTACCGCTGCTCATTACTGCCTGACCGGGCAGGAACTTGAGGGTAGCGGGATTGGGGGTAGCTTCGGTCTGGATAAACATCTTGTCCTCGAATTTCCTGAATTATGTCATCTTATCAATCTCATCGCTGGTCATGGTGCCGGGCACAAGAACCATGGGCACCTGCACGCGTGAGCCCATACGACTAGATAGATAGGCGATAAGCGGCGCAGGTCCAGACTCGCGATGGCTGGCAGCTATTACCAGAATGGAGAGGTCGGGTTCAACCTTTAGAACTTCGCGTACAGTTTCCTTAAGGCGACCCTCACGTACCATATGCGCGGGTACCTGACCGGTCAGCTTTTCGGCATAACCGCTGAAGGTGGCCAGCATGCGCTCGGCGGCCTGCCACTGCTCGGCGCGCATCAGGTCCTGCATCACACCAAAGCCCATGGCATGATCGGGCTCAATGACATGCAGCAGCACCATACTGTCACCGGTGCGGGTAACCCAGTTGGCGGCCCAGGCAACGGCTGCGCGGGTCGAGAGATCACCATTGACCAGCACCAGAACCTTGCGGCCGGAAGGGGTTGGAGGATTTTGGCTCATGATCAGCTCCTTCTCATGAGAACAGCGCTCGACCACCCGGTCAACAAGGCCAGCGCTACGGCCATTAAAGCATAAACCAGGCTGTTGTTCTGGGCGATGTCGCTCAGGTCGTCCATGGCGCCTTCTTTGCGCAGCATCAGCGGTGTCTGCTGTTCTTCCAGCAATTCACCGCGCCTGAACAGATAGGTTGTGAGCGTGTAATTGCCCGTTGGCGCATCCGCCGGAATATGCACATCCGCCCTGTAAAGCTTGCCGCCCATAATGGTGACGCTGGCAGGCTCGGCGGTATATAAACCACCATCCTGCTTGAGGCGCACCAGCTGGTCGCGAAAATCGGTAATCGCACTGAAGCTGGTATAATCGGCAATCGTAAAGCGCAGGTTATCAGTGCCCAAACGACGCGCCGCCAGCCACTCACTGCTGACAATATCCTGCATGGGGCGGGAGGACGCGACCCAGTAAAAACCGGGCACCTGACTGAAGGTGACTGAATTGCGGTTAAGCCAGACACCCAGCACATGCTCCTTACGGCGCACGACAACCTTATTTGTAGGGCCGGAGACCACCACAATCACATCGCCCTCTTGCGGTAGCGCGCCAAACAGCGTGGTGGTAGCACCGTTAAAACCGGTGGTCACAGCGATATTCCGGTGTGAAACATCGGCGATGATACCGCCCTCCTCCGCCATGGCGTAACCACCCAGAGCCAGCAGCAGGCAAATACCGAGAATATTTCTCATGGCACCACCTCCCAGCTGAAGGCAGGATCGGGCATGAGGGTGAGCTCGAACACAAGCCGAATAGCCACAGTGAGAATGATGAGGGCCATCAGGCAGCGGGCGATATCGGGTCGCAGGCGCGAAGCATAGCGCACACCGATTTGCGAGCCGAACACACTGCCTACCATGAGAGAGAGCGCCAGCACGATATCGACCGTATGGTGATTAACCGCCTGCAGCATGGTAGCGGCACTGGCGGTAAAGACCACCTGGAACAGCGAGGTACCCGCCACCAGCGCAGCTGGCATGGCCAACAGATAAATCATCGCGGGTACCAGCAGCGTGCCACCAAGACCGAGGATGACGGTGGTAATGCCCGCCACCAGACCGATGAAGATAGGCAACAGTGCGCTAATCTCGAGGCCCGAAACCGGGAATTGCACTTTAAACGGCAGGTAGTTGAACAGGCGCGGCACGGTGCGGGCCACCGGCATATAGTTAGGGTTGCTGCGGCGGCGCAAAATCGCACGACCACTCTCAACCAGCATGATGCTGCCAATACCGCCGAGGAAGAAGACGTAGAGCAAGGCAATCACAAAGTCGATCTGACCAATGCTTTGCAGATAACCGAAGATGATACTGCCGATAGACGTGCCGATGGCACTGCCGATGAGCATATAGCCCCCCAGCTTGATATCGACATTACGCGAGCGCCTATGTGCCAGCATGCCTGCGCTGGCACTGGCGACTGACTGCGTGGCCTGAGTCCCCACCGCAATAGGCGGCGGTACGCCCAAGAAGATGAGCAGCGGCGTAATCAGGAAGCCGCCTGAAATGCCAAAGAGCCCTGAGAGCACGCCCACGCAGGCGCCAATGATCACCAACAGCGGAACGCTGAGCGACATTTCGGCAATCGGGAGATAAATCTGCAGCACGGGGCCACCCTAACACAAGAATATAGACAAGAATATGAGGGTGTTAGCCTTCTGACACGTCAGGCGGCCCATCAGCAGGGGCTGCCTTGCGGCGCAGCAAAAGCTTGATGTCATCGAGCCGTTGGGCACCAGTAACATGCGCCATACCGAGATAAACCACAGCACTCACGCCAATCATGGTGGCAAGCGCTGCTACCTCTACCCACACCTTGTGGACGCGGATATAGGGCATGAGCGCATCGGACACCACCCACAATACAGCCGCCATGACTATACTGCTGGCCATGATGCGCAGCACCTTCTGGCGCAGGCGGGCATCGACCGCAAAATGCCCGAGCTGCCGCAGCTTATGCGCCAGCATGAATACGTTAAGCCACGCGGTGAGTGCCGTAGCCAGCGCAATACCCGCATGCGCAGTGTGGATATAGCCATAGTGCACAAACAGCCAGATAAAGCTGGCAGCCGCGAGCGAATTGATAGCGATTGTGCGCAGGGAAATCAGGAATGGTGATTTGGTATCCTCGCGCGCATAAAACGCCACCGTCAGTACCTTGCTGATCATATAGGCGGGAATGGCCAAAGCATAGGCCGCAACTGCCCGAGCTGTGGCTTCGCTCGCATCGGCAGTAAACGCTCCGCGCTCGTACATAACCGCCAAAATAGGCACAGGAATAAGCGCCAGACCAATAGCCGCCGGCATGCCGAGGAACAGGCCAAATTCAATGGCGCGGTTCTGCTCGGTAAGAGCATCTGCCGGATTGCCGGAGCGCACCGTGCGACTTAAGGCCGGTAACAGGGCAGTGCCAATAGCGATACCGATAACGCCAACCGGCAGCTGATAAAGCCTGTCGGCATAGGAAAGGTAAGACACGGCACCCACCGGCAGGAGCGAAGCCAGGACCATATCGATAAAGATATTAATTTGCATGACACCGCCACCCAAGGCGCCGGGGCCGATGAGGCGCAGCAGCTTTTTAATGCGCGCAGTCATGCGCGGTAGCTTCCATTTAATCGACCAGCCGGCATGATAGGCGCTGAACGCCAGCCACATAAGCTGTACCGCGCCCGAGACCGTAATGGCCCAGGCCTGTGCGTGTGCAGCCTGCACTTCGCTTTCGTTCCAGCCTAAAAGCGCCAGAATCTGGATGAGATTGAAGGCGATGGGCGAAATGGCATAAGGGCCGAACCGGCCAACCGCATTGAGCATGCTGCCCAGCAGCGAGGCCAGCGAGATGAGCATGAGGTAGGGGAAGGTAATGCGCGACAGCTCAACCGCCAGATCAAACTTAACGGCATCCGCCGCATAGCCGGGGGTAATAACATGCATGAACCACGGCATGATCAGCATCATGAACAGGGTGAAGAGCAGCAAAGCCACCATGAGCACCGCTAAAGCCTCTTCAGCAAAGCTGCGTGCCTCTTCCTGACCCTCCTTCAGGGCGGCCGAGAACAGCGGCACGAAGGAAATGGTAAAGGCACCTTCGGCAAACAGGCGGCGGAACAGGTTGGGCAGGCGCAACGCCACAAAAAACGCATCCGCCGCCATGCCGGTGCCCAGAATACCAGCCGCCATCAGGTCACGGAAAAATCCGGTGAACCGACTCAGCAGGGTAAACCCGCCAACAGTAAAGAAGGCACGCTTGAAACTCATGGCTATAGCGTGTAGCCCACAGAAAGGCCGACGGAAAGAGACCGCGTAACGACAGCATTAACAATTCCCACGCATATAGCCCTAGACACGACTCGGCACTTTAACCAAACTGCGGCTGGACAGCTGCCTGCATACCCCGTATCAAGTCCGGATAATAAAGGGAGCCGGATTAACCGGCTTTGTTGAACAGTGGCAGATGGAGTAACTCTATGGGCGTAGAGTATAGCTTCTCCGATACCGAAACCGGCGGCATGCTGGAAGACGGCGGACATGAACAGCGTTACGAGCAGGCTCTTCAGCTAGCCATCGTCGCGAGCGACAAGGATTTCAATGAAATAGAGGTGCATGACCTCAAAGCGCGGCGCAAAGCCAGTTATGTGCTCTCGGCTGGTGCGCAGGCAACCACCCGCATCCATCCAGCTGAGGCCGATGCATATAAAACCAGCGAATACGACATGGCCACCGCCATGCACGATTATATCAAAACCAATCCCGCGACCACGTGGGTTTACTGGAACATGAAGTTTGATACGCCCATCAAGCGGCAAACTTCGTTCCGTAACCTGCGCGATCCGCTGCCGACCACCAGCAATGGCAATACACGGGCTGATGGTATGCGCGTTTTCAAAGCCGCGCTCTGCTTTGATACGCAAAGCAAGCTGGTGTTCCCTACCGGTTACCAGAACAAACCCAGCCTGAAGCTGGGTAATGTGGCTGCCGCCAACGGCGTGGTCCTGATTGGCGCGCATGATGGCGTGAATGATACCCGCGCGCTGATGCGCGTATGCCAGACGATTGCGCAGCGCGACCCCAAGACCTGGGAGCATATGATGAACCTGCGCACCGCGCAGGGCGTTGATAGCTTCCTCTCGGAAAACCTGATGTTCATGTGGACCTCGCCGGACGCCACCAGCTATTACACCTCGGCCTTCTGTTATGTAGCGCATAAGGGCCAGGGTCTGGTCGTCAGCCAGAGCACCAACCTGAAGAAAAGCAGTAACGAAATCCTGATTGCCAATCTGGCGGTTGACCCCGAGACCTGGCGGCACAAGAGCGACCGCGAGCTCCTGCTTATCCTGAAGGGTCGCAACCCTGATAACGCAAGCGAGTGGCTGCCCGCACAAGATCAGCCGTTCAAGCTGATCAAGCGCAACGACCAGCCGGTCATGTGGCCGTATATGGACGACCCCTGCCTTATTCCCGGCGATACCACCCGTACCTTCACCGACCGTGAGCGCGAAGTAAGCAGACGCCGCGACAGCCGCCTCTCGTCCCTCTCACGTGAGGAGCTTGAGGCCCGGCGCAAGAGCATTCAGGAAGACCCGGAGCTATGCAACCGCCTGTCGGTACTGGCCGACCGCATGTGGAAGATCTGGGATAACGAAAAGAAAATGTGGGTTGAGCGCGATGGCGGCCCCAAGCTGCTGGAAGACCGTATTTACGATGGTTTGGGTCTCAACATGCCGCAGAAGGAAAACGGCCAGCTGCGCATGTTCAAAAACTGGTTCCATACCCGCCCGTGGGAGCAACGCGAAGAAATTGCCGTCAAGTTTGGCGAGCTGTTTGCCAAACCCGACGAAGCCCTCAAGCAGACCGATGCGGTTAAGTATGAACAGCAAAAGGCCTGGCGTGATTACGCGGTAACGCTCAAGCGGCTGGCCATGATTGTGCTGTACGAGCAGGAGCGCGTACACGAGTGCCCCGGCGCTTACCTGAAAGACCCTGCCAGCCGCCATTGGGTTGAGCAGTTTATCTATACCCGCCTGACCCAGCCTGCAGTGGACAGCAAAGGCGAGCCACTGAAGAAACCCAAGTACCGCACGATCGATGATGCCGAACGGCTGGCTCATGCCGATATTACAAGGTATCACGAAGAGATTGTGAAAAAGCGCCAGAAGAATGAACTGACGCCCGATCTGGCCGAAGAATACGCCCGCAAGATCGAAATGACCGAAGAGTGCCTTGAGTATTACGCCAAGATGCGCGCCGAGTTGAAGATACCGGTAAAGCCGGCACCCGCGCAGCCTGTCATTCACTCGATGGAGCAGTTCCACGCGCCGGACGACGCAGCCCCCATGACACGTGCCGAAGCACTGCAAACTCTCGCGCCCGTTATAATCAAGAGTGCTGCTGAACAAATTTTGGCGACTACGCTGACGCCTCCTGCCGCTGAGACAGCACCCGCAGATACAGCCGCCGAAGCAAAACCCGCCAGCAAGGGCAATAAGGCCAAGAAGAAAAAAGCCGCCAAGAACAAACAAAAAGCCACTGCAACCAAACCCGCTACACCAGCAAAAAGCGCGATTGCCAAAGCTGCCGAAAAGGTCTGTGCGCCGGAAGCACCGCCCAAGGCCCCCAGCCAGAAACGCCCGGTACAAGGCGCGTTGTTTACCGCCAAGGGCAACCCCACCAAACAGGCGTTTGCCAGCGTGGCGCGCCGCAGCCCCAGTGTGGCACTCAACGCCCAAGGCGCACGCAAGGCCATGGCCACAGCGCCCGCTAAAGCAACACCAAAGCCAGCAGCCAAGCCTGCCGCTAAAAAAATTAAGCGAGAGCCTTGAGTTTATAGAGAGCGTCTAAAGCATCACGCGGCGAGAGTGCGTCGGGGTTAATGGCGCTCAAGGCTTCCTTCAGGGGATTAGCCATAATCACAGGCGCTGGTGCGGGTGCCGGAATATTACTACCGCCTTGCGCTTTCTTTTCGTTCTCAAGCGCTAGCAGAATTTGCTCGGCGCGCTGGATCACCGGCATGGGCAGGCCCGCAATCTGTGCGACATGCAAACCATAGGAGCGCTCGGCGCTGCCCGCCATTACCTCGTGCAAGAATACAACCTCACCCTCCCACTCTTTAATGCGCATGGTGGCGCAGTAAAGCTGCGACAGCTGCTCGGCGAGTTTGGTGAGTTCGTGGTAGTGCGTGGCAAACAACCCGCGGCACTGGCTGGTGTTGTGCAGGTGCTCGGCCACTGCCCAAGCAATCGAGAGACCGTCAAAGGTGGCAGTGCCACGGCCAATTTCGTCGAGAATAACCAGCGAACGGGCGGTAGCCATATTGAGGATGGTGGCGGTCTCTACCATCTCGACCATGAAGGTTGAGCGGCCCCGCGCCAGATCATCCGCCGCGCCAACACGGCTGAAGAGCCTGTCGACCACACCGATATGCGCTGATGACGCGGGCACATAAGCGCCCATCTGCGCCAAGACAACAATCAGAGCGTTCTGGCGCAGGAAGGTAGACTTACCGGCCATATTGGGGCCAGTGAGTAACCATAGTCGCTGCTGCGCCATCAGGTTACAATCATTCGCAACAAATGCCGGACCGGTGCGGGCCTTGAGCACCGCCTCAACCACTGCATGGCGGCCGCCCTTGATATCGAAAGCCAGGCTGTCATCCACCAGAGGGCGGCACCAGTGTTCGCTCTCGGCCAGCACGGCCAATGCAAACGTATGATCAAAGGTTGCCAAGGCCAAGGCTGTAAGTGCGAGTGCACCTTGCTGTTCGAGCAGGCGCTGGCGCAGCTCTTCAAAGATCTGCAGCTCAACCGCTAAGGCGCGGTCGGCTGCGCTGGAGATATCGCGCTCGAGGCTGGCCAGCTCGGTGGTGGTAAAACGCACACCGGTGGCCATGGTCTGGCGGTGAATATAAGTCTCGGGCTTGCCCAAAAGCTTGTCTGCCTGCGCAGCTGGCACCTCAATATGATAACCGATGATGTTGTTATGCTTGATCTTGAGCGTATTCACGCCGCTCTCGCTCATATACTTCATCTGCAGCTGTGCCATGACGCGGCGCGATTCATCGCGCAGGCTGCGCAGTTCATCCAGCTGGGGGGAATAATCCTTCGCGACAAAGCCGCCATCACGCGTAAGCATGGGTAGCTCAGCGGCCAGAGCGCGCGTAAACTCATCGATGATATTGCTATGGCCGACGAGGTGTTTAGCGTTATCAACCAGCTCGGCTGGCATATCGTTATGCTGCAACTGGGCGGAGAGCCGCTGTGCGGCAATTAAAGCGTCGCGGATGCTGGCGAGATCGCGCGGGCCGCCACGGCCAAGCGCCAAACGCGAAAGCGCGCGCTCGAGGTCGGGCGCTGATTTCAGAATACTGCGCCAGCCCTCAAGGCTCACGCTCTGCTTGAGTGCATAGGCTACTGAATCGAGCCGTGTATTGATTTCAGCGGGATCGGTCAGCGGCGCTGTCAGGCGCGATGTGAGCAGGCGAGCACCAGCTGCCGTAACTGTACGATCGATGGTATGCAGCAAGCTACCCGATGTTTCGCCACTGGTGGTGATCATCAGCTCGAGGTTACGGCGAGTGGCCGCATCAATCTCGAGCCTGCCACCCTTAAGTAGGCGGCGCGGCGGCAGCAAGGCCGGGCGTGCACCAACTTGCGTGAGCATAATGTAATCGAGCAAGGCACCGGCAGCAGTAACCTCGCCTACGCTGAGTTGGCCCCAGGCATCAGTAGTTGCGAGATTGTAGAACTTGAGCAAGCGTTCGCGGCAGTTATTGGCATCAAACAAACTGAGTGGCCGTGCGGTTGGCGCAACGCCAGCTTCCTTAAGCGCGAGGCGTACATCCTCGGCCTGCGCCATGCTCTCGGGTAAAAGGGCTTCGCGCGGAGAGAGGCGTGCCAAGGTGGCTGGCAGGGCTGCACGGCTAAGCGTCTCAAGCTCGAACAGGCCAGTTGAAAGATCACAACAGGCGAGCGCAATTTCATTCTGGCCCTGCGCCAAGAGTGCGATTAGAAAATTGTTGGCCCCAGCCTCAAGCAATGTGTCTTCGGTCAAGGTGCCGGGGGTGATGATGCGCACCACATCGCGGTTCACCAGGGTTTTACCACCACGCTTTTTTGCTTCCTCAGGGGTTTCGGTCTGCTCGCAAATGGCAACGCGGAAACCGGCTTTGATGAGTTTGGCCAGATAAGCTGTATGCGCATGCACCGGCACGCCACACATGGGGATATCCGGCCCCTGATGTTGCCCGCGCTTGGTGAGCGCGATATCAAGTGCGGCACTGGCCTTTACTGCATCGTCAAAAAACAGCTCGTAAAAATCGCCCATGCGATAGAACAGCAGCAGCTCGGGGTGCTTTTGTTTAACCGCCAGATACTGCCCCATCATGGGAGTTACCTTGGCGGCCTCGGCAGCAGTTGGGGGCGTAAAAAGATCGGCAGTGCTCATACAGATGTGTTTAGCGCAGGCATTGGCTGCGGGGCAACCTTCAGTTCCTTAAGAATACGCCGGATTGCCAAAAACATGAGGAATAACGGGCCCAAAAGCCCGAGCTGCAAGGTGAGGCCGCTCGAGATTTTGTTAACAGCTACGGGCCAGATGATGATAAGTGGCAGCACGAGTCGCTCGCCCCACCACCAGCCATTCCGGCTGATCTCGACCGCCAGAAACGCCAGCGCAATACCAAGCAGGGCCATGTCGTAGTCATACACAAAAGGCGTAACCAGCAGCGCGGCGCAGCAGCTGACCACAGCATTAAGGTTTTGATTGCGGCTATGGCGCCAAACACCCCGTACAATCATGCTCATGGGGATAATCAGCAAAAGCTGTAACAGCATGGCCAAACCCGGCGTAACACCCGAAAGGCGCATGGTTGAGAAGGCTGATGGAATACGGATCCAGAGCGATTGCGCCTGCGAGAGGTTATAACTGGCATTGGCCATGCCGCTCAGGCCCCAGACCCAGATGTCAGGCCCGAAGATCACACCCGCCAGCACGAAGAGTGCCAACGCCACCATTGCCGCAACACCAATAACCTTCCATGCGCGCGCCGCGACTAGAGCCACCGGGATAAGCAATCCCAGCTGCGGCTTCATGGTGAGCAAACCAAAGCAGAGGCCCGCTGCAACAGGATTCCGGCCTAATAGTGCAAAACCAAGGCCAGCCAGACTGGCGGTATAAAGCCCGTTCTGACCCGAGACGAGATTGATCCATATACCGGTGAAACACAGCATGAAGATGACAAACCAGCGCTGGCGCGTGATAACCCACAGCGTAGAGAGGAACAACGCAAGGCCGCAAAGGAAAAACACCAGATGCGCTACAAAATACTCGAGCAGACCAAAGGGCGCTAAAAACAACAAGTAAGTGGGTGGGTAATACATAGTCCCCAAACGCAAATACCATGGCACGGGCGTGATGGTGGCAACCATGGCAGACATGGAGGGCGAATTGTAAGCCCCTGCAGCATCGCCAAACCACACCATACGAGCCGGTGCCCAGAAGCTGCGGAAGTCGCCACCGGGCAAGTTTCCGGGAAAGTACGTAAAGTTCTCATAAACCGAGAGATCAGCGATATAAAGCGCGATAGCAACCATACATATCGCTATTCCGAATAGCGCTGCCAAGGGCTTGAGACGGGCGTTCTTAAGCATGGTCTTTACGGCTGTGTTGTTTAAGGCGGTAGAGCAGCAGTAACAGCACAACAGGCGCTACTGGCAAGCCATACTGGTTGAGAGGGGCAACAGCAAACGGCAAGACATAAGCCGGCACCACCGCTTCAAAGTCAGCCCATTTCCAGCCGAAACTCTGCGCACGCTTGACCAGCACCATGATGGGAATGAACAACAGCATCAGATCATAACTATAGGCATGCGGCACGGCCAGCAAGGTGGCCGTAACCAGTGCCGCCGTTGGTAACATGGGGTCGAGCGCGCGGCGGCAGATACGCCAGAGCATCTGCACCGCCACCAAAGCCAGTACGCCTTGCGCAGCGAGCGCATATATCGGCTCAAGCCCGTAGCTGCGCAGCGTGGCATACAGGCTGATCATATGCTTGCTTTGTACGTTATTAAACCCGATCAACCGGTCTACCGGATCGCGTAGTACCTCGTAATAACGCAGCCAGATCTCGGGGTCATAACGGGTTGCGGTTATGCCAACCAGTACCGCCAAGCTCAGCATGGCCCAGACGACGGTTGTATACTGCGTGCGCCACAGCAGCATGAGCGGAGCCAGAATGCCCAAGTGCGGCTTGAAACTGGCGATCGCCAGTAACACACCTCCAATACGCTCGTGTCGCGCACCCCATGCCGCCAGCGCCAGGTAGAGTGTGGTCAGGAAAATGCTGTTCTGCCCGAACGACAGCGCGCACCACAACCCGCCAAATCCCAGCAGCAGCGGCAGAGCGTAATAGCTGCCTGTAAAGGCATAGACCGTGACAAAGGCGAGCAACAGTACACTGCTCCAATTATAAAGATGCCACGCCTTGGGATACGAGAGATGGCCAAACGGCTCCATCATGAGAATGAAGTGCGGCGGGTAGAACGATGGGCGCACATCGATAATACCGCTCAGGTTTTCAACCATAGCTGCGTTCATGATGGCGGTTGCGTTATACGCATCCTGCGGGCGGCCCAACCCTGCGAGTTCGCCTTGCGCCCAGAACAGGCGGAAATCACCACCTGCGATATCGTTCAGATAAGCCTGCTGCGGCACGAGGTCGAAACGCAAAACCCATTTGGACCATTGCGTGCTGTAAATGAAGCAACCAAACAGGCCGATCAGTACAAAAAGCAGAGGGGGAAAAACAAGGGGCTGACGCATGCCTTGTTGTATCAGCGCACGGTAATCTGGTCCATACGGTCGGACAGGCCATTACGGCGCATAGCGGCCTCAACCTTGCTGGCATAGCGGCTGCCAATACCGGGAGTGAGCGAATGATAGCCTGCAATGCCGGACCATAAATCGCCAGTACGGTTGATGCGCTGGCGCAAAATCCATGCGGCAACCGCCATATTCACACAGCCGTCATCACGCAGCCAGCGCATGGCGGTTGCGCGGTCGGTATTCCATTTGCGCGCCAGCTCGGGCAGCCAGATGGTGTTCACCTGCATGGGACCAAGGTCGTAACTGCCATTGGTATTGCCCACCGCCTGTCCGACACGGCCACCCTCAACCTGCAGAATGCCGAGGAGAACACCCGGTGGCACCTGATACGTCTGCGCTGCGATAAGCAGACAGGCCGCGAGAACGGTGGGGGTCATGATTAGAAGAGACTCTTGACCACAGGCACGCCAGCCGAGGCCGTATTGGCCTCGCCGGGCACGCTCATGTAGCCAGCAAAACTGGCGAGCTGATCAACCTTGCGGTCGAACTGCTCCCATACGCCAGTCATCGGCACTTCGCCCTGCGTGAGCGCCTGACGCTCATTGGGCGAGAGACGGGCCAGACGCTCAGCCTCGGCAAAATGCGCTTCGGCATAAAGCTGGCCAGCCGAGATCACAAAAGCACCGTAAACCGAATGCCATTCCTCTAGGGTTGAACCCACAGCCAGCAGGCGGCGGGTACATTCAACTGCTTTATACTGCAGCTCCCAAGCCACTTCGGTACTCAATACCAAGGGGTTACGGCCAAAACTGTAACGGGTCACCGCATGCACAATAGGGGGAACGGCCTTGAGCATATCGAGGCCCAAGCGGGCCTGTGTAGCATTGCCCAGACCAGGCATCAGGTCTTCGCGGCGGGCGCCGTCGAGCGCAATTTGGGTGATAGCGGCGGCAACCTGCCCGGCAATCGCGCTGGGCTGCAACAAACCAGCCGCCCTGAAATGCGCGCCCACCATATCGGCAATCGCCTCGAGAATAGCCCAGCGCAGCGGCTCACCATTCCAGCGGGCAAGATCATCCTTGCCAACTTCAAGCGTGGCGCAGGTCGTGCGGCCAATACTGACCACCTGCTGCACCAGCTGGGCATAAGCGCGGGCTTCGTCTACCGCTGTAACTTCTTGCGCGCGTTCACGCAGGCCAGCCGCTACTTCGGACACGGCCGACTGCAGGGGACTGCCAATACCGCGGATAACGCTGACCAGCGCCAAAGCGCGATTGGCGGCGGGGCCATTAACTGGCGTAAGCGAAATTTCTGAAACTTTAGCAGGGGCCGAATCCTGACCAATAACGGCAGGAAGCGCGGTACCAACCGGCGCTGTAGTGGCCAAAGGGGTGAGGTTGTCCTGCTTCACCCGGCGTCTGCTTTCTACCCAACTCCGTGACATTGTCACCTATCCGTACGCAACGCTGCTGGCAAAATCGCCATATCCGTCAAACTTGTACCTAGTGTTCGGGTCTGCCGCGAGACAGGTTTATGCCTGTACTCATAAAATTTCACATTGGCTCAGCAGAAGTGTTGAAATAGTTACCAAATTATCACTCTGAAGTCAAGATTTTAACGTCTGCTTCAGGTATTGCGCCAAACGCTGTGCAGCTGCACGCTTCACCTCAAGCTTCTCGCCGGTGCCCATATTCATCCAAGCACCTATATCTGCTGGGGTTCTGCCACAACCGATGCAAAACGCCGTTGTGAGATCGAGCTTACATATATTGTTGCAGGGCGAGCGGTCATCTGTGGGGTTCATAAGACATACTTAGCCGAAAACTTACTCTTGTTAACCAATTTCTCATGCCCTGCGCGCAAAGTCCAAGGTGAGACACATAAGGAACCCCCGACTTGAACGATCCGATTGGCAATATTACCCATGTGAGTGGCCATGTGGTTGAAGGCGTGGTGCTGGTACCATCTGGTATCAGCCCGACTTCTGACCTCAGCCGCATTCCGCGCATGGGCTCGCTGATCCGCATCGATACGCCGGGCTCGGTGGTTTACGGCATCATTTCCGAGCTTGAGCTACGCCAGAGCCAGTCGGTGAGTGAGTACGGCCTTGAGGCTGGTGCCAAGATCGACCTGCTGGGTGAAATGCTGCAAGGTAAAACACCGGACGACTGGCGCTTCCAGCGCGGCGTCTCGGTTTATCCGGTTCTGGGCTCGCCCATTTCCATCGCGCCGATGGATGATATTGCTAAAATCTACTCACGTCCGGCTAACAAGGCTGCCGTGCGTATTGGCATGCTGCACCAGAACACTGCCGTACCTGCGTTCATTAAAGTGAACGATATGCTGGGCAAGCACTTCTCGGTACTGGGTACTACCGGTTCAGGTAAATCAAGTACGGTTGTGCTTATTCTGGGCGCTATTCTCGACAATCTGCCCAAAGCCCATGTGGTGCTGATCGACCCGCATGACGAATACAGCCACGCTTTCCGTGATATGGCCGAGACGATTAATCAGGACACGCTCAAGCTGCCCTACTGGTTCATGAACCATGAGGAAATGTGCGAGATATTCTGCTCGAAAGGTACCAGCACGACTGATGCCGAGCGCCTGATTTTAAAGGATTCCATTACCGAAGCGCGCCGCCAGTATATGGGCGAGAACGCCAAGTTTACGCCTAATGTGGACACACCGGTGCCCTACCGTATCCAGCAGTGCTACCGCATGATCGAAGAGGCGATGGGCCGCCTTGAAAAACCGGAAGGGGCACAGCCTTACCTGCGTCTGCTCACCCGTATCGACAGCCTGCGTAACGATAGCCGCTACGCCTTCATGTTCCCCGGTATTTCTATTACCGATAACATGTTGGGCGTGTTGCAGCGTATTCTGCGCCGCCCGGTAGATGGCAAGCCGATGTGTATTCTCAACATGGCAGGCGTACCGGCTGAAGTGTCGGACGTTGTCATCTCCTTCGTCTGCCGTACGATTTTTGCGACCGGCGTGTGGGCACCCGACCCCAAGGTCGCGCCTGTGCTGCTGGTATGCGAAGAAGCCCACCGCTATGTGCCGCGCGACGATGCTACCGGCTTTGCCCCAACCCGCAAAGCGCTGGCCGCGATTGCCAAGGAAGGCCGTAAATACGGTATTTCCCTGGGCCTGATTACACAGCGCCCGTCCGAAATTTCCGAAAGCATTCTCTCGCAATGCGGCACGCTGTTTGCCCTGCGCATGAGCAACGATAAAGATCAGGTCTTCATCAAGCACGCTATGCCTGAAGGCTCAGATGGCTTCATCAAGATTCTGCCAACCCTGCGTACACAGGAGTGCGTGGTGGTGGGTGAAGGTGTTGAAATGCCCATGCGCATCAAGCTTGATGATCTTGCGCCTGACCGCCGGCCGAAATCTGATACCGCTGACTTTGCCACCGCCTGGAAAACCGGCGAAGGTAATCCGGATGAGCTTACCCAGACCATCGAGAACTGGCGCCGCCAGAGCAAGTGGTAGTGCGCTAATTTGCCTTCAATACCAAGGTGGCTGGCATCTTCGGCACAGCTGGTACCACAACCTGCTTATTTACGTCAGTAACTGTAGCGGCTTTTGGCGCCTCTGCCGCGACGTGGCTTACGCCCGCGTGTAGAGCAAAAGATAAGGCAACAGAAGTTGCAGCACAGGTAAGTGCAGCGATGCCTGTTTGCCGGAAGGGCAAGTCACTTTTATGGTCCATGTGCCAGTCGTAATAATGATCATCCTGCCAAACTGTATACCGCGGCCATAAAGCATAGGCGATAAATGCGGTGCTGAGCATGGTACCTACCACGCCGCCACTGAGGTTTGCCGCCTCGGTCATGCTTCTTAGAGTGGGGTTTGGTGCAGCGAGATAATTCATGCCCGCGCCTATGGCCGAAAACACCACATTGGCCACAGCGCCTATAGCCGCCGAAACACCTGCCACCCGCAGGCCTTGCTGTAAATGCTCGGCTGTAGTTTCAGGATATTTCCAGGTGGTTGGGGTTTTCGTGCTCATGGTGGCCTCCAGATGCGGGAAGCTACAAGATGGGCTCAAGCGAAATCAACACCAAATCTCTCCTAGCGTTAACCCTGAACAGCAGCACGCCTGCGGCTCTTATCGAGCCATATGTGAGTGATGTATATGGGACGGCATTAGTACTTGAAATACATGAGACCTCTTGCTGCTTGCCCAAGGGATGGGAAGGGTCTAAGCAATTCGAAGTAACTGATTTTTCTTCGTGCCTTGGCTTATGTCGCAACGCTCTAATGACCTTCTTGCGGTCTCTACCGCCTCACGCACTGCTCTAGCCAGCAGTGCGCTGTTCTTATGGCGCCAAGCCATGCGCGCCGGCCGCAGACAGATGTTTGTGGCGCTGGGCAGCGCAATTGCAGCCAGCCTGTGTGGCGTTGCACTGATGGTGACCATTGCCCATCTCCTGGCTCTGGGCTACCAGCAACCGGTTTCAACCGAGCAGCTAATGCCGCTGCTGCTGGTAGCCCTGATTGCACTGATGCTTCGTGCTTTGTTCAGCTACATCAGCGACACGCGCTCACACCGTAATGCAGCGCAGGCGCGCGTGGCTTTACGCCATATTCTCTATAACCAATTGCTTGAACATGGCCCCATTTTGGGCCGCCTGCAAAGCGTGGGCGACATCACAACCATATTGCTTGAGCGAGTTGATGCTTGCGATGGATATATTGCCCGCTTCCTGCCGCAACTGGCCGTTGCTGTAACCGTGCCGCCGGTGGTGCTGGTACTTGTTGGTATGCAGGATTTGCTGGCAGCTGGCGTCTTGCTGCTCTGCGGGTTGCTGTTACCGGTATTCCTCGCCCTCAGCGGTTTGGCTGCTGGCAAGGCCAGCCGCAACCAGTTTACGGCCCTCAGCCGTTTGGCCACCCTGTTTCATGACCGCGTAAAGCACCTGGCAACCCTGCGCGTGTTTGGCGCGGCTGAGCGCGAAACCAATAAGCTTGAAGTAGCAGCGCAAAGCTTCAGGCATGGCACTATGCGCGTACTGCGCGTGGCGTTTCTCTCGGCCAGTGCGCTGGATATTTTCTTCATGCTGGCACTGGCCACAATTGCAGTACATGTGTTCGGCCAGCCCATGGGCCTTACGCACCAGCTTACCGTGCTGTTGCTGGTAGTTGAGTTTTTTGCGCCGCTGCGCGCGCTCTCGGCCAGCTATCATGACCGTGCGAGTGCGCTGGCGGCAGTAGCTGATATTCAGGCCACGCTCGAGCCACGCCGCCACCCGGTTGAAGGCAGCCGCCCCGCCCCTTCGCCTTTGCGTCAACCCAGCCTTGAGCTGCGCAATATTACCTATACTTACCCGGGCCGCACCAAGCCGGCGCTTGATAACTATACCGTGCGGGTGGAGGGCAGTGAGTTTCTGGCCATCTCAGGCCCTAGCGGCGCAGGCAAGAGCACGCTCATCAATCTGCTGCTCGGTTTTATTGAGCCCGATAAGGGCATGATGTTTATAGCGACCCAGCCGCTACACCTGATCAATCATGCAGAGCGTACAGCTGCTTTCTCGCTGGTCGGCCAGCGCAACTACCTGTTCCATGGCACGCTGGCGGATAATATTCGCCTGGGCCGGCCTGAAGCCAGTGAAGTTGAGATCATGAAAGCGGCCGAGCTGGCACAGCTCGGGCCGTTTATCCGTAGCCGCCCTGAGGGGCTGAACACCCTGATCGGCGATCGCGGTTTTGGTCTTTCGGGCGGGCAGGCACAGCGCGTGGCAATTGCCCGTGCGTTCCTGCGCGATGCACCAGTGCTGCTGCTCGATGAACCCACCGCCGGGCTTGATCATGCGACTGCAGCTCTGCTCATGCTCACGATCCGCAAGCTGGTGGATGGACGCACTACGCTGATGGTGAGCCACGACCCCATCGCCCTTAAAGCGGCCGAGCGTGTGGTGAAGCTGGAGCTGCATGATGCGTAATATCCTGCGCCTGATCTATCTGTTCATGCCCGCCTGGCCGTGGCTACTGCTGGGCCTGCTGGTTGCAGTCATCAGCCTTGCCTTGGGCGTTAGCGTATTTGTGACCATCGCTTTACAGCTTGGCGCGATTGCGAGCGGCGCGGCCCTGCGCCTCCTGGCTACCAGCCGTGTGTTGGCGCGTTATTTCGAGCGGCTTTCAACCCATGATGCCACCTTCAGGGTGATTGCACGTCTGCGCCTGTGGCTGTTTCGTAAGCTCATTCCGCTGGCACCGCTGCAGCTGGGTATGCAACGTGGCGGCGCAACCCTCTCGCGCCTGACAGCGGATATCGATGCGCTTGATGGCCTGTTCCTGCGCCTGCTGTTGCCACTTGCCTTGTTTACTGGCGCCTGCACCGCAGGCCTTTACTGGCTTGCGTTATGGAACATCACGGCGGCGCTCAGCATCGGTCTGCTACTGGTTCTCGCCTTATGTATACTCGCCCTGCTCGCACGGCAGGCCAGCCCACACCACGCAGCGCTCATGACCGAGCAAAGCGAATTACGCTCACATATTGTTGATGGTGTTGAGGGCCTGTCCGACCTGATGGCGAATGGTGCAGGCCACCAACAGGCTGCACTCATTACCCGCAGCACAGCCGCGCTGGTGAGCGAACAGCTGGCGGTAGCCGAAGCTCAATCACATGCCACGCTACTTGTGCAGCTGCTACAGGGGCTGGTGTTGCTGGTGATCATTATCCTCAGCTGGCCACTACTTGAAGCCAACGTGATAACACCTTCTACACTCCTGCTCACGGTGATGGGCTATCTTGGTGGTGCCGAGTTACTTGCTGCCCTGCCAGCTGCTTTTATGGCGGCACCGCGCCTGGCGGCTGCCACCGGCCGTATTTTTGAAATAGCGGATATCACACCGCTGAATGCCGAACCTGCTGTGAGCAGCGCTATTCCGGCTGACCTTACCCTTGGCTTTGAGAATATCAGCCTGTCTTACAACGCAGATGCACCAGCGCTAAGCGATGTAAGTTTTACAATCAAACCGGGTGAGCGGGTTGCGATTATGGGGGCAAGCGGCGCGGGTAAGTCGAGCCTTGCGATGCTGCTGCTCAAATTCATCAGCCCTACAAAGGGCAAGCTGCTGGTGGGCGGCACGGATATAGCAGCACTGGGGGGCGATACATGGCGCAGCCAGATCAGCTATCTCAGCCAGCACACCCGCCTGATTGCCGGCACGCTGCGCGATAACTTACGCCTCGCCAACCCAGATGCCAGCACGGCTGAACTACAGGCAGCCTTGGCTGCGGTTGAGCTAGAGAGCTTTATGGTAACCCTACCACTGGGGCTTGAGACATGGATTGGCGAAGATGGCTTGCAGCTCTCAGGCGGGCAAGCGCGCCGCGTGGCGCTGGCCATGGTTCTCCTCAAGAACGCCCCCATCTGGCTGCTGGATGAACCAACCGAAGGGCTGGATGAGACAACTGCCGAGGCTGTACTCACGACTATCCATAAACTCACCCTGGGCCGCACATTACTGCTGATCACGCATGACGCGGCCATGCTGCAACCGCTTGCCCTTACGCGACTTATTCTGCTGGATGAGGGCAAAATCAGCTCGGATAGCCCGATTTAACCCATAATTGGCGCGCTTGCATTACCCCGCCGTTTTGGCTATTTTCCCGGCCATGTGCTGCAGTAGCTCAGGGGTAGAGCAACTGATTCGTAATCAGTAGGTCGTAGGTTCAATTCCCACCTGCAGCACCACGCAGCCTAAGTATTTAATAATAAGCAATAAAATAGGGTTTTAGCCGACATTTCCGGCCATAGCACAGCGACAAGCGACACTGGAGAACGACCACTTTGGGTCCCATCTGGTAATTTTGCCGATTCTTCTCCATTAGTACAATCCGCGTGTCGTTATAAAAAAGCTCCCTTATATAAAAATAGAAATCTGCAGTAATATCAATGCACTATATAAAACGCATAGTTATTTATGAACGTAGTTCATTATTTGCTTGATGCTATATAAATATTTAGCTATATATATAGCTATGAGAACTTCTTACGCCCGCAAACTTCCCGCTAACTGGACTGGCATCGCCCAGTTCTTCGATGGCCTTGGCGATACAACGCGACAGCGCATCCTCCTACTCTTCGAGCCTGAAGAGGAGATTGGCATCAAAGCCATCGCTGCACTATTCGACTGCAGCCGCACCAGTATTGTCTACCACCTTAATGTGCTGGAAGAAGCAGGCTTGCTTGAACGCCGCCGCACAGGACGTGACGTGCTGTACCGTCTCAATAAGAAACACCTGACCGATGTGCTGATCCGCGTTCTTGCCTATGTGCAGAAGGAATCTTGATATGGAACGCCGCCTTGACATACTTGGTACTGGCGCTTATGTGCCGCCTAACATCATCACCAGCGTGATGCTTGATAAAAAGCTTGGCTTTCCGGAAGGAACTATTGAGCGCAGAACAGGGGTACGCCAACGCCATAGCGCCGCAACTGATGAAACAGCTGCCAGCATGGCAGCCGCTGCCTGCCGTGCTGCCCTGGAAAAAGCGAATGTGAAACTGGAAGAGATTGACTGCCTCATCTCGGCCAACGGCACCATGGACCAAGGCCTGCCGCACAATGCAGCTCTAGTTCACCGGGCCCTGGGTTTATCGGGCGCGAATATTCCTGCGATTGATATGAACTCATCCTGTCTGAGCTTCTTGGCGGCACTCGAGACTTTCTCATGGCCACTGGCTGCAGGACGCTACAATAAAATTCTTATTGTTTCCTCAGATCTTGCTTCCCCAGGGCTTGACTGGAACCTCCTTGAATCAAGCGCTATCTTTGGAGATGGTGCTGCAGCTGCCGTAATCTCTGCCAGCCCGGCAGGCAAGGGATCACGTATTCTGGCTTCCAGTCTTGTAACCTGCAGTGAAGGCTCCGAGCTGTGCAAAATTCCGGGGCTTGGCTCGCGCTTTCATCCTAATCGCACTGGCGATTTTTCGGTTGATCCGGTTCTCTTCAAGATGGACGGCAAGCGGGTTTACCGAATGGCGGCTGAACTGCTACCGAGTTTTGTAAATAACCTGATGGAAAAAGCGGGAACAGCTCTAAAGGACATTACTTGCGTTATTCCGCATCAAGGGAGCGCTTTGGGCCTGCATCACCTGATCAAGATGCTAGGGCTTGAGTCCGAACGGGTATCTGAGCGGCATTAGCTGAAATATCATACTTAATCTGGAATGCTTCGATATTGCTGAAGGTAAGCTGAGTAATATTGCCTTGCGCAATAAGCAGGTCAGTTCCGCTACCTCCATCAATAACGGCTGCGCCAAAGCTCGAATATTCAGCTGTATCGAGAATGATCGTATCATCGCCCGAACCGCCATCGACTATATCGCCATTACCCTGGACTTAAATGGTATCGTTATCCTTGCTAATCTTCACTCGCGTTCATTTCAGATCGAGCTTTCTCAAACATTCTCATGAAGCAGGCGGGTATGCTAGCCAGCCATATTCAAAATGCTTAAAATAAGCAGTGCTCATTTTTGAGAAAAATAAACATGCGTATAGAACTTTATAAAATACGTAATACGGCTATTAAGCCTCCTGATCAATATCCCCCTATCTATTTGATTTACATAGAAAATAGCATTTTCAATCAGGAATAGATTGGTTAGCGCAACTTAACCATAACTTAAAGATAAACCATTGAAATACATAAAGAAGTACTACCCCTTTATGAGGCGTTCCGCCATATGGCTACAGTCACCTTATCTAATGTCAATAACACAATTACGTTTACGGCATTAGACACTCTCCTTGGGGGTAATCTGGCTGATGTCATCACTATTACTGGACAGGTAACAGGTGGGTATGCCGACCTTGGTACCGGCACCGACAAACTCTTCCTCGGCAACTTCAACAACACCCTTACTGCCATCGACATAGAAACCCTGACCGGCAATAGCGGTCAGGACAACATCACGCTTGGCGCTGGCAGCAGTAACGGCATCATCTACCTTGGTGCAGGTAACGATACGCTCACATTAAGCAGCGAAGGCAATACAGTTACCTTGCAAAGTGTCGAAACACTCATCGGTAATAATGGCGATGATGTTATCAGCTTTGGCACAGCCATAAACGGCGCGATTGATTTAGGCGGTGGCAGTGACCGGCTGGTTATGGGTAACTTTGCCAATAGCGTGACGCTCACAAATGTTGAGAGCCTGGTAGGCGGCAGCGGTAACGACTTAGTGACATTGGCCGTTGCTACCGTTAATGCCAATCTCAACCTCGGTGCCGGTATTGACCGCCTGATCTTGGGCGACTTTGCCAATACAGTTTCAGTACAGGGTGCCGAAAGCATTATTGGCGGTACGGGTAGCGATACGGTTATCCTCACCGCAGCGCATAGCGCTGGGTTTATTGATCTTGGCATTGGCGTTGATACATTACAGCTTGGCAGCTTTAACAACACTCTCACTGTTAGCAATATCGAGACCGTACTCGGTAATTCACTGGCTGATATTATAACGCTAGCGCAGCAGGCCACAGGCCAAAGTATTGACCTTGCAGGCGGTATTGATCGTCTGAATCTTGGTAATTTTGATAACACTGTTACGACGCTGAATATTGAAACCATTCGAGGGGGCAACCTTGCTGATGCAGTCACGCTGGGCGCGCAGCTAAGCAACGGCAATATCAACCTTGGGGTTGGGTCTGATACACTGACACTCTATGAGTACGGTAATACAGTAACGCTGGCGAATATTGAAACTCTGATAAGCAGTGCCGCTGAGGATATTATTACCCTCGCTTCACAGGAAACCGCAGGTACTTACAATCTTGGCGATGGACAAGACCGCCTTACGCTAGGCAGCTTCATCAACACCGTCACGCTTGGCAATATTGAGAGCATAGCTGGTGGAACGCTTGCTGATAGCGTGACGCTATCTACTGCTGCCAACTATATCAGCATCAACCTGGCTGCAGGTTATGACAAATTAGTGCTTGGCAACTACGATAACACCCTTAGCCTGCTGAATACTGAAAGTGTATTAGGCGGCAATAGCAGCGACGTAATAACCCTCGCCAGCTCGATTACAGGTGGGCAGATCGACCTTGGTGCGGGTAATGATACGCTGGTACTTGGCAATTTTGGTAACACACTCACTGTGAGCAATATAGAAGCCCTCACTGGTAACAATGGTGCTGATAACGTAACGCTGCTCACCAGCCAGAATGGCAGCACGATTGACCTTGGCCTTGGTGCTGACCGTCTTAACCTAAGTAATAGCAGCAATACCCTCACTGTGCTGGGTGCTGAAACCGTTATCGGCGGCGTTTCGGGCGATGTTGTAACACTTGGCGATTTGCTTACCAACGGCAATATCAACCTTGGCTTTGGTAATGATATGCTCATGCTAAGCGCAATGGGTGGCACTCTCACTGTAACCGGCGTTGAAACACTGACTGCCAGTGCCGCCAGCGACGTGGTAACGCTCGGCACTCAATATATAAACGCAACGCTCGATCTTGCTGGCGGGTCAGACCGCCTGACACTCGGTAATTTTGCCAATACAGTTACCCTCAGCGATATCGAATCCATACTGGGTGGAAGCAGCTCGGATGTAGTGACGCTTGGCTCAGCCGCCAACAACTACACGATCAATCTCGCCTCGGGCATCGACTCACTTACGCTGGGCAATTTCAACAATACGCTTACGGTAAGTGGTGTTGAAACCCTTATGGGCGGTACCGAGAATGACACCGTAACACTGGGTGCAGCGCAAAGCGGTGGTCGCATCGACCTGGGGGCAGGCAGCGACAGTCTCATTTTGGGTAACTTTGCCAATACCGTAACCGTGCTGAATATCGAGACGATTACCGGCGGTACGCTAGGCGACCTGGTTTCGCTGGCACAGCAGGTGAGTGGTAGTAGCCTAAATCTGGGGAGCGGGGCCGACCGCCTGATCTTGGCGAATTTTGCAAATACTCTTACGGCCACCAATATCGAAACCGTTATAGGTGGCGTGAGCGATGATACTGTTACCCTCAGCGGCCTTGTAACATCGGGCAACATCAACCTTGGTGCAGGTAACGATACACTTACACTCTCAAGCAATGGCGGCACTCTGACTCTCGCAAATATTGAGAATATTAATGGTAATCTTGGTAACGATGTGCTGACCCTTGCTACAGAAATAACCAACGGCAGTCTGAACCTTGACAACGGTATCGACCGCCTCACGCTTGGCAATTTCAACAACTCAGTTACGCTTTCAAATATCGAAAGCATCATCGGCGGCAGCAGTGCGGATGTTGTAACCCTTAGTATGGCGGCAGATGGCATAATACTTAATCTTGGTAGTGGCAGCGACGGGCTCATCCTCGGGAATTTTGATAATACGGTTAGTATCACGGGCATCGAAAGCGTTATCGGCGGCAGCCTTGATGATAGCGTCACCCTTACGGCCGCAGCCAGCACAGGTACGATTGACCTCGGCGAGGGTAGTGACAGCCTCGCTCTCTCGAATATGGCTAATACGCTCACACTGCAGAATATCGAGACTATTCTGGGTGGTACGGGCAGCGATATTCTTACACTCTCCAACATTAATGCTGGTGCAGTTATCAACCTCGGTACAGGTAACGATACAGTTACTCTTGGGCTGAACGCTCAAACAGTTAGCCTTGCTAATGTCGAGAGCATTACCGGTAGCAATCTGGCTGATGTAGTACAACTCACTACAACGCTTTCAGCGGGTATAATAGATTTAGGCGCAGGGGCTGATAGTCTATCGCTCTCTAATGGCATCAATCGCATTACGGTGCAGAATGTTGAAGCTGTGATTGGTGGTAGCGGCACCGATACACTGGTATTAAGCAACACGAGTGCCAATACAGTAACTATTACGAGTATCGAAACGCTGGTGGCGGGCAGTATGAATGATACCATTACCCTCACCCAACACGCCAGCAGCACCAGTCTTAATCTGGGCGCAGGCTACGATACACTCATTCTTGCGGATTATGCCAATACGCTTAGCACCTCGCTGGTCGAAAAGATCATTGGCGGTGCACTGAACGACACAGTTACGCTACTTACTCAAGCCAACAATGCTTTTATTGATCTCAACGCCGGAAATGACACACTTACACTTGGTAACTTTACTAACACTCTGCACATAAGCCGGGTTGAGACCTTAAGCGGCGGCAGTCTTGACGATAGCGTACGTATTGCCAACGGCATGGTTGGCGGCACTATTAACCTTGGTTCGGGTAACGATACACTTACACTGGCTAACCACAACAATACTGTAACCGTGATGAACGTTGAAACGCTTATCAGCGGGAGCGGGCGCGATATTATAACACTTAATACCAGCATGATTGGCGGTGCTATTAACTTAGGTAGTAACACTGATACGCTCAACCTTGCACATACCGGCAATACAGTTACGCTCACTGGCATCGAGACGGTCAATGGCGGCACTGGTAATGACCTTATTACGCTAGGCAATACCGACCTCCCGCAAACCATCGATCTGAGCGCAGGTAACGATACGCTCATGCTGTCGAGTAGCGGAACAACTGCCACGATATTGAATGTCGAAATACTGATAGGCGGCGCTGGTAGTGATCGGGTTACACTAACCACACAAGTAACCGCTGGTGGTCTCGATTTGGGCGGTGGTAGTGATACGCTTATTCTCGCAGCATTACCTAACACAGTTACTATCAACAATATCGAGAGCTTAGTAGGTGGCATCGGTAATGATAGCATTACCCTTAGTGGCACTATTGCTGGCGGCAATATAAACCTGGGTGCAGGTAATGATACACTCACCCTCAGCCAGAGCGGTGGCAGCCTGACTGTTACAAGTGTTGAGACGCTTGTTGGTGGTAGCGGCGATGATGCAATCGCGCTCAGCAGCGCAGTAGTATCTGGCGTGCTAGACCTTGCAGGTGGCGACGATACCCTACAATTGGGCGATTTCGCCAATACGCTTGGTGCAGCCAATATCGAAACTGTACTGGGCGGCAATAGTAATGATATCATTACTTTGGGCAGCAGTATTATAGATGGCCTGTTTGATCTGGCGGGTGGTGCCGATACACTTAACCTCGGCGGTTTTAGTAGCAGCCTTACCGTGTTTAATGTTGAAACTATTATAGCCAGCACTGGTAATGACAGCATCACCTTTGGCAATCTTGCTAATACCAGCATTGATTTGGCAGTAGGTAATGACACGCTAGTGCTGGGCAATTACTTCAACACCATCTCTGTAGCGGGAGCCGAAACAGTGATAGGCGGCAATCTGGCCGATACTGTTACGCTAACTACACAGGCACTTGCCGCGACTATCGATCTCGGCAGTGGATTTGACCGTCTCGCATTAGGACCTCTCAGCAACACGGCCACAATAGCCAATATTGAAACTCTGGTTGGCGGCGCCTCGGCTGATGTTATCACTCTCATAACCGCTGCCAGTGGCCTGATGATTGATTTAGCTGCAGGTAACGATACGCTCAACCTCAGCAATAACACCAACACACTCACTGTCAGCAATATCGAAAACCTTGTAGGTGGCAACGGTAGCGATGTTGTTACTCTTGGCGCAGCTATGGCCAGCGGACGTATTAATTTAGGTGATGGGGTAGATAGTCTGACACTGGCTAACGCCACTAATAGCGTGACTATTAGTAATACCGAGAGCATCAGCGGTGGTAACGCCAATGATACCGTGGTCCTGCTCACTGCTGCTAACGGCCTGCAAATTGATTTGGCAGGCGGCAGCGATACACTCACACTGGCAAATATGGCCAATACACTCTCTCTCGGCAATATCGAAACCATCAACGGTAACAGCGCGGATGATACCATTGTACTTACAACATCCATCTCGGCTGGCACCATCAATCTTGGTGCAGGTAACGACACACTTACGCTAGCCAGCTTTAATAATACGCTAGTAGTGGGCAATATCGAAACACTTATGGGCGGCAATAGTCAGGATATCGTTACGCTTGCCACACAGGCAGTTGGGCTCAACATTAATCTTGCCGGGGGTAACGATAGCCTCACTCTGGGGAACTTCGCCAACACGCTTACAGTCAGCAATACCGAGACGATTACCGGCAACGCAGGCAACGATGTTATTACTCTGACCGAGGCTGGCAATGCCACACAGATTATTAACCTCGGCGCAGGTAACGATACGCTGGTTCTTGGAAGCTTTACCAATTCTGTTACGCTGCAAAACGTAGAATTTGTGACTGGCGGCAATCTGGATGATACTGTGACGATAGCAACTGCCATGGTTACAGGCATTGTTAATCTGGGCAGTGGTAACGATACACTGACACTCGGCTTCTTCAACAACACCTTTACCGCTACCAGCGTTGAAAACATCATTGGCGCGAGCGCGAATGATGTGATTACTCTCGGTAGCCAGATTACCGCTGGCACCATCAACCTTGGCCAGGGCAATGATACACTTACGCTGGGTGGGTTTATCAATACGGTTACACTTACAGGGGTTGAGACCATTAATGGCGGCTCGCAAAGCGACCGGGTTTCATTGGCAGCACAGGTTACAAACGGCGCCATCAACCTCGGCCTTGGCAATGATACGCTCTTACTGAGCGATTCAGTAAATATCCTTACTGTTATGAATACAGAGTCAGTACTGGGCGGTAGCCTTGCTGATGCAGTAACCTTAGGTGCGGCTACACCCTACGCTGCGATTGATCTGGCTGGTGGTAACGACAGCCTGATTCTTGGCAACTTTGCCCACAATATTACGGTACTGAACATCGAGACGATTACCGGTAGTACCTTAGGCGATGTTGTAACACTGGGTGCGCAGTATACAAACGGCAGCATAAACCTTGGTGCTGGTACCGACAGGCTTAACCTTGGTAATTTCAATAACACTCTTAATGTTAGTGCGGTTGAGACTATAACAGGCGGCAGCTTGTCTGACCATGTGACGCTAGTTACGCAATTTACCACAGGTGTTATCGATCTGGGTGCAGGCAGCGATACCCTGGTGTTGGGTAATCTTGCCAATACTGCAACCGTCGCCAATATCGAAACACTGATTGGCGGCGCGAGTAACGATATTATTACCTTGAGCATCAATGCCAATTCCATGATCGACCTTGGCACAGGCAGCGATACGCTGAACCTGTTTAACGGCACTAACTATGTAACCGTACAATCGGTTGAAACCATCATAGGTAATGCAGGTGATGATACCATTACGTTAGGCACTACCGCCAGTGTAGTGAATGCAGGCGCGGGTAGCGATACAATCAACTCGGGCGATGGAGCTGACACCATTACGCTGGGTCTGGGCACAGATTATTTAAGCTTTGATTCAGTAACGCAGTCGGCCGTTGGTAACGGCGACACTGTGACAGACTATAATGCCAACGCCGACCTGCTCATCTTTAGTGGCTTCCTTACTGGCACCTTCAGCTTTATTGGTGCCAGCGCCTTCACAGGCGGTGGCAACTCGCAGGCTAACTTTAACGATACGACAAAATTATTGAGTGTCGATACTAATGGCGATGGGCTGGCTGACATGCAGCTTACTCTCAACGGCGTTTCGATTGCCAACCTTGGTAGTAACGATTTCCTTTGGAGCTAAACCCATGGCAAACATCTAGCTTGGTGCTATCTTGCTCCTGAATTCTGGAGAGCCTTTTATGACCGAGCCCACACCTCCTGCGCCTGCCGCACCGGTAGCTGACCCCACCACCGAGGCGTTTATCGCCCCCATCAAGACCGTGCATGAAACAGCGGCCAGCTTTTCGAATGACGCGTTTAACTGGGTCATGCACTCAACCACCAATGCCCTTTTGGTTTTGCTGGTGCTGGTGAGCACGGTTATTCTGCTACAGATGCTGCGCCGCGGGCTACTTTATATGCTCGGCGGTAAATCTGGCACGCCAAGCAAGCGTTTTGCACGAATCGCCTTCCGTCTGCTGGGCAAGACCAGCGTTATTTTCGTCAGCCTGCTAGGCTGCTGGCTAGTTGCCAAATTCATCGCGCTGCCGAAAGGTGTCCTTACAGGGCTTAACTTTGCCTTTGTGATTATGGGCTTCATCCAGCTTGGCTTATGGCTACGCGAAATTGCCCTGATGCTGATTGAGCGCCGCCTTTCGCGCCAGGGCTCACTCTCGCCGGACACGCCCTTGGCCAGCGCTATTGGCGTACTGGGCTGGCTGGTGAATGTCTGCGTCTGGTCGATCATCCTGCTGCTGTTGCTCGATAATCTGGGCGTGAATATTACGGCACTGGTCGCGGGCCTTGGCATCGGTGGTCTGGCTGTGGGCCTTGCCGCACAAGGTATTATGGGCGATCTTTTTTCGGCGCTTTCGATTGTGTTTGATAAGCCCTTTGTACGCGGCGACTTCATTACCTTTGGTGACAAGCAGGGCACGGTTGAGAATGTAGGCCTCAAAACCTCACGCCTGCGTGCCCTCAGTGGCGAGCTGATTATTGTGGCGAACGGCCAGCTCCTAAGCAGTGTTATTCATAACCACCGCCAGATGAACGAACGCCGTACGGTGCTCAAGATAGGCGTAACCTATGCCACGCCTGCGGATAAGATTGAGCAGATCCAGAAGCTGTTGCAAACCGCGATTGAAGCTGAGGATAACTGCCGGTTTGACCGTGCCCATCTGGCCAGTTTTGGTGATAGCGCGCTTAACTTTGAGGCGGTGTACTTTTATATCGGGCGCGATTACAACCCGTATATGGATGCCAATCAGGCGATTTTGCTGCGCATTATGCGCGGGCTTGAGGGGTTGGGCGTGAGCTTTGCCTTCCCTACCCGCACCATTCATATGGTTACCGAGGCAGCATAATGAAAAGGCTTGTTGCTTTAGCCTTCCTCCTGACGCTCTTGCCTCTGGCCGCAAAGGCAGATGAGCGCATCACCTTATGCCCAGCGGTGCAAAGCATAAACCCGCCGGAAGAGTTCAAGAATCTGAAGATGATGCGTGCTGGTGCAGATGGCTGGCTGTTTGCCCTGCGCGATTTGCGCCGCGCACCGGCGCTGGACGAAACATCGCGCACACAACTCGCGCGGCTAGTACAGCACCTCTTAGCCAATAATACAAAGCTGGTCGTAGCGCTGGTACCTAACCGTATTCTAACCAGCTATACCTATCTGACACCTGAGATTACTGCTGAAATGCCCCATAAACTCGAGGATATCCGCAGCAGCTATTTTGCCAAACTCGCCAGCATAGCTGCTACCGGCGCACTGGTGCCAGACCTGTTAAGCCCGCTTGAGAATGACCGCAGTGCGCAGAACGTGGGCCTCTTTTTCAAGCGCGATCATCATTGGACACCTACCGGCTCGCGCATTGCAGCTTCTGCACTGGCACAGGACATGCTGGCACTGCCAGAAGTTACGGATATATCAGCTCATACATTTGCCAGCAGTATTGCCGCAACACGGCAGAACACCGGCTCTTACGCCGAGTATGCACAAAAAATTTGCGGTACTACGCTGGCTGCCGAGCCGTATGATTACTACCGCACCACCCGCGCCGAGCCCGCCAGCCTGCTGGACGAAACCACGCCAGGTATTGTACTGGCAGGTACCAGCTTCAGCTCTGACCGTTTTAACTTCTCCGGCTTTTTGAGCGAGGGCTTGAGCCGCGAGGTGCAGAATGTTTCGGTTGATGGTGGCGGCATTGATAATTCGCTGGCGACCTATCTGGCTTCATCCGCTTTTACGCAACAGCGGCCACGCGTATTGGTTTGGGAAGTACCAGCACTTTATCTTTTTGATAAGCCAGCCATGTGGCGTCAGCTGGTGCCTGCTGCGGGCCCTGTATGCAGCGATGTAACAGCCTTGGCCACAGCCACAAGCACGCTTGCGGGCGAGACAAAATTGCTGGGTGATTTTGACCTTAAAGTTAATCCGGGTGTTGATTTTCTCTATCTGGAATCCAGTGATGCTGGCCTGATAAAATTCAGCCTGCGCTTTATGTATATTGACGGTAAGAGCGAGACTGTAGCGCTTGAACGCTCCACCCGTGCTGAGAATAACGGCCATTACTTCATGGAGCTGAGCCGTACGCACAGCACTAACCTGCGCTCGGTAACCCTGATACCCGAGGGGATGAGCCACGGCACCATCATGGCGCGCATCTGCCCCGGCATGCCATGAAAAAACTGATTGTTCTGTTTGGGCTGCTTGTAGCCTGCGGATTTGCCTACCAGCTTAACCAAGCGGTTAATGCCAAAGCGCAGGTTGCTGACACGCTACAATTACTGACGACTAAAAAAGCGGATACCCGTGCCCGCTGGACTAATCAGCCCGACCCTGTGGATCTGAGCCTTCTGCAACATACCCTGCCTTGGGGCTCGATACTGGAAGCTAAATTCCATGCCCGTGGCACCGCTGATGCCAACCGGCTGCTGCAATTAACCCTACCTACTGTACCTAAGACTATATGCGCTGACATCCTGCAAACATTAATGAACCAGCGATCCGAGGGGCTGTGGCTGCGACTAGACATTAATACAGATGAGGCGCCTACAACGCTGGATCTCGCTGCCCGCAAACAGGCTTGTGCGGATTTGCCAGATATCAGCGTCTATTTCCGTTTCTAGGCTTCTCTGCCATAACAGGGGGCATGAAGGTTTCGGTTGCGATTATCACCTGCAAACGCCCGGCTGCCCTGTTGCGGCTACTGCATAGCCTTGATCAGCTAACAACCAGCGCTGAGCTTGAGCTGGTGGTAGTTGATAATGATAGTACACAAACAGCCGGTCCAAGCCTTGCGGCTTATAGTGGTAAGCACAGGTTAGTTACAGTGCATGAGCCGATAAGCGGCATACCCTACGCGCGTAATGCTGCGCTCAAAGCCTGCAGTACTAATAGCGACTACATCGCGTTTCTCGATGATGATGAAGAAGTAACGCCAAACTGGCTGACCGAGATATTACGTACGATAAGCACTACTGGTGCAGATGCTGCAGGCGGGCCGGTAGTGCCGCTTTACCCAAGCGACACATCTGACTGGATTATTAAAGGCAGGTTTTTTGAACGTGAGCAAAAACAGGATGGCCAGACCTGCCGCATGCTTGCCACCAACAACTGCCTTATTAATGCACATAACTGGCGCGAGGCCCCACTCTGGTTCGATACGCGCCTGCAGTACACGGGTAGCTCGGATACATTATTCTTCATGATGGCGCGCAAAGCAGGCTGGCGTTTTGTCTGGGCTGCGCATGCCGAAGTGCGAGAACATATTCCACAGCAAAGGCTTAACGCAGCGTGGATCATCCAGCGACAATACCGGATTGGAAATGGGCTGAGCTTTTGCGATGTACTGGCGCATGGTTATATGCGGGCTGTGCCAATACGTATAGCCAAGGCACTGGCACATGGGCTGATCGGGTTCATGCATCTGCTGCGTTATCCATCTGATAGGCAGGCAGCATGGGTGAAAGCGCGCGCCAGCTGGGCGCGTGCGGCTGGCGGCGTGGCTGGATTATGTGGCAGCCGGTATGAAGAATATGCACCATACAGGCTGGTTAAAGAAACGGCATGAGCACACTGGCTGAAAAATTCTGGATCGTGCTCGCACTGTTTTTAGGCACTGCGCCCTTTGCGCTTTTTGGCGCCAGTGCGGATGAGCTTGAAACCACGCGTACCCAGCGCCTTATGTTATGGGCTGTGGTCTATATTGGCTTTGCAGGCTTTGCGGTTGTTCACCGCGGTACCATTAACCTGCTGTTTAGAGATGGGCGATTACTACTTGCTCTCACGGCGCTCACCACGCTCTCGGCTATCTGGTCGCTCAGCCCGGTCACCACACTCTCGGCCAGCGCAGCTTTATGGGCTAGTACTTTTATTGCAGCCTATATGGCACTGCGCATCAGCCCGCGCGAGCTGCTGAATCTGCTGGCTATTGCGCTTGGCGCGCTGGCGGCAGGTAGCATGATGGTTATTCTGCTGCTACCTGACTATGGGGTTATGACCGGCACACATGAAGGGCTATGGAACGGCCTGACCACGCATAAAAACGCCCTCGGCCGCTATATGGTCATGGGCGTAGTTATTGCAGCTGCTTTGGCCCTTAAACCACAAAACCCATGGCGCCTGTTGTTGCTCGCCGTATGTGCGCTCTGCTTTATACTCATGCTTGGCACACAATCGGCTACCGCTTATGTGCTCCTGGTAGCCTTTATGTTTTTATATGCGCTGCTACGAACCTCAGCCAATCTTGCTGCTCCGGCCCGCACAGGGCTGCTTCTCATTGGCCTCTCAATTATCGCAATTGCAGCCCTGCTGCTGACCGACGCCACCGTGCTGGAAGAGACCCTAACTGCGCTAGGGCGTGATACCAGCCTTACACACCGTACCCGCATATGGGCTGGCGCGATGGATGCGATTAGCGAGCAACCATGGCTGGGATATGGGTATGAGGCGTTTTGGGGTTCATCTACCAGTACCAGCTTTTCGCTGCACTACACCAGCTGGAACGTACCGCATGTGCATAATGGCTTTCTCGAAGTATGGCTGGGGCTGGGTGTAACAGGCGTTATTTTGCTAACCGCCCTCACCCTCAGTTTCCTGCGCCATATTACCAGCCGCATGAGCCCTGATTTACTGGTGCTGTTCGCACTCACGCTCACCACCAGCCTTGTGCTCAATCTGGTTGAGTTCAACTTTTTACGCTATAATAACATTTTCTGGATTTTGTTTATCTACGTACTGCTGCGTCTTAAGGCTGAATTGCGTACCGCCTGATGCAGGTGTTCAACCAGCTTGGCATCGGGCTCAATTTTGCGCTGGGCAGTGCGGCTGCTGACCTCTTTAATTTTCTGTGCCAGATCATCGCCCGGAATATAGGGCACAATAAGCCCTAGTGCGCTGAGGCTTTCGGCCAACTCGAGCTGATGGTCATCCACATGTTCACCAAAGCGCTTGAAACGTGGAGCGACGACTGGACATTTACCTGCCGCAAGAGCCGACATGACCGTGCCTGTACCCGCATGGCAGATAATAACCCGCGCCTGCCGGATGAGACTTAGCAACTGATCATACGGCAAAAAAGTATGGCACTCGCCCGTGGGTACATAAGTGCTATGGCCAGTCTGGTAGATACGCGGCTCATCAAGCACGAGGCTATCTACCGCCTGTAACAAGCGATTGAACTGCTGCTCATGCGTACCAAGGATGGTGAGGATCAATAGATGCTCCCATAATATCGAACACCCGGATTTTGGGCCGCAAGCTCTTGGTGTTGCACAATAAACTCATGCACAAATGGATAGACCAGACGGCCGGTGAGCGAGAGGTTATCCTGCCGGGCAAAACTCTCGATATAAATTGTATATAAGCCGAACAGGCGACCCAGCCACATAAACGGTACAGCCAGACCAGCACCGGTACTGACGATACAGGTGGGCCGAAAGGCACGTAGCACGCGCCAAGCTAACAATGTATTACGTAGCAGGTTGATGAGATTACGGTTGGTCGGGCCATATGCCCATGTCACATGCTCATGCTTTAGCAGGCTCTGTGCATCGGGCTTATCAAGGCATACCCATTGGTATTCATACTGCGCAAAAACAGGGCCAAACAGGCTATGCAACTGCAGCAGATGTCCACCTGCCGAGCAGACCAACAACACGCGCGCGCCACTCATGGCTGCCAGCCATGAATGAAGTAAAGCGCGGCATAGCCAATTACATACCCAATTACAATCGGCCAGCCATGACGCAGCCACAGGAAGACCGAGCGCGACTCAGGGAAAGAGTTGCTGAGCGCCACACCCGCGCTGGAGCCAAACCAGATCATGGAACCGCCAAAACCAACAGCAAAGGCAAGAAAGCCCCAGTCATACCCGCCCTGAGCCAGCGCTAATGCCGTAAGCGGGATATTATCAAAGACAGATGACAGGAACCCGAGGCCAAAGGTGGAGGCGGCTGTTGCTGCAGGCAAAGCCTCAACCGGCATCAGCGAGGCGATGAGCACTAAAGACAACAGGAAAAAACTGCCCTTTATGGCTTCTGGCAGGGCTTCCCAGTCGGGCCGGCGCAGGGGCACAGTCAGCAACAGAACAAGCCATAGCGCTGCCCCAATATAGGGGAAGTGCTCGGCTGCAGCGGGATTGGTGATGTTGATATAAACATTAGTACCAACAGCACCAAGTAGAAGTGCTGCAACAATACCCAGCCTTAAAAAGTCGATATGCGTATGCAGCTGCACGTTCTGAACTATCGGACTGTGTCGCTGCTGTACGCGCGCCGCTGGTATACCGAAAATGATAAGCGCCGTGACCGAGGCGATATACGCCTCAAGCACCATGAGGGGCGATACGCCATTAAGCCATATCATGGTAGTGGTTGTATCGCCTACTACACTGCCCGCGCCGCCAGCGTTAGATGCCGCGACAATGGCAGCGAGAAACGCAATATGCACCTTGCCGTTGAACAGTGCATGCGCCATAGCCCCGCCAATCATGGCGGCGGCGATGTTATCGAGAAAGGCAGAGAGTACGAAGATGATGACGAGCAGGCAAAATCCGCCTTTCCAGTCATCCGGCAAATAGGCTGGCAGGATTACCGGAATACCCGTTTTCTCGAAATGGCGGGCCAGCAGTGCAAACCCCGTGAGCAAGGCAAACAGATTGGACAGAATGACCCACTCATGCCCCAGGTGCACAAACAGGCCGGCCATACCCTCGCCGCCCTTAAAACCAGTAAAACCAAGGCGATATGCAAGGGTAGTCAGCAAACCAGCTAGCGCTATGGGCAAAGTATGGTTATGGAAAAACGCAAAGCCCAGCAGTGTGGCGGCGAAGATGACAAAGGCAAATGGAATGCCAAAAAGGATAATTTCCTGCATGCAAAATGGTAGCAGCTTTGCCAAAGCCTGCCTATACTTTGGCACATGACACAGCCTATCCCCCTCCCCACCAAGCAGCCCGACCCGCTCGCGAGCTATCTCGTCACCCAAAGCACCATTCAGGGCGAAGTCCTGCAGATGGAAGCGCGCAAGCACTGGGAAGAAGCCCTGCGCCAGCCGCGCTATCAGGAGGCCAAGCGCCTCACCCGTTTTGGTCATAAAGTTTATGCCCAGAACGATGAAGACGGCATCATCAACGAAATCGTTAAACGCCTTGGCGATAAAGTGCCTAAAACTTTTATCGAGTTCGGTGTTGAGAGCGGTGTTGAGTGCAACACGCTGGCCCTGCTCGCTGGCGGCTGGAGCGGCCTGTGGCTTGAGGGTTCAGACAAATATGTGGCCCATATCAACCAGAACCTGGCCAGTTATATCAAGTCGGGCCAGCTCAAGGCGGCACCAGCGTTTGTAACACGCGATAATGTGAACGAGCTGTTCACCCAGAATGGCATGGTAGGCGATATCGGCCTGCTGAGCATTGATGTTGATGGCAACGATATCTGGATCTGGAAGGCGGTCGCTGCGGTTAACCCCGCCATTGTAGTGATTGAGTATAACAGCACATGGGCACCGCCACTCACGATTGCGCAGGTTGATGATCCGGCAGTTTACTGGCAGGGCACAAACTACTTTGGCGCCTCGCTCGGCGCCCTCGAAAAAATTGGCCGCGAAAAGGGCTATAACCTTGTGGGCTGCAACTTCTCTGGCGCGAATGCCTTCTTCGTGCGGGCCGACCTGTGCGGCGATAAGTTTGTTGCGCCCTATACGGCTGAAAACCATTATGAACCGCCGCGCTACTGGCTGCGCCACATCAAGGCGGGCCACCGCGCGGGCATCGGCCCGGTTGTAACGCTTTAATTCGGCACTAATAACAAACCCCCGGTAAGTCTTGCTTATCGGGGGTTTTATATTGGCTTAGCTCAGCACTTCTTTAAGCGCGGCCTCAACCTCGGCCACTACCGCTGGCCAATCGGCCTCGCGCTGCTGGCGGAACAGGCGGGTAGCCGGATACCACGGGCTATCAGTGCGCACGGTCATCCAGCGCCAATCCGGCATGGACTTGAGCAACACCCAGCACGGGCGACCCAGCGCACCAGCGAGATGCGCCATGGCAGTATCGGTGGTGATGATCAAATCGAGGTTTGCCATGACGGCGGCGGTATCGATGAAGGCATCCTTACCCGCGTCAAAATCTTCGCCCAGCTGCTCGATCCGTGCCTGCTGTTCTGGCGTGAGGCCGGCAATCTGCTCAATACCCGCGTTCTTCTGCAGGCAGATGAAGCGTGTATCCGGCACCTCAAGCAGCGGTGCCAACAGCTTGAGCGGGATTGAGCGGCCTTTATCGACAATCGCCTTGGGGTTACCCTGCCAGTTAAGGCCAATACGCAGACCCGGCTTACCGCTTAGGAATGCTTCCCAGATCTTCACACGCTCAGGCTCGGCCACAATATAGCTGCGCGGCGCGGGTAGTGTGGCCTCATTAATATCGAGCAAGCCGGGCAAGCTCATAAGCGGGGAATAAAGATCGAACGTAGGGATGGCATCGCCCTGCCCGATCACTTCGGCATCGCCCACACTGTCTTTCAGCAGGCGGCACAGGCCGGGCTGCATCTCGATAATGACCTTGCCCACACGCGCACGTGCCAGCTCAACGAAGCGAACAAACTGCAGCGTATCGCCAAGGCCCTGCTCGGCAAAAAGGAACAGCGTTTTATCCGGCTGCACTGAGCCATCCCACATGGGCTGCTCAAATGTACGCAGCGGGCCAGAGTCGGCCATTTTGCGCCGCCACTCATATTGCTTGAAACCCTCACTCCACTTGCCTTGCGTGAGCATGATGGCACCTAAGCCGAATTGCGCGTCGGCCCGATCGGGCTTCAGGCGCAGTGCCTCGCGATAGGCTACCTCTGCGCCTGCAAGGTCACCCGAATAATGCAGGGCCAAGGCGCGGTTGCTGTAGCTCTCGGCATGGTTAGGGTTGCGCTTGATCGCTTCATCATAACACTTAAGCGCTTCGTCATACTGGCGCAGCTCGCGATAGCACACGCCCATATTGCTCCAGGCGTCCGGGCTTATGGTATCCACCTGCGTGGCTTCGCGGAATACGGCAATTGCCTGATCAAACTTGTTTTGCTGACGATAAGCTTTACCAAGGCCATTCATGGCTGCCACATAATCGGGCTTTAGCGCCAGTGCGCGCTGGTACTTCTCAACAGCTTCGTCGTAGCGCTCGAGATCGCCGAGCGCATTGCCAAGGTTCTGGTAACTATCAGCACGGTTGGGCTGCAGCGAAATGGCGGTATTGTAATGCGCAATTGCAGCATCATACTTTTTCTCGGCCGTCAGCAGGTTGCCGTAATTGTTATGCACATCAGCATTGTTTGGTGTGAGTGACAGCGCCTTCTGGAAAGCTTCACTCGCCTGTGGAATTTTCTGCTGATTCTTGAACGCCAAAGCCAGGTTACCCCATGCTTCGGCATAGTCTGGCTTGCTATCAACCACCTGCTGCAAAATCTGCTCGGCAGCCAGCGCATCGCCTAGCTGGTAGGTAGCTACGCCTAAGTAGTGCTGCGCGGTGAGGTTGCTAGGTTCTTGCGCCAAAATAGCCTGATAGGCTGTACGCGCTTCAGAGATTTTACCGCGTTGATGCATGGCTAATGTAGCCTCAAGCGAGGGAGCCACCGGCTTTGCCGCATCTGTAAGCAAGGCCTGCTGCACAGCCTTGATAACACCCGCCCAATCGCCGGGTGCGGTCTGCCGGAACAGGCGCATGCCGGGGTACCATGGGTAATCAGTACGATCGAGCATCCAGCGCCAATCAGGCGCGTGCTTGAGCATGACCCATGTCGGGCGCGCAAGTGCGCCAGCAAGATGCGCAACGGATGTATCGGTTGTAAGTACCAAGTCGCATACCTGCATGAGGGCTGCGGTATCTAAAAACGCATCCGGCCCGTCATCGAACGGGGCCGGCGGTGCTATAAGCGGGAAGCCGCCCGACAGCTCCGAGATCTGATCGACTGCCGCGCCCTTTTGCAGCGCGACGAAGGTAATACCCGGCACTTCGCCCAGCATCGCCAGCTGTGTGAGGTGCAGCGAGCGGCCCACATCTGCGCGCGCCTTGGGGTTGCCCTGCCAGTTAAGACCAATCAGCTTACCGGGAATGCTCTCGCGCCACTCCTGCCAGCGCGCCAGATGCTCAGCGCGGGTTTTGAGATACGGTGTTGTGGCGGGCAGTGTCTCGAGCGTAATACCCAGAACATGCGGCAGGCTAGGCAGCATGACGTAGGCATCGTAGGTCGGCAGGCCTTCGCCATAACCATAAACAGCATCAACCCCCGGCGCAGTTGCCATAAGGGCCTTGAGGTGTGGCGGTGTGACCAGCACAACACGGCCCACACGCTTGCGGGCCTCGGCAGCAAAGCGCCCGAACTGAATGGTATCGCCAAGGCCCTGCTCGGCCAGTACCAGCAGTGTGGTGGTGGGGTTTATGCTGCCGCCCCACTCGGGGGCTTGCGGTACCGAGATGGCGCCAAATTCTTTCATATGGCGGCGCTGTTCGTATTCCTGCCAGCCTTCCTGCCACGCGCCCGCCATGAGCAGGCAACGGGCAAGGTCAAACCGGTAATCAGGATTCTTAGGTGCCAGCTCAATCGCGCGGCGCAAGGGTGCTTCAGCCTCAGCCAGCTGGTTGTTCTCAAGCAAGGCAATACCAAGATTATGCACCAGATCAGGTGCATCCGGGGCGAGCTTGATAGCTGCTTCATAATGCGGCAGTGCCTCGGTAACCCGGCCGAGACTTTTCAGCAGATTGCCAAGATTATTATGCGTTGCGCCATGCTGCGGGTTGAGTGCCAGCACAGAGCGGCAACAAGCGACTGCCTCTTCAAGCCGGCCTTGCGCCTTAAGCGCCAGAGCGAGATTAGCCAGTGCATCCATATCATCAGGCTGTAAGGCAAGCGCAGCTCTTATATGTGTTTCGGCCACATCGGCCTGACCACGCTGATAGGCCACCACGCCAAGGTAATGGCGCGCCGTTACATCATCAGGCTTTTCGCTGAGGGCTTTTTTATAGGCTGCTTCAGCCTCTTCAAGCTTAACGGCGCGGTGCAGGGTAAGCGCAATATCGGTAGCACTTGGTTGACTAAGCTGCTGGCGCATACTCTCAATCACATTCGTCCAGTCGCCATCCACACTCTGGCGGAACAGCTTGGTATTGGGGTACCACGGGCTGCTGGTGCCTTCGAGCATCCAGCGCCAATCCGGTGTTTTGCGCAGCATGAGCCATGTATTCATGCCAATACCGCCCGCAACATGGGCAATGGCTGTATCGGTGGTGATCACCAGATCACAATTCTTCATCACGGCGATGGTATCTAAAAAGGCGCCGGGGCCGCTGTCAAACTCATCGCCCAGCACCTCAATGCGCTCACGCAATGCGGCGGGCAGTGCTGCAATCTGTTCGGCACCCTCGTTTTTTTGCAAACTGATAAAGCGCGTATTCGGCAAAGCCAGAATAGCTGCAAGGTTGTTCAGCTGCATCGAGCGGCCGCGATCAACCTTGGCCTTGGGGTTACCTTGCCAGTTAATCGCAATCTTGCGGCCGGGCTTGTTGCCAAGCTTCTGCTTCCATAAGGCTACGCGCTCAGCATCCACCGCCAAATAGGGCGCACCGGTTGCTGGCAGCTTGGCAAGGCTCATGCCCAAACGCGGCATGAGGCTCATGAGCGGACAATGCAGGTCAAACGCTGGCGGTGTGTCGCCTTTGGCAATAACGGTCTGCTGCGGGAAGCTGGCAGTGAACAGGGCCACCAGCGGCTTTTGCACCTCGATGATCACATGCTTGCAGAGCTTGGCCACCAGCGGGGCAAAGCGCACAAACTGCAGCATATCGCCAAGGCCCTGCTCGCTATGCAGGTTGATGGTTTTATCGGGCTGCGGGCTGCCATCCCACATCGGCACATCCATGTTGCGCGGCTTGCTGAGCGAGGTTTCATCAACCTTCAGGCGCCAGTCGTAATGCACCGCGCCCTGCTCAAGCTTGCCAAGCAGGAACAGGCAAATGGCATAGTTATAATGTGCCTCGGCCAGCGAGGGATCGAGCTGGATGGAGCGGGCGTAGCTCACCTCGGCACCGACGATATCATGCAGCTTCAGCAGCGCAGCACCGTGATTTACATAATAGCGCGCGATCTTGGGATTGAGCGCAATAGCGCGCTCATACTGCGCCTTGGCCTCGTCCAGCCGCCACAGGTCCTGCAGAATGACACCGCAGTTATAGTAAGATTCCGGATCATTGGGTGCGATCTCACGCTGCTGCTCATAAGCTGCAAGCGCGCCCTGAAGGTCATTGTTCAGGCGTAGCATGGTGCCTTGCGCATTAAGTGCGGCAGAGAAACGTGGTTGCTTCTCAAGCACTTTGGCAACCAGTTTCAAGCCTTCATCACGCTGGTTGGCCTGCCCGAGGGCGATAGCCAGATTGGTCATGATGCCGAGGTTACTGGGCGCAAGGCCAAAGGCCTTTGTATAAGTCACCAGCGCATCGGTAACGCGCTTTTTGGCAAGATACATGGTGCCAAGGTTATTGAGGAAATCGGCTGTGTTGGGCTTGGCGCGCACGGCGGCTTCAACCCGCATGATGCCTTCATCTATGCGGCCATCCTGATAGTCCATGAGACCGAGGAAATGCTGCGCCTCCGGCTGCTGCGGGTCATGCATCAGCAGTTCGGTGAACAGATTGGTCGCTTGCGCAAAGTTACCAGCGCGCTGCGCAGCAACTGCTTGCTGCAACAGGGCCTCGGCAGATGTTAGATCAATGACACTGCTCACAATCAGCTATAGGCAGCGTAGCTCTTCTCTTCCGAGAGGGCCGAGCCGAGTGCGTCGTTAATCTCGCGCTTCACGCGGAAGCGCTCGTCGTTGGTGAAGTATACAGCGCGGGCCAGTTCAATGAACTTGGGGCCGAAGTCCTTGCTGCGCTCACAGTCACGGATATCGTCCTCAATCACCCATAGCTTCTCGTTAACAATCTTAAGCTGCTGCTGCAGCGCTACCACTTCGGGCGAAAAAGTAACCGCAGCGGCGGCAGTGCGGGTGAGCTCATCCAGTTCGTTATGGATGTTGGCCAGCTTGGCCTTGTCGGAGATACGCTCAGACTTGATCTGCAGGATGGTGATCTTGTCGACCAGTTCACCCCATGACACAGGAACCTGAATAAGCATACGGAATCTCCCTCGTTATTTGGTTTTGGCAGATTGCCACGACTCGAGGTTTCTGACCATGGCCTGAATGGGGCCTGACCAATCACCTGCCTCTGTTTGGCGGAACAATTTTACTGATTTATACCAATGGGTTAGCTCACCCGAGAGGCCCCAACGCCAATCTGGCACCGCCTTAAGCAGCAGCCAGGTGGGACAGCCCAGCCCGCCCGCGAGGTGTGCCAACGCGGTATCTGTGGTGATGAACAGGTCAAGATTCTGCAGCACGGCAATCGAGTCCATAAAGGCATCCGGCCCGCTATCGAAGCCCTCACCCAGAGTTTCTATGTTCATGCTGACGGGCAGGTCATGCAACTGCTCAGCGCCCGCGTTTTTCTGCAGGCTGATGAAGCGCAGGCCCTTAACGCCAAACAACGGCTCATACGCCTTGAGGGGAATGGAGCGGCCGCGGTCGACCTTGGCATTCGGATTACCTTGCCAGTTAAGTCCGACCTTAAGACCAGGCTTACCCGCGAGAGCTGTCTGCCATAGCTTCACACGCTCAGCATCCGGCTTCAGGTAGGGCGTCGCATCAACCTCCATCAGGCCGATCAGGCTCATGAGCGGCATCTGGATATTATGGGCTGGAGGCGCTGTAGTTTGCACCACAACTTCGGCAAAACCAGCTGTAGCAAGGCTGATGATACGCACCAGCGGCGCTGGCACTTCAATAATGAGTTTACCAACGCGTCGGCTTACAGCCTGTGCATAGCGAATGAACTGCAGCGTATCGCCAAGGCCCTGTTCACTATAGAGCAGCAGGGTTTTATCAGGCGCGGGGGCGCCATCCCACAGGGGTTGCGGCAGTTTGCGATCGGGGCTGCTAAAGCCCTTGGTTTTAAAACGCCAGGCATAATGCTCGGCACCACTTGCATATTGGCCCTGCATGAATAAACCAAGCGCCAGATTATAATGCGCCTCGGGCAGCTGCGGCGCTATGGCGACTACGCGCATGAGGTCAGCCACCGACTCATCCACTTGCCCCAAGTCACGCAGCACATTGGCCCTGTTATGCAGCGCCTCCATATAATCGGGCTTGAGCCTGAGGGCGAAGTTGAAACTAGCCACGGCCACGCGCAGCTCCTGCCGCTCGCGGAACATGTTGCCAAGACCGTAGTAGGCTTCGGGGTAGTTCCCCTCATGGGCGATAGCCGATTTAAAGCACTGTACTGCTTCATCCACGCGGCCCTGATCAGCCATGAGGTTGCCAAGGTTATAATGCGCAGCCGCCAATGTGGGATGCAGCGTTAAGGCCTGTTTTATATGGCTTTCTGCCAGATCGCATTGGCCATTCTTTTTATAAACCAGCCCGAGCATGTGGTGTGCATCAGCATTACCGGGCTCAGCTGCCAGTACCTGCAAGTAGCCTGCTTCTGCTACAGCAAGGTTACCCTGCTGGTGTGCGGCAAACGCCTGCTGTAAGAGCGGCGATGGCGGTGCAGCTGTGCGGGCGGCAGCACTACTCATTGCGGTTGTGCGCCAATCACTTTCCAGTCTTCATCAGCGCTCTTCACTTCGCGTGCCCCTTCAATCACCTGTTTTGATTCCTTGGGCACCGCCAGCATGTTGATGGAGATGGTACCGGGGAAAACATTCTCGGCATTCGCGAAGTAGTTATTGGCGACGTAGTAAGGTGTTAAATGCCAATAGAGTCGGTAGTCGAGACTGAACAAAAGATTGATCAGGTCGGCTGATTTTTCGCGGCGGTCGTTCTCGACATACAGCATCGGGCGGCAGCGCCTGATGGTTTCAACAGCACCTTTAATTGCCTCGGCCTCCATACCCTCAACATCAATCTTGATGAAATGGCACTGCTGCAAATTAAGGCTATCGATCGTTTCAACCGGCACGGTTTCGCCCTGCTGGTAACCACCTAGTGCGAGCGAGCCGTAATTGCCGGCCTGGCCATAATTGACTGGCGGCACTTTGATTTCGCCCTTGGCGCTACCGGCGGCAGCCATGCGCGCTTCGATGTTCATATGGCCATTCATCATGGCGTTGGCGCTAAGCAACTGATAGATCACGCGCTGCGGCTCATAAGAAATCACGCGCCCCTGCGGGCCGACCTTTTGTGCAAACAGCACCGAGTGCGCGCCCATATTGGCGCCCACATCAAGCGCGGTCATGCCGGGCTTGAGCAGCTGGGCAAACAAGGCAGCTTCACCGGGCGAGAACTCGCCATACATATCCAGCGAACGGCCGATATAGCTATCGTGGGTGATATAGGCCATCGCGCCATAACGGCAGCGGCGAACGCGCACCGGCCCGGCTTCATGCATCAGTGAGCTCTCATGCAGCGAAGGAGCTGGCGGGGCGGCTGGAGTTACAGACGTATTATTTTGCGCGCGCTTGGCCATGGTGAGCTCCCGTAAAGACAGCCTGACACTAGCCAATTTTTGCCCGTAAAACAACAACCCCCGCCGGTTAAGGCGGGGGCTGGTTTAGAAACCGGACACAAGCCTAGAGGCATCAGGTCCAGATAAAGTCAGAACTATCAAGGTTGGTAGTTGTGACATTGGTCAGATTAATGAACAGGTCGCCCGTACCATCGCCGTTGGTATCTACCGTCAGCAGCTTGGTGGTGTTGTTGAAGATGGCGGATGAGTTACCACCACCAGTCAACGAACCTGTACCAGCATATGTGAAGGTACCCGTGAGCAAGCCGCTGAAGAACAGCTTGTCAGCGTTCACCGCGTTAAAGTCGGTAATCGTATCACGTGCACCGGTGGCCGACTGGTTGACGTTGGTATACATCAACGTGTCGTTACCTGCACCCAGAGTGAAGCTATCTGCACCCTGACCCGAGTAGACAGTGTCGTTTCCAGCGCCAGCATTCACAGTGACCGCAGCAGTGGTACCGATGGTGATGGTATCGCCACCCGAACCGCCGATTACGGTTTCGATATTCGAAACTGTAATGTTGTTACTGCCATTTGAGAGAGCCACGCGGTCAGTACCGCCCGAGAGATCGAGGCTACCGTTATAGTCGGTACCCAGGGTCACAAGGTCGTTACCGTTGTTACCTACAATCGATTCAACATTGCTGATGGTCAGCGCGTTGTTGAAATTGCCAAGGGTGAGGCGATCGGTGCCAAAACCAAGGTCAATACTACCGGTAGTCATGGCCGTACCAAGCGTCACGATATCAGTCGATGCACCACCAATAACACTCTCGATATTTGAGACTGTCAGGGTATTGGCGAAGTTGCCAAGGGTCAGGCGGTCAGTGCCGGCACCAAGGTTAAGCGTACCGCCTGTTATAGCTGTACCCATGGTAATGGTTTCGGAGCTGATACCACCCGTGATGGTTTCGACATTGAGAACCGTGAGCGTGGTATTCACACCAGCGAAAGTTAGTGTATCCGAACCATCGCCAAGATTGACTGTGCCACTCGACTGGCTAGCGCCAATTGTCACCACATCGTTCGAAGTACCGCCGATAATGCTTTCGGTATTTAGTACCGTCACATTATTGGCAAAGTTGCCGAGAGTGAGCGTATCGGCCGAGCCACCCAGATCAACACGGCCAGTCATGGCGGTGCCAATGGTGAGCAGGTCGATAGCACTGCTACCCGTTACAGTCTCGATGTTCTGAACCGTCAGGGTATTAGCAAAGTTACCCAGGATCAGGGTATCGCTGCCACCACTCAGGTCGAGCATACCGGTTGTGATCTGGCTGCCCAGGGTCACGGTATCGGCCGAATTGCTACCGGTGAGGGTTTCAACGTTGCTGACAGTGAGCGTATTGGCGAACGCACCCAGTGTGAGCGTATCGTCGCCCGCACCAAGGTTGATGTTGTAGCCAGACGCCGCTGTACCCAAGGTCACCACATCGTCATCGGTACCACCGATCACACTCTCGACGTTCGAGATCGTCAGGGTGTTTTCGAAGTTACCGAGGGTGAGGCGATCGGTGCCAGCCGCAAGGTTGACCGTACCAGCGGTTACAGCCGAGCCCAGGGTCACGATATCGGCATTAGCCGAGCCGGTAATGGTCTCGATATTGGTCAGCGTTACAGTGTTGGCGAAGTTGCCGAGAGTCAGGCTGTCGTTACCGTCGCCAAGGTTAACTGTGCCGCTTGCAGCCGAGCCAAGTGTTACCACATCGTTCGAATCGCCACCCGTGAGGGTTTCGACATTGCTGACTGTCAGGGTATTGGCAAACTCACCCAGCACCAGTGTATCGATACCGTTGCCGAGGTTGATCACGCCATTGGTAATCTGCGTTGCCAGCGTAATCACATCGGCACTGGTACCACCAGTTACAGTCTCAACATTGTTGAGTGTTAATGTGTTGGCGAAGTTACCCAGTACCAACGTGTCGTTACCAGCCAGCAGGTCGATGGTGATGCCATTGGCCTGTGTTGCCAGCGTGACCACATCGGTTGATGTACCACCGGTAATTGTTTCAACGTTCAGCACCGTCACCGAGTTGGCGAAGTTGCCAAGGGTGAGTGTATCGGTTGAAGCGCCAAGGTCCACACGGCCCGCAGCGGCAACCGCGAAGGTAACTGTATCAGCATTGCTGTTACCGTTTACCGTTTCAACCGCCTGCACTGTCAGCGTATTGGCGAAGTTGCCGAGGTTGAGCGTATCGCTGCCCGAACCGAGGTTAATGGTGCCAGCCGTTACAGCATTGCCCAGCGTTACCACATCCGACGAGTTACCACCATTTATGGTCTCAATGTTCACCAGTGTAACGGTGTTGTTGAATGCACCCAGCGTAAGCGTATCGTTGCCATCGCCCAGATTGAGCGTACCGCTTGTGACTGCAGCACCCAGCGTTACCGCATCACCCGAGATACCACCGGTCAGTGTTTCAACACTGGTGATGGTAAGGGTATTGGCAAAGTCGCCCAGCACCAGCGTATCGTTGCCGCTGCCAAGGTTGACGTTACCGCCCGAGATCTGGGTGGTGAGTGTAACGATATCAGCACTATTACCACCGGTAATCGATTCGATATTCGCTGTGCTCAGCGTGTTGAGGAAGTTGCCCAGCGTGAGGCGATCGGTGCCTGCGCCAAGGTCCATCGTACCGGTCGTAATCTGGTTGGCAAAGGTAATGGCATCATTGCTGGTGCCGCCAACCAGTGTCTCGATGTTATTGACCGTGAAGGTATTGGCAAAGTTGCCCAGCGTGAGCGTATCTGCGCCTGCACCCAGGTTAATGGTACCGCTGGTGATAGCCGTGCCGAGCGTTACCACATCCTCATCCGTACCACCGGTGATGGTTTCGACATTCGAGACCGTCAGGGTGTTGGCGAAATTACCCAGGGTCAGGGCATCAAGGCCCGAGCCGAGGTTGATGGTGCCGGTCGTAATCTGGCTGCCAAGAGTGATGAGATCACCCAAGGTACCACCATTTACGTTCTCAACATTGGTCAGGGTTGCGGTATTGGCAAAGTTACCGAAGGTGACGGTATCCGTACCATCGCCAAGGTTGATGCTGCCACCACTCACTGATGCACTGAAGATGATCGTATCGTTGGTTGCACCACCGATGAGGGTCTCAACACCGTTTACTGTAACGGTATTCATGTTATCCGACAGCGTGAGCGTATCCGCACCAGCGCCAAGGTTCACACTACCGGTAAGCGCGGTCAGAACCGTCAGCACATCAGCAGCCGTACCACCGAGGATGCTTTCGATGTTGGAGGTGCTCAGCGTATGACCGAAGTTGCCAAGATTAAGCGTATCGCTACCCGCACCAAGGTCGAGCGTGCCCGATGTAATCTGGTTACCCAGTGTAATGACATCCGTGCTGGTGCCACCGGTGAGGGTCTCGACGCCGGTAACCGTGGCGGTATTGGCGAAGTTGCCAAGGACCAAGGTATCGCTACCCGAGCCGAGGTTAATGGTTGCACCAACCGCTGCCGACGACAGGGTCACTGTATCAGCCGAGGTGCCGCCAACGACGCTCTCGATATTCTGAACTGTTACCGTGTTGTCGAATGCGCCAAGGGTAAGCGTATCGTTGCCTGCACCAAGGTTGATGGTGCCGTCAGTTACAGCGCTGCCCAGTGTAATTGTATCGGCCAGCGAGTTACCAACGATGCTCTCGATATTGGTGAGCGTTACGGTATTGGCGAAGTTGCCGAGCGTCAGGCGGTCATCACCTGCGCCAAGGTTGATAGTACCCGTAGTTACCGCTGCACCCAGCGTGACGAGGTCATCCGACGCACCGCCGGTGATGTTCTCGACACTGGTAACAGTCAGCGTATTAGCGAAGTCACCCAGAATGAGGGTATCGCTGCCACCGGCGAGGTTAATCGTACCCCCGGTGATCTGCGTACCAAGAGTCACCACATCGGCACTGCTGCCACCGGTGAGGGTCTCGATGTTCTGCACCGTCAGGGTGTTGAGGAAGTTGCCCAAGGTCAGGCTGTCATTACCTGCGCCGAGGTCGATCGTACCGGTCGTCACCTGACTGCCCAGCGTTACGATATCGCCCGAGGTACCACCGGTCAGGGTTTCCACATTGCTGACTGTCAGCGTGTTGAGGAAGTTGCCGAGGGTGAGCGTATCGTCGCCACCAGCAAGGTTGATGCTGCCGCCCGAGATCTGGGTTGCCAGCGTTACGATATCAGTCGAGGAATTACCCAGGATCGATTCGACGTTAGAGGTCGTCAGCTCATTGGCGAAGTTGCCAAGGGTGAGGCGATCGCTACCGGCGCCAAGGTTGATGGTACCAGTCGTAATCGCGCTACCCAGCGTGACGTAGTCGGTTGCCGAAGCGCCATTGATGGTTTCGACATTGGTGAGCGTGATGGTATTGGCAAACGCGCCGAGGGTGACGGTATCGTCGCCATCGCCGAGGTTGATGGTACCGCCCGAAAGTGCCGCAGCGAAAGTAAGTGCATCGTTGCTGGTGCCGCCAGTGACAGTCTCAACACTTGTGAGGGTGAGGCTGTTGGCAAAGTCACCCAATACGAGCGTATCGTTGCCCGAACCGAGGTTGATCGCACCAGTCATCGCCGTACCAACCGTAACCACATCGGTATTGCTACCGCCGGTCAGGCTTTCGATATTGGCAATTGTCAGCGTATTGGCTGAATTGTTGAGGGTAAGGCGATCGCTACCGCCAGCCAGATCAATCGTGCCGGTGGTGATGGCGGTGCTGAGTGTCACGACATCAGCCGAGCTACCGCCGGTAAGGGTTTCAACACTGCCAACTGTAACGGTGTTGACGAAGTCGCCCAGCGTGAGCGTATCATCACCCGCGCCGAGGTTGATCGAGCCGTTGGTGAGGGCCGAGCTGACAGTCACGATATCGGCCGACGAGCCACCGATAACAGCTTCAACATTGTTGATGCTAAGGGTGTTGTCAAAGTTGCCCAGTACAAGCGTATCGTAACCGCTACCGAGGTTGACCGTTCCAGCCGTAATGGCGTTGGCGAAGGTCACACGGTCGGCCTGCGCGCCACCAGTGAGAGTCTCGACGTTATTAACAGTCAGCGTATTGGCGAAGGCGCCGAGGGTGAGCGTATCGTTACCTGCACCAAGGTTGATGGTACCGGTAGTAATGGCGCTACCCAGTGTTACGGCATCATCATCTGTACCGCCGGTGAGGTTTTCGACGCTCACAATGGTAAGCGTATTCACGAAGTCGCCCAGAATGAGCGTATCGGTGCCGCTGCCGAGGTTGACCGTGCCGGTTGTGATCTGGCTGCCCAGGGTCACGGTATCGGCCGAGTTGCCACCGGTGATGGTTTCGATATTTACGGTAGTGAGCGTGTTGGTAAATGCACCCAGTACCAGTGTGTCGGTGCCTGAGCCGAGATCCAGCGTACCCGCTGTAATCGCGTTGCCCAGCGTTACGGTGTCGTTGCTGTTACCGCCCGTCAGTGTCTCGACGTTCGAAACAGTGAGGGTGTTGTTGAAGTTGCCCAGCACCAGCGTATCGGTACCCGCGCCGAGGTTGACGTTAACACCCGAAACGGCAGCGCCGAGAGTAACAACGTCGTCAGCCGTGCCGCCGACAACGCTCTCGACGTTGATAACCGTCACGCTGTTGGCGAAGTTGCCAAGCGTGAGAATATCGCTGCCCGAGCCGAGGTTGAGCGTACCCGCAGTCACCTGACTGCCGAGAGTGACGATATCAGCCGAGTTACCGCCCGTCAGGGTTTCGATATCGGTGATGGTGAGTGTGTTGGCGGCATTGGCGAGGATGAGCGTATCATCGCCCGCACCGAGGCTGACGCTACCGCTGGTGATGGCGCCGCCAAGGGTCACCACGTCATCAGCCGTACCACCATTGAGTGTTTCAACACTGATGATGGTGAGCGTGTTGTTAAAGTCAGCCAGTGTCAGGGTATCGCTGCCACCTGCCAGGTTCACGGTACCGCCATTCATGCCGGTTGAGAGCGAGAGCACGTCATTGGCAGATGAGCCGAGGATGGTCTCGATATTGGCCAGCGTGAGAGTATTGGCGAAGTTACCCAATACGAGCGTGTCGTTACCCGAGCCAAGGTCGATGGTGCCTGCAGTAACCTGTGTACCGAGGGTTACAACATCGTCGCTGTTACCACCGGTCACTGTTTCGATATTCGATACAGTGACGCTATTGGCGAAGTTACCCAATACGAGCGTATCGTCGCCGGCTGCAAGGTCGATCACACCGGTAACCTGCGAGCCGAGGGTGACTGTATCATCGCTGGCGTTACCGGTAACCGTCTCGATGTTCGAGAGGGTAACGGTGTTGGCGAAGTTGCCGAGCGTGAGGCGGTCAACACCTGCACCAAGGTCGATGGTACCAGCGGTAACGGCCGTACCCAGCGTGACGGTGTCCGAACCAGAGCCGCCAACCAGCGTTTCGACGTTGCTGACGGTCAGCGTGTTGGTGAAGGTCACCAGCGTGAGCGTATCGTTGCCCGAGCCGAGGTCGATGGTGCCAGTGGTGATCTGCGTACCTAGGGTAACGCTGTCGTCACTGGTGCCGCCAACGATGGTCTCAACGTTGAAGACGGTGAGGGTATTGGCAAAGTCGCCCAGCGTGAGCGTATCCGCTGCAGCGCCGAGGTCGACACGGCCACCGCTGATGGCAGTACCCAGCGTAACTGTATCGGCCGAGTTGCCGCCATAAACAGTTTCGATGTTGCTGGTCGTCACTGTATTGGCGAAGTTGCCGAGGTTGAGGCGATCGTTACCCGCTGCCAGATCGATGGTGCCGGTAGTCATGGCGCTGCCCAGAGTAACGGTGTCGTTACCCGTACCTGCGGTCAGTGTCTCAACGTTACTTACGGTGAGCGAATTGTTGAAATCACCCAATACGAGCGTGTCATCGCCTGCGGCCAGATCAACCGTCATGCCCGAGGCTACTGCGCCCAAGGTTACAACGTCATCGCTGGTGCCGCCGGTTACGGTCTCGATGGTGGTTACGGTTACCGAGTTGGTAAAGTCACCCAATACGAGCGTATCGAGGCCCGCACCGAGGCTGATGCTGCCCGAAGTGATGGCGCTGCCCAGGGTAACGGTGTCAGCCGAAGTACCGCCAACAATGCTCTCGACATTGGTAAGCGTTACGTTGTTGGCGAAGTTGCCAAGGGTAATGGTGTCAGTACCCGAGCCAAGGTCAATCGTGCCACTGGCGGCGCTGCCCAGAGTAACCGAGTCATCATCGGTACCACCGGTAATGGTCTCAACGTTCAGAACCGTCAGGCTGTTGGCGAAATCGCCCAGCGTAATGGTGTCATTCCCAAGGCCAAGATTGAAGGTACCCGCCGTAACAGCCGAGCTGAAGGCAAGCGTATCAGCCTGAGCACCGCCCATGACGCTTTCAATATTGGTCACAGTCAAGGTGTTGGTGAAGTTGCCAAGGGTCAGACGATCAGTGCCAGAGCCGAGGTCAATCGTGCCAGCCGTAATCGCTGTAGCCAGCGTCACCACATCGGCGCTGTTACCGCCAGTAAGGGTCTCAACATTGCTGACAGTAAGGGTGTTGACGAAGTTACCAAGGCTGAGCGTGTCATCGCCCGCGCCGAGGTTGATGCTGTAATTAATGGCAGCACTGCCAAGCGTCACTACATCGTCGCTGGTACCACCAACAAGGGTTTCGATGTTGCTGGTTGTCAGTGTATTGGCAAAGTCACCCAGCGTGAGCGTATCTGCGCCGCCTGCAAGGTCAACCGTACCGGCTGTAATGGCTGAGCCCAAGGTTACGTTATCGCCTGCCGCTGCACCGGTAATGGTCTCGATGTTGGTGGCAGTCAGCGTGTTGTTGAAGTTGCCGAGTACGAGTGTGTCATCGCCCGAGCCGAGGTCGAGTGTACCAGCCGTAATCGCTGCCCCCAGGGTCACGGTATCATCATCCGTACCACCGGTGAGGGTTTCAACACTGGTTACGGTCAGGGTATTGGCCACATCATCGAGTACCAGCGTATCGTTGCCGGCGCCAAGGTTGACGCTACCGCCCGAGATGCTGCCCGAAATGGTCACCACATCGGCCGAGCTGCCGCCAAGGACGCTCTCGATATTGGTTACAGTCAGGGTATTGACGAAGTTGCCAAGGGTCAGGCGGTCAGTGCCTGAGCCGAGGTCGAGCGTACCGGCTGTAATAGCCGAGCTAAGGGTGACCAGGTCTGAGCTGGTACCACCAATCAATGTCTTAACGTTGCTGACGGTCAGTGTGTTGGCAAAGTTGCCGAGTGTGAGTGTGTCATCGCCCGCACCGAGGTCAACACTGCCACCCGAGATGGCGGTGCCAAGGGTCACGGTATCATCCGACGTACCGCCAACAATGCTTTCGATATTGGTGGTGGTCAGCGTATTGGCAAAGTCACCCAGCGTGAGGCGATCAACGCCCGCACCGAGGTTCAGTGTGCCGGTTGTAATCGCATCGCCCAGCGTCACCGCATCGGCCAGCGAGTTACCGACAATGCTCTCGACGTTGGTAACTGTAAGGGTATTGGCAAAAGCACCGAGGGTAAGCACGTCATCGCCCGAGCCAAGGTCAATCGTACCAGCCGTAATGGCGGTACCGAGGGTCACGGTATCATCATCCGTACCGCCAACCAGTGTTTCGACACTGGCGATGGTGAGGGTATTGGCCACATCATCAAGCGTGAGCGTATCGTTGCCCGAGCCGAGGTTGATGCTGCCGCCCGAGATGGCACCCGAGATGGTCACAACATCATCACTGTTACCACCGACAACACTTTCGATGTTGGTGACGGTCAGGGTATTGGCGAAATTGCCAAGGGTCAGACGGTCGGTACCTGAGCCGAGATCCAGCGTACCTGTTGTAATGGCCGAGCCGAGGGTCACGAGGTCGGCAGAGGTGCCGCCGGTGAGGGTCTCGACATTCGAAACCGTAAGGGTATTGGCAAAATCACCCAGTGTGAGGGTATCGTCGCCCGCACCAAGATTGATGTTACCACCCGAGATGGCGGTGCCCACAGTCACCACATCATCACTGGTGCCGCCCATAACGCTTTCGGTGTTGGTGACGGTCAGCGTATTGGCAAAGTCGCCCAGCGTGAGGCGATCGGTGCCTGCGCCAAGGTTAACTGTGCCGGTTGTAATGGCCGTGCCCAGAGTAATGTAATCAGCGCCTGAACCACCCACGAGTGTTTCGACGTTCGAAACAGTCACGGTGTTAGAGAAGGTTACGAATGTCAGCGTATCGTCGCCCGAGCCGAGGTCGATGGTGCCGGTTGTTACCTGCGTACCCAGGGTTACCGAGTCATCATCGCTGCCGCCATTAAGGGTTTCGACGTTAAAGACCGTCAGCGTATTGGCAAAGTCGCCCAGCGTGAGGGTATCGGTACCTGAGCCGAGGTCAACACGGCCACCCGAGATGGCAGCGCCAAGCGTAACCACATCGCTTGAAGTACCGCCCATAACGGTTTCGGCATTCGAGGCAGTAACAGTATTGGCAAAGTTGCCAAGGGTGAGGCGGTCAAGCGCGCCATCGCCAAGGTCAATCGTACCAGTCGTTACAGCTGTGCCGAGCACAACGAGGTCGGTTGAAGTGCCGCCGGTCAACGTCTCGACGTTGAGCACGGTTACGTTATTGGCAAAATCGCCCAGCGTCAGGGTATCATCACCTGCGCCAAGGTTCACGGTGCCGGTAATGGCAGCGCCTACGGTCACTACATCATCGCTGGTGCCGCCGGTTACGGTTTCGATGCTCTGCACCGTCAGGCTGTTGGCAAAATCACCCAATACGAGCGTATCGTTGCCTGAACCGAGGTTGAGCGTGCCTGCTGTAATGGCTGTAGCCAGTGTTACGGTATCGGCGGATATACCGCCAGTGATGGTCTCGACGTTCGAAACGGTAAGGCTGTTGATGAAGTTGCCAAGCACGACAGTATCGTCGCCCGAGCCAAGATCGAAGTGACCGCCGGCAGCCTGCGCCGTCAGGGTGATCACATCATCGCCGGTGCCGCCCACAACGCTCTCTACGTTGCGTACGCTCACGGCATTGGCTGCGCCATCGGCCAGCGTCAGCACGTCGGCGCCGCTGCCAAGGTCAACACTTACATCAGTTACTGCTGCGCTAAGGGTAACAAGGTCAACACCCGTACCACCACGCACACTCTCAACCGATGTAACAGTGAGGGTATTGGTGAAGTTACCAAGAATGAGCGTATCTGCGCCGCTGCCCAGATCAATCGTGCCAGAACTGATGGCATCGCCCAGTGTCACGGTATCGGCTGAATCGCCACCCGTGAGGGTTTCAACACCGGTTACGGTAAGTGTATTCACAAAGTCGCCGAGCGTGAGCGTGTCATCGCCCGCGCCAAGGTTAACCGAGCCACCTGAAATGGCAGCGCCAAGCGTCACCACATCATCGCTGGTGCCACCAGTGACGGTTTCGATGCTCTGGGTTGTTACGCTGTTGGCGAAATCACCCAATACGAGTGTATCGTTGCCACCACCGAGGTTGACGGTGCCAGCTGTAATTTGGGTTGCGAGAACCACGCGGTCAGTCGAGCTGCCGCCGGTAATGGTTTCGGTGTTCGAGAGCGTGATGGTGTTGTTGAAGTTGCCAAGAGTAACGGTGTCATCACCCGAGCCGAGGTCGAAGCTGCCCGCTGTAACTTGTGCACCCATCACGACGACGTCGTCACCAGTACCACCGGTGAGAGTCTCGATACCATTGATGGTAACGGTATTGGCAAAGTCGCCCAGTGTCAGTGTATCTGTACCGCCACCAAGGTTGATGTTACCCGCGCTCAGTTGCGTGGTAACGGTCACAATATCGTCGCCGCCGTTAGCAGCCACAGTCTCGACATTCGCAACACTTACGGTGTTGTTGAAACTGCCAAGCGTAAGCGTATCTGCGCCGGAGCCAAGATCGATGGTGCCTGCAGTAACCTGCGTGCCCAGACGGATGCTATCGGCACTATCGCCACCCGTGAGGGTTTCAACATTGCTGACAGTAAGCGAGTTTACGAAGTCACCCAATACGAGCGTGTCGTCGCCTGCACCAAGGTTCACAGCGCCAACCGACATGGCGGTGCCCAGCGTGACGACGTCATCGCTGGTACCACCGGTTACGGTTTCGATATTCGAGAGGGTAACGCTATTGGCAAAGTCGCCCAGCGTGAGGCGGTCTGTACCGGCGGCAAGGTCGATAGTGCCAGAGGTAACAGCTGTGCCCAGCGTAATGTTATCTGAACCCGAGCCACCCACGATTGTTTCAACATTCGAAACCGTAACCGTGTTGGTGAAGGTCACGAAAGTAAGGGTGTCATCGCCCGAGCCAAGGTCGATGGTGCCACCGGTCACCTGCGTGCGCAGAGTGACGCTGTCGTCGGATGTACCGCCAACAATGGTTTCGACATTAAAGACGCTTACGCTGTTGGCAAAATCGCCAAGGGTAAGGGTATCATCGCCACCAGCAAGGTTAACCGTGCCGTTGATGGCATCGCCCAGCGTTACAGTATCGTTCGATGAATTACCGACGATGCTTTCGATGCCGGTAAGAGTAACCGTATTGGTGAAGTTGCCGAGCGTGATACGGTCGGTACCCGAGCCAAGGTCAATCGTGCCAGCAGTTACTGCTGTGCCAAGGGTGACAACATCGTCGGATGTACCGCCAACCAGTGTTTCAACATTGCTGACTGTAAGCGTATTGGCAAAGTCGCCCAGTGTCAGTGTGTCATCGCCACCTGCAAGGTCAAAGCGACCGCTGGCAACAGCCGAGCCCAGTGTAACGATATCATCGCTCGCATCGCCAACGATGCTTTCAATGTTGGTGGTAGTCAGCGTGTTGGCAAAGGCACCAAGGGTGAGGACGTCAACACCAGAGCCCAGGTCGAGGGTACCCGTGGTAATGGCATCGCCCAGCGTGACGAGGTCAGCACTATTTCCGCCCACCAGTGTTTCAACACCAATAACAGTGAGCGTGTTGACGAAGTTGCCAAGGGTGAGTGTGTCATCGCCCGAGCCGAGGTCGAGCGTAATGCCAGCTGCCGCTGTGCCAAGGGTGATCGAGTCGTCCGATGTACCGGCAACCAGTGTCTCAACGTTCGAAAGGGTTACGGTATTGGCAAGGTCAGCCAGAGTAAGCGTATCGCTACCGGCGCCAAGATTAACACTGCCGTCCATGGCCGTGCTTACAGTTACTGTATCGGCACCGCTTACACCAACGATGCTTTCGATATTCGCTGTCGTTACGCTGTTGGCAAAATCACCAAGGGTGAGAACGTCGTTACCCGAACCGAGATCGAGTGTACCGCTGGTGATGGCTGTGCCCAGTGTTACGCTGTCGTTATCGGTACCGCCAACAATGGTATCGGCATTTGAAACAGTGAGGTTGTTGACGAAGTCGCCAAGCGTAAGTACATCGCCGCCACCGCCGAGATTATAGGTGCCGTTTACAACTGCGGTAGAAACAGTGATGAGGTCGGCGCTGGCACCGCCGGTGAAGGTCTCGACACCCGAGATGGTGACGGTATTGTCGGCGTTGCCTAATGTGAGCGTGTCGTTACCCGCCCCGAGGTTAATGGTTGCCGCGGTGAGCGATTCAGTGACGGTGATTACGTCAGCGCCCGATCCGGTTGTCAGCGAGTCGAAGGTAGTGAAAGTGCCTTCGTTGTTGCCATTGCCCAGCGTAATATCGACAGCCATAATTTTTACCCCTGAAACCAGGTTGATGCCCACCTACATGGTGGACATTCGTTTAATAAGGTTAACAGATGTTTAAATTTGCGCCAGTCGGTAATATTTACTTTTACCCTACGTAATGTATTAACGTAGAAGAAAGTGTAACAAAACTGCCGTGTTCGAGCGATATTAACATGTATATCTAAGCAGGTTAGGGTAGTCTCCTGAGGCCGCGTGTTAATACTTAGAAGGGGCGCTTCATGGTTCAGACGATTCAGCCGGTCATCCTTTCCGGTGGGGCAGGTACCCGCCTTTGGCCCCTCTCGCGGGAACTTTACCCCAAGCAGCTGCTTAAGCTGGTATCGGGCCAGACCCTGATTCAGGAAACTGCGCTCCGCACCTCCGACCCCGCCCTGTTCGCGGCGCCGCTGGTTGTGTGTAATGCCGAACACCGATTCGTTATTGATGACCAGCTGCAGGAAGTAGGCATCAAACCCGCCGGCCTGCTGATCGAACCCATCGCCCGCAATACCGCCGCTGCCATTGCTGCAGTGGCTGTTTATGCCCGCAACCAGAACCCTGAGCAGCTCTTGCTCATCATGCCGTCCGATCACATGATCAAGGACAGCAAAGCCTTCCTCGCCGCCATAGCTGCTGCCAAGCCCTTGGCTGAAGCTGGCCGCATCGTGACCTTCGGGATTACACCCGACCGGCCCGACACTGGCTATGGTTATATCCGCTCGGGCGATAAGCTTGAGGGTACTGCTGGATTTGCCATCAGCTCGTTTGTCGAGAAGCCGGATCTGGCCACTGCCCAAGGCTACCTCGCGCAAGGTGGTTACCTCTGGAACGGCGGCATCTTCTGCGCGCGGGCGGATAAACTGATTGCCGAGTTCGAGCGCTTCTCACCCAAGGTGCTTGAAGCTGCCGAAGCTGCAGTGGATCAAGCCACGCAAGACCTTGGCTTCACCCGCCTGGCGGATGCGCCCTTCCGTAACTCGCCCTCCCAGCCGTTTGACAAAGCGGTGATGGAGCAGACCAGCTTTGGCGCAGTGGTGCCGGTCAGCATGGGTTGGTCCGACATCGGCACCTGGCTCTCGCTCTGGCATGCCAGCCCGCAGGATGAAAACAATAATGCGCTGATTGGCAATGTGCGTAGTGAAGACAGCTCGGGCTGCTATGTGCGCAGCGAAAAGCTACTCACCACCGTTATTGGTGCGCGCGATATGGTGGTGGTAGTAACCGATGATGCCGTGCTGGTGGCCCCGCGCGACCGCGCAGCCGAAGTTGGCAAGCTGGTTGATAAGATGAAGAAGGATGGCCTCAGCCAAACCCGCGTGCATAACGTGGTGTATCGCCCCTGGGGCCATTACGAAATGCTCTCGGCTGATACGCGTTTTCAGGTCAAGCGCATTACGGTGAAGCCCAACGGTCGCCTCTCGCTGCAAAAGCATATGCATCGTGCGGAGCACTGGACCGTGGTAGCCGGGACTGCGCAGGTAACCATCAACGATAAGGTATCGCTACTGGGCGAGAACGAGTCAGTCTACGTACCATTAGGTGCTGTGCATCGCCTTGAGAACCTCGGCAAGCTACCCGTAGTGCTTATCGAAGTACAAAGCGGCGCCTACTTGGGCGAAGATGACATCGTGCGCCTTGAAGATGCGTATGCGCGCGAGGCGTTGCCGAAGGCGGTTTAAGCATGATTATTTTCATTCCAGCTTGCGCTGAAGTGACAATTTCAGTGTTTAAAAATTCGCAGTTACGATTGAGCGATGCAATATAAGTTTCTCAGGTCCACTCACCATTCGGGTCGGCCCATAAAAGAATATCGCGATAGTCTTTGGCTGCCTGCTGCACAAAGTGTTCTACTTTAGAAATGTCATGATCGCTCAAAACCACTATGCACATTTGTATGCGGTGTGCCTCTTCACCCTTATAGGTGTTCAGAACCTGCATAACCTCTTGCACCTTATTCGCTGGAAAAGCAGCTGTTACAGCAGCCTCTATATCCTCTGACGTAACTGGCATACCGCCTCCTAACGCCTCAAGCGCTTCTCAACCGCATTCCAGACGAGTGCCTCAATCTGCACATCGTCAAGCTTGTTAGCCTGCGCGATGCCGGTGGGCGAAGTCACGTTAATCTCGGTGAGATAGCCACCAATCACATCAATACCCACAAACAGCAGGCCCATATCACGCAGCACAGGGCCGATGGTGGCGATGATTTCGCGCTCACGCTCGGTGAGTATAACCTTCTCGAGGGTTGAGCCGGTACGCATGGCGGCGCGTGCTTCGCCTTCAGCGGGCACACGCGCAAAACCGCCTACGTATTCGCCTTCAACCAATATGAGGCGGCGGTCGCCTTGGCGTACCTCAGGCAGGTAGCGCTGCACAATCAATGGCTCAATCGTGGCTGCCATCAATGTTTCAAATGCCGAACCAAAGTTCTCATCGTCCGGCTTAATATGAAATACGCCGTGGCCCGCATGGCCGTTGATGGGTTTAATAATGATATCCGCGTGCGCATCGCGGAAGGCATTTACAGCCCCGCGATCACGCGTGATGAGCGTGGGGGGAATGAAATCAGGAAAACGCAGCACCAGCATTTTCTCGGGCGCATCGCGGATGCTGCGCGGGTTGTTGAGCACCAGCACCTGATCTGCAATCAACTCGAGCAGATGCAGCGAGGCGATATAGGCTACATCAAACGGGGGGTCCTGCCGCACCCAGATTACATCCATCCCGCCCAGATCAATTGTCTCGCGCGGGCCGACGACATGGCTTTTCTCCGGCGGGTTGAGGCCTGTTACTTTATAGGCGGGAGCACTGAGCACGCCCGGCTGCCAGCTCAGGTCTTTCGCTTCATAGAAATAAACATCGGCCCCGCGGCGGCCAGCTTCGGCAGCAATGCGAATGGAAGAGTCGGAAGCAAAATTGGCGCTGGCAAGCGGGTCCATTTGTATGGCCACCTGCAGCGCCATCGCTTAGGCACCTGTGCTTGCGGTAAGCGCGCGCAACTGGTCAATCAGCGAGGCGGTCTGCCCGCGCATCGGATCATCGCCTGACAATGTCAGGTAGTTCTCGAGCGCAATAATCGCGCGGTGCTCTTCGCCAAGACGGGCCAGCGTGAGGCCGAATTCGCGCCACCAGATGGCGCGCTCGGGCGTGAGCAGCAGCATCGCTTCCATGATTTCGGCCGCAGCCTCATCCATACCGGCGCGCACATAACGCATCTTCAGGTTATTCTGCAGACGCAGCAGCACGTCTTTATTGCCAATCGGCAGGTAATACTCGGGCAGCAATTCGGCTTCTGGGCCCAGCTTGGCTTTAACCAGCTCGCGCATGCGCGGCACGGCCACGATATCGCCGCGCTCGAACGGATCGATAATCAGACGGCGGCCATTGAACTCAAGACGCACCAGAAAATGTTCAGGGAAGTTAAGTCCAACTGCTGACCAGCCATTGGCGCGCGCGGCAGCGAGGTAAATAATACCAAGCGCAACCGGCAAGCCGCGGCGGCGGTCTACCACCTTCATGAGGTTGGCGTTATCCGGTGAATCATACGTGGCTTCATCGCCCTCATAGCCATGGCGAATGGCGATCACTTCACGCAAAATTGCAGCTATCTGCTCGACCCGCACCGGCTTGACGCTTTGCGTCATCTGCGCAACTTCGGCCCCCAAGCGGTCAAGATGCTCGCGGTAAGCAAATGTATCGCGGCGCGGCAAACGGAGTGAAGCAAAAGCCAGGGCCACCGCTCCCAGATCGATCAGATCGTCCGGCACTTCAGACCATGCGCGCAATTCTTCCTGCGCCTGATTCTTGGTGGGGATGCTGACCAGCACGGTCATTGGGTGTTCTCCGTTACGTCGATAAAGGCCTCGACCGATTTAACACCGGGGAAATACCGGGCCAGATACATGACCCGCTGCCTCTCCCGCGTACTCTCGGCCTCACCTATGACGTAAACTGTACCATCATTTGTTTCAACATCATAGTTGAGAGCCTTCACATCGCGATCGAAGGTATAGACACCCTCGAGTCGCAGCGAGATTGACTCATCGGCAAGCCGTGTCCCCAGGCTGCGGTCGGGCCCGATTGTGAGTCTATTCACGGGGTTAACCGCTCCAGCCTTGATGGCCAGTTCTTCAGCTAATGTTTTAAGTTCCTGCGAGGGCACCCGCCCGATGATAACGACTCGGCCTTTGCTGATCATCAGCGAAGCGCGTTCATAGAGCTGAATGGAATGATGGAACCACGATTCGTTGATGGCGAGGCGTAACTGGTAATCGGTTAGTGCACCAGAAAGGCCGCGCTCCTGCATACTGGCGGTGCCGGCAGCACCACCTGCGCCCAACAGAAAATCACGCGGCGTGCAGGCGGTTAACAGCAATAGAAAGGCTATCAGCCCGGCTTGAGCGCGATCTGGCATGTATCTCCATCCCGCACAGTGGCTTGCAGTGTCACATTATGGCCATTCCAGCTCACGCGCTTGCTCGAGCCGGTGGCAATACGCTGACTAACCATGCCGTTACCGCCCACAATACAATAACGCCCGCTGTTACGGCGGCTAATCGCAATCAGGCGAATGTGATAACCACTTACATCGCGTTCGTCGCCTACATCGAGCGTCACAGTCTGGGCGCCAGCCAGTGCAGTGGTTGGCCCGCTAATGGTACCCAGGGCACCGGTGCCAATCGTCTCAACTGTAGGCACCGTACCGGTGGGGCGCGGCGGGCTGCGGCGCGGCTTGGGCGGCCAGTTTTGCGGCCATACGAACGGTGTGGGCGATACCACATTAGGCGGCGCGATAGTGGTGCTGGCGGGGCTGGGGGCAGCACTGGTATTGGGCGGTGTAGGCTCAGTTGGCGGGGTAATGCCCGTATCATCGGGCGCAAGATCAGCAGGAGGCATAACACTGGCTGGGGCCACGGGCTGATCTACCGCACGGCCCGGAGGCGGCTTGGGCAGGGGCGGACCATCGCCTGCAGGAGCCTGTTGCGCAGCTGATTCAGTCGCGCGGCGCAAACGCTCGAGCGAGGAATTGCAGTTCGAGAGGCGGCTCTCAAGCTCTTCGCGCTGGCCATTCTGCAAACCCCGCGCAGGCGGGCAAACCGGCTGCCGCGCCTGCAGCGCGGCAACTTCGGCTTTAAGCTGCACAATCTCGCGCACATGCGGGCGCTCGACAAAAAAGTAAAATGCAAATGCACCGATACAGATGCCGATAACTAGGCTCGAAACAAATACCTTCAGCTCGCGCGATGAATCTTCATCGGCATAGACAGAGTAGTTCGGTCGGCGGTGTTTACGGGCCATCGTTCCACACGTTTACTACATGGCGCGGCCAACCCCAACGGTTAACCAGCAACGCATCGAATCGCACACTATGGTTGCTTAACTCGGGCCGTTGCGCCAGCACAAAGCGCGCAGCATTGACTAATCTGTGCTGCTGGCGCGGCGAAATAGCCCCTGCTGCATTATCAAATGTAAAACGCTGTTTTACTTCAACCACAGCCACGGTACTGCCGCGCTTGGCCAGAATGTCAATCTCGCCACCGGGGGTTTTAAGGCGGCGCGCTAAAATGCGGTAGCCTTTGAGCTGCAGCAGCCATGCCGCCACTCTCTCGGCTGACAGGCCTGCCGCATGATTGCTCATGCCTTGCCCTGCTCCAGCGCTACCGCGCGCGCATAAACCTCGCGCTTGGGCAAACCTGTGCGCGCTGTAACCACCGCTACGGCGTCTTTCAGGCTGCCCAGCTTCAGCTCGGCCTTCAGCAATCCATCAAGGTCATGCTCTTCATCCTGTGGCAGCGGAGGCGCGATCACCAAAACCACTTCGCCACGCACATCCTTGCCCTCATATCTGGCGGCCAGCTCTTCAAGCGGCGCGCGCACAACTTCTTCATGCAGTTTGGTGATCTCGCGCACCAAAGCAGCCTCGCGATTACCCAGCACCTTATACATATCGGCCAATGTCTCAGACACGCGGTTGGGGCTTTCGTAGAAAATCAGCGTGGCAGGCACGTTGGCGAGGGCCGAGAGCTCGCTGCGGCGCGCACCGGTCTTAACAGGTAAAAAACCTATAAAGCAGAAGCGTTCACTGGCGATGCCGCTAATAGATAAGGCAGAGAGTGCCGCATTTGCACCCGGCACGACGGTAACTTTAAAGCCGGCCATTTGCACAGCTTTAACTAAAGGTGCGCCGGGATCAGAGATTAAGGGCATACCTGCATCACTGATCATGGCCACCACACCGCCAGCCGCAATAGTGGCCAATATCTCAGGCAAACGCTCCATCTGGTTATGCTCATGGCAGCTCACCAGCTTGGTGTTGATGCCGTAATGCTCGGTCAGCTTGCGCGAGACGCGCGTGTCTTCACACAAAATAATTGCTGCTTCCTGCAGCGTCTCGATGGCACGCAGGGTCATGTCGCCCAAGTTGCCAATAGGTGTCGCTACCAGATAAAACCCGCGTGTGAGTTTACAGCTGAGCTTGGGGCCGCTAGTTTGGGGAGGATTTTCTTCAGGAGACAGCTGTGCGCACATTCCCCCTTCTTACCACTGTTCTGCTCTCTGTCAGCCTCCCAGCTTTGCTTTCTGGCTGCGCCCCTACCGTTAATTCGCAAAGCCGTGGCGAAGCGACCAGCAGCTATACCGCGCCAGCGCCGGTAGAAGCCGTGCGCCCCGCCGCCGAAGCCACCACCAAAGTTGCCATATTGCTGCCGCTTTCGGGCCCGCAAGCCAATATCGGCCAAAGCCTGCTCAATGCAGCCCAGCTGGCAGTTTACGATGTAGGCGGCGAGAAATTTGCCCTGCTGCCACAAGATACCCAAGGCACTCCTGAAGGCGCGAGTGCTGCCGCCCAACGTGCACTGGCCGATGGTGCACAGCTGTTTATTGGCCCCGTCTTCGCGCCCGAGGTTGAGGCTGTGCGCGCCTTGGCCCACCAGCGCAACATCCCCATTCTGGCCCTTAGCAATAACGAGAACCTGACTGATACGTTCACTTATGTCATGGGCCTCTCGCCGCTCGATCAGGTGGGCCGCGCCCTGCAACACGCCAAGCGTCAGGGTATTAGTCGCGTCGCTGCCCTGCTGCCCAATAACCCGTACGGACAAGCAGTGAGCGAAGCCATAAGCGAAGAGGCCGAACTGCAGGGCCTGCAGCTGGTCAAGCTCGCGCGCTATAGCGCAACGGATAACCTCACGGTCACAGCGCAAACCTTCATGACCGAGTTGAACGCCGCAGGCGGCGCGCAGGCGCTGATGTTTGGCGAGAATGGCGCCGGCCTGCTCAATATTGCCGGTCAGCTGGCGGCGAATGGTTATAACCCTGCCATCACGCGTCCGCTTGGCACAGCCCTGTGGGAAGATGGCAGCGCCACCCGCAGTACAGCGCTGGTTGGTGGCTGGTATGCCGCGCCCGCGGGCACCCAGCGCCGTGCGTTCAACGCCCGTTATGCGCAAACCTTTGGTGGCAACCCGCCCGCCATTGCACCGCTGGCTTATGATTCAACCGCACTGGCCGCTGTGCTCTCGCGCAGTGATGCCCGCTTTACCGAGCAGCGCATGACTGACCCCATGGGCTTTAATGGTGTAGATGGCATCTTCCGTCTGCACCCGAGCGGCAATGTTGAGCGCGGCTTGGCCGTGTTTGAAGTTGGCCCTGCAGGCAACCAGCTGATTGATGCTGCACCGCTGACCTTTGCCACAGCGCAGACCAACTAAGCGCGCACAGCCTTAAGTACCCAGAACTGGCGGTTTTCGGCAATCACCTCAACCGGGCCGATGGCCTTGGCCATGGCTTCTTTATACGGCAGGAAACGGTTAGCTACCACATAGATAGCCCCGCCCTTGACCAGCTTTTCGCGCGCAGCGATAAAGAGGTTATCGACGATCTGCCGGTCAATCTTCTGCCCCGTATGGAACGGCGGGTTGGTAACAATCGCATCAAGCGGCCCCGGCACCGGCGTAAGGCCGGGCGCAATATGCACAACAACACCAGCTACACCGTTGGCTTTAAGCGTGCTTTTGGTGGCGGCATAGGCCAGTGCGTTGATGTCTGACGCACTGACATTCAGCATCGGCTGGCGTACACGCAGCCAGGTCGCGATGATGCCGCAACCGCAACCAAAGTCATGTACGCGTGCTCCGTCCTTAAACTTGGGCAGGTTCTCGAGCAGCAACTTGGTACCGTCATCGACCTCGCCATAACTGAACACGCCGGGCAACGAGATGAGGATAAGCTCCTGACCTGCCACTTCCTGAATGAAGCGATGCTCCCATGCCTCAATCCCGCGTGGGGGGGCGCTTTCGGCCAGCTCGGCAAACCATAGTTCGGCATGACCGCCATAAGCTGCCTTCTGCACATTGGTCCAGTTACTACCGAGCACATTCGCGGCTGAGGCAATACCAGAGCGCGCAGCACCGAACATCCACAGCCTTGTACCTACGGGGAGCTTTTCGGCCAGCATGGCCAACTGCATGCGCACTTGTTCTTTGTGGTGTGACCAACCCAACATAACGCCAGCGACATTAAGGCTGGCAGGTTTAAGCCATGGCTCTTTGAGCGTAGTGAAAACGATGGGGGAGATATCCGGCCGCTCATGTGGCAGCTGCTGGGCAACTTCGCTCGCTTCAACAAACAGCACCTTGCCGGCAGGCAACTTGGCCACAGCCTGTGCCAGAACCCAGCGAAAATCAGCGGTACTCATGAAGGAGAAGCTCTAAAAAGAAAAATCCCTTCCCCCAGAAACAGGGGAAGGGAAATTAGGGTGACTTTAAGCTACCGCAGCTTCAGGCTGAGGCTGCTGGGTCATATCAACGGTTGTTGTTGTCGCTTGGGTGCTGGGCTGCGGCATCTGTGATGGGTCTTCCATCATGGTGCCGTCCTGCTGGATCTCGGCCTGTTCGCCTTCCTGGGCTGAACGCTGCTGGTAGATCTCACCAGTCGCTTCCTGAATTGACAGAACGATGCGGTAATAATGTTCGGAATGCTGCAGAAGGCTTTCGGCCTTCACACGGTCGCCCGAGGCCTGCGCATCACGCGCGAGGTTCAGGTACTTCTCGTAAACCTGCATGGCATTGCCGCGAATACGCACTTCGGGGCCATTTGAATCGTAAACCTGATGACGGCTCGGAGCGCCACCGCTAGGACGACGGCTGCCGCCACCGCTGTAGTTGCCACCACCGCCACCACCATTGTAATTGCCCTGGCTGCCTTGACCGTTGCCGCCGCGACCGCGTGTACGCCTCATGGGAGTAATCTCTCTTCTATAGTGGGTTTATCCATATTCATCTGGCCGGGGTATCTTCCCGCACGGCACTGCCTGTTTGCATTAAGTCAAACCAAGCTGATATCTGAACCTAGCGGTTTGAACGCCCCATTCCAAGCTTTATTTTTTCTGCCGATTCAACACCATGGCGCGAGGAATATCGTTAAGATCGTGCTTAATCTCAGCGATTTCAAGGCCCGCAGCCACCATCAGCGCGCCCACCGCCGGCCCCTGCCCTGCCCCCAGCTCAAGCACGGCAAAACCCTGTGGGTGCAACAGCCGCGGAATCTCTTCTGCCAGCAGCTTGTAACAATCGAGCCCATCTACACCGGCAACCAGTGCCAGGCGCGGGTCGTGCTGGGTCACCTCCGGCTGCAAACCGGCCATATCGCCCTCTGAAATATAGGGCGGGTTGCTGATGATGATATCAAACGGTCCTTCAAGCCCGACACCCCAATCGCCTTCACGCACCTCGGCGCGCTCATCAAACCCCAGCTCGATGAGGTTGTTGCGTGCGGTTTCAACCGCCAGCGGGTTTTTATCAATCGCCAGCCCCTTGGCATTCGGCAGCTCGTGCAGCAAAGCTGCGAGCAGGCAGCCACTGCCGGTGCCCAAATCAAGCAGGCGCAAGGGGGCTGCTTTGTTGCCTATCTCATAGAGTGCTGCCTCGATAAGCGTTTCGCTATCAGGCCGTGGCTCGAGCGTACCGGCACTGAGCCTGAAGGGTAGACCCCAGAACTCGCGCACACCCAAGATGCGTGCCACCGGCTCATGCGCGGCGCGGCGGTTAATCAGATTGCCGTAAATCATCAGGATATCGACCGGCACCTCCTCATCGCCCTTCATGAGCAACTCAGCACGGGTAAGGCCGCATACCGCCTGCAGCAGCAGACGTGCATCAAGCATCGGCGTATCAATGTTCGAGAATTTCAGGCGGCCCGCTGCAAGGTTTAACGCGGTTGCGTAACCCGGCATTTACTCTGTGCCCCCAACGCCCATATCGGCCAGACGTTCGGCTTCATCCTGCTCGATCAGCAAATCGATAAACTCATCGAGATCGCCCGCCATAATATGTTCAATCGCATGCGAGGTATAGTTGATCCTGTGGTCAGTTACGCGCGACTGCGGGAAGTTATAAGTGCGAATACGTTCGGAGCGGTCGCCCGTACCCACCTGGTCGCGGCGGTGCGAGGCACGTTCATCCGCCAAACGCTGACGCTCCATTTCATACAGTTTGGCGCGGATGATCTTGATCGCTTTGGCGCGGTTCTTGATCTGCGAGCGCTCTTCCTGCATGTGCACGGTAAGACCGGTTGGTATATGCGTCATGCGCACGGCTGATTCTGTACGGTTGACGCTCTGACCGCCCGCACCGCTAGCGCGCATCACTTCTATTTTCAGGTCTTTCTCGTCGATTTTGACGTCGACCTCTTCAGCCTCAGGCATAACCGCTACGGTAATGGTCGAGGTATGTACACGGCCCTGTGATTCAGTCTTGGGCACGCGTTGTACGCGGTGCACACCCGCCTCGAACTTGAGGCGCGCGAATACACCAGCGCCGCTCACTTCGGCAGTGGCATCTTTATAGCCACCGATACCGTTATCCGAGATGTCCATGATCTCGAACTTCCAGCCACGACGCGCGGCATATCGCTGGTATGCGCCAAACATTTCAGCCGCAAACAAACCGGCTTCATCGCCGCCTGCACCGGCACGAATTTCAAGAAAGCCGTTGCGGTCATCCGCTGCATCTTTGGGCAGCAGCATACGCTGTACTTTTTTGGTAAGTACAGGCAGCTCGGCACGCTTCTCCAGCCATTCGGCTTCGGCCATGCGGCGCATCTCAAGGTCGGCCTCGGCCTTCATCATCACTTCAAGGTCGGCTACGGCGCGCTCGGTTGAGCGCAGCTCGTTAACCGCTTCGACCAGCGGGGTAATTTCAGCATATTCCTTCGAGGCCTTGGTAAAGGCTTCGGCAGACAGACCTGTGCTCGAGAGCAGGCTTTGCAGCTCATCGTGGCGTAACAGGACGCGATGGAGATTGTCTTCCAGAGACATAGAAAAAACTCAGCTACTTAAGGCCCGGTGGCGTTGTGGGATGCTGAGATGGCATGGAGGGTGCAGGTAAGGCAAGCGTATTATTGCCGCTAGGGGGTGAATATGCGCTGTTTCTCAGGCGAGAGAGCAGCTGTGTGGCCTCCGTTTCCGCCATGAAATTATCCCATTCGGCCAGCGCGTTAAACGCGCCTTGCAGGGCCTGCCCCATGCGCGGGCCTTTGTATTTTATGGTGCCAGCCTCGTGCTTGGTGATGGTGCCCTTGCGCAGCAGGTCTTTTTTATCGGCCAGCGCGAACATGTTATCGACCAGTACCCGCAGGGCGATTTTTACATCGGCGCGCGAATTCATCTCATCAAGGTGGGCCTCTACATTACCATCACGCCCAGCCTGACGGCTACTACCCTCAACTTTATCAAGCGCCTTGGCCAGCTGCATCCATGGCTCACCGCCGGTTGAATGCAAAATATCGAGCTCGGCCTTCTCATCCCTATTACCTGATTTTTTGATCTGGGGCCCGAGTTTGTAGGTTTTCTCGTGCTGGCTCTTAAGCACGTGACCAGCATGGCAGATATCCTGGAGAATCTCCCAGAACCGCACACTAACCTTGTAGCTTCGCTCAGTCCCGGTTGGCGGTGTCTCGGCCATGCCCATCTATCCCTGCTTATTGTTTTGTTAGGTACAGCATCGGCAAGAACGCGGATTAACGCAAGAGGTAATTGCTGAAAAACTAGGCAGCTTCGGTCTTTTTTACAGTCGCCGCCCTCTCCTCGACCATTTTAACCAGATGCTCGACGATGCTTTCGTCCCTGTCCATCAGGCGGTGCGCGGTCTGCCCGCCCACGTAAACCTGATGCACGCCGTTGCCACCGCCGGTAAAGCCAATATCAGTCGAGCGTGCTTCACCCGGCCCGTTCACCACGCAGCCGATAACCGATAACGTCATCGGCACGGTGATATGCGCCAAGCGCGCCTCCAGCTCGGCCACAGTTTTGATCACATCGAAATTCTGGCGCGCGCAGCTGGGGCAGGCAATCACGCTCACACCGCGGGTACGCAGGTACATGCTCTTGAGCATTTCAAAGCCAACAGCCACTTCCTCAACCGGGTCGGCCGAAAGCGACACACGTAGCGTATCGCCAATCCCGCTCCACAGCAGCATGCCAAGGCCGATGGATGATTTTACCGTACCGGTGCGCAAGCCCCCAGCTTCAGTAATGCCGATATGCAGCGAGTGATCGCAGGCATCTGCCAGTTGCTGATAGGCCGCAACGGCCAAGAACACATCGCTGGCTTTAACTGAAATCTTGAACTCATGGAAATCGAGATCCTGCAGAATAGCAGCTTGTGTGAGCGCGCTTTCGACCAGCGCCTCAGGGCATGGCTCGCCATACTTCTCAAGCAGGTCGCGCTCGAGTGAGCCTGCATTCACGCCAATACGCATCGAGCAACCATGGTCCTGCGCGGCGCGCACTACTTCACGCACACGCTCGGCGCTACCGATGTTACCGGGGTTTACACGCAAACAGGCCGCACCTGCCTTGGCCGCTTCTATCGCGCGTTTATAGTGGAAATGGATATCGGCCACAATCGGCACCGGGCTGCCGGTCACAATGGCTTTAAGTGCGGCGGTTGACTCTTCATCCGGGCAGGACACCCGTACAATATCAGCCCCTGCGCGTGCTGCTGCATTCACTTGCGCCAATGTAGCCAGTGCATCCGTGGTGGGGGTATTGGTCATGGTCTGCACGCTGATGGGCGCATCGCCACCTACAAGTACAGTACCTACTTTGATCTGGCGGGATTTACGGCGCTGAATATGACGATAAGCACGCTCGGTCTGCATTATGCACCCCCTTGTTAGGTGGGCGCAGCCTAGTTTAAAACGGCACTGCCGTCGAGCAGGCGCGCAGGATCTAATGTCACATCATAGCGGGTGCGGCCGGTATCATTGCGCTGCGGTACCAGACGGCCATCGACCATAATGGCGAGATCGCTCAGATTCCCGGTTGAAAGCTGCACGCGACCCCAGTTAGACGGCAGGGTATAGTTCTGCCCGGCACGCATGACAATGCTACCTACGCGCTGGCCAGCTTCGTTACGGAACTGAACCCAGGTTTCGCCATAGGCACGCAGGCTGATCACGCCAGCGCCGCGGTAGGCCTGCGGCGGTGTGGGGGCTACCGGCTGGGCTACAACCTCAGCAGAGGTTACAGCTGGCTGGGCAACCGGAGCAGCAACAGCAGCTGGTGCGGGCGCTACAAATACCGGCGCGGGCGGCACAGCCTCTTCGGCAAAGCGGGTGGGCAAGGGAGGGACTGACAGCACAGCATCGCGCCTGTCGGGCATGCTGGCCTGCCACAGGCCATAAGCCAACACCACTAGCACAAGACCAGCGATGACCACAGCCATACTGGGGATGCGGCGCTCGGCGCTGTCGGGCTCAGTGTTCAGGTTGAACTGGGCAATGGCTGGCAGCGGGGCCGGTGCGCCGGTCGCTTCTTCACGGAAGCGGCTGAGCAGCTCGGCTTTATCGAGCTCTAAAAAGTTGGCATAGGCCGAAACAAAACCTTGTGCGTAGACCAGCGGCGGCAAGTCGGCAAAACGGCCTTCTTCCAGCGCCTCGAGATGGGCGGCACGGATGTTCAGGGAATTGGCAACTTCATGCAGATCGTAGCCCAACAGGATGCGCGCGTTGCGCAAGACGGTCGCCACCGACTCAGGCGAACGGTCAGCAGCATTCCCGCGCACATGCGCGCTGCCTTTCCAGTTAGTTTTCAGACGTCCGATATCGCCCATGGCGAAGATATACTCTTGATTTGAGTTGATGTGCAAACACCTAGCAGAGCGCCTCCAGCCAGCGCAACGTGCATTTGCTCAAAATTACCTGAAATGCTCGATATATACGCCGCGATCGCGCGCAAATGCCGCTAATTTCGGCCTTAATGTGCGGTCGGGGCTTTCCATAAGAGTTTCCATAAAGGCCGTTAACGGCCCCAGATGAAGAGAACGAAGCATCAACTTAACCGAGTCAAACGAGCCAGCCGAGAGCGAAAGCGCACGGTAACCGATGCCCAGCAGCGCCATGGCCTCGAGCGGCTGGCCCGCCAGCTCACCGCATAGTGTGAGCGGACGTTTAGCGATAGCGCATTCACGCGCGATACTGCGGAGCATGGTAAGCACAGCGGGCGAGAGCGGGTCGTACCGGCTGGTGATGGCACGGTTGCCACGGTCAGCCGCCAGTACAAACTGCAAGAGATCGTTACTGCCAATCGAGAGGAAGTCGACCTCGCGTAATAGCGCCGGCAGCTGGAACAGCAAGGCGGGCACCTCAAGCATCGCGCCAACCTCAAGCTTGGTCGGCGGCTCTTCCTTGCGCTCATGGGCACGCTCACGCTCTTTCTCGAGCAGTTCTTTAGCGCGCATCAGCTCATCCACCTCGGTGATCATGGGGAACATGATTTTGAGGTTACGGCCCGCACCTGCGCGCAGCAGCGCCCGTAACTGCTGGCGCAGCATGGAAGGGCGATCAAGACCAATACGAATAGCGCGCCAGCCCAGTGCCGGGTTCTCTTCGACCGGATGAGTCATGTAAGGCAAAAACTTGTCGCCACCGATATCCAGCGTGCGGAACGTCACACTGCGTCCGCCAGACTGATCGAGCACTTTTTTATAAATCTCGGTCTGAATGGCGACATCAGGGAAGTCGCCACGCGAGAGGAACGGAATTTCAGTACGATACAAGCCAATGCCATCGGCCTTGGTCATCTCGAGCTGCGGCACATCAAGCAGCAAGCCGCAATTGAGGTTAAGCGAAACACTCACACCATCGAGCGTGACTGACGGCAGCGCACGCACCTCGGCATTTATACGTGCCTTGTTTGCACGTGCGGCCATGCTTTTTACAAAGGTGCTGCGCACTTCTTCGGCAGGGCGCACCAGTACCTGTGCATTATCGGCATCAAGCAGCAGCTCATCGCCCGCTTCGATACGCGCGAGTGCATTGCTGCACTGGCCGAGCACGGGTATGCCCAAAGCGCGGGCCACAATCACCACATGGCTGGTGGCTGCGCCTTCTTCCAGAATCACACCGCGCAGCTTGGCGGAAGGGATATCCAGCAGCTCGGCTGGCCCGAGGTGACGGGCCACCAGAATGGCATCATCGGGAATGGGCGCAGCTTTAAAAGCATCTGCCGGGCGCAATAAATGCTGCAACAAGCGGCGCGAGAGATCATCAAAATCAGAGAGGCGATCACGCAAATACGGATCGGTACTGGCCGAGAGGCGCGTCTTGATCTGCTCGGCCACCTGCATAACTGCAGCCTCGGCAGTCAGGCCGGAGCGAATGGCCTCGTTAATACGGCCCACCCAACCGCGATCACTCGCGATCATGCGGTAGGCTTCAAGCACTTCGTCTTTATCGGTGTTACCGCTGGGCTGCAGCAGGCTATCGAGCGAGGCATGCATGGCGGCCAAGGCCGCGTTCAGGCGTTTGACCTCTTGCGTGGGGTTATCGGCCAGCAGGCGCTCGATGGTAATTTCTGCACGGTGCAAAATGGCTTTGCCCACCGCCATACCGGCGTTAAACGGCATACCGGTCAGGCGCGCGGGGCCAAACGCCTCTTCGGCATTCAAGCTGGTTTCGGTATTGGCGATAAAGTCGCCACCTGACACCAGCTCGGCCAGCACCATGGCGACAGTCTGCAGTGTCTCGATTTCTTCAGCCGTATAAGCGCGTGTCTCTTTATGCTGAATGGCCAGCACACCGCGTACCTTGCCGCCGCGCACCAATGGTACACCGCAAAGCGACTGGAACGGATCCTCGCCCGTCTCGGGGCGATAGGCAAAGTTAGGGTGCTGCGGGGCATTGCTGGTGGCCAGCGGGCCAGCAGCAGCGGCAATAGAGCCGATAAGACCTTCGCCTACACGCAAACGGGTATGATGCACCGCCTTGGGGTTAAGGCCGATGGTAGCAAACAGCTCAAGCACTTCGCCCGCGCGCAGCAGATAGAGCGAGCATACCTCAGCCCCGGCAGCCGAAGCGATGAGGCGTACCACATGGTCGAGGCGCTTTTGCGAAGGCTGATCAGCTGCTAAGGCATCGCGCAGGCCCGAAAGCAGGTGACGCGTATCCATGGTGCTTTTAGAAGCACCTTTTTGCGGGCTACTGGCAGGTGTCTGTCCAGATTGCCCGGCCATCATGGAACTCCGATGCTGCGCTGGGAAATACCCCAGACGGCCTGCTGTGTAAGCTCGGCCAATATCTCGGCTGCAGGCTGAATCTTGTGCACCATGCCCACACTCTGCCCGGCCATCACCGAGCCGGTTTCAACATCACCCTCAATCACAGCGCGGCGCAGGGCACCCGCCCAGAAATGCTCGATCTCAAGCTGGGCAGCCTTCTGGTCGAGCTCGCCTTTATCAAAGCGCGCAATCACTTCGCGCTGCTTATCGATAAACTTCTGCGTGCCCTCGTTAGCCAAGCCGCGCACCGGAATAACCGGGAAGCGCTGGTCAACCTGCGGCGAAAGTACTGCATCGCGTGCTGAAGCCTTGAGGAAGGCGTTCTTGAACTTGGGATGCGCAATCGACTCTGTCGCGCATACAAAGCGCGTACCCAGCTGTACGCCCGAAGCGCCGATATCGAGGAAGGTAACAATCGCTTCGCCACGGCCAATACCACCCGCTACAAACACCGGTACTTCACGAATGGTGGGGAGAATTTCCTGCGCGAGAATGGAGGTTGCCACCGGGCCGGTATGGCCGCCGGCTTCCATGCCTTCAATGACCAGCGCATCCGCCCCCTGCTTGACGAGGCGTTTGGCAGTAATCGCTGTAGGCGCAAAGCACATGAGCTTGGCTCCGCCGTCCTTCACCGCCCTCATCGCATCCTGCGGCGGCAAGCCGCCAGCCAGCACGATGTGGCTTACATTCTCTTCAAGGCACACCTTGATGAGATCGAGCAGCTGCGGGTGCATGGTAATGACATTCACACCGAATGGCTTGGTTGTAAGCGCGCGCGTGGCCTTGATTTCGGCCCGCAGGATATCCGGCGGCATCGAGCCTGAGGCTAGCACACCAAAACCGCCGCCGTTAGAGATGGCAGCAACCAGGTTGCGCTCCGAGACCCAGGTCATGGCGCCGCCCATAATGGCAAACTCGGTACCGAGGAACTCAGCGCCGCGCTTCCAGAGATTGTCGAGATAGGTACGGGACCAGGCTTCTTTTTCAGGCGACAGCATCGAGACCATAAGCAGTATGAAGGGCACGGACGGCCAGCTCGGTGTAGCTGGTTTCGATCAAAACACTGATCTTGATTTCGGAGGTCGAGATCACGCGGATGTTGATCCCCTTCTCGAACAAGGTCTTGAACATCATGGCGGCAACACCGGCATGTGAGCGCATGCCGACACCGATAACGCTGATCTTGGAGACATCGGAATCGGTTTGTACAGCGTCATAACCAAATTCTTTGCGTACGGTCTCGAGCGCTTCAACCGATTTGATCAAGTCGCTCTTGGGTACGGTGAAGGTCATGTCGGTGGTGCCATCGGCCGAAATGTTCTGCACAATCATATCAACGTTGATATGCGCCTCGGCCAAGGGGCCGAAGATGGCAGCGGCCACACCCGGACGGTCCGGTACGTTGCGCAGGGTGATCTGGGCATCGTCGCGGCTATAGGCAATGCCGGTGACAGTCTGGCTCTCCATCACATTCTCCTCGTCTGTCATCATGGTGCCGGGCAGGCTGGAACCCACTTCTGGCGCAAAACTCGATAAAACCTGCACTGGTACACGGTGGCGCATAGCCATTTCAACCGAGCGGGTCTGCAACACCTTGGCGCCTACTGACGCCAGCTCGAGCATTTCCTCACAGGTAATGTGCTTGAGCTTGCGCGCCTTTTCGGCAATGCGCGGGTCGGTGGTATAAACGCCGTCCACATCGGTATAGATATCACAGCGCAGGGCCTGCAAGGCAGCCGCCAAGGCAACCGCCGATGTGTCCGAGCCACCACGGCCCAGCGTGGTAATACGGCCGTCACTGGTTACACCCTGAAAACCCGCAACCACAGGAATAGTACCACTCGCCATATCGGCGAGTAAATTCGCTGGCTCAATACGCTCGATGCGTGCCTTGCCATGGGCGTTATTGGTTACAATCGGCACCTGCCAGCCCTGATAGGCCTTGGCCTTGAGCCCAAGGTCCTGCAGCGCAATCGCCATCAGGCCACTGGTCACCTGCTCGCCGCTGGCGACGACCTGATCGTACTCGCTCCAGGGGAAGTCAGCCTTGGCGCTACGGCAGTAGTCAACCAGAGCGTTGGTCACGCCCGCCATGGCCGAAACCACCACGGTAATCTGATGCCCAGCCTGATGTTCACGCAGCACTTTTTGCGCAGCATTTTTAATGCGGCTGACATCGGCAACAGAGGTGCCGCCAAACTTGAGAACCAGACGGGCCATACAGGGCTGTTTGTGCGTCTTTATGGCGTTTATGTCAATGTTGCATAAGCTATTTATGGAGTGCATATTTGCCCCATGACAGCCACCCGCAATACCCTCGACCCCCATGAACAAAGCCGCTTTGGCGCATTGAGCCATGAGTGGTGGGCAGAGGATGGGGCTTTTGCTGCACTCGCTGCCTATAACCCCATTCGCCTTGCCTATATCCGCGAGGCCGTGACCAAGGGTATGGGGCGCGATGTGAGCGGTAAAACGCCGCTTAAGGGTCTGCGAATCCTCGACATTGGCTGCGGTGGCGGCATTCTGGCCGAGCCTCTGGCCCGTATGGGCGCCAAGGTAACCGGGCTTGACGCTACGGCCCCTGCTATTGCGGCGGCCAAACAGCACGCCAAGCAGAACGGGCTGGAGATCGACTACCGCCTCTCTACCATCGAGCGCTTCAAGCCCTCGGCCAAGTTCGATGTGGTGGTAGCGTCTGAAGTTTTGGAGCACGTGGCGGATGCTGAAAGCTTTTTGCAAAATGCTGCCAGCATGCTGCGCCCGGGCGGCGTGCTGGTGATCACCACCATCAACCGCACGCTACGCTCACTCGCTTTTGGTATTATCGCCGCCGAGCATATTCTCAAGATGGTTCCCATCGGCACGCATAGCTGGAAGAAGTTCATCAAGCCATCTGAAATCGCCGCCCTGCTCGAAGGCACCGGCGCTGAAGTACAGGATGTAATGGGCGTGATCTATAACCCCCTGACCAAGCGCATGCGCACCTCACGCAGTGATCTGGCGGTTAACTACATGCTGTGGGCGCTTAAGGCTTAATTCGCACCCGATGGCGCTGGTTCCAGCATATCAAGGTTGAACTTGATGTTAAGGTATGCGGCGGGCTGGTTATATGCCCGGCGCTGCGCCGTGAATGACGTGATGGTGAGCCGCACCCTGCCCGCTGCCACAGCTCCCATATCCGTACACATGCGCTTGCTGTTGGGGTCGCACTCATTAGCCTTCATAAACAGGGCATAATCGTTACATGACAAGGCATACCTGATGTTATTCGGCGCAGGCAGCTGCGTGCTGGGCTGGGCGCCGGGTGCTGCTGGCGTTGCCAGCACAACAGTAAGCGCAGCAGGCGGCATGGTAATGCTGGCCACGTTGCCGCAACTGCTGCCATCCGTTACTGCAGCGCGCCAACCGCCCACAATTGGCGTGAGTGAGAACACGCGCTTATCCGGCAATACTTGAGTATAAGACTGGCCAGCCATCAGCTCGCCGGTAAAGCTGGCCGGCTTTTGCTGAGCCCATGCAGGGCCTGCACAGAGCAGCATGACAAGAACAACGCTATGCAGCTTCATGTTGTAGCTCCCGACTGGTTACGCAAACCGTTCATGATTACCTTCACGCGCGACAGGTAAGACGGGCATAGCTTGGTCTCGCCCAGATTGTTGGTGCTAACCAAATGCCCATGCAAGCGGCGCAGGTTACAGGCTGGTACGCCGGGGAAGCGGTGATGCTCGGCATGGTAGTTAAAGTTAAACGGCCCGAATACATAGTGTTGCAAAAAGCCAGTAGGGAAGGTCATGAGCCGCTCGGGCGGGTCGGTGAGCGTTGCATGTTCAAAGCAGGCGCGCGTGGCCGAAAGACCCGCCATGATGGTAACAATGGGCAGCAACCACAGCAGCGGGTACGCCAGCAGCGATTGCGTGATGAACGTAAGCAGAGCCAGCAGTATAAACTGCACCAGCGCCACAATCGCCCATTCCTGCAGGGCTGAACTTGCGGACTCGCTGCGGGTTTTAGCGCGCACACCTACGTCCTGCCGCGCTGCAATGATGCCAGTTAAAACGCGCTTCACGCCCAAGGCAAAAGCAACGCCAGTGTAAATACCAAACAGCCACTTGGTGAACTGAGCGGGCGAGCCATGGTGACGGGACATGTCATAAATGCTCCACTCATAATCTTCAGGCGTTTCGAAGTGCGTGTGGTGGCGGAAGTGGTTTTTACGGGTTACGCCCAGCGGCAAACCCAAAGGTGCGAGGATGAGCCAGCGCGCGATGCGATCGTTTAATGCCAGCGTATTAAACAGGTTGCGATGCGTTGCATGGTGCCCAAGTACCGAGAGGTGATATTGCGCAATCCCGATGATAACAATGGCCAGCACCCACGAAAGCGGATGGCTGGTTGCAACAACCAGTGCAGCCGCCAAAGCAATCAGCGCCCAACAGCGGGCAATGCCCTGCCATGCCCAACCATTAGTTACCTGTGTGAAGTCGGCTGCGGGCTGCTCGGTGGTCATGCTGATTTGCGCCGTAAAACAAAGTCGATATTACCGGGCGTGGAGATCAGCATCTGCAGCAGAACAATCGGTGCCATCGCCAGCATAAGCAGCGCATAAGCCCGACCAGCTGTGGGGTGACACTCCTGACCACGGCTGATGGCGAGGTACTTGAGCAGGCTACCCGCCCAATTCGCTACGCTAAGTGGCGAGCCTTTAATCGATACCACCTCAAACCCGGCGGCTTCAGCATGGCGGCGCAAGGTCTCGGGCGTGTAAAGCACCAGATGGCGCGGCACATGCCACTGCGTCCAGTAACGGCCGAACAGGCGCGCATCCCAGCTATCAATATTAGGTGTCTGGCCAATCACATGACCACCCGGGGCTAGCGCAGCATGCAGCTTCTTGAGCGCATAAACCAGATCAGGAATATGCTCGATCACATGGAACAAATGGAACACACCCACCTTACGGCCAGCCAGCACGCTGGCCAGCTCATCCTCACCCGCGAGATGCGCATCAACACCCGTAGCTTTGGCCATGCTTACAGCCTGCTCCACCACATCGGTGCCCATCAGGGTCCAGCCGGTATGCAGCTCGGCCAGCTCGCGCAGCCATGTACCGCTGCCACAACCATAATCGAGCAGCAGTTTGCTCTCAGCCGGCATGAGCTTACGGATTGCGGCTGCCTTACGTTTGGCAAAAAAGTGGCTGGCGGTGCGGATGAGCCAGCCACGCTCAGAGAACGGCTTGAAGCAGTGATATTCGCCTGAGTAAAACACGGCAATACGCGCCTGCGGCACGCGCTCCTGCATATAAACCGTCTGGCAGCTGTCGCATTTTACATGCTGAAAGGTCATTGCGTTATAAGGCTCGGGCAGCTGACCATAACTATCGAGGTCGAGCATTTTGGGATACAGCGGGGTCGCCTTATCGCTCCCGCACAGACAGCAGCTGGTGCGCTCCATCACGGGTGCGCTCACAACATCCTCTACCTGCTGAAAAGCCATAACAAACCCCTTTGCCTGAGGTATATCCAAAGGCCCGCAGCGCGTGAAGCTTTAAAATCAGTAATTAACTAATTGCCCGGTCGTGCTGCAGGCTGGGGATGGCGGCGCGGGCCTTGGCCACTTCATCCATATCCAGCTCGGCCATGATGATGCCTGGTTGTGTGCCTGCATCCTTAAGCACCTTGCCCCAGGGGTCGATGATCAGGCTGTGGCCCCAGGTCTGACGGCCACCCTCATGAAAACCGGTTTGCGCGGGGGCCAGCACATAAGCGCCATTCTCAATCGCACGGGCGCGCAGCAGCACTTCCCAATGCGCCTCGCCAGTCGGCACCGTAAAGGCCGCCGGTACAGTAAGAATCTGCGCGCCGCCTTTTGCAAGGGCGCGGTAAAGATGTGGGAAACGTACATCATAACAAACCGAAAGACCTACGCGTGCGCCTGCCGCATCGGCCAGCACAGCATGACTGCCTGCAGCCACGCGCTCACTCTCGCGGTGTTTCTCGCCGGTCGGCAAATCTACATCAAACAGATGCACTTTATCGTAGCGTGCATAAATGCGGCCATTGGGGCCAAACAGTACCGAGCGGTTATAGGGCAGCTTGTCAGCTGCTTTATTACGCACGCTCACCGAGCCGCACAAAAGCCATACGCCAAGGTCATGCGCGAGCGTAGTAAATGCGGCTATCGCAGGATGCTCAACTTCAATCGGCGCTTCGGCTACCGCCTTGTCTTTATCCTTGCGGATACCGCCTGTGTTCTCTGGCGTTACAATAAGCCGCGCACCCGCATCTGCTGCCTGCCGCACCAGCTTGGTTACAGCTTCGGCATGGCTGGGCCAATCCGGCCCCGCCGTAAACTGGATGCAGGCTGCGGTCAGCTTCATTGCGCGAGCAGCGGATCGAGCCCGCCCTTGGCATCAAGCGCGTGCAGGTCATCGCTGCCGCCAATATGCTGCCCGTTGATGAAGATTTGCGGAATGGTCTTGCGGCCACCGGTTTTGGCGAACATTTCGTCAAAACGGGCTGCGTCTTCTTTCACATTATATTCGGTAAATGCAGCGCCCTTGCGCTTGAGCAGCTCTTTGGCGCGTACGCAATAGGGGCACGAGGGGCCTGAATAAACGATAACTTCTGCCATGACACTCTCCTATAAATTCACCAGCTCAACCGCCTCAGGGGCAACCGACTGGCCTAAAAACTGCGCGGCGACTTTGGCAAAGCGCTCACGCCCATCGGTTGCCAGCAGCCGCATACTGCCAGTACCACCTAATAACTTAAGGCTGGTTAAAGACTTGGCAACTGCCTTGGCGGTGGTTTGCGCGCTATCGACCAGTATCACATCTGCCCCGATTACTTTACGGATACTGTCACTTAAGAGCGGAAAATGCGTGCAGCCCAAGACCAAAGCCTCAAGCCCCTCAGTCGCGCCCTTCAGGTAACGCGCAATGACCGCCTCAACCTCGGCTCCGCTGGTCCAGCCCTCTTCAGCCATCGCTACCAGCAAGCCTGCGGGAATGGCCTCGACCTGAGCCGCAGGATGTAGCGCATGAATAGCGCGGGTATATGCGCCCGAGCGCACGGTACCCTCGGTAGCGAGTACCAGAATCTTTTTATACTGCGCCGCCACCTGTGCGCCGGGGCCAATCACGCCAATCACCGGCAGCTGCGGGTAAGCTGCCACCAGCGCAGGCAACGCATGGGCTGTTGCTGTGTTACAGGCTATCACCAGCGCTTTTATGTTATGCCTGAGCAGTGCAGCAGTGGCCTGCATGGCATAGGCCACTACGGTTTCGGGGCTTTTGGTACCGTAAGGCAGGCGCGCGGTATCGCCCAGATACAGCAAATCCTCATCCGGCAGTTCAGCACGCAGCGCCTTAAGCACTGTAAGCCCGCCCACACCGCTATCGAAAACACCAATCATAAAATCTGCTCCGGCTTTATAACGCGGGCCAGCGTAAGCACGCGCACTTCACTTGCACCAGCTGCCAGCAAGGTCTCGCTGCAGGCCTCCAGCGTTGCGCCTGTTGTTAGCACATCATCGACCAGCAGCACAGTTTTGCCAGCAACTGCGCCGGTTACCACAAACGCATCGCGCACATTCTTCAGGCGCTCTTCGCGCTTCATGCCCACCTGCGGGCGGGTTGAGCGCTGGCGCTGCAGCGTGAGCAACTCAACCGGAATGGTCAGTGCCTCGCCCACCGCACGCGCCAGCAGGGCAGACTGGTTATACTTGCGCCGGAGCAAGCGCCAGCGGTGCAACGGCACCGGAATGATGACATCCACCGGCAACAGCTCGCGCACGGCGCGCAGCAGCCACGGCGTAAGTGTGGGCAGCAGGTTGGTCTGGTCGCTATACTTAAAACGCCCGATGAGCTTGCGGCAGGTGTCGTCATAACTCATCGCCGTGCGCGCTTTGACATATAAAGGCGGGGCCGAGAGGCACAGAGCGCAGAGCGTCCCCGGCTCGGTCGGCAAGCCAAACGGCACACCGCAACACTCGCACCACGGGGCGGATAAAAAGCTGACCTCACGCCAGCAGGTCGAGCATAAGGCGCCGGGCTCGGCCACCACCTCGCGGCACAACCCGCAGGTGGGTGGCAGGATAAAATCCACTGTCTGCCTGAGATATATTGCCAGACTTGTTGCAAGCTTGCTCATGGCAGCACATTATACGAGGCATGAGCGACGCTCCACAGATATTCGACCGCCAGTTATTAGCCCAGCGCCGCACACGCGCGGCCAGCAGCTTTGCGTCTGCGCGCTTTTTGCACGAAGAAGTGGGCACACGTCTGCTCGAGCGCCTCTCCGAGATCAAACGCAGCTTCCCGCTGGCGGTAAATCTGGGCGCGATGGATGGTCACTTAACAAAGCAGCTCATCGGCCAGAATGGCATTGAAAGCGTTGTGCAGTTCGAGCTGTGCGAAGCATTAGCCCAGCAGGGCAGCAATATTGTGGTGGCAGATGAAGAATGGCTGCCACTGGCCCCGCAAACGGTTAACCTCATCATCAGCAACCTCGCGCTGCATTGGGTGAACGACCTGCCCGGCGCACTGGCGCAAATCCGCATGGCGCTGAAGCCGGATGGTTTGTTCATGGGGGCGATATTGGGCGGCGAGACGCTATTCGAGCTGCGCCGCTGCCTGATGGAAGCCGAGATGGCAGCGACTGGTGGCATCTCCCCGCGCCTCTCGCCCCTCACCGAAGTGCGCGATGCCGGCGGACTTATACAACGTGTAGGTTTAGCCCTGCCGGTGGTGGACCGCGAAATGATTACGGTAACCTATGCCGACCCCATCAAACTGCTCTATGACCTGCGCGCTATGGGCGCGACTAACCTCACCCACAACCGCCCGCGCAAACCACTGACACGCACCGTGCTGATGGATGCGCTCGCGCGCTATCGTGAGCACTTCACGGTAGAAGAAGACCGCGTACAAGCCACGTTCGAAGTGATTTACCTGGCTGGCTGGGCCCCGCACGAGAGCCAGCAGAAACCCTCCCCACGCGGCAGTGCCAAGCATTCGCTGGTCGAGGCGTTGTTGCCTAAAACCTAATACCAACGCAGCGTGGATATAAAGTCCTTGCTTGGCTCGCATATAAAATCATCAGTGAGATTTGCATGTGGCAGCTCTTCTAAAGCATTGGTTCCGCGTAAAATTTCTGTCACTAGCGCTTTTGGCTCGAAAGCAAAACTGCGATAGGACCAATGATAAAATGATAGTCCCCCGCCAGAAGATTCAATAATCACACGTGCATGATTTTGGCCATATCTAGGGCCATAACTAAGCGTATTGCCAAAATGTGTAAGAGCCCCATCTTCCATCATTAAAAATGGAGACATCTGCCAAACCGAGCGTAATGGAGTCTTATCAGGCAACTGAACACAGAAGGCCTGACCGGCCATAGAAAAACTATGTATGCCCGCAACAGCATAAGCTGTAACATATAAAGATGAGACTAGAACCAAACCAACAAGGCCCACAACAAGAACAATGAATATTCTATTTGCAGCCGTACGCATGCCGCGAATGTAATATGTAGCTGCTGCCAAAATTACCGCAGCCAGTATCAAGTTCGCGCCAAGCCCACTTAACACTGCCATCATGTCTGCTGCGTGGATTGTAATCCATGCAGTTACAACCCCAAAAAGCATGGCTATAGCCATAGGTGCCGTCCAGCCTTTCATTAGCGCATACCCAAGCTCCACAGCAAGCCGCAGAGTTGACCAAATCAAAGCCGAGGCGATAAAAACAAAAGTGCAAAAAAACAAGAAAGCGTTGCTGCGCTTAAATGGAAAATCTGTCAGATGCAAAGTAATGAACAAAGGCACAAACGCAAAAATTACCGCAACAAATCCCGCATAAAAAGCTTCTTTTGGAAGGCTAAGAACCAGCACTCCGACTAATACAAAGAATAAAAGCGGAAAAATCAATATTTCCATTTAACTTATAACCGCTCCTGTAGCTGCGGCAGTAACGGCACTGAGCCGGGCACGAATTTGTAATCGTGGAAGTTGGCAGGACGAACCCACTTGAGCTCTTGCCCTTCCTTGCCTTGCGGGGTGCCTTCCCACATGCGGCACAAAAATACCGGCATAAGGATATGCAGGCCCAAATCGCCATAGCGGTAGCTTACAAACGTGAAGGGCAAAAAGCAGCTGGGCTTGGTGATGATGCCGAGCTCTTCATGCAGCTCGCGCGCCAGCGCCTGTTCGGGTGTTTCATTGGGCTCGAGCTTGCCGCCCGGAAATTCCCACCAGCCGGCATAAGCCTTGCCCGCCGGGCGTGAACCGATGAGCACACGGCCATCCGGATCTATCAAAACAACCGCCGCTACCAGAACTAACGGTAGCGGCGGCGGAATTGTTACATCGATTTCAAAGCAACCTGACAAGGCAGCTCTTACTGTGCCGGAGCCGGTGTGGCTTCGCCAGCAGCGCTCGGCGCAACCATGTTCTGCAACAACTGGTCAGGCGGCAGAGCGGGTACGCCTTCGGCAGCAACCAGTTTCACGTTACCCTGTGCACGCAGTGTGCTGATAACGCTCTGCAGCTTTTCCTGCTGCGCACGGGCAACCAGCTGCGGCTTTACGTCTTCAAACTTAGGCGGGGTAACCGCGCGGCGGCCCTCTACCTTGATGATGTGATAGCCAAACTGGGTCTTCACTGGTGTCTGGGTCATCTGGCCGTCAGACAGGGCGAAAGCAACCGTGCCGAACTCGGGTACCATGGCATCCTTCGAGAAGTAGTCGAGGTCGCCGCCATTGGCACCGCTGCCAGTGTCAATCGACTCGGCCTTGGCCACATCTTCAAACTTGGCGCCATCGTTGATCTTCTTGATCAGCTCAACCGCCTTGGCTTCGTCGGCTACCAGAATGTGGCGGGCGCGAATTTCCTGCTGCCCCTTCATGCTCTCAACCATCTGGTCATACAGCGGCTTGAGGTTAGCGTCAGTATCAAGGCCCTTGAACAGGCTCTGCACATAAGCTTCCTGCACGATCTGTTCGGTGGCCATCTTCACGGCAGCCTGAACTTCTGCTGTGCTCTGCAGATTATCCTTGGTAGCAGCCTGAATGATCAGGCGCGAGGCAACGATCTGGTCAACCAGCATCCAGAACACTTCGTCCTGCGCGGGGGCCTGCGCACCAGCGCGCTGCTTGATGGCGTTATAAAGCTGCTCAACATCGCTCTTGAGGATCATTTCGCCGCCCACATCAGCAACCTTGGGGTTGGCTGCAGTGGCAACACGCGGGGCCGGAACAGCAGGGTCGGTTGCAGTAGCTTCGGCAATAGCCGTGGTCACAATATCATCCTTGGCGACCCAGAAACCAATACCACCAGCGACGATGGCCAATACAACAGCCGGAATTACATAACGCGATGCCATAGAATACCCCTTACTCGAGTTGACTTAGCCCGGTTTACGCCCTAACCAACGTTCCGGCAATAGCGCCCGGAGCGAGAATTATGTCGCGGCTACCTTGGTGGACTAAAATTGCGGCCAAGCTGGTTTTGGCCCGCCTGCCGCTGCCGGCCAGTTTCTGGCGGCAGGTCAAGCTGTTCCGCCATGGGGCGATGGACGATCCTGCCTATGCTTTACGCATTTTCCGCCATCATTTTCAGCGTGCTGGCCAGTTGCAACCGGGCTGGACCTGCCTTGAGCTGGGCCCCGGCGACTCGCTACTCACCGCCCTGATTGCCAAGGCTTACGGCGCTGGCCGTGTGTGGCTGGTGGATGCCGGCGACTTTGCCTCAACCGAGGTGGCAAGCTTCCTGAAACTGGCGGATATGCTGAAGGCCGAAGGCCTGCCGGTGCCCGAAATTACCGCCGCCATGAACGTGCCTGAAGTGCTGGAGCTGTGCGATGCCACCTACCTCACGCATGGCCTCGCCAGCCTCAGGCTCATTCCGCGGCAGGGGGTAGACTTTGCCTTCTCCAACGCGGTGCTCGAGCATGTGCGTGTACATGAATTTGCCCAAACCATGGAGCAGCTGAAAATGGCAATGAAGCCCTTTGGCGTGCAGAGCCATGCGGTTGACCTGAAGGACCATCTTGCGGCATCGCTCAACAACCTGCGTTTTTCAAAAGCTGTGTGGGAGAATAACCTCTTCGCCCGCTCGGGCTTTTATACCAACCGCCTGCGCCATAGCGAGATCATGCAGGTGCTGGAGAATTGCGGCTATAAGATTGAAGAGCCAAGCCAGACCAGCTGGCCCGTATTACCTTTGCCGCGCGCCAAAATGCACGCCGACTTCCAGCGCTTTAGTGATGCCGACCATATGGTGAGCGACTTTGAGGTCGTGTTGAAGGCCTAGCGCCTAAGCTGCGCGAAACCAGAAAACCACGTAATCAAAATTATCCGGGCAATCAACCGTTGCTCCATTAATCGGCGGATAGAGGAACTGGTGGTTTGAATTACCGTCTACCGATATTTGAACGTAGATCATATCCGTGCCATTCTTGGCCAATCCGGCAAACCGCCTGATGATCTGCTTGCACTCGGCCCCACTAACCCGACTTTGCTTGCTTGGGATGGACGGCCCATTCATCGTCACATTAAAAACAGGGCAGTTGGAATAACAGGACAAGGCCGTGCGCAGAGAGACCCCAACAGGCAGCAAAGCTTCCTGATTACTGGCAATCAGCTGTGCGCCGGGCAAAAGGCCGGCACGCACTGAGGTCTGAGTTACATTCACACCAGTACTTGGTGTGGTTGGGTAGCTCTCACGCGGGTAAAGTCCGCGCGACTGCGCCGCAAAAAGAATGGCATTGGCAACAGTCGTAACGCGGTTCTGTTCGCGCACTTGAGCTGCCGCCAACCAGATACCGCCAATAACAAGACCAAGAATGCCAAGGATAATGGCTGACTCGATAAGTGAAAATGCACTACGGCTCTGAAAATTGAGGTACATACCACGACGATATACATAGGTTTTTCTATTACAAATCAATTTACTGGGCAGATTATGCTTTATGCACAAGACGCATCATTTTTGATCTCCAGACCCACCTACTTACTTTGAAAGCGTCTTGGCGAACACAGGAAAGAGGTAGCTTTACGCCAAGCCATGCAGGCTTACGCAGGGTGGATTATGAAAATGCAGCAGGGTCAGGAAATCGTTACAAACGGGTGGCTAGTTGATTGACCAGTTTAGCGTGGGAAAATCAGCGTTAATGCCCCATTTAAGTGACGATCGCAAATGAGATAATATGGGTCATATCCATTTTGCCGTACACCATTGCGTACATCGTCTCCGCTTATAACGTCACCATGACCATTAACAACGGTTATATAACCTTTAAACTGGCTAAGGTAAGCGTAACAATCTTCTGGTTGGATTCTTCCGTCGGCGCTGCCAAAGCTAATAGAAAAACTACCGTTCACTTCGGAAGGCCACCCACCAGAGGCATAGTACCTAATAAAGAGAGCTCCGCCATCTGGCGTTTCTAAGCCGCGCCACTGCATAGTTGGAATAAGATAAGGATAATTAATTACACCCTTGGCCATAAGATAATTATGCAGGACTATGTTACCGGAGCTGACTGGCTCGACATGACGAAAATCGTTTTGTAATGTCGAAAGAGCCAGTGAGACGCGCCTGATCGTATCATTCCGGATAACCCTCGACTGAGCTGCCGCGGCAGCGGTCCAAATCCCACCAATCACCAACCCTACAACACCTAGTACGATGGCGGCTTCAACCAGACTGAAGCCGCGGCCCAAGCTGATTTGATTTTTGGTAAAATAGTACATATTTCTATGTTATAATCATCTTATTTCAAGGTCGATTGTTTTTTAGAACAGGCGGCAGCCGATTAACATGCCTCCTATTGCCATAATTAACTGCCGATGCAGAAACGGCAAAAAGCCAGACCGGAAAAAGCGACGGCTAGGTTGTGGCTACGCCTCATGGAGAACTTGAAATAACTGAAGATTGGAAACTAGCAAAATCGATAATATGGCCTCAAGCCTACCAATTCCCGCCTTTTCAGGCAGTTAATGCCAATTTAGCCCCCCCTGCGACGGCTACCGACATTGACACCAGCCCTGGCAATCCCTAAGTGAAAGGCTCGATTTTTGTTTCTAAGGTGATTCCTCCATGCTCAGCGCCCTCTCCCGCCTCGTTTTAGGGAGCTCAACCGCCCGCAATCTCAAGCGCTACGAGAAGAATGTTGCCAAGATCAACGCGCTCGAACCCGCGATGATCGCCCTGTCGGACGAACAGCTGAAAGCCAAGACCGCCGAGTTCCGCGACCGCCTCGCCAAAGGCGCTACGGTTGACGACCTGCTGATCGAAGCTTTTGCGGTTGTGCGTGAAGCCGCCAAACGCACCATCGGTCAGCGCCACTTTGATGTGCAGCTCATGGGCGGTATGGCGCTGAACGACCGTTCGATTGCCGAAATGCGCACCGGCGAAGGTAAAACCCTCGTAGCAACCTTGGCGGTTTACCTCAACGCACTGCCGGGCAAGGGCGTGCATGTGGTTACCGTAAACGACTACCTCGCACGTCGCGACAGTAGCTGGATGAGCCAGATCTACGGCTTCCTTGGCCTCACCACCGGTGTGATTGTGCACGGCCTTGATGATACGCAGCGCCGCAATGCTTATGCCTGCGATATTACCTACGGTACCAATAACGAATTCGGGTTTGATTACCTGCGCGATAACATGAAGTATGGCCTGAATGAGATGGTCATGCGCGGCTTCCACTTTGCGGTGGTCGACGAAGTTGACTCGATCCTGGTTGACGAAGCCCGCACCCCGCTCATCATCTCCGGCCCCTCCACCGACTCATCCGATCTCTACCAGAAGATCGATGTGCTGATGAAAAAGCTGCAGCCCGAAGATTACGATAAGGAAGAAAAAACCAAGTCAGTCGTGCTGACCGAGCTGGGTACCGAGCGTATGGAAGAATGGCTGCGCGAAGCCGGCCTGCTCGAAATTGGCGGTCTTTATGATGTGCAGAACGTAGCGCTGGTCCACCATGTAAACGCTGCGCTTAAGGCGCATAAGCTGTTTACCAGCAATGTTGATTATCTGGTGAAGGACAACAAGGTCATCATCATCGATGAGTTTACCGGCCGCATGATGGAGGGCCGCCGTTATTCAGACGGTCTGCATCAGGCGCTTGAAGCCAAAGAGCATGTGGCCATTCAGCGCGAAAACCAGACTCTCGCGAGCATCACCTTCCAGAACTACTTCCGCCTCTACCCCAAGCTCGCAGGTATGACCGGTACGGCGATGACCGAAAAGCAGGAATTCGGCGAGATTTACGGCCTTGATGTAACCGTACTGCCCACCAACGTACCGGTTGCCCGTATAGACCATGAAGATGCGATCTATCTCAACCAGAAGGGCAAGTATCAGGCAATTATCCAGCTCATTAAAGAGTGCGCCGAGCGCCATCAGCCGGTGCTGGTCGGTACCGTTTCGATTGAAAAATCAGAGCTGCTCTCAGCCGCCCTCACCAAGGCGGGCGTGAAGCATAATGTGCTCAACGCCAAGTTCCACGAGACCGAAGCCGAGATCGTCGCGCAGGCTGGCCGTCCGGGTGCAATTACCATCGCCACCAATATGGCAGGCCGCGGTACCGATATTCAGCTCGGTGGTAACATCGAGATGCGCATCAAGAGCGAGCTCAAGGACATGCCGGAAGGCCCCGCACGTGATGATGCGATTGCTACCATTAAAACCGAAGTTATGGCCGCACGCGAGCTGGTACGCAATGTAGGTGGTCTGTTTGTTATTGGCACCGAGCGCCATGAATCACGCCGTATCGATAACCAGCTACGTGGCCGTTCGGGCCGTCAGGGCGACCCCGGTGCCTCAAAGTTCTTCCTCGCGCTTGATGACGACCTGATGCGCATTTTCGGCACCAACCGTTACGCTGGCATGATGGAAAAGATGGGCATGACCGAAGACATGCCGGTGCACGACCGCTGGATTTCAAAAGCGCTCGAGAAAGCACAGCAGAAGGTTGAAGAGCGCAACTTCGATATTCGCAAAAACCTGCTGAAGTTCGATAACGTAATGAACGATCAGCGCAAGGTCATTTATGAGCAGCGCCGTGAGCTGATGGACAGCAAGGATGTATCCGACGTTATTCAGGATATGCGCCATGAAGTGATTGCCGATGCTGTGCGCGCGGCCATTCCCGAAGGGGCTTATGCCGAGCATTGGAACATCGAAGGTCTGACCGCCGATGCCAAGCGCGTGCTGGGTCTTGACCTGCCGATTGCCGCCTGGGCCGCTGAAGAAGGCATTGCCGAAATCGAAATCCGCGATCGCCTGACCAAGGAAGCTGACGAGCGTTATGCCGCCAAGGTGGCCAAGTATACGCCCGACCTCATGCGTCATGCCGAGAAAAACGTATTGCTGCAGCTGCTGGATCAGGGCTGGAAAGAGCATCTTCTGGGCCTCGACCATCTGCGTCAGGGCATCGGCCTGCGTTCGATGGGTCAGCGCGACCCGCTGAACGAATACAAGCGCGAAGCGTTTGAACTGTTCGGGGCACTGCTGGATAACCTGCGTGAGCAGGTAACACAGACCCTCATGCGCCTCGAGATTCGCGTGGCCACACCTGAGATGATGATGCCCCAGGGTCCGCGCCCGCAGGATATGCAGATGATACACCCCAGTGCCGAGCCGATGCTGGTCGGGGCCGAGGCCGAAGTGCCCAGCGCCATGCCCGCTGGCATGAGCCGCCAGGGCTCGGTGCCGATGCCCGCGCCCAAGCCGCTGCGCAAAATGGAAGTTGATCTGCGCGACCCCACCACCTGGGGCGATACCCCGCGCAATAACGTTTGCCCCTGCGGTTCGGGCAAGAAGTACAAACACTGCCACGGCAAGGTTTAAGCTTCGCGTATCAACATAAAAGCCCACCCTGAACGGTGGGCTTTTTTCTTGCGCTTGTGTCATGGTATTGGCTAGCGTGCGGGCATGAGCCAGTCCCACATCAGCATCAACTGTGCTGCAGCGCCTTATAACCCGCTGCCGGTTATTGATGCTGCCTTTGCACAAGTGGCCCGCATCCGCGCCAACAGCACCGCGCCCATATTTATTCTCGCGGGCGAACAGCATAACGACCAGATCGAAACATTCCTGCCCTATGTGGCAGCCCATCGCGCTGGTTTACTGGGTGGCACTACAATTCCTCACCAGCTTGCGACCCTGCAATTTGCCCTCGAGCGCCCGCATGATACGCTGCAGAAGGATCTGACCAAGTTTAAGAAAGACCTTCCCGGTCTGATAAAGCCGCACGATAGGCCATCGGTTCAGCTCGCCCGCATCCTGAGTTTTTATGGCAATGGCGCTGGCAACCCACAGGATGCCTCACGCGTTATGCTCACGGCTTTTACAGATAACAACGTGCCACTGATCGCTGTCGATGCCAGTATCAAATGGGGCCGGGTCTTCCCGTTCCTTGACCCCAAGGATGAGCTGACGCGCCAGTTCATGCCTGACGGAGAACCAAGCCACCACCTCGGATTCATGGCGGGCGAACCCCGCGCAATGCATAGCCGCAACCGGCTTATGGCGCATTTGCTGCAGCAACAGGCGAGCACCCCCAACGCGCTGATCTGGATGAACTGCGGGTATGAGCACCTGTTTGACGATGCCAAGCACTCAGTGTCCGGCCTCGCAGGCCTGCTAAATGGTCATGTTCTGGTAATTGCCAATACGGCGCATCTGCCCGCCAGTCAGCCAGCAACTGACGCATTAATCGTTTTCAGTGATCTGGCTGACACCAGGAATAGTCAAACTGCAACGGCGCATGTTTTGCGCCACCTCAGGCAGGCAACGCCCTCACCTTAACGGCATTAACCATAATACCGGCTTGCACTGCGCCAAGCAGCATTGCTACCCTTCGTGCATGCTTAACCGCTTCAACACCCTTGGCACTCGCGCCGCAGTACGCAGCGTTCAAAGCATCATGCCGCCGGCTCTGCCCGAGATTCAAGACTGGTTACGCAGCAGTGGCGTGCACAAGGCCACACTATTCGGCAGCTCGCTCTATGCCACCCAGCTGGGCCACCCTAACCGGATTAACGATCACGATCTGATTATTGGCCAGACCGATCTGCGTTGGTGGAAGCTGCGCGAGCGCCTGGCCCGCACCGCACGTATGGAATACTCAACCGACCACCCGCTGCAGCCCAAGCGGCTTTTCTATACCCTGCCCAGCGGCGTTAAAACCGATGTCTGCCTTTCATACGCACCGCGCAGCCCGCGCTTCATGGCCGAGCATGCGCTGTTTGGCATTTCTGCCATTGCGGCAGATGTGTTCACCAAGCAGGTCTGGGTACGGCCTGAGTTTGAACAGCATATGCGTGAGCATGTCATCCGCCCGCTCAACACTGACGATACAGGCCTTATTCTCCGCTACGCCGATAAAATGTCTGACAAGTTCCCGGATTTCAGGGTTGATCTGGGCTCGGCCTACCGGCCCAAAAACCATTATGCCTGATTAACCTATCTCGCCTTGCACAATAGCCACGCCGCTTGCTAGCCTGCCCGAAAGTAAACAGGGGGCAAATATGGGTGAGGCAGTTTCACAGGTCAGTCCACAATTCTCGGACCTCGTACGCCGGCGCGAGCTGAGCCTGGTCGCGCCAACGCGCCATGCCGAAGTCGCCGAGCAGCTTGATGACAGCATCATGCGCCCGCTGCTGGATGAGCAGCTACGCGAATGTATTTTCAACTTCGCACAACTCGCCCAGCCTACCGGCACACGGATTGTCAGTGATAACGGGCTCGACCCTGTATTGGCCTATGCGCTCTTCACCGACATACCGGTTTTGCCGCAAGACCGGGCCGAAGCCGAAGAGCTGGCCTGCGATGAATTCCGCCGCCTCGCCGCACTGGATGATGAAAGCATTCCCGGTGCAGCGCTTACTTTATGCCCGAATGGCGAGGTTACCCTGCGCCCTGTCATGCAAATGAGGATGATTATACGATGAGCGAAACCTATGCCATTAACGGCCTGCAGTTCAGCCGCCCGTTCCGCACCATCATCGAGCCGCACTTCCAGCTGCTCGAACTTGTGGGCGCTAAAGACGCACTGCTTTATGGCAGCTCCATCTGGGCGATCGACCATTTGCAGCTGCGGCCCGAGCAGCCGTTCAACTACCTCGCCTTCCTGCGGAAGTCGGAGCTGATGCCGATGGCGCGCAAAATGCAAACGACACTCGCCAATTCAGCGGTGGTCGTCACCCCAAGAGCCAAGGAAATGGCCATCGAGTTCAAGGCGCGGTTCAATGCCAAGCCGCTTAACATCATCTTCTTCCACGAGCGAATGCCGAGCATTGCCGAAGTCATAGAAGCTGCCCCCACCGTGGCCGCTGCCGCCATCATGACGCGGCATCAGCAAATCGAGGTAAGCGCCGCCTACAACAACGCCCGCCAGCAAGGCGGTATTGCACCGCAACCGAATACCTCAGCCAAGAGCCATGCATTTAGTTGGATTTATGAGTAATTTTATTGCTCAAAAAGATGTTGACGGGCAAATTTAAACCATACTAAGGTTCCTGCCATACAAATTTGCAGGAGCTTCTTATGCAGCGCACAAACGACTCACCCGCGATCACCTCCGCCACCGCTCAGGCCTTCAAATTCCTGAGCCAGCTTGGCCTGCGTGAACCGGTGGTCTTTGGCGAAGACGTGGACGCCAGCGCTACCAACAAGCGCAGCGGTAAAGTGCACCTGCAGGTGGTTGCCGCCCTGCCCGAAGGCCAGAACCCGGTGGCCAGCTGGTTGCGCCTGACGCAAAAGCTGAGCGCCGCCACCAGGCTCAACTCGCGCCGCGCCCCCGGCGAGATCATGCCACGCGAAGTGATGTTCTATAACGACCAGAGCCAGTTTGGCGTGCTCATCGGCTCGACCCATCTGCACGTGCAGGTAAGTGAGAAGCCGGTTGCTGCCATGGATATTCTGGCACGCCAGCCGGTCGAGCAGCAGGTAGCCGTGCATACAGCGCAAGGCAGCCTTGCACGTACCGAAACGCAGGCACGCAAAGACCTGCGCATGCAGCTGGAACTCGCATAAACAGCGATTAACTCAGCTGTCAGACTGACGCATGGGTAAGCGCAAAATTTCATACAATCGCGCTTGACCTTGCGGGCCGAGAAGCCGAATAGAGCATCTTACCAACATGCTTATCAACGGCCCCATCTTCAGTTATGAGCCCGCCACCATCTCGGCCCTGTACGAGAATGTGCTCACTCGTGATTTTGAACTGCTGCAGCGTATTGGTATGCGCGGTGCTGTGGCTTATGGCGATGCGCTGCGCGATGCCGATAACGAAAGCCCCACACATCAGTTCAATTACTATGGCCAGCTGCCACTGGCCAGCAGCAGCTTAACTGCGCTTAGCCTTGTGACCCGCGGCCTGTTGCGCGAGCTCAAGGGCACCGCCCTGCAAAGCCTGAAGGCCACACAAAACGATAACGCCATGCGCTTTACCTTTACGCTTGAGGGCCGCAAGCTCGACATTACCATGCTTAACAATTGCGCCCCAGGGGCCGAACTGGCTGCGCGCGCCGCGCCCATCGGCCTTTCGGGTATTGCTGTTAACGATCGGGGCTTCTGCTTCGCCAGCGAAGCCTACCTTGACGATAAATCCCTAAAAACCATGACAATAAAACGTGACATGGACCCCAGCGATCGTCATTATGCCCGCAAGCAAGCAGGCTGCCTTTTGGCCCTGCCCGCTTACAAAGGTTTCAAAATCTGCGGGTGATTTAACATGGACCATACGCCTCGTGCCCTTCCACCTTATCTGGAAGAGCTTCGTGATCTTTCAAGCGCCATGGGCGTAACCAAATCACTGCTGGTAGGTAGCGCCTTGCGCGATGCCGATAACGGCATTCCGGTTACCTCCTACAGCCTCTACATGCTGCCCACGCGCGAAATACCCACCCATAAGGCAATTGAAATCTTCATCAAGGAAAGCGGCCCCGGCAGCCGCCTCATGCGCAGCTTTAACAACAAGCCACGACATGAAGTGCGTATGGCCACCGGCCAGATTGCCAATATCAACTTCTGCCATGAAGCCTGGATGCTTGAAGCCGAAACCATTGTTAATCGCGTTCCCAACGGACTCTCGGCCGTCGCGATGGATCTGTTCACGGGTGAGATCAAGAGAACCGAGCTTTATATGCTCGACCGCAATGAAGGCGTGATTACGCAAGCCGTTCCCTCACATGACCTCGGCAATCTGGTGGCCCTGAGTGTGCAAAAGCGCTACCCCACCTACCCGATTATGGCAGACGGTAACAAGCAGGTGCTATACCCGCCGCTCAAGAGCGTGGCGCTGGCTTAACGCCTAGCGATTACGGTTGTTGCCGAAAGTCGGGCTGCGGAAAGTAAATTCGCTGCGGCGGAAGTTCTGATCGGTCTTGATGTCCGACAGCATGACCTCAGTAGTCACGCCCTGCGCATCAAGCACGCGCCAGCCCAGAATCTGCATTGGCACTTCCTGCATCACCAGCGTCATTTCGCCAGCCTGCGGGTCTTTGGCCGAGCGCACGGTTACTTCCATTTGCGTAGGATTGGGGTGGCTGACCTTGGCCACCGTCACATCATCGCCACTGAAGTTGAGGTTACGCTTCAAGAGGAAGCCCGCCAGCGTATCGTCAATACCAGTCTGGCTCTGCTGCTTCATCGCATCATCCCACTGATAGATGTTGGTGCCATCCGCAATGATGAAATCCTTGCTCGGGGCATCGTACTGAATGTGTACGCGGCCCGGGCGCCAGAGCTTGAAATTGCCGGTTACCTCGCCCACGCTGCCGTCAAGCTGGGTGGCGCGCTGGGTAAAGCGTGCAGCCAAAGGCTTGAGGCCATTAAAGTAATCTTCGATGCGCTTGAGGTCGCGCTGGTCCTGCTCCGAAATGGTAATCGGCGCGGGTGCGTCATCCACAGGGGTTGCCGCCTGTGCAACAGGCAGGGCCGAAAAGACGAGAAGGGCTACAAGAGCAGGGCGAAGGAGCATGTTCATACCCGTTACTTTAGCAGGCCCCTACAAGCGCACAACGTGTCATTCCGTCCCTTGCGGCAAACTGTCAGCTGGGTGGGTAATTTGAAACCGCAATTCAGGCCCGAGTTCAAGCTGAAGCGAAATACAGCCAGTCTTCGCCAATCACGGCGTTTTCCTTGGGTAGCAGGATATAGCCGTCGGCCGGTGCTGTCAGCACACTGCCATCGCTATAGGTAGCCAGTAGCTCACCAGCTGTTACGGTTGAGAAATTCTCCCATTTCTTGGGGAAAGTGCCGTCCATCTTCTTGAAATGGATTTCACGCAGCGTGATGTAGCGTGGCTCATTAAGCGGCATGGGCGCTGCCATCAACCCAAAAAACTGCAAACTGGCCAAGGCAGCATCATAAGCGCGCTCGGGCGCAAGGGCATCGAGGTGCTGGCCGCACTCAAACGTCAGCGCCTTGCGGCCTACCTGATGGGCATATTCCTGCGTGCTCACTTCGCCATTATTCTCGAGGTGCAGCTCGGTCCAGCCCATCACCACATAATTGGCCCCCAGCTTGCCCACCCACTGGCGCGAAATGTCATCCGGAAAATCAAGGAATACATAAGGCTGTGTGGGTGCCGAGGTTGAATGCAGGTCGAGCAGACAATCGGCAGCCGCCACCAGCGGACAGAGCGCGTTAGCCAGATGATGCTCATGCAGGGTTGGGTTGGCATGCGGGTGGAACACGCGGTTAAGGTTGGTATCGATATACTGTTTGCCCTGCTGCGCGGCTTTGGCGTTACACTGCGGCACGATGGTGAGCGTGCCTGTGGCAAGCTTCAGTTCGCCGCTTTCGAGCTGCTGCACCAGTTTGCGCGCAGCTATCTGTCCGCATACCTCTTTACCGTGAATACCGCCAAAGACCAGCAGATGCAGGCCTGCCTGCGCTGCTTTGAACGTGAATACCTCTGGCTGCATGGACTATCCTCACATGAAAATGGCGTCAGCAACCATTGCTGGTACACTGACGCCATCAAACGAACAAGCCTTAGACGAGTGCGGGCTGTGCCTTAGGCGCGGTAAGTGCCTTGTTCAGGGCAATCATCTCGGCCTCGGTCTTGGCGATAACCACCGCACGGTAGCTGATATGGTTGCCACCTGTGGGCACATCGACTACCGCCGGCACAATACCGGTATAACCGCTTTCAGCACCACGATAGAGGTTCTTGCCAAGGTGTTCCGCCACAACTTCAAACGCATCGGTGCAGCCTTCAGGCAACGGCAGCTTGCAGCCCTTCGAGAAGGCATGCGGACGCTGGCCCAGATGCTGCTCGGCCTTATGCGCCAGGCCCAGCAGCGGCGATGCGCCTGAAAGGCGGGTATTGATGTCGTTCATATAAGCGCTCACCGTGCCGTCGGCATTCTCAACCGCAATGGCGTTCACGCTGATATAACCGCGGTAGCCATCCTTGTGCATACGCTGCATCAGCTTGTCGGCTGCAATTTCAGTTGGCGTAACTACACGCTCATCTGCTGCCTGCGGCAAGCGGCTGCCCATATAATGGCCGTTCTGGGTTGAGAGCACGGTGTTTTCAACATGGGTTACGCCCTTGTCACCGATAATCGCTTTCACGCCCACATCGTCGATCTTGCCAATCACACCGGGCAGTTTGCCCACATCCACTTCCATCACAATCGGCATGAAGCGCTGAATACCTTTAAACGGATTCTGCGGATCAATCTTGGCAGTGTTATCGGCAAAGAAACCGCAATCCTGATAGGCCTTGGCAATTTCGCCAAAGGCTTCCATCAGCGAATCTGGGGTTGCATCAGGCTTGCTGATTACGCCCTGACCGCCCGAAAGCGAGGTGGGCTTGATCCAGACTTTGGTGGTCTCGGGATCGATGCCCTTCTTGAGCATCATGGCGCGGAACTTTCCAGCCTTGGCGAAAATATCCTTCGGGTCTTCAATCACAACACCGGGGGGCGCGTCAAAGCCCTCTTCAACCGACGTCTGGTGCAGGTATTCCTTACCCACAAACTTGAGGAAGGTTGAGTTGCTCATCAGCACGCTGGCACCAGTTTTTTCAGCCAGGGCTTCAACCTCTTCGGTTACATACGAGTTGACGATAACCTTACCCTTCAGCAGGTTCTGGGTTTCAGGCGTATGTGCGGTTGATAGCAGCGCTGTGATAATCGACGCCTCAGGATAGCGGCGGCCCTCAGCAACTGGCTCAATCGCCTTAAGCGTGCCGCCCTCGGCCAGATAGGTTGAGACATATTGCTGCTGCGCGCGGGTGAGCGGGAAGTGCAGCGCCACGCTTTGCGGGCCAGACATGGCCAGCGTATAAGCGGTTGAAACACCTTCAAGGTCGTCAGTCGCGGTCATGCGCCAGGTTGCGCCCTTGGGGTCAACCACCAGCGAATTGATGAAGACAGCATCAGCGGGCTGCAGGCCCAGATGCTCGGCATAGCTCGCAAAGCCATTAGCCAGATTACCGCGGGTCCATTTGAATTGATGAGGTGTGGTCATTTTTTCTCTCGCAAATACAGGTGTTAAAATAAAAAGCCCTAAGCTGTTTAAAGCGGGTTAGCCCCTTGGAATTTGCCTGTATTTTGGAAAAAATGGTCAGCCAGATCCTTCGGGATTACCCGCGGATTCGTCGTCGCAAAGACTTGGCCTGATTCAACATGTTTCCCTTATACATTCGGTAGAGCCGGATTCACAATATAAAATCTCTAAAATTCAAACATTAATATTCAAAGCTGTATGGCCGCGTAATCGAGCACGCTCAAACCACGTGGCGTAATCACCGCCACTGTCGCTCTGGTTACATGACCAAACTGCAAGCTGGGCGGGGCTAAATACTCATGCGCCAGCAGATTATCGAAAATCGCTGCCGCGCGTGCCGGGCCCACATGACACGCGCCAAAACCAGCCGCGACCAGGCCTTCGCTATGCGCTGTCTGCAAAATGGCTTTGGCTGCAGCCTGAATAACAAGGTCAGGATTACGGCCCATCAGCATATCGGCCATTGCCTCGCCAGCTACGGTCAGCTGATAGCCCATCATGCTCTGGCCGTGTTCCTTCATACCTGCAAGCTGCACCAGCCTGCCGTATTCCAGCGCAGCAATCGCCTCTTCAAACCCAACACCGCGAGGTGCATAAGCGGCATAGGTAGCGCGCAGGTCATCGCCGCTCATGCAGCCGTTTTTATTCAGCGCAATCGGCTCGACAATGGCAAGAGTGGCTTTCACGAGATCGCGCATCAGGCTGGCTCCTTAACCGGCATAACTGCATTTTTGCATGACTGCCTGCCCAAGCTGGGTCAGGCGGTATGTACGGCCCAAATGTAACTGTTCAACATAGGCATGCTCGGTAAGGCTGGAGATAATACCATTATGGCGCGCCGGTCCGATATGAGTTGGCCTGATGTTTCCCGGGTGCTCACCAAAGGCAACTCCCTGGAGGATTCGTACGGCAGCATCCATCTCGAATAGCTTGATCTGATGAGCAGAAAGACCGCGGAAGCTATCAGCCATGCGCTCGCCTTTGGTGCTGAGCATGACCTTATCCTTGGCGGTATTGGGCTTGATCGCGCCAATCTGGTGCAGCTGAATGACGGCGGCGTCAAACACCTCCATGGGCTGACCGGATACCTTGGCGATGCGCAACATGACGGCAGGCGAGACAGCTGCCCCAGTAATAGCCATTCTCTCGATGATATGACGGGCCATCAGTTCCTGAGGGATCATGTGCTCTGCTCCACATTTGAATTTGAATGTGAAGTTAAATTACCAAACATGCAGGGTTTGGCGCAAACACTATTAAGTGCTGTTAACCTTAACGAGATTTAGTAAGTCGTTCGGCTGACGGCAAAACCAGTTAGCTCAATGAGTTACCTTGCACTATCACCCGGCACGAGGATCTCGCGCTTACCTACATGGTTGGAAGGACCCACGAGGCCTTCCTGCTCCATGCGCTCAATCAGGCGGGCGGCACGATTGTACCCAATCTGCAGGCAGCGCTGAATGTAACTGGTAGTGGCCTTGCGCTCACGCAGCACAATCTGCACCGCCTGATCATAAAGCGCATCGCCCGAACCATCGCCGCCACCATCCACACCGGGCATGCCGAAGCTCTCTTCTTCTTCCTTGGTCACATCTTCAAGGTAGCTGGGCTCGCCCTGTGTCTTGAGGTGGCGTACCACGGTTTCAACTTCATGATCTGATGCAAACGGGCCGTGTACGCGGGTAATGCGCCCACCGCCAGCCATGAACAGCATATCGCCCTGACCCAGCAGCTGCTCGGCACCCTGCTCACCCAAAATGGTGCGGCTGTCGATCTTGCTAGTCACCTGGAATGACATACGGGTAGGGAAGTTGGCTTTAATGGTACCGGTGATAACGTCAACCGACGGACGCTGCGTGGCCATGATGAGGTGGATACCCGCCGCACGCGCCATCTGCGCCAAACGCTGAATGGCGGCTTCAATATCCTTACCCGCAACCAGCATGAGGTCGGCCATTTCGTCGACCACCACTACGATGTAGGGCAGCTCGGTGAGATCCATCGGCTGGTCTTCAAACACCGGCTTGCCGGTATCACTATCAAACCCGGTCTGCACACGGCGGGTGAGCACTTCGCCCTTGGCGCGGACATCCCTAATACGTTCGTTATAACCATCGATGTTACGCACGCCCAGCTTGGCCATGGCGCGGTAGCGGTCTTCCATTTCGCGCACGGTCCACTTGAGCGCGACCACGGCCTTCTTCGGCTCGGTTACAACCGGTGCCAGCAAATGCGGGATGCCCTCGTAGATGCTGAGTTCAAGCATCTTGGGGTCGACCATGATAAAGCGCACCTGCTCGGGCGTGAGCTTATAGAGCAGGGAGAGGATCATGGTGTTGATCGAAACCGACTTACCCGAACCCGTGGTACCCGCCACCAGCAAATGTGGCATACGGGCCAAGTCGGCTACCATCGGCTCACCGCTGATGTCTTTACCCAAAGCCAGCGGCAGCTTGGCCGGGCCCTTGGTATAAGAGGGGTGTGCCAGCAGCTCGCGCAAGTAAACTGTCTCGCGTTTCTTGTTCGGCAGCTCGATACCCAGCACATTGCGGCCCGGTACAGTGGCAACACGTACCGAAATTGCACTCATCTGGCGGGCGATATCATCAGACAGGCCAATCACGCGGGCAGACTTGGTACCCGGCGCGGGCTCAAGCTCGTAAAGTGTAACAACCGGGCCTTGTGAGCCCTTAAGGATTTTACCCTCAACGCCAAAGTCGCCCAGCACACCCACGAGGTCTTGGGCGGTTTCGCTGATCTGCGCTTCGCTCTGTTTGGGGCCGCCTTTATCAGGCGTGGCCAGAACCTCGAGCGAGGGGAACTCGTACCGGCCATAAGCGGTATTCACAGCCTTGCGCTTGCGTTCGGCGGTGGCGGCCACCTTCTTGGGGCGCTCAGCCGTGCGGCCACCGGCCAGCGGCAGCTCTTCGGCCACTTCGTCTTCTTCCTCATCCACCTCAAAGCTTTCGGCTTCGGCATCAGCAGGGGTGTCATCCATATTGCGTTCGGTGAGCAGCGGACGCTTCTTGCGGCGGATGGGGGCTGCCACTTCTTCAGCATCATCATCCTTACGGCGAAGCTTCACAATAAAGGCCATCACCATGGCAACAGCACTTACAGCCAGCCAGCGCAGGGTCTTGAGCAGGCGTAGGCCACCCGTACCCCACTGCCCGTATGAGAAGCCCATAGCCGGGAAGAGCATAACAGCCGCGACCACCGCGCACAGGCCCGCAGGCCAGGCCGCCGAAAAGCCTTTCCAGGCGCCGGGTAAACTGCTGGTCACGATATCGAGCAGGAACAAGCCCACAGCACCGCCGGTTTGCGCGCCATAAGGCCAAGCGCCAAATTCAGGCAGGCCAGCAAAAGCCGCTGCCGCAAGGAAAGTAGCAACAACGGTAAAGCCAATGCGCCAGCCGATGAACGGCAACGGCTGCTTGAGCAGCAGGCGCAGGCCCCAACTACCAATCATGATGGCAGGAATAAACGCAGCAATACCAAGCGACTGCGCCATGAGGTCGGCAAAGTAACTGCCCGAGGTGCCCAGCCAGTTGAGGGCATTCACATTCTCGCTTGCCGTATTATATGACGGATCGGCCGGGTTATAGGTAAGTAGCGCTACACATATAAGTATAGCGGTGATGACCAACGCAGCACCCATACCCTCGTACAAGCGACGGCGCAGGAACGCCGCCACCAAAGGAGGGAAGAGAGGGGGCCGCCCATCCTGCGAGGATGCGGCATAACGGGAACTGGTATATGTCATGTCAGGGCGTAGTTTAGCTTTTGTTCTAGAATCCGCACAAGCCGTGGTTTAGCTTGGCGCGGAGAAAAAGTGGAGATTGCCATGCCGAAACGGAATAAATCGTTAACTGGAGAGTTAACTGCCGATGTAATCGTGGTGGGTGGCGGTCTGGCCGGCCTTTCGCTGACCGCGGCGCTCGGCAGTGCCGGTGTTAACGCGCTTTGTCTCGATCGTGAGACTCCAGCCGCGCAGCTGGCCGTGAAGTACGATGGCCGCACCACCGCCGTGTCCTATGCATCACAGCAAATTCTCTCGGCTATAGGCGTATGGCCACTGGTTGAAAAAGAATCCCAGCCCATTCTCGATATCCGCGTAACGGATGGTAATTCACCCAAACACCTGCACTTCCCCTCGGGCGCCGTGAACGGCGAGCCGTTTGGCTGGATCGTGGATAACCGCGAGCTGCGCCGCGGCCTGTTCAAGCGCCTCGAAACCCTTAAAGATGCGCACCACCTTGCGCCCGCCGCGGTTAAGTCGATCAAGGCACATCCCGATTATGCTGAGGTGGTGCTCACCAATGGCGAGGTCCTCACCGCCAAGCTGATTGTAGGCGCAGATGGCAAAGACAGCCTGTGCCGCGAGCAGGCCGGCATCAAAACCCGCACCCGCGCCTATAACCAAAGCGCGATTGTATGCACCATTGCCTGCGAAAAGCCGCATGAGGGCACGGCTCTGGAGAACTTCCGCCCGGCCGGGCCTTTTGCGGTTCTGCCCATGAAGCCCTCAAGTAGCGGAGCGGTAGGGCAGAAATATATCAATAAATGCTCGATTGTCTGGTCGGACGATAATGACCTCGCCCCGCATTACCTGAAGCTTTCGGATGCCGAATTCGTGGCTGAGCTGCAGGACCGGATTGGCGATTGGCTGGGTAAAATCACCCTCGCCTCGCCGCGCTTTGTCTACCCGCTGTCACTGCTACATGCCGCCCGCTATACCGCGCCTCGTTTGGCATTAATAAGTGAAGCTGCCCACCGCATGCACCCGATCGCGGGCCAAGGCCTTAATATTGGTATGCGCGATGTGGCCCTGCTGGCCGAACTGGTAGCCGATGCCTTACGTGAAGGTCAGGATATCGGGTCCGAGAAACTCCTCAAAACCTACGAACAGGGCCGCAAAACCGATACCATGGCCATGCTGGCGGGTACGGATGTGCTGACCCACCTGTTCTCCAACCGCTCGCCCACCCTCACCATGCTGCGCCGCACTGGTTTGGCTGGCGTTAACCGCACCACCCACCTCAAGGGCTTTTTCATGCGTTACGCCATGGGGCTGGTTGGGCCGCAAACCCGCCTAGGCCAGCGTTTACCATTATAAAAGCTTGGATTCGTCGTCCAGCTGTTGTTAAGCTCCCTGCGGGAGACAACAATAATGAAACCCTTGGGCAGACGAACAGGTATGGACCTCGATAATCTCGAAAGCCGTAAGGACTCCGATATTCTGGCAAGCTTCCACGGCGTTGAGCAAGTCTATGACGAGGCTCAGTGCAAGGATGTATTCATGGCCGTCATGCAAACGCAGGGCGGTGAAGCACGCATGGTTGGCATTACCCAGATCATGGGTCTGCGCATGGCCTTCACCATGACCAGTGAAGCGAATGCCGGCAGCGCCAAGCGCTTTGCCCTCTTGCAGCAGGAAGACTTTGCCACCGAACGCGCCAATGCCGCGATTGAGCTGGCCATAGAGGCCGCCAAAGCAGGCACGGCACCTGTCATTTTAAGCGCTGAGAACTTCCCGGAGAGTGTGGTGAGCGAGAGCGCCGGTATTTTGGCCCGCTATAAAAAGGGCAGCACATTAGGAGGCTAGCATGGCGCACCTGAGTGATATCAAACACCGTAGTGATGATGCGCTTTATGCGCGCTTTCATGGGTTTGAGTACGGGCCCGACAACGCTATTCTCGCGGTGATGGAACGTCACGATGGCAAGCCCGAGATGGTGGGTATGGATACGCTCTACCTCATCCATCGCAATTACGAAGAATGCAAACGCCTGCCGCATCTCACGCCCTATCGCATGAGCCTGCTCGCAAGTGAAGATGCATTGGTGTCAGATGTTGGCGCGCATATGAATGACGTGCGCATTGCCAGCTTCCCGCCTAAGCGCACAGCTACGTGCCCGACGCAGGAGTTCATCATCGCTGCGCCCAGCTTCCCTGCCAGCATTGAACAACAGGCCGCAACTGTGTGGCAGAAGTTTAGCGGCACTACACTTGCACGCACTCTCAAGCCTAATCCGGTGCATTCATGAAGTTTCCGTGGCGCAAGAGTGAGCAGAACCCGGCCGAGAAAATCGCCAGCTTTCAAGGCGTGCTTGAGGATCTCGATAAAACACCCGTCGCCATGTTTGCACTGGTGAGCGGCAAAGAGTTTGGCCTGACCATGGAAGACCTCGGCGAGCTGGTTGAAAACCACAATGAGCTGCTCTTTCACGGCGGCGCCATGCCACCCGAGGAACGTAATGTTATCGCGCGTGAACGCCAGCTGGCCTATGACGGTGCTTTTGCGCTTTCGCGACAGTTCAACCTGCTGCTCGACGACCGCCTGCGCCCTTACGAAGCGCCCAAAGAACGCCAGCCCGGGCCGGCGCAAGCCAATGAGTATGCACAACTCATGCAGCGCCTTGCCGTTAGAAGCCTGAAGCGAGAGTAATCATGCCGTGGTGGAAAACCTGTGAGCAGATAGCAGCCCAGCGCCTGAACCGTTTTGTGGTTGCCACCACCGATCCGGACGAGGCCTGCATTGCCGTGTTCAAGCGCGAAGATGATGCCGATGTGGGCCTGACCATGAAGGACCTTGGCGAATTGGTGGAGCGCCATCGCGAGCGCCTTGAAAACAAGCTGACCCCACCTTCACAGCGCGAATGGATGGAGCGCGAGGTCTCGCTGGCCTTTATTGGTGCACGCCGCCTGCAGCAGGTGTTTGGCCTGCCGCTACACGAAGCCTTCACGCCGCAAACTGCACAGCCCGAGCCTGTGCTGAACGGCGATAGCGCAAAACTCTATACCGGCTTGATGCGCCGCCTTACCTCGGCTAAACCGGGTTTATGAGCAAAACCTACACCATCGTCGAAAAATCGCAGAACAACAGCATGGGGCCCAAGCAGTTTGGGGGCGCGGGCTGGTGGTTTGTGTTACAGGGTAAGTTTAGCGATATGGCTCCCATGTCGTTTGTCGGCCAATTTGGCAGCGTTGTGACCAGTAACGGCCCGCAGGCTGTGGAAGTGGTCGATGCGCAGCTGCGCAACGGTGTGCTCTCGGTCAAGCTTGATGGCACCAATGGTGAACTGCTGGACGGAGCGCTGGTAGGCCGTCAGGCCGAGCTGACCATTGGCACCTAGCCGACACTAGACGGCACCCGAACCCTACTTGACGCTCCGCACATTCCTGCAACAATTACCTGCATAAGCAGACCACAGAGTTTGCACAACAGGGACTATGGGCATGATCGAGCAACTGGCGCGCCGCCAGCCGGGCAGCTTTTTAACTACATATGTTGACGTGGTGAGTAACAACGAGCCACGCGGCGGCATTGTGTGCATCTTCCAGCGGAGCGATAGCAAACTGGCCTTTGTGCACGAGAGCGACCTTATGCACTACGAGCGCCTGCATAACATGCTGAATGACAGTAAATGCGCGCATTTTCCGCTAGTGAAAAACTTCAACCCTGCCTGCCGGGCTGAAGCAGCGCATGAATGGATGGCGCTTGAAGCCGCCCGCGTGGGCCTGAAACACAAACGCGGGATCGACCCCTACGCCGGCCTCTCGCCTTACGATATTGCCCGCAAACTGTTCGCACGCTTGCGCAGCGGCATTCCTCCCGCCGGTTATAAAAAGCCGGAAGGGCCGGGTTAACCGGAAATACCTTTATTCAAAAGTGGCAGCGATACGCTGGGTGAGCGCGGGCGAAAGTTTATGTGCCTCATAGGCCTGACGCGCCTCAGCCTGAGCTGTAAGGGCAATTTCCCTTACGCCCGCATCAGGCCGTTTAGCCAAGACTGACAGACCCTCGAAAACAAGTGCAGGGCGCATATCAGCACTATCTGCTGCGGCGGCGGTCAACCATTCGTTTAGCTGGCGGTACAGACGCACGGGACCATCGCGCAGGCCATGCTTGCTGCTATCATGCACCAGCACACCGCGCTCGGCATTCGCCTCAAGCACGATGTTATCATTCAGGCGCAGCTCAGAGTGGGCAGCAAAACCGACAAAAGCCTGCGCTGCCGGATGCGCCTCTAGCGCAGCCTTAAGCTCCGGCGCACCCGACATGGCGTTAAGAACATAAGGATAATTCGAGATGATGGCACCGCGCTGGAACAGGCCCGGAGCGCCAGCGGTCAGGCCCTCAAGTGCGGCCTTGTTCAGTTCGGGGCGGTAGGTTGCAACTGCGCTGGCCAATTCGCCCACGCCGCAACCCGAGGCACTGCCCAGCAGCATCTGCATACCCTTGGCAACGATATGATCGTCAAGCGCAGGTGCGAAGAGTGACCAGTCTTTGGCCTTAAGCGCAAACGCTGTGAAGTAAGTGAGATTGTAAGTAACCGGGTTATTTACAACCAGTGCTGTCAGGGTGGTATGCAGCTCTTCCTGCCCATGCTTGAGCAAGCCTGCATCAGGGCGAATGAACTCAAACACCGGGTTAACCCAATGCGAGCAGCCATCAGCAACATCGCTGCGCACAAGGTAGCGTATGTCATGTCCAGCAAGTTGGGCTCTGAAGCTCTTGTCGTCACCGATCTTGCTCACGCAATCGGCCCATTCAAATATACGGCCGTTCTTGAGGCCACGGCGGGCGGCAGAACGATTCCACATTAGGCTGGCGAATTTTGAAACTGGATTTGTCATGCGCCGTTTATAGTTTCCTGAGGGGGAGCACTTCAAGGTTAATATCAATGGTTAACAGGCCTATTCTCCTGATAAAAACCTGAACTCAATTCGCAGAAATCACAAGTTGCCCGCAAAGCCCACAGACCTCACTTAAAGTTTTCTTAAACCCCCTGAGGCAGGGTAAAGGCTGCGTGGCGGTGAGGGAAAACATGTTCGGTTTTATTTCGCGCCTCTTTGGCCGGGTTTTCTTTTACTGCTTCTTCCTGCCACTGCTGGTGATTGCAGCAATAACAGCTCTCGTTTTTGTTGGGCGCGATATCTATAATTACCAGAGCACACAAAATCTGCTGCAGGCGATGGAGGCCGCTGACCCCACCGATACAGGCAGCTGGGCAACGGCAAATGGCCAGATTGCGCTCATCACTGGGCAGCTGACGGCAGATAGATTATCAGACCGTATTACCGATGCCGCGCCGCAGCTGGCGCAATGTGTAGCGCTGGATGTAAATGTCAAAGAGCGCTGGAGCCGTAAGCGTGGCCGCTCATCCAGCAAAGAGCTGATAGATGAAATACATGTCGCTAACGACCCGCGCGTGGCTGGTATTGCGATTGACCCTGCCTTCCTGCAACCCAAAGATCTTGGGCTGGAGGGCATCAGGTTTGGCCGTAACTCGGCCCTTGGGTTTTTGTGCGATGGCGTAAACCCTAATCATACCTGCGAGATCAAAATCACCTGCCTGAATCAGCAGCTGGTTAGTGCCATGGGCGATATGAGCGGTAACACGGCATGGCGCGTCCTGGCTTACCCCAAGCAGCTGGGTGATGAACACTTGCCCTTGCTGCAGTTAGGCCAGCAAACACCGCGTGAGTTTGCCAGTACCTTCAAACTGCGCTTCAACAAACTGGGTCCGGCCAATCTCTTCTTTGCCGGGGTTGGCTTCTTCACTGTTCTGGTTTTCTGTAAAACAAACCGCTTCAAGGCCTTGAGCATGCTGGCCGTTACTGCTGGCCTCATATGGGCGCCTTATGCCCTGCTCGATCTGGCCGAAGTGGCTTATGCGCCGCTGGTCCTGTTCGTATTTGCAGCGCTTTATCTGTTCAGGCTAACAACCAGCGGCCTGACACCCTTTGCCGAGGGGTTGGCTAGAAAACCTGCCCCCACCAGCCTGCCTGAGATGATTTACATAACACCAAACTATCTGGCGAGCAGTACCGTCCCGCTTGCAGCCGATAGCAGTTATGATGATCTGGTTGCACCAGCACTGGCCTATATCAAAGCCCGCCTTAGCCCCCTCACCCTGAGCGCGCTTTCCCCGCAGCAACTGGAAAAGACCGTAACCATGCATATCGAAACCCATGCCTGTGAGCGCTGGAAGACACTAACCGAATTGCAGCAAGATGGCCTTGTCGCCAAGGTCATTACCGCGCTGAAAAAGAAGTAGATTAAGCGCGTCGCCCTAATGCGCTAGCGCGCCGCCCAAGTGCGTGGTGGGCCGGTATCAATATGCACATGGCCGTTATTGGGATAGAAGGCTACCCCGCCGCGGTTAAGGCGCATCGCCACCGCCGCTATATCCTGCCCGGCTATGCCCGCAATCTTTATATCTGCCGCCTGACCTTTAAGGTGATAGCTGTTCTCCGCCACCTGGCCCGATTGACGGCGTAGAGCGGCATTGGTCTGTGGCGAACGGTAGCCAGAGGTGACAATCACCACCGTTTGCGGGGGACGGCCCAGACCCGCTACAATATCGGCCATAAAGTCCAGAAGCCGCGGATCGACCATCACACCCTCAGGGCTGCGCACATCGCGCATCAGGTAAGAGGCCTGCTGCCAGGCACCAAGGTCGAGCTCGCCATTCGGGTAGCGATACTGCAAGGTGGCACGCTCGGCGGTGCGCTGGTTCTGGAGCGTGACGATGCCCTGCCCGCGCCGCTCGCTGTAGCTGGCGCAACCTGCCAGCAGCAAAACCATGATTAAGGCAAGCGCGCGCATTAACCTGCCCCCGCCAATGAGTAACCGCCATCAATGGTCAGCAGCAGTGTGGGCGCTGCAGGATCGGCCTCGATTTTCTGGCGCAGGCGGTAAATATGCGTCTCGAGCGTATGGGTATCGAGCCCTTCACGATACCCCCAGACGCGCTCAAGCAGCTCATCGCGCTGCATGCCTGCGCTGCCACTTTCGGCCAGCATGCGCAGCAGGTGCACTTCTTTATCGGTCAGCTTGGTGTGCTCATCGCCCTCGGCACTTAACAACACGCGCTCGAGTGGCAGGCAGACATACGGCCCCACCGCAAATTCTTCTTCTGCCTCGCCGCGCCCAAGTAACAATTGAAGGCGGCTGGCCAACTGGCTCCAGCGCACCGGCGTTGCAATATCCCCGCCCGGCCCAAGGCGCAGCGCCCTGAAGTTGCGGCAGGGCTCGAGGTCAAACTCGCCATCCGGGTTCAGCAGCAAAGCATCAGGCTTGGCAGCCAGAGCAGTCTTGAATTCGGCCAGTGTGCGGGCCACAGCCAGCTCCAGCCCCGGCCAGCGCGAGAGCTGCTCGGTGAGCGCATCCCTTTGGGCAGTCTGGGGGGCAAACAGGAGGAGACTGGGCATAACAAGCGGTAGAATCTGCCAGTTCGCCCTGAAGGGCAATATATAAGTGTTGAGAATCAAGCTGCTTGCAGCTGGCGCGGGGCTTGCATCTTAACTCTTATGACCATTGACCTTGGCCAGCTGCCTGCTGCGGGGAATAACCCTGCACACCCCACCACCGCTTCCGGCAAGCGGAACTGGTCGTGGCAAGCCGTGCATGGCGATGTGCCCAAACCGAGCGCCGATACTGTGCCCGAGCACGAAGGCGGCTTTGCCGACCTGATCGACATTATCAACCCGCTGCAGCACATCCCAATCGTGGGGAACATCTACCGCGCCATGACCGGCGATACGATCAACCCGGTCGGGCGCATTCTGGGTGGCGGGCTCTTTGGCGGGCCGATTGGTTTTCTCTCCGGTATTGGCAGCACTTTAGTGGCCGAAGGCACCGGAAAGGATGTAGGTGAGCATTTACTCGCATCACTCTTTGGCGATCAGTCTTCAAGCAATTCAATTACTTCGGTGGCGCAAGCATCCGCTCGCTACGATGCAGCGTCACGCATCCGCATGTAGGCCGGCTTACTTAAAGGCAGCTACCTGCTGCCAAACAAAGCGCTGCCCACTCTTATATATGTAGCACCAGCGGCAACCGCCAACTCGTAATCCCCACTCATACCCATGCTCAGCTCGGACAGGTGATGTGCTTTGGCCAGGTCGGCCAACTGGGTAAAATACGGCGCCGGATCTTGCCCCCCAATTCCTCCAACTGGCGGAATGCACATCAGCCCCTCGATCAGCAGACCCGCCTTGGCGCAAGCCTCGAGCAGCCCGGGCAAGTCCTCGGGCAAGACGCCCGCCTTTTGCGGCTCGCGCCCGATATTCACCTGCACCAAGAGCCGGGGCTTTTTGCCGGTTGCCGCCATGGCGCTGGCCAGTGCGGCCACCAGCGAAGGCCGGTCGACACTATGTATATAGTCAAACAGCTCAACCGCGGCTTTGGCCTTATTGCTTTGCAACGGACCGATGAGGTGCAATTCAAGCCCATTTTGTTGCTTTAAGTGCGTGTACTTGGCTTGCGCCTCCTGCACGCGGTTCTCGGCAAAGCGGGTTTGGCCCAAGGCAACCAGCGCTTTTACTGCCGCTTGATCATGCCCCTTGCTGACGGCGAGCAAGCGCACACCCTCTGGCAGGCGGCCAGCAGCAAGAGCGGCTTTCTTCACGTTTGCGGTGATGAGGGCCAGACGGTCGGCGGGAGATGTTTCCATAAGGGAAGGCATACCCCAATTATGAACAGAAGGTAAATACTTGCAACTCCTAGCATTTTTAGGGGTGCGCAACGTTAACCTTTTGTGTCTATTGCGCCACAGCACAAAAGCATCAGTATTTTGGGCCTAGTTTCGATTTGCCTGTGCGGCCCTGCCAGCCTTATTCAAGCCTATGCGGGAAAGCCAACCGGCGCTCCCCAACTCTTAGGATTGGTTGTTATGCGTAAACTCTGGCTTGGAAGCACTGCACTCATCAGCGTACTTGCATTCGCTCCCGCAGCGTATGCCGAGCTTGAAGTTGTTATGGGCGGCTATGTGAGCACACAGGCAGGGTTCTTTGATAACGACCAGGCCAACAGCTCAGACCGCGACTTCCGCTCGAAGTCGGAAATCCGCATCAACGCCAAAGGCACTGCCGACAACGGCCTTGAGTATGGTGCCCGCGTTGACCTGCTGACCTCGACCAACCTTTCTTCAAACGCCCGCCGCACCGGCATCTACGCTTCTGGCCGCTATGGCCGCGTTGAGTTCGGTGACCTCGATGGCGCTTCACAAAACCTTTCAGTTCTCGGCCCCACAGTTGGCGTCGGCCAGCTCAACGGTTCGTACGTTAACTTCATCCCCACCGCTTCGCGCCCGTCGGGCAGCTCGGTGGATACGGGCGGCGGCATGATCCGTTCCCTTGATTCAGATCAGGCCACCAAGGTCACCTACTACAGCCCCCGTCTCTCGGGCTTCCAGGCTGGCGTCAGCTACGTACCTGAAGTTGATAGCCAGGAAGACGGCGAGCAAGTTCAGTTCGATAACACAGCCGGCAACCAGCGCGATATGTTCGAGCTGGGCCTGAACTACCGCAACACCTACAGTAACGGTATTCGCGTACGCGCTGGTGCCACCTATGACCTGTCGCAGGCCAAGGATACCTCAAACCGCGAAGACATCCGCTCGTGGGGCCTCGGCATGCGCGTTGGCTATCAGGGCTTTGAGTTTGGCGGCGCTTATGTTGACAGCGGCGATTCCAACAACACCGATGGCGTAGCCAACGATGACGAAACAGCTTTCCACGTATCCGGCCGCTACGAGCAGGGCCCGTGGGGCGTAGCACTGAGCTACATCAACGAAGATTATGACGCCAACGGCGGCCGCGGTATCGATACCTCGGGCGGCAGCTACAATGCTGTAGTTCTTGGCGGCGCTTACAAGATTGCAGATGGTCTGTCGGCAGGTGCCGATCTGGCCTTCTTTGAACGTAACAAGGATACCGGTACCGACGATGACGGTTATGTACTGGTAGTAGAAACCAAAGCCTCATTCTGAGGCTGATGGATTGGAGAGATGGACTATGTGGCCGGTTCATCTCTTCTCTTAAAAAAGACAAGGCCACGCACATGTGCAACTCCCAGGAGGGTTATAATGAAGAAGGTTTTACTCGCAACTACAGCCCTGATCGCTGCCAGCGCATTCGCTGCTCCCGCTCAGGCTGAACTCGAAGTCACAGTAGGCGGTTTCACCGCTTTCCAGGCTGCGATGTTCGACAACGATACAGCTAACAACAGCGACCGTGACTTCCAGTCGGAAGCCCAGATCCTCGTTCGTGCCGACGCTACAGCCGACAACGGCCTGCAGTATGGCGCCAAGGTTCTGATGGACGCTTCGACCAGCGACACCAGCAACAGCGACGAAGTAGGTCTCTACCTCGCCGGTGCCTGGGGCCGTGTAGAACTCGGTGACGACGACGGTGCCTCAGAGCTCGTTGTTTTCGCTCCTACAGTTGGTATTGGCCAGATCAATGGTTCGTACGACGACTACGTACCTGAGGGTGCCCGTGCACACGCACTGAACGACCGTGGTGACCACAACTTCACCGCCGTTGACACAGACGACAGCACCAAGGTTACCTACTACACACCCAAGTTCTCGGGCTTCCAGGCTGGCGTAACCTACGCTCCTGAAACCGACAACGGCGAAAACGTAGTATTCGTTGACGACTCAACCGTTAACGACAACTTCGAAGTTGGTCTCGGCTACGACGGCGAGTTCAACAACGTTATGGTTAAGGTTGGCGGTACCTATGTTATGGGTTCGGCAACAGCCGGTAACGAAGATCTCGCAGCTTGGACACTCGGCGCACAGGTTGGTTACAACGGCTTCCGATTCGGCGGTGGTTACACCGATCAGGGCGACTCGAACGCAGTTGACGGCGTAGCTGATGACGACATCAGCAGCTGGAACATCGGCGCAACTTACGAGAACGGCCCTTGGGGCGTTGGCGTAAGCTACCTCGACGTTGACTTCGACGATGCCGGTTCGGCTGTTACCCTCGGTGCCGCTGGTGCCCTTGGTACAGGTGGCGACTACACAGCCTGGGCAGTTGGCGGTACATACACCGTTGCTCCTGGTCTGACAGTTGGTGCCGACCTTGCCATGTTCGATCGCAACGCCACTGGCGCTGTGAACGACCAGGACGGTTATGTACTGGTTACAGACGTAACAGCC
>JBEIQE010000073.1:0-1134 GCA_040376705.1 Micavibrio sp.
ATTGCCGAGAGCATCAAGGCATTCGATAAAATGACTCAGCCGGTGAAGGATCCGGCTGACCCCACGGGTCAGCGCAACTTGGCGCACCCCACCAGTTACCTGCGCGAGTTGATGCGCCGCATGGAGCCGCGCAACCGCAGTAATGATCTGGTATGGGTAACCCATGCCGGCGAGCAGCTGAAGGCGCTTGGCTATGGCGGCACCGCCGGTGCGCTGAATGATGTATTCGTGGTGTCGCTCACCCGCCCGGGCCAGACCAGCCCCGACTTTTATAAAATGATCGGCCTTGTGAATGACGGGTTTGATGACCGCCGCGAGCGCCTCAAGCTGCGTTTCCCCACCATTACGCTCGATGCCAAGGGCCAGTTCAACCTGCAGGGCGACCTCAGCGCGGTTGAGCTCAAGCGTTATACTTTGAGCATGAAGCCGCCCGAAATGGCTGCTACCACCAAGCCGATTGATGATATTGTGCAGTCGCTGGTGAACCATGCCACTACAGATGGCCCGCATGATTATCCGGTGCGCTTACTCATCAAATCGGCAAAGCAAAGCTATACCGACCTCAACCGCCTGCAGCGCCTGCGCGAGCTGGTACAACCCACGGGGCTTAAGGTTTAATGAAAAACTTCTGGTTCGACCTGCTGTTTGTAGTGCTCACCTTGTGGCCCTGCGTGGTGCTGCTACGCCGCCTTGGCCTTAAAGTACATATGGTGGCTGTGCTGCTGTTCTCGCTGGTTATTCCGCTCTTGGGGCATATGCTGCTTGCTGTTTATATGGCAACGCAGCCTTGGCCGCATTTTCCGGCTCTGCCCAAACCACAACCACGAGTGAAACTGTAATGAGCGAACTTCTGGGTCTGCCGTTCCCTTTGGGTATGGATTTGCTGATGGCGATGCCCGCCACGCTGGGTTACCTCGTGCTGGGTATTATCGTTTTGGGCTTTATTGGCGCTGCTGGCTTTGTGCTGGCGCGCCTTGGTATCAAGCCACTATGGGCGGTAGTGCTGGTGGTGCCGGTGGTGCAAATCATAAGCCTGTGGGTCATGGCTTATATAAAATGGCCGCGTAAGGGCACGTCATGACACAAGCTTTTGCGCCAGATTATATAGCAGCGCGTGAGCGTTTTTGCGAACTG
>JBEIQE010000043.1:0-1802 GCA_040376705.1 Micavibrio sp.
CAACGCCAAGGGCTATGCCAATGCCGCCATTCTGCCCCATGTAAAAAACCTTAAGGCCGAATTACTGCTGATTCATGGCATGAAGGACGAGAATGTTCTGTTTAGAAACAGTGGCCTGCTGCTTGAAGAGGCCGCAAAGCAGAACAAGCTGATATACTGCCTGCCATTACCGCGCGAGCGGCACAGCGCTACCGGTAAGGCGGCGCGGACCTATATAGAAGAACAAATCTTTAACTTTCTTGTGCGACAGGCAGGGGTATGAGCGAGGAAAACCTCCGCATTGAACTGATTCACGATGGCAGCCTGCAACATGAAGGCTACCAGCCGCTGGGCTATTACATTAAACCTGCCCTGCACGGCCCCATGCCGCGCGTGCTGGATGAGCGCGGCGATTACCGCTGGAGCGTGTTTGCCAAAGGAGGCGAGTTGATCGGCTCGCAGGGTTACTCACCGCTGTTCGGCGAGTGGCAGTCTACCCTTCAAACCGGCGATGTTGATTCAAAGCACAGCTTCCGCGAAACATTGGTGGTGCCTTATGTGGTTGAGGGTCAGGTCATTATCGAGCGGCGTATGCCGCTGGTAGGCTGGCGCAAGGTTGCGGTTGTTAACATCCCTAAAGAAACCGACCCGCCGTTTGCCCCCAAGGGTACGCATTTGCGCCCGCTGCACGAAGGCGGCCCTTCGGCCAAGTGCCTGAACATCTGCTTCATCTCGGAAGGCTACTCCTACAAAGAAGAACTGCAGTTTTTAGAGGATGCGCAGCGCGCCAGCGAAATGCTGCTGGCTGCTGCCCCCTACAGTGAACACAAAGACAAGATCAACACCTACGCGCTGGCTAAGCTCTCGCGCTATACCGGCATTCCGCTGAGCGAAAAGGAAGACGCGACCAACACCAACTTCGATACCAGCTACGGCGCATTGGGTATGGACCGCTATATGGTGATACGTGATCCGCATGCGCTGCACGAAGCCATTGGCAATACGCCATGCGATGCCATTGTGGTGCTGTGTAACAGCGATAAATACGGTGGCTGCGGCCTCTTTAACCAGCATTGCGCCCTGCCCGCACGCATCGAGCCTGATGTGTTCGAGTATTTGCTGCTGCACGAATTTGGCCACGCTTTTGCCGGCCTTGGCGATGAGTATTTCGATTCAGGCGTGACCTATACCCAAGAGTGGCTGCAGATGAACCCGCCGTGGGAGCCGAATGTGAGCCTGCTCGAGCGCGGCGAAGTGCGCTGGCAGGCCAAGGTCTCTCCCGATACCCCCGTGCCCACACCATGGCGCAAGGATGAATATGTGGAGCTGGCCAAAGCCGCGCGCGATGCGATTGACCATATCGACCCCAATGCCGCCAACAAAGCGCATTTAGGCGAGTTTTTGCGCGCCGAAGCGCATTACGGCAAAGTGGGCGCGTTTGAAGGCGCGCGCTATACCGCAACCGGCCTGTACCGGCCCGAGGTTGACTGCCGCATGTTCAGCAAAACCGCCAAAAGTTTTTGTGCCGTATGTAGTGAGACGATTGCCAACACCATCAAGCGTGTAAGTGGCCAGTGAGGAGACCAAGATGAGCAGCTATGTTCTCGAGAAGATCGGTGAGCTTTATAACGGCACCGGCAACAACAAGAGCGCTGTATCGGCCAATGTCGATATTCTGGTGACCGATGGCAAGATTGCCGAAATCCGCCCCCACACGCCTTGTCATTACGCCAACCTGCCTAAGGCCGATTGTAAGGGCCTTACGGTTACGCCGGGCCTGATCGACTGCCACGGCCATATCACTATTCTGGGCCTCTCGGATG
>JBEIQE010000044.1:0-1684 GCA_040376705.1 Micavibrio sp.
GGCGGGCACATCACCAGGCTGAATCGGCTGGTTATCGATAATCGCTTTCTTGCCAACAGCGTTTTCGAGAATTGAGACAAAACGCTTCAGCTCTTCGCTCTTGTGATTACCGATGTTGTAAACGCGGTGTGGTGCGCCTGCCTCTTTACCCTCATCTACCGGCGGCTTGTCGAGAATGGCGATGATACCGGCCACAATGTCGTCGATATAGGTAAAGTCACGCTGCATCTCGCCGTTGTTGAACAGCTGGATGGGCTGCCCTTCGATAATCGCCTTGGTGAAGATAAACGCCGCCATGTCCGGCCGGCCCCATGGGCCATATACGGTAAAGAAGCGCAGGCCAGTGGCAGGGATACGATAAAGGTGCGAATAGGTGTGGCCAATCAGCTCATCTGCGCGCTTGGTAGCGGCGTAAAGCGAGACCGGTTTATCGACATTATCCTCGATCGAGAACGGCAGCTTGGTATTACCGCCGTAAACAGAGGATGAGCTGGCATAGACAAAATGCTTGAGCTGCGGGTAAAGCCTCGCCAGCTCGAGCATGATGACATGGCCCATCACGTTGGCTTCGATATAGGCATAAGGGTTGGTGAGCGAGTAGCGCACACCAGCCTGTGCAGCTAAGTGCACGATGCCGGTAACATCGGTTTCCTTGCTTAAAATATCGAACATTGCCTGCCGGTCGCCAATATTAAGGCGGTGGAAGCTGAAATTGGGCGTAGCCGTGAGCTGCGCGAGGCGCGCCTCTTTAAGGCGGGGATCGTAATAATCATTCACGTTATCAATGCCAATCACCCGCTCGCCGCGGGCTAGAAGGGCCTTGGAGACATGAAAACCGATAAATCCGGCTGCGCCGGTCACTAGAATAGCCATACCCGTACCTATCCGCACCTGCGGCCAAGAGTCAACCTTGCCGAGAGCGCAGGTTTAACCTTTAATAGCCGTATCTGTTCCGGAGGTACTTCATGCGTAAAATCATTCTTGCTGCTTTTGTCTCGCTCGCCATCGCTGCGCCCGCTGTTGCCAGCTGGAAAGTAACCAACGGCAGCGCGGTTATCGATACCGATGGCAGCTCATCCCTTACCCTCACCTGCGATAATAACGCCAATACAAACAATAAAGCTGGCTGGCTTATCCGCATCAATGCGCTCGATACCCGCACGCTCAGCTCGCGTACGCAGGTGGTGTTCCGTTTCGCAGGCTATCGCCCGATGACAGTAATGGCCGATCACCGCATGGGCAACATAACGCTCGATAGCATGACCATGCCCAGCCAGAGCGAGATGAACACCCTCATCAGTCGTTTCAAAGCCGCCAGCCGCGTGACAGTAACGCTGATCGACGATGCCAATGGCACCGCAATGGAGCCGCTGGCGTTTAACCTACGGGGCTCGAGCCGTGCCATCAGTCAGGTTCAGCAGAGCTGCAAGTAAATGAGCAGGCGCGGCCTCCTCGGCGTTTTAGCTGGCATTGCGCTGACAAGTGCCATGCGGGGTGGCCGCCGTACTAACAGTTATGGCAACACGCCCTATTACGGGCGCCGCCGTAGCCGTGGTGGCTTGCTCGGCTTACTCATCATGCTGGCGGCTGGTTACTATGGATCGCAGCAAATGCGCCAGCCGGATGTGCCGGTGAATCTCACGCCCATCACTGGTCGCGTTCAGAACGTGATTGATGGCGATAC
>JBEIQE010000055.1:0-1381 GCA_040376705.1 Micavibrio sp.
CCAGATCGAGGAGCTGATCGCGACTTAAAATCCTTTGCGGGTGCTCGACCAGTGCCAGCAGTACATCATACTCGCCGCCGCTCAGGTCTAGCTGCTCACCCTGCGGTGTCCTCAAGCTGCGAGTACCCGTATTCAGCTGCCAGTCCATGAATGAGTAACCACCAGCATCAGATCCTACAGTTTGAGTGCCCGGATTGGCCCGGCGCAGAATAGCACGAATACGCGCCAGCAGCTCGCGGGGGCTGAACGGCTTGGTAAGATAGTCGTCAGCACCCAGCTCAAGGCCGATGATGCGGTCGGCTTCTTCTCCACGTGCTGTAAGCATGAGGATAGGAATAGAAGATTGTTGGCGGATTTCCCGGCACAAATCATACCCCGAAGCGCCGGGGAGCATGAGATCGAGAACAATAAGGGCTGGCGCTGTCAGTTTGAGCTGCTCCCGTAGTTCTATTCCGTCGCGCGCACTCGCAACTTCATACCCATGCTCTTTAAGATACCGCCCCAGTAATGTGCGGATTTCTGCATCGTCATCGACAATCAGGATGCGGTTGGCCAGTTCAGGCAGCGTGGGTTGAGGGAGAGCGGACGACATGACACCCATAAACCAGATAATCTGCCGAGTATAAATCGCAAAATGCACGGTTACACTTTGTTACAATACGCTGCTACTCTGTAATGGCTGGTTTTTATATAATCAGCCGATGAAAAGCTTGGCGATCTCCCTCTTAGGTGTTCTGACCCTCTTGCTGCCCCTGGAGCAAGCCCTTGCTCATGGTGGGGAGGCCCATAATGAGGCTCCCGGCCAGAGCGAGGCCGCACCAGCAGCAATCGTTACCCTGTCTGAAGCGGCCATTCACAATCTTGATATAAGGACTGAAGCGGCGCAGATGGCTGAAGTTGCGCCAACCGTGCGCCTTAATGCTGTCATCGATGCACTACCTGACCGCTATGCCAAGGTCTCCAGCCGCTTTCCGGCTCGCGTACTGGAGGTCGGCGCACAACCGGGCAATACCGTTACCAAAGGCGACTTACTGGTAGTTTTGGAGCCACTGGTTATGGGCAGCGCCGCTGTACGAGTTACCGCACCGATTACAGGGCGTATAACCGGAAATGTTCCCGCACTGGGACAGGTTGTTTCGACTACAGATACACTCTTTGAGGTGGCTGATCTCAGTGAAGTGTTGGTGCGGGCACAAGCCTATGAGAATACCTCTCTAGCTACACTCAAGCCGGGGCACACTGTACGGGTGACCAGCCCAGCCTATCCTGAGGCCATCTTCACCGGAACGATAGAGCGCACGGATGTTGCGCTGGATCCGGTTTTACGTACCCTAAATATCTTCGCACGCGTAGCCAACCCAGACCTGAAGTTGCTTCTGCA
>JBEIQE010000029.1:0-7067 GCA_040376705.1 Micavibrio sp.
GCCTGCGCCACCAACTGCGGCTTGAGCAGGTAGTGAATGCTGGCAATATTATAAAGCAGCAGACCATCCGGCTTCAGGCGGCTACGGTACAGCGCCAGCGCCTCGCGGTTAATCAGATGGACCGGAATATTGACCGCCTGAAATGCATCAATCATCAGCAGGTCAAACCGTTTGTCGGCTGTACGCTGCAGCTCGATACGGCCATCGCCCATGTGCCATTCAGGCGCGCCGCAGGTGCTTATATATGTGAAGTCGCGCTCGGCGATGCGGCGGATTTTGGGGTCGATCTCATAAACCGTAAAATGCCGCCCCGCGCGGTTAAAGCACAATGCCATGCCAGCACCCACACCCAGCATGCCCACTTCGGCAAACTGCCGCTCGCGGAACAGGCCATGTAATGGCGTGAAGTAAAGCTGCGGGATCGTCTCAACCTCCGGCTCCAGCCGCTGGCTGCCCTGATAACCCACGCCGGTGGTAAGGTAGCGGGTTTTACGGCCCTGTGCGTCCGGTGCATCAAACACAATGATGCTGCCAAAGAAATTACGCTCCACCTTTTGTGTGTTCTGCACCGACATGAGGGTTGAAATGCTCACCAGCAGTATAAGCCCGGCGGTAGCAAGGCGGCGCAGGCCCTTGAGCAAACCCGGCGCAAGATCGAGCAGCATGAGCGCAAACAGACCCGCAAAGAAAAAGTCGAACGGGTAAGCGAAAATAACCGGCGCGATGAAGACATTGAACATACCGCCCAAAGCCCCGCCAAGGGCCAGCCACAGGTAATACTCCGTCAGGCTACCCGCTGCGGGCCTGTTTTGCGCCAGCCGTGTATGCAGCGCTATAGCTAAAAGCAGGAACAACGCCAGCCACAGCAGCAGGAACAAGCGGTCAGGGATAACAGCGCCGCTCAGGCTGGCGATGGACAGGCCAGCGGTAAGCACAAAGCAGATGAGAGCAAACTGACTGATCAGCCGTACCGATGGCGCGCGCGTGCTGAAGGCGATGATGAAGCTGAGCAGATAAGCTGCAAGCGGCACCACCCAGTAAAGCGGGAACGATCCAAGCTCGAGCGAGATATAAGAGGCCAGACCGTAACTCAGGCTGGCAGGAATAGCCGCCAGCAGCACCCACATGCGGCGCTCACGCCAGCTGATCATCGCACGCGCCGGTAATGGCACTTCCTGAACACGCCCGAACAGCACAGCCAACAGCACCAGCAGCAACGCCATATACCCACCACTCCAAGCCAGCTTTTGCTGCGAGAGGCTAAGTAAAGGCTCGGCCAATAAAGGGTAACTGAGCAGGCCCAACAGGCTACCCGCATTACTGGCGGCATACAGCACATAAGGGTTACGCCCTGTGCTGGCCACGCGGCGCTGCACCGTACTTGAGAGCAGTGAAAGGCCGATGGCCGGAACACTCACCACCTGCAACAGCAGCCACAACATGTCATAAGGCCCGGTGAGTGAAGTGTCGCGTGCCACATCAAGCGGCAAGAAGACCAACCCTGCCAGCAGCAATGTAAATGCAACTACCGCATGGACGCGCATGGAGTGGCGCGAAAGCGCATGCGCCAGAGCATAGCCAACCAGCAGGCTGAGCTGAAAGAAGACCAGAATAGTGAGCCATCCTGCGGGCGTGCCGCCAATTAACGGCAACATGGCCTTGCCCAGCAGCGGCTGGACCGAAAAAAGCAGAAAAGCCGAGAGAAACAGGGAGCAGGCAGCAAGCATACCTGCAGCCTATCACAACAAATAATAATGCACAGCTAGCGCTGCAGCAGGCCCTTGAGGGTGGCTGCAAAATCCGGCCCGTCCCATGCCAGCTCGATACCGAGGTATTTACGGCGCATGCTCATGTCGGGCGCGACCAGAATGGTCTCGGGATAGCCTGCCACCTGAAAAATATCCTGCGTAATGGCTTTATCGCGGTCATGCACGATGATGATATTGGGCAGACCTTTAAGCTCAGGCAGCTCAGCCAGGAACTTGTCCATCGCTGCCTTGTCGTGATCAACCGAAAAGGCGAGAATCACCACATCATCCGGCTGCGCCTTGACGAGGTTGATGAACTGCGGGAACTCAACCCGGCAGGGCACACACCACGACGCCCAGAAGTTTAGCAGAACCACCTTGCCACGATAATCGCTCATGCGGTGCTGCTTGCCTGCCAAATCGGTAAAGGCAAAGTCAGGCACTTGGGCATAGGTCTGCGCCTCTTGCTGCGTTACCTCGGAAGCCGACGGCGCAGTGTCATACAGGCGGCTCAAGCCCAGCCCGAGTGCGATGAGTACCAGCATAAGGGCGAGATTACGCAGCATGCTTGCCTCTCCTCTGTGCCACGACATAAAGCACAGCAATAATCAGCAACTCAACCGCTGTAAAACTGAACAGGCCCAAGGCAATACCCTCGATAAACCCATAACTATGCAAACCGGTCGACAGCAGGTTTACACCAAACCAGGCCTGCGCCACCACTATGCCGAGCAGAGCCATACCTGCGGTGTATGTGCGCGCGCTAAACTGATTAGCCAGACGCGCATGCTGTACCCAGACGAGCCAGAGCACAATGATAAGCGCACCATTTTCCTTCGGGTCCCACCCCCAGAAGCGACCCCAGGACTGATCGGCCCACACACCACCCAGCAATGTGCCAACAGCGGTGAGCAAGAGGGCCCAGAGCGATACCTTATGCAGCAACGGCAAGCGCTCACGCAGGTCATACCTGGTGCCATCAAGCGCCAGCATGACATGCGCCAATAGTGCGGTGAGGATACATGCACCATACCCAGCAGTAATGCACAGCACATGTACGGTGAGCCAGAAGTTGGTGTTGAGCACTGCTGTCAGTGTGGTCATGCTCTCGGCATCAGGCTTGATGGCGGGAGCAATCAGCAACATCAACACGCTCGAGACAGCACCCCCCAACAGCAACGCTGGCTGATCATGCTTGCGGGTAAGCGCCAAAACACCAAGGCTGACGATGGCCACTACAAACAGCATGGATTCATACAGCGTGCCCACAGGCGGGCGCTCGAGCATGTAAATACGCGCACCAAGCGCCGCGATGATGACAGCGCTCGCTGCCGTAATAAGCCCCCATGCATAGGCACGCAGGCGCGTACGCTTCACACCAAGGCCTGCCAGCACTGCAGCGCCCACCAGCAGCAGCGCTGCCATGTCATAAGGGCGCAGGCTGCGGTAGGCCACTTCCATATCAAGCCGGTTGTTGCCGAGGGCGTTATGCAAATCTGCACTCACGCGCAGCCATGCAGAGGCATCATTCGCGCGATAAGCCATGGCCAGCTCCTGCCACTGCTGCAGGTAAATACGGTTTTGCGGTGAGCCCTGCCCGGCCAGCAAGATTTGCCATGGCGCATACCACTCGGCACTCCAGCCGCCGGGAATAATGCGCAAAGTCTTGTTGTTCTGCCCCAGGCTGCGCAAGCGATCGAGCGTCATGAGATAATACGCGAGATTCTGCTGCTCAGGCTCCATCAGCTCAGGGTTCTGGCGCTGCTCGGGCGTAATGCTGCTCTCGAGCTTATCTACCAGCTCCTGCGCGCGTTTTTGCGCCTCAAGATATGTGGTTGCGCCATCATATAAAAACGGTAGCGGCAAAACCGGCGCCATGGCTTGCAACAGCTGGTTATACAGCAGCACGTTCGTATGCAAATCGAGCAGGTCGCGCTCATCTGGCGTCAGGGTTTCAAGTGCGCGCTGGTTCAGCGTCTCGGCTTCATCAGCGGTCTTGCTCAGGCCCGGCGCCAGCTCGGTGAGCGAGTAGAGCTTACCAGTAGCGGGCTGAAGGCCAAAGGCGGCTCTAATATGCGGGTTGGCCACGCGCAGGCACTTGGCCTCCACTGCTTTGGCGGGATCGAACAGCGCTTGTGCCAGCCACTTGGGCGCATCCCTGCTTTGGCCGGAGAGGCGCTGCAGCATGTTATGCGCAAAACTATCGAGCGGCTTGAGGCGGCCATCTTCCAGCACCGGCAGACGTTTGAAATTGCTGTAATCAAACTCAGCTGCCTGCGCTGGCCAGCAGATGAGAAACAGCAGTAAAGCAAGCCAGATTCTCATGGCTGCATCCCGCTACGGCGGATAAAGAGATGCAGCAGCAACCCAATCGTCAGCACCAGCGTGCCAAGGTAGGGAATGAACTGGCCCGCGTCCTTGCTGACCGCCAGAACGCTGAACTCTCCCTCACCGCGGTCGATAAAGGCCGACTGATAAAGCGTATACCCGCGATAGCGCAGTGGCTGGTTCATCTCGATACGTGCAGGCCAGCTAAGCGCACCGTCATGGATGATCACATCCGAATGAAACGCCTTGGCAGTGTCGGTACCCGCATAATTGGTGCGGGCAAAATCCTTGAGCTCGACCGCGAACGGCAGGCTACGCTGGCTCTTGCCATAGGCGAGCTCAAGTACGCGGCCACCTATCTCGAATTTGGCCGCAGGCCCGCCCTCAAACAGTATATAGGTGCCGTTCTCAGCCTCGCTTAACCCTCTCAGCTTAAAGGTAATACCGCTGATATTCGCCTCATCGCTCAGCTCGGGCTTATTATCGGTCAGCAGCATACCGCGTGCCATGCTGCGCATATCGTCACTCACATCTGTGCGACGGGTGATGTTACAATTGCGACAGGTATCCAGCACCTCAAGCTGCAGTGGCGCGCCCGCAAACCTGATAAGGCTACCTTTAAAAATATCCCACTGGGGGATAGCCTCAAGCAGCGCATCGCCTGCTACAAGCATCAGGTCGCGCTGGTGATAGTCGTGTACCTGCCGGGCAGTTGCACCTTCGGCAATCGTCATCGAGCCATCTTCAGCGAGTATGGATGAAACCAGTCCGCCCGCCATGAGCAGGACCACGCCAAAATGTGCGAGGTTGATACCGGCACGGGCGCGCCGCCACTCGCTCTTGAGCAAGAATTTGAGCAGCAGCGAGAGCGAGAAAATACCCAGCAGCGTATAGCCGCCCGGCAGCGGCAGCACATCGAATGCCCAGAAGATGAAGGAGCTGAAATAGGTTTTCTCGGCCACATAAAGCCCGACATATTTTTGCGCGATTGTGCCCACCGCAATCAGCAGCATGAGCGCTGGCAGCAGCCAGAACAGAATGGCAGGCGATATGAACCAGTTGAGGCTACGGCGAAGGCTTGAGCGCATGAGGGCTTCTAGCATGAGCAGGCGGGTATGTGAAAACAGACATAGCGCCTTGCTGAAAACAGAAAAGGGCCCCGCAAGGGACCCTTTTTTGATTTGGAGCGGGCGAAGAGGTTTAGACCCTCGGTCCCGATCTTGTGATGAATTACATAAGTATCTGAAAGGTATAGTAAAATTGGAAGTAGTGTTGCCTCTAGCTATAACCTGAAAAGCCGCTTGCCGCGACTGGCGTTACCAGCTGTCCGCATTCTGGCAGCTATGCAGGTTTAGAAAGTGCGACAGGTTACCGCTCCCAACTGAAACCGTGTCAGGTATCTTGTGATCCATAGTAGTTTTCCCCTCAGTTTAACGACCACATACCGCCCAAGCGGTATTATTTTGCAAAGCCTCATCAAGCTCTTTTGCATAGTCTGCGAATGAGGGAACAATTCCCTCTTCCACAGCTAGAGGAACGCAATCCTGATTATATTTTTCCAGCATGCAGCGCTCAAATTGAGTGCCAATTATAGCTTTGCGTAACGGAGAACTCTGGTCTCCAAAAAGTGCATCTAAACCTCTCTGCGGGAACCTTGCAGTTTGCGTATTAGGCCTGAGTGGGTGTATGGCCCATATTATAGCTTCTCGCTTTTGAAGCAAAAAATCATTATTCTTCCTTCCAATAGAACGGTGCAAACTAATAGTTGGATTAATCTGCCTGATCACCTCAAGGTCACCGCCCTTAGCAAGCTGCCAAACGCCGTTCCACCATTCTTGACACTTGCGATTGATCTCGGCCTGGTCCTGTTCATAAGCATACGCATTGGATATGCCGTACATATTAATAAGGGCGCCAGAATGGGTGCGTGTATATAGGCTACCGAATAGAGCAGGGGCAATAGCCAGCAATGCACTTGCGATGAGAATTTTACGCATAAGCTACCCTCACAGTGACAAACCATCACACAAGATTTTCATTACCTCTAAAAATCGCACTTAACCTGAGCACCACGCTGCAAAGCGAGATCAAGCTCTTTCACATAATTCTCGAATGAAGGAACAATTCTTCTCTCCACGGCCAATCGGACGCAGTCCTGATTGGCTTTCTCCAGCATGCAGCGCCCAAATGGGCTGTCATTCATAGGCCGTCGAGAGGGATTGCTGTTACCCCCGAAAAGCATGTCTAAATTCGCTTGTCGCAATTCTGCATTTTCGGGACGAGAATAATCAGCCTGCTTACCCAACCCAAGGGAGTGTATGCGCCATATTAAATATTCCCTTTGACGCAGAATAATATCGGAAGGATTCCTTATAATCATAAAGCGATTAAGGCTCATCTCATCACTTATCTGCGCCCGCGCCTCTAAATCTCCGTCTTTGGCGAGCGACCACGTCCTCTCCCACCATTTCTCGCATTCCTGAACATTATCCTGCTCTACGGCATAGGTAGGGCTAAAAGTGGCCAGCGCCACAGCAAAGGACAGGCAAACAAGCAGGACAAAGCTGTACTTCATGAGTCATCCCCTCTTATTACAGCGTTACTATACAGTGGCCGCCTTAAAGCAGGCCAAAAGAATTCTACTATCTAGTATTGAAAATTGAGATTCGCTCGTCGCCGCTATCATTACCAAATCAGCATGCTTATTTAACGCAGATATACTGATGTGAAAGCACAGTGATTGCTGTGATTACGAGTACAACGCACAAGCTCGGCTTTTGAGCCCACTTGTTACCTGCGTGTTACCTGACGCGGAAAACAAAAAAGCGGCCTTATTGGCCGCTTTTTCTGTTTGGAGCGGGCGAAGGGATTCGAACCCTCGACCCTAACCTTGGCAAGGTTATGCTCTACCCCTGAGCTACGCCCGCACTCCAGTCAGGCGCGCAATATACTCATCGCGCGGGCCATTGCAACAGTAGAATCGTATTTTAC
>JBEIQE010000061.1:0-1282 GCA_040376705.1 Micavibrio sp.
CCGGCCTGCGCCGTATTATCTGCGATAATAAAGACACCGGCACCAGCGTTGCCACCGCCGCCATCATGTTCAACCGCCTTGGTATTGGAGCTACGGCCTATGCCAGTTCGTTCGAGCGGATTGAAAAAGGCCCGCTCGAAATGGCGCAGGATATGGGCGTCATCAAACAGCAGGTTATTATCCCTGAGCGCATTACTGCTACTGTTTGCCATGGCCATATCGTTATCTGCGCGATGGACCCATATGCGATGTATGACAGCGCATATTCCTGCAGCCACGCTGTGCTGGTAACCGGCAGCGGCAAAGATATTGCCATTATTCACGATAGTATGCGCCCGCCCGAAACACCGGGCTGGCATGGTGAGCGCAACTCCGTCCGCCTGTGGGGCCAGCTTGAAAAAGGCCGCGCCGCGCACGACTACCACACGCTGGTGATCAGCGGGCAAGTAGACGATATGGCGTATCACCGTAAAGCCATACGCGAAGCCCTGAACAAGGGTAGCCGTTTTACACCAAGATTGCTCGCCATTCAGGAGAAAGCGCCGCCCCCAGCTGTCCGGGAATTGTTACCCGATGTTGAGGGCGTAAACTTTACGCCCAAACTCTCACAAACCTTCACCAACACCGTGCCGTTTGTGTGCAATACAGGCAACAACAGCGTGGCAGCAGCGGGCCTTTCGGCCATGCGGTTTTATAACCGCACACTCAAGCTTAACCTGCGGCAGGTCGAAAAGATGCTGTGCTCAAATGTAACCGAGCCGATGCAGCAGCTTGGCAAGATCTTTACTAAACTTGGCTATAAGGCCAAGCTGCATAAGGGCCAAAAGCTTAGCCATATGCATATCCGCAAAGCACTAGCCAAAAAGCAGCTGCCCATCTGCACGGTTGATTATAACAAGTTGCACAAACCCAAAGGTGCAAAAAGTAGGTTCGCGCTTAAAAAAGCGCAGCCACACACTGTATGCGTTGTGGGGTTCGATTATGACCAGGTCGTACTGCACGAAAACGGCTCGGCCATTAAAGGCTGGCCGCATACGCCTTATTATATTGTGCCAACCGCGCAGTTCGAAAAAGCCCGTATGGTCGATACGCCCACACTAGTGGTACAGCGCCGCGCAATACGTAAAGCATCAACCTTCGCGCAAGAGGCATAGATATGCGCTTTCAGGCTATCGGGCGTGAGCCCCCAGAGGGCCCACTCGAGCCGCTTCGCTATCACGTCGATGGCCGTATCAAGCCGCAAACGCGAGATCGCCTCAACATCATCATCCACGATCAAATA
>JBEIQE010000078.1:0-1115 GCA_040376705.1 Micavibrio sp.
CAACGCAGTTGCCACGACCAAGCCAAACGTAGAGCCCACAAACGGGATGAAGCTGAGCAGACCGGCGATAACACCTACGATGAAGCCGTAATTCACGCCTACAATGCTGAGGGCGATGGAGTAATATGAGCCCAGCAGGAAGCACACCATGGCCTGCCCGCGCACAAAGCCTGACAATGTGCGGTCAACCTCGCGCACCTGCTCACGAATGGTAACAACATGGGCGCGCGGCAACCAGCTATCGATACGGTTTACCAAATCGTGCCAATCGCGCAGCAGGTAGAACGCAACGATGGGCGTGATGATAAGCAGCGAGAAGAAACTGATAACCGCCTGCGAGCCGCGCCAGAAACCTTCCGCCGCTGTGCCAAGTGCGCCCGCCATGTTACCGGCATAGCGCTGGGCAGCTTCGCGGATTTTCTGGCTCTGCTCTTCGGTAAGTGTGGACATGAAGTCCTGCAGGCGCGGCTCGATATAGGCACGGATTGATTCGACATAACCCGGCGTTGCCTGCGCCAGCTGCCTTACTTGATCTGCGATAATCGGCGTTATGAAGAGGATGAGTAAAAAAGCCATCAAAACGAAAATGAGCAGGATGATGGTAGTAGCTGCCGTACGGTTAAAACCGCGGCGGTGCAGCATTTCGCAAATGGGGTTGAGCAGGTAAGCAATGGCAATGCCGATAAGGAACGGCAGCAAAGCGTCACTCAGCAGCGATATAAGTGCCACAAACAGCACACCTACCCCCAGCCAGAACAGCGTGGTTCGGCTCAATAGCGGCTTGGCTGCACTCATAATGTTGTACTCCTCGATTAGGCCGATAAGGTAAACTTGAATTCGTCTCGTATCTAGGGCATATCCATAGACAACGCAAAGTTATCCACAGGTGAGATCATGAGCACACCCCCCTCCTACCCTGAAACACCCATCGAAACCGCACGCACCCACTATGCTGGCTGGGCTGCTTTTACCAAATTCTCGGCATGGGGCATCGTTGCCACCGTTATTCTGCTCGCGGTTATGGCCGCGACGCTGGTCTAACGTGGCAAGCACAACAGGCCCACAGAACGAACAGCCCGAAGGCAACAGCCTGCCGGAGCAGATTGTTTCGTTCG
>JBEIQE010000025.1:0-13887 GCA_040376705.1 Micavibrio sp.
CGTGGGATGAAACCGTGCCTTTGTCGCCCGAGCATCAGCGTGCGGCAGCAGCGGTTGAAGCGCGTCTTAAGCCCGGTGCGGGCGGTAATCTGCAGCCCAAGCCTGCAGCTGGTCCTGCAGCTGCGCCGCCACAGGCCCCTGCGGGTATGAGGCTTGAGACCCCCAAGCCAGACAAGCCGCTTACAGCTGATCAGAAATTTGCCCAGGCCAAAGCGCATGCAGAAGGCAAGCCCGATCCATATGGGCCGGTCTCACACAACACAGGCGGGCTTAGCCTGCAGCAGCCAGCAGCTGCCAAACCGAATCCCGATAGTGCCTGGGCGCGCGCCAAAGCCGCTGCCGAGGGTAATCACTTTGGCACACCTGCACACTCGGCAAAGCCGGGTGAGATGGGTCTGCAAGCCAAACCCGACCCGTGGAGAGAAGCGCAGGAACGTGCCCGCGCTGCTGATCAGGGGCAGGTCTCTATGAGCCGCCTGACTGAAGCGCAGCGCCAGGATCAGGCGTGGAACGCCGCGCGTGATAATGTGCACGGTCACGCGCCTATCGAGATGGAGCGGATTGATACCTCACGCCTTGGCGGTGCTAGCCCTGTTGGCACATCGGCCGCGCCGCGCCGCCCTGCGCCGGGTGGCAGTGGTGGCCCCGGCGGCGGTTGATTTAGCCTTTTAAATACAGCAAAAACTAAGGGCTCCCGGTGGGAGCCCTTAAGCTTGATAAGCCCATACCTTTTATAGAATTACGAACCCGGACTTTCGCCACCAATCGGCTTTTCATCCGCCCATGTGGGGCGCCTTGGGCCATTGGCCATGGCGTTATTATGCAGCTGCATCGACATGGGCACTGCAGGCCGTGCGATGGGGGCTACGCTCACTCTTTCAACCGGCTCGGCAACCACGGGTGCTGCGGCTACAGCAGCCATTTCGGCGGCAACCACGGGGCTGGCCTTGGCCACATTATCAATCGCTACGGCGGGCATTACCGGGCCGAGCTGCTTATCGAGCGCGGGCTCAATGCCCAGCTGCTTCGGCGTGGCTGAAAGGGCACCAAACATGGCCATGGGGCCCATGCTCATGGTGGTGGCGGGACCGGTGCCGCCCATCAGGCCGCCAAAGGCGCCTGCGACCATACCGGGGTTAGATACAGCTTCAACCGCAACCGTGGTAACGGCAGCAGCAGTTACAAATCTGCCAGTATCGGCCAGCACCTGCGCACTGCGCTGCTCTTCGGCCTGACGCAATGCGGCTTCAATCGGCTCGTTATGCTGGCGAACGGCAAATTCCTGTGCCTGATACTGCTGGGCAGCATACTGGGCCTGCCCGAGCTGCTGCTGGGCCATGAACTGGGCTTCTGAGGCTTTACGGGCGAGGAAGTCGCGATCGGCTTCGGGTGCAGAAGCGGCACCAGCCTGCATGCTTTGCGCGTCACTGAGGGCGGCGGTAGCCTTGGCGGCATCGGCTGAGGTGTCCTGTGCGGTGTTGGTCCACAAGGCACTGCGGTCGGGTGGGTTGCTCACTGCGTTTCTCCCAGTTTTTTGGCTACCAGCCTGTTACCTCTAAATATTTACACAAAACGCTTAAAAAACCTCTACGTCTTACTAATATAAGCGCTTCGGGCCATTGTCCGAAGTAAAAAGAGCATAAGGCTCAAAGGGGTTTTTGCGTCATGAATCAGCGCCTTGGGCCAAAATTGGCTGCAATTGTTGCATTATTATGCCTTTGCACATTTCAGGCGGTCGCTGCAAATGACCGCTACCTTCGGATTGCCTCGGGCGATGTGGCCAGCGGTTTGTTCGCACAAGCTAACGCAGTCGCCCAGCTCGTGAACAACCCCGAGGCGGGTGTGGTGGCTGTGGCGCAGCTCAGCTCCTCGGGCCAAGCGGCACTGGCCAAGCTGCGCAGCGGCGGGGTTGACGCAGCAGTGGTGCCGGATATTGCAGCCCATACCGCTGTGGGCGGCGATGTGGCTCGCCGTGGCCGCCCATGGCCAGAGTTGCGCAGCCTAGCTAACCTTTCCTCGCGTGCGCTCATCATTATCATCCGCGGCGATCAGGATGTGCGCTCGCTTGCCAATTTGCAGAACTGGCGAATAGCTGTGGGCCCGCGTAGTAGCGATGAGAATAATACCATCACCAGCCTCTTGGCCGGGTTGGGCCTCGCTCCCAACTTTTACCGTGCTGTGAATGCCGATACCAACGCCAGCCCGTATGACCTGATAGTGAGGGGTCAGGCGGATGCGGTGGTGATACTGGCCAATGAACTGATGGCGAACGAGCGTAACGGCCTGCTCGCTGGCACCCTCAAGCTGTATAGCCCCGGCAAGTACGAGCTGGAGCGCGTCGGGCAGATCTACCCTTTTACCAGCCGGCGGGTGGTAGACCTTGCCAGCGGCGGCAGTTACGCCACTGTTACCAGCAGCTCGGTGCTGGTTGCGCGTAACGACCTGCCTACGGCAGTGGTAAGCGATATGCTCGCGCGCCTGTGGCTTGGTGCTAAAGCCATGGCGGATGCAAAGTCGGCGGCGCTGCATTTGCCAGCCCCTCTTCACAGCGCTGCTTTAAACTTCTATCAAGAACATAAACTCATGGAGACTGACCGTGCCGCGCCCTGATACCTCATCCAACCTGTCCCGATTTGCGCTGACTGATAAAGCCAAGGGTGCAATTCCCCTGACGCTGCTCGAGAAAGCCGAGCTGAACGTATGGCTGACCGTGCAAACCCCATGGCTGCAAAACTGGCTGCAGACTACGGGTTTTAAGGCCGAGGCTGGTCAGGTGGCTCTGGTGCCGGATGAAGATGGCGAGATTGGTGGCGTGGTTGTAGGCTACGAAGGCACGCTTGATATGTGGTGCCTGTCCAGTCTGCCGTATGCTCTGCCAGCTGGCAGCTATGAGTTAAGCAATAAACTCAAGCTTGACGTACAGGAGCAGCTCACCCTCGGTTGGGCCCTGGGCGCATACAAGTTCACCCGCTTCATGAAGATTGCCAAGCCTGCGCCTGCCCAGCTGGTGCTGGTCAAGGGTGTTGAGCAAGCCATGCTGATGGCCGAAGCCACTACACTGGTGCGCGATCTCATCAATACACCCGCTAATCATTTAGGCCCGCAAGAGCTGGCACAGGCTGGTCTTGATATTGCCAAGCGCTTTAAGGCCAAGGCCAGGGTACTTAAGGGCGAAGAGCTGCTTAAAGAGAATTATCCCGCGATCTACGAAGTGGGCAAAGGTAGTGCCCGCCCGCCCATGCTGCTCGATTTTACCTGGGGCGATGCCAAGGCACCCAAGCTGACTTTGGTTGGTAAGGGTATTGTATTCGATACCGGCGGTCTTGATATCAAGCCCTCAGCCGGCATGCTGACCATGAAGAAGGATATGGGCGGTGCTGCCCATGTGCTGGCGTTGGCGCAACTCATTATGGCCAACAAGCTGAATGTGCGTTTGCGCGTGCTGGTGCCGATTGCGGAAAACAGCGTGAGCGGTAATGCCTTCCGCCCGTCCGACATCATCAACAGCCGCAGCGGCAAGACGATTGAGATTGGCAATACTGATGCCGAAGGCCGGTTGGTACTGTGCGATGCGCTCTATGAAGCAGCACAGGAAAAGCCGGCGTGGCTGATTGATTTTGCCACGCTCACCGGCGCAGGCTGGGCGGCAGTGGGCCCGCAAATGGGCGTATTCTTCAGTAATGATGATAAGCTGGCGGCCAAGATTACTGAAAGCTCGGGCCATGAGATGGACCCGCTCTGGCGTCTGCCGCTGTGGCAGCCTTATGCCAAGAGCATCAAGGGCAAGATATCTGATCTCAACAACAACAGCAGCCTTGGCTCGGCTGGGGCAATTACGGCTGCGCTCTTCCTCGAGCAGTTTGTGCCCAAAACACAGGTCTGGGCGCATTTTGACGTGCGCGCCTGGAACGAGAGTGCGCGTCCGGGACGGCCAGATGGTGGCGAAGCCTTTGGCCTGCGCGCCTGCTATGCTGCCATCGCCAGCCGGTTTAAGAGCGCGCGGGCGTAGTCAGCCAGCGTATCATCGCGCGCCCCCATCACGACGATGCGGTCACCCGCTTTGGCCTGACTGAGAATCAAATCTGCCAGCACATCGCGGTTGGGACCTACAGTGGCATCCACACCGCGTGCCTTCAGGTCGTCCACAATGTTCTGTGAAATCACTGAGCGGTCAACTGTGCCACCTGCATAAAAGGGCTCAGGCATATACAGCTTGTCGCCTGCATGAAGGTGGCTGGCAAAAACATCCACCAGTTCCTTGCGTAATGTACGCAGCAAGGCAAAGCCATGTGGCTGGAACATCACCAGCAAGCGCCCGCTAAAGCTGTGCAGTGCGGTGAGCGAGGCCGAAATTTTATCGGGATTATGGCCAAAATCATCAATCACAGTAACGCCGTTGTTCTGGCCCAAAACTTCAAGCCGGCGCTGAATGCCGCTAAATTGGCCAAGGGCTGCAGCGGCTTTATGTAGATCAAGATCAAGCGCAACCGCCACACCGAGTGCGGCCAGTGCGTTACTGATGTTGTGTTTGCCCAGCACGCTGAGTTTGAGAGTCACCTTTTGTCCGCTCACGCTATCGTGCACCGTGCAGCTGCTGCCATGAGGCAGCAATTCAACATCGCTGGCGAACAGGCGTGCTTTGTCATTCACCAAGCCAAAGGTAATCGCCTCGCCCTTATAGGCGGTGGCTAATAACGCTGTTTCAGCATCATCAAGGTTCAGCACCGCGCGCGGGGCACTGGCAAGGTAATTGCCAAACAGTACACGCAGTTCTTCCATTGATTTATGATCGAGCGTGATGTTGGTAAGCACAGCCACCTGCGGGCGGTAGAGGGCTATGGTACCATCGCTCTCATCGCTCTCGGTTACGAAGATACCGCTCTGGCCCACCATGGCGCAGGAGTAGGGGTTGCTCTGCGTGAAGTTACGGAACACGCCGCCGTTCATCACCGTCGGATCTTGTCCTAGCTGGCCAAGCATAAAGCCGGTCATGCCGGTGGTGGTGGTCTTGCCGCTGGTGCCTGCAATCGCAATCCCCAGTCTGGCCTGGTTGAACAGGCTGGCGAGCAGGGCGGGGCGCTTGATGATGGGCAGCGCCAGCTCGTGCGCCACCTTCATTTCAGGTACATCGGCCTCAACCGAGCCGGAAGGGATGATGGCGGTAATTTGCCCCTTAAGGGCCTTGAGGCCCGAGCCATCCTGCGGGAAAACCTGCGGCCATTCACGCTCCAGATAGGCAAATTTGGCAGGATTCTGGCCCAAATCGCGCCCGCGGTCCGACCAGACAATGTCATGCCCCAAACCCTTGAGGATATAAGCAAGGGGCAGGGTACCGGCGCCACCAAGGCCGCTGAAAAAGTACATCATGGCGCGAAAGTAGCGGATGCTGTGGGTTGAGGCTAGTATCTGTAGAATTAATTAACTCATTTCGGGCCATAACGGTATGTCATGACCACGCCCGACCCGCTTAACCTAATCCAGCAGCAGGATGCCCTTTTGGGCCTGCTGCTCGACCATGTGCGCGACCATGCGCTGGTGGAGGTGGACTCGGCCGGAAATTTCATCAAACTCAACCGTTCGCTCTGCCGGGTATTCGGTTATACCGAAGATGAATTACAGGGTGGCAGCATGGCCATGTTCTACCCATCCGAGCACCGCAGCCCCGACCGCATCAATGACCTGCTGGCTGTCTGTACCCGCCGGGGCCGGGTTGAAGAACAGACCACCTATCAGCGTAAAAACGGCCAGCGCTTTCAGGGTTATACGGTTATTGTACCTGTAACCGGTACCGAGAATTTTGCTGTGGTGGTGCGTGACCTTGCCATTCTTATGGCCACGCATGACCAGCTGCATGCCTTGGCAACCAATGATCAGATTACTGGTCTTGCCAATCGCCAGCATCTGTTTGATTTAGGCCGGGTTGAATACCGCCGCTGGAAACGCTACCGCGTGCCGCTGAGCATGGTGATGGCCGAAATTGACCAGCTCAAGGCGATTATCGATGCCTATGGCACCGAAGAGGCGGATCAGATTTTACGCGATATGGCCGATGTGCTGCGCCAATGCGTGCGCGATGTCGACATGGTCGCGCGTATGGATGGCGGCGTTTTCACTGCCATGCTGTTTTCTACTCCCGGCGAAGGTGCTATTACGCTGGCCGAGCGCATTCGCAAAGCCATGGAGCGCACCGCATTTATGGTGGATGGCAAGCCTGCCAAGATTACCCTCAGCCTTTCGGCCGTTGCTGCCAATGATGCAGCCAAAGACTTTGATGAATTCTACAAGCAAGGCGAAGAGGCCTTGGTACGGTCACGCGCCCGTGGTGGCGATACCATCGAATTAGCGTGATGTATCCGCTTGCCGTTTTCGGGTTTGATTCAGCCTGGACCGATAATCCCAAAAAACCCGGCGCGATTGCAGCGCTTCTTAAACAACCCAAAGGCTGGGTATTTATGCCGCCGCAACTTGCTACCTTTGCTCAGGCACGGGTGTTTATTGCGCAGTATCCAGCTACCTCTACCCTTATTGCGCTCGATCAGCCCACTATTGTGAATAATTCAACCGGCATGCGCGGGGCCGAAAAGGTGGCAGGCAGCATCGTCAATAAAATCGGCGGCGGGGTGCAGGCTACAAACTTGGGTAAGGCTAACATGTTCGGGCCGATGGCGCCGGTTACACAGTTCATGACAGCACTTCAAGTGAAACATAATCCCTTCCTTGCGGCTAAGCATGCAGCGGGTGTTTACATAATGGAGGTGTTTCCTGCACTTGCCTTGCCCACACTGGTGCCGCAAATCTGGCAACGTCAGCGCGCCGCCAAGTATAATCCCGAGAACCGCAAACATTATATGCCGGATGACTGGTCGCTGGTGTGTAACGGCTTGGCTGATTATGCAGCACAGGAGGGCTTAGCGGCAGTGGCTGAATATCTGCAGCAGGCAGCAGGCCTTATTAAGCCGCGCAAGGCCGATCAAGACCGGCTTGATGCTGTAATCTGCGCGCTTGTTGGTTATGCGTGGACTATGTACGGCACCGCCCAAAGCTGTGTGATTGGTGATAGCACAAACGGTTTTATTGTAGCCCCCGCCAGCACCCAGATACGGGATATTCTTGCAGCCTCAGCTAAGCTGCGGGATGTGCCGTTTAACAGCACCGCTGTGTTTTAGGTGCTTACCACATCCTCAACCGCTTCGTTATGCAGCGCCGCCTTGAGCAGCGCCTGCGTATAGGGCTGCTGCGGATTATCGAATACGGCGCTTGAGGGCCCCTGTTCCACGACCTTGCCGTCTTTCATGACCAGAATGTGTGATGACAGTGCCCGCACTACGCGTAAGTCGTGGCTGATAAACAGATAGGCGAGTTTGTGCTTTACCTGCAGAGTACGCAGCAGGTCAACAATCTGCGCTTGTATCGACATATCAAGCGCCGAGGTTGGCTCATCCAGCACTATCAGGCGTGGCTTGAGCACAAGCGCGCGGGCAATGGCTACGCGCTGGCGCTGCCCGCCTGAAAACTCATGTGGATAGCGATTACGCATCTCGGGCGTCAGGCCTACTTCAAGCAGGGCCTCATCCACCATGGCCGTACGCTCGGCTTCGGTTTTGCCGATGTTATGAATACCCAAGCCTTCGGCCACAATCTCGCCCATACTCATGCGCGGGCTGAGCGAGCCGTAGGGATCCTGAAAAACAATCTGCATTTCGCGGCGCAGACCGCGCAGTTCACGCCAGCTCTTGCCCTGTAAATCGCGGCCTACAAAAGCAATCCGCCCTTCGCTACGGATCAGGCGCAGTACGGCCTGCCCTAGCGTGGTTTTGCCTGAGCCACTTTCGCCCACTACCCCAAGTGTTTCACCAGCTTTAATGCTGAAGGAGATATCATCAACCGCTTTCACATAGCCACTGGTGCGGCGCAGCCAGCCACTCTTGATGGGGAACCATACCTTCAGATGATCGGCCTCAACCACCTTTTCGGTATCATCAGCTACAATCACGGCGCTGCCGCGCGGCTCAGCTGCCAGTAGCAGTTTGGTATATTCATGCTGCGGGTTGGCAAATACATCTGCCACACGGCCTTGCTCCACAATCACACCCTTTTGCATCACTGCCACGCGGTCCGCCACTTTGCGTACAATACCAAGGTCATGAGTAATCAGCAGCAGGGCCAGGCCCTTCTTTTGTTGCAGCTCTTTAAGCAGCTTCAGGATCCGCGCCTGAATGGTCACGTCGAGTGCAGTTGTCGGCTCATCTGCAATCAGCAGCTCGGGGTCGTTAGCTAAAGCCATGGCAATCATCACGCGCTGGCGCTGCCCACCCGAGAGTTCATGCGGATAAGCACCAAGGCGTGATTCAGGATTCTGGAAGCCCACGAGGCCTAGCAGCTCAACCACGCGCGGGCGTACGGCGTCCTGCGTGGCTTTGCCGTGAATCATCAGCATTTCGGAAATCTGTTTCTCGATGGTATGCAGCGGGTTGAGCGAGGTCATCGGCTCCTGAAACACCATGCTGATGGCGTTGCCGCGTACCTTCTGCATCTCGCGCTCGGGCGCGTTCACCAGCTCCTGCCCATCAAACTTGATGCTGCCGCCGGGATGATGCGCTGTGGGGTAATTGAGCAGCTGTAAAATCGAGAGTGCGGTGACTGATTTACCGGAGCCGCTTTCGCCCACCAGCGCCAGTGTCTCGCCCTTATCGAGGTTGAACGATACGCCTTTAACCGCGGCCACGGCGCCCTGCGGCGTATGGAATGAGACGGTGAGCTGATTAACAGCAAGCAGGGGTTGGGCTGGAGGCTTACTCATCGTCTGGCCGGTGGGGTTGGGGCGGTTGGTGCCGCAGGTGCGGGTACTGCAGGAACCTGTGGCGGCGGCGCGTTGGGGTCTTTCCAGTAGGTTACAGTATCGCTGCCATAAAGCGGCAGCTGGCAGGCACCGCCCGGCATGAATACGGCAAAACGTGTCATCGCCACCAGTTCGTTGCCAATACTGGCAGGGCGGCCGGGTGTGCTGCCGCCATAGGTGCTGAAGTAAGAGCCGAGGTCATCCGCCAGCTGGGCGGCATCATCGCGCTTGGGGAACATCGTATCGCGAATTTTGGTCACCACCAGTTCGCAGTTCAGCTCCGAATAGGCCGTACGGGCATAAAAGCTGAGTGCTACAATACCTTTATCTGCCTGATATTCGGCAACCGCACCTGTAATATCAAATACGGCTGAGGCGCTTTTATTGGCAGCGGCGGTCAGCTCCATCATGCCCAGGTCAAACAACGAGGCGGGCGTACGCTGTAACCACATGATACCGGGGGTAAGCTGCTGCAGGTTGGGCTGGCCACCATGGCTGGAGTTTCCCCTGGATTCGAATTGCAGCTGTGCCGCAGCAGGCAGCGCGGTGAGCAGCACAAGCAGGGTGAGTAGAATACGCATGTTACTTCCTTGCCTTAAGGGTGGTGGCGGCTGGGCCGCTCCAGGTTTTGCGCGGGTCGAAGGCATCGCGCACCGCTTCGCCCACAAAAATAAGCAGCGAGAGCATGAACGCCAAGGTAAGGAAGGCGGTGAAGCCCAGCCACGGCGCATGAAGGTTGTTCTTACCCTGATTGAGCAATTCACCGAGTGATGGGTTACCCGGTGGCAGGCCAAAGCCCAAGAAGTCGAGCGCGGTAAGTGTGGTAATCGAGCCGTTGAGGATAAACGGCAGGAAGGTAATGGCCGCCACCATGGCGTTGGGCAGAACGTGCCTGAACATGATTACAGCATCCGTCGCGCCTAAGGCGCGGGCAGCTTTTACATAATCAAAATTGCGGGCGCGTAAAAACTCGGCGCGCACTACGCCCACCAGCGTCATCCACGAGAAGAGCAAGAGCAGGCCCAAGAGCCACCAGAAGTTCGGCTCAATTAGGCTGCTCATGATGATGAGCAGATATAAAATCGGCATGCCCGACCATATCTCGATAAAGCGCTGGAACAGCAGGTCGGTCATACCGCCAAAGTAGCCCTGTATGGCACCAGCCAGTACACCGATGGCTGAGCCTAAAATGGTGAGCGTGAGGCCAAAGAGCACTGATATACGGAAGCCATAGATAAGGCGGGCCAGTACATCACGCCCTTGATCGTCCGTACCCAGCCAGTTTTCGGCCGATGGCGGGGCGGGCGCAGGCACCGGCAGGGCGTAGTTAATGGTGTTGTAGCTGTAGCGAATGGGCGGCCAAATCATCCAGCCCTTGTCCTCAATCAGTTTGGCCACTTCAGGGTCGCGATAGTCGGCTGCGGTCTCAAGAAAACCGCCAAACTGCGTTTCGTAATAGGTGTAGATGATGGGCGAGTAGTATTTGCCCTCATATTGCATGAGCAGCGGTTTATCGTTAGCAATAAACTCGGCACACAGGGTGAGGCCAAAAATCACCACAAAAATCCACAGGCTCCACCAGCCACGGCGATTGGCTTTGAAGTTGGCAAGACGCCGTTGTGCGAGCGGGGTGAGGGTCATGACTGTGGCGGGTTGCTTCGAGGTTGTTTCTTCGCTTGCAGATTATCATAGAAGCGGCGAGCAACAGATACATAAAAAGTAGGCATTACTGTGCACACCATGAACATTAATAGCGTCATATAGAACATGAGTGGTAGAGTTAAAAACGAATCTCCATGTAGGTGCAGTGAGTTCGTCATAAGAGTTGCGCCGATACATTGGAGCCCTCGGCATTTGCCGACCACACCAGCAATATCGTTTTGATCCATTGTGAAGAGTTCAGATGTAAAAATGTAAAGTAAAGTGGGCATCATGAATGTTGAAAAAACTATAACCAGTAATTCAAATTGCGGACGAATAGTTGGTATTGGCCGAGTATTGTGGTTCCAAGTACTTCTGAGTGAAGTTGGCAAGCGAACGAACATGGCTAAAATCAACCAAACCACAAAAGGCAGAAGTAGAGTATGGGCAGCGAAGAAAACCGCAACACGCTCCCAATGGAGTAAGTTATCATGCTCTATCAAATACTGATGGATGAACTGCAGGTTGGGCAAGTGCAGGAGAAGCTGCTCCACTTTGCCCTTAACTAGCGTCGAATAAATGCCCGTAATAATATTCTGATTAAGCATATGCGATAGAAAACCGAATACAAAAGAGGCAACGCCTATATTAAAAGATAGGCTTCGCACACCTTTGTATAGTTCTTTTGGGTCACTGGGGTACGGTGCCATCCTTTAAGCCTTATACCTGGCAAAATAGATAATAGTCATAGGCCATCCCTTAGGGTGCGCGGGAGGCCGCGGATGAGGCAGGCGAGTGAGCGCGTGTAAGAACGAGGCCTTACGCAAAGCGCATATTTAATCGGGAGCCAACACGGACGGTTTTCTTTCGCATAGGTATATGCTACTGCAAGCGGTTTGCTGCAGGTGGGGCAGCTGGCGATGGTGCCAAGTTCATGCTTAGGCCAGCTCTCTGCATAAATACGGTCGTGATAGAAGCGGCGCAAAAGTCCGTAGGGGCCATCTTTTTGATAGTCGCTTAAAAAGCTGCTGCACTTGGCGCAATGTAACGCTAACAGACGGGAGTATCCGCCGCGTGCTGAAAAGTATTGATCGTGCCGTTCATTCATGGGCTAGACTTTCCGCCCTGCAAAATCGATGCGCGGGTCGACCAGCGCGTAGGTAATATCGCCTATGATATTGGTGATCAGGCCGATGATGGTGAAGATGAAGACAGTGGCGAAGATCACCGGGTAGTCGCGGTTAACCGCCGCCTCAAAGCCGAGGAGACCTAAGCCATCGAGCGAGAAAATTACCTCGATGAGGAGTGACGAAGTGAAGAGGATGCCGATGAACGCGCCGGGCATGCCTGCAATAACAATCAGCATCGCGTTACGGAAAATATGGCCATAAAGCACGCGGCTGGCAGACAGGCCCTTGGCGCGCGCGGTGATAACGTATTGCTGGTTAATCTGGTCGAGGAAGCTGTTTTTGGTCAGCATTGTCAGGCTGGCAAAACCGCCAATCACCATGGCGGTGACTGGTAGGGTGATATGCCAGAAGTAGTCCTTGATTTTGCCGATCGTGCTGAGGTCGGCCCAGTTGTCGGACGTCAGGCCGCGCAGCGGGAACCAGTCTAAATAGCGGCCACCGGCAAATACCACCACCAGTATGACGGCGAATAAAAAGCCCGGAATGGCATAGCCGACGATGACCACAGCCGAGGTCCAGATATCAAACTTCGAGCCATCGTGCACGGCTTTGCGGATGCCGAGCGGGATGGAGATGAAATAGACCAGCAGCGTCGTCCAGATGCCAAGCGAGAAGGAGACCGGTAGTTTCTCGGTAATCAGGTCGAGCACTTTTTCATTGCGGAAGTAGCTTTCGCCAAAGTCGAAATGCAGGTAGTCCCACAGCATTTTAAAGAAGCGCTCGTGCACGGGTTTATCGAAGCCGAATTGCACCTCAAGCTCTTTGATGAAAGCGGGGTCGAGCCCCTGCGCGCCGCGATAGGCTGAGTTGTTAGCACCGCCTTCTTGCGTGGCCTGCATGCTTTGCTGGGCTGTATCGCTGCCGCCACCGCCGGAGAAGCGCGAGGTGGCATCAACTGCTTGCCCCTGCACCTGCGCAATAATCCGCTCGATCGGCCCGCCCGGGGCAGCCTGCACAATCGCGAAGTTGAGCAGCATGATGCCCAGCAACGTGGGGATGATAAGCAGCAAGCGGCGAAGGATATAAGAGAGCATTAACCATATAATATCGAGTTATCCTGAAATTACCATCTCATTGATTTGGAGTTGAGATTTTTCTTAACCATGTAATTTGTTGATATCAGGATTTGGTTTTGTGCATGATAACGGCATCGTTGCTTTTAAGAGCAGTAAAAGTCGAGTGATTGTCGCTAAGGCGATCCCTATGACTGCATGAATTCTAAAAAGATGGAGCCTTTTATGACTTTGCGTACTGACGCATCACACACGTTTGTAAGATCTTCGCCTGACGCCAAGCGTCGTGCCGAGCAGGCGCTTAAGGTCGCGCTTACACTCGGTCAAGAATTCAGGGTACCAGAGGACTACGTTTCAGATACCTTTGAAGATATTAGTAATAGCTTGCAGCCGTTTACTCGGGGGCCGCTGACTATAAATGTTGGGACAACATTCTTTGGTGCGCCAACTGTTCAGGTGTTATTCAAAGGCGAGAAAGTTCTATCCTACGAGCAGGATAAGCTATGTAAACGTGCGACCGGTTTTTTCAGCCAAGGTAAGATATCCACCAGTTTTAATGAAATTGTATGGGCATCACCAGCCTCAGGCTGGCGCGAATCACTTGATGAGCTGGCTGCAGAAGCAAATTTAAAGCGACAGCCCTGTTTTGACATGCGCGATCCTGGCGCGCGAACACTCAACGCATACTGGAATAATGGTCTTAGGCTAGGCGCATACAGATAATCCCATATTACTTTATCGGTGCAGTAACCGGCCCTCCCGCGCAAATTGGAGGGCTTATTACTTATGGCTTCTGCGTGAGGGCGGCATCCTTGGCAGTATCAACCCACCATGTATCGAGGAAGCCGAGGCCATACTTCTGCGCAATATCGGGGTGCGCAAAGCGGTTCCAGTAGGCCACGCGGTGCGATGACAGGTGCCACTGCGGCACGACATACCAGCCAGCCAGCAAGACGCGGTCAAGCGCATGGGTAACAGCCTTGAGTGTTTCACGGTCGGGCGCCTTGATGAGCTGGGCGATCAGCGCATCGACCACCGGATCCTTTACGCCGGCATAGTTGCGCGAGCCGGGCTGGCTGGCAAACTCGCTGCCCCAGAAGTTGAGCTGCTCGTTGCCCGGCGAGAGCGAATTAGGCACGCTGGTGACGATCATATCAAAATCGAAGTCATTGAGGCGGTTGATGTACTGCGCGCTATCCACCAC
>JBEIQE010000037.1:0-3255 GCA_040376705.1 Micavibrio sp.
AGTGGGCTCCAGCGTGTTTCGGCACGATATTCTAAACGCATCCTGCTTTTACCCCTGAGATTAACACCAGTTGGGTTTCCCTATGGCACATAAGGTTTCCGCTTGGGAAACACCATTGTGGAAAACAGTCGTTAACAAATAACACAAGGAAGGCGGGTTTTCAATTAAAACCAGCACGACCCCGTGCAGGCCCGATTCGGGGCAAGTGTTCGTATTCTCTGGGGTTTTAAGGCGCGGGGCTTAAACCTCAGCGCTGCTCGACCTTACCACCTTGGTAAATCCAGCTCTCTTCAAGACGCCATGAGGTGACGTTGATGGGCGGGAAGGAGAGAACCAGGCTGTCGTCCTGCACGCGGCCGTTCAGGATTTCCTTGCAGTTACCAACCGCGGTGGGCGCTAGGAAAGTACCATCGGCGCGCACAACCAGCACGGTGTGCTCAAGGCGGCAGTCACGGCGGGGGCTGGCAGCGGCAAATACAAAGGCGTCTTCACCCGGCAGCTCAAAGGTATGCGAGATGCGCGGCAGGGCGTTGGCACCCGGGCTTACAGCCACAACGTTACCGTTGATACTGATGTTGTAACGGCCGGGGGCGGTGCGGGTTACGTCAACTTTGGCATAGCGCGACGGCAGGGTAACTGAGCCGTTGGCGAGGCGGTCGGTCAGCACGTCCTCATAGATATCCAGCTGGTGATTAGCTGAAACAGGGCGGCGGCCGCCCATTTCGAGGGCGGCATCTAGGGCGGCGCGGGTCTGGCGACCTACGATTCCGTCTACTGTAATATTACTATCGCCCTGGAAGGCACGTACAGCAGCACGGGTCTTGGGGCCGTAGCGACCATCAATCGGGCCGGGTTCATAACCCAGTAAAGTAAGCTTTTCCTGCAGGTCGCGGTTTGAGGCGCGCGAAGCTTCGGCTGGTGTGGCCAGCAGCGCCAAGAACATGACAACCAGAGCCAGAGCACCTAACTTGCGAACAGACATACGTTCCCCCAGAGAAAGACCAGATTTCGGCTCTCAAAGAACACGAAGCTGGGGTAACTGGCAAGGGGCTAACCACCTTTATTTGCACAGATTTTAGCGAATCGTGTTGTTAACAGTTGCGACTTGGCCGCCTTTTACATAGTGTGCGCATCCTGATGCTTCCGGAGGGCCGGTAGTTCAGTTGGTTAGAACACGCCGCTCATAACGGTGTAGTCGTAGGTTCAAGTCCTACCCGGCCCACCACTTCAATTCTGCTGCAAAGTGTCTTTCATACTCGGCGCACATTTCGGTCCTACTCAGCCAAAATCGGCTCGTTCTCTGCGGCAGCCTTTTCGTGTGTCATTATGATTTTCAGCCGGCTACTCGCTGCCACTCATCCATCAGTCAACCGGCCCTAGTGACTGGCCAGGACAACAAGGGTAGATTTTACTGTGATAACTTTTGTCATGCAGCGGCCCCTAATACTCGGTCGGGGCGGGTTGCTTCAAAGCCTCAACTCTGGCGCTCCTACGTGTGCGCTACCAACACATCAGCGATATGCAAGAAATGCGCACCATGCTCGTAGCGACAGACCTGATTGATACTGGCTCGATCAATTGTAATATGGTTATGGATGAACCATGCAAATAAGGCGATAGGTGTTATTACAATCTTCAGGGGGAAGTACAGACCACCGCCCTTCGTTTGTGTATGCTGGATTTCCTCTATATGCTGTATTTCCAGCACTTCCTGATGTCCAGTTACTGCATGCGTTAGAAGTCCCATGTGCTGTTACCCTGAAGGCTCCGCGCGCAATTGTGCAACTTCCCTCATAATTGTTTTGCCAGTGCCCAGTCCAATATCCATCTGTAGTATTAAAATAGTTATAAGCAGCCCAAGAGACGTTATTACATGGTGCTTCTGAAACAGGGCCACTTGTAAAACTAGCGCCGCCGGCAGCTGGATCTCCCGCATTAGCAAAATAGTATGTTGTTAAAGGTATAAGACCATTACATGGCCCATTAATATTACAAATGAATGCTTTCACCTTACTCGCAATCAATTGACCGTTAGCTACAGCAGCTGTTTTAAACATCCAGTTGTTACTGGTTAGCTCACTAAGACAAATAGAATCAGCGCCAGCCATACCACCTAAATTTCCATTATATATGCCTGAGGTCACAACAAAATAACCTGTACCTGGGTTCGGTGTAGGTGGGGTTCCATCTCCTGATGTCGTGATAGGCTGAATCCATTGACCAGTTCTGCACCACTCAAAGCTATTAAATGAACTATTCCAGCGCATGGCTCCAGTAGTGGTGGCATCACAAGTCGGCCGCTGTGCAGTAGTGCCAACTGAAAGGCGTGAGGCACTGGTATTGGTGCCCACATCAAACCCGATGCCGGTGATTATAGTTGCACTGCCAATATTGATCTGATCAGTACTCAAATTACCATAAATTGTGTTACCTATATTCAGCTGGTTACTAGCTGTGGCAGATGCTGCAACTGTAGCCGTACCCAGCATTATATTATTTGAACCAGTGGTAATGTTGGAACCCGCCGCCTGTCCCACCGCTACATTACTCGATCCACTGGTATTTGCGCCTAAGGCGGCAGGGCTTATATCGCTTGCCGAACCTATGGCAACGTTAAAACTGCCTGTTCCGGCGACCTGTAACGGTCCGTTCTGGTTTAGCCGGGCTGCACCAATAGCAACGTTCGAGCTTGCGACGTAGCCATTCAAAAGTGCTGAATGACCAACCGCTACATTACCCACGCCATAATTCCACGTTGGGTCGTTAATGCCGCGTAAAGCCTGATAACCAACAGCCGTATTATAACTTAGCTGCGGCGTGCCGCCTACATAACCATACCGCATAGCCTCAAAGCCTATAGCGGTAGAACCGCTTCTTATGTTTACCGTAGACAGTGCATTATAACCCAAAGCTGTGTTGCTGCTTGTAGTCGTGGCGTTAGGGAGAACATTTATGCCAATTCCTATATTGGTCTGCCCTGTTATGCTTTCGTTACCCGAATACTGTCCCAGAAAAACATTTCCGTTTGTGTAGTCGGCAATACCATCACTTAGATCATCAATCTCGCTTGCACCGCCCCCGCCACCACCGCCCACACCCATGCCTGACGGCACAAGATTGACCAGCGTGGCGATACGGCCTGCCTGTGCCACGGTACCGATGCTTGACCAGCCAACTGAGGTGAGATCAACCTTCCAGCCGCCTGCTGCGCCATGCGCATCTGTTGCTGCAGCCGGGTTCGCGGGATTACCCTCG
>JBEIQE010000067.1:0-1169 GCA_040376705.1 Micavibrio sp.
AGCCGTAAAGACCATGCTTAAGAACGCCCGTCTCAAGCCGTTGGCGGCTCTGTTCGGTATTGCCGTATGTATTGCTGCTGTAGCGCTCTATATTGCCGATCTCTCGGTTTATGAGAACTTCACATACTTTCCTGGGAACTTACCCGGCGGCGACTTCCGCAGCTTCTGGGCTCCGGCGCGTATGGTGTGGTTTGGCGATGCAGCCGGGGCTTATAGCTCGCCTGCCATATCTGCCATGACCGCTACTATCACGCCTGTGCCGTGGTATCTGCGTTTAGGCACTATGTATTACCCACCCACTTACCTGTTGTTTTTAGCGCCTTTTGGCCTGCTTGAATATTTTGTCGCGCACATCGTTTTCTTCCTGTGCGGCCTTGCATTGTTCTTGTCTACGCTGTGGGTTATCACGCGCCAGCGCTGGTTCGTCATCTTTATGCTGTGCTTCACCGGTATCTGGATCAATCTCGTTTCAGGCCAGAACGGGCTTTATACCGCCAGCCTTGCAGGCCTTGGCTTTGCGCTGCTGGGGCGCAATCCCGTTGCGGCAGGCATTTGCTTTGGCCTGCTCACCATGAAGCCGCAATTGGGCCTGCTCATTCCGGTGGCGCTGCTGGCAGCGCGAGCGTGGAAGGCCATTGGTATTGCGGCACTGGTCGCACTCGCTTTGTTCGTGCTGGCGGGTGTGATCTTCGGGCCGGATATCTGGATTTGGGGCCTGAGTGGCATGGGTAATGCCAGTTATAATCTCTCGCAAGCCCAATCACTCTGGATACGTATTCCATCAGCCTTCTCCACTATGCGCCTTTCGGGTGTTACACCCGGTTTGGCCATGCTGTTACAGCTCATGCTGATTATCCCCATGAGCATGATTGTGTGGGGTGTTTGGCGGCACAGCCGCAACCATAACCTTAACGCAGTTGTCAGCTGCTGCGCGGCGCTGCTGGTTACACCTTTTGTATACGACTATGACATGGCCCTGCTGGGCATCGCGCTGGCATTTCTGGCGGTCGAGATAAGCCGTACCGGCTGGTGGTGGGGCGAGCGACTCGTACTGCCGTTTATCATCATTTGGCCGATTACAGTGAGCAAAATTTCGAGCGGCCTGACTGTGCAGCTCGGCCTTTTAGGCCCGTTATTGCTCATGTTTTTAGCAATCCGGCGCATTCTTA
>JBEIQE010000008.1:0-115140 GCA_040376705.1 Micavibrio sp.
TAACTGTGCAGCTATTCCCGAGAACCTGCTTGAATCCGAACTGTTCGGCCACGAGAAGGGCGCGTTCACCGGCGCTGTAGCCCGCCGCGTGGGTAAGTTCGAAGAAGCTTCAGGCGGCACACTGCTGCTCGATGAAGTCACTGAAATGCACCCTCATTTACAGGCCAAACTGCTGCGCGCCCTGCAGGAGCGCGAGATCGACCGCGTGGGTGGCTCCGGCCCCGTGAAGGTAGATGTGCGCATTTTGGCTACATCTAACCGCAATATGGCTGATGCCGTAAAGCAAGGTAAGTTCCGCGAAGATTTGTACTACCGCCTCAACGTCATGAGCATCAAGCTGCCGCCACTGCGTGAGCGCCCGGCGGATGTGGCGGTGCTGTGCGAGCACTTCATCCGCAAGTATTGCGAAGCTAACGGGTTGGGTGGCAAGACCCTCAGCCCTGCCGCGCGCGAAATGCTGCTGCGTCACTCATGGCGCGGTAACGTGCGCGAGCTTGAGAACACTATGCATCGTGCCGTGCTGCTGGCCAACGGCAGCGTGATTGAGCCGGATGCCGTGCTGCTTTCAACTGACCTGCTGCCCGAGGGTATGAGCGCGCCGCTCGCCGCACAAGCCACCGCCTCACACGCTGCACCTGCTGCAGCCGGTAGCTCTGCGGGCACCTCAAGTGGCTCGATGGTGGGCCGTACAGTGGCCGAGGTTGAGCGCGATCTGATTATCGATACGCTGGGCCACACCCTGGGTAATCGCACGCATGCGGCCAATATTCTTGGCATCAGCATCCGTACCCTGCGCAACAAGCTCAAGCAATATGGCGACGAAGGCCTTGATGTTCCACCCCCCGCCGCGGGCGATCCCAGCGAGCGGGAAGCATCCTGATAAGGGAGAGCGGCCTTCATGGCTGAGCCAACCCCCACACCAGCGCCAGGCACGGGAATGAGCACATTCCTGAGTAATTCCAACTCGGCCTTTGGTCAGGCGCAGGGGCTCATGCGCCGCGGCGATATCCTCATGGCGCTCGCCATCACGGTTATCCTCGCTGCTCTTATTCTACCTATGCCAGCCATTATGCTGGATATGTTCCTGGCGTTGTCGATCACCTTCTCGGTGCTCATTCTCATGACTTCGCTGTTTATTGCCAAGCCACTTGAGTTCAGCTCGTTCCCCACCATCCTGCTGGTGGCAACCATGCTGCGCCTGTCACTCAATCTGGCGTCTACCCGCCTCATCCTCACTGAGGGTCATAACGGTACTGACGCTGCGGGTCACGTGATCGAGGCCTTTGCCGGCTTTGTGATGGGCGGCGACTTCATCATCGGCGTGGTGGTGTTCTTCATCCTCGTTATCGTCAACTTCATCGTTATCACCAAGGGTTCGGGCCGTATTGCCGAAGTGGCTGCGCGCTTCACATTAGACGCCATGCCCGGCAAGCAGATGGCGATTGACGCTGATTTGTCGGCTGGTCTGATCGATGAAAACGAAGCCCGCCGCCGCCGCAAAGAGCTGGAAGAAGAAAGCAGCTTCTTCGGCTCGATGGACGGTGCAGCCAAGTTCGTGCGCGGCGATGCTATCGCCGGCCTACTCATCACTTTCATCAATATCGTGGTGGGTGTGGTCATCGGTACATTCCGCCATGAGATGGAAATCGGCGAAGCGTTTGATGTGTATACTACCCTTACCGTGGGCGATGGTCTGGTCACGCAAATCCCGGCGCTGATCGTCTCCCTTGCCGCCGGTCTGCTGGTATCCAAGGCCGGTGTAGCTGGCTCGGCCGAAAAAGCCCTTATCAGCCAGCTCAGCCATTACCCCAAAGCGCTCGGTCTTTCTTCGGCTCTCACACTCATGATGGGCCTGCTGCTGACTGGCATTACGGGCCCGGGTGCTGGCATTCCGTTCCTGCTTCTCGCGGGTATCTCGGGCTTTGCCGCCTATACCATTAATAAGGGACAGGAGAAGGCCGAGGTTAAGCAGGTGGCCGATGTCGAAGCTGCCAAGAAGAAGCCGGTGGTGGCCGAAGAGCCGATCAGCACCGCGCTCGCGATCGATCTGGTTCGTCTTGAGCTGGGTTATGGCCTGCTGCCGCTCATCAATAGCGAGCAGGGCAAGCGCCTGACTGACCAGATTAAAGGCCTGCGCCGCCAGCTGGCGGGCGAGGTTGGCTTTATTATGCCCAGCGTGCGCATTCAGGATAATCTGCAGCTGCCCCCTAATGCTTATGTGGTGCGCATTAAAGAAATTGAAGTGGGCCGCGGCGAAATTCGCCCCAATATGCTGCTGGTCATGGACCCGCGCGGCGAGACCATTACCCTGCCGGGCGAAGCTACCAAAGAGCCTACCTTCGGCCTGCCTGCCATGTGGATTGACGCCAGCTTCCGTGATGAAGCGCTGTTCAAAGGTTATACAGTGGTCGACCCGCCAACGGTTATCACCACCCATATTACCGAAGTGATTAAGGATAACATGCAGGAGCTGCTCTCGCACAGCGAGACGCAGAAGCTGCTGGATGAGCTCGACAAAGTACACCAGAAGCTGGTGGCCGATGTCATCCCTTCACAGATTACTGTCAGCGCGCTACAACGCCTGTTGCAGAACCTGCTGGGCGAGCGCGTTTCCATTCGTGATCTGCCCGCCATTCTTGAGGGTATATCCGAAGCTACGGGTTACACCCGCAACATCACCTCGATTACCGAGCATGTGCGCGCGCGCCTCTCGCGCCAGATCAGCCATCAGCAGACCAACGAGGCAGGCTTCATCCCGCTCATTACCCTATCGCCCGCCTGGGAGCAGGAATTCGCGCAGTCGCTGGCAGGCGAGGGCGAAGAAAAGCAACTGGCCATGGCCCCCAGCAAGTTGCAGGAATTCATCACCGCGGTGCGCACGACGTTCGAGCGCCACGCCATGATGGGCGAAGCGCCAGTGCTGCTCACCAGCCCTGCCATCAGGCCTTATGTGCGTAGTATCATCGAGCGCTTCAGGCCGGTAACCGCGGTGATGAGCCAGAACGAAATTCACCCCAAGGCGAAGATCAAGACGCTTGGGCAAATCTAGTATTGATTGAGGAGAGGGAAATGAATTCTAGATTGCGCGCCGGTTTTAATTTAGTTGAAGCTGCTATTGTTTTAGGTGTTATAGGTTTGGTAATTGGCGGTATATGGGTTGCAGCAGCAGCTGTGCAGGAGAATTATCGTCAGTCAAAAACTCTTGAACAGGTGCTCAGCATCGCCTCTAATTTAACCCAAGTTTATAAAGGCATTCCAATAACTAGTACTAGTTTTCTTTCAGATACCAGCAACAGCGGTATATGGGGATCAGTTTTTCCTGTCGATATGGTTGTATCCAATTCCATTCGCACTCCATATAACAGCTTATTGTCGCTGCGAATTACTAATACGCGCTCAGCTGTCTTTGGAATTAATTTTAGTCGGGTCAGTCAGTGTGCTTCTCTCGCCCCACGGCTTTATGCTGGCATAAAGCATTTACAAACCAGTGCTGATGCATTTATGACCGCCAATGATGGTTTGCCATTAGATACACCTTCGGCAGCTGCGACTAGCTGCCAAACTGAATTTAATAATAATGGCTCAGCGGATATCTCATTTTCAATTACGATACCTAATTAGATTTTTTAGTATTTAATTTATGTATTTAGTTATTCAGAGTTTATGTCTATGTCGGGATATTATTAAAAAAGATTAGGGCTTCTAAACTAGGTGGATAAATAAAGATGTTTGAACTCATCTGTTTCAGTAGGGTAACCGCGCTGATGAGCCAGAACGAAATTCACCCCAAGGCCAAGATCAAGACGCTTGGGCAGATTTAGTGGAGAAAAGCTAACCCATGAGCCGCTATCGCTTTCAGGCCTATCTGTATGAGATTCCGCATGTCTGGTGGTTTATTCTGCCCATCCATCTTTTGCTAGTTATCTGGTGTTTGTACGGGCTCTACCGCGCGCCTAGGGGTTTAGGTAAATGGTTCTGGGCACTGGTTGTCATCCTGCTGCCTGTGCTGGGCCCGATTTTCTATAAGGCTTTCTCCAGCCCACCTCCGGTCAAGCCAGATGACCAGCGCAGTAAATACGTTATTGGAACTGATCCCGGGCGCTTCTTCAGGACTAAGGATTAGTTCTGGGTAAATCTAAAACGGACTATACATTTGCCCGAACAGCTGGCGGTAGGCGGGTTCGTAGTCATCTGCCACAAACGGTGGAAGCGGGCTTTTACCGGCGGCATGCTGGCGCACGAGCGGCACATCGGCGATATTCACCGGCACGATGATATTCTGTCCCGCCCACATATTGTTGCGTTCGCGCAGCGAAAGCGGAATGGCGCCGCGCTCGATCTGTTTCACCGAGCCCGGCGAGAGTGGTCCGGAGTAGATTACGCATAACGCATCCTGCGCTTTGGCAAAGCCACTGGCGGCGGCATGCGTACAGCTCAGGGCGTGCGCCTTGAGCGGGTGTGTACCGGGTTTGGCAAAAATATACTCAACCTCCAGCAGCTGCTGCTGCACGCTGCCGCCATAGGCGAGGGCGCAAAGTTCACCCGCCATCCATAACCCCATTTCAAAGCCATTGGGTGCCGGGTTACGACCACAGGCTAAGGCATCCAGCCGGTTGATCACAGGGTTGCTGTATATAATATAGTCGCGCAGGTCCGCATGGCCGGTATTGGCAGCTTTCTGCCAGTCGCGCGCTACGGCATTTGTAGTGGCGGGGTCGAAGAGTTTAACCTCAAGCTGCGCAGCTGCCTTGTGCCCCAGTGTTTCGGCCACATAGGCATGCACTGCAGTGGCCGCGGCATCAAAAGCTGCTGTGGGTTTTGAAAATGACATGCCCTATAAAACGATTTTGTGCCTGTTGATTTCAAGAGTTAATTTTCAGGCTTTTCAGAGGTTTTAAGCACATGCCTGCGCCACAGCGCCATGGCTACAAATGCGTTGTTCATAAACACAAGGCTAAGCGGGTAAAACGCGGTGTTGAAATTCATCTGCTCCAGCGCGGCGATAGCGAATACCCATTTAAGTCCGCTCATGAAATGCGCGATCAGCGCTTCCTCCCATGGTTTATGCCAGGTCTTGCGGAAGGTAGGGTAAAAGCCCAAGGCGTCGATCACGGTAATCAGCAGTACCGAATAGACCGGGTCTTTAGTGATCAGCCATAACGGAATACTGGCCAGCGCTGCAATAAACGTGGCCCAATCACTGCGGGTAATACTGCGCTCGCCGCGCTGCAGGGCCAAAGCTGTAATTGCAAAGCAAACGCAGGCGGTAACGCCGGTAATCCACGCACCCGGTCCAGCGTGCTCGCTAATTTGAATGACAAAGGCAATAGCGGTTAAAAGCCCCCAGATGAACCATGAGAACACATGCGGTTTGGTGGTGCCTTTTAAAATGCCCGTAAAGTATGGCACATAGCCCGCAAAGCCCATGGCTACGGCGGCTAGACCCATCAGGACTTTAAAATCGAGTTCCATGCCCGCAGTTATAAACGCACTGCGCCGTAAACGCTAAGAAATCGTATAAATACAGCACAAAGAATCTTTGCCGTTTTGCACGCAATTCGGGCTGGATTCAGGATTTATCAATAATCAGGGCTCATAACGCGCGCCCCGCTACTCTGGTTTTTGAGTCGGGGTCTTAAAAACAACAAAGAGAAGGCTTCTCTAGAGGCCCGAATACCCTTATCTTTATTTATGGAGTAGCACGCATATGCGTTTGAAGTCGTTCACCGCCAAGACTGCCGCCGAAGCCATGGCCGAGGTGCGTAAAGCCTTGGGCGATAATGCCATCATCGTGGCCACCCGCGATGAAGGCGGCGAAGTACGCGTGACCGCAGCGCTCGACGATAGCCCGCTGCCCCCGCCGCAGCCCACCACAGCGACGCCCGAGTTCTATGACGAGCCGACCGAGCCCGAGAGCCTCGATGCGATTGACCAGGTGGTTACAGCGCTTGAGAACCACTCGGTGCCGCGCGATATCCTTGAGCGCCTGACCGATACACTGCAGGCTTTCGACCTCGAGCAGCCCATCCTCGCCCTCGGTGCTGCACTTGATGCCTCTTTCTCTTTCCAGCCGCTACCTGAGGGTAAGGCGGTTAAGCCCATCATGCTCGTCGGCCCCCCGGGCGTGGGCAAGACCCTGACCGTGGCCAAGCTCGCCACCCGCCTTGCCCTGCGTGGTGCATCGGTCAGTGTGATTACAACCGATACTGACCGCGCTGGCGGCATCGAGCAGCTGGCCGCTTTCACCCGCCTGCTCAAGGTTGACCTGCTTGAGGTTGAGGACATGGGCGCGCTGCAGGATGCCCTCTCGGTGCGTAAGGGTGTCGATCAGGTGATTATCGATACTGCAGGTATCAACCCGTTTGATGCCGCCGCTGTAGGCGCGTTGGGCCGCGCGATCAAGCAGATCAATGCCGATGCCGTGCTGGTGCTGCCCGCCGGTATGGATGCCGCTGAGTCAGGTGAAATCGCCGCCGCCTTCCACGCCGCTGGCGCAACAAGATTACTCGCGACTCGCCTTGATAGCGCCCGCCGTTTAGGTAGCCTGCTTACTGCCGCCTACCGTGGCCGCCTGCGTTTTTGTGATGTGGCGCACTCGTCCAGTGTTACCGCGCCACTCGCCCCATTAAATCCGATGGCTCTTGCAAGGCTCCTCTTGCCTGAGACTCAATCAACCGCTAATGCTGAACGCCAGACTGGGACCAATGCATGACTGAGCCAATACAAGCTTCTGCTGCGCCATCGCCCACTGCAACCATCCAACCGTTGCGGGGCCGTAATCTTATAGCCATTGCTTCGGGCAAGGGCGGTGTTGGTAAAACATGGTTCTCCATCACACTTTCGCATGCGCTCGCCAAGCTGGGCCGCAAGGTTCTGTTGTTCGATGGCGATTTGGGTCTGGCCAACGTTGATATCCAGCTGGGCCTGATGCCCGAGCGCGACCTTGGCGCGGTGATCGACCGCTCGGCCACCATTGAGCAGGTGGCGCAGCGCTATCCGGCTGGCGGGTTCGAGATTGTGGCAGGCCGTTCCGGCTCGGGCTCGCTCGCCTCGCTCACCACCCAGCGCCTCTCGGAACTACGCAACGACCTGCTGCAGATTGCCGGCAAGTACGACCATGTACTGCTCGACTGCGGCGCGGGTATCGACCGTAACGTACGTGTGCTCTCTGGCCCCGCTGGCGTCACGCTGGTGGTGACCAATGATGAGCCAACCGCGATTACCGATGCCTATGCGTTTATCAAAGTGACCTACGCCACCAACCCAGCGGCTGATATCCGCATCATCATCAATCAGGCCAATACCAAGTCTGACGGTGAGCGTACTTACTCAACCATCCTCAAGGCCTGTGAGAACTTCCTCGGCAAGTCGCCGGGCCTTGGCGGTATCATCCGCCGCGATCCGCGCGTGCCGGATACCATTCGCCACCAGACCCCCATTCTTGTGCGTTCGCCCAATAGCGAAGCCGCCGAGGATGTCGAGCGTATTGCTGCCGTATTGGCAGAGCCCAAATAATGACCTCCTGCCTGCCGGCACTGGTTGGCTGTGCAGGCGGTGTCATTAGCGCCGGTTTTGTGTTGGTGCCGTAATGGCCACAATCATTCCCCCATCGCCGCCTTCGGGTAACCCTAACAGCGTGAATGCTGTTGGCAGCACCAACCTGCAGGCGCTGGGCGAAGTGGTGGTCGAGCAGGTGCCCGAGCGAATTGCCAATCTCGCCCGCACCATTCTGCTTAGCGGTACAGTGGTTGATAGGCAGGAAGGCGGTGCGCTGGTCTTGCGCACGCAGGTGGGCGAGGTGGTGATCCGCAGCCAGACGCCATTGCCGCTCGATCGTGTCATTACCCTGCAAATTCCGCCCGGTGCGCCGCCGGTACGCGCCCTCGTCTCGGTGGTTTTACCTAATGCGCCAGTAGCACCTGTTGTGCCTGCGGCTCCGGTTGCTCCAGCGCCGGTAGCTCCAGCGCCGGTAGCGCCGCCTGTGTCTGGTGCGTCTATCGTGACTGCACCAATTATAACTCCGCCCATCACAAGTGCGCCTGTAATTGGCGCCCCCGTTATTACGCCGCCTGTAACAGTAGCTATAACTGCACCAGTACCTACAGGCACTGCGCCGGCGACTACGCCAAACCCTGCAGTGCCCACACCATCAACCGCTATTCCGCCGGTCATTACGCAAGCTACGCCTGCTGCTGCGCCAGTTATTAATGTGCCGCGCCCTGCAGTAACGGCGCCCGCCATCGGTACGCCGCTGTTGGCGCCGAGCGCGATTGCCAGCCCTGCGCTGTTACAGGCGGTGGCTGAAGTACCATTATTGCCGGGGGCAGTTATCCCCTCGCAAGTATTGGCCGTGCCGCAATTCAACCCGGCTGCAGCGGCCGAGAGCCAGTTTGTCGCCGCGCTCACGCTACCGCCCGCAGTTGAGGCGCAAAGCCAGTTGCAGCAAACCGGCTCAGCCGCTTTACGTGCACTGGTGCCGCAAGGGTTAGCAGATGTGCTGGCCCGCCTGCCGCCCGGTGTGCTGTTGCCTCCCGTAGCAGAGGGTGAGCGGACCGCGCCTGTTCAAAATACTGCAGCACCACCACCTTCGGCCCCAGCTCCTGCATCGCCAGCCTTTGCCAGCCTGCCGGTATTGCTCACGCTCCCGCCGGGCTCCAATGTTACGGTGCAGGTCATCTCGGTCACGCCGCCTGCAGCTCCCGCGGCGCCAGCGGCGTCACCTCAGACAAACCCTGTAATTCCGGCCACAACTACAGCATCTCCGGTTACTGCGCCTGTGGTTACGCCGTCCAAGATCAACCCGCTTGTTGCGCCCACTATTGGCAGCCTCGCTCAGCCCATCCCTGAGACAACGTCCCCCAGCTTTACCGCTGTGGTGGTTGGACAGACCGCACAGCGTGAGCCGGTGGCCACCAGCCCAGCAGGCCTTTTTGTGCTCGATAACCGCGCACCGCTGCCAGTCGGCACACAGATAGAGCTGAGTTTGGTGAATGTGATCGAGCCGCCGATGGAAACCGAGAGCGAGATGATCGCGCGCGCTCCGCAGGACTGGCCCGCCCTCCAGCAGGCGCTAGCGGGTATGGCGGCCACTATGGCGGGTGCAGGAGCAACCTCGCGCCTTGTGCGGCCCGAGGCAGCAGGCAATTCCATCCTCTTCATCCTCGCGGCGCTGCGTATCGGGAATGTGCAGGCGCTTACCAGCGATGCCACGCTCGATGCCCTGCGCAAGCAAGGGCAGGTCGAGCTGCTCACGCGCATGAGCGCCGAGTTCCAGCAGATGGGCCAAAGCTGGGTACGACCGGATAGTACGAATACCGAATGGAAAACGCTGCTCTTACCGCTTATGCCACAGGGCCAGCTCACGCGCCTTGCCATTCATACGCGGCAGGAGCGCGAGGCGCATACGCATGAGGGGCCGACGACTGTAAAACGGTTGGTGGTCGAGCTCGAGCTCAGCCGTCTTGGCCCCATGCTGCTCGATGGTTATATCCATACCAAAAAAATGGATATGATTTTGCGCAGCCAGCGCATGCTGCGCAAAGAGCTGAAAGACGAGCTGCGCGAGAGCTATCACGCCACTATGGGCGCGCTTGGCTGGTCTGGCGCGATTGAGTTCCAGACCGCCACCGAGCTGTGGTTAAAAGGCTAGGGCTTTAGGCCGCAACCTCTTCATCCGTATGCGCCACTTTTTTCTTGCTGATCATGACATACACAATCGGAATCACCAGCAGGGTGAAGAACGTACCGATGCTCATGCCGCCCACGATCACCCAGCCGATGGTCTGGCGGGCTTCGGCGCCAGCGCCACTGGCAATCGCCAGCGGCAGCGAGCCGAGAATCATGGCGAAGGTGGTCATGAGAATGGGGCGCATACGCAGGGCTGACGCCTCAATCACGGCTTCGAGCTTCTCCTTGCCTGCTTCCTGCAGCTGGTTAGCGAACTCTACAATCAAGATACCGTTCTTGGTGATGAGGCCGATGAGCGTCACCAGACCAATCTGGCTATAGATATTGATGGTATTGCCCGTAAACGCCAGTGCCAGCAGCGCGCCGAACATGGCCAGCGGCACCGAAAGCATGATCACGAACGGGTCAATGAAGCTTTCAAACTGCGCGGCCAGCACGAGGTAGATGAAGGCCAAGGCCAGCACAAACACAAAGATAAGTGCGGATGAGGATTCCATGAACTCGCGGCTGCTGGCGCCGAAGTCATAGGTCACGCCCGGTGCGCCAATGTCTTCCACGGTCTGGCCCATGAAGGCCAGCGCTTCGCCCAGACTGTAGCCCGGTGAAAGGTTGGCGGTAATGGTGGCCGAGCGCAGCTTGGCAAAGTGGTTCAGCTCCTTGGGCGTTACGGTTTCACGTACGTCCACAAGGTTGGAAAGCTGCACCATCTCGTTCGTGCGGTTACGCACAAAAATACCGGTGAGGTCGGACGGCTGGCGGCGGTTGGCATCGTCGAGCTGCAGGATCACATCATACTGCTCGCCATCCATTTTAAAGCGGGTCACCTGACGGCCACCCAGCATCAGCTCCAGTGTGCGGCCCACTTCGGCCACATTGGCACCAACGGTGGCTACCTTGTCGCGATTAAGCGTAATACGCAGCTCCGGCTTGTCCAGTGCCAGGTCGGGACGCAGGTTCTGCAGGCCGGGGTTTTGCGAGGCACGCATCATGACCTGCTGCACCACGCCGTTGAGCTGCTCCCATGTACCAGTGGTCTGGATAATGAAGGTAACCGGCGAGTTCAGGAAGTCCTGCCCCAGTGACGGCGGGTTGACCGGGAAGGAGAGCAGACCCGGCACGCCGAACATCTGCCCGCCCACGCTCTGTGCAATCTCGGCCACGCTGCGGTCACGCTCGGCCCAGTCCTTCATCACGATGAAGGAGAGCATCTGCGTTACAACAGGGAAGCCCACCACCACAAAGTGCATGTTGCGCTCGGGAATGCTGTTGTAGATGCCCTCAATCATGTTGGAGTAGCGCAGGGTGTAATCCACCGTTGCACCTTCAGGCGCGAAACCGATGCCGATGAAGAAGCCGCGATCTTCCATCGGCGAGAGTTCCTGCGGCAAGCCCATCTGCAGAATGCTGATCGGCTTGGAGGCGATGAGCAGCGGGATCATGTACCACGGCTTGGCTTCCAGCATGGCCAGAACATCGGCCGGGGGCGGGCCCTGTAACTGGCCCGAGGTCATTTGCAGGGTGCCGCTTACCAGTTGCTGCTGCTTGGCCAAACGCTCCGAGAAGGCACCAAAGGTGACGATATTGATCATACCGTTAAGGCCAATCACCATCATGATGGTAATGAACAGGCTCACGCCGGCGGCAGTGAGCGTACGCTTGGGGCGCTGCAATACGCCGGTGAGGATGGCACGGTAACGTACTACGTACCATGGCTCAGCCTCTGCCACATGCTTGGGGTTATGCTTGAGCAGGATTGAGCACAGCATGGGGGTGAGCGTAAGGGCGATGAAGCCCGATACAATCACAGCGCCTGCCAGTGCGAGGGCAAATTCGGTAAACAGTTTGCCGGTGCGGCCTTCGGCCATACCGATCGGGGCATATACTGCTGCCAGCGTAATGGTCATGGCGATAATGGCAAACCCGATTTCCTTGCTGCCTTTAAACGCAGCCGCCCGCGGGCTCATGCCCTCTTCAACATAACGGTTGATGTTCTCAAGCATCACGATGGCATCGTCCACCACAAGGCCGATGGCGAGCACGAATGCCAGCAGTGTAAGCGTGTTCAGCGAGAAGCCGAGCAGGAACAGCAGCATCAAACCACCCATCAGCGAGATGGGAATGGTAATGAGCGGAATAACCGAGGCGCGCACCGAGCGCAGGAACACGAAAATAACAATCGCCACGAAGAAAATGGCTTCGGCAATAGTGCGATAAACCGATTCAATCGAGGCGCTGATGAAGACGGTGCTGTCATACGCCACCGTCAGGCTCACGCCAGCCGGCAAAATCGGGTTGATGGCCTCCATCGCCTTTTTTACTTCGTTGGATACATCGAGCGGATTGGCGGTCGACTGCTTGACGATACCGATGGCTACAGCCGGCCGGTCGTTATGGCGGGTCACCACGCGCTTGTCCTCAGGGCCAAGCTCAACACGGGCCACATCGCCAAGGCGCACGAGGTAGTCACTACCTTCCTTCAGGATGATGGCGCTGAACTGCTCAGGTGTGCGCAGGTCGGTCTCGGTCATCACCGTGAATTCGCGGTTATTACCTTCGATACGACCGCCGGGGACTTCAAGGTTCTGACTGAGCAGTGCGGCGTTGATATCCTCAGGTGTCAGGCCAAAGCCAGCCAGCTTCTGTGCATCAATCCAGATGCGCATGGCATAGCGGCGGGCGCCGAAGATTTCAGCACTGGCAACACCGGGCAGGGTCTGCAGGCGGTCCTGCACCACGCGGTCGGCCACATCGGTGAGGGCCATATCATCAACCGACTCACTCGCGAGTGCGAGATAAATGATCGGCGTAGCATCGGCCTGTGTCTTGGCAATGATGGGGTCATCCACCTCATCCGGCAGCTGGCCGCGTACACGGCCCACACGGTCGCGCACGTCGGCAGCGGCATTATCAGGGTCAATCGAGAGCTTGAAGGTTACGTTTACTGCGCTGCTCTCGGCACGGGTGGTGGAGGTGATGTAGTCCACACCCTCGATGCCCGAGATCGAGTCTTCGAGAATCTTGGTAACCTGTGTTTCCATAATTTCGGCACTGGCACCGCGCCAGGTGGTTTCAACCGAAATGGTCGGCACATCGATGTTCGGGTATTCGCGTAGCTGCAAGCGCTGGTACGCCACAATACCGATCAGAACGATGACGATGTTGAGCACCGTCGCAAACACGGGGCGGCGGATGGAAATATCGGAGAGAACCATGGGGTATGCTTCCTGCTATGGATAAATCAGTACGTCATGAACGCGGCTGTAGGCCTTATTCGTTGGTGCTTTCGGGCTTTGGCGTTTCTGCAGTTGCCGGAGCTTCAGTCGCTGGAGCTTCAGCAGCGGGATTGGCATTGGGGTCGAGCACCATCACCGGTACCGGGCCGGGTGGGCCCATCGTCAGCTTGGTCTGGCCAGCGGTAACCACCTGATCGCCAATGGCAAGGCCGCTGGCAATCGCTACACGGTCGGCCTCGCGCTGAGCGATAGTGACAGGCACCATATTGGCTACACCATCGGTAATCTTGAACACAAAGCTGTCGTTACCCACGGGCCAGATGGCAGCTGAGGGAATGAACACGCTGTTCGGTGTTTCGGTCGTCACCAGCGTGACATTGGCGAACATGCCAGGCGAGAGCTTGCGGTCTTCATTCGGAATAAGTGCACGTACCGAAACACTGCGGGTGGCGGGGTCGATCAGCGGATCAATCGCACTTACAGTGCCCTCAAACACGCGGCCGGGGTAGGTGGCTACAGTAACCTGCACCTTCTGGCCGGTGCTGAGGTTGGCCAAAGCCAGCTCAGGCACGCCAAAGTCCAGCTTCATGGGGTTGAGGGCCTGCAGGGTTACAATCACCTGGCCGGGGCTCAGGTAGTCGCCAATGCTGATCTTGCGAATACCTACAGTACCGGCAAAGGGCGCAACAATATGGGTTTTATCAAGATTGGCCTTGGCCAGTTCCATGGCGGCTTTGGCGACGCGCAGGTCAGACGCGGTCTGGTCGCGGTTCTGCTCGGTGCCGGCACCACGGCCCACAAGGGCTACTGCACGGTTATAGTTGCGCTCGGCCAGCGCCAGCTGCGCCTCGGCCTGCTCAAGCTGGGCCTTGTAGATTGAATCATCCAGCATAACCAGCGGCTGGCCCTGTGTTACTTCCTGACCATCAGTAAAGTTGATCTCGGTGACGCGACCTGCAATTTCAGGACGCAGGGTAATACCATCCTGCGCAATCAAGGTACCCACAGCCTGTACGGTAACGCGCAGCGTATCGCCCTCGGCCAGTGCCGCTTCAACCGGCATGCTGAATCCACCCTGCTGTTCTTCCTTATCGCCGCCGCCGCTCATCATTTTGGTTCCAGCAAATCCGCCCACAACGAGCAGGGTTAAGGCGATAGCGATTTTGATTTTGCGGGGTGTCATGATGGAGATCTTCCTTTGGTCGGGTAACGGCCAACTTCACTTAATCGTAAAGTCGCGCAGAAACTATGATTTACGCCCTGTTATGGCAAGTGAAACCGCGCAAATAAGATGGTTAATAACTGTATATCTTTTTGCTTTGATGCATTCGTGCTGCTATGCTCACCAGCAAGTAACGACAATATTTATGGGCGGAATAAATGAAATCTTTGCTTGCTGCACTTCTTCTCCGTAACAAAGCGGAAGAAGTGACCCCCGACATGCAATCCATGCGGGACGGAACTGGCGATTTACGTGCCGCCATGGGCATCAGCCATCTGCCGGAAGACAAGCCGGTTATTTACTTCCTGTTCCAGAATGGCGATCACGGTCCCGAGCAGCGTTACTGGGAAACCCCCGACGATACCCCTTCAGATGCCCTTAACCGCGCCAGCCTGCGCGCGTTCACGCATCCGTCTTCGCGCAGCATCGAGAATTTCGACCAGCAGCATTATCTTGAAATATCGGGCGAAAACACCCGCCCCACCATGGCTGCGAACCGCGCCATGGCCTTCAGCATTGATAGTCTGCGCAAATTCGAGCAGCTCTCGCTGCGCGTCGGCCGTGCCTTTTTGGCCGATACCGTTTGTGCGGGCGACCTCTCGCTCACATTGGTTTTTGTGCCCGCACTCGACCCTGCCGCCCAATTGCCTTTGCAAAAAGTGCATCAGGTTACTTACACGCCTAGTCTTAATCCGGTGCGCGTTATGCCGCCGCCAAGCGCCAGCGAGCCCGAGCTCAACGGCATGGTTGGCCAGCAGGCCTGGGATACGGTGCAGGCCGCCATCAAGAAGGCCGCAACTGCCAAGTTTGGCTGATTAGGTCTCGCGCTTGTCGCGCTGGTAACGGTCGCTGCCTACTTCGTCCAGATTTTTCGTGTCGCGCTTTTGCTGCTCTTTGGCTTCGGCGCGCTCTCGGGCTTCTTCGGCAATCTCGTAGCGTTTCACTTCTTCAAACGCTTTGCGCACTTCATTCTGCGCGGCTTCGATCAGCCCAGCCAGTTGCCTCAGCTGCGCATCCAGTTGGTCACGCTTTTTGAAGGTGGCCTTGATGAAGTTGCCGCGTGACAGCTCGGCCTCAAAATCCTTGGCCGTCTGTTTTTTCTCATCTTCCAGCCGCTGCAGTAGCGCGGCCTTCTGCGCCTTCACGCGGTCTTCCTCGGCAATAATAGCGGCTAGCACCTTGCGCTTTTCATCAAGCTGCAGCTTGGCAAGGCGGATGAGGGTGGTAAGTTCGGAGGCCATACTCTCATTCTCGCCCTAAACTGGCGGAATGGAAATAGAAATGCGATCTGGCTTTATGCCGCCGGTGCGATTGGTTGTGCTTTGGTGGCGGTGTGGCGCGTTTGCAGAAGATTCATCGTATCAGTCATAAGTCCAATGGAAGGTCTGAAGCGAATTTTTGCTGCCAGAGCAGGGCCTTTTTCCAGCATAATTTCGCGCAGTTTTGGATTGTGATCGTCTGCAGCAAACATAGCTAATCCCCTATACAATTCGGCTGCAGGGCCGCCGTCTGTATGTTTAGTTAGCGTATCGGCAATAGCCATCCCGGTGGTGACAACTTGTAAGCGATGCGATGGATTATTGTGGGACCCATACATAAGAAGTTCCATGCGATCCACTAAACCATATGGGTTATTTGTGAGGGGCGCTCTACGTGTCAGGAACTTAAGTTCGCGATTGAAGAAGAAGTTATTGATAGCACGGCTAATGAGGCCTTCTTGCCTTGGGGTCTGTTCGGTAGTAGCTGCAGTCATCACTTTTCTTCTCAGGGGCGATTTCTTAAAACTAAGCTCTGACGTTATGGCTTCCGCTTGGTTAAAGTCAAAGTGAATTAGGGTTAATATGAAATTTGCGGCGTTTAGAGTGGCGTATGAGGGTGGTGAGTTCACTCATATGTAAAAGTATTTGTAGCTGGCCCAAATTTTATAAATAAGGGCAATGTATGCGGCTATATTTATAGCGATAATGGCATGAAACAGAAATACCAGTGGAGACAAGCGGCACATGGCTAAAAAAATTCTGATTAGGCTATAAATAACGCCAATTAGAAAAGGAATTGTAGTCAATCCAAACGTAGCTTCAAGAGTCAGTAAAGTACTAAAGCGCTCATGTACTATTTGTTCTTTTTCAAGTGTTGACCAAGTAAGACTTTGATCTCCAAATACTTGCCACCAGCACGCCCTAGAATAAAATTGAATTGCAATGCCGCTTGAGCATATGCCTAAAAGTAACCATGTCCATAAAATGTCTATTTTAGATACGGTTGAAGTGCGTAGAAAATCTAAATACATCATGCCCACTTCTCACCGAGAATTTTTGCCAATTCTGCATAACCCTCAGCGAGGTTGCTGCGTTCAGCCGGCTTTTGCGAGAGGAACTGCTCCAGCGGGTCGTGGTAGTGGATAGACTCATCAACCAGCGTATCCGAGCCTTTGCGGTAAGCACCCAATCTAATCATTTCGGCCATATCATCATAGGTCGCCATCAGGCGGCGGGCCTTGGCGATGAGGGCGTTTTCCGCCTCGTTGTTGCACGCGGGCAGGGTACGCGAGACTGAGCGCAAGATGTTGATGGCCGGATAGCGCCCGCGCTCGCCAATGCTGCGCTCGAGTACAATATGCCCATCGAGAATACCGCGCACGGCATCGGCAATCGGCTCATCGTGATCATCGCCCTCTACCAGAACTGTAAACAGCCCGGTGATAAAGCCTTTGCCATTTTCGCCGGGGCCTGCGCGCTCAAGCAGCTTGGGCAATTCGCCAAATACAGTTGGCGGGTAGCCTTTAGTAGTGGGCGGCTCGCCTGCGCTCAGACCAATTTCGCGCTGCGCCATGGCAAAGCGGGTGATTGAATCCATCATGCACAGCACGTGCTGGCCTTGGTCTCTAAAGTATTCGGCAATCGCCATGGCGGTATAGGCGGCCTGTCGGCGCATCAGCGCGGCTTCGTCCGATGTGGCCACCACGATGACCGAGCGGGCAAGGCCTTCCTCACCTAACGTATCGACAATAAATTCCTGCACCTCGCGGCCACGTTCGCCCACCAGTGCAATCACGTTTACATCTGCCGCTGTATAACGTGCGAGCATCGACATGAGCACTGACTTGCCCACGCCCGAAGCCGCAAAGATACCCATACGCTGGCCGCGGCACAGGGTTACAAATGTATTGAGCGCGCGTACGCCAAGGTCAACCTTGCCGGCCACACGCATGCGCTGGTTGGCGGGCGGCGGGTTGCTGCGAATTTTGGTGGCGATGGGGCCGATGGGGATGGGGCCTTTGCCGTCAATCGGCTCACCCAAAGCGTTAATAACGCGGCCCAGCCACTCTGGCGTTGGGTGCAGGCTTGGTGTTGTAGCCGTCACTTCGGCCTTACAGCCAAGGCCTACGCCTTCAAGATTACCAAAGGCCATGAGCAGGGCGCGGTTGTTCCTGAAGCCCACAACTTCGCACGGTACGCGGCGGCCACCACGGGCAATAACATCGGCGCGGCCGCCTACGCTCAGCTGGCGCTCAAGCCCGCTTACCTCCACCATGAGGCCCAAAACAGCACTTACACGCCCATAAACGTGGTGATCGGGCAATTCATTAAGATTGGCGATAAAAGTTTCGAGGTCTGCCGCCACGCTGCTGCTCTCCCTAGGTAAGGTAAGCAAATTATAAGCTGAATCAAAAAGTTAATATAGTGGGCTTGTCCCAAAAACTATCGTTTACTAAGGTTATAAAAGAGTTAAATTAGGAATCGTTACCAAATGAGTCATGGTTTGTTAACTAATTAGGACAACATTAGGGATAGTTAAAGCCGAACCTTAACGGCAGTCATCTGGAGGCCATCATGCGCGTTCTACTTGTTGAAGACGACAGCTCAACCGCCAAGAGCATCGAGCTTATGCTCCACTCGGAAGGCTTCATCGTCGATACGACGGATCTGGGCGAAGACGGCCTCGAGATCGGCAAGCTGTACGACTACGACATCATCATCCTCGATCTGATGCTGCCGGACATCGACGGTTACGAAGTTCTGCGCCGCCTGCGTTCGGCCCGCGTGAACACCCCCATCCTCATTCTCTCCGGCCTGTCCGAGCTTGATCACAAGATCAAGGGTCTCGGCTTTGGTGCGGACGACTATCTGACCAAGCCGTTTGACAAGCGCGAGCTGATTGCCCGTATTCAGGCCATCGTTCGCCGCAGCAAGGGCCATTCAGACTCAGTTATCAAGACCGGCCGCCTGACGGTTAATCTCGATACACGCACTGTAACGGTCGACGAGAAGCCATTGCACCTTACAGGTAAGGAATATGGCATCCTCGAGCTGCTCAGCCTGCGCAAGGGTACAACCCTCACCAAGGAAATGTTCCTCAACCACCTTTATGGCGGTATGGACGAGCCCGAGCTGAAGATCATTGACGTGTTCGTTTGCAAACTGCGCAAGAAGCTGGCCAACAGCACCGATGGCGCCAACTACATCGAAACCGTATGGGGCCGTGGTTATGTTCTGCGAGACCCGCAGGGTGGCGAAGTGGCCAAGCCCACCAACGAGGCCGAAGCCGCTGCAGGCTAAGCCTTCTGGCAATAGAATTGAAAAGGGCGCCCCTTACGGAGCGCCCTTTTTATTTTGCCGCGTTAGCGGTGGTTGCGGTGCTGTCGCGGTGGGCAGTATTGCGTAACAGGGCGGTACTGCGCTGGCGCATAGCGTTTGGCTGAGTAGTGCTGCGGCACATAGCGCGGCTGGGGTGCGTGATACACCGGCGCGCGGTAGTCATGCCGTTTGGCGTGTTGCGCATGATGTTGCGGCTGATTATAGCGCTGTGTTTCAACCTTTACGAACTGGCCGTTGGGCAGGCGGGTATAAAACTGCTCTGCCTGTGCAGTGCCGGCAGTCGTCAGTAAAACCAGTGTGGCTGCAGCGAGAATAAGTTTCTTCATCTGTTACTCCATCAGTGAGGTGCGAGGGATAGCGCACATGTACCTGCTACGTGCAGGCTGCAGCCCTCCCGCCTGTGACAAAGCGTCAGGATTCATTAACCACGAACAGAAAGAGCGCCTTTATGGGGCGCCCTTTGCTTGTTGATGTGCCCGCGGTTATTCGGTCGCAGGTGGTTCGACCGGCTGGGTGATGGGGTTCTGGTTCATGATCGTGCGGCGCGGGTGGCTGCGGTTATAGTTATGTGTAACGCCATCCTGATTGGTGCGGGCACCGTTGATAGTCACCTGGCCGTCCGCGTAGGTCCGGTCACGGTCATAACTACCGCTGCCGCCAAGGCTGTTCTCGTAGGTGCCAGTGGTCGAGAGGCCGTTTTCGGTACGGGTGGTCAGGCCGGTGCGGGTGCTGGTATTGCCCTTCTCGCCGGTGGTTGTGGTGGTGTGGCTCAGGCCATCCTCAGTGCGGGTGGCGGTGCCTTCGTAATTATAGGTATTGTCCTTGGGGCCCGTCACGCTGCCGCCATAGCTGTAAGAGCCATCTTCATTACGGGTGGTGCTGCCTTGGTGGCTGGCAGTATTGCCGTTGGCGCCGGTGGCTGAGCCTGTGCGGGTGGTAGTGCCATCTGCGCGCTCAACCGTGCGGTCATAAGTGCCGCCATTGGCGCCAGTGCCGCTTGATGAGCGGGCTGAACCCTCGCCACGGGTGCGATTATAATTACGGGCGGCAGTACCACGCTCACCGCTGGCTTCAACACCGCGGGTAATACTGCCACGGTCGCGGTCAACCGAGCGGCTGGCGCTGGCGCCGCCACGGCTGCCTGAGTGCGCGCGCTCACGCGCTTCGGCAACACCCAGAGTAAGAACCATGACGATTGCTGTTGCAGCTGCCAGTGTGTGAATACGCATTTCAGTCTCCGGTGGATGGGGTGCCTAACTATAGCTGTTACGCCCTAACGGAAGCTTTCCTGCGCAGGCCCTGCATATAAATTTCAGGGTTAAAAAATGCTGCCTGTATTGAACATTAAACGCAAACGGGCGGAGAGGTGTTAACCCATCCGCCCGTCTACTCTTTATATATAGGTCTTAGCGGTTGGTGCCGATGCCAACACCCGCGTTACCGCCAAGGCCAACGCCTGTGCTGCTGCCGGCTCTTACGCCAGCGCGCTGGTTGCGCGTGCCAACTTCAGTGTTAACGCCAAGGTCGGCAGTTGTGCCGAGCGTGCTGCTGCTGCGGGCCCGGGTAGTGCTGTTAAGTGCACCGCCCGTAACGTTGCTTGAAAGGGCATCTCGAGCAGGAGCCTGCAGGAAGTGATCAATACGCGCCCCAATATCAGCCGGGGGTTGTAAGGTGGCAACGCCTGCCTCAACATCGCTCCAGGTCCCGTCGGCGGCCTGAACTGTAGTCGTGGCCTGTGTGCTCGTATTGGCTTCAAGCGCTTGTGCTGAGCCCATACCCAAAGCGAGGATCATTGCCGTGGTGAGGCTAAGTGTTGTCATACGCATGGTTGGCCTCCGTGTGGTTAGCGCAGGGTCTGCCTGCTACTACGGTAACGCTCGATATCATTCGAGGCACCAACCGAGCCATAGCGGTCTTTGGTTGACATGCGGTCGCTACCAATAACGTTACCGGCGCTATCGGCAAATACACCGTAGTTGCCATTAAGGCCGGTGCTGCTGATGAGGGCGTTACGCTGGCGCACGCTCTTTTCGCTCGAGATATAGAGATCGGCCTTGTCGTTCACAGCGCCGCGCGGGTCCTGTGCCCAATCGGCAGCCGGATGCAGCTGGCCCAGCGTGTAGTTCTGGCCATGCGCCTGACTCGGGGCCTGGCTGGTGGGATGATTGACGGGCGCCGTGCGGTTATAGGTATCGGCTTGTGCGGTAACTGCGGTGCCTGCCAGAATGGTCAGGGTAAGTGCAGCCAGTGTAAATAGCTTGGTCATGATATCCTCCTGTGGATCTACCGCAGCTAACAGCGGGTGGGGGCGAAAATTCCATCCGGACTCGGATTTATTCTTTAATTGCGCACTTAATCGGCACTTTCGCCCATGTCAAAATGTGCTAACCAAGCAGGCATGAGCAGCTCTACGACCAACTCTGGCCAACCCCTTATTCTTGTTGATGGTTCCGGTTTCATTTTCCGGGCCTTTCATGCTTTACCGCCGCTGACGCGCCCGTCAGACGGTACGCCCGTGGGCGCGGTTTATGGCTTTGTGAATATGCTCAACAAGCTGGTAACCGAGCATGCGGCTTCGCCCATCATCGTGCTGTTTGATGTGAGCCGGAAGAGCTTCCGCTCGGAGCTTTACCCCGAATACAAGGCACATCGTCCGCCACCACCACCTGAGCTGGTCCCGCAGTTCCCGCTGATCCGCGAGGCGACCCGCGCGTTTGGCCTGCCCGCGCTTGAGCTTGATGGTTTTGAGGCCGACGATCTGATTGCCACCTACGCCCGCGCTGCGCAGCAGGCCGGGCGTAACGCCATCATCATTTCATCAGACAAAGACCTGATGCAGCTCATCAGCCCCGGCATCCGTATGATGGACCCGCTGAAGAACAAAGAAATCGGCCTTGCTGAAGTAGCCGACAAGTTTGGCGTGACGCCGGATAAAGTGGGCGATGTACTGGCGCTGATGGGCGATAGCTCGGATAACATTCCCGGCGCACCCGGTATTGGCCCAAAAACAGCTGCCGAGCTGATTACCACTTATGGCGATCTCGAGAGCGTTCTGGCGCGTGCGGGTGAAATAAAGCAGCCCAAGCGCCGCGAGAGTATTGTCAATAATACCGATCTCATTCGCCTGTCGCGTAAACTGGTGGCGCTGGATGAGCAGGTGCCACTGCCCATGCCGATAGACGAGGTGCCGCTGCCGCACCCCGACCGCGCAGTACTGCTCGACTGGATCAAGATGCAGGGCTTCAAGAGCCTTGCCGCTAAGTACGAAGGCCATGTGCCTGCTGCGCGCACTTACGAGGTGCTGGACGACAGCCAGCCGGTACCCAAGCCTGTGAGTGCCATCCCGTTTGCCAATTATACCTGCATTCAGGACGCGGCTACGCTGCAAACTTGGGTAGATGCTGCGCGTGCAGCAGGTGTGGTGGCGGTCGATACCGAAACCAACTCGCTGGTACCCAGCACCACCAAGTTGGTGGGCGTATCGCTGAGCTATGAGGCCGGCAAGGCCTGTTACATTCCGCTCGGCCACCTGGGCGAGAATGAGGGCGAGCTGGCCTTTGGTGCAGCTGCCCCCAAGCAGGTACCGCTTACTGAGGCAATTGCCATCCTCAAGCCGCTGCTTGAGGATGATGCGGTGCTGAAGGTTGGCCAGAACCTCAAGTTCGACTGGCAGGTGTTCGCGCAGCACGGTGTACATGTTGCGCCATACGACGATACTATGCTGCTCTCGTATATCCTTGATAACGGCTTGCATGGCCATGGCATGGATGAGCTGTCAGAAAGTTTCCTCGGTCATAAGCCGATTGCCTTTGCCGAGGTCTGCGGCACCGGCAAGAAGCAGATTACGTTTGACCATGTACCGCTCGATAAAGCCACCGCCTATGCCGCAGAGGATGCCGATGTCACCCTGCGCCTGTGGCAGATCTTCAAGCCGCGGTTGGCGCAGGAAAGCTTTGTGAATCTCTACGAGACCATCGAGCGCCCGATAGTGCAGGTGGTGGCGCAGATGGAGATGGATGGCGTGAGTATCGATGCCAGCGTACTGCGCGGTCTCAGTCAGCAGTTTGCTGCGCGCATGGCCACGCTTGAACAAGAGATTTATAAAATCGCGGGGCAGGAGTTCAACGTCGGCTCACCCAAGCAGCTGGGCGAAGTGCTGTTCGATAAAATGGGCCTGCAGGGCGGCGTGAAAAGCAAGCTTGGCGCCTATTCAACCGATGCCGACACGCTCGATACGCTGGCCGAAGCCGGCCATGAGATTGCGGTGAAGGTGCTGGAGTGGCGGCAGTTCCAGAAGCTGCGCGGTACTTATACCGAGGCGCTGCCCGAGCAGATCAGCCCCAAGACCGGCCGTGTACATACCTCCTTCGCGCTGGCACTTACCACTACCGGCCGCCTGTCATCAAGCGATCCGAACCTGCAGAACATTCCCATTCGCACCGAAGAGGGGCGCAGTATTCGCCGTGCGTTTGTAGCGGCACCGGGCCATAAGCTGTTGTCGGTTGACTATTCGCAGATCGAGCTGCGCTTGCTGGCGCATGTCGCCAAAATTCCGGCCCTGCGTGAAGCCTTCATCCATGGCATCGACATTCATGCTAAAACCGCGAGCGAAGTGTTTGGTGTGCCACTGGCCGAGATGACGCCCGAGTTGCGCCGGAGAGCCAAGGCGATCAACTTCGGCATCGTTTACGGTATTTCGGCATTTGGTCTGGCGCGCCAGCTTTCCATTCCCAATGCCGAAGCGGCAGCGTTTATCAAAATCTACTTCGAGCGCTTCCCCGAGCTTAAGACCTATATGGATGAAACCAAAGAGCTGTGCCGCCAGCAGGGTTATGTCGAAACGCTGTTCGGCCGTCGCTGCCATATTCCCATCATCAAAGATAAAAACCCGGCACGCCGTAATTTTGCCGAGCGGCAGGCCATTAATGCGCCGTTGCAGGGTACAGCGGCAGACATCATCAAGCGTGCGATGGTACAGATGCCCGCTGCACTTAAGGCTGCAAACCTGAGTGCCAAGATGCTGCTGCAGGTGCACGACGAACTACTGTTCGAAGTGCCGGATGCCGAGGTTGATGCCACCTCCAGGGTGGTGCGTGCAGTAATGGAAGGCGCAGCCCAGCTTTCGGTTCCGCTAACCGCTGAAGCAGGTGTCGCGCAGAATTGGGCAGAAGCACATTGAGTGATATCGAGCATCGTTTGGTCGCCTATGGCTCGCTTCTGCCGGGTGAAATAAACCACCATGAACTTGGTGCAGCGGGGCGGGGGCACTGGCAGCCCTGCGTGGTGCGGGCGCGCGCAGGCATGGTAGGTCCGTGGCGGGTGATTGAGTTAGACAATGACGCGCCGATGATCGAGGCGCAAATACTTACTTCACCTTTGCTGCCGCTGGTATGGGCTGCGCTGGATGAATTTGAAGGCCGTGCCTATAAGCGTGTGCGCTGCATCGCCGAAACTGCAGAGGGCCCGGTTGAGGCTTATGTATACGTGGCCAGCGGTTTGCCTGCTGAGGACGCATAGCAAAAGGCGGCTCCATCAGAGCCGCCTTCGCTACATATGCAACTGGGCTAAAGTGGCTTATCGGCCATTATCTTTTTCGATCTGGTCATATACATAACCACCGGCAGCGCCTACGCCAGCGCCAATAGCCGCGCCGCAAGCAACACAGCCACCGGTCATGACGGTGCCAACAGCGCCAACACCAGCGCCTACGCCTGCGCCCGAGAGTGTACGCTGTTGCGTATCATTCATGTTCGAGCAGGCAGAAAGAAAGAGAATGCTGGCGGCAAGCGCCAACGGCATAAAGGGTGTACGTTTAGTATTGCGGATCATGATAAACCTCCTACGGCTATGCATCACTAACCTGTTACAGCCATAAAGGTTCCATAAAAAAGAATCAGGGGTTTTACTGGCGGTTTTTACTTTTTCACCACGATGATGGTAGGCGAACCGTTGCCCGCGCCCTCGCTGTAAACACGCTCTGCCGAACTGCCCGCCGCCCTTATGGCCGAGCTGCACCCGGTGCATCCCTTGTTACCTGCCAGACTTTCGAGCGCAGCCAGCCCTGAATAAAACCCGATATCCGCCAGCCGGCTCTTTTGCGTTTCAGCCGGGCTGCTGCAGCCCGCCAGCAGCAGGCATAACGATATAACAGTAAGTGGCTGGATGGGCATTTGCTTATCCGCCTAGTCAAGGAACAGGTCGGGCAGCAGTGTGTTGCCGGGAGCAACAGCATAAGGAGCAAAGTCACTCACACCGATATCGCCCAGCACCTGCTCATCGCTCAGGAATTGTCCGCGGTATTTGCCGGTGGTGAAAATGGCATGCGCGGCATCCGCCACAATTTCGGGCTTGCGGCACAGCTCGGGCTTGACCGCATCGCCCAGCATGGCCAGAGCTGCAGTATAAATGACGGTGCGTGGCCATAGCGCGTTCACGGCAACCTTCTCGCCATACTCAGCCGCCAGACCCAGCATGGCCATGCTCATGCCATACTTGCTCATGGTATAGGCGGCATGGTTGGCAAACCAGCGCGGCTTGAGGTTGATGGGCGGCGAGAGGGTGAGGATATGCGGCGCGGCCGATTTCAGCAGATGCGGCAGGCAGGCCTGTGCCGTGGCAAAGGTGCCGCGCGCGTTGACCTGATGCATGAGGTCGAAGCGCTTCATCGGCGTATCCTGCACGCCCGCTAAAAAGATGGCGCTGGCATTGCACACGCAGATATCAATTCCGCCAAAGCGGGTGACGGTTTCGGCCACTGCGCCAGCCAGCTGCGTTTCATCGCGGATATCGCATTGCAGGGCCAGTGCTTTGCCGCCTGCCGCCTCGATATCACGCGCGGCAGAATGAATGGTGCCGGGCAGGCTGGGGTGCGGCTCAGCCGTTTTGGCTGCAATCGCTACATTCGCGCCATCCCGGGCAGCCCTTAACGCAATGGTAAGGCCTATGCCGCGGCTGCCACCTGTCACAAACAGGGTTTTACCCTTGAGTGATGTCATTTCTCGTCCCCGATTAGTTTTCTTTGAAGTTGGGCGCTCGTTTAGCCAAAAATGCCGCGACGCCTTCGGCAAAATTATCGCTGTTGGAAAGCTGGGCGAAGCTCTCGGCTTCTTCCTCAAGCTGGGCCGAGAGCATGCGCTCGCCAGCATAATTCAGCAGGCGCTTGCCATTGGCCTGCGCTGCGGCAGACCCGGCCTTGAGGCGCATAACTGCCTTTTCAACGGTTGCTTCAAGCTCGGCCTCAGGCACGACAGCGTTGATCAGGCCCCAGCGCTCGGCAGTGGCGGCATCAATCACGTCGCCCAGCAGCACAAGGGCAGAGGCGCGCTTCAGGCCCAGCGTATGCGCAAGGTGCCAGCTCGCGCCGCCGTCTGGCGTCAGGCCAAGGCGGTCGTACGCCAGTGTGAACTTGCCACTATCCGCCGCGATGATGAGATCTGCCGCCAAGGCAAGGCTCACACCAAACCCGGCGCAGGCGCCATGTACCGCTGCTATAATAGGTTGGCGTAAATCGCGCATCATCTGCACAATCAGGTTCACGCGCGCGAGCATCAGCGCAAAACCATGCGAGACCGGTTGCTCCTGCAGGTTGCGTTCAAACTGCTTGATATCGCCGCCTGCCATAAACGCATCGCCCGCACCCTTAAGCACAACCAGACGCACATCAGTTGCACGGTAGAGGCGAATAAGCGCGTCTTCCAGTGCTTCCAGCATCTCGATGTTAAGGGCGTTCCTCACTTCGGGGCGGTTGAGGGTGAGGGTGACCACGCCGTTTACGGTCGTCTCGAGCAGGGGGGTGTTCGGCGCGTTCATGCAAATAGATTAACACGGGTTTTGCAGCCGCCTAGGGTGAAACGGCAGGGTGGCAGCATAAAAGAAGTTTTGCTATACACCGGAATTGCTGGATGACCTTGTAATCAGCCGGCCCGCGTTGCGGTGCAACGCAGAAAAATGATATAGAGCAGTTGTTGGATGACTCCGTAGCTCAGCTGGATAGAGCGTCGGTTTCCTAAACCGTAGGTCGGAGGTTCAAATCCTCTCGGGGTCGCCAGCAAAAGCTGGCTCGTCGTCGGTTCCAGAATGCTCCATCCGCATTCTGCCTCGTCGGGGCCACTAAAAAGCTGACGTTCATCTTTCCTTACGTCAACCTACAGGATACCTCATGTCAGACCCCGCCCATCGTTTTGACGCCGCTTATTACCGCCACTGGTATGGCAAGGCTGATACCCGTGCGTTTACAAAAACCGACAAAGACGTGCGCGCGGCGTTCGTACTCTCTTATCTGCGCCACCTAAAAGTGCCAGTGCGCAGTGTGTGTGACTTGGGTTGTGGCCTTGGCCATTGGCGCGAGGCGCTGCAAAAGATAGATAGCCGTATTACCTATACCGGCGTTGAGTACAGCGCGTTCATGGCGCAGCGGCTGGGCTGGGTTGAATCCTCGGCTGCCGACTACGCGCCCAAGCGCAAGTTCGACCTCGTGATCTGTCAGGCGGTGCTGCAGCATTTAGATGATAAGGATTGCGCACGCGCGATCAAGAATATCGGCAGCTATTGCCGTGGAGCGCTCTACCTTGAGGTACTGACCAAGGCCGATTGGACTAGCGGCGTGGTCGATAAAAAGCATACTGAAAAGCACAGCCATTTGCGTAGCGCGACGTGGTATAAAAAGCGCCTGGGCGAATTCTTTGTGCCGGTTGGTGGCGGGCTGTTTGTAGCGCGCAGCGCCAATGTTCCGTTGTTCGAGCTGGAGCAGATGTAGCTCTTAAGCTTGTGGCGGCGGGAACTTGCCAGCTTTCGCGCGTGCGATGATTGTTGTTACAGGGCCAGTGATGTCCACCCTGCTGCTGTCGCGGCTTGAGACCTCGAAGAACTTGGCGTCTACCGAACTACGCGCGGCATTTATTTTATCTGCATCGCCCCACGGCATGCTTGCGGCATCAATCACCCAGTAATCGCGCATCCAGAAACTGCGGTTGGCAGCCAGCATATCGCCGGTCAGGGGCGCATGTTTTATCTTGCTTGCATCGCGTATCTCGCCGGGCTCGCTGTGGTGCTTGAGCCATTGGCCAATCTCGCAGCCAAGTGCACCGATATGATCCGCCAGACCAGCGCGCTTTTGTGCGGCATCAGCATCACTTGGTAAGGCATCGAGCGCGCGAAACGGCTTTTCAAAATCAGGCAGCCAGTTGGGGTGCTGCATCAGGGTCTGCGAGACAACTGCAAAGCAGGTGGGCCAGCGCGGCTGCATCTGTTTGGTGGTACCATGAAAGGCGTTTTGCGCGGCTATCTCGCCGTTACGGCCCAGTGAGGTCATATCTGCACCATACTGGCCCAGAAGCTCGACAATCTTGCGTAGGTTCATTTCATAATCCCAGGCGCGCTTGGGCATAAACTCGGCGTCCCTGCGATGGCCATGGGTTTTAAAGTCGGTCAGCTCGGCAAAGCTGGGAGCATGAAGCACTTTATGTACGAATGGCCCCAGCATCTGCGGGCTGGGGTTATAGGGCACGGCGCTTTGTAGCAGCATGTCCACGCCTTCGGCATAGCCAAGGTTGATGGCGCGCAGCATATGCCAGTTAAACTGGTCGAAAAAGATGCGTTTCTGGCGGCTCAATTTTATCCTGCTGCAGGCCCATCAAAAGCACCGCTTTTGCGCAAGGCCTCTATCATCCGGTTACATTGCGTTTCCATGGCATCTTTGTAGCTGGTGCGCATAGCTTCGGTTGGTGTGGGTTGGCTGGAGGGATTGATGCTCCAGTTTTTATGATCTGTCCACCAGCCGAGCTGCTCGGTTGTCAGGCCAGTTTTGGCTGGCGGCATGCTCTTGAGGCGTGAGCCGACGAGTTGCCCCAGCCTATTAATATGCTCTGCTTGCTGGGTGCGCTTGGCAGTTTCTTCTTCGGGCGTACCCTCAAGGATGTTCTTGAAGATGCGGCCAATTTCCGGCTGCCAGCTTGGCCTTTCCTTTACGGCCTGTACAACAATAAGCGAGAGCAGCGCCATATTGGGTTTGGTATGGCTTTCGAGCACGAAAGCTTCCTGTGCAGCTGTTGTGTAGGTAATGCTGTTGCCAGTACCTATATTGCCTGCGGTTGGGTAACTCTCGAGCGGACTGATTTTCTTGGCGAACAGCATGTTTGCCAAGCGTACTTGTGCGCGGGCATGTGCCTTGGCAGTGGCGGGCTGGCTATAAACAAGTGTCGCGGTCAGCGGCAGCGGGTCTTTTTGCAGTTCGGGGGCTTTTGTGCCGACATGCAGGTAGCAGTCTTCGCGATAGCTGGCATGTATGATTTGTCCCAGATTCTCTGCTGTAGGGGTTGCAAGGCCTGCCTTCATCAGCGCCCATGCGGCACTTGGGTCTGCCTCGGCAAAGGCAGTGGTAAGCTGAAAGTCTGCGTCGTTACCTTTGTAATAGACAGGGTGAAGGCGTGGCATGGGTGCTCCTGCGCGTGTTTGAATTTTTAAATATTATCAATTGCTTATAGTTAATACAAAAGGTCTTTTTGTTAACCATAAAACCTGATTTTTTATGAGGGTTTGGCCCTGCCGCGCGCTTTGGCCAATGTTGCGGCTGTAAGTGCCAGCTGACCATCAAGCGTGTTCATGGCGTTTTGGTGCTCGGTGCGTAACTCGTCGCGCTCTTGGCGGTGTGCCGCAAAATAGGCGCGGCCAGCTGCGGTTGGTCTGGGCATCTGGCTTTCTAGTGCTGCCCATTCGTCAGGCGTGCGTTGCCAGAATTTTTGCGCTGCTGGCGACAGGGTAATAGCAATCTCAGGCGTAAAGGCCAGCCGTTCGGCCACCGCAAGGCCTACATGCGCGGCATTCATATGCAGCTGGCGGCGGCCTGCAGCTTCCTCCGCCGGTGTGTCGCCCGCCATATTGGCAAACAGGCTGGCCAGCTCATGCGTTGGCGCCCAAGCAGGACATATATAAAGCGCCTCCATGACGAGGGCTGCCTTCAGGTCGTAATTAGCGACGTTATGGAACGCGAGAGCCGAGAAGGCCTCAGTTGCGCTCAGCGGTTTATCGCTGCAATCAAGGTTATAGGTGCTGGTATTGCACGGGTCGGCCCCGCGGCTGCGTAGCAGGCGCAGGATCTCAAGCTGTTGCTGGATAAAATCATCCGCGCTCAAGTGTTGGTCGCGCGCATCATAAAAGGCGAGGTGTTTATCGGTGCTGCTCAGCAGGTCAGGGTTGATGGATTTATCCGCTGCAACAAAACGCGCTTTCTTTAAAAAGCCCGCATGGTCATCGCTGCTCACCAGCGTGGCGATGTGCCAGTCATTCGCCCTCACATCCGGGTTATGGGTCAGAATGCTCTCGATCATGGCGGGGTCATGCAGCTCGATCGCCTCATGCAGGCCCTGCCGCCACAGGTAAGCCCCTGTGTAGATGGCAAAAGTGTGGGCAATCTGGTCGGGGTGCAGGCGAGGCATGCGACAATCTAGAGAGAAGGGCGGAGTCGCCGCAATTATATTCTGAGAGCGGGGTGTTTTACGTAACGTAAGCCCCTTGCGCCAGCGAGGGGTAGGGCCTACATAGCCTTGGCACTCATGTTGGGGGAGTGCTAACAACCGTCCCCAACCCAATTTTACGGAGCAAAACTATGGATTTTCGTCCCCTCCATGACCGCGTACTGGTCGAGCGTATTGAAGCCGAGACCAAGACCGCCAGTGGCATCATCATTCCCGAAACGGCTCAGGAAAAGCCGATGCAGGGCCGCGTGAAGGCCGTTGGCTCGGGCGTTCGTGACGAAGCCGGCAAGCTGGTTCCGCTCGACGTGAAGACCGGCGATACCATTCTGTTCGGCAAGTGGTCGGGCACTGAAGTGAAGATCGATGGCAAAGAGCTGTTGATCATGAAGGAATCGGACATCCTCGGCATTCTCGAAAATGCCAAGGCCAAGAAGGCCGCTTAAGCCCTCCACTGCAATTTCTAACTGAAGGAATCGAAAATTATGGCTGCTAAAGATGTAAAGTTCTCAGGCGACGCACGCGCCAAGATGCTCAAGGGCGTAGATATTCTCGCCGACGCCGTAAAGGTAACCCTGGGTCCCAAGGGCCGTAACGTTGTGATCGAGAAGAGCTTCGGCGCTCCCCGCATCACCAAGGACGGCGTGACCGTTGCCAAGGAAATCGAGCTGCAGGACAAGTTCGAGAACATGGGCGCACAGATGGTGCGTGAAGTTGCCAGCAAGACGGTTGACCAGGCTGGTGATGGCACAACCACGGCTACCGTTCTCGCTCAGGCGCTTATTCGTGAAGGCGTGAAGCTGGTTGCCGCTGGCGCCAACCCGATGGATCTCAAGCGCGGCATCGACAAGGCTGTTGCTGCTGTTATCGAGAACCTCAAGGAGCAGAGCAAGCCGGTTAACCCGAAGAAGAAGGAAGAGATCATCCAGGTTGGTACGATCTCGGCCAATGGTGAGCGCGAAATCGGCGAGATGATCGCTAACGCGATGGAAAAGGTTGGCTCAGAAGGTGTTATCACCGTTGAAGAAGCCAAGAGCCTCGAGAGCGAGCTTGAAGTGGTTGAAGGTATGCAGTTTGATCGCGGCTACCTGTCGCCTTACTTCATCACCAATGCCGACAAGATGACCGCCGACCTTGAAAACCCCTACATCCTCTTCCATGAGAAGAAGCTGTCGGGTCTGCAGCCGCTGCTGCCGGTTCTCGAAGCCGTTGTTCAGACCGGTCGTCCGCTGCTGATCATCGCCGAAGAAGTTGAGGGCGAAGCCCTGGCAACTCTGGTGGTGAACAAGCTGCGCGGTGGCCTCAAGGTTGCTGCCGTCAAGGCCCCTGGCTTTGGCGACCGTCGCAAGGCGATGCTGGAAGATATGGCAATCCTCACCGGTGGCCAGCTCATCAGCGAAGACCTCGGCATCAAGCTCGAGAACGTTACCATCCAGATGCTGGGTTCGGCCAAGAAGGTCACCATCACCAAGGAAGACACCACCATCATTGATGGCGTGGGCAAGAAGAAGGAAATCGAAGCACGCGTTGGCCAGATCAAGGCGCAGATCGAAGAAACCACTTCTGACTACGACCGCGAGAAGCTGCAGGAACGTCTGGCCAAGCTGGCCGGCGGTGTTGCCGTTATCCGCGTTGGTGGTGGCAGCGAAGTCGAAGTGAAGGAGCGCAAGGATCGCGTTGACGACGCTCTGCACGCAACCCGCGCTGCGGTTCAGGAAGGTATCGTTGCTGGTGGTGGTTCGGCTCTGTTGTTCGCAACAGGCGCAATTGCCAAGCTCAAGGGTATCGACAACGATGATCAGAAGCACGGTGTCGAGATTGTTCGCAAGGCCCTGCAGGCCCCCATCCGCCAGATTGCCGAGAATGCCGGTATTGATGGTTCGGTTGTGGTCGGCAAGATCATGGACAAGAACGATCCGAAGTTCGGCTTCAACGCCCAGCAGGAATTCCTGGGTGCGGAATCGGTCATCGACATGACCAAGGCCGGCATCATCGACCCCACCAAGGTTGTGCGTACTGCCCTGCAGGCAGCTGCATCGGTTGCCAGCCTGCTCATCACCACCGAAGCCATGGTGGCCGAGCGCGCCGAGAAGAAGTCACCAGCTGGTGGCATGCCTCACGGCGGCGGCATGGGCGATATGGACTTCTAAGTCCTGTTGTCAGTCACCCCGCGCCAGGGTTGGCGTGGCGGCTGGCGCCAAATTAAAGAGAAGGGCCGGAAGAAATTCCGGCCCTTTTTCAATTCTCGTATTTGTAGTTCAGCTCGGTCTTGCGTAGTAGCTGCGGCGTTTTGAGTGCTATTGCCTACAACCTTGCTGCGCTTACATAAGTCATGCTCATTCTCGCTGACTACTTCTTCCATTTTGTTCATCTCGGTGTGATCGGGTTTAACCTGTTTGGCTGGGTACATCCGGTTACCCGCCGGGCGCACCGCTACCTTGTGGCGCTTACGGCTACCTGCTGGCTGGGCGTGGGTCTGGCAGTGGGCGCTATCGGCTATTGTCCGCTCACTGACTGGCATTGGCAGGTCAAGCGCGCACTGGGGCAAGACATCCTGCCCCGCTCGTATATCGATTACATTCTTCAGGCAGCTGGCATATATGCTCAGCCGCTGACGGTGGATATCGTCGTGGGTGTTACGTTTGCGCTTATTGTGGTGATTACGCTGGCGCTCTGGTGGCGTGACGCACGGGCTTGAAAACGCCTTCAGGGTTAGCTTCGGCGGGTTTATCGATAAACAGGTGCGGGTGGCGCGCAGCTACTTCGGTATAAAGCTTGGCCATACGCAAGGCACCCGCGGCGGTTTCGCGCGGGGTTAGCTGCTCGGCATGCCGGTACATGGCAATGCAGCGCTGCGCATAATTGGGGTGCGTGCTGCACAGGCTCAGGAATGTGCGTTTAAGCGAGGGCATCTTTAGGGTGAACATTTCGGCCAGATGCCTAGCCTTGCCATGCTCTTCAACCGCGCCGCGGTCGGCTCTGTACTCTTCTGCGCGTGAGGCAAGAGTGCCGCAAAGGTACGTGGCCATCGCCGCACCAAAACCTATCGCAACCGTGACCGCAGGCAGGGCAATAAGGCCTGTCATGGCAACTATGCCAGCGGTTGCAGTGGCCATCAGGCAGGCCAAGGTCATGACACTGTAGTTACAGAAGCCGGTCCAGCGCGGGCGGCTCATGTGCGCTTTTTCATGCGCCATAACGGCAGCCTGCTCGCGGATGAACTGACCCGTGCCTAAGGCCATTCCAGCATCATTGCACCGTTCGGCATGATACTTGGTGGCCTGACTGGCCGAAATCGCCACGCTGTAGTTTTTGCGGTCGAGCGAAACAATGTGGCAATAGCTTGTATTCTCGCTAAAGCCTACTTTACAGTCGTTTGCATGACCTGCATGGCGCATGAAGGTCTGGCCGATATCCTGACTGAGCGGCAGAACCAGACTGACAGTCTGGTTGACGCTGGTTTTCATTTCACCTGCAGGCACAATATTGTTGATATGGTTTTTGATATAGTTGCGATAGCTACGGTTACAGATTGTCGCCAGCGCCATATAAAAAGGCAGGCCCATCCAGCCGAGCGTGCTGAAGAGAGCAAGGCCGGTCCAGCCATAAGCACCGATCATCGCGACCATATGCGCAGCTTTATATACGACAGGCTGATGCGCGCGCTTTTCGGTCAGCGGCGTTTCGAGCCGCACAGCCAGCTGCTGTGTCCATGTATTCTTCTTGAATTCGCCCATTTGGTCCCGGTTCTTTTTATTAATGCGGTCAGTCTAAGCGCGGGTTGTTACCCGAGTCAAAAGCAAGTTTTGACTTTTTATGGTTAACAGGCTGATTTGACTTTGCCCTTTCAAATATTCAATAATCAGCCATGGCTAAACATCCCAAGCACCTTCATATCAATACGCCCGCTTTCGCCGCCAATCTTGCACAGCTGCAGAGCCCGCATGCGCACCCCTACCAGCGCCAGCAGGCGGCTGAACTGGTTTATGCCAGCTGCTACCCGTATGTAGAACAGCAGAGCGATTTATATGCCGAGAAGGCTGCCAGCCTTGGCATCGAGCAGGCCGATCTCGCACAAGGCGCGGCCCTCAAGTTGTGGGAGTATGTCAGCAGCCTCAACAGCGCTGCGCCGCTCACGCCCAAGGCAGTGGTACTCAATGTCTATAACCTCGTGCGCGATGAAATGATCGAGACCTGCAAAGCGGGTAGCGGCGCCGTCTATATTGAAACATCCGCCGAGCAGGCTGTACGCGCTGAAGAGCGCAGGTTGGCCGCGTTTATGGGTGGGACTATTCACCAAAGCCAACGTGAGAAGTTACTTGAGTATACCAAAGAAGAACTGGCCCTTGCCCAGCGCTATGTTGGCTACGAGGCGAATGCCAAGAAACCAGCTCTACGGCTTGATGATGTGCAGGCGCCCGTTGATGGGCGCATAGCGCCGGTTGATGAAGAGGCAATGATGGACGGCGTGTTTGATACGCCCACACAAGGAGCGGCCGAACTGATGCGCGCACCGCAGCTCTTGCCGGAAGATGAAGTCGGCTTCAGGCAGCAGCAGAGAATGCTGCTTGAGTTTGTGCGCGATAAACTGCCAGCGCGCGATTTTACAATTCTCAGCAAGCGGTATGGGCTTGAGGATGAGCGCAATCAGGAGATGTCGCTAGTCGAAGTAGCCCGCAGCGAGAATGTAACAGCAACGCGCGTACGTGATATCGAGACGCGGGCAATCAACCGCCTGCGGCATCACCTCGGTCGCCAGCCCGAGCTGGTTAAAGGTTTTATGGCTGTGCTTAGAAGCGAATAAACGGGCTGATGATGCGGCCAAACAGGCCGGTCATCTGCAAATCGCCATCCACAACAATCAAGCATACGCAGTCTTCATGCGCGCCCGCCACGGGTGCGTGGGTGGTGGTGCCATCGCAGGCATCAAAATCGCCACGGCGGAAGGTTTTTTCGCCATCATGGTATACGCCCGAAAGTACAACCGTATATTCGTTGCCCTTGTGCGTATGCATGGGCAGGCTGCTGCCCGCCTTTACGCGAATGAGACGCGCCCGGCCTGCGCTGCATGAGCAGGAGTCGAGGTTGATTTTATCAACCGTGCTGCTGAACTTCTTCCAGGGTACCTGTGCCACATTGCAGCCCACATAGCTGCGCAAAGGGGCGGGCAAAACGTTGCAGAAGAACGGGTCATAGCCGGTTTTGGGTGGCGCTGGCACCTGTTGCGCATCAAGCGCGGCCATCACTGCGTCGCGGCAGTTGCTTGAAACAGCAACCGCTTCGCTCTGGTTCAGCAGGGTGCCACCGATTTCTTCGCAGGTACTGACATGCGAGCGGCATTCAGCGCAAAGCGCCAGATGGGTGGCTACAACCAGTGACGGAGCCTCGCGCAGGGCGCCGCTGGCATAATCCATCAACATTTCGGCAGGCGGGTGATACTGGGCGGGCATGATCAGGGTTCCACTTCAACTAAGGCACGGCGCAGCTTGTCGAGCGCCAGACGCAACCGCGATTTCACAGTGCCTAGCGGAATCTTCCGGCTGCTGGCGATTTCGCTATGCGGCATGTCCTGGTAATAGGCGAGCTTAAGTAGCTCGGCCTGCTCGGCGGGCAAGGTGGCAATCGCCTTCTCGAGCGAGCGCTGAGTGCTGGCCAGATCGAGCGGGTCCTGTTCGGGCTCTTCGGCCGGAATCTGGGTCAGGTCGGCATTATCGTATTCGGGGCGCTGGCGGCGCAGGCTGTCGATACGTTTATTGCGCGCGATGGTGTAAATCCAGGTGCTGGCGCCTGCCTTTGCGGTATCGAACATGGGGGCCTTGCGCCAAACCGTCAGCATGGCTTCCTGCACCAGTTCTTCCGCCTGTGTGGCGTCCGAGCCCAGTTTACGCATGTAAGCGTTCAAACGTGGGGCAAAATGGTCAAATAACTCGCCAAATGCCTGTTTATCTTGATATTTTCCAACCCGGTCCAGAAGGGTGTCGAGCGACAGGGCTTCGTCAGTGCGGGCTGCGGGGAAGGTCATGATTTTTGCAGTAAAGGGCCTATCCCCGCGTCTGGCAAGGATTTTTGGGTTTTTTGGCTTTATGGCCAAAAGCGAGGGCGCGGCACTTATCATCTTGAAATAACCTTGCTAGTTGAATGATATTACGAGCCTCACGGGGTCCCGGATCAATTCCGGCCCTAATATTGGAGAATTACGATGCGTCGCCCTATCCTTGCTTACGCCCTTGGCCTGCTTGTTGCGCTTGCCGTTTGTGCGCCTGCACAGGCCGAAGAGCAGGCTTCCCCTATCGGTACCTATCGTAACTGGAACGGCTATTCCTACAGCGATGCCGGCAAGAAAATCTGCTTCATGGCAACCAAACCCACCCGCACCTTGCCGGCTGGCGCCACCCGCGGTGATATCTACGCCATGATTACGCACCGCCCGGCCGAGAACAGCACCGGCGTGGTCAGCATCGTGACGGGTTATACCTACAAGTCGAACAGCGATGTGCAGGTTACTATCGGCAACCAGCGCTTCTCGCTGTTCACCGATGGCGATACCGCCTGGGCGCGTGATGATGCAACCGACCGCGCGCTGGTGGCAGCGATCAAGGCTGGTTCTTCCATGACTGTGGTTGGCACATCAGCCCGCGGCACCAAGACAACCGATACATACTCACTCGCAGGTTCGAGCGCGGCCTATCAGGCCATCAGCCAGCAGTGCGGGTTGCGTTAGTTTAATAGGCTTCATCCCGGCGCAATCCGGGGTTCATATTGCATGGAATTCCGGCTTGCGCCGGAGTGAGGCGTTTTTATAAAAGGAAAAATTATTATGGGTTTAGGCGCACACGCACAGGCATTTGCTCCCAAGGCACGGCCAGATGGCAAGATCAACATCGTCGGTCTGGCCAAGGACGAACTTGTGCAGGTGGTAGAGAACGCGGGCCTTGAGAAATACCGCGCGGGTCAGGTCTGGAGCTGGGTGTATAACCGCGGCGTGACCGACTTTGCCAAGATGAGCAACCTCGCCAAACCGGTACGCGAGCAGCTGGCCGAACATTTTGTGATCGACCGCGCCAAGATCGACGTGAAGCAGGTATCCGAAGACGGTACGGTCAAATGGCTGCTCAAGTGGCCAGATGGCCAGCAGGTTGAGTGCGTGCATATTCCCGAAAGTGACCGCGGTACATTGTGCGTTTCTTCACAGGTTGGCTGCACACTGACCTGCCGTTTCTGCCATACCGGTACGCAGCGTCTGGTGCGTAACCTTGAAGCTGCCGAAATTGTCGGGCAGGTAATGCTGGCGCGCGATGAGTTGAACGAATGGCCCTCAACGCAGGACGAGCGCATGCTCTCCAATATCGTCATGATGGGTATGGGCGAGCCGCTGTATAACTACGATAACGTTTCAAAAGCGCTCAAGATCGTGATGGATAACGAAGGCATTGCCATCAGCAAGCGCCGTATCACGCTGTCAACCTCGGGCGTAGTCCCCATGATCAAGCAGTGCGGGCTTGATCTGGGCGTGAACCTCGCCATCAGCCTGCATGCGGTCACGGATGAAATCCGCTCGCAGATCATTCCGCTTAACCGCAAGTACCCGATTGCCGAGCTGATGCAGGCCTGCCGCGATTACCCGTCTGCAGGCAACACCCGCCGCATTACGTTTGAGTATGTCATGCTCAAGGGCGTGAACGATTCAAACGCCGATGCCAAGGCGCTGGTCAAGCTGCTCAAGGGCATTCCCGCCAAGGTGAACCTCATTCCGTTCAACCCGTGGCCGGGCTCACCCTTTGAGTGCTCGGATGATGAGCGTATTGCAGCCTTTGCCGAAATCGTGAATGATGCCGGTTATGCCAGTCCGGTGCGTACACCGCGTGGCCGCGATATTCTGGCTGCCTGCGGGCAGTTGAAGTCAGCGAGCCAGCGTGTGAGCGTGGCCGAGCGGGCTGCCATGGATGCTGCTATTGCCGAGAAGGAAATTGCAGCAGGCCTGCGCTAAAGAGAAGTTATAAAAATAAAAGGGAGATATGGGCTATGAGTGAAGTGGTCGTCGCGTTCCAGCAAATTGCGCAAAGCATCAAGGCATTCGATAAAATGCCCCAGCCGGTTAAAGATCCGGCTGACCCTACGGGTCAGCGCAACCTGCCGCACCCCACCAGCTACCTGCGTGAGCTGATGCGTCGTATGGAGCCGCGCAACCGCAGTAACGATCTGGTTTGGGTTACCCATGCGGGTGAGCAGCTCAAGGCGCTGGGTTATGCCGGTACTGCTGGCGTACTGAATGATGTTTTTGTGGTGTCGGTTACCCGCCCGGGCCAGACCAGCCCCGATCTTTACAAGATGGTGGGTATTGTGAATGACGGATTTGACGACCGCCGCGAGCGTCTCAAGCTGCGCTTTCCCACCATTACCCTCGATGCCAAGAGCCAGTTCAACCTTCAGGGCGATCTCAGCGCGGTTGAGCTGAAGCGCTATACCTCCAGCATGAAGCCGCCTGAAGTTGCCGCTACCACCAAGCCGCTGGATGATATTGTGCTCTCACTGGTCAATCATGCTATTGCTGAGGGCCCGCACGACTATCCGGTGCGGTTACTCATCAAGTCGGCCAAGCAAAGCTATACTGACCTCAACCGCGTGCAGCGTCTGCGCGAATTGGTACAACCCACAGGACTTAAGGTGTAATGAAAAACTTCTGGTTTGATCTGCTGTTTGTTGCGCTCACCCTGTGGCCTTGCGTGGTGCTGCTGCGCCGCCTTGGCCTTAAGGTGGCGATGGTGGGTGTGCTGCTGTTTTCACTGGTCATTCCATTACTCGGGCATATGTTGCTGGCTGTTTACATGGCGACGCAGCGCTGGCCTAATTTTCCGGCTCTGCCCAAGCCGCAACCACGGGTGAAGCTGTAATGAGCGAGTTTCTGGGCCTGCCGTTCCCGCTGGGGATGGATCTGCTGATGGCGATGCCCGCTACGCTGGGCTACCTCGTCTTGGGCATCATTGTGCTCGGCTTTATCGGTGCAGCCGGTTTTGTGCTCGCGCGCCTTGGCATCAAGCCGCTGTGGGCGGTGGTGCTGGTGGTGCCGGTGTTGCAGATCATCAGCCTCTGGGTCATGGCTTATATGAAATGGCCACGCCATGCTCTGCCGCAAAATAAAACCCCGGGGAATTAGCCCGGGGTTTCAAAACCGTTTTTAACTACATCAGCCGACTTGCAGAACGCCATTCTTGCGCTGAACAAACGCGTTTGAGTTAGCCAGATGCGCGCGATAGTCGCGTAGCTTCTTGGCAGGGTCGGGGTTGCCGGTGTCACCAAAATCCTGACGGGCCAGCGTATCCATGTAATCACGCAGCATGGTCGCAAGGCTGAAGCGGCTGAAATCGAGCCTGATTTCGCCAACGACTTCGGGCTTGATGCCGCCTTGGCCATCGGGCTTGTTCTTGGTGCGCTGAATGACGGGGTTATCGATATAGTCAAGCACTACACGGGCCTGATGCGGCATATGCTCGGTGGCACACTGGTACCAGTAAACCGGCTTGGTCACTTGCTGTGCCAAGGTGCCGGACGAGGCCATCTTCAGTGCATCCGGCGGATTGGCAATAGTGGTCCAGCGCAAATCGCCGCCCAGCATCTGGTTTACGGGTGTGTTATCGGTATAGACCTCGGCCACAAAGCGGTCTTTGGGCGGCTCCATAGCAAACTGCTGCAGCGTAGTGGCAGCCACCATCAGCTGATACAGCTTGTAACCGGGTAATACAGCGCGGGTTGAGCCAAACTCGGTCCACTCATGCGAGGGTACGCCGCGGCCTGCCATCTTGTTAAAGTCATACAGCGGGTAAGACATCGAGGCGCCAACAATCTCTTCGCTCTGTGCAGCGACAATGATGCCTGCACCATTGCTGATGCGATCGCGATACTGCTCATCCTGCCGCAGGGCGGTGGCGGCATGCTGGTTGTCGTTGAAGAAGGCAATCAGGCGGTCGCAGTCATCAGCGGTCGAGAAGCGGACACTAAAGGTTTCGCCCATTGCAGGTGTGTAGTTAGGCATGGTTTCTCCCCAGATGATTTTTTGAATGGTGCTAGTCGCACAAACCATACGAAGCTGAGGTGTTAATTTCAAGATATTAGCGATTTGACGACATTTTCAGTAATTAAATTTCCATTTTCCTGTTTTCAATTCATACCTTAAAAAGCTAGGGTCGTTCATCAGGAGCCAGCCATGACCCGGAATTTACAAAGTTTCTCATCAAGCTACGCCGAAGCACGGCAGAAGTTTATCGATGCGGCCAAGGCCGCGGGCGCCACGCTTGAAGCCTATGTGCACCCAACCGCCAAGGGGCCGAATGGTGAAGTGCTGTCGATTGATGTGGCGCGCATGGGCGCAGCCAACCCGCATACGCTGCTCATTACATCGTCAGGCGTACATGGCATCGAGGGTTATTGTGGCTCAGGCGGGCAGGTCAGTGTGCTCAACGACAAGCTGCTGGCCGATATGCCGCCGGGCGTGGCTGTGGTGCATGTGCATGCGCTTAACCCCTATGGCTTTGCGCATACCCGCCGCACCAACGAAGATAATGTCGACCTCAACCGTAACTTCATCGACTGGAGCGCGCCGCGCCCCGCCGAGCATCCGCTTACGGCCGAAATCTATCCGCTGCTTCTGCCCAGCGATTACGATGGTGCAGATAAAGCCCGCTGTGATGCCGCGATTGAAGCACTGATCGCGAAGAACAGCCTTAAGGCCTATCAGGCTGGCTTCACGCAGGGCCAGTACCGCTTTGCCGATGGTTTGTATTATGGTGGTAAGGGACCGGTCTGGTCGCACCAGATGTGGCGGCAGATTATCGCCAAGCATAGTGCGGGGTGCCGCAATGTTGTGCATGTTGACCTGCATACCGGCCTTGGCCCGTATGGTTATGGCGAGCTGATTTTTGTGGATAGCAAGCAGACCCCTACCTACAAGCTGGCGCATAGCTGGTGGGGCGATTCAGTGACCTCGGTTGTCGATGGCAATTCAACCTCAACCAAAATTACCGGCGATGTGGCCGAGGTTTTGCGTGGGCTTTCGCCGGAGCAGATGGGCCTTTCCATCACCATCGAGTTTGGCACGGTGCCGGTTAAAGAGGTGCTCGATAGTCTGGCGGCAGATAACTGGCTGACCTTTAAAGGCGATATGAACTCCCCCATGGCGGCGCGCATCAAGCGCCAGATCCGCTACTGCTTCTATGGCGAAGAGCCGGTGTGGAAGGGCATGATTATCGAGCGTGTGCAGCAGGTGCTTGAGCAGGCCAAGCGTGGTATCAGCGATTTGCCGGGTCAGCAGAATGCAGCCTGATGGGGCGCGCTTTGCGCCTGATTATAATTCAGCGCGCGCGCGTTTTTGTGCATTAGCCAAACAGGCCGGTGCGCAGCACGAGCGGCATACGCACCCCACAGCTAAAGGTCCGCAGGGCGAAAGCCTGTCGGTTGATATCGCACGTTTGGGCGCTGGCCAGCCGCAGCGACTTGTCATCATCAGCTCGGGTGTGCATGGTATTGAGGGTTTCATCGGCTCGGCGGTGCAAAACCATGCGCTTGAGCAGCAGATGTTTGCTCGTTTGCCCGCTGATATTGCCGTTGTGCTGGTACATGCGGTTAATCCTTTTGGTTTTGCTCACCACCGCCGCTGCAATGAGGACGGGATTGACCTTAACCGCAACTTCATCGATTGGAGCAAGGCCAAGCCCGCCGAGCATGAGCATACCGGCTGGCTGATGGAGCGCGCGTTCGTGCCACAGCCAAAGCAGGATGAGGTCGATGCCTTCATCAAGGCGCAGGGTGATGCTGTCTATCTTAAAGCCATGGCGCAGGGGCAGTATCGTTTTCCTCTCGGCGTATGCTATGGCGGAACAGCACCCGCGTGGTCGCATCAGGTCTGGAATAACATACTCACCGTACATGCCGCTAAAGTGCCGGAGCTTGTGCATATCGACCTGCATAGCGGTTATGGCCCGGTGGGTGGTGCTACCATTCTGACCGCGGATGATATGAGCACTGCCAATATCGCGCGCGCCAAAGCGTGGTGGGGCGAGCAGCTTGAATATTCAGCGCCCGCCAACAGCTCGGCTGCTGCCTTGGCGAATGTAAGCGGCCCGATTGAGTGCTCGTTTGCACTTTATAAGCCTGAAGCCAATACGCTGTCTGTGACTATAGAAAAAGGCACCATTCCGTTCCCGCAGGTCTTGGCCACATTGGTGTCTGACCATCAGCGGGTAGCAGCGCAGCAGCCTGCCACTGCCGCCAGCATTGCCAGCATGCGCGCTGCCTATGCGCCGGTTGATGTTGCATGGCAGACCAGCGTGGTCAGTAGCTTTACCCGTATCATCCAGCAGGGGCTTGCGGGCATGGCAGCTGAAAAATCGCTACGACTCGCCCGCGCGCGGCAAGGGCCGCAATAACGCTCTTGCGCGTCTTCCATTCCCCGTTAGGTTGGGCCCTGTCCAATTAAATGGGCAGGGAGAACATAATGAGCATCGATGCAGCAATTAATGAGATGATGAAGGCCCCCAGCGAGCTGGCGGTAAGCGTTATCTTATATGAAGTGCCTGTAACATTTGGCGGCACCGCCGCCGAGTTGCCGCTGATTGTGGTTTGGCTTATTGCTGCCGGCCTGTTCTTTACATTCTACCTGCGTTTTATCAGCCTGCGTGGCTTCAAGCATGCGTTTGATCTGGTGCGCGGCAAGTATAGCGACCCTAATTGCAAGGGTGAGGTCTCGCATTTTCAGGCTTTGGCGACTGCGCTTTCGGGCACGGTTGGTCTTGGTAATATCGCCGGTGTTGCGGTTGCCATTACCCTGGGCGGTCCGGGTGCTGCCTTCTGGATGGTAGTGGCGGGCTTCCTTGGCATGTCACTCAAGTTTGCTGAATGTCTGCTGGGTGTGAAATACCGTATTGAGAATGCTGACGGCACCGTCTCCGGCGGCGCCATGTATTACCTTAGCCGTGGTTTGCCCGAGGTACATCCAGCATTGATGTGGCCCGGTAAAATCATGGCGGTGCTGTTTGCCATTTGCTGTGTGGGTGGTGCCATTGGCGGGGGTAATATGTTCCAGGTCAATCAGGCCTATCAGCAGATGGTGAATGTGAGCGGCGGCAGCGAAACCTGGCTGGCGCATAACGCCTGGGCTTTTGGCCTGTTCATGGCCGTACTCACTGGAGTTGTTATTATTGGCGGCATGAAGACCATCGCGCGCGTAACCGAAAAGCTGGTGCCAATCATGTGTGGTCTTTATCTGATAGCCGGTTTTGTGATCATTTTCGTCAATATTCATAACGTTCCCGCAGCGCTGGCGCTTATCGTAACTTCGGCTTTTGCGCCGCAGGCGGTGGCGGGTGGTATTATCGGCGCTATCGTGGCGGGATTCCGCCGCGCGGCCTTCTCTAACGAGGCTGGTTTCGGCTCGGCGGCGATTGCGCATTCGGCGGTTAAAACCAAGGAGCCTGTCACTGAAGGTCTCGTGGCGCTGCTCGAACCGTTTATCGATACCATCATCATCTGCACCATGACCGCGCTGGTTATTGTGGTCAGCGGTGTGTATCAGGAGGCCGGGGTTGATGGCGTCACGCTCACCTCGCATGCCTTTGCCACGGTGTTGCCATGGTTCCCCAAGGTGCTCGCGATTGTGGTGTTCCTGTTTGCCTATTCAACCATGATTTCGTGGTCGTATTACGGCAACAAGGCATGGTTCTACCTGTTTGGCGAGAACAAGGCCATGGACCTGCTCTACAAGCTGCTGTTCTGCAGTGCCACGGTTGTGGGTGCAACCATGAGCCTTGGGAATGTCATCGACTTCTCGGATTCGATGATGTTTGCCATGTCGATCTTCAATATCATTGCGCTTTATATTCTCGCCGGTGTTATCAAGCGCGAGCTGAACAGCTACTGGAGCCGTTACAAGGCGGGTGCGTTTACGCCGGGCAGATAGCCTAGCTTTTGTCGGTATTCTCGAACTTCGACATCGCGCGGATCATGCCGATAAGAAGTAGCATCGAGATACCGCCATAGATAATGCCTTTGGGCTGCAGCAGGATGAACAGCGTAAGCAGTATGGTCAGCATATTCAGCATATGCAGCGCCATCACACCGCGCAGGCCGAGGCGGCGGCGCAGGATGAACGCGAACGAGCTGATCAGCCCGATCATGACCAGCGCGCCGGCGGCGATGCTTTGAAACGATGTGGCATCAATAATCGTCAAGGTGCTGTTCATCAGGCTTTGCTCCTGCCGCTTAATTCTGGCCATGTGGTCATCAGGGGTTGGCTCACGCGCGGGTTACGCAGTTTCCAGATCACGCCATCAACAAAGAAGTGATGGATCTGTACCGCTGCCAGCGTAATGCCAATCGCTGCTCCAGTGCCAATGTCAAACTGCAAACCTGCCATTTTAGGTAATACGTAGAACAGGAAAATACCGCCCACCACGTTTAGGGCAAACCAGCGTGTACTCTCAAGTGCAGCGTGTTTGGGTGTGGGGGTGAGCTTGCCTTCGTCCGCCCGCTCCTTGAGGTTGATGGCCCAGGCGATGAGCAGGTACTGTAGCGAGTGATAGGCCGGTACAAATTCCTGAAACCCATTCATGCCTGCACCGATGATGAACCATGCATATTGCGCCACTGCTGGCACCAAAAGCAGTAACGGCAGGCGGCGCTTTTGCTGGAGTGCGGCATTTATAAGCAGGACAGCGCAGGCAAGTCCCGCAGCCTGAATTGCGGTTTTATAAAGGATAAAGAAATCATCCGGCAGGCCGAACACTGGCAGGGCGATGCCGTAGTATTCCGGCAGTTTATTGTAGCCCTCAGCCGCCAGGGTAGGTCCAAGGTAGGTGCCAAAGATAAAGCAGATCAGCGCGCGTTTCAGTACGGGCGAAATCACAAACCCCGCACGGCGGGCATACAGCATGGTAATGCCAAGTGTTTGTGCCGAGAAGTGATAGGGCGACCAGATGAGAAACACCTTCACAAACCACGGCGCGATGGTGGTGGGCATGAGGAGCGCGGCTGTGAGCATGACAAACAGTAAAGCCGGTACGCCTATGGCTGTTACCGGAAACTGCATCATGTTTTCGCGTGAGCGATAGAGGCGGTGGCTGGTGGCGGAAAAATGCGGGTGGTTGATGGCCCAGGTGAGCAGCGTGGCGACGATTGCTGCATCATACACATTGACCGGATAATCATGAAACGGCGCCGCCATGATGCTGAGTAGCGGCCCGAACAGTACCCCCAAGGTGGCGGTAATCACCGCGCGCAGCTCGGCCGAGCTGAACAACGCAAGATGGATGATCGAGAACCCACCAATCAGCAGGAAGTCGACCGGCGTATTTACAAACGCTGTTTGCTTGGCTGTTTGCAGCTGGGGGGCGATTGCGGGGGCGCTCATGCCCTTACGTTACGCTGCCAGTTGCATCCGTTCAAGCACCAGCCGCTGCAGCTCTACATAATCCGTCTTGCCGGTGCCCAAAAGGGGCAGGGCCTCGAAGTGCAGGATCTGGCGTGGCAGCATCAGCTCGGTCTGGTCTTCAGCCTTCAGCTGAGCGAGGATCTCGCTGTTCTGAGCATCCGGCTTGGTGGTGCACAGGATCAGCGCTTCACCCTTGCGTGCATCCGGCACGGCAACCACAGCATGCGCCATGCCCGGCCAGACGCGCTCTAGTACACCTTCAACTGCGCTCAGCGAAATCATTTCGCCGGCAATTTTGGCAAAGCGCTTGGCGCGGCCCAGGATGCGCACATAACCCATGTCATCAATGCTCACGATATCCCCGGTATCATGCCAGTTCTCGCCATTCTCGCGTTCAGGCGGCTGCAGCACGCCCGGCTGGTCTGACTTGAGATAGCCCATCATCACGTTAGGGCCACTTACATGCAGGCGGCCACCTTCGGTAATGCCGGGTACCGGAGTGAGCTTGGCTTTCATACCGGGCAGGATACGGCCCACAGTGCCAGCCTTGTTATGCATGAAGGTATTGATCGAGATGGTGGGCGCGGTTTCGGTAGCGCCATAGCCTTCGAGAATGCGCACACCATAGCGGTCGGCATACATGCGGCGGGTTTCTTCCTTCACCTTCTCGGCACCCGCGCACACAAAGCGCAACGAATAGAAGTCGTAAGGATGCGCGGTGCGCGCATAACCGGTCAGGAAGGTATCGGTGCCAAACAGCACCGTCGCATTGCAGTCATACGCCAGAAGCGGAATGATGCGGTAATGCAAGGGCGATGGGTACAGGAAGGTACGTGCACCCGCCATCAGCGGTACCAGCAAGCCGCCGGTCAGGCCAACCGAGTGGAAGATCGGTAGCGCGTTCAGCACCACATCCTTGGGTGAGAAATCAAGGCGCGAGCCTACCTGCCAGCGGTTGGCCAACAGGTTGCGGTGCGAGAGCACAACGCCCTTGGGCAGGCCTTCAGAGCCAGAGGTGAAGAGCACCACGGCAGCAGATTCAGCATTCACCTGATGGCGCAGGTGCAGGTAACGCGCCATGTATTTACCCAACAGGCCGCCCAGCTTGTCGGTCAGGGTCAGCTTGGCGCGAATATCCTCAAGATATACCAGCTTTACTTTGCCCGCCAAAGCCTGCTCCACCGCTTCAAGCCGCGCCAGCTCGATGAACTTGCGCGAGGTGATGATGTAGTCAAGCTTCGCGGCATCACAGCAGGCCAGCATGCTGGCAATACCGGAGGTGAAGTTGATCATGGCGGGTGTGCGGCCGGTGTAGTTGAGCGCAAAGAAGCTCACGGCTGCGGCATTGCTGTTGGGCAGCATCAGGCCGATCCGATCGCCCTTGTTGCCCAACTTGCGGAACTGGCGGCCCAGCACCAGCATGCCGGTAATCATGCGGTTATAGCTGATGGGTTTGCGCTCACGGTCTTCCAGCACAATATGGCGGCCGCCATGCAGGTCGCGCGCATCGAGCAGGGCTTCGACCAGCGATTCATTCAGCTCACTGGTTTCGAACAGCAGGTTGCTCATCAGGTCGTACAGCTTCTGGCCGGCAATCTGGCGGCGCACGCGGGCGGATACGCCTGCAGGCATCTCGAATTTTTCAGGCGGCAGAATGGTCAGGCTCACACGCGGGAAGGTACGGCGGCGCACCATGCCCTTGAGGTAAGAGAAGCGGGTGTATTCAGCGCCTTCAATACGCACGGGTACAATCATGGCATTGGCCTTTTCGGCAATCAGGCCCGGGCCTTCATTCACCTTCATCAATGCGCCGGTGGTGGTAATGCGCCCTTCAGGGAAGATTACGCAATGCGCGCCTTCAGCCACGCGGTTGATCAGACCCTTGAGGGCCATAGGCTGCGTGGGGTCAATCCGGTAGGCTTCGATCAGTGCGAGGAACGGCTTTACCCACCACTGTTCAGCAATAATGCTGTTTACTGCAAACAGGGGTTTACCGGGCAGGAAAGCGGCGAGTAGCAAACCATCGAGCAGCGAGACGTGATTGGCCACAATCACTGCGCGCGGGCCGGCCTTCTCGAGGTTCTCGAGGCCATTCACCTTCACATCGAAACATGCGCGCAGAATGCGCTGGAAAATTTGCTTCAGCACCGTTTGCGGAATGAGCGTGATGATAACCGGTATGGCAATGAGGTTGGCCAGTGCCACCAGCAACCAGATCATTGGCACGCTGAAGCCAATGCTGATAAGCATAACCGCAGTCAGGCTCGAGACCACCATGGCGGCAGAGTCGATGATATTGGCAGCTGCAATGGTGCGGGCGCGCAGCTCTTCCCGCGCTTTGCTTTGCAGCATGGTCGCCAGCGGCACGAGGTAGATACCGCCGCAGATCGCCAGTAGCAGCAGCTCAACCATAATGAACCAGCCTGCACGCAGAGCCATGAGGTCGGCTACATATAAGGTGCCGTCATGCGGCGGGAAGGTGAGGAGCGAGAGCGACAGCGCCATGCCGCTGATAGCCATACCGAGAGCACCTAGTATGGTGTAGCGCCCATCCAGCTGTTCGCCCAGCAGGCGGCGTACCAGCAGCGCGCCTATAGCCACACCAACCGAGAACAGCATGAAGAACAGGTTGAACACACCTTCGCTGGCGTGCAGTACATCCTTGGTCATGGTCGGCATCTGGCCGATGTAGAGGGTCGAGACAAACCAGAACCACGCGTTACCGGCAATCACCAGCGCAATACCGGGCTGGCTGGTGGCCTGCTTGAGGATATTGACTGTCTCGCCCACAATATTGGGGTTTACCTTCAGGTCCTTTGCGGTGGCGGGTGCGGGCAATATATAAAGCGAAGCCAGCCAGCCGATGATGGCCAGCGTCACCATAACGGCAGCAGTAATGTATGTGCCATAATTCAGCATCACCAGAATACTACCGGCTACAGTGCCGAACAGAATGGCAAGGTTGGTCGCCGCGCCTACAATGGCGTTACCCGTGAGCAGCTCGTTAGGGGCCAGATGCTGCGGGAGAATGGCGTATTTAACCGGGCTATAGAAAGCGGCAATTGTACCCGCTAGTGCAAGGCTGGCCATCATGAAGGCAATACTGCCGCTGTTAATGGCAATCGCGCCCACCAGCATCACCAGTACTTCGGTAAACTTCAGGCGCTTCATCCACCAGGCTTTATCGAACTTGTCGGCCAGCTGGCCCGCGGTGGCCGAGAACAGGAAGTAGGGCAGCATGAAGAGCGCAGGTGCCAGTGCGGCAATGCTGGCAGCTTCACGCTTCAGGCCTTCAACCGCCTCGGGTGCAGCATTGGCAATCAGCGCCGCGTAAATGCTGAACTGCACGAAAATGACCAGCGCACTGCGGAACATGTTATCGGCAAACGCACCGACAGACAGGCCAGCGAGCAACGGGCCGAAGCGGCGGCTGGCGATCAGGGCCCAGGGTGAGGCGGGCTTGACGGTGGTTACGTCGATCACGGTATCTGTCATGTTACTTATCCTTCATTCCGGCAAAGGCGGTATCGAGCAGGTGCTTGGCTAATACGCTGGCGCTTGGCGCGCCGATCAGTGGCAGGCGCCCGTTATGTTCGAGCGTGCCAAGCCCGTGCAGTGCGCTCCACAGCGAAGCGACATCACGCTTGAGCATATCGCTCGAGCGCTTGGGGAACATGGCTTTAAGTTCGGTCGCCACCAAGACGGGCAGGGCGCTGATGCGCGCTGCATATTCATCAGGTAATGCGCGGCCCTCGGGCAGCTTGTGGCCCAGCACGAGTGACCACATGCGGGCATTATCAGCACAAAAGCTAAGGTAGGCGGCGGCAATCGCATGCACCTTGTGGCCGGGTTTGGCTTTTTCGGCGGCTTCCTCGAGTGTATCGTAAAGGCGCTCGAGCGTGCGGCCGTTCACCAGCAGCACCAGCTCATCAAGGTCTTCAACCAGATTATAGACATGGCCCAGCGAGTAGCCGATGTGGGTGGCCAAGGCGCGCGCAGTCAGGGCTTCTGGCCCGCCTTGCAGCACCAGTGCCTCGGCTACGGCAATCAGTTTTTCGCGCAGGGCATCGCGGTCGATGCCGCCTTTACGTCGGGCCATGAATTAATTCCTCCAGCTGTCCAATTTAATGAACAATGTTCATAATGTCAAGGCTTATTAGGCTTGAAGTGAGGCGTTGCAGCTTGCTAGCGTGCCCTAGCTGACTACACGGCAAGATGAGGCACAAGTATGAATAACTTTATAAAGCCAATTATTAGTGCTTTCTCGCTGGTAGCTCTGGCTGGCTGCAACAAGCAGGATGAGCCGCAGTTACTGCCCAGCACCCCTATCTATAGTTTTAATGCTGCCGTTGCACCGCGGGTTGAGCTGGCTTTGGCGCAGCTCAAGGATCCATTGCCGCAAACGCTGGATGGCTGCATGGCTCTGGCCCTTAATTACAGCTCCAGCCGTGCTTTACTGCAAGCCACCATGATGCATAAGGCTATGAGTGAAGCTGCCGTGGATATGGAAGCTGGGCCCAAAGCTGCGCTCCGTCGCTGGAACTACGACAACTATAGAGAAATCAGCGCACGTTTTGATGCCGCCGCGGCTGCGTGTAACCCGCTTATGCGCCAGGTGAATCCGGATGTGATGTCGGCGCGGCCCGAGATGGCTGAAACCTATATTGTCAGAGATCATTTGTTTGCCACAGCCAGCCGTTATGGCCAACTGCTGCAGACTCATGCCCAGCGTAAAGGCAACCTCGACAAGTCATTCTGCCTTGAGGCCCGGCTTTATGCCCTGGGCGTTAATAATTCGCTTAATTATGCCGCCTTCGGGGATGGGCAGAAATTCGGAATTTATGATCAGCAGGTGCAACAGCTGCAGCAGGGCGTGACGGCTGTTTGCAATTAGTCATAAATATCAGTATCTTATTGTGTTGCCACGCAGCAACATCGAGCGGGCAGGGGTAAAAGGCCGGTTATAGCTGCTTTGTAATAAAACCACAGAACAACCAAGTGCTGATCGCGAGTATTACCTGACCACTGTTCTAATTCAGTACGCGGGCTTTACTTGGTTTCTCAAGAGAATGTATGCCGCTAAGGTCATGTTCCTGCTCATGAACAAGGCAGTGATGCTTTTGTAGGCAGAATATAATTACGCCGACTCGTTATGGTTACGTAATTTTTATCCATTAATGGCCGTTTACCACCATCATTGTTGTATATTCGCCACTTTGATGTGTTGCCTAAGCGCATGTGAAGAATAGGTCAAATTGTTTAGAGTAATTCTTAGTCTAGTCTTATCTTTTACTTGCCACACTTACTCAGCTATTCTGCCCTAACATGCTAATTGACATGGCGAATATAGATAGGCACTGTCCGACATTATGAACGCGACTTATACCGTACTTCTGCCTACGCAGCGCCGCCGCCGTATTCTGGGTGGCAAGCCCATGGCCAAGGCCAGCTGGCTCGCCGCCGCCGGAACTCTCGCCATCAGCCTGCCGTTGGCACTCACGCTGTCGGTCTATCTGTTGGCTGGCGATGATGATGCCGAGCAGGACTACGGCCTTACGGTTGCCGCCAGCGACCTGACCCTGCCCAGCCTGCCTGCCTATACCCCGCAGACCACCGGTGTTGCCGCCCTTGCCGCCGCCGAAGAACCAGCCGAAATCACTGCCGTTACGGCCGCTGCCCCTACAGCCATTGAAGTTGAAGACCCCTCACGCCGCGTTGTGCGCCTTGAGTGGGGCGATACGCTGGCTGGTTTGCTGGTTGAGGCGGCTGTGCCGGCTGCCGAAGCGCATGAAGCCATGGCTGCCCTGCGTACGGTTTACGACCCGCGCGATGTTCAGGCGGGCGAAGAAGTTGTACTGCGTTATGACCCCGCCGGGGCTTTCTCGGGCTTCGAGTTTGAACCTGCGGCCGACCGCTCGGTGCGCGTTGAGCGCCATCAGGGCGAGTTCAAGGCCGCCAGCGTACTACGCCCGCTGAGCCATAATGTCATGGCCGCTTCCATCCGTATTGAAGGCAGCCTTTACGAATCCGGCATCAAGGCTGGTATTCCCGCCAGCACCATGGCCGACCTGGTGAAGGCGCTGTCATACAGCGTCGACTTCCAGCGCGATATCAAGGCAGGCGACAGCTTCAAGGTGCTGTACGAAGTCATGCGCAATCCCGAGGGCGATCTCGTGCGCACCGGCCAGATCATGTTTGCCGAAGTGAACCTGCAGGGCCGCACCATTCCGGTTTACCGTTACCGCTTTGCCAATGGCGATGTTGAGTATTACGACCGCACAGGCAACTCGGTGCGTAAGGCACTTCTGCGCACACCTGTAAACGCCGCGCGCATGTCGTCCGGCTTTGGTATGCGCCGTCACCCCGTGCTGGGTTATACCCGCATGCACAAGGGTACTGACTTTGCTGCCCCCACCGGCACACCGATTTACGCTGCTGGCGATGGTGTGGTGGTAGAGCGTGGTGTGAAGGGTGCTTACGGCAATTACATCCGTATCCGCCACAACAACAGCATGCAGACCGCTTATGCGCATATGAGCCGCTTTAACCCCAGCGTTACCCGTGGTGGCCGCGTACGTCAGGGTCAGGTGATCGGTTATGTGGGGTCTACTGGCCGCTCCACCGGCCCCCATCTGCACTACGAAGTCCTGATCAATGGTGCGCAGGTTAACCCCATGCGTGTTGCCAGCATGGCCAGTGGCGAGCCGCTGCGCGGTGCTAACCTCAACCGCCTGAAGGGTATTATCGAGGCGATTGATAAGCAGTTCGAAGGCCTGCAGCCCGGCCTTGCAACTGAAGTTGCCTTTAATGCCAATACCGGCGAGCCGCAGGCTCAGGGTGTGAGCAGCGTTGCCGAGGCCGAAGCCAAGCGCCGCGATAACTAAGCTATAAAGCATAAGAAAAAGGCCGCTGATTGGGCGGCCTTTTTTATTGTTCTGCAGATTTAAGAGTTAGGGGTGCTTACGCAGCCTTGGTCTTTTCGGCAGCTTTGTAAGCAGCTACGCCATCGATAATCGCCTTGCGCGCATCGGCAGCTTCGCCCCAACCGCGGATCTTCACCCACTTGCCGGGCTCAAGATCCTTATAGTGGCTGAAGAAATGCACAATCTGCTCGAGCAGCAGCGGCGGCAGGTCGCGCTGGCTCTGTACGGTGCGGTAAATGCTCGAGAGCTTGTCCACCGGAACGCCAATCAGCTTCAGGTCTTCGCCGCCGTCATCTTCCATGTTGAGGTAGCCGATGGTGCGTACGCGCACCACAGTGCCCGGCATGAGCGGGAAGGGGGCAACCACCAGCATGTCCAGCGGGTCGCCATCGCCACCCAGTGTCTGCGGGATGTAGCCATAGTTCACCGGATAGCGCATCGGTGTGCTCATGAAACGGTCGACGAACAGCGCGCCGGTGTCCTTGTCCACTTCGTACTTGATGGGGTCGCCATACATGGGAATTTCGATGATGACGTTCACATCGTTAGGAATATCGCGGCCAGCCGGCACGTTTGAAAGGGCCATAAAGTAGGGTCTCCGTTTGAATTATTGCGCTGCAGCAATAACCCATAAGATGCTGCAACTGCAAGATATATTCTGCCGCAGCCGGTAAAATAGTTAACATTTGTGGCGACCGGCGACTGTAACATAAGTGTCATCCCGGTTAACGGCGGGTTTTGCTACATCTGAGCATCTTAACCGCGAGAGGATGTTATGAGTGTTCCACCCCTGAATATAACTTTTTATGCTCCCATTCATTTGGGCCGCGGCATAGGGGGTAGCCTGCCGCCTGAGGGTGATGGCAAGTGGAGCACTGGCGACAAGATTTTTGCAGGTGTATGCGCGGCGGCCCTACTGGCTATGGGTGCAGGTTTCGGCGCAATCATCTACGAGGGCGCGACCAACTCGACACAGCAGGTGACCAGCACCTTCAATAATAAAGCTGTGCTGATAAACGCACGTCAGCGCGACCAATATGTCGAGATGCGTTTTGCTGCCAAGGACGTGAGCCGCCAGCCAGATGGCAGGGGCAAGGAAATTGTAAACCAGCACGTTCCTTACACGCAGACCTGGTTCAAACAGGGCCAGCAATGCCAGGGCACTTATAATTTACAGCATTATTACAAACATACAGGCAAGTCCAAGGGCTGGAAAACCAGCCTGACGGAGGCAACACCGCGCACCTGTATCAGTTTTGCTGAAGTAGCCAAGAAGCCCGCCAAGCAGGCTGAAGTGGCTGCCAGCCGCCATTTCTACAAACACCTGTTCCCCAAGGCGCAGTTAGACTCTTAACGTGCGCTGAGCAGGCGTGCGACTACATCCCATGCGGGTTTGGGTGTTCCATCCAGCCGCCTGACACCAAGCGAGCACAGGAAGTCGGATAGCGCCTGCGTTAGGGCGCCCGCATTACCAAGGCCGTAATAGCCGGTCAGGCTACGGCACAGCTTGGGGTCGAGGTCGTGTAGCAAGAAGATGCTGGCCAGTTTGATCTGCGGTAGCGCCTCAACTGCCGGAATGGCGATGGCAAAAAACTCGGCCTGCTGGGTTTCACTCGCTCCCATGGCACTGGGGTAGCCAATTTCCTGCAGGTATACATCCTTGCCTTGGGCAGACGCCACCAGATGTGCGAGATGCGCAGGCACATTGGCCACCGGTTGGGCAGTCATATCGAATATCGGGTAGTAGGTAAAGAAGGCGGCATCGCTTGCTGCCACCATCTGCTTGATGATCTCGCTGCGGCCTTTGATCAGCCCTTCGTAGGTAACGGCAATACCGATTTTTGCCTGTGGAAAACGTAGGCGCGCCGCTGCACTGGCCTTGGCATAAAACGCAAGGTAGGGCGCAATTTCATCAGGGCGGGATTCAAAATACACATCTACTTCGTTGCCGATGATGAAGGTGGGTAATGTAGTAGGGATTTTTTCTAACGTGGCATCGAGCAGCGCTTCAAACCGCTGCAGCATCACAGGGTCATCCCATGCGGTCTGCATCAGCTCTGCAGGCATATCGCGGCGGGTGGTATTGATTACGCTGATGCCAAAATACGGTGTCAGACCCAAATCACTATGCCCATAGGCCAGACCGCCCAAGTGCTTTTCAATTTCAAAGCGGCCCGTGCGTGGCTCCATTTCGCTCCAGGCATTTACCGATACCTGAATGGGGGCGTTAATGCCCTTCACCATCTTCAGGGCATCGACATAGTCTTCAACCCTGAAGATACCGGATTCTTTGGGGAAGGGCAGGATACCCCAGTCAGCCGCCTGAGCGGGCAGGGCAAAGAGCAGGGCAAGGCAAAAGGCAGGTAGCTTCATATTTGCAACTAGGCCCTAGATTGCAGCACTTCACAAGCTTGTTAATGTAACTTTTTAGGGAGGCGGATTGCCGGAAACCGTCCGATCCGATACATATGGCCGCAATAGATTTAACTGGGGAATTACCAATAATGCGCAACCACAAGACCAAGCTGCTGGCCACTGTTTCGTTCATCTCGCTGCTCACCTGCTCGAGCCTTGCCTATAGCTACGAGACCACCACCTTCAGCGTGTCCTTGGGCGACTCCAGCAAGACCGGTACGATCTCGATTGGTAATACTGACCTCGGCGATGGCACGACATCAATTACGGCAGGTAGCACCGTTTACAACACGGCTTTCCAGTATTTCACGCCTACGGTTACTGGCACCTATGTTTTTGGTCAGCTCTATTCTCCGGCTGATACCGCCATCCTGCTCTACTCACCAACATTTTCTACCAGCAACCCCACTGTAAACTTCGTTTCCATGAATGATGATGGTGATCCGTCCAGCATTTCTGATGCTGGTTTGCAAAGCTATGTCACAACAGCGATTGCGGGCCGTAGCTGTTCTCAGTCTTATCTTTGCCCACTGCTTGAGGCCAGCCTCACGGCGGGGGTCGACTACTATGTCGTGGTTTCAACTTATGGTCCCGGCGTTAGCCTTGGCGGCCCTACCGATAATCTTACTTTCTTCGTGATTGGTGATGCGCTGGTAGGTGTGGGTGGTGTGCCGGCAACTGGCTATGTCGATACCGCAGCTCCAACAGCCGTGAGCGGCCTCGCTGAATACCTGAATGATAACGATAACAGCGGCGATCTGGCGACTGTAGCCAGCTTCCTTGATACGGCGTCAGAGGCAGAGGTCACTTCAGCACTTAAGGAGATCTTCCCCGTCAACGGCTCTATCTCATCGCAGATCACCAATGGCGCGACCGGTCAGACCTCAACCGTATTGCTGGATAAGGTCGGCACCGTGCTGGGCAATATCGAAGCACCTGCCGCCGCTGGTTTCGCCAACGGCGCGTTCAGCACCGGCAAGTGGGTGTTTGGCGAGAGTGCCAATATCACCCGCGAGCCTGCCAAACTGGGTTACCTGCAGGAGACGATGGGCACCGAGCGCGGCACTAGCGACTTTGTGGCTGCTCTGGCTGCTACTCCGTACACCCGCTTTGGCAGCGACAGCAGCGCCTTCTGGGTGCAGGGCGTGGGTGCGCTTACTGTTGGCGATGGCACAGCTGCTTCGCATGGCTACGATGTGGCCAGTGCGGGTGTGGTTGCCGGTTATGAAGTGGCCGTGAGTGAGAATAACCTCATTGGCGTGCTTACCAGTGTGTTCCGATCGAATGTTGATCTTGATGATGACGCCGGCGTGAACGATGCCAATACCTACTCGGCTGGTGTTTACGCCCAACACCTGATGGGCGCCACCAAGCTCACCGGTATCATGCTTGCCTCGTTCAGCAATTACGACAGCAAGCGTAACGTCAGCGTTGGCGGCATCAGCGGTACCCCCAAGGCCGATTACAACGGGTGGGGCACCAGCACTACGCTCAGTCTCAGCCGCCTTTACACGCATAACGGCTTCAAGATCGAGCCGTTTGCCAGCGCCAACTTCTCAACCGCCACGTCTGAGGGTTATACCGAAACCGGTGGCGGCGTGTTCAACACTTCGGTTGAGGGTGATGCGTCGTCAACAGCGGGCTTGCGCGCAGGTGCAACCTTCCAGTTCGGCACCACGCTCTCGGCACATACGCTCGACCTCAAGGTCCGTCCGTATGCCGGTTACACCTGGGAGATCAACGAAGCCAGCACCGCCATTCGTTTGAGCGGCGCGGGCAGCTCGACCGTTATCAACGGCCAGAGCCCTGAGACCGCGCAGGTCGGTCTCTCGTTCGAGGCGAACCTCATGGTGTCCGAGCGCAGCAGCTTCAAACTGGGTGTCGATGTCTCGCACGACCGCAACGAGAACCGCGGTATTGCCTATATCGGTTATGGCGTGAAGTTCTAACCGCAATAGTATTTCAAACAAAAGGCCGTGCAGCGACGCACGGCTTTTTCATCGGCGGTTACTGTTTGAGCAAGCCGATCAATGCATTCTTGACTAACAGAGTCCTTCAAGGCTTGATTGATTAAATCTTCATTAACTTGGAGGGTGGTATCAACAGGATATGTGTGCCTCAGTAAAAGCCAGTTTTCTATCGATTCGTCATCAAAGAAGGGGCTTCAACCTTGTAGAGGCCGCTATTGTGCTTGGCGTGATTGGATTGGTAATTGGAGGGATATGGGTTGCCGCATCTAAAATTACTAATGACCTCAAGTTAAATCAGGCAACAACAGGTCTGCTGCTGATTGTGGATCAATATAGATCTATCTATAAACCCTTCGGCATTACAGCGATATATAATGGGCCAAGTACAATAACATCACAAATTATTGGTGTTATACCAGAAGGCTTCTCCCGACGAAATGATGGCACGCTTGTCGACCCTTGGGGCAGGGGTATGGGAAATATTCAAACATATCGCCAAGATGATCTTATTGACCTCGCCAATTTAGGTTTCTGGTTTTACAACGTAAGCAGGGCCAATTGTATCGAGTTAATTAGTCGCTTGAATCGTGCGCGATATATCTACACTGTGAACAGCACTAGTGGAGCGACGTACAATATGCCTTTAAGTATTAGCTCAGCCAACTCGCTAGTTTGTCAGGCAGCAACGCAGAATGTAAATTTCGCATTTCATTTATTTAAATGATCGTACTTGTCGTTAGACAGCGCATCTCTCTAGCCGTGCGGCGATGCACGGCTTTTTCATTGACGGTTGCTGCAGGCTTACTCTTCGGCTGAGCTTTGTGTTGCCGAGCTCTTGACTGAGCGGTCGCTTGCATCTTCGGGTGTGCGCTGCGCTTCGGAAAGACCGAGCTTGCGCGCCGCCAGATGGAGCGCCACGGCCTCAATAGCTGTGTCGGGTGTTTGCGAGAGGAAGCTCTCGGGGTTACTCCGGCGTAACCCGGCCAGTACCTTGTACTTGCGGATATAAATGCGCTTTAAACGCATTACCTCAATGACAATGGGATCGGCGGGATTATTAGCGGTCAGAGCGCTAATGATCTTTCGTTCAGTGAGTTCCCTCATTTCAACCGGGGGTGTCGCAAGTAATCGCATGCACTTGCTATAATGCTTGCAAACGTTGCGTGCCACGCAATATTCTGTCCAATTGATTAAAATCAATCAACATTGCGCATAAATTATAATGGCACCTCGCGCGGGGCTAGAAGCCTAATCCATCCACGCGATTTTTTCGTACATCAAAGGTATTCATAACCTGTGCCATGCCCTGTTGGTAGGTGAGACTCGCTGCTGGTGTCTCGCATATGGCCAGCACATCAAACGCCACATGCGGGTCGAGATTGCGCACCGGAAACTCACTCACAGTCATTGTCATATGGTCGTAGGCCTCAAGGTGGCGGCTCTTCGGGTTTACTAATAGGGTAACCGCGGCAGTGTCTGGCGTGAACAGGCGCGCGCTGGCCTTGCTCGGGCCATCCTTGTTCTCATGCAGCAGGTGGTAGGGCGTGAACGAGATATACGCGCGGCGGTTGGGGTCGCTCATGCGGCTGGCGATGAAGCTGTCGATCTCGGCCTGAAATTGTTTGTTGTGCAGCAGCGCATCCATACTGCCTTTGGGAATTTCAGGCAGGCCATAGGGCAGGTGCGGCTTGGCATCGGGCGGCAAGGCGCGATGGCGCTGGCCAGTGGTGATGATCACGCGCAACTCATTCGAGTAGTAATGGCTGGTAATGCGCTCGCACATCGCGCCGGTGGTTGTATCGATCATGGCCCTGTCTCTTGTTGTTATGCCGAGGAGGGTAGAAAGATGCAGTAGGTGGGGGCAATTGGAATAAAATTGTTACTAACGTAAGTAGGATTTATAGTTCCGATCTGTGATTGTTAGTATTATACCACTTTTTGTGGCTTTATAAATTTTATCGTAATTCAAGACTTCAAACTCTTTACTTAGATCGATTTGTAGTTTTTTGATTTTCATCTCAATAATAACTCGCGATGCGCTAATTAGAGTTTGCAGCTCATTTTTTTCCCAATCGATTTGGGTTGCCTGACGAATGTTACTTTCAAAACGAGGACTAAATCGTAAGTTTGACTTTAGTTTATGTCTGGGTGGAATTGCGAATGTGACTTCGCATTTTTCAAATTCAGATAGTCCGCCATGCGCAATGTAGTTATTTCTTAAGTCATAAAAAAGAGTATGTGCAGCTTGTAATTTGACGGGGAGTTGGGCTTTATTTAAGCTAACAAATCTTCCATCGCCTAAATCATATGCTTTAATATAATTAATCACAGCTGCCTTAAATAGACCTTTTGCTATTCTGTTGGCGCTATCAGGCTCTGTATAAAATTTTTTGGATTCAGAAGGCGGTGCAATTTCATTGATATGATCGATCCAAAGTAGGGCATCTCTTAGGTCTTTATCAATTAATTGATACCCAGCTAGATGGCGAGCCTTTTTTGTGTGGAAGTGAATAACTGATGCGGGATGTTTTCCTTTATATAGATACGTCACGCGTACAGTTGAAGTATCAGTATTAATGAATGTTTGTCGTGTCCATCCATCATCAAGCTGCTTTAGTATTTTTTCAGTGACCATTTAATGCAACTTCCTGACGTTCCCACCCGCCGCTTCTGAGCCCATGCCGCTGGGTTTGGCCAGAGACGCGAAGTCCTGTCCCTTGGCGTTGGTCAGAATGAGCCCATCGTCATTTGCGCTCACGCGCACCAGCTCGTTCTCGGCAATATCGCCAGCCAATAAATGTTGGGCCAGCGGGTTTTGCAGGGCGCTCTGGATCACGCGCTTGAGTGGGCGCGCGCCGTAGACAGGGTCATATCCCGCATCTGCCAGCCATGCGGCGGCTTTACCATCGAGCTCGAGCTTGATATGGCGGTCAGCCAGCATCTTGCGCAGGCGGCCGAGCTGAATTTCCACAATACCGCCCATCTCGGCACGGCCGAGGCGATGGAACAGCAGGATTTCGTCCAAGCGGTTGAGGAACTCGGGCCTGAAGGCTTTGCGCACGGCTTCCATCACCATCGGGCGAGCTTTATCGGCGCTCTCGCCTTCCTTGAGGTTGGCTAGATATTCCGCACCCAGATTTGAGGTGAGGATGATGAGCGTGTTCTTGAAATCAACCGTGCGGCCCTGGCCATCGGTCAGGCGGCCATCGTCGAGCACCTGCAGCAACACGTTGAACACATCAGGGTGCGCTTTCTCAACTTCATCGAACAGCACCACCTGATACGGGCGGCGGCGTACAGCCTCGGTGAGGGCGCCGCCCTGATCGTAACCCACATAACCCGGAGGCGCACCGATGAGGCGCGAGACCGCGTGCTTCTCCATATACTCGGACATATCAATACGCAGCAGGGCACTTTCATCATCAAACATGAAAGCGGCCAAGGCTTTGGTCAGCTCGGTTTTACCTACGCCGGTGGGGCCAAGGAAGAGGAACGAGCCGATGGGGCGGCCGGGGTCCTGCAGGCCGGCACGGGCGCGGCGAATGGCGTTTGATACCGCAACCACCGCTTCGCTCTGGCCAATCACGCGGCCGCCCAGATGCTCTTCCATGCGCAGGAGTTTTTCCTTCTCGCCTTCCATCATCTTATCAACCGGAATACCGGTCCAGCGGCTGACCACGGCGGCGATATCGCTTTCGCGCACTTCTTCATTCAGCAGGGTTGGCTCATCGCCTTGCTCTTCGAGCTTCTTGGTCAGCTCAGGAATTACGCCGTAGGTGAGTTCACCTGCGCGGGCCCATTCGCCTTCACGCTGTGCGCGCTCCAGCTCAATTCGCGCGGCATCCAGCTGTTCTTTCACTTTTTGCGATTCACCCAGCTTGTCGCGCTCGGCCTGCCAGAGTTTGCTCATGGCGTTCGATTCGGCCGTCAGGTCGGCCAGTTCTTTCTCAAGTTTGCCAAGGCGCTCAACGCTTGCCCTGTCGTTCTCGCGCTTCAGGGCTTCGCGCTCGATCTTCAGCTGCATGATGCGGCGGTCGAGTTCGTCGAGCTTCTCGGGTTTGCTGTCGACCGCCATGCGCAGGCGTGCAGCGCTCTCATCAATCAGATCAATCGCCTTATCCGGCAAGAAGCGGTCGGCGATATAGCGGTTGCTGAGTGTGGCGGCGGCCACAATCGCGGCATCGGTAATGCGCACGCCGTGGTGCAGCTCGTATTTCTCTTTAAGGCCGCGCAGGATCGAGATGGTGTCCTCAACCGTCGGCTCGCCCACCAGCACAGGCTGGAAGCGGCGGGCCATGGCAGGGTCTTTTTCGATATGCTGGCGGTATTCATCCAGCGTTGTTGCGCCCACGCAGTGCAAGTCGCCGCGCGCCAAAGCGGGCTTGAGCATATTGGCAGCATCCATCGAGCCTTCGGCCTTGCCTGCGCCCATAAGGGTGTGCAGCTCATCGATGAACAGCACGGTATCGCCACCCTCGGCCTGCAGCTCGGCCAGCACGCCCTTGAGGCGCTCTTCAAACTCGCCGCGATACTTTGCGCCCGCAATGAGTGCGCCAAGGTCGAGCGAACGGAGCTTCTTGCCCTTGAGGCTGTCGGGCACATCGCCGTTGATGATGCGCTGGGCCAAACCTTCGGCAATCGCGGTTTTACCCACGCCCGGCTCACCAATCAGCACGGGGTTGTTCTTGGTGCGGCGGGAGAGCACCTGAATGGAACGGCGGATTTCCTCATCGCGGCCAATCACGGGGTCGAGCTTGCCCTCGCGCGCGGCCTCAGTCAGGTCGCGGGTATATTTCTTCAGCGCTTCGTAATTGCCTTCGGCTGTCTCGGTATCAGCTACGCGGCCTTTACGTATGGAGTTGATCGCATCGTTAAGCGATTCCGGCGTTACGCCCGCGCTGCGCAGGGCGGTGGCGGTGTCAGAGCCCGCCAGCAACGAGAGCGCCAGCAGCAGGCGCTCGGCGGTTACATATTTATCGCCATATTTTTTGGCGATGGTCTGCACCTGCTCGAACAAACGGGCGAGTTCAGGCGTGGGGTAAAGCTGGCCGGCGCCCTGACCTTCCACCTTGGGCAGGTTGTTGAGGCTGGCCTCTATCTTCTGTAAAGCCAATTCAGGATTGCCGCCGGCGGCCTTGATGAGGTTACCGGCCATCTTCTCGTTATCTTCGAGCAGGGCCTTGGCGATGTGTTCGGGCGTGAAGCGCTGATGGCCGCGGGCCAGAGCCTGGGTCTGGGCGGTTTGCAGGATGCTGCGGGCACGCTCGGTGTAGTTATTGAAATCCATCGTCTTTTCCCCTTTTACCGCGTAGAGTATACGCCTGACTGTTTAATATATGGGAACGATTATGATCGATCACAAGGTGGTCCTCGACTGGTTTGGCCCCTGGGGCTGGCGGGCCGCTCATTTGGCCCGCATGGTGCTGTGGCGCGTCATGCGCCCGCAGCGCATCGGCGTGACCGGTCTGGTGTTCAATACAAAAGGCGAAGTGCTGCTGGTCGAGAACAGTTATGCCCCCGGCTGGCGGTTACCGGGGGGCGGGGTAGAGCGGGGCGAGACAGCCGAAGCCAGTCTCATTCGCGAAATGCAGGAAGAGGTGCGCATAACCCCCACGAAACTGCGTTTTCAGGGCATCTACCTCATGCAGTGGTGTGGCGCGAGTAACCAGATTCTCTCCTATATCGTGGAGGCTTATGATGGTGAGGCTAAAGCCGATGGCGTTGAGATTCTGCGCGTTCTCTGGGCCGATCCCAAGGCGTTGCCTGCAGGCACCGAGGCGGGCGTGGTGCGCCGCTTGGCTGAAGCCACCCAAGGTGCGGCCCTCTCGCCACGTTGGTGAGAAAACCTGAAATTTATAGTTTATTTCATTGATTTTGCCGAGTTTTTTGCCATTGTGGCGACACTGATTCTAAAACTACCGGAGCTGTTCCTGATGTCGAAGTTTGCCAAAGCTGCTGTTGCCACCGCCCTTATTGCTTTTGCAGCTGTGCCTGCACCGGCCAAGGCGGATGTAAACGCCCCGGTTGTTATCGGCATTACCGCCGCTGCCGCTTCGGCCCTTGCGATCTATGCAACCGAGACTGACAACAGTCCGCTCTCAACCAACACTGTGCCGCTCGCTGGTTTTGGCGTTGGTGGGTTTGATGTGCTTGAGAGCGATGATCAGGACAGCGCTGTCGACTTCCGCTTTGAATACCGTTTTGGCGAGCCGATGTGGTACGTGTTCAAGCCGCTTATCGCCCTGCAGGCCACGTCTGATGGTTCAGGCGGCGCATTCGCTGGCGTGGTGGCCGATTGGCTGATCAACGATCACTGGGTGATTGCACCAAGCTTTGCGGCAGGCTTCTGGGGTCATGGCAATGGCAAGGACCTGGGCTATGGTCTCGAGTTCCGCAGCCAGATCGAAATGGGCTACCGCTTTGATAACGACTGGCGTTTGACTGGCGCTTTCAGCCATATCTCGAATGCCGACCTTGGTTCAAGCAACCCCGGTGTTGAGATTGCCAACATCTATCTGCACATTCCGGCAGATAGCATTCTCCCGCGCTAAAACTGGTCTTTCATGAGTGATATCCAGCTCTCTGTGGTGGTTCCCGTCTTTAACGAGAGCGAGAACCTCGAGCCGTTGATCATCGAGATCGTGGCCGCGCTCGAAGGCAAGTATGCCTACGAGATTGTCTATGTCGATGACAGCAGCAGTGATGATACGCCGCAAAAGCTGGTCGCGCTCAAGGCCAGGTATCCGCGCCTGCGCAGTTTCCGCAACAACCCGCGTTCGGGCCAGAGCTTTGCGGTACATTCGGGCGTGAAGATGGCGCGCGGCGAGTGGATTGGCACCCTCGATGGCGATGGCCAGAATGATCCAGCCGATCTGCCCAAGCTGTATGAAGCCGCGCTTAAGGGCGGGGCAGAGCTTGGTCTTGTGGGTGGCGTGCGCACCAAGCGCAAGGATACATTCTCCAAGCGCATCGGGAGCAAAATCGGCAATGGTGTGCGCCAGTTCTTCCTGCGCGATGGCTGCCCTGATACCGGCTGCGGTATCAAGGTGTTCCGCCGTGCGGTGTATCTCGATATGCCGGCGTTCAACGGCCAGCACCGCTATCTGCCCGCCCTGTTCCAGAGCCGTAACTGGAAGACCGAGTTCATCTCGGTCAACCACCGTCAACGCGAGCGTGGTGTATCGAAGTACAACAACCTGCAGCGCGCCCTTGTGGGTATTCGCGATCTCATTGGCGTATCGTGGCTTCGCTCGCGCGCCCGCGCCCCACGTATTGGCGAGCTGAATTAGCCCTGCTGCTTGCGCCAAGCCTGCCATCATTTCCCGCTTTCACGGCAATGACGAAAGCGTATGCTGAATAATCAGTAATTTCTGCAAGGAGCGCATGATGGGCAGTTATGTGGATGGATTTGTAATCCCGATTAAAAAGAACAAAGTGGCCGAATACAAGAAAATGGCCAGGCTTGGTTGCAAAGCCTGGCTCAAGCACGGCGCTCTCGATTATTACGAATGTGTGGGCGATGACCTTGCCTCGCCCCATGGCATGCTCTTTTCAAAGCCCTACAAGCTCAAGGCCGACGAGACAGTGGTGTTTGCCTTTATCGTTTTCAAGTCGAAGGCACACCGCAACAGCGTGAACAAAAAAGTTCATAAGGAAATGGCTGCGCTCTTCCCTGCAGACTTTCCCATGCCGTTTGACATAAAACGCTCCAGCTATGGCGGCTTTAAAACGCTGGTAAGTAAAGGCTAACTGCGCACCCTTACCGTCATCCCGGCCTGCGCTGGGATGACGATTTCGAGGGTAAGTTAAGGTCCGGCAGGTTTGGCCGAGTTGATGTACTGCGTGAATTGCGCGGGCGACATCTCGTTATAAAGCTTATACGCCCTATCGATCATATGCGCGTTATTGATGGCCTCACGCGCTACTTTAAAGCCAAACCCGGCTGCAGCCAGACCCGTAAAAATGGCCAAGGGGCCCATACCGCTCAGCAACAGGCCGCCCGCACCAATACCAAGAATACTGCCTTTGGCAATTGCATCCAGCCGGAAGTGCCAGACCAGCGCAAAGCGCGCTTCTTCGAGGGCATTTTCAGCGCGGCAGTCCTGCGCTTCCATGATGTTGCGCTTTTCCTGCAGCAGTTTGCGCGCCAGCGCTGCAAAAGCCAGCGTGGGTGGCGGCAGTGGCTTGGGCGCGAGCGCCTCGGGCATTATGCTACTCATGATTACGCTTGTTCAGCTTGTCCATACGGGCCATCACCTTGGCCTGCCAGCCCAAAGCCTCATGCGCTTTAAGTGCTTTACCGAGGTTGGTAATCTCTGTATCAAGCCCGCTTTCGCCCAGCTTTTCGTAGCCTGCACGCACCAGCTTGATGGTTTCAAACCGCTCAACCAGCTTGGTCACAGCATATCCCGCCATGACGTTGAACATGAGGATGACGGGCAGGGTCGCGCCGCTCACTACATCCATATGCCCGTTTTGCAGGCCATAACCCAGCAGCGAGAGGTTGGTGGCCACGCCAATGATGATCATGGGGAAGGTGCCCTGATACTGATATTCTTTAATGCGCTCGAGGCCAATTTCAAACGCCTCGCGCGGGCGCAGCTTGGCGATGGCGGTTTGCTCATCAACCGGGGTCGAGCGTTCGGCCTTCTGCCATGGCTTTTTGGTGAACATGAACGAGCCGATACGCGCCAGCCCGTCCCAGATAGCGCGGGCCGGGGTTTTGCGCGTCACTTCTTTATTGGTGAAGTCGACCGGCGCGCCGGTGGCCTCATCCAGCCGGTGCATTTCTTCGAGCGCCATACGGCCAATCAGGACAAATTCCTTGAGCTGATGCTTGCTGCTGCTTGGTAAGCGCATGCTGTTTTTCCCTGCCTCTCCCTGCGGCCGTCCTTGAGACTGTGCCGGAGGGTTAGCTCACCCTAAACCCGTGTGCATTTCAAGTGCCCATCTAGCTATTTGAAATAAAGCTGTTTTCCCGTGCGGCTCTAAAGCAGTTGCACTCGGCGCAGGGTTGTGGCTTTTAACAACCCGAAGCGTTTGAAAAGTCTCATATTTGGAGGGGTTTATGGGTGGCTTTATTGCCGAGCGGCTGGCGGATGCCGGAACGGGCCTGATTGGTTTCTGGCACTCACCCGAGTTCTGGTGGGTGGTGGTCGGCTTTATCGGCCAGGGCTTGTTCATGATGCGCTTTGTCGTGCAGTGGATTGCTTCCGAAAAAGCCAATAAGAGCGTAATCCCCGATCTGTTCTGGTTTTTCTCCATCGGCGGCGGCGCGGTACTGCTGATTTACGCCATTTACCGTCGTGACCCGGTGTTCATCTTCGGGCAAGGGCTCGGGCTGCTCATCTACTTCCGTAACCTGCACTTCGTACTGCGCGACCGCAGGAAGGCCCGCGAGGCCAAACCGGTATGAGCAATTGGTGGCATCATAAGGCGCTGCGCAGTGTAGCGCTTGTTCTGCTCTGTCTGGCGCTGTATCTGCCAGGGCAGGCCAGCGTGCCACCGTTTGACCGCGATGAATCGCGCTTCATGCAGGCCACTAAGCAGATGGTGGAAAGCGGCGACTATATTGATATCCGTTTTCAGGATGAAGCCCGCCACAAAAAGCCAGTTGGTATTTACTGGCTGCAGTCAGCCAGCGTAAAGCTTACCGGTGTTGTTGATCAGGCTTGGGCCTACCGCATTCCGTCATGGCTATCGGCCACACTGGTGGTTGTTATCACCTCACTCATCGGTGCGCGGTTCTTCGGGCCGTTAGCGGGCCTGCTCGCCGGCGCTATGCTGGCTTCATGCCTTCTCATGGGGGTTGAAGCCCGCATGGCCAAGACCGATGCCACGCTACTGGCAACCATTGTCATGGCGCAATATGTGCTCGCGCGCTTGTGGCAGGATAAAGCCCTGAGCCGGGGCATGGCTGTGGTCTTCTGGCTGGCAGTGGGTGCGGGTATTCTCATCAAGGGCCCGCTGATTTTACTGGCAGTTGGCGCAACTGCAATTGTCCTGAGTGTGATTCAGCGCAACGCTGGCTGGCTTAAACCGCTGCAGCCGCTGTGGGGTGTGCCGCTCATGCTGGTGGTGGTTGCGCCATGGCTGATTGCAATTACCCTTAAAACCGGTGGTGCCTTCTGGCAGGAATCAGTAGGGCAGGACCTCATGTCCAAGGCCGTGAGCGTACAGGAATCGCATGGCGGTGTGCCAGGCTACTACCTCGGCACATTCTTTATCACTTTCTGGCCGTGGGCGTTTTTACTGGTGCCTGCCGTTATCTATGCATGGCAGCAGCGCCGTAATGTGCTGGTACAGTTTTTATTGGCTTGGATCATACCGTTCTGGCTGTTGTTCGAATTCTTCCCCACCAAACTGCTGCACTACACGCTGCCGACATTCCCCGCTATCGCGCTGCTGTTTGCTGGCATGTTACTTGATGCTGGCTACACCATCGCCAACAAGCTCAAGCTGGTGGCACTGGCTTTGGGCAGCTTCATGCTGGCGACTGTAGCGCTGGCGATTCCGTTTGCGCCGTCCTTTGCCTTTCCCATGCCGGTGGATCTGTCGTTCCTCTCCATCGCCGCCGGTTTGCTGCTGGTTGCGGGTGCGGTAGTTGCCTTTGGCATGCGTGCACGTAAGCCGGTAGTGGCGATCAGCATCAGCACTGCGGTACTGGTCAATTTCTATGCAGCCTTCTGGGGCCAGCAGTTCCCCGGCATGAGCCAGTTCTGGGTGAGCCGCAGTGTGGCACAGGTGATTGCGCCGTATAGAGCAGCTTGCCCCGGCCCGGTAGTAGCAATCGGCTACGCCGAGCCTAGTCTGGTGTTCTATTTAGGCACTGACACCGTGTTAACCTCTACTGTGCCTGCACCCACATCGGCTTGCCGCCTGTTGCTGATTGAGCAACGCCAGCTGCAAAACATCGACCCCGCCACAGCGCTGCAGGTCATTCGCGGATTTAACTACTCAAAAGGGCATGAGGTTGCGCTATACCTGCTGCAACAAAACCCTGCAAACGTTGAAACACCACAGCAAGAGCCATGATCCGCTGGAACCGTAAAAGCCGTACCCTCATCTTGCAGCTCCCGCGCGGGCGCGACTACCGCGTGCTGTGCGTGGTGGGCATGCTGGTGGCGATCAACGTGCTGGTTTCGTATATCGACCTGCCGCTGGCCGAAGCCATGAAGCAGCTTGATGCCGGTATTGTTGATATCTTCCGCAAGATCACCAAGGCGGGCGATTCAAAATACTACCTCATTCCCTTGGCGCTGGTCCTGCCATTCATTCTGGCTGCACGGCAGGCCATTCTGCCGGGTTCAGTGCGGCGCATTCTCAGTTGGCTGGCGGGGGCTGTCAGTTTCATTTTTGCAGCCGTTGCTGCAGGCGGTTTGCTCATCAACCTGCTTAAAATCATCATCGGCCGTGCTCGCCCCAAGCTGTGGTTTAACGAGGGCATCTATGGCTTCGCACCTTTCACGTTAGCTGACTCTTCTTACCATTCGTTCCCCTCCGGCCACTCGAACACTATTGTGTGCTTTGCGCTGGCGCTCAGCTTCTTCGTGCCGCGCTGGCGTGTTTTTTTGGTGCTGGTGGCCTTCACCGTGGCGCTGAGCCGTGTGATTATTACTGCGCATTTCCTGTCGGATATTCTGGTAGGTGGTCTGCTCGGTTTGGCCACCACCTACTGGCTACGCGATGTATATGCCCGCCGCGGCTGGGTGTTCGTGAAGCGCCGCGGCAGCTATCAGCTGCAGGCACCGGGCTATCTTTTGGGCCAGAAGATCAAAGCGCTGCTGTGGGACCGCTTCGGCCTGCCCGATGGCGCGCGCGGTAAGCTGCCTTAACTGATAATCGTAATCGGTACCTCGGTGCTTGCGCGCAGGGCGTGCGAGTAGGGGCAGAAGATATGCGCTTTGGCGGCGAGGTCTTCGGCTACAGCACGCTCAAGGCCGGGCAGCTTCACGGTAAGCGCAGCTGTAATGCCATAGCCTTTGCCATCTGCGCGCTGGGCGATGCCGACAGTGGCGCTGACAGTACTGTCTTCTGACACCTCAATGCCCTCTTTGCTGGCGATAAATTTGAGCGCACCCAAAAAGCAGCCGGAGTAGCCCACGGCAAACAGCTGCTCGGGGTTAGTGCCGTCATCCTCACCGGTGCCACCCATCTCTTTGGGTTTGACCAGCTTGACCTTGAGCTTCAGGTCTTCGGTATGGGCAGCGCCATCGCGGCCACCAGTGGCAATCGCTTTGGTTTGGTAGAGAGCAGGCATTTAATATCCTCCGGGCGCAGTAAAAAAGCCGGACCCTGAGGGACCGGCTTTTTATAATGGCGCACCCGAAGTGATTCGAACACCTAACCTACGGATTCGTAGTCCGTTGCTCTATCCAGTTGAGCTACGGGTGCGCTGAGGCGGGCAACCTACCTAAAACGACCGGATAAATCAAGCTCAACGATTCTGCCCGGCACGGTTATCTGACGGATAGGTGTATTCCACGCTGTCATCACCGGTCAAATCGCGCAACACGCTGAAAAACCCGCCATTTCCGGCCTGAGCCGGAGCGCGGTTGCCGCCTGTATTTAAGGCAGCGCCGCCAATACGGCCTTGGCCATAGCCTACATCTTCACCGTCAGAGGGAATAAGCCCGGCTTCGGCCAGCGGATTGTCGCTGCCGCGGCGGTCGGCACTGCTCTGGTAGTACACGCCATCCGTGGGGAAGGGTTTGTTCTCAAGGCCAGCCATGGCCGTGGTCATCATGCTCTTCCACGCCCGCGCGGGCAGATTACCGCCGGTGATGCGGCGCATGGGCTTGTTATCGTCATTACCCATCCATACGCCACCTACGTATTGCGAGGTGAAGCCCATGAACCATGCATCTCTAAAGTCCTGGCTGGTGCCGGTCTTGCCTGCAACGACATGATCGGGCAGGGCGGCTGCGGTGCCGGTGCCGAACTGGGTGACGCCCTTCATCATATCCACCAGCATGGCCAGCGGCTGGGCTGCTACCACCTGATCGGGCGTGCTGGCCGTACGGCGCCACAGCAGCGCGCCATCCTGTGCGCGGATCATGTGAATGGCATAAGGGCGTACGGCATAGCCGCCATTGGCAAAGCTGGCATAGGCGGATGTAATCTGCAGCAGCGAGACTTCAGATGTACCCAGCGCATAAGAAAGCCCTGCATCAGCCGGTGTGGGCAAGCCTAAACGGCGGGCGGTGTTCTGTGCTTCGCGTACGCCAATATCCTGCAGAATACGCACGGCCACGGTGTTGAGTGATTTGGCCAAGGCTTCGCGCAGCGGAATCCAGCCGGCAAACTCGCCGGTGTAATTGTCGGGCGCGTAGTTGGCAATTTGCAGCGGCGCATCTTCAACCAGCGTATCGGGCGTATAGCCTGCGGTCTCAAGTGCCGAGAGGTAGATGACCGGCTTGAAGGATGAGCCCGGCTGGCGCAACGCCTGCACGGCGCGGTTATACTGGCTGCTGTCGTAGTCTGCACCGCCAACCAGCGCCCGCACCGCGCCATCGGTGGACATGATAATGGCCGCGCCATTACCCACATTACGGTCGCGCCCTTCTGCTACGCTGGTCTGGAGCGAAGCTTCAGCCGCACGCTGGAAGTTGGGCCGCAGCGTGGTTTGCACGGTAATATCGCCGTGATCGGTGCCAACGTAGTCTTCAACCTGATTGATGATCCAGTCCGCAAAATAGCGGCCATAGTCATTGCCGTCGGGGCGGCGGCGCGGGGTGGGCACGCCCGAGCGCATGGCACGCAGCTGCTGCTCGGTAATAAAGCCGGCATCTACCATAGTATCGAGCACCACTTGCGCGCGGGCCTCGGCCAGATTGGGGTTGGCAGCCGGTGAGTAACGCGACGGGGCGCGCAAGAGACCGGCAATCATCGCGGCTTCTTTAAGGTTGATCTCGGTGGCCTGCTTGTTGAAATACACACGCGCCGCCGCATCAACGCCATAGGCACCGGCGCCCAGGTAGACGCGGTTAAGATAAGCGGTGAGGATTTCGTCTTTGGTAAACTTGTATTCAAGCCAGATAGCCAGCATGGCTTCCTGAATTTTACGGGCCAGCGAGCGCTCGGGGCTGAGGAACAGGTTTTTAGCCAGCTGCTGCGTAATGGTACTGCCGCCCTGCACCATACGGCCAGCTCTGAAGTTGATATAGAAGGCGCGGGCGATGCCGATGGGGTCGACACCAAAGTGCGAGTAGAAGCGGCGATCCTCAACCGCGAGCACGGCCTGCGGCACATGCGGGGGCAGCTGATCAACCGTCACCATCGCCCCGGTAGTTTCGCCATACCGTGCCACCACCGAGCCATCTTCAGCCAGAATGGTAATCGAGGGTTTGCGGGTAAGTGCGGCCGTATCAATCAGCTTGGGCAGGCCCATGCCGTAATAGGTGAGGATGATGCCAAGGCCGATAATGCCCCAGATGCAGGCGAGTACGCCCAGGCGGATGAGGCCGCGCACCGGAAAAGCGGGCAGCTTGAAGCTGGGGCGCTTACGCCCTGAAGTGCGGGTGCCTGCAGAGCGGCTGGACGATTTGGAGGAGCGGCGACGGGGCATGCCAAGGTTTTTAGCAGGAACCGGCAGGCGAGGCGAGTGAAAGACTGTCGCGGAAAACAACCCTCTCCTACGTAGTGGGACAGGGTGGCGAGGTGATTAACCGAGCCGGGTGAGGGCCCTCACCCTCCCGTTCCTCACGTAACGGGCTCCTTCCTTTCCCTCTGTGAAGGAGAGGGGAATTCAGGCGGCGGCTTTAACCAAAAACCCTTTAAGCGATTGCACCACGGTCATGCTGTTCTGCTCGATGGCCGAGAGGATGATGCCAATCAGGTGGCTGCCGCCCAAGGGCTCGAGACTCATGGCGAGGCTGCGGCTTTCCCCGCGCACTTTTTCGGCCAGATCGATGCCGCGGGTAGCAAGAGCCGCAGGCTCGAGCTGCGTGGTGCTGGCCAGTTTCTCCCAGTCGCCCGCACGCAGCTGGCCGGGCTCATGCGCGGTGCCAATCGGCAGCGCGAGGCGTTGCGGCAGGTGCGGGAAGACGGCTGCGCAAAGTGCAGCATGTAGCGGGGCGATGCGTGTACCGCCACTCTCAAAAATAAGGGCAAACAGTCCGGCATCGGCCTGCGAGTTACCGATGAGGGCATTAAACAGCACCATGTCCATAAGCACCTGCTGCTCGGCGCGCACATCATCGCAAACCTCTTCCAGCAGGCGGAAGCACTGCGCGAGCGTGGCGTTGGCGCCCAAGCGGTCGGCAAAGGTTTCGGCATCCAGTTTCGTGCCATTATAGATATCGTAGCGCGGTGCGATGCTGGCCGGAATCTCGCCGCCTTGCAAAAGCTCGGTCGGCACTGCAGGCAGGCCCACACGGCGGGCGAGGCTCTGGCAAAACACTTCGGTAAAGGCAGCGCCCTGCCACAGGCCCAAGTCAGGGCGCAGAATATGGCTGGCAATACTGTTAGCGGGTGCAGGTATAACGCCATTCGCGCCATCAAGATTGATGCGCAGGGTATAACGCTCGGTCTGGCTTGGCAGGTTGCGCAGCCATGTATCAATTGCACTTAAAGGCATGTTTCTATTGTCTACTTTTTGCTGCGCAAAAGCCATGCATCAGGGGTGCAGTGCAATAGAACTAGTCCAGCGGCTCTTCCGGAAAGTCGAGCGGGCGCTTGAGGTAGGTTTCAATCTCGGGATTATCTGCCGCAATATCAACCGTGGTGATAAAAGCCAGATCGCCAAAGCCGCCGCGCTTGGCGCGCTTTTGCTGGCGAATGGCCTCGAGATGCTCCCACGAAAGGCCCACCCGCTCGGCCAGGGCATGCAGCACTTCAAGCACATCGGCCAGCTCTTCGTGCAGTTGCGCGTCCTGTGCGGCCATCAGCTCGAGTGATTCTTCGCCCAGTTTGGTCTTAAGCGCCAGCATGCTGTCTTCAAGCTCGAGCAGCTCAACGCGCATGCCCTTATCGGCCAGCAGCTGCGGAATGCCATCGCGCACCAGCTTGTCAAAACGGAAGCGGCGCAGGGTCATCGGGGTTAGCGGCTGCAGGCGCGGGCGGCAGATTCAACCATGCCGCGGTTGCCGGAATTGATCTGCGACAGCATCGCGCCATAGCTCATTTTGCCCAAGGCGACTTGAGGGCGTAGCGGCAGCTGCTGTGACCACAGCTTGGGGCCAATCGCGCCCTCAATGCACTCACATACCTGGAACGGGGCCGAGCGCTCGCAATTGCGATTGAAATTGCCTTCAAACACCTTGTAGTCGGCAAACAGGTAGCCGCCAAACGCGAGAAGGGTAAAGCCAATCGCCATAATGCGCTGCTTTAACTGCTCTTCGCGCGGCTTTTTGATGACCCGCTGCGCCATGAACCAGCCGATCGCCGTAATCATTACCACTGGAATGGCCAGTTGCTGCAGGCGGTTGGGGCCGGCGACATAAACAACCAGATAAAAGCCAGCTGCCGCCACCAGACCGAGCAGCACAGCAAACAGGATCGGGTGAATGCGGGTCATGGGGTTATCCTTAAGCCAGCCAGATGATGTCGTTGATCGCGTTGGCCAGCTTGGTGTCTTTGGCAGTAACGCCACCAGCGTCATGCGTGGTGAGGGTAATGACAACCTTGTTGTAGGTATTCTTCCACTCAGGGTGGTGGCCCTGCTTTTCCGCAATCAGGGCTACATGATTCATGAAGGCCCAGGCAGCACAGAAGTCCTGAAACTCAAGCGCACGGGTCAGGCTCTTGCCGTTCTTGGCCAGCTTCCAGCCTTCAGGTGTTGTGAGAGATTTGGTCATGCGGCGCCTCAGAAATTTAAACTTGAGGCCAAAGGTTACTCCATCCGGCTGCAATGAGCCAGATGGAGTTTAAAACAGTTGTTCGGCAGTGTATTGATCAGGCGGTGGTTTTGGTCTGGCTTACGGCCTGATCGTAGCAGGCCTTGGCCAGCATGGCCTTATCGGTGCCATGGTGCTTGATGATCTGGCCATCCGCACTTTGCGCCACCACGGTGAATTCACCGGGTTCGAACTCTTCAACCGACATTTTCCAGCCCGCAGGGGGTGTGCTTAAGGGATCAGACATGATGGGTCCTCGCTTTCGTTACAGCTAACGAAGCTGGGGCTGCATGGTTCCCTGCCAGCTTTCAACAACCCTGAAGGATGAAATAATCCCGCCCGTAAAAAGATAAGGGAAACGGCCAATCATATGGGCCAGCTCGGCTGTGGTAAACCACTCGAGACGCTCGGCTTCTTCCTGCCAGTTGCTGAAAGGGCCATCGCTTTTGGCTATAAAGACCTGACCGAGCATGTTTTCCATACCGTCGCGGTCTTCGATCTTGCCTATCAGCTCCAGCGGGGTGGTTTCAGGCAGGCCGATTTCTTCGGTCATTTCGCGGCGGGCAGCTACAAGGTAGCTTTCGCCTGCATCGACATGGCCGCCAACCGAGGCATCAAACTTGAAGGGGCCGTTCTTTTTATTGCGGCTGCGCTGCTGTAACAGCCAGCGCCCGTCGCTGCCCTGTACATATAGATGGATAAACCGATGCAATAGGCGCTTGCTATGCGCTTCTTCACGGGTGGCCTGACCGATAACTACATCGTTCTCGTCGATAATATCGACCAGATCAGACATCGAGGTTGCTGACCTTAAGCGCATTCTCGACAATGAAGTCGCGGCGGGGTTCAACCACGTCGCCCATCAGGGTGGAGAAGACCTCTTCAGCCTGCTCAGCCTGCTTGACCTTCACCTGTACCAGCATGCGCTTGGTGGGGTCGAGCGTGGTTTCCCACAGCTGTTCGGCGTTCATTTCGCCCAGACCTTTATAGCGCTGTACAGCCAAACCGCGGCGGCCTTCGGCAAACACAGCCTCAAGCAAGGCGATGGGGCCACCAACCGGAATAGGCTTACGCTCGCCAAACACCAGCATGGCCGGCTTGGAGTAGGTCTTGCCCAGATCAGCGGTATTCACCTCGATCTTGCGCGCTTCGCCCGAGCGGATCAACTCAGCCTCGATCTTGGCCTGTTGCGGCACGCCGCGCAGGCTGCGCTTGAAGATAAAACCATCTTCAGCGGTAAAGCTGCCGTTCCAGCGGGTGCTTTCATCACCCTTGAGGTCGAGCGCGTCAAGGCGGGCGGCAATAACAGCTGCCACCTTCTCGCCGCGCGGCACATCGCTAAGCAGCGCGCTATCGAACGCGCCGCCAATCGCCGCCTGTTCAACCACTTCGGTGCGGCCCACGTGCTGCGAGATGTTGACGAGTGAAGACTGCAGGGCCTGTGCCTGCTCAATCAGGCGCTTGAGCGGCTCACCGGTTACCGGCGGGCCGTTTTCAACGCGCAGCTCGCCATCCTCAATCGCGTTATCGATGAGGTAGGCTTCGAACGCGCGGTTATCGAGCAGGTAAGTCTCAGATTTGCCCTTGGCCGCGCGGTAGAGTGGCGGCTGGGCGATATAGAGATAGCCACGCTCGATCAGCGAGGGCATCTGGCGGTAGAAGAAGGTGAGCAGAAGCGTACGGATATGCGCACCGTCGACGTCGGCGTCGGTCATGATAATGATTTTGTGATAACGCAGCTTCTCGATATTGAACTCTTCACGGCCAATACCGGTGCCGAGCGCGGTGATGAGCGTACCGATTTCGGCACTGCCCAGCATACGGTCGAAGCGCGCACGCTCAACGTTGAGGATCTTACCCTTGAGCGGCAGAATGGCCTGTGTCGAGCGCGAACGGCCCTGCTTGGCTGATCCGCCTGCCGAGTCACCCTCGACGATGAACAGTTCAGACTTGGCGGGGTCGCGTTCCTGGCAGTCGGCCAGCTTACCCGGCAGCGAGGCGATATCGAGCGCGCCCTTGCGGCGGGTGAGTTCGCGCGCCCGGCGGGCGGCTTCACGCGCGGCGGCGGCTTCGGCAATCTTGCTGATGATCTTCTTGGCTTCAGCCGGATTTTCTTCAAACCACTCGGACAGCTTGGCACCCACAGCGTTTTCAACCGCCGGGCGTACTTCCGAGCTTACCAGTTTGTCCTTGGTCTGGCTGCTAAACTTGGGGTCTGGCACCTTGACCGAGACAATACAGGTCATACCTTCGCGCGCATCTTCGCCGGTCAGGTCGACTTTCTCTTTTTTGGTAATGCCGGTCTCTTCGGCATATTTGTTGATGCAGCGGGTGAGTGCGGCACGGAAGCCCTGCAAATGCGTACCACCATCGCGCTGCGGGATGTTGTTGGTAAAGCAAAGCGTGTTTTCATGGTAGCCATCATTCCACTGCATGGCCATGCCAACGGTAATGCCGCCTTCCATCAGCGTTTCGAACGCGATGGGCTTGTGCACGGCTGTCTTGCTGCGATCGAGGTACTTCACGAACTCTTCAAGGCCGCCTTCGTAATGCAGCTCAACTGCCTTGGGCTCAACCCCGCGGTTATCGCGCAGAATAAGCACCACGCCCGAGTTGAGAAACGCCAGTTCGCGCAGGCGGTGCTCAAGGGTATTAAAATCGAACTCACGGTTCTTGAAGGTCTCGATCGACGGCATGAAGGTTACTTCGGTACCGTTACGACCTGGAGCATCGCCCACTTCCTTCAGCGGTGCTTCGGCATCACCATGCTTGAAGCGCAGGAACCACTCTTTGCCTTCGCGCCAGATGCGCAGGTCAAGGCGCTCGGACAGGGCGTTGACCACCGATACACCCACGCCGTGCAGACCGCCTGAAACCTTATATGAATTCTGGTCGAACTTACCGCCAGCATGCAGCTGGGTCATGATCACTTCGGCAGCGCTGATACCTTCTTCCTTATGAATGCCAACCGGAATACCGCGGCCGTTATCTGCCACGGTGCATGAGCCATCAGGGTTCAGGATTACATCGACATGATCGGCATAACCGGCGAGCGCTTCGTCGATTGCGTTATCCACCACTTCGTACACCATGTGGTGCAGACCCGAGCCGTCTTCGGTATCGCCAATGTACATGCCGGGGCGCTTGCGCACGGCATCGAGGCCCTTGAGAACCTTGATGCTGTCTGCGCCGTAGCTCTCGGCGCCTTCTTCGGAATGGGTCATTTTGAGTGCATCTTTAGCCATGAAACTACCTGAAATAAGAACTCTAAACCGGAGCGGTTTCGCGCACGCCCCCAGCCTCGATTTCATAGCACATAACCCGCCCGAAAAGGGGTGAAAAAAGTGACGAATCAGCCCCCGTGAGCCAGACCTGCGAGCCTAGCAGAAAGAGCTGATTATACAGGGTTTCGCGGCGTTCTTCGTCCAGATGGGCGCCCACTTCGTCAAGCAGTAAAATGGGGGGCTGGGAACGCTGGGTTTTAATAAGCTGGCCATGCGCCAGAATGAGGCTAATGAGCAACGCTTTTTGCTCACCGGTTGAGCATAAACCGGCAGGCATATTCTTGCCCGGGTGAAGTGCCATAAGGTCACTGCGGTGTGGCCCGAGGGTGGTGATGCCGGTAGCCGCATCGAAGCGGCGGTTTTTGGCCAGTTCGGCGCGCAGGCGGTCTTCCACCAGCAGCGCAGGGCCATCTGCCAGCCAGTTTTCGCAGCCCTCAAGCGAGAGAATGGGGGTGGGGAAGGCCTCGGCCACTGTGGTTTGCGCCAGATGCTGCCCCAAGCCCAAAACCAGCTCGCGCCGGGCCGCCATGACCGCCACGCCCTCGGTAGCCAGCGTGTGCTCGATGCTGCTCAGCCATGCATCATCCATGCGGCCGTCTTTCAGCAGCTTGTTGCGCTCGGCCAGCGCATCTTCATAGCGGTTGAGGCGGGTGGTATGGGCAGGATCAAGCGCGGCAGTCAGCCGGTCGAGGAACCGTCGGCGCGTGCCCGGGCTATCGGTCCATAATCTATCCATCGCAGGCGTGAGCCAGCTAATGGCCAGATGCTCGTTCAGCTCTGGCTGGCCGATTTTATTGCCGTCGATCAGCACAATCCGGCGATCGCTCTCAAGATTGTTGGGGTCTTGCCCGGTGGCAATCAGCTGTTCGCCATGGCGGGTATTAAGCACGCTCGAGATGGCCCATGGCACGCTGCTGCCAAACTTCTGCACATCACGCAGCTTGGCGCCGCGCAGGCCGCGCCCCGGCGAGAGCAGCGAAATAGCCTCGAGAATGTTGGTTTTTCCAGCGCCATTCACGCCCATCAGCACCATCAGGCCGGGCTGGGCATCCAGCGTTACGGCATTATAGCTGCGATAGGCCGTCAGGCTGAGGCGCGAGAGATGGGCCATAAAATCGCTCCTGCTTACTTGGCACAGGGAGCTTGGCCCTTTTTGGTGCAGGCGGCAGCGGTAGCGGCGGTGCTCACGGCAGCGGCATGCTGTTTGCCGGCTTTGGTGCGGTTAAAGCTGGCGGTGGCTGCATAGGCGGCTTCAATGCCGGCATCATTCAGCATAACGCCAGCAGCCTCCAGCTTTTGCGTGAGGAACACGACCAAAGCCTCATCCCGTGTACGCAGGGCCTCGTTAAAGCTGGGCGAAGCCTCGCCTGCTTTTTTGCGCTGACGGCTGATAACGGGTTTATCTCCCATAATCAGCTCGCCTAGACACGCATCGGCATCAGGACATACAGCGCGCTGGCATCGCTCGCATCACGCACCACGGTTGGCGAAGCGCCATCCATGAGCTTCAGCTCGGCCGCATCACCCTCAATCTGCTGGGTGATTTCGTAGAGATACTTGCTGTTAAAGCCGATCTCCATCGAGGCTGAATCGTAGCTCACTTCCAGCTCTTCATCGGCACTGCCGCCCGCATCTGCGCTATTCGCGCTGAGCTTGAGGGTGCCCTTGTCGAGGCTGAGCTTCACAGCGCGGGTTTTTTCTGAAGAAATGGTAGCCACGCGGTCAACTGCCGAAGCGAGGATCTGGCTGTTCACCAGCAGGGTTTTGTCGTTGCCCTGCGGGATCACGCGCTCGTAGTCCGGGAAGGTGCCATCAATCAGCTTGGTGGTGAGAATGATGTCGCCAATCGTGACCTGTGCCTTGGTGGCCGAGAGGGCGAGCTTTACATCACCATCCGCTTCATCCAGCAGCTTGCGGATTTCGCCTACAGCTTTGCGCGGCAGAATGATGCCGGGCATGCTCTCGCCGCCCTCAGGCAACGGGATTTCCATGCGGGCGAGGCGGTGGCCATCGGTGGCGACTGCGCGCAGCATACGGGCTTTGCCCGAGGTTGCCGCGTGCAGGTAGATACCGTTGAGGTAGTAGCGGGTTTCCTCGGTGCTCATCGCAAACTTGGTGCGGTCGATGAGGTGAATGAGGCTCGATGCCGCCAGTTCAATGTGGCTGGGCAGATCGCCAGCCGCCATGGCGGGGAAGTCGTCCACCGGCAGGCAGCCGAGCTTGAAGTGCGAGCGGCCAGCGGTAATGGTCAGCTGGTCTTTGCCGGGTGGGCAGTCGAGCTCAACTTCGGCACCATCCGGCAGCTTGCGGATAATGTCGTACAGCATGGCAGCCGGAGCGGTGGTAGCACCGGGCTGGCTTACATTGGCGCCAATGGTTTCGATGATCTCGATTTCCATATCGGTGGCAGCGAGGTAGAGCACGCCTTTGTCGGCACGCAGCAGCACGTTGGCAAGAATGGGAATAGTGTTGCGGCGCTCCACCACACCCTGAGCATGTGCGAGTGCCTTGAGCAACAGGGCACGATCAATGGTGAGTTTCATGGAGGTCTCCCGGGCTATATATCCTGTGGCGGATATAGCACGATTCCATCTCTGTCAAAGCCTAATTGCCGGGTTTTTGATGCGAATTCAGGCGCTGCTGGGCAGGGTTTTGCGGGTGAAACAGGTTGGTGCGGGCGCGTTTTTCCAGCCGCGCGGCCACCAGTGTGTCCATGTCCATATTCAGGCCCTCGCTTACGCCGCCTAAAATGCGGCACAGGGTGAGGGTAGAGTCGCGCATTTGGGCATTAAAGGCCTTTTTGGCCCGGCGGGCGGGTGGCATGAGCGCGCAAATCTGGCCCCACAAGGTGGGGGCTGGCTCTTTGTAGTCGATCAGGGCCGCCGCCATTTGCGCTTGCGGCGCCAGAATCGAAAGCCCTAGCGCCTGCGGCGTGCGGATGTTGAAGGCAAACGTCGGGCGATGCTTAAGCTCTTGTTCCAAATCAATTTTTAAAGAATTTGCGGTGGCCAGCATGACGATGAAGGCGTTGGTCACGATATCATTGAAGGTGAATTTGATAGCGGACGGGTCAAATCCCACCAGATGGCCGATGTATTTGCCCTGATGCAGGGTGTAATGCGTCAGGCGGTTCTTTTCGCTCATGCCCATGATATCGCGGCTGAACTCAAGGTCGTGCGCCAGCTGCTGCTTTTGCAGCATTGCGAGAGAGGGGTAATGATGGAGCATGTCTTTGGTCATTATCCGCGCAACCTAGCCTAAGGCTGCAGGTCATTTCAAAGCCAAAGACGTGCTGCCTCATAACAGGGCAAATTTATTTGCATATCGTTAGGTATTATGAATAACCGTTAATCTGCCATTAAGGTGCGGTGCACAAATATGCATGACCACATTAACGTGTTCTGCGGAGAAATTCGTGAAAAACCTCACCATCAAGGCAAGACTGTTCCTCATTCTCGGTATTCTGGCGGTTGTTACTGTCTCGGTGCAGGGGGCGGGTTACTACGCCATCGGCCAGATGACGCGCGGTATGGAGACCATTTACAACGACCGCGTGGTGCCGCTGCGCGACCTCAAGATTGTGGCCGATGCCTATGCCGTGAACATCGTTGACGCTGCGCATAAAACCCGTGCGGGCATCTTCAGCTGGGCCGAGGGCACGCAGTCGGTCGAGTTGGCGTCCAAGACCATTCACGATGCCTGGAATAAGTATATCTCAACCACGCTGACCGAGGACGAAGCCAAGCTGGTGGCCGAAGCCGCTACGCGCATGACTAAGGCCGATGCAGCGGTGGCAGAGTTGCTCACCCTTATGAAAGCGCAGGATATGGCTGCGCTGGTCACTTTTGCTGAAAAAGACATGTACCCGGTGATCGACCCCATCAGCGAAACCGTGAGTAAGCTGGTTGAGCTGCAGCTGCAGGTGGCAGCGCAGGTATTTGAAGAGAAAGAGGCACTCAAGCATACGCTCGATACTGCACAGCTGGCGGTGCTGGCTATTCTGGCTACTATTATTTTTATAGCTATGCAGATAGCGCGCAAGAACATCGTGTCTCCGTTACAGCAAATGACCAGCGCCATGAAGTCGGTGGCTGAAGGTAACCTGCATGTGCGCACACCATGTTTGGGCCAGCGTGATGAAATCGGCTCATTGGCCGATGCGCTTGAGGTGTTCAAGCAGAACCGCAGCGAGGCCGACAGGCTTGCCGAAGAGCAGGCCGCCGAGCAAAAGCGCAAAGAGGCGCGTCAGGCTGCGCTCAATCAAGCGATTGCCGATTTTGATGCCGAAGCCAAGCAGGCGGTGGTCATTCTCAGTGGCGCTGCAACCGAGCTGAATGCTTCGGCTGAAGCCTTGACCCATACTTCAGGCAATATGCGCGTGAAGGCGGGTGAAGTTACCCAGTCGGCCAGCATTGCGGCCAATAATATCCAGACTGTTGCAGCTGCCTCAACCGAGATGAATGCCTCAGTCGATGAAATTGCCCGCAACCTCAGCCGCTCGGCGCAAACAACCAGCCGCGCAGTGGATGATGCGCATAAGGCCAATGACAAGGTCAATGGCCTGGTCGAAACAGCCCGCAAGATTGGTGATGTGGTGGGTCTGATTAACGACATCGCCGCGCAGACCAATCTTCTGGCACTCAACGCTACGATTGAGGCTGCGCGTGCAGGCGAGGCCGGTAAGGGCTTTGCAGTTGTGGCGAATGAGGTGAAGTCACTCGCCACGCAAACCGCCAAGGCAACGGAGGATATCACCAGCCAGATCAGTGCTATCCAGAACGCCACGCAGGAGGCAGTGTCTTCCATCGCGCAGATCACGCAGGTGATCAGCGAAATCGACCAGATTACCTCTAGCATTTCAGCCGCGGTAGAAGAGCAGAGCGCCGTAACGCGCGATATTGCCGAAAACGTCAATCAGGCGGCGCAAAACGCGCAGGCCGTGAGTGCCAATATCGGGCAGGTATCGCAATCGGCCGAAGAGGTGGGCAGCTCGAGTGTGCAGGTTGAGGCCGCTGCCAGCGATGTGAGCCGTCAGTCGGTACGTATGAAGGACCAGATCGACCGCTTCTTCGCGCGCGTACGTTCAGCTTAATTATTTGGTTTAATGTTTAGGGCGGGCCGCCGGGGCACTCCTTATTATAGGGAGTTGACTCGGCGGCCCTGCTTTTGATTAACTCTGCCGCATAAAGATAAAGAGTAGGCAGGGTTACTTCATGACGATGGCAGAAATTGTATATGCACCGCCCACCTTCACGGTGCCTTATCTGCCTGCGCGCGATGCGTTGCTGTTCGAGAAAAACTTGAGTCCCAAAGAATCGATGCTCCTGATTGCCTGCCTTGGCATGCGCCAGCAGGACCGCGCGTTTAGGGATGAAATGCGTGAGCGGGCTTTGCGCGATAAAGCCTCAGCCGAAGCCTATGAAAAAGACTTCATCGAGTATTGCAACAAAAGCTGGATGCCGAATGCGGTTATCTTCCGTTTCACCTCGGGGGAGGATTTTGCCAGCAGCCGCGATTTGCAGGCGCGTGATCACCGTATTCGCCTGAGCAACCAGTATACGCTCGAGCGTAACCGCGAGTTCCGCCAGCACGATGAGGCGGTGATGGCTGAAGAAGCACGCATGCGTGGTTTGTTAACTAGCCATGGCGCACAGGCCAAGCGGCTGTTCAACACCATCGCTATTTCAGGCATGACCTCACTGCATTTTTCGCAGGCCGAAATTGCCCCTGCCGAGCATCTTCCCAACCCGCTCGAGCGTTTGTTGCCTTAAACCCGCGCTGCAGCCTTAATGCGTTGTTTATGCGCATACATGGCGGCGTCAGCGGCCGAAAGTACGCCCTTGGTGGTATCGGTACCGGCAAACGACGAAGCGCCATAAGCCGCGCTCAGGGTCACCGGCGTATGCTCATCCGCCATTAAAGGCACACGTGTGAGCAGGTCAGTCACGCGCTCGCCACGCACCACCGCGCCCGAAGTTGGTGTATCCGGCATCAGCACGGCAAATTCATCTCCGCCCAAACGGCCAATCAGGTCGGTGGAGCGGCACGAGAGAATGAGCATTTTGGCGACGCGCTCAATCGCGCGGTCACCCATGGCGTGGCCATAAGTATCGTTCAGCTGCTTGAGGCCGTTCATATCGAGGAACAGCACGCTACCGGGGCGGCCCGAGCGTTTGGCCAGCGCAATCGCGCGGCCCAGCTCGCGCTCAAACGCGCGGCGGTTCAGCACCGGACACAAGGGGTCGGCATCAATCAGCTGTTCAAGCTCGGCCCTGCGGGTTTCGCTTAAAGATAAACTTGTACGCAGGCGGGCGATTTCATCAATCAGCCGCGCCATGCTTTGAATATGCACATTTTCTTCGGGCGCAAACGGGCGCTGCAGGGCAATCAGCCAGTCCTGCTCAATCGCAATACCTTCAACGGCATGATGGCTGGGGCGGTTGAGCTGGTTAACCAGCTCCCGCAGGCTTATCGGCCGGGCTAGATCACTTGTCGTCATCGCGCTCCTTATCCGTAAGATTTTCTATCTTATGCCCATCAAGTTCGCGGCGAGCGCGCTCGGCGTCCATTTCTTCTTTTTGCCGGGCACCCTTGGTGCGGCCATGCTTGGCGCGGTTTTGTGCGGCTGTGTCTTCAGCTTCAGCGCGCTTTTGCTGCTTGCGAACCTGCCGAAGGTTAATGATTTCAGCGCCCATACCAATATCATACACTATCTTTACCATCACTTTTAGCCAAAATCGCATCGTTAACTCTTGATTAACAAGGTATTAACGGCGTATGCATAGACTCAACATGAAGCTCCCTGCCAAGATCCGACTGAGCCTGCCTAGCGGCAACCTGCGTCTTCCTAAGTCAGTGCTGGGCAAGCCCGCATTGGCTAAATCTTCTTACAGCAAGGCTGCCAGCAAGCCCGCTGGCAAGCCAGCTTTTACCCGTCCTGCCTTCAACCGCCCGTCATTTGCCAAACCCGCCATGATCGCCGGTGGTGTGGCCGCTGTTGTTCTTGTGGTTCTGGCTGTTGGTGTGCCGCACGCTCTTGATGGTACCCGTCAGGGGCAGGCGATTGCCGCCCAGCTGGCCGATGCCACCGGCCAGCGCGTACGCATTGAAGGCGGGGTTGAAGTCTCGCTTTTCCCGCGCCCGCATATTGCACTCAACCAGCTCAAGCTGATGGCGCCTAACAGCAATATCACTGTGCTTTCGGCCCCGCGCGTTGACCTTAATGTGAGTTACGCCTCGCTGCTGTCGGGCAGCTTCAATGTCAGTGAAGTCAAGCTGGTACGCCCTGTCATCACCCTTATGCCGCAAGAGGGCTGGGCGCCGAAGTTTGAGGCCCTCAGCATCAACCGCGTTGCGATTGAAGACGGCACGCTCGACATAGCCCTCGCCAGCCCGCCCGAGCGTATTACCGATATCAACGGTACACTGCATCTGCCCGCCGCGACCACGCTTGTGCGTACCGACCTTAAGGCCGATTGGCGCGGCGCTCCCATTCAGCTCGCGGTTGATCTAAGCCCGCCGGTGGGTCGCGAAAGCGCGATTGGTTATTTAAGGCTTGATGTTGGCGCTGCCGAAGCTGCCGTACTTATGGTAGGCAAGCTCGACCTGCTTGATGCCGAGCGCCGTATGGATGCCGAGATTGATGTAACCGCGGGCCAGGCTGGTAGCCTGTGGGCCCTGTTCAGCAGCCTTGGCATGCTGCCGGTGGTCCCGATTGATGCGGGCCTGCGCCAGCCATTGTCGTTTGCCGCGCGTCTTGTCGGTAACAAGGACGCTTATGACCTGAGCGCGATTAACATGAGCCTTGGCAACTGGAAGGTTGGCGGTCTGGCTCGTTATGTAACCGGCGAAAACGGTGGTCTGTCAGTGGCACTTAAGACCGATGTGGTCGACCTCTCGCTCTGGCCTACGGCCGTAGACTGGATGCAGCGGGGTAGCCTTGATGTTGGCCCGCAGCTGCTGGGTGCGTTCGATCTGCAGATGGCCGGCGTCACGCTGGGCGACTATCGCGCAGCACCGGTGCTGCTCAAGGGCGATATTAATAGCGGCACCGTAAAGGTGAATGAGTTTGTGGCTATGCTGCCGGGCGATGCGCGCGTGCAGTTTGCAGGTTCGATTGTAACCAAGCCCAATACGCCCGCGATGGTGGATGGCAAGCTGCAGTTTGAAGCCGCCCGTCTGCGCGAGACAATTACGGGTCTTGGTTTTACCGCCCCGCAAGGAATTGATGATACTGCCCTGCGTCAGGTCAAGCTGGCGGCGGATGTGCGTGGCCCATGGGGTACCTGGAGCCTGCCGACACTTGATGCCACAATCGACGGGATCAACGTTACCGGTCAGATGGCTGCCCGCCCTGAAGGCGGCGTGATTGATACCAGCTTTAACATCGATCAGTTCGATCTCGATAAATACGCTCAGGCCGAAAGCCTCCCTACCTGGCTATGGCAGCTGCCGCCCGCCAATATAAGTGTTACCTTCCGCCAGTTGCGCGCGGCGGCCAAAATGGCCAGCAATGTAACGCTTACCGCCAGCCTTGCGCCCAACCTGCTCACCATCAAGGGTCTTGATGCGGCCGACTTCGGCGGGAACGTCATTCGCCTCTCGGGTAGCATTTCGCCTGTAGCTACGCAGGATGCTGACCTCACGTTGCGTCTTTCAACCCCTGACTTTGCCCAGCTGCGTGATAGCTTCGCGCCCGCTGCGCGCCTCTTGCCTGCGGTTGTGGGTAGTCAAATCTCAGGCCCGGTTGATCTCTCGGTACGTTACCGCCGTAGTGCTGGCGAGCTGCAGCAGCTGAGCAGCGCAACACTGGGCGAGGGTCGTATCGACCTTGTGGTCACCCAGAAGCCCGAGCAGCCAACCACTTTTAAAATCCGTCTGCAGAACCGCGAGACGGCAACCGTCCTCAAGCAGCTCATGCCCAGCATCGTGGCGCGGCCAGATGCCGTGCTGGGTATGCTCGACTTCTATTTCGAAGGTGCGCAGCAGCCTGCCGGTAACTGGCAGCTCTCAGGCTTGCAGGGTCAGGTCGCAGGCGTGACTGTGCGCTCAGGCGCGCTCACCGTCAGCAACACCGTACCCTATACCGTGGTAGGCAATCTTGCGCTCACCAATACCAATATCGACCTGTGGCGCCAGACGCTGCAGCCGGTCATGCTGCTCAGCCGGTTTAATGCCAACCTCGATGTAAGCGTCGAGCGCCTGACAGTAGCTGGTGAGCAGCTGGGCGAAGTTGCAGGCCAATTGCGCTTGGCACCGCCTGCCAATATTTCTGTCAGCAACCTCACCGGCAAGTGGCAGCAGGGTAATATCACCATAAATGGTCAGGCCGCTTTGGCACCTGCCTTGATGGTGAAGGGTAATCTTGATGTGCGCGAAGCCGATCTCACGCTGCGGGGCGGTTCGCGCTTTGGCGTGTCGGGCGTAGCCGACTTCGGTGTACGGGTTGAAGGGCAGGGTGCCGATATGGCAGCGCTGCTGCACAGCCTGGCTGGTGATGGTGAATTCTCGATGGATAGCGGTACCTTTAACGGTATCGATTTTGCTGCGCTCACTGAGGGTCTGCAGGGTCGCCGCAACCGCAACCGCCCGCGCGATGTCGACGCGCTGCTGGCCCGTGGTGGCGAGAGTGCGCTTTCAACCTTCGGTGGCGACTTCGAGATTGAAGACGGTATCTTAAAGGCCAATACGCTGCGTCTGCGCACGCCTTCGGCCAGTGCCGAAGCTAAGGTGACTATTGATATCGCTGGCCCGCGTCTTGATGCACAGGCCAGTATCACCCTGCGCGAAATTACCGGCGCGCCACCCTTCACCATGCTGGTGGCTGGGCCTACCAATGCGCTTGAAGCGAATTTCGATACCTATGCATTGGCGCAATTCTTCCAGCCTGCTGCCCCAGCCAGTGCAGTTGCTGCGGCTGACAAGCCAGCTGCTGCAGCTACCTCCGCGCAGACAGCGCAAGCACCAGCAACCGATGAAAATGGCGATCCCGTCGCCATTCCGGTTGAGCAGGCGGCCGCCCCTGCAGCTGCCGATCCAGCGGCTGATGTTGCCGCCGCGCGAGAAGCCGCAAGCGCTGCGGCTGCCTTTGCCATCATGCCGCCGGAAGAGCCGGTACCACCTTCGCTCGACGGTGGCTCGGTGCCCATGCCGGCTGCTACACCCGCCGAGCTGGCGGCCCTGTCTGAAGGTTCGGCCCCCTCTGCCGGAGCGGCTGCCCCCGCTGCTGCTGCGCCCGCAGCGCAGGCACCGCGCCAGCGTCCCACCCGCCAGCGCCGCGAACCTGCTGCCACCCAGCGCGCACCGCGCCAGCCCGCTGCCCCTGCAGCGACTGCCGCTGGTGATGCACCGCCCTCGATTCAGGATATGCTGGCTGCCATGCCCGCCATCCAGAGCGATGTAGCGGCAGCTGTTAATGAGGCCCGTAATGAAGCGGCTGCTGTTTCATCCAGCGGCGGTGCGCCCAAGATTGATTTTATGCCTGTAACCGTCAATGCACCTACAGCAGCGCCAGCGCAGCGCGGTCTGGCCCCTGAGTTCGAGCAGCGCCCTACACCGGTGCGCGATGATGCCAAGGAAGATAACAGTGATAGCCCGATGGTGCGCCTGCCCGCAATTGACGAAGAAGGCACAGGCGGTATTGAGCCTGCGGCCAATGTCGGCGATCTCATGAACCGCGTGCGCGAAGAATAGGTTTTAAAGTGTCTCAAGCAAAAAGGCCGGGCATCACTGCCCGGCCTTTTAGTTTATGGGATTTGCTTTAGCGCTTTTTCTTCGCGGCAACTGCCTTCTTCACCGGCTTCTTTGGCGCTGCCTTTTTAGCAACCGGCTTGGCCTTGGGCGCAGCTTTTTTAGCAGCTACCTTTTTGACTACAGGCTTTTTAGCTACAGGTTTGGCCGGCTTCTTGGCTGCAGGTTTAGCTGCTGCCTTGGGAGCTGCCTTTTTAGGTTCAGGCTTGGCTGGCTTCTTGGGCTCGGCCTTGGCAACAGCCTTGGGGGCAGGTGCAGGTTTGGCGGGCTTTGGTGCAGCCACCGGCTTAACCGGCTTGGGCGCAGGGGGAGCTGGCGGCGGTTCTGGCGGCTTGTCCATGGGCAGTGGCTGGCCAAGGTGCAGCAGCTCAATCAGCTTGAGCACTTCAGCGGCATGCCCTTCAACATGCACGCGGCGCCAGATATGACGGATGATACCTTGGCGGTCGATCAAAAACGTCGTGCGCTCGATGCCCATGTACTTGGTGCCGTAGTTGTTCTTCTGCACCCACACACCATAAGTCTCGCAGGTATTCGAGTGCTCGTCTGATGCCAGATGGAACTTGATGCCGAACTTCTTGGCAAAAGCGGCGTGGCTCTCGACGCTGTCTTTGCTGATGCCGATCACGGCGGCATCGAAATCGCCGAACTTGGGCAGATTATCGCGGAAGCTGCAGGCTTCCATGGTGCAGCCCGGGGTATCGTCCTTCGGGTAGAAATACAGCACGACCGGCTTGCCGCGCATGTTGGAGAGGGAAACAGTTCCGAAGGTTGCCAGCGGCAGGGTGAAATCAGGCGCGTGCAAACCAACCTTAAGCTCAGACATCTTGGCTCCTAACGGGGCGCCCCTACCGAGGCGGAAGTCCATGTACGAAGCAGAAATGCCGTATGTAGCCGTAGAGTCAAGAGACTGGGCGGGTTACATGCGAGTCGAGCGCGATTCGCGCCTGCATTTTTTGGTCCCGCCCTTAACAATGTGCTTTTTTCGCCTCGGGTGAGGCGCTCTGTGGCTTGCTTCATCTTGATTCTCCCTACACATTAGGCGAATCGATTCCGCCCATCCGGGCATAACCACTTCAAAGGCCACATGTTCGTCTGGACACGCCGTATCCTGTTGATTGTGCTCGAGCTTTTGGGAGCTGCGATTGCGGCTGCGCTGGTTATTGCCATGTTGCTGGCGTGGCGCCTATCGGCTGGACCGCTACGGCTTGAGGCGCTTGAGCCTTACCTAGCGGAAGGATTGGCCGAGCTGGCCGCACCCTATCAGATCAGCATGGGAAATACCGCTATTACCTGGGGCAGCGATCGTACCAGCATCGCGCTTGAGGCAGCGCAGGTGCGTATCAAGACCAGCGATGGCGTGACCGTGGCCATCGTACCGGAAATTCAGTTGGGCCTGTCGGTGCCCGCTCTGCTCATGGGGCGGATTGCGCCCAGCTTTGTCAAACTCTCAGGCCCGCAGCTGCGCGCAGTGCGTACAGCCGAGGGTGATATCCGCCTTTCGCTGATCGATACCGGTAACAGCACCACAGCGCCTTCAAGTGACCTGCTCAATAAGTGGATTGAGGCCTTAAGCCAGCCGCCAGCTGCCTCCAGCCAGTTTGGGGCGCTGCGCCGGATCGAGATTAGTGGTGCGCGCCTCGAGGTGGATGACTACCGCTTTGGTGTGCGCTGGAACGCACCAAAATTTGAAGTGGCCCTGCGCCGTGATGGTGCTGGTGTGCGCGGTAATCTGGCGCTCAATCTTTTGCTTGGTGAGCGTGTCTCGCAAATCAAAGGCAATTTGCTGTACGAGCGCAATGCTGCTGCGCTCAAGTTTGATCTTTCGCTCGATCACTTCAATCCGGCGGAGCTGGCCAAATGGTCTCCCGCGTTTGATGATCTTGCGCGTATTGACCTGCCATTCTCTGGCAACCTGGCCCTGCGCTGGGCGCGCCCGATGGGCGTGACGCAGCTGAGCTTTGATCTTGCTGCTGGTGCAGGCAAGTTCCAGCTGGTCAAGGACCAGCCCGCGCTTGAGGTGGTTGCCGCACAGCTGAGCGGCGCACTCGACCGCCAGCAGCGCACCATTGAAGTGAGCAACTTGTTTGCCGACTTTGGCAGCACGCGCCTTTCCGGCACCGCCAATGCGCGGCGCGAAGGTAATGAAATTAAAGTGACTGCGCAGGCGCTGGCCGAAAAGCTCGATGCTGCCACCTTGCAGCAATACTGGCCGCCGCAGGTTGCCCGCGGTGCGCGTAACTGGGTTACAAAAAATATCGTTGAAGGGCAGGTGCCCAAGGCCAATGTGGGTGTATCACTTAGCGTACCGCTGGCTGATATCCTGCACCCCAAGGTCACCGCGCTTGAGGGCAGCATGGTGATACAGGATGCGGTAGTGCATTACTTCCGCCCCCTGCCACCCGCCACCAACGCGCAAGGCGTGGCGATGTTCAATCTCGATGTCTTTAATGTGAAGGTAGACGAAGCGCGCGTGGGCAATCTGCGCATCAGCGAAGCCAACGTCGACCTCTTGGGTCTGCATGATGATTCTGATCGTGCAGATATTACCATCACCGTGAATGGTACCACCGCCGACCAGTTGCAGCTGCTCGATCACGACCGTTTGCGTTTTATCCGCCGCCTTAACATCAAGGCGGGTGATGCTGGCGGCCGTGCCACCACGCGGGCGCGCTTCATGTTCCCGCTGCTGGGCAATCTGCCGATTGGCGATGTGGCAATCTCGGCCTCCTCGCATATGACCAATGTGAGCTTACCCTCAGTCGTCATGGGGCAGGATCTCTCGAAAGCCGTGCTTGATCTGACGCTCGATGGTGGCGGCATGAAGATCAGTGGCACCGGCTCGATCGGCCCCGCGCAGGCCGAGTTCGGCTGGCAGGAAAGTTTTGTCGATGATGTATCGCCCAATAGCGAAATCAGCTTCAAGGGCAATATGGATGAAGCGGCCCGCCGCGCCTTCAGGGTGAGCTGGCAGGATGTGCTGCGCGATGAAGTGGCGGTTGTCGGTACTTACCGCAAAGACCGCGGCCAGCCAGCCCGGCTGGAGGCCGATGTTGATTTTGCCAAGGCCACACTGGCCATGCCGTGGTTTGCCTGGGTCAAGCCGGTGGGTGTTGCGGCGACCGGTAATGTGGTTGTGAGCATTAATCAGAACCAAGTTAAAGAAGTAAGCAGCTTCAGGGTGAGCTCGCGCGGGGCCGATGTGCGCGGCAGCGTGGCTTTCGCGCCGCAAAGCCAGTGGCAGCGCGTGAAACTTGATCGTGTCTCCGCACCCGGTACCGAGCTGTCGGGCAGCGTGAGCAAACTTGAAGAGGGCCAGGGTTTTGCGCTCGACTTCAAGGGCAGTGCGGCCGATATTCGCGGCATTTACGAGCCTGAAGTAAGGCCCGATGCTGCTGCCGCGCCAGCAGGTCCAGCTGAGCCGCGCACGAGTGTTCTGCCGCTTGATATCAAATTCAACATCCAGCGCGTAGTTACCGGCGCAGGGCGCGAGCTGAACCATGCAGTGGGCCATATCATTCGCAACGAGCGCGGCTGGCGTCACCTCGAGCTCGATGGCAAACTCGAGAATGACATTCCGCTGCGCATCCGCCTTGTGCCAACCGAAACTGGCCGCTCGCTGAGCATTGAAACGCAGAATGCGGGTGCCATGCTCTCGACCCTGCGTCTGATGGAGAACATCCGGGGTGGCACGCTTTCGGTTACCGGTACGGGTGAGGGCAGCGGTCCGGTCAAGTCGGTCGCGGATATGCATAACTTCATTTACCTGCAGCCCAAGACCCTGCGCCGGATAGCCGAGGCGGCAAGCCCTGAAGGTGCCGAAGTGCTCGAGCGCGGCGAAGGTATTGAGTTCACGCGCCTGAAGGCCCGCTTCTTTTATGCCGAAGATGCCATCGAGCTGGCCGAAACCCGCATGGCGAGCGATCTCTTAGGCCTCACCATGAGCGGGCGGGTTGATCTGCTGCAAAGCAGGCTCGACCTCAACGGCACGCTGGTGCCGCTCTATGGTATTAACTCGGCGGTCGGGGGGATTCCCATTCTCGGCTGGTTACTGACCGGCGGCGAGGGTGGTGGTATTTTTGCCGCCACCTATTCGGTCAAGGGGCCGCTCTCGGGGCCGGAAACCAGCGTTAACCCGCTGGCCATGCTCGCCCCCGGTTTTTTACGCACCATCCTGTTTATGGGCGGCGATTAGGCATAGACGGCATACAAGAGGCCGATTAAAGTGCGTCGGCCAGATTTTCTTAAAGGAGCAAAGCATGTTTCAAGGTGAGATTGGTTATCCCCCAACAGTTATTGCCCTTTTCTCGGTGCTTATCGTTCTGTTCATCGCTATCGATCTGTTCTCGCATCGCAAGGACAAGCCGGTTCAGCTCAAGGATGCGATTATCTGGTCCCTCATCTGGATAGCTGTATCAATGGCTTTTGCCGGATATCTCTATTTTCAGTACGGTGCTGAAAAAGCCTCACTATTCCTGACAGGCTATGCACTCGAGAAAGTACTGTCGGTCGATAATCTTATGGTGTTTGTAGCCATCTTCTCGGCTTTTGCTGTGCCCGAGGCCTATCGTCACCGTATTCTGTTCTATGGTGTGATCGGTGCCATCATCTTCCGCGGCGTGTTTGTAGCCATCGGCTCTGCCCTTTATGCCATCGGCCCGTGGATTGAGCTGGTGTTTGCAGCGATCATCGCCTGGACCGCCGTACAGATGCTCAAGTCGGATGGCGATGGCGATGAGGTGGAAGATTATTCCAACCATTGGTCGGTACGCTTTACCCGCAAGATCTTCCCGGTATGGCCCAAGATTGTTGGTCACAACTTCTTCATCTCGGGCAAGAAGGTGGATGAGCTGATGGCTGACCCCGAGAACAAGGATGTATCAGTGCCGCGCGGCAAGTGGATGTATGCCACCCCGTTGCTGCTGTGCCTTGTCACCATTGAAATTGCCGACATCCTGTTTGCTTTTGACAGTGTACCGGCGGTTATTGCCGTAACGCATGAGCCGCTGCTGGTTTACACTGCCATGATCTTTGCAATTCTTGGTCTGCGTCAGCTCTACTTTGTGCTGGCTGCCATGCAGAAGTATCTGGTGCATCTGGCCAAGGCAGTGATTGTGCTGCTCTTCTTCATCGCTGCCAAGCTGACGCTGGCTGCAGCCGTCAAGCTCGAATGGGTACCGGCTGAATGGAAGATTGCACCCAATACCAGCCTCATGATTGTAATTGGCGTTTTGCTGATTGGTGTTGTGGCCTCGGTGTTGTTCCCGCCCAAGGACGAAGCCAAAGCCAGCTAAAATAGCTTGAGTTAACGCAAAAGCCGTCTTACGCTCCCTGTAATAAAAACAGGGAGCGTTTGCTTTTGGGCGAACGCAAAAACAAATTGGGCATTAAGAGGGCAAGCGTTATAGCCGCCCTGATTGGCGGCCTTTATGGCGGCGCGGGTATTATGCCTGCGCATGCGCCCGCTCCCGTGCCTGTGCCAAGATCGCTGCCCAAAACCATGATTAATGCGAACGACCACTTGAGTGTGCTCGAGTATCGCCAGCCTGCCGTAGCCGGCAGTATCAGGGACGTGCAAACCTACCTGCGCGCCGAGATGGAGGCAGCCTATCCCGAATTAGAAGGTACGCTGGTGTTCATGCCTTATAAGGGAAGCGGCCTGCATGATAACGCACATGAGTTTGCCGAACAGGTAGTCGTGCAGTACCATCGCAGCGCTTTGGGCCGTGAGATTGATGCACGCGCGGATGTTGATATCGTACAAATTGACAACAGCATCCGTAATCAGGCGCATGCAATTTACCGGCGCGAGCTAGAAGAGAAAGACTGGGTGGATAACCTTGGCTATCACCGTGACCGCGAAATTCTTATTCCGGTCGATAGAGCCGGGCGCAGTTTCCATTTCGGGATCGTGGCGCTGAAGGATGATTGCGCCTCCTGTATGCAGGTTAAGCCCGATTATACCGCCAGCCAATGCCAGAGCTCGCACCCTGATACCGCATTTATCGAGCGCAGCCGCCGCCTGAATGTGGCATTTCATGAGCTGGCACATCACATTGCCGATATGAAAAAGGTCAAGGGTCATGAGTATGTAACCGATGAAGAGCACCACGTAGAAGAAACACGGGCTGATCTGTTCGGCACGTTCATGCAAATTCGTCTGCTCGGCCCGCGTCATGCCATTCATCTGCAGCTGATGTCTGATAGGAATGCTGATAGCGCAAATACTTACAAGTATTTCAACCCGCGCACATTCAGGGGGGCATCGGCCTGGTTGCAGGGCACGGGGGTGGAGATTGTGCAGCGCCTCAGCCTGCCCGATCTGTTCAACCTCTCCAGTAGCCTTGCGCAGCTGCATGCTATGAACGCAACTGAGCTCGAGCAGTTCAAGGCCCATAAAGCCTATGTGGATGAGGCCAAGCAAAAGCCAGTCGTGCGCGTGACCGCCTATCACTACGCGCTGGCCAGTGGCGTGCTGCCCAGCAGTATAGTGGTGAATGGCAAGACGTTGCCTTATCCTGAAATTGCCTATCAGTATGATCTGGCCAAATTGCGTAACACCGCAGTGGGCGGCAACCAGTACCTCAACCAGCTGGTGCAGCATAATCCGTTGCGTGCCCCTGCACTGGCGGGTAACAAGTTCGAAGAGGTCGATAAAAGCAACCCGGCGCAGGTGGGTGCCATTAACAGATTTAATCAGGATCTCTATGGCGCACGCGCCTGTCTCATCAAGCCGCCACAGCTGGTGCCGCTTTGATCAGGCCGCAGCATGCATTCAGGGCTTTGGCGGCTATCACCCTCGTGGTGGTGGCATTCGCCCCTGCACCAACCGATGACCACCCATCGCCGCTGCTGCCGGATGCTGTTGCCCTTAAAAAGCTGGAGACCCTGAGGAATGCAGCCCTGTTGGGCAACCGCGTGCAGCTAAAAGACTATATGAAAGCCGATATCGCTACCTTCTGGCCACAGCTGGCAGGCAAAGTGGTGATCACACAGGGCGATGGGGCGGATGCCCTGACACGCGCTGAGTTTGCTCAGGACTTCGAGCCGGTTTACACGCAGGCCGCAGGCTCAGCAAGCGCCGCACAGATGCGCGCCGCACAGATGCGCGCCGCCATGAACGAGGAGTACCGCCAGTCCCAGCTCGCGAATGATAATGGTGTGCCGATTACCCGTGCGCTCACTGCGCCGAATGGCGCGCGCTATTCGGTCATCTCCATGCCGTCATCTCTCTGCCTGACGTGCGACAAGATCGAGCCTGCCAAGTCATTAGGTGCGCAGTGCAAGCCGCAGCATCCTGATCTCTCGTACTTCGAGAGCCACCGCCGCTTTTATGTGGTGTTTCATGAACAGGCGCATACGGTACGCCATCTGCTCGGCATGTTTAACTATAACGGCGAGGTGAACCGCCACCGTGAAGAGGTCACGGCAAACCTCTATGCCCAGCTACGCATGATCCAGCTGTTCGGCCAACCAGCCGTACACGATCTCGAGCGCCGCCTCACGCATGAGCCGGTGAGCATAGGTGCCAGCCGCCATTATGTGGATGCCAAATCACAGCAGGATTTACTGCGCTGGTATGGTCAGAATGCCAAGGCGCTGGCGCGTATACACCCGCATGTGCTGCTCGAGCAAGCCGGTAAACTGGCCGAGCCGCATTTGCTGGGTGCCGAGCAGCTGGTGAGTATTGCCAAATTCGAAGCACAAGTGCCGTTTGTAGCATTGGGCAGTGAGGGCAGGCTCAAGCTGCTGGGCAGTAGCGTGCGCGAAACTGTGCGCGATGCCAAGTCATGCAAGTGGAATTACCCTGCTGTGATGCAGCAGATCGACCGCGAGCATGCCCAGCTGCGGCAGAAGTACGATGGCGCAACCACGCGGTATTATCAGACCAACCCCTATAGGCCGCAGGGCCTGAGGGGCTTGGGCGCCTTCAGCTATAACCCGCAGGATGAAGTGCAGGTAGGGGCCATGCTCGAGTTCAATAACCGCGTTAAAGGCCCGATGTGCGAAGCTTTTGTGGCGGATGATCTGACGGCTAAAAAGCTGGCACCACCCGCAGGCAGCTCAGGCAAAATGCCTGAGCCCCAATGCCCGCAGTAACTATGCTCGCAGTAGCCTTTAAGCGACTGAAACCTTCACAACAACCTTCTGGCCTTTGCTGAATTTCACTTCAGCTGTAGCAGCAGGCACGTACTGCTTGAACGGGTGGGCAACATCCGTCACCTTCTCGTCGTTAATACGGATACCACCACCCAGGATCAGCTTTTTGGCTTCGCCCTTTGATGTGGCAAAGCCAGCGCTGACCACCATATCAACTACGCTGACATCGGCGCTCGGCATGGCAATCTGCTTCAGGTCGCTACCCAATGAACCTTGCTCAAAGGTGGTTTGCGCTGTCTTGGCTGCATCTTCAGCCGCTTCACGGCCATGCACCAGTGCGGTAACTTCAGTCGCCAGTACCTTCTTGGCATCGTTGATTTCGCGGTCTTTCAGGGCTTCAAGGCGTTTCACTTCATCAATCGGCAGGTCGGTGAACAGGCGCAGCCAGCGGCCCACATCAGCATCCTCAACGTTACGCCAGTACTGCCAGAAGTCGTAGGGTGACTTGCGGTCGGCGTTAATCCACACCGCACCTCCCACACTCTTGCCCATCTTGGCGCCTGAGGCCGTAGTGAGCAGCGGTTGTACAACACCATACAGCTCAAACCCATGCATGCGGCGGCCCAGCTCAATACCCTGAATGATATTGCCCAGCTGATCCATGTCGCCCATCTGCAGAATGCAGTTACGGGTTTTGCGCAGATGCATGAAGTCGTAACCCTGCATGATCATGTAGTTGAACTCAAGGAAGGTGAGGGGCTGTTCGCGCTCAAGCCGCGCCTTCACCGAATCCATGGTGAGCATGCGGTTGATGGTAAAATGCGGGCCCACTTCGCGCAGCATATCGATATAGCCAATACCATCGAGCCAATCGGCATTGTTAATCGCTTCGGCGCCGGTTGCGCTGTCATCGAACCGGATAAGGCGGCTTACACCACGCTTTTGTGATTCAATATTGTTCTTGATGGTCTCGAAGGTCATCATCTGGCGGGTTTCATCGCGGCCCGAAGGGTCGCCCACCTTGCCTGTAGCTCCGCCAAACAGCACGAGCGGCTTGTGGCCAGCCAGCTGCAGGCGGCGCAGAAACATGACCTGAGCCATATTGCCGATGTGCAGGCTGTCGGCTGTGGGGTCGAACCCGATGTAGCCCGAGATAACGCCTTTTTTGGTTTCAGCCGTCAGGCCCTCGGCATTGGTGCATTCGGGCGCGTGGCCGCGCTCAGCCAGAAAGTGCAGAAGATCGTTCATGTGTATATTCCTTATATGAGAAGCGTTTTAGCAGGGGGTGGTGGCAAATGCAATTTGCTGCAGATACCACGGGGCTGAACATCGGGCCGCGAGTTACGCTTTAATAAAGGTAATAAGCGCGACTTTCTTCGCGCCAGCTGGCTTCATCCGGCAGGGTCAGTGCGTCGAGATCGGCGGGGCTGGCAGCACGGTTATCCACCCAGCGGCGCAGGTCTTCGCCACCGTTAATCAGGTCGATGGCCAGACGGTCGCTCTCATACTCATAAGCAAAATCGCGCCACAGGTCGTAGCCGGGTTTGAGCTGGCGAATAGCCTTGAATGCCAGCGCCTGCAAACGCCACGGCTTGAACGCATGGTGGTTGTAGCTGGTGTTCTCGGTATGGATATGTACGCCCGAGCACAGTTTGCCTACATGCTTATGGAAGGTGGGTTCAAACCAGCATTCGCGCAAAATGCAGCCCTTGAGCCATTCAGGCGCCAGCTTGTGCATGGTGGCGATTACATCGCGCGCTACAATATCCGGCGCACCGAAAATCTCGAGCGGGCGGGTGGTGCCGCGGCCTTCAGACAAGGTCGTGCCCTCCAGCATTACGGTACCGGCATAGCAGCGCGCCATGAACAGGTTGGGCGCATTGGGGCTGGGATTAATCCAGACACGCTGATTAATCGGCCAGCCATAACCTGGTCCTTCATCCGGCTGCCAGCCATCCATGGTCACGACATGATAGGCGAGCGTAAGATTGAGCGTTTTGATAAACCATTTACCCAGTTCGCCCATGGTGAGGCCGTGGCGCATGGGCAGGCTGCCCGCGCCGACAAAACTCTCCCAGCCCTTTTGCAGGCGCAGGCCCTCTACCGGGCGGCCAGCGGGGTTGGGGCGGTCGAGTACCCAAACTTCTTTGCCATGCTTGGCCGCAGCCTCGAGCATGTAGCGCAGGGTGGTAATGAAAGTATAGATGCGGCAGCCCAGGTCCTGCAGGTCGATGAGCAGTACATCGAAGGTGTCCATCATCGCGTCAGTAGGTTTACGCACTTCGCCATAAAGGCTGAACACGGGTATGCCGAGCACGGGGTCGTTAAAGTCAGGGCTTTCGACCATGTTATCCTGCTTGTCGCCGCGCAGGCCGTGTTGCGGGCCAAAGGCGGCGGTGAGCTTGAGGTCGTCACACGCAGCCAGGGCATCAAGCGCATGGGTGAGGTTCTCGGTCACCGAGGCGGGATGCGCCAGAAGCGCGAGGCGCTTGCCCGCCAGCGGGGCACGCAGGGATTTGTCAGCCAGCAGGCGGTCGAGTCCGAATTTCATAGCAATAACCTAACGCAATCAGGCCGTACGCAAAAGCGGCAAAACAAAGCTTTCGGCATTATGGAAATCGGGCTTGCCGGCGGCGTGGCGCAGCGACCAGTAGGACTTGGCGCCATCCTGCAGCTCAATCACCGCGGTTATCGCCAGCATGGCGTTTTGCGGCAGCACGCCCGCAGGGATGCGGGCCGAGAGGGTAAGCTGCTGTCCTTGTGTATAGACATCCACACTCGGCACCGCCTCTAGGGCCAGCGGCTGCATGCCATCGCGATAGGCCGTAAAGCTATAGGCGGCAAATGCGCCCGAGGGTGCGAGGTTGAACTCGAGATAATCGGCATTATTGGCCCTGCGGGCAAAGCACTCAAAGCAGGTGTGCTGCCACAGGCCATCAGTCTGTACGGCTGGGGCAGGCTTGGGCAGGGCAATCTGCGCCACATCGCCTTCTATAATGTAGGTTAGCGCCAGCGAGCCATCCGCCTCTAGTTTGGCATCAGCCGTAAAACTGGTAATGGCAGGGCAGGGCGTGGTGGGGTGGCAGTGCAGAATAGGCATGCGCGCAGCATACAGGGCTGATTCATTTGCAGCAATTTAGATTACTAACGCACTGTTAATATAGGAATAATCAGCTTTCTTAAGCTCCCCTCAACCATGTTCATACATACTGAAGGCTGGAATTTGTAAGGGGAAGCATCATGACCGCCGGATTGAACCAAGTTTTCGCTCTCGCTTCTGCCCGTTCGGGTCAGGTGGCGGAATATGCCTCCGAGCGGGGCGGCACCTTCATCTGGCAGGAAGAGCGCGGAGGTGTGATCGATACCCTTATGGAGGCAGTTACCAGTATGCGGACCCTGTGGGTTGAGCGTGCGCTCGACGCCAGCGTGATTGCCGCGCGCGAAGGCGTGGATGCGGTAGTTACCCATATTCTCAAGGGCCGCCGGTTCAGCACCGCGCGTGATGCCGATGGTCTTGACGCTGGCTATTATGTAGCCCGCTACTGCATGCCGTATGACTTTATTGCACTTGGTGTTGTGGCACAGTGTGGTGCGGTTTCGCAGGTTGAGCGTTTGCGTTACTACAACCAGCACCCCGATGGCCGCGCAGCGCTGCTTTCAGCCCTCGATGCCGGCCTCAAGTTCACTGACTGTGTAGATGCCGAAGGCCATAACGCCGGCTTCTTTATTGCCCGCAGTGGTGATGAAGAGATCATCGCCCGGTATGAAGCGGCTGGTGGCAGCTTCCGCCAGCCCGAGCTTGAATATCTGGGCCGTGTACGCAGTAAGGCTCGCGCCGCTTAAAGCAGCTGGGCTCGTAGGTACAAGAAGCGCGGTACATCGCCAGATTTAGGTTGATGCGTTGCCAACTGCGCCATACTTGCCACGCCTGAGGGTACTTCCAGCATTTCGGTTATAGCCAAGCCCGCACGGCTGAGGCCGTTCACAATATCGCCCATAGGCTTATGGTGATATTCAGCTTTGCTAGCCATGCCGTTTTCGCGATTAAGAATTGCGAGGGTGTAAGTAGACTGATCTGTATCGAAATATCCTTTATGCCCCTCGAACTTTGTATTGGGTATCTGACGCTCCACAGTCAGCAGGTCTTGCTGTAGGGCATAAGCTGGATGCTGCGTAAAGATATGCACATGACCCTTCTTGCCGCGCACTGCTGCCGCCATGTTGTTAAAGAAGGTCTGTGCACTGGGAGTGGCAATTTCCTCGAGTGTAAATACTGAAACAGCATGATTATACTGGCCGGTCAGCTCGGGTATTGGCTGGCCAATATCTGCATGCTTCAGCTTGAGACGAACATCGGTAGCGGCCAGATCAGCTGCAGTAGCGAGAATGGCACTGCCACTATCATACCCCATCCACTCGGTAAATGGCTTGGCGAGGAACGCACGGGCCAGATTACCATTCCCACAGCCAAAGTCGGCTACCGCAACATCATCACGCCATTCAATGCGCTCTTCGATCAGCGGATAAATTATACCAGCGCGTATAACGGCTTTGGCCATATCAAGCCCGTAGGTCTTATTCCAAGCGGCGGCAAAATCTGGATCATCCCAAACGGTTGTCATTAGTCTCTCCTGTAAGGATATTTCGCAAAGGCGATTTTGCGCTCGTGCAGCACATGCGCAAAGTCGCCCACACGTGCCAGCACCTCTTGGTGCGCGCGCTGCGGATCTACCTGACTGACGCGTATGGGCTTTACATGTTCGCGGTTGTCCACATCCGCCGGGCGCTGGCGTACCATATCATTATACGCGTCAATCAGCGGGGCATCCTGCAGTTTGTACCGGGCCATACCCCACAGGGCGGTGGCGTTAAAGCCGGGCAGCTGCTGCTCATAGCGCAGGGTGCGGCTGGCCATCTGCAGTGCATCGAGCTGGTTGGCGAGTCTAGCCTCAGGCGTTTGGCCCTCAACATACTCGCGATACATAACCGCGATGCGCTCCATCACCGGCGAGGCAACCGTGTTGTGTACCAGATGGTCGATGGTATGAAGCCGCCATGCAGTATTGCGCACTGAGGGCGCATCCTTAAGGTCCACTGCTTCGGTAATGCCGTGGATCATGCACATCTCGGCGCAATAGGCCACATTCACGGCCGGGTAGCTGCGCGGCGCGATTTTATGCACCAGCTCGGCCATATCGAGCGAGTGCTCATACACGGTCTCGGCCGCTTTAATGCCAAGCGCGGCCCAGCCCAGTTGCGGGTGCTGGGCTAAATGCAAAAAGCGGTCGGTGACGGTTGGCGTTGCCATGCCGTGAGTTTGGCAAAACTGGCAAGCTGAGCGCAAGAAAAATGGCCAGCCGGTGAGGGCTGGCCATAATCAATAAATACAGCAGCTTAGGCCGAAGCGCGGACGCTCAGGTCTACCGGGCTCAGTTCGCGGGCGATGTAATCATCGATCAGCGCGTCAAGATCGGCCTGCTCATTCTGGAAGAAGTGACCTGCATCCTTCATCACGTGGTAGTCCACCGTAATGTCCTTCTGCAGCTTCAGTTTGTCGACCAGACGGTCAACCGAAGCCATGGGCACTACGCTGTCCTGCTCACCATGCACAATAATGCCTGATGACGGGCACGGAGCCAGGAAGTTGAAGTCATACTGATGAGCGGGCGGCGCGATCGAGATGAAACGGTCGATCTCGGGGCGGCGCATCAGCAGCTGCATGGCGATATAAGCGCCAAACGAGAAGCCACCCACCCATACTTCACGGGCGTTGGGGTTCATCTGCTGCAGCCAATCGAGCGCTGAGGCTGCATCGGCCAGTTCGCCTTCGCCGCCGGACCAGGCGCCTTGCGACTTGCCCACACCGCGGAAGTTGAAACGCAGAACAGAGAAACCAGCGCGGGTGAACGCGTGGAACATAGAGTAGACCAAACGGTTGTTCATGGTGCCACCATGCGCCGGATGCGGCTGCAGGCACAGAGCGATGGGAGCGCGCGCTGTGCGGGAATGGTTGTAGCGACCTTCTAGACGACCAATGGGACCCGGAATAATGATTTCAGGCATGAACTCTCCAGACGTCTTGTCAGCATTGACCTCTGCTAGCGCTCGGGCCAATGTGTTGCCGGGTTTGGCCAAGAAAGCCATGCCGACGGCAACTCCGCACTTATAACATGACAAGGCCTCCAATGTTCAAGCGTCTTGACGAAGAAATTCATTCAATCCGTCAGCGCGACCCTGCGGCGCGTTCATATATTGAGGTTTTACTGTGCTATCCGGGGCTTAAGGCGGTTGCTTTACACCGCGTGTCGCACTGGCTGTGGGTAAGAAAATGGCACCTCACATCGCGCATTTTATCCGGAATCGGCCGGTTCTTAACCGGCATCGAGATTCATCCGGGCGCACGAATCGGGAACTGCCTGTTTATTGACCATGGCATGGGCGTGGTGATTGGCGAGACCGCCACTGTGGGCAATAACGTGACGCTCTATCATGGTGTGACGCTGGGCGGCACGTCCACCGAGCAGGTGAAGCGCCACCCGGATATCGGTAACAATGTGGTCATCGGTGCAGGCGCGAAAGTGCTGGGCGCGATCACTGTGGGTGATGATGCGCGCATCGGTGCCAACGCGATCGTGGTGAAGGATGTGGGTACCGGGCAAACGGTAGTCGGCATGGCAGCGCACCGCATTGCCGAGACGGCGGCCACCGGCTTTGTGGCCTATGGCACACCGGCTGACTGCGGCGAGTGCAGCGAAGATGAAATAGAAAAACTGCGCCGCGAAGTGGCCGAGCTTAGGGCTCAGCTCACTTCACAACACAGTTCGAACAAGACACGGTTTAACGCCGAGCCCTAAGCAGCCTAGAACTTGGGCTGCACTTTAGCGGCTGGTCTCACCGGCTGGGCAGCAGAGGCGGCATCAGCTGCCGGAGCAGCGGGCTCATCGCTACCCAGCTTCTTCAGCCTGTCGCCAAGGCCCTTGAGGCCTTCACCCAAATTATCCATAGCACTTGTGGCCATCTCGCCTGCACCTCTGCGCATTTCATTAGCGCGCTTGCTAATAGCATCTGCAGCGGCCTGCAGTTTGGCCTTGGCTTCGGCTTCACGTTCGGCCTGCAGGCGGGCGGCTTCGGCCTTGGCTACCGGATCTTCGGCAGCAGGTTCGGCCTTTTCCCCCAGTTTTTTAAAGGCGCCAGTGACGTTATCCCACACACGGCCGGCACCATCAGCAACATCGCTCGCCAGTTTGCCGCCAGCAGCTCTGGCTGCTTCCACGCCTTCGCCTACACGTGTGCCCAAGTCGGGGCCAGATGTGGGACCGGCTCGATCGAAGCCTCGGTCTTTAATGAAATCACCCAGCGGGTCGCCCGCATGGGCGGCATGGTCGTGCTCATGGCCATGGTCATGCGCATGATCATGTGCGGCTGGCGCGCCAGCTTCGGCTTTGATAATCGGATTACCCATGGCGTCTAGTTCGGGCGTAGCAGCAACCGGTGCAGCGGCAGTGGCAGATGGAGCAGCGGCAGTAGCAGCCAAGGCAGCACCAAGGCCTGCATTTTCAAATACGGCATCCATTTTCGAGCCGTTGCTGCGGTCGCTGGCAATTTCGGTCAGATTGGCGAGGGCAAACTCGCGTAGCTGCTCAGTCGTCGCGCCTTTGGGCAGACGTTCATCAAACTTGGCAGCAATCAGCGCAAGGGTTACTACATCCGGCCCGCCGGTTGAATCGAGCCCGGTAATTGACAGGCCATTACGCAGCTGCCAGGCGCGGGTAGCAGCCTCAAGGCTGTTGTTCTTGAGGTCGTAGCCTTCATTGGTCAGCATATCGGTCAGGATGCCACGATTGACCTCGGCGACAGTGCCCAGCTCCGGCAAAACTTCGCGCGCGCTGGCTTGCAGTGCGACCAGCTGTTCAATAGTGCTCAGACCCTTGGCCATGATGTGCTCCCTGTGGTTTTGAAATTCTCAGGAAACTATGGCAGCAAACAATTGACAGAGTCGTAACGAAGCTTTTTTATTTATATAAATCAGATGGTTATCTTAATCCGTAACGCGACAAGAAAGACTGGCTCTGGCTCTGACGCTGCTGCTGCACATAACGCTGGGCATATTCAAAGAAAGCCTCAGACGGCGTCGCCAGTAAATCGCCCACCGGCTTTTTGTTGCCAGCTATATAAAGACCAACCACCTGCTCACCCATGGTATAGCCCACCGGGCTTTGCGTAAAAATCTGTTCATAGTCAAACTGACGGTTGCGCAACATGGGGCCTAAGACCTGCAGCATGCGGGCAAGTCGGGGTGTATTGATGCCTTGCTCAGCATCACTGAAACAGGTGCCATGCGAACGGTCGAGCATGCGACCAAACTGAATGGCGATGCCTTCGTGCACAATCGCATCACCCAGTGTTTCGTTGCGCGAGAAACGGCCGCGCAAGGCATGGCTTACTTCATGCGTTAAAACGCCTTGATACTCGGTTACAAAATCAGCTTCTGAAGCAGACCAGTTTTGAGGCAGCTGTAAATGGATGTGTCCGTTTTCAATATTGCAGGCACCTGAAATTGTATCAAGCCCTGCTTGAGCTGCATAAGCGCGCACGGGCATGGCGCAAAGTGCGCTTCTGAACGCATCAGGCACGCGCGGTACGAGGGCATCCTTAACCGAGCTATGTGCGGCAGCAATAAAACTGGCCTTACGCGCCAACGGGCCATCTTCAGTGTCAATCACGCGCAAGGGCAGGTACATAAAACGGCTCCATATTGAATTTTGAGTGGCGTTTGATAGCGGATAGCGATGACCTAAAGCAAGGTCTTACGCTACATATTGAATCTTAATACCTATTTGACTAGGTTGAGGCAGAGGGCCAACTTGATTTATCTCGACTATAACGCAACCGCTCCCCTGCGCCCTGAAGCGCGCGCTGCCATGCTTGCGGCGCTGGACGAGGTCGGCAATCCATCATCTATTCATGCAGCGGGCCGTGCTGCGCGCTTTAAGGTTGAGGAAGCGCGCGAGATCATCGCCCGCGCCTGTAACGCCACGCGTGAGGATGTGATTTTCACCAGCGGTGGCAGCGAGGCCAACCACCTCGCGCTTAAGGGCGTTGGTGCAACCAGTATGCTGGTTAGCGCGATTGAACACGACAGCGTTTTAAAGAACGCGCCCAGTGCTGTGCGTCTGCCTGTGCTGCCTGATGGAGTGGTTGATCTGGTGAAAGCGGCAGAGCTGATAGCCGCCGCACCGCGCCCCACGCTTGTATCGGTCATGTGGGTGAATAACGAAACCGGCGTAATCCAGCCCATCGCCGAGCTGCTAGAGTTATGCAACAAAAACGGGGCTTTTCTGCATGTCGATGCGGTGCAGGCCCTGGGGCGCATTCCACTGGAAGCCAAGCCGCACTTACTCACGCTCTCGGCACATAAAATTGGTGGGCCGCAAGGTGTAGGGGCTCTGATTGTGCGTGAAGGTGTGTTGCTCACCTCGCAGGTTAAAGGCGGTGGGCAAGAGCGTGGGCATCGGGCAGGTACCGAGAATGTGGCCGGCATCGCTGCCTTTGGGGCTGCCACTGAAGCTGCCCTGCGCGATATGCCGGCGCTTACAACCTGCAGCGCGTGGCAGGCTGAGTTTGAGGCTGAGCTGCTTTCTGTAAGTGGTGCACGTATCATGGGGCAGGGCGCTCCGCGCGTGGTGAATACTACCCTCGTCGTCTGTGCGGGCGTGAAGGCCGAGACCATGTTGATCAGGCTCGACCTTGCGGGGATTGCTGCCAGCTCTGGCTCGGCCTGCTCCTCTGGTAAAGTCACCCGCTCGCATGTTCTTGGCGCCATGGACGCCAGCGCGGCTGAGCAGGACTCGGCAATTCGCTTTAGTTTTGGGTATAATACCCAGCCGAATATGCTTAAAAAAGCAGCAGAAAGCTGGACTCAACTGGCCAAAAGTGATATAAGGTAAGCCCTTAGCGCGAAATCGCTGGTTACGAATTGCACAATACGTTGCTCGTTTGAGTAACATTGTTGCGCACAACAGATGGAAGAGCCCTAATGAACCGTATTAATGCCAATGTCACCGAGTTCGCCCCGCGTTCCACGGTTAGCGGTCATGCCTCACCTAATTGTGCCTGCTGGATTTGCCAGACCAACCTCTCGGCCCGCGCTGCCTTCTGCCACGACTGCGGCACCATTCAGGCTGTGCGCAATGTCGACCATTTTACCCGTTTAGGCCTTGAAATCCGCTTTGATCTGGACCGCGAGCTGCTCGAGCAGCGTTACACCGCGCTTGCCCGCATTTATCATGCCGAGCGTTTTGGCTCCAAGGGACCGCGCCAGAAGCAGTTGGCGTCTGACCATCTGGTTGCCGTAGAGGAAGCTTATGCCGACCTGCGCTGCCCGGTGCGCCGTGCGCAGTACCTGCTCAGCCTGATGGATGCCCCGGCCGAAATTGAAGTGCAGATTGATGGCGAAAGCGCTGTTTTACGGGAAGAACTGAGCTCAGCTGCCGATGCCCCTGCGATTGACCGTGTGGCCTTCAAGGCCAGCCATGGCGTTGAAATTGCCATCCGCGAGCTTTCGGCTGCTTTCCGCCAGCAATCTTACGCCGAAGCTGTAGTAGTGCTTGCACGTCTGGCCGAGTTTGAGGATATTGCCGCCTCAGCCCGGGCCCGCCGCAGCGCTATCTAAGAGCGCTCTTCTGGTCCGGCACCAGAGGAGAGTTTGACATGGCCAAGATTACATTCATCGAGCGCGACGGTAACCGCAAAGAAGTAGAGGCTGCCAATGGTCTCTCGCTGCTCGAAGTTGCACACCGCAATAACGTCGATATCGAAGGCGCGTGCGAAGGTTCGCTGGCCTGTTCGACTTGCCATATCATCGTCGAATCCGACTGGTTCGATGCACTGCCTGCCGCAACTGAAGATGAAGAAGACATGCTCGACCTCGCCTTCGGTCTCACCAAGACCTCGCGCCTCGGCTGCCAGATCATTGTGAGTGACGAGATTGACGGTCTGGTCGTCTCGCTGCCCGGCACCACCCGCAACATCTCCAAGTAAGGTCGCATCCTACAGGTCAGCGTGTCGCAGGGTCTGCGATACGCAAGGCTTGCTTTGTGCGCTGCGTTTTACGTAGCCTCACTCCTTCACTTATAACAGGGGGGAGTAACTCATGGCGGTGTTTTTCAAGTTCAATAAGGTTTCCGGCAGCAAGGTGATCAGCGCACCGAGCGCCTTGCGCATCGATGGTCTGGCTGCCATCAACCCGTCAGGCCGCGGCTGCCTTGCCCTGCAGTTGACTGAAGAGCTTGGAGGCCAGCAAAACCTGTTTGCCGCCATCTCTGATGAGAAGCTGGTGCAATTGCCCGAGCTGGTCCAGCAGGCTGTGCTCGCCGCGCCTGCCAGACTGGTGGATATGCATGGCTTCATCGCGCTTGAATCGATGTCAAACAAACCAATGATCAGCGCGACTGACATGTTCCAGCTCATCACCCCGGGCAATGAAGACGGCACCTGCACGCATTTCTCTTACGCGCCGGGTTACAGGCTGCCTTCGCCCAATATGCTAGCTGGTATCCGCAGCTTTGATGTGCGCAGCAAAACCAGCGATGTAATTACGCGCATGGAGCAACGCGGTCATGTATTCATCGACCTTACTGCCAAACCGTAACAGGCATGGATAGCCCGAAGCGAAAATCGCCAGCATCACTCAGTGGCCCCGACAAGCTGGTCGCAGCACAATTGCTGGCGACTAAAAAGCGGCGGGCTGATGTGGCGCGGCATTTTAATATTCACCGCATTACACTCTGGAAACTGGTGCCGGCCGAAATGGTGGAAGCAGCCAAAGCCAAACGCGCCTGGCTGCGCGAGGAGGGGCTGCCATTGCCGGTCCTCCCGGTTATCGACCAGCCACCCAACAAGCCGCGTCCTGAGCAGCCTGCAAAAATGGACCCTAAGGATTATCATGTCGCCGCGCATCTGCGCGCCAGCGGTGTGCGTATCAGCGATGTAGCAGCTCATTTTAATGTAAGTACATGCCGCTTGAAGCACCACGTAACCCGCGAGATGACTCATGCGGCAAAAGCCGAGCAAGACGCGCTTAAGGCAAAAGGCCTGCCGTTGCCCGAAATGCCGGATCTGCCGCGTAAAGGGCCGGGCTTGCGTGGCCTTATAAAGATAAAATCTTCAGTTACTTAAGGATAACCTGTTCTTACAGTAGTTAAAAATCATTCCCTTGGCGTGCGCCATTTGTTAAAACAGCGCCATGAATATGCCCCTCACAGCGCCATGAATATGCCCCTCAACTCCCTTGGTATTGCAAAGCCGCCTGCGCAAACACGCGTGGTCGTTGCCATGTCTGGCGGGGTTGATTCATCTGTCACGGCTGGCCTGCTCAAGGAAGAAGGCTACGATGTGATTGGTGTGACGTTGCAGCTCTATGATCATGGGGCCGCTGTGGGCAAGTCGGGCGCGTGCTGCGCCGGGCGCGATATTTGCGATGCGCGCAATATTGCCGCCAAAATCGGCATACCGCATTACGTGCTCGATTTTGAGCAGAAGTTCAGGGCCAGCGTGATCGAGCCGTTTGCCGATACGTATGCCGCTGGCGAAACACCTATTCCCTGTGTCATGTGCAACCAGACGGTGAAGTTCACTGATATGCTGCAGGTGGCCAAAGAGCTGGGGGCAGACTGCCTCGCCACCGGCCATTACGTGCAGCGCTTTGTCGGCCCGCATGGCGCCGAGCTGCACCGCGCGGCTGATCCTGCCAAAGACCAGAGCTATTTCCTGTTCGCCACCACCAAAGAGCAGCTTGAGTTCGCGCGCTTCCCCTTGGGCGGTGTAGTGAGCAAGGCTGATACACGACGCGAAGCTGAACGCATGGGCCTTGTGGTTGCCAAGAAGCCGGACAGCCAGGACATCTGCTTTGTGCCTTCCGGCAATTACGCCAACGTGGTGGCCAAGCTGCGCCCCGGCACTTTAGAGCCCGGTGAGATTGTGCATATTGACGGTACCGTGCTGGGCAAGCATGAGGGCGTGATCAATTACACCATCGGCCAGCGCAAGGGTATTGGCATTGGTGGCCGCAGCGATAGTGATGAGCCGCTTTATGTCGTACGCCTCGAGCCCAAAACGCACCGCGTGTTTGTGGGCCCGCGCAGCGCTCTGGCCGAAAGCATTGTGCAGCTTAAGGGTATTAACTGGCTGGCCGAAGATACAACCGAGCCTTTGAGTGTACAGGTCAAGCTGCGCTCGGCGCAGGCGCCGGTTGAGGCTACGCTGAAACTGAACGGCGATGGCACTGGCGAGCTTACCCTTATTACCCCGCAATTTGGCGTCGCCCCCGGACAGGCCGCGGTTATTTACAACGGCGAGCGTGTGCTGGGCGGCGGCTGGATTGTCAAATCACAAGCGATGGATAAAGCGAACGCAGCGTAAGCCTGCACCGCTTTACACGGCATTAACCAGCTGCTGCTAGGTTTGAGTCATGAGCAGCTTACCGCATCTCTCCACCAAAGCGTTCAAGGTCTGGCTGGCTGGCCCGCCGGTGTATCGCGCGCAAAGCAAAATGCTGTTCGATCAGCTGGCCGAGGGCATTGCCAGCCGCAGTGGCAATTCAGAGAACTGGCGTAACCTGCGCGATATCGTTAGCCGCAACGCGCGCTGAAATTCTTTAGATCTATGCGATAACGGCGTGCCCCATCCCAATCACTGGGCAGTTTTTCAGCACGTCCTTCTTTCACCATGCGTTCCAACCGCTTGTATGAGGCTGGTAGATTGGCTGCGATACCTGCTGTGTAAGTTTGGTAGCCCAGCTGTTTGGCAACAAGGCAACCTAGTTCGAAGAAGTCACGGCTCAGGCCTTTGCCGCGCTCACTTGGTCGCACAGTATCAATACCTGAGGCAGTGTGTGGATCATCCGATGTATGGCCGGTACGGCGCTCACCCAGTAACTGTCCCTTACTGCTATCAATAATAAGAAAACCACGATTGATACGCTCACCTGTGCTGAGGGCAATCTTGTGCCGTGTTTCAAATGCCAGAAAGTGGTCGCGATTGGCTGCAATCCGGTCTGTCTCCCAGTCATCCAGAATAAAGCGACCACGCAGGAAGTGATAATACGAGCTGTCCCAATCTGCATTGTTCCAGCTGCCATGGTGTTCATGCATCATATCCACTACTTGTCGCCAGAGGTTTTGGCGAGGGATTCCGAAAGTAGAGCAGTCTTTATGTTGGCGCGTGCGGCTGGCGGCGGCGTTAAACGGCAAGGCGACCAGCTGTTTATACTGCACGGGCTGCATGGCTAGTCATCTATCTTCGGGGCGCGCTGAGGGAACTTTAGAGGCTGGTATTTCTCCGGCTCGCGCGTGAGTACAAAAACTTCAGCCATCACGGGCGGGGCGGCTTTTGTCTGTGGGTTCATGACGTAATGGTGCATGACCGGCTCCTCAGCGCATACGGGAGTATCAACCCAGAGTTCGCCAAGAATTTTACGGCTCTTGTTTTTGCTATACGGCTGCGCCAGCAGAAGGAACACCTCACGCAGCTTACCCGGCAGTTTTTCCTTGCCGCGCGCAAGAATGAAATCATCCCGCTCAGCTGTCGCCATGACTTCTGGTGTAATCTGCTGAATGTTGAAGCGCAGCATCATGCGGTCGATCACCGGGTCATGAATGGTGGCTTTCTTATAATCGGCATATAGCTCTCTGTTATGGGCAATAAAGCCTTGCCACAGTTCATCAGGACGCCAGCCGAATGGCAGATCCAGCCCGCTGCGCGCCAGTTTGTTTTTAGCGGCAGCAACGAGGGGTACCGCGATGATGCTATCTTGCGGGCTGAGGCGCTTGACGCGGGCTTCGGCCTTGTTAAGCGCAGCAATAAGGTCGGCCTCCTGAAACGCATGCGCGGCCATATTGCGCCGGGCTGGCGGTTTGGCGCGGTGGCGCTGTAGCTGCTGACCCAGAATGGCAGGCGCCAGCAGTGCGTGTGGATGGCTCTTATCAAGCGCACGTACGCTGGTGTTAAAAGCAGTTGCAACCTTGCTGCGGCTCTGCCCATCAACCAGCGCGAGCTTTATGGCGTCTGCGCGCTCCTGTGCAATGTCAGTTTCGGGGAAGGTCGTTGCCAGTTTGCCGGCAGGTATTGCATGCTGCGCTGCTAGTACCTCGGGCTTGGCGCCATGCACAAGCGAGTAGTGAATGGCCTTGAGAAGCTCGGGCGGGATGACGTAATTGCGTGCTGCCTTGGCCGCTGCTTTCTGTTCGGGTGTGAGTTGCAGCTGGCGGTAAAGTGTTTTGGGCGAGACATGCAGCTCTTCCGCCAGCTCATAAATGGGATAGCCCTGCATGAGCGATTTGCGCGCGGCGCGCAGATTATACTTATCAATATAACTCTTGAGGCCCGATTTACGTTCAGGCGGTTTGACTTTAGGCGGCTCGATGAGCTGGCCCAGATATGTAATCGGCTGACCTTTGGCAGCTTTCAGCTGGTCCTGCACGGCTTGCAGGGTTTTTGCAGGTATGGCGCGGTAGATAACGCGCGGGTTGACCTTCTCGATCTCCGCGGCCTCGTTGTAATCGTTACAGGCAAGCAGCGTGCGCAAAATTTCAACATGGCGCTGATCATCAATCTGCGGGGCGGCACCTTTACGCTTACCCGGTGCAAGTACGTTGCGCTGTTGCAGCGGCAAAACTTCAATACCTTTGGCGATATTCTCGGCGCGGCGCAGCTTGGCCGCTTCAACATCCGCTGCCGATACATAGGCATAGCTGGTTTGTATCGACGTACCAAGATAGGCGGCTACCGCTTTGCGGGTTCCGTCAGCCGCCAGCAGGTCGGCCGCGTGGGTGCATTGCTCGGGCGTAAAGATGGGTTTGTTTTTACTGCCCAGAGGGCGGCCACCCTTGCCCTTAGGGGGGACAGGCGCCTCTTGCGCAGGATTTGAAATTTCGTCTTTGGCCATGCGGGCAAAGCTAACATCCGGCACCGGGCCAGTTCAAACCTAATATGGCCTTGTTAACCTTACTAATCCGGCGAGTGCGAGCTACGGGTTGGCGTAAAGCTGCTGTATTTCTGGCCTTTACCGTTTGGATTCGGCAGCAATACCTGCAGATTATCGAGTTTGGGCAGCTCGGGCAGCAGCGGGTCGAGTACAAACACCGTCTGTGGCGTCATGCTGTTTGGCTTGCGGTCCTGCCAGACTTCGCCCAGTACCTGATGCTTCTTGTGGCTGACCAGCAGGAAAACTTCACGCACCCGACCGGGCAGTTTTTCAGCGCGATGCTCACGAATAAAGTCATCACCCTCCTGCGCGATACGCTCTGGCGTATAGCGCTGAATGGCAAAGCGCAGCATGAGTTTGTCGATCAGCGGGTCGTTGGCATCAGCCAGTTTGTGTGCTTGCCGCAGATTTGCATTGATGGCGATAAAGCCGTTCCATAACTCAGTGGGTGTCCAGCCTGATGGTGGCTGATGCTGCTGGCGGAACATCGGTGTGTTGCTGGCAGCCGTAAGCGGCACTAACAGCAGGTCGGCTGTTGCCGGGACGGGTGGGCACTCTGTCTGCTGGACGGGTGTGAGCTGCTGGTGAACTCTCTGTACAGGCTGTGCAGGCGGCATTACAGGCAAAGGCTTAATTGCTTTAGGCAGGTCGCTGCGTGGCACCGTCGCCTTTTCAGCCTTGGCCGGTTCTACCTGCCGTACTGCTGCAGGAGGTGGCACAGCGACTGGTACGGCAACTGGCGCAGGAGCCGGTTTGTCATACGCCGAGAGATCGAGCGGCGGTACCGACAGGGTAAGCTCTTGCCGTTGTAAACGCAGCTTGGCGCGCTCTTCTTCTATTCTGGCTATGCTGGCGCGCAGGGCCACTATCTGCTCTGAGAGAGCCAGATATTGCTCTTCGATCTTATTTATTTTCCTGGCCTGCGCGGCCTTGAGTTTTTCATGCGCCTTGATGGCTTTGTTACGGGCTTTATTGCGCTGCTTGTCGGCTGCACGCTCGGCCGCGCTAATACGGGGAAGAGCTGCTGCGCGCACTTTAACCGGTTTGCCTTTGTAAGTGCGTGCAACTTCGGGCAGTACTTCAAGGCCATCGGCGATGCGTTGCGCGCGACGCACCTTCGCTGCAATCACATCTGCCACTGTTACGCGTTTATATGTTGTGGCCGAGGTGACGGCAAAATGATCGGCAACTGTTTTACGGCGATGCCCGGCGGCCAGCATGTCGGCAGCTTCGGTACGCTGGGCCTCGGTCATCTTCATCAGGGCTTCGCCGCGCGGGCGGGATATCTTGGCAGGTTTTTCACGAACCGGTTTTTCAGCATGCACAGCCTGCTTTTTTCCTCTGACCACTTCGGGCAGTACTTCAAGGCCTGCAGCAATCCGTTCGGCGCGACGCACCTTGGCGGCGGTAACATCAACCACCGGTACGGTTGCATAAAGTGTCGTCCAGTGAATGTTGTAGTGATCAGCCACATCCGTACGGCGATGGCCAGCTGCCAGCATGTCTGCCGCTTCAAGGCGCTGATCTGCGGTCAGGCTTTGCCGTGCCTTGCGCGCTTTGGCCGGCTCTACGCTTGCGGTTACAGTTTCAGAAGGGGGCGGGGCGGTGGTTACGTGGTCGTCGTTCATGGACGGTGACGCTAGCGCCAAGTTTTACCTATGACAAACGCCATTTAGTTAATTTGAACAGGTTTTTCACGCAATATTATGTCGCGCGCTAGATGACGAAAGGGGCGAGGTCGATGCGGTAGCATGGGGCAGTGCGCTGCTGGCTGCGGGTACGTGGCAGCAGGGGATGCGCCTCAACTTCGGCTCGTAACAATGACTTGGCTTTCATGCGGGTGAGCGCATCAACCGGCGAGAGCAATACCTGTTGGCTGGGGCCGGCCTCTTGCGGGTATGCCTCAACCACCAGCGCCGGGAAGGCGCGCTGGGCTGCGGTCTTACAGGCGAGCAATACAAACTGCTCTTTGATTTTGGTAACCGACTTGATGGCAGGGTCGAGCAGTAAAGTGGGTATGGCACCTGCCAGGGGGTTGCGGTTACGCGAGCTGAGCCATAACTCGCCCAGCACGGCCTTGTCGCCCGGGCGTACAATCAGCATCACATCACGGCGCAGGCTGGCGTTACCATCGCCCATCACCTCATGTGCCGAGCGGCGGATGAATTCTTCGCGCGACTGCTGCAGGTGCTCGGGCGTATAGCCATGCAGGCCATAGCGCTGCCACAGGGTGGTTTTCATATCGTGCGCAGCATCTGTCTGGTTATAGCGGGCATAGAGCTTTTCATTGAGCGTTAAAAATCCCTGCCACAGCATATCGGGCGTGATGCCGCGTTGTGTGAGCTGTGCATCCGGCGGCAGTACCGCCGAGGCGGCATGCAATGGCACGGCTAACAAGCTCAGATGGTTGAAGCTCTCTTGCAGATTCTTGCTCAGGCGGGGTTGCATCCGCTCAAGTGCAATCATCTCAAGTGCGGTTGGCGGCGTGGCGCCAGCAGGGGCGATGTCCTCAAATGCGGGCAGGCCATCGCGCCGGTATTCATCCAGCAGCTTGCCGGGAATGATTTCGGTCAGGTAGCGGTTGCTGATGCCGTATTTAAGCGCGACCTCATCGCGCTTCATGCCCTTGAGCAGCAGTACGGTGGCGATGTAGCGGTCTTTGGGGAGCAGCTTTGAGGGTGGGCCAGACTTTTTAGGCGCGGGCTTAACCTTGGGCGTGAGGTTGGGCGGACGGCCGAGCTTTTTACGCACAACCTCCTGCCGTTCGATCGGCGGGGCCCATAGCTGGGGTTTGCCCTCGGCTTTGCGCTGGGCCTGACGCGCGATCATCGCCTGTACATCCGCCAGTTTGATCTGCGCATAGAGTGTAGGCACCGAGATATCGTAGTGGCGTGCCACATCGGCCCGGGTTTCACCCCGCGCCAGCATGATGGTGGCTTTGCGCTTGTGGCTCTGGCGGAATTTAAGGCGCAAAAGCAGCCTCGCGCAGCGTCAGCCGGATTTGTAAAATCAGGGTTTTCATGTGGGGGCAAATTAGCATTTTGGCGGCCACAACTGCAATTCCTTGCTATCTGGCCTGCACCGCCTTGATAACCCTCGTTTTTTGGCAAAGCGTGGATGCGGGAAAGGATTGACAGAGCCACGCAAGAAGCCTTACAACACGCCCCATTACCTATCTGGGGCAGCGTAGCTCAGTGGTAGAGCAGGGGAATCATAATCCCTTGGTCGGGGGTTCAAATCCCTCCGCTGCTACCAA
>JBEIQE010000040.1:0-2056 GCA_040376705.1 Micavibrio sp.
GGCTGGGATGGCGCGCAAGATACCCACCAGCGCATAGCCGGTAGCCATATCATCATTCACTTCGCCCATCGCCTGCAGCAGTGGCGCGCTGGTGGCGCGGGCATACTCTGCCAAACTCCCAACACTCTCAAACGCCGCATCATCCAGATCGCGTTCGCGCGCCTCGAGCAATGCAAATAAATACACAGCCAGTTGCGGCTCGGCTTTAAGTAATTTGCCTAATGGCGCGCCAACCTCATGCGCGGGGGCTGGCTTGCCCGCCAGCATGCCCTCAATGCTCTCGCGCCACCATTGCAAACGCATTTGCCCTAAAATGGGCTCAGAGACAATCGAGCGGATTTTGGCAATTTCCTGATTAAAGGCCAAAAGTGTAAACAGCTTTTCGCGCACGTCAGCCGCAGCGAATAATGCGCTGAAAAAGCGGTCACTATCATACTGGCGCGCGAGTGCGCCGCAGGCACTCAGAGAGGTGGATTTTTCCGTCATGAATGGGCATATTAGGCACCTATGGATTACAAGCAACAAAATCTCACGGCGCCGCAAGCCAGCTATGTGCAAACCGCGCAGCCTTTCAGGCCAGCGGGCCAGCACGGGCTGACCGCGTCGCCTTTTTTTGCGCCGCAAATCAGGGCTGATCTGCAAACGCTGTACGATACACTCGCCGCCCTGCGCGCGGTGGCAGATGCTGCTAATTTTGTGGATGAGACCCGCGAATTTTTAATCGACTGCATCGAAACCGGCCTGACTGGCGAAGTGCCCAACTCAGGCCAAGAGCCGACCGAATTTACCGTAGCTGCGCTGCGCCTTTATAATGTGCAGGCCGAAGGCCGCATGGATGCGCAATGGGGCCAACGGCTTATACAGGCCACCCGCCGCGATATCTCACGCCCAACCTGCGCCAGCTGGAGCGATTTGATGCTCTACTGCCGTTATGAAGCAGAGCCATTAGGCCGCGCAGTGCTGGAGCTGCATGGCATTAGTGATGCCGAGGTTGAGCGCGCGACAGATGCCATAACCGCAGCGCTGCTGGTGTTGCGGTTACTCTGCCGCATGGGCGATGACTGGAAGCTCTATGGCCGCTGCTACCTACCGACCGACTGGATTGCCGAGAATGGTGGCTCGCCCGAGCAGCTGGTTGAGAAACACAGCAGCCCTGCGTTAACCGCCACCAAAGAGCGCGTGCTCGAGCGCGTAGCGCACCTGCTCACGCTTGCGCAGCCGTTGCCGCAGCTGATTGAGAACCCGCGCCTTAAGGCCGAAGCGTGGCGACTATTAGCATCGGCCAAGTATCAGTACCGCCAACTGCACAGCCGCGACCCGCTGGCGCATAAAATTAGCATACCGATGTGGCGAAAAGCCCTGATTCATGCCCGCGCTTGGTGGCTTGCCAAACGCTGATAGTGCTTTAGTTTAGCTCCTGCATTAAATGAACATTCAGGAGATAGATTATGCCGTTCGAACTCGCCCCCCTGCCCTTCGCCAAGGATGCGCTGGTACCCTATATGTCGGTACAGCATCTCGAGATCCATCACGGCAAGCATCACCAGACCTACGTGACTAATCTCAACAACCTGACCAAGGACAAGCCGGAAGCCGGCCAGTCGCTTGAGCAGATCATCCGTGAGAGCGCCGGCAAGGCCGATAAGGTTGGCCTGTTCAATAACTCAGCCCAGATCTGGAACCATGATTTCTTCTGGCAGTCGCTGAAAGCCAAGGGCGGCGGGGCTATGCCCTCCGAGCTTGAGAAGAAAATTACCGAAGACTTCGGCTCGACCGACGCCTTCAAGGAAGCCTTTGTGCAGGCTGGCCTCACCCAGTTCGGCTCAGGCTGGGCCTGGCTGGTGCTCGATAACGGCAAGCTGAAGATTACCAAAACTGGCAATGCCGACCTGCCGCTCACACAGGGCCAGACCGCGCTGATTACCTGCGATGTGTGGGAACATGCCTATTACCTCGATTACCAAAACCGCCGTGCCGACTTCCTTAAGGCCTTCCTTGAGAATATGGCCAACTGGGAGTTTGCAGCGCAGCGTATGACCGAAGGTCTTAAGAGCAA
>JBEIQE010000003.1:0-151772 GCA_040376705.1 Micavibrio sp.
GCGGTCGGGCAGGGCCTCGATAACCGCATTTAGGCGCACTGTGGGCGCAACTTCGGCCATTTGTGCAGCCTCAGTCCTGATATCAAGATTATGGATAGCTATTTCAGAAAGGGTAATGACTGCAGCTGGTGGAGCCTCGCTTTGGCCGGGGGCTTCGTTATGCACTTCGCCGCCATGAGCAAAGGCCTGCTGCATGGGCAGGAAGAGAGTGACAACACCAAGGAGAAAGATGGCCGGGCTTTTCATCAGCCAAGTATATAAAACTCAGCTATTACACAGTAGCAGCGTATTGTAACAAAGTGTAACTGTGCATTTTGGCATTTATGCTCGGCAGATTATCTGGTTTATGGGTGTTATGTCGTCTGCTCTTCCTCAACTCACACTGCCCGAGCTGGCCAGCCGCATCCTGATTGTCGATGACGATGCTGAAATTCGCACCCTGCTGGGGCGGTACCTTAAAGAGCATGGCTATGAGGTTACCAGCGCGCGTGACGGTATTGAGCTGCGTGAACATCTCAAACTGGCAACACCTACACTTATTGTCCTTGATCTGATGCTGCCCGGCACTTCCGGCTATGACCTGTGCAAGGAAATCCGCCAGAAATCCTCTATCCCAATCCTCATGCTTACGGCGCGAGGCGAAGAAGCTGATCGTATCATCGGGCTTGAACTGGGAGCGGATGACTATCTTACCAAGCCGTTCAGCCCGCGCGAGTTGCTGGCGCGCATCCGCGCCATTCTGCGCAGGACTAATTCGGGCACTCAAACTGTAGCATCTGATACTAGTGGTTATTCATTCATGGGCTGGCAGCTGGATACGGGAAGTCATAGCCTGACAACGCCTGAGGGTGAGCAGATTGACCTGAGTGGTGGTGAGTACGATGTCTTGCTGGTACTGGTCGAGCATCCGCAAAGGGTTTTAAGTCGTGATCAGCTGCTTGATCTGGCCCGCCACCGGCTGGCAGGGACTTTTGACCGCAGTATTGATGTGCAGATCAGTCGCCTGCGCCGCAAGCTTGCTGCTGCAGGGGGGCATGAGCTTATAAAAACTATACGTGGGGCTGGCTATATGTTCACATCTCCGGTCGAGAGGCAGTAATGCGCCTGCTCCCTGATACTCTTGCTCGTCGCGTCATGCTGCTTATGGCTTTAAGCCTTGGCGCATTTCATTTTGGTAGTATCTACCTGTATCAGGCTGGCCTGCAGTTTGCTGCAAGCTCAGCCCGTGAACAGCAGCTATCCGAGCGGTTGGTCTCCATTCGGCGCTCAATTGCCGAGCAGCCCCCTGCTAAACGGGAAGAAGCAGCACATGGTCTTTCAACAGCTTCGGTTGATATTCATTGGAGCGAGATCAGTCTGGTCAATGAAGTTGTGACAACCAATCGCAGCGTACTGGAGTTCAAGCAGCGGCTGTTATCAGCGCAGCTAGGCGAATTGACGGAGGCCCAGATCCGGCTTGGTTATGCTGACGAAGGCGTAGCAAATGCCTATCAAGGCCAAAACTCGCATATCATGCTGGTATCGCTGCGCCTGCCTGATAATAGCTGGGTAAACTATGCGATTACCGAGCTGCCACTCCCCGGTCAGCATGGCCACGGTACGCTTGTCTCCATTACTATCATGGCAATCGGCATCATTCTCGTATCGCTTCTGGTGGTCAGGATGTTTAATGCACCACTTCGTGACTTGGCAGCCGCCGCAGAGCGACTAGGTCGCGATCTGAATGCGCCCGGACTGCCCGAAACAGGACCGCAGGAAGTGCGGATAGCTGCCCGTGCGTTTAACCTAATGCAGCTTCGCCTGCGGAAGCTTATGGCTGACCGCGTACGTACATTGGCCGCCATCTCGCATGACTTGCGTACACCTCTGACGCGCTTAAGACTACGGGCAGAGTTTGTAGGTGATGAAGACATCCGTGAACGGATTGAGCGTGATGTTCTTGAAATGCAAAACCTGATTGACGCGGCACTCGAGTATCTGCGTGATGAAAGCCAGATTGAACCTGGTGCTCTAATTGATTTGGTTGCCCTGCTGGCGGAACTGGCAGAAGACTTTAAAGCTATGGGGCACAAGGTGACTGTCAGCCTGCCAGACAAAGCTGAATATATTGGCCGTCCTATAACGCTACGCCGCGCTTTTTCAAATCTTATTGATAATGGCATCAAATACGGAAATCAGGCGTCTATTACGCTAGAGGTAAAGCCTGATGCGTACCGTATCAGTATTACAGATACCGGACCGGGAATTCCGGTTGAGAGCCACCAGCAGGTATTCGAGCCTTTCTACCGCCTCGAAGCTTCACGCAATACGGCTACCGGAGGAACGGGGCTTGGCATGACCATCGCGCATACGGCAGTTACTGCCCACAACGGGCAAATCAGGCTCGAAAATCTAATGCAGGGCGGCTTGCTGGTAGAAATCATTCTGCCAAGGCCTGCTGTCAGCTAATGCCTTAATATAAAACGGAACGATATACCGAGACAACGGTTGGCTCCTCGATTGCCACCCAACCGGAGAACCATCATGCATACAAACAACAATTTTATGAAAGCCTGTATCGAAAAGTGCTGGGAATGCCGCGCTGAATGTCAGGATGTTCTTTTTAATCACTGCCTCAAATCGGGTGGTAAGCATGCAGAAACGGCTCATGTAAAGCTAATGACGGACTGCATCCAGATATGTCAGATTTCTGCCGACTTTATGGTACGCAACTCAGAAATGCACGCTGCTACTTGTACTGCCTGCGCTGATATCTGCGAGGCCTGTGCTGTCAGCTGCGAAGCTGTAGGCGGCGATGAAATGAAGCATTGTGCCTCGCTTTGCCGCGAATGCGCCACATCATGCCGCTCTATGGGCCAGATGAAGAAGGCAGCCTAATCAAAAGGCTTCCCTAGGCAAAACCTGAAGATAATCGCAGTTACACTTTGTTACAAAAGACAGAGTTCAGGTTATTGCTTAGCTGTGATTGTATGAGTGTCTCGAAACTAGGGGTAAAACTAAATGCATTCTCTGTCTTCGCCTAAGTCCCGTTTTCTGTTTAGCATTCTGGCCGTTGTGGCTCTTGCAGGATGTACCCCTACTCATACAAATTCCACAACTGGCGGCATGCGGATGGACCCATCCGCCCCGATGATGCATTCTGAAATGTGTGCCAAATGCCAAGGTATGTGCCCTAAATGTGAAGGTATGTGCCCGCCACCCGCCGATGAGAGTAACAGCAGCATGAATATGCAAAATCATTCGGGAATGTCTGGCGCTAACCATGGCTCGTCAAGCGCTATGGATCACAGCGCCCACAGATCAGCTGCCAGTGCCAATATCTATGCTTCGGCAATGACGAAGATGCATACGTCGATGACTATGGCTGCCAGTGGTAATTCAGATGTAGATTTTATGCGCGGCATGATCCCGCATCATCAAGGCGCTATAGATATGGCGGGTATTGCGCTGGCTAACAGCACCGACCCTGTCGTACGCAAGCTGGCAACCGAGATAGTTGAGGCTCAAAAAACAGAGATCAGCCTGATGCAGCGGTGGCTAGTAGGGCATGAAGCAAATAACTGACTGTTTCGTACAGTGTAATATTCGTATCTGAATTGAACCGGGGTTCAATCATAAAAGAGGGGGTAGCTTATGCTGACCCCCAATTTTAATTTATCTCTTTTATCCAACTGGATACCGAACATTTCCAAAGCTAGTGAGACCCGCCATGCGAAACAGCGGCAGGCGGGCTGTCTATCGGTATAAAAGGCGACGGTACGGCTAATAACTGTGTACGAAAACCGTGAAGCTCTGGCAGATGAGACTGGAAAATTCTAATCACTTGGTATGCCCGGCTGTCTATGATACTGGATTTACTCATATCCGACTCGATGCCAAATACCTCCAGCGCAAGCGAGTCACGCCACGCGAAACGGCGGCGGACGGGGTGGCCATCGGTATAGAAGGCTGCGGTATAGGCGGCTTCCTTGCGTTTGTTGGCTGGCACATGGGTCTCAAGACATCCCCGCACCTCCGCGCACTCGGTGGCGAACTGCTCGATGGCCCGTTTGCCCAGCCGGGTGTGACGGTCGAGTGCATACAGGGGGATGTTATTCACATAACGGGTCTTGGGCGGTTGAATGTCGAGCACTCCGGTGCAGCCCCAGCGTTCTGCCTCCTGCCAGACTAGCGGCGCAAGGCAGGTGATTGGCTCTCGTGCTCGTATCATCGCCAGCCGGGTGGCGGCAACGAGCGGTTCTGGCACTCCAAGGTCAAGGTAGGTCTGCATCAGTGCGGTCTGGTCGCCCCGGCCAACGGCAGGCCTGCGCCAATCCCACTCCAGCCCGGAGGCATACCACGCGGCAACTGCCCGAATAGGTAGAGGCTGGCTGATGTCGCTTACTATGGCCAGCCGCTCGGGTATCGACAGGCGGGCGCAGAGCTGGCGGGTTGGCTCAAGGCTGTGATGGTCACGCGCTGCACATATAAGGTAGTCGGTGCTTCTGTCCTTGGGTGACTCGGCCAGTAACTTGGCTAGCCATAGCACTAGCCGTACCGGGTCGCCCAGATGCTTGCGCCAAGCCGCGTCCTGACAGATAGCAGCAGTGAGGGCCATGGTCTCGACCGAAGCCCCGCCCACATCCTCGGACACGATGATGAGAAAGCGCCGCCAGATGTCTGGCCCAGCCATCTGGTAAAAGGTGAGTGCAGCCCGTTGGGCGGTTTCAACCGCGCTGCGGCGAATGGCCTTCTGTAATGCGCTTGAGACAATCCACTTGTCTGCCGCCAGCGGCATGACGGGCTGCTGCTCGGTGCTGGCCAGCATGTCTGCCAGCATGAGCTGGTACTTAGTTAGTGCCTGTTTCATTAGGTTTCTCCATGAAAATGACCATGGAAAAACGCTAACCTTTTGACTTTCAAAGGATAGGGGTTTGTCGCCTTATCTGCCGTTTGTCGCTATCAGTGACCCGGTACACCAGCACGGCGGCAATCCCCACGCTCGGTCGCCTTCCATGCCTGATAGTTCACCTCGTCTTTGGCCTGCAGGTAGGCAGCAGATACAAACCCGGCTTGCACACAAATCTGGATAGGGTCGCCCTGACGTTTGGCGATTTCGTACTGCTGCACAGCGTCGGTCGCAACCTTGTTAGTAATCTGAGCCATATTCTGGTTAACCTGTTTCTCAAAGCCGCCATCGCCATAATAGGCAACGCACGAGACCATGCCGTAAATGACGAGGAGATAGGCGAGTATCCTGGTGATGCTGACACGCGAACGCGGATGTCCGCATTTGGGGCAGGTACTCGCCTTCGGTGATATGTCTTCGCCGCAGCTTTTGCACTTAACCAGTTTCATGTATTGCTCCCGATAGTTGATCTGCTTGAACGCTAACCCTGTGACTGCCTGATGGAAGGGGAATGTCGCCCCATATGCCGATTTATGCGGCGCCAGCCTGTGTTGTACGGCTAGCGAAGAACTGGGACAGGATGGGCAGCAGGACAGTGGCCATATCGCCAAGTCTGGCCTCAATCTCATGCAGTCCTGCCTGCTCACCCATGGTGGGCCGAGGCAGTTTGAGCGTCAGGGTGGTGTAAGGCGTGTCATATGCTGGCTTCTCGAACTCAGCAGCAAACTTGCCCTGCCAGTCCGCACGGTGGCGCTCAAGGTGGTCGCGTAGCTCAGGTAGTGCGCTGGTACGGAACGCCAGCCGTAGGGCCAGTGCCGTAGATATATAAGTGTCAACGCGCAGCTGGCAGTTGGCCAGCGGTACGCCCCAGCTTGTCAGGTTAAACAGGTAGGTCTGCTTGTTAAGACGGGTTGTCAGATCCCAGCCATTACGCTGAGCCAGACTGGTCAGGTAGCCCTCAAGGCCCGACAGCACCCAGTTGGAATAGCCATCATCTGAGAGGGGGCGGGCAGGAACACTGGTTACTGCCGTTTTGATTACAGGTATTACCGTGCTGGGCGCTTGCTGCTCAGGGATTTCTCCCATGACCGTTTGCATGTCCAGTACAGACTGACCGTTAAGGGCGTAGTAGGTGAATTGCAACAGTGCCAGCGGCATCCCTCGGGCAATATGATAGGCAGCAGTCTCGACAATCTCGGGCCGGAAGTCCTCGGCCACAATCATCAGGCGATGCTCAGGGTTGGGGGTACGGGTGACAGGTCTGCCAAAGATGGCGCTATACGCCTTATCAAGTGGCTTGCCGTTACGCTTCTGGCAGAAGGCCTCGACATCGGCCCAGCTGAGCTTGTCGATATAGGCGGCATATTCGCTGATTTGGGCCAGAACATCCCGAGGGGTGCGGCCACGCTTCATCTCTGCTGCCACCAGCACACCGTTACCGTCGATATAGAGATTGTCGATGTAGGCGTTGTGAGTCGTTACTAGCTCGCGGCCCAGACTCAGCATGGGCTGGCCATCATTCAGGACAGTGGGGGCGGTATCTACCCATGCCTGTATATGGTCTTCCTTGTGCTGAACTGCGAACTTTTCTGGCAGAAGCGGCGCAAATACGCTGTCCTTGGCGTTACCTGTAGCTTGAAACAGTCCCATCTGGCCCTCCTTGGCGCTCGTGGTCGTTTGGGATATAACCCGCTACTGTATTTTGCAATTGATTGCAAACAGCAATACAGACTCATTTTAATAAAGTCAGCCCGATACCAAAATACGGGCATGAAAACAGACCTAAAAAGCTATGTCGGGTCAAAAGTTAAGGCCGCCCGAGAGGTTTTGCCTAAGAGAAAGCGCCTGACACAGGCCCAACTCGCGGCCAAGATTGGTCGTGCGACTGAAACAGTGGCGAATATCGAGCGCGGATTTGCACTTACCGGGCTGGAGACGCTGCAAGCTATCAGTCGTGAGTTAAAAGTGCCTTTGGGCCACTTTTTCGAGGGATTTGAGGCGGAGCGTAACAAGCCACGGGGAAGACTCGACCGGGAGGCTAAGGCGATAAACGCCATCAAGCAGCTTACCGACCCTGAATTGCGGGTGGTCGAGAATATGCTGGAAGGCCTTATTGGCAAACGCTGACTGCAGCTAAATCTGCCCAAGCATTCGTATCTACTGCCCTGATATACCGCGCCAGCATGGCGGGTGAGCTATGGCCTGTCTGGCGCTGGATACTGTCGGTTGTCAGGCCAGCTAGTGCTGCACTGGTAGCAAACCCAGCCCGGAGTGAATGGCCGGAGTATCCAGCCGGGTCGATGCCTGCGGCACTGGCGCGTTGCTTCAGGATGACTGCCACAGACTCTGCTGAGAGTGCGGTATCAGAAATCTGGCCATGGCGGTTGATGGGTCTGAATATCGACCCGATAGTTATTCCGGCACATTCCAGCCATGCAGACAAAGCCTGAACCGGGCACAGGTTAGCATCACCCGTTGCGGGAATGGCAATTACTCGGCCTTGGGCTAGTGGGTCTGTCTTACTTTGGCGTAGATGCAACAGTATCCCCTGAGGGATGTATTTAACATCAGCTACGGTCAGGCCAACCAGTTCCGAGCGTCGGAATGCGCCAGCAAACCCAACCAGCAAAAGGGCACGGTCACGCAGGCTGTGCAGGTCATCGCCCATCGCTCCGGCAATCTGGTGTAGCTCACTTATCAGCACCGGGCGAGCTTGCACCTGAGGGCGGGGTAGGCTTCGGCGGATACCACGCAGGGTCAGTCTGACTAGCTCATGGCCAGCAGGAGCGGCGTGGCCAGCCACTACATGCGCTTTGCCAATCGCAACCAGCCAACGGGCTAAAGTGGCTGGAGCATGACTGCGGGCGTGAGCAGCAAGATAACTGGCCACCTGCTCGGGACTGGCTGGGATGCTACCGCCCCATGCCATGAAGTGTGCGAGGTCGGCTTTATATGCCCGCAGAGTGTTGTCAGCATGTGCAGCCCTGACAAACTCCGCCACGGTTGGGGGCAGTGTAACCTCCGATAAGCGGTAATTATCGGAGGTTAGAACCGGAAAATGGCTGAAGGCTGTGTTCATGTATGAGCGTAGCATTTGACACGGTCATGGAAAGTTGAAAGCACCTCTCTAGACACTGCATAGTACATGCAAACGACCGGATGAATTGAGTCTGATTTCAATCACTTAACCCTCTTTCACATGCAATACGTCAATTGGCACTCACGTCTTCGGGCATTTCATCGCGGATTTGCCATGAAGTGAAGAAAGGAGGGTCAGCTTTATGAGATGTGGCTTCCACTCATTCCAAAGCTCAATTGGCTTCCACCACTTCTGCTGTTTCGGCTTAAGGTAGCCACTTACAATTTTGCGAGTTTCCTTATTGAGCTTACACATGGCCTTATGCTGTGGCACATGCTTACACAGCTCGCGGAACAGCTTCCAAATATCGGCATCAAGACCGGGGGGAGCTTTTGTTCCAATGGGGCTGATGGTCACCGACAGATTAGACAATGGGCATGGGTAGTTGTTCATGGCAAAGAAGCGCATATCATGTGGCTTAATACGCCTTTCGATGCGAGTAATCTTTTCCCCTCCATTGAGCTTAAGCTGCGCGGCCTTATCGTAGATAACCCAGCGATGCTGAGACGTTTTAGAGCCTAGATAGATCGTCTGGGTATCTCCTGCCTTGTTATAGGTCGAGAAGTTAACGTTACTCTCAGAAGAGAATGCGAGTTCAGATGGCGAGTAACCGTAAATATCAACAGCCACGTCGTAGCGGGTGACATAACCATAATCGAGGAAATGGTTGTAGCCATGAGGCAGCATGCTCTCCAGCACTGCTCGAAGCTTATGATGCCCAGCGGCCCCAATTTTGGAGGGGTTCCATTCCAACCTAACCTGAGCGCCTTTTTTATTCTTAGGGCCTGCCTGCATAAGCACGGTCTCAGTTGGGGTCACCCGAATTTTGATTTGAGCACGATAGTTGCTAGGCACAAAGACAGACGCGAAGAATTCAGGGTCATAGTTACAGCTCTTGATGTTAGTAACCACATCCTCAAGCTCCTCAGGAGACAGCCGGTTCATGGTTACGGAAATCTTATCGAGGCTAACCACAATTTTGTATGGTTTACCCGCTAGCTTACTATCCTTGTTACTCTTAACTTCTTCAATATCTACAAGACTATCTACTACATGCTTATCTACATTACTCTGTACCATACTAACTGGCTTATTAGATGATAGTTGGTTTCCGCTGAAGTTTACATGGATTACTTTAGGCATAGTGGTTCCTTTCCTGTGAGCAATGCTCTCGGACTTATTAAGTTGAGTGAATTATGAGGCTGGTGGCGCTGCTTAACTTTGCTCGATATACATCTGGATGTCGTCGCGCATGTAGCGTACGCCCCCCATAATGTGGCGGTATTTGGGCCCTTTTTTCTTGCTACGCCATGCCTCAAGCGTGCGAACAGATACCCGCAGAACTGCAGCTACCTCATTGGGTTTCATCATGTCTTGATATTGATTATACAGCTCCATCATCACCCTCCATACAACGTGCTCGCTGCATCTGGGCTTGAGGAGAGGGGCCAAATGCGTGCGAGCTGTTACCAGCCCTCGTCATTCGGTTCGACCCCTCCTTGGGTGTCACCATATATATGTCGCTCAGTGCAATTGTATGCAAACGCATACTCTACTGAGTAACACTATCTATTTCACACGCCCACTGTCGGAATTCAACGTAAAAGAGAAGCGATCCCCATAATTCTCCCGGTGCAGTGCGGTGAGGCAACAGCACATCTACTATCGACTCCTACAGGTGGGTTTTTGTCTTGGGTATTAGGTGGCTGAGGTCAATGTCATAGCTGACTTTGGCCATGTGGCCGCCGAGCGCCTTGATGCTATAGCCTTTGCCATACCCAGCAGTGGTCGTATCGTCTTTATGACCAAGAATAGCCTTATATACGCTGTCTGGAATATCAGCTTCACGCATGGCATCAGTCATGCTGTGCCTAAATGAATGGAAGGCGATTTGTTTGGTTTTAACCTTGGTGATAACAAGGTATCGGCTAAACCATTTGCTGAAGTTATGGCTATAGGACCCATTACTGCCCTTTTGTATAGAAGCAAAGATGCGCCCCTTGGGGTTGGCGATGCGGGCGGTATCAATGTAGTGAAGCCAGCCCATATTAATCAGCATAGGGTGAACGGGCACCTTGCGGGCACTCGACCAATTCTTGAGGCTCTTATCTGTTTCGTCGTTTTCGCCCCGGTTAACATCAATATACCAGAGACCATCAAGCTGGCGTATGTCGGCAACATCAAGCTGAACAATTTCGCCAAGACGCATTCCAGTAAAAAGACCGACTAAAGGTATCCAGTAGTAATCGTCACGAATTATCGTGTTCCCCGGATTGCTTCGCCGCCCCTCTGATTGGCAACCGTAATAGAGCGGACTGGCTATGATTGCGCGGAGCTGTTCGACACTAAACGGCAGACGTTTATCTCCTTGCTGTTTCTTGGTGCCTTTAATGGAAACCTTCTCGGCAGGTGACTCCTTGTTGCCAAGCCACCCTTCATTCTCCGCCCACTTGAACAACGTCTTTACTGCGGTAAGGTTTTTTACCGCAGTAGCAGACTCAATTCGTTTCACCTTTTCAAGGGTAGCAAGCTGCTTTAACGGCACGCCCACATACTCGGCACGCACGCTAAAGCCGTGCGGTAAGCGCATTATAACCTCTTTGACGGAGCGAATTTCCTCACGGGTTATAGTGGTAATTTGACGTTTATCGCTCCCTAGTAGCTCTGGTAGCCATTCCAGCGCCCGTGTTTTCTCGGTGATGGTTTTTTCACTAAGTTTATGGAACCGCATGTGCTCGACAAAGGCGGTAATTGCTTCGCGCAGTGTCTTGCCTGTGGTCGTGGAGGCGATTTCATCTGGTAGCGGTGGGAGGCCGGGGTCTGCGATGTCGGCAAAGAGAGGGTCATCAGGCAATGCCTTCTCAAACATCCCATTCAGCTTGAGGGAAAAAATCCTGAGCGCCTGAATTCGGGCACGGGCTATGCCACGGCACAGTTCGTCGTAGTCATCTGTACCCGGCTTGATATTAACCTCATGCTTCTCCAAAAGATTGACTGCTTCGATGTGCGTAAGTCGTGAGAATTTACCTGTCCCTACCTCAGTGCGTATTCTTTGGATAAGCGCATCTGAGCCTTCCGCTTCATCAGCTGGGTCGAGGCTTTTATCGTTTGTTACACAATAATAGGTATCGTTGGTTGAGCGCCATTCGTTAACGAAGAACTCGTTCACAAGCTGCTTGATAGTCTCTGCTTTAATGCTTGCCATGCCCTGCAATTCTCCAAAGAGCCGTTCGAACAGGCTGCTGAACTCGCGGCACCGGATTTTGGCCAATTTAGGATCAGTTGTCTTGAGGGAAATTTTTAGCTCGCTGAAGCCAGCCTGCTCGACAAGAGACAAGGGCAGCGCACGGCGGAAGTAGAACGTACCTGCTCTACGAACTAAATGATGGACTGAATAGGACGCCAAATTATTCTCCGCTGTACCAGAGTTCTGTACCAGCGGTGCGATTTTGCTTTGGCGTGAAGTAAAAAGCCCTTGATTTGGGGACTTCGAGCAAAGTTGGCGTCCCCTACCGGATTCGAACCGGTGTTACAACCGTGAGAGGGTCGTGTCCTGGGCCTCTAGACGAAGGGGACATAGAGCCAAGGCGGCGGTTGTAGCGAATCTGCCAAGGCAAATCAAGCTCGGCAAAGCAAGCTTGTGGTAAGTTCCTGTAAATAGGGGCTAAACCTGCCAATAAGAGGCGTTTTCCGGCCATTTGTGATCGCGCCACATCCCCTTAAGATCGGCTACAATACCGTTGGGCGTGAGCGCCTGAGTAATCGCATCAGCCTGCACCGACTTATATTCTTTATGCGCAACCGCACCCAAAATCAGGTCATACGGGCCTTCGACCAGCGCACTTGCATGCAGGTCGATGCCGTATTCATGATAGGCCTCATCCTTATTTGCCACGGGGTCGGTCACTGTAACCAGATGGCCGCGGCGTGCGAAGGCGGCCACCACATCGGCCACCTTGGAGTTGCGCAGGTCAGGCACGTTCTCTTTAAATGTAAGCCCCATAACCAGAATACGGCCCACCTGACCAGCCTTGAGGCGCGGGCGCATCAGCTCGTGCAGCTCGCTCACAATCTGCTCGGCCATGCCATCGTTGATGCGGCGACCGGAGAGAATGATCTCGGGGTTGTAGCCCAGATCACGCGCACAGCGGGCGAGGTAGAAAGGGTCTACACCAATGCAGTGCCCGCCGACCAGACCGGGCGTAAAGGGCAGGAAGTTCCATTTGGTGCCTGCAGCCTCCAGCACATCGTGGGTTGAAAGGCCAAGCTTGCGGAAGATGGTCGAAATCTCGTTGATGAAAGCAATGTTGATATCGCGCTGTGCGTTCTCAATTACCTTGGCCGCCTCTGCCGCCATGATACTGGCTGCGGCATGAATTTTATGGCCGTTCATTGCGCCATAAAGTTTTACTAGCTGGTCGCGCACGGCAGGTGTCTGTCCGGCTACGATTTTGGTAATGCGCTCTACCGTATGTTCACGGTCACCGGGGTTGATGCGCTCGGGCGAGTAGCCGAGGAAAAAGTCGGTTCCGCATACAAGGCCCGAAGCGCGGGCAAGGGCAGGGCCACAGATCTTGTCGGTCACGCCGGGATACACAGTACTTTCAAAGCATACGATGGCGCCTTTGGCCATGACCTTGCCCACAGTCTCGCAGGCAGCGAGTACGGGCGAGAGGTCGGGCTCGTTGCGGCTATCAACCGGCGTGGGCACGGTTACGATGTACACATCGTAGCCTTTAATATCCTCAAGCTTATCGGTGTAGCGCAGGGTGCTGGTTTTAAGGCGGTCGGCTTCTACTTCGCCGGTGGCATCATGGCCCGCGCGCAGGGCAGCAATACGGCGGGCTGAAATATCGAAGCCTATAACTTCGCCATGCCTGGCTAAAGCCACTGCCAGAGGCAGGCCGACATAACCAAGACCGATAATTGCAACGCGTTCCATGGGCAACTCCGTTAAAACAGGGCTGTTTTACGGGGTTAGCCCATGGGGCGCAAGAGCGCTGTAGGAAGAACGCAAATGCCTCGGTGCAAACAAAGCAATGCTCTGTTTTCTCGGGATTTGCTGTCTACCAGGTGGTCGGCTTGGGATTGCGCGAATCAAAGCCCATTTGGTGCCAATACGGGTAGATGGGGTGGCGGCGCGAAGCGGCGTCGAGCCTGGCCACCTGATCCTTGGTCAGGTTCCAGCCCACAGCACCAAGGTTATCCTTCAACTGCTGCTCGTTACGCGCACCAATCACGATGTTGCTCACGGTCGGGCGCTGCAGCAGCCAGTTCAGTGCTACTTGCGGAATGGTTTTACCCACTTCTTTCGCCATGGCATCGAGCGCGTCGACAACGTTATACAGATGCTCATCATCAACCTGCGGACCGCCGACATCGCCGCCTTGGGCAATACGGCCTTCCTTGGCGGGCTGACCGCGGCGGATTTTACCGGTAAGACGACCCCAGCCAAGCGGGCTCCACACCATCAGGCCAAGGCCCTGATCGAGGCCAAGCGGCATCAACTCCCACTCGTACTCACGGTTCAGCAGCGAGTAATACCCCTGATAGGCGCTATGGCGCACGTAATGATGCTTCTCACTCGTGGCGAGCGACTTCATCACATGCCAGCCCGAAAAGTTGGAGCAGCCAGTGTAACGCACCTTGCCGCTTTTCACGAGGGTATCAAGCGCCTCAAGGGTTTCTTCCTGCGGGGTGAGGGCGTCAAACCCGTGCATGAAGTAGACATCAATATAGTCAGTGCCCAAGCGCTTGAGGCTATCCTCAGCTGCTTTAACAATATGCTGGCGCGAGGAGCCACGGTCATTGGGGCCATCGCCCATGCCAAAGGTGGCTTTGGTTGCGATCAGAACTTTATCGCGGCGGCCTTTAAGCGCAGCGCCGAGGATCTCTTCCGACGCACCGGCTGAGTAGATATTCGCGGTATCAAAGAAGTTGAGACCTGCCTCAAGGCACACGTCAACCAGCTTGGAGGCTTCAGCAACATCGGTTGCGCCCCATTTCTTGAACATATCGCCCACACCGCCAAAAGTGCCGGTACCAAGGCTGAGGACGGGGACCATAAGACCAGACTTGCCTAACTGACGATATTCCATGAACACTCTCCGGTTGAACTTGACCGCCAGAAGGTGGCATCTATTTTCAGATTGTCCAGTCCTCCTGCTCAAAGAAAAAAGAGTTACCCCATGGCAACCACACTTTTAGCACCAACACAGCTTGGCCCTTATCAGCTCTCCAATCACGTGGTCATGGCACCGCTTACGCGCACCCGCGCGCCGGATGAGGGTGTGCCCACACAACTTATGGCCAAGTACTATGGCATGCGCGCCAGCGCTGGCCTCATCATCAGCGAGGCAACCAACATCACCCCGCAGGGCCGCGGCTATATTGATACTCCCGGCATTTACAGCGAAGCGCAGATTGCCGGCTGGAAAGCGGTGACAGACGCCGTACACGCAGGTGGCGGGCGCATTTACCTGCAGCTCTGGCATGTGGGGCGTATTTCACACCCTGACCTGCAGCCGGGCAAAACCCTGCCGGTTGCGCCATCCGCCATCAAGCCCAAGGCGCAGATCTTCACGCAGAACGGAATGGTCGATGCGCAAGAGCCACGCGCGCTGAACAGTAACGAAATTCCGGGCATTATTGCCGACTATCGCCGCGCTACCGAAAACGCCTTGAAGGCCGGGTTTGATGGTGTCGAGATTCATGCGGCCAACGGCTACCTGATCGACCAGTTCCTGCGCGATGGCAGTAACCAGCGCACTGACGCCTATGGCGGCTCTATTGAAAACCGTATCCGCTTCGCGCGCGAGGTGGTAGAGGCAGTGGTGGCCGGTGCAGGCGGTGAGAGTGGCAAGGTTGGTATTCGCCTCTCGCCGCTCAGCTCGGTGAATGATATGCAGGACAGCAACCCTGAAGCGCTGTTTACAGCGCTGATTGATGCCATCAACCCCTATAAGCTGGCTTATATTCACGTAGTCGAAGGCATTACCCGCGCCGCGCGCGAGGTAGAGGGCGGGTTTGATCTGCAGGTGCTGCGCCGCAAGTTCAACGGACTCTACATGGGCAACAACGGTTATACGCAGCAGCTGGCCGAGCAGCGACTGGCCGCAGGAGAGGTAGACCTCGTAGCCTTTGGCCGCCCGTTCATCTCAAACCCTGATCTGGTAGAGCGCTTTAAACGTAATCTGCCGCTGGCCACGCCGGATACTGCTACGTTCTATGGTAAGGGCGAGCGCGGCTATACCGATTACCCTACCGCTGCTTGAGGTGCAGGAGCTGTTCGTAAGCCTTATGAACTGGGGTCTGCCAGTTACCGGCCTCGGGCTGGCGCAATAGTGTGGTGGTGGGCGCAAGCGGCGTGCTTGTGCCCGCAAGCCCCCAGCGCCAGTTGGGGATGTGCTTGAGCAGCAGGAGCGCAGGCACACGTAGCGCACCCGCCAGATTAGGCCATACTGTATCAATCGAAATGACCAGATCAAGGCACTTCATGGTGATAGCCATGTCCTCAAACGAGATACGTTCACCTATCTTGTTCCGGTACTTGAGGTTTGGCAGCGCTCTGCGCTCATCCTCGCTTGCATCATCCAGCAGGCAGATGGCTGTTACACCGTCGAGCTCGGTAAAGGGCCGCATCAGCTCAATCGGCACATCGCGGCCGAGATCAAATTTGTTGTTAGGGTCGCTGCGCCACGCGATGCCGATTTTATAACCCTCGCCATAATCGCGCATCAGCTCGGCACGGCGTACGGTCAGTTTCTCTTCATCCACAGGTAGTTCATAAGCGGCTGAATAGGGGTTAGGCTCAAGCGGGTTGATTTGCAGAATATGCAGCAGGCTGAGCAGCGAGATATGGCGGGTAGTGGTAAATGGCAGTGTGTCTTTACGCGCAACCACGGTTATGCCGTGCCGGGCAAGCCCCTGCATGAGGCCCAGCAGGTGGTTCTGCACTTCAAATATAATTTGCGAAGTATGGGCTTTAAGCGCCAGTAGTAGCGCTGCAAATTGCACGGTATCGCCCGCACCGCCTTCGGCCATGACTAGCAGTGGCTGGTCTTTGTCTGCCGCACTGCCAGTAAATGGAATGCTGCCTTTAAGTTCGCGCGGGCTGGTGCTCCAGTTTACTTCGCGCGCCCAGCCGGCATCGTGCCGGTATTCCATATCGCTGAGGGCGCCTTGCCAGTTGCCACGCGCAAAGCGGATGATCGAGCGCTGGATGCGGGCATTGGCATCCTGCGGCTTCAGCTCAATAGCTGTATCGCAAGCTGCCTCGGCTTCGGGCAGACAATAGAGCTGGAAGTAGCTGGTGCTGAGCGAGAGGTTGCGCTGGAAGTCGTGCGGGTTGATTTCAAGATGGCGCTGGTAGCTTGGAATGGCATTGGCAAAACGGCCCTCGCTTTGCGCAATATCACCATCATAGCCATGCATATCGCGCAGGCGCTGCACAGCAGCTGCATCGCCGGTTGTGTGGCGGGTACCGAGCAGCTCGGCGATGATGATGTCAACAGACTTGAACATGCAGAGGTTGTGGCATAAGCCGCGGCAAAAGTTCAATGACAGTTCTGTTAAAGTTCAAGAATCACGTTCATGCGGCCGGGGTTGGTCTCGCGGTAACCTTTATCCAGCAGCATCTGTAGTACATCAGTTTTCCAGCGTTTGGCGTTACGCTCGATGAAAATTATCTTGGGCCAGCGCTCTTGTGGGGCGGTGGCAAAGAAGGCGTTGAGCACGATGTCTTCCGCGCCCTCAATATCAATCTTCATGGCATCCGCCTGCTGCATGCCGCGGGTATCCATCAGCGAGAGCAGGGTGCGGCAGGGCACTTCAACCGCTTCGCCCTCGGTAGCGGCTACGCTGGCTTGCCCGCGATTGTCCTTCGAGAGGTGCAGGGTAATGCTGCCATCCCTATCTGCCAGTGCAATGGGGGCGACATGAATAGTGGTAAAGTTGTTGAGTGCGATGTTGGTATGTAGCCGCTCAAGCATGGCAGGCTGCGGCTCAACCGCCACAATGTTGGCCTCGGCTCCCGCACGGGCGGCGACATAAAGGGCGTAAAGACCAGCATTCGCGCCGATGTCGAGAAAACGGAAGCCCGGACGAATGCGCTGCTTGAGCAGGGCCAGCTCATCGCTATCAAAAAACTGCGGGGTGAAGAGTACGCGCTTTTCCGACACGTTATCATGCGCCACCAGGCGTAGCTTGTAACCCAGCCGCTCCACATCCGCCGGATGATCGCCAAGGGTAATCAGCACCGGTTTGCGCAGCCATAGGGCGAAGCGGCGGCCCAGCCATGTTTCGGGCAGCTTTTGCGTAATCGCCATCAGCGCGTTTTGCCAGGCGTGCGGGGTGTGGGTGCCAAAGGGGGCGAGTGCGTTCATGGGCGGCAGATTACAACAACACAAATAAAGCGCCAGCCCATGCTGCAACGAGGCCAATCGCAAGGCCGGGAATCACCTCACGCGCGTAAACATGCGAGCCTGCCGTGGCCGAAAGCGCCATACGTAAAAGGGTATTGCTGGTAAAGCCCAGCATGACAGGAATCACAGATTTACCGGCCTCAAGCGTGCCTGCATTCACCAGTGCGGCCAGGGTGGCGCCGGCGGCATGTGCATCAGATAGTCCGGCGATGGCAGCCCCCAGCCAGATACCCTTTTCCCCAAGGCTATGGTTGAGCCATACCACCGCCACGCCGATCAGCGCAATCAGCCCGGCCATACCAAGAGCGGCCTTAAGGGTGATGATGGGTTTGCCCGAAGGCGCAGACAGATTAACGCTGCGGGCCGAGCGCCGAATGAAAAAGATACTGTAAAGCGCGGAAGCCAAAACCCCGGCCAGCAGAGGCGGCAGCATTTTGTAAAACAGCGGCAGGCTAAGGGCGGCCAGCAGCATCGCCATTTGAACATAAGTGGCAACGCTTGAGAGCACAGCGCCTGCCACAGCAGGTGCATGGCTGGCCGGATGCTTTTTAACCTGCAGGCCCAGAGCCATAACTGTTGCCGTACTCGAGACAAATCCCGAGATGAACCCCGCAAGCGGCAGGCCATGGCGCAGGCCCACACGCTGGCTTACCAGCTGTCCGAGCGTACCGATGCCGAGCAGCAGCACAACGATGAGCCATATTTTATAAGGGTTTAGTGCCTGTAGCGGGCCCATGGCCTCATCTGGCAGGATAAGTAAAAGCATGGCTGCTGCTGCGAGCAGGAGCAGGTCTTTACAGCTTTGGCGCAGACGGGCGAGTTGCATGCCGCAGCTTTAGCACAAAATGAAAAAGCGCCCGAGTTTTGTCTGCGGGCGCTCGGTTCTGGTTTTACGCTTTAATTATGCAGTCAGTTCAAGTCTGCGTTTGTAAACCGCATCAAACTGCGCGGCCAGCGTAGGGCTGGTGTGGCGAATGGTGTTTACCACTGCGGCTGAGTGCTCAAAATACTTGCTGCGGCGGGCAAGGTCCCAGTCTTTGGGCGGATTGCTGGCCACATCCCGCAGGTTGCAGGTTTTATCGCTCAGCTTGATCTGCCGTGCCCGTTCACTCTTGAAGCGCGTTTGCGTAGTCTGCAGGCGCTTGCGGCGCAGCTTGGGTAAGCTCTTGTCGTCGGTCACTTCCATAACCGTATTGGCCACTTCTTCGCCAAAGCGCGATGCCAGCTGGGCGCGGGTGACGCCGCAGTCCTCCACCGTATCGTGCAGCAGGGCAGCGGCAAGGGTAATCGGGTCGGTCACACCGCATGTAACCAGCAGGTTGGCAACCTCAATAGGGTGGTTGATATAGGGCGTTGCCTCGCTGTCCTTGCGGCGCTGGCGCTTGTGCGCTTCGGCCGAAAACGTGAGGGCGTTAAAAACAAGGCCCAGGCCTTGGGTATATTTGCTTTGTTTCATCATGCTTTCTCCTTGGTTGATGGAGGCAGCATGGATGAATAAGCACCCGCTATAAAATGCCGGTTAGGCTGGGGTTATGCGTAATTGGCATATGACGAGGCTGTTTTGCTTTGCAGGGCCGTTTTTTATTTGCTATCAGCTTTTTACATGGAATACCTACAGCACTTCATCGACATCATCCTTCATCTCGACCAGCATTTGCAGGCGTGGAGTGTGGCTTATGGCCCGTGGATTTATGCCATTCTGTTCCTCATCGTGTTCTGCGAGACGGGGTTGGTGGTTACGCCGTTCCTGCCCGGCGACTCCCTGCTGTTTGCGGCGGGTGCGTTGGCGGCGATCAGCACCGGTACTGATATTACCATCACCACGCTGGTGCTCTTTAGCGCGGCAGTGCTGGGCGATAATCTCAATTACTGGGTAGGCCGTGCCGTTGGTCCACGCGTGTTCGCATGGGAGAACTCACGCTTCTTCAATAAAAAGGGATTTGAAGCCGCACATGCCTTTTTTGAAAAGCATGGCGCTAAGGCGCTGATCTTTGGCCGCTTCATGCCCATCGTGCGTACCTTCATGCCGTTTACCGCGGGCGTTGCCAGCATGACCTACCTGCGCTTTACCGCGATCAGCATCATCGGCGGGGTTATCTGGGTGGTATCGCTCACGCAGGCTGGCTTCTGGCTCGGTAATATTCCGCTGGTGAAGGAGAATATCCAGCTGGTTATTCTCGGCATCATCATCGTATCCCTGCTGCCAGGTGTAATTGCTTTTGCCAAAATGAAGTACGGCAATAAGCCTGCGGTTTAAGCCAATACTTTACCGGGGAAGGGGTGGGTGCCATCACGGCTCTCAAGCTCGATCACCCATACATCATTATCGCGCTCTATCAGGCGCTGCAGGTAGGCATCGGCCTCATCCTCCGGCACGCTGCGGCCCTCTAGTGCTGAGAGCCAGCCCAGCTCGCCGTCGGCGCTGTAAGCCTGTGTCAGCACACGGCATCCTGCCATACGGCCCATGTTGAGCTTTAAAACCACACTCCCGCGCGCATCATCGCCTTTATGCACAATCGTGTAAAAATCGCCCTTGTTAGTGAGCTGGCGCAAATGGCCATCGAGCCACAGGCGGGTGTCGAGTCTATCGCTCACGGCAACAGGCTTTTGCTGTCGAGCAGCGTGAGGTAGGCCTTATTGGCATTGTAAAGCTGTAGGGCAGAGTCTTTGGTGGGCGGCGTATCGTAGTAATATACAAATACCGGTACACCATTAAAGCTAGTGGCGCTCAGTACGCCCATAATCTCGTTACTCGACTTATCGGTATGGCTCACACGCTGGCGCATGAGGGCGTAAACTGCCAACTCATCCTGCCCCACATAGCGAACTGGCTGGGTCATCTCGATATCGCTGATGCCCATTTGCTTGAGTGATACATCGGCATTCTCAATCAGCCGCATGGCGGCATCACCAGCGGTGCCAGCGTTCAGCTCTTTGGCCATCTGACGGATGATCTCTTCGCGGCCAACATCAATCCGCGAAGTAACTGCGGCGGAGATGGTGGCAACAATCGCGTAATGCGAAAAAACGGGCGGCTGGTCTGCAGCTATCAGCTCGGCATCAGCACAGTTGGGAAACAGCATCACAAGGCGGTTACCGATATCGCGCTGGATCTGGTCGAGCCGGGCGAAAATGGTATTACCGGTTTCATTGGTGGGCAGAGCGCACAGGCCTTCAGGCACCGGAAAGCTGATGCGTGGGGCCAGTGCATCGGCGGTTTCGCCTGCATGGGCTGGTAGCGCCAAGGCAAACAAGACGAGAAGACTGAGACAGTTTTTCATGGCAAAGCCCCTCAAGAGTTGCTGACGGCACGTATTGCACCTGCTAACATGCGCTTAGTTAACCCCTAAAAAGCCGCAAAGTCCAGATGCCTACCCGCCTGCTGATAGATGCTGTCGATTGCCCGGTAAAGTCGGAAATATACCGGCTGGCGCAGCGCTATGGGGTTGAGGTGGTGCTGTTCTGTGCGCAAGATATTGGTGCGCCGTTCGAGCCATGGATTACCAAAATCGTGGTGGGCGAGGGTAATGTGGCAGGTATCATCGCTAACGAAACCACCGCGCGCGATTTGGTGGTGAGCGATGATGAGGCTTTGGCTGCCAGCGTGCAGGGCAAGGGTGCAACGGCGCTGACCAACCGCGGCCAGTACTGGACGGCGCATGGGCCCAAGCCCGCCCTGCCAGAGAGCAAACGCGGCAGCAACAAAGCGCGGTTTGAAGCGGTGCTGGACGATGAGCTGCGTGCCCGAATTAAAGCCGGCGTTTAGTAGTCAGCCTAATTAGCGGCCAGGGCCCATAACAGCAGTTGAGAACTTGTAGCCAAGGCCGATACCAACTGTGAGGTTATTTTCATCCTCAACAATCGGGCTATCGGCCACATCGCCCAGCAGGTGGGTCCAGCGGGCAATACCGGTAAGGGTGAGCTTGTCTGACAGGCGGTAGTTGACCATGCCGCCCAGCGCTACATCGCGAAAGCCGCTATCAACCTCATGCTGGGCAAGACCCGAGGCTGCCGACTGTGCGGCGTTAATGCCATAATATTCGCGGCCCCAGGTGCGACCAGCCCAAGTGGTGCCAAGGGTCATCTGGCCGGTTGTGGTATCGGTCAGCTGCTTGCGCAGGCCTACATAGCCGTTAATCAGCTGGCCTTCGGCCCCGCCGCCCGCAGCAGCACTGGCCTTGGCGCCAACAAAGAACGGCTCGTACGACATTTCGCCAAACACATTTACCCGCATGCCGAGGTCGATATCGCCAAGGCCGGTTAGGCGGTCGTTGTCATCTTCATCGCGGCCGAAGTCGGGCGAGACCGACACGCCAAAACGGCCATGCGGTGTATTGGTCAGATAAATGCCAGCGCCGTTGCGGGTAGAGATGAAGGCGGTTTTCTTGTACATGACTTCAACATCCGGCATGAAGTCGAACTCGTAGTCGTCACTGCCAAGGTAGTCAGGCGTATATACACCTGCGCCGCCAACCGAGATGTCAAAGTCATTCCACTCAAGGTTCTGGCCGTGGGCGGGTAGGGCAAAGAGCAGGGCTGTGGCAGCAGCGAGCAGGAAGCGCATAATATAATCCCTTAAAATCGTTTGATAACAGCCAAAATAGCGAGTGGCTTGCGGCATTGCAAGCATCCTGCTAAATCCGCCTCCACGTTTACCTATATGAATTTACCGGAGTTAATTTCACATGGCCAAGGCAAATGCAGTTCAAGGCGTTACCGCAGGGCAACTGAAGTCGATTATCGAGCGTATTGAACGCGTTGAGGAAGAGCGCCGCGAATTAGGCGCTGATGTGCGCGAGATTTATGCCGAGGCCAAGGGTAATGGTTACGATCCCAAGATCATTCGCATGATCGTGCGTCTGCGCAAGATGAACCCGTCTGATCGCGCGGAACAGGAAGCGGTACTCGATACCTATATGTCAGCACTGGGCATGGCATAAGGTTAACAGCGCGAGGGGTTTTTCTTTCGCATGATACACCTGCTGGTTTTCTTCTCAGGGCTTGCCGCTCTTTCATGGCAGGTAGTGTGGCAACTTAAAACCGCGCTCGCGTTAGGTGTATCGGCTTGGGGTACGGCGCTAACCCTTGCTGTGACCATGGCGGGGTTATGCTTTGGTTCTCTCTGGGCAGGTGCATGGCTTAAGCGCCAGCAGCAGGCCAATCCTCTGCGTATTTATGGTCTGCTCGAATTTATCATAGGTGCAGCAGGTCTGCTGCTCACACCCGCTTTTATTTACATAGAACATATCGATAGCAGCGTTTATCACGCCATGCCGTTGGCAGCACCAATCGTGCATGTACTGTCGTTGGCTGCTGCACTGGGCGTAGCCACTCTGGCCATGGGCGCTACTCTGCCTGTGTTTGGCCTGTTGGCGCGGCAAAGCCATACTTCCCTCTCAGTGCTTTATGGTCTCAATACATTAGGCGCTGCTTTCGGCGCTATTATTTGTGCTTTCAGCTTTATTCCGTTGTTTGGCGTAGAGCTGACCATTCAGTTTGTAGCGGGGCTTAACATCCTTATCGCGCTGCTGTGCCTCTTGCTCGCGAAGGACAAGAGGGTTGAGGTCGCTGCACCAGCACCGCTACAGCCGCTTAACGCGCGCCTATGGGCCATCGCGGCCATAACCGGCTTTGCTACCTTCGTACTTGAGGTTTCGTGGTTCCGTTCGCTCACTGCTGCGTTTGGCAGCACGACGGATGCTTTTGCCATCATGCTCGCCGCCGTGCTGTTGGCGCTTGGTTTAGGGGCGCGGCTGGTGCCGCTGGTCAGGCGCTTGCGGCTATCGCCCGCGCATATGCTGGCCTCTGCGGGTATTGCGGTGTTATTGGCTACGCCCTTTATCGAGCGGTTCGATATCGTGACCTCGCAGATATACTCCGACTATCCTTTGCTGGTGCTGCTCTTTAGTTTCGGTATGTCGCTGGTGTTCCTTGGCATTCCCATGCTGTTGCTGGGCAGCGTGCTGCCGCGCCTGATGGATGAGCAGAACACCCCGCAGGACTGGAGCCGTTTGTACGCACTCAACTCGCTTTGCGGTGTAGCAGGCTCGCTCGCGGCAGGCTGGCTGCTGCTTCCAACCATCGGATTCGTAGCGGCTGCATGGCTGGCAGGCAGCCTGATTGCCCTTAGCGGTATTATATTGCTGCAAGGCAGGGTGCGGCAGGTGTTTGCACTATTCGCCGTGGCTGCATTGGTGCTCGCTGTTACAACGCACTCTGGTGCGGGCCGTAGCCGCGCACAGATCAATATTGCCTCGCAGCGCCTTGCGGGGGCACAGGTGCTGGCCAGCTATAACGGGCCGGATGTCACCACCTCGGCGGTTGAGTTTGCCAGTGGTATTCGCGCCCTGATTATCGACGGCACCTTGGCAACCGCGCAGCCGGGCGGCACTGACAAGCTCGATCCTGCGCATTACATGCCGTGGATGGGGCATCTGCCCATGCTGGTACATGAGAGTCCGCAGCAAGCGCTGGTCATCTGCTTTGGTACCGGCCAGACGGCCCATGCTGTGCGCGTTGAAGCCCCGCAACAGCTCGATATCGTTGATATCAACCCGCATGTGTTTGACTTGGCGCAATACTTTACCGCCAACAACAACGTGCTGGGTGACGCGCGCGTGCACCCGATTGTCATGGATGGCCGGGCCTACCTGCGCCGCGTACCCAAGCTGTACGATGTGATCACGCTTGAGCCCATGCCACCCACGCATGCAGGCGTGAATGCGCTTTACTCAGCCGAGTTTTATGAGCTGGCTCGTGCGCGTCTTACCCAAAAGGGCGTGATTGCGCAGTGGGTGCCGTTCCATCTGCTTACGCCGTATCATGCAGCTGCCATCACCCGTACGTTCCAGAGCGTTTTCCCTAACTCGATTTTATGGATCGATCCGCTTTCAACCACTGGCATTCTACTCGGCAGTATGGATGAGGCTGTAAAACTGGGCGAGGTATTACCCGGTTATGCCCGCCAAGGAATTGTACGTGATATGACTGAGGCCGACGTACGTAAGGCCATATTGCTTGACCGTAGCGGGCTCGAGCGCCTTGGCGCCTATAGCGAAGTGATTACCGATGATAACCAGCTGCTGGCCTATGGCAGCGCTGTGCACCCTTCGCGCCGCGGCTATGCTACGCAAAGCGAAAGCTATGAGTTTGTGCTCTCGGTAGCAGCCGGAACCCGCTAGAAAACTGGCCAAACAAAAAGGGCCCGGTAAAACCGGACCCTTTTTTATTCTGGTGGAGGTAAGCGGGGTCGAACCGCTGACCTCTTGCATGCCATGCAAGCGCTCTACCAACTGAGCTATACCCCCAAAATCTGTGGCCTGCTGTCTAACACCGTGTTGGGGCGGTGCGCAAGACCCAGAAAGCGAAATTATTCCTTATCGTCGACTTCGACTTCAATTTCTGCGTCGTCCTCGTCGTCGGCGATCACTTCATCGCCCTCGACAACTTCTTCGACTTCGACCTCGACGTCATCTTCAACTTCTTCCACCTTCGGTGCAGCAGCAGCCTTCTTGGCAGCCTTGTTCTCTTCCTGCACAACCTTGCGGCGCGACTTCAGCAGCGCTTCAGGGTCGAAGGTGACGTTGCACTTGGGGCAAACGGGCGGGGCCTTCTTCATGTCATAGTACAGCGCGCTGCAACCATGGCACAAACGCTTGACACCCCATTCTGGCTTGGACATGTTGTCTTTGCTCCCAAAAAAATCCGGTTTAAGGCGGGTTGAGTGCCATGTTGATGGGGCTATGTCAACAATTCCGTTAAATCTGCAGGAAAAACAGGGTCATGCATCAATATCCGCCGTTCCTCGACCTGCCCGCCAGCGCTGAAATTGCGGGGAAATTGGCTCTGCCTGGCTCAAAAAGCATCTCCAACCGCACTTTGTTGCTCTCGGCCCTCTCGCAGGGGAAAACCAGCCTTTTAGGCCTGCTCGAGTCTGAAGATACCGAGGTGATGCTCACAGCTCTGGCCAGACTGGGGGTGGATGTAAGCGAAAGCCACGAGGTGACAGGGCAGGCTGGCGCTTTTAAAGTGAAAGAGGCCGAGCTGTTTTTGGGCAATGCTGGTACCGCATTCAGGCCGCTGGCGGCTGCACTCGCGCTTTCGAACGGCTATTACACATTAAAGGGTGTTGACCGTATGCACGAGCGCCCGATTGGCGATCTGGTGGATGGCCTGCGCCAACTGGGTGCTGCAGTGAACTATCTGGGCAACGATGGTTTTCCGCCGCTTGAAATTCTGCCTGCCCAGCTCAAGCTGAGTGGCCCCATTAAAGTGCGCGGCGATGTGTCTAGCCAGTTCCTTTCAGCCCTGCTCATGGCACTGCCGCTGCTCGGCCAGCCCGCGACGATCGAGGTGGTGGGCGAGCTGATTTCCAAACCTTATGTTGAGCTTACCCTCAACCTCATGCAGCGTTTTGGCATCACAGTGACGCGCGACGGCTGGCAGACATTCCATATCCCCAAGGCGGGCTATGTCAGCCCCGGCGAAATTCATGTCGAGGGCGATGCCTCAAGTGCCTCCTACTTTATCGCAGCTGGCGTGCTTGCGGGCGGGCCGGTGCGCGTAATGGGCGTGGGCCGCAATTCCATTCAGGGTGATATCAAGTTTGCTGACACACTGGCGCGTATGGGAGGGCAGATTGATCTCGGCGATGACTACATCGAGTCTCGCACCACCGGCCCGCTCAAGGCCATAGAGGCCGACTGTAACCACATCCCTGATGCCGCCATGACCCTCGCCATCTGCGCCCTTAAAGCCGAAGGCACCACCAAACTCAACAACATCGCCTCATGGCGGGTGAAGGAGACTGACCGTATTGCCGCCATGGCCACCGAACTGCGCAAGTTCGGCGCGCTGGTGGAGGAAGGGGCCGATTATATCGCCATCACCCCACCAGTTACCCTTAAGGCAGGCGTGGCGGTGGATACCTACAAAGACCATCGTATGGCCATGTGCTTTGCGCTGGTCACGCTGCTGGGTGTTAACGTGCGTATTAACGATCCGTCCTGCGTTGCAAAAACTTATCCGGAGTTTTTTGAGAAGTTTGCCCAGCTTAAAGCTTGACCTTGCTACCGGTTGCTTGGCACCCTGCGGGCATGGGCAATCAAAATAACATCATCACAATCGATGGCTTTCTCGCAAGCGGGCGCACTACCTTGGCCAATGGTCTGGTCAATTCCTACGGCCTGCAACACCTCAACCTTGAAACGGTTCTGCGCCGCTTGGCTGACAAGGCCCGTCGCCAGACCATCAAGCTTGATGATACCGCCAGTATTCTGCAGATGGCTCACGAAATGCGCGAGGATGAACTACTCAACCCGCAGCGTAATGCCGAGTTGCGCAAACCTGAAATCGCCAAGGCCGCGGTTGAGCTTTTTGCCATGCCGGATCTGCCCGGTGTGCTGAATGCACGCTTCAACAAGCTGGCAGCGGTACAGCCGGGCCTGATTGCGGTGGGCACCTCGATGGGCCGTAATGTTTTTCCCGATGCACCGGTGCAGATCTTCCTTACCGTTGCGCGCAAGGGGCAGATGGGTGCTTCAACCGATGAGCGCATCGCGCGCCTGTGCCGTCAGGCCAAACTCTCGACCAAGGCGACAGACATACCACCTGAGTATCGTGATGCGGTTGATACGGCAGATTGGGCCATGATGCGACGCGCCAAATGGGACGGCTGGCAGCTCGCACCCAGTGGTGATGGCTGGAAGGAAGTGCCGGTGAACGAGCCTAAAGACCTCGAGCTTGCCCGCGCCCTGCAGCAGGTTTACGTTAACACCATGAGCATGGGCGCCGATAAGGTGAAAAACATTGCTGTTTCGCTGATTAGCGAGCGCATGCCACACATAAAAACCATTAAAGAAGCCAAGCTCGACAAGCTTATTCAGGCTTAGGGGCCTTGGCCGCCGGTTGGGCACGGCAGATTTTTTCTTTTTCCTCAGCTTCTGCCTTCCATGTGGCACTGGTCGAGAGTGGGCTCAAGTCCAGCATCTTTTTCTGGTTGGCTTCCCAGTCCTCGGCAAACATCATCAGTTGATCGCCTTTGCGGTAATACTTGTCGTATGCCGCGAGTGCGGAGAGATTGACTGGCTTGTTTTCCTCTTTCTGCTTCATTTTCTCGTCATACCATTCAAGCCTTTGTCCGCCACGTTGTACGCCCTCAAGTTCGTGGTTAAAGACCCGCACACCATCTTTATGCAGTGCCCCGTATACGACACTACTTTGATATTCACTGGGCATGAATTCGGCTGTCAGTTGCAGGGCGGTGGCATTGTACCGATCCGGCGTGAGTGCCGCAAAGAAGGCAGGGTCCTTTTCGGCCTTCTCAATCAGCAGAGCCAGCGAGTTGATGGTGTCATGCCGCTTGCCGGTAGCAGCGCTCTCGCCACGCATGCCATCTGCATACTGCTTGAGATAGGCCACAGCTTCAGGGCCGAGTTGTGCAATCAGGGTAATGCCCATGAAGAGGTCTGCATGCGTTTCACTGGCTACATGCGGGTTACTGTTGATGTGGTAAAATTGATCGGTGGTCAGTGTATTAGCCTCAAGCTTGCCCATCTCGTAAAGGGTATGCCCCAGTTCATGCAGACCTACTGACATGCGCATCAGCTGCCCGCCACGAACCTGATAGGGATCAGTAAGGTCACTGCAGTCATACTGCTTAGGCACATCCTGTGGAGCCATGCAGCTTGAGCATTGATGAGGCGAGAGATGGAACTTGCCGTCTCTGGCTTCGTCGGCCGAACCCTCAAAACTCATCAGCAGTTTGCTGTTGATGCCGGTTGACTGGACGATTTCCCCCGTCAGGCCGTCGGCTGGTTTAACAAGCTCTCCGGTAATTGTGTTCGGCCCTGTATACGAGCCTTTGGCTTTCAGGATTGTCTGAACTGCTTGCCCGTAGTCCTGCAGAAAGGCCACAAGGTTCTGATCGCTGCCGGGCAGGGCCTCAGTAAACCGACGCTTGAAATCATTGGGGGAAAGGATACCCATTAAGGCAGTTTAGCTTTTTATGATTGCACAGCAGTTAATGCCGCTTGACCAGAATGATTTCGTTCATTAATCCGGCGCCATGGGATTTGTAATTGCAATCGACGGACCAACCGCCAGCGGCAAAGGCACGCTGGCAAAGCGCATGGGCGAAGCACTTAAGTTCAAAGTGCTGGATACCGGTTTGCTCTACCGTGCGGTGGGGCTGGCTGTGGTGCGTGCGGGTGGTGATCCTGCAGATGCCGCTTTGGCCGTACCTGCAGCGCAGAAGCTTGATGCCAGCCGCTTGGCCGATGATAATGACATCCGTTCCGACCTGGCCGGGCAATATGCCTCGCAGTGCTCGACCATTGCGGGCGTGCGTGCCGCCTTGCTCGAGTTCCAGCGCAAGTTTGCCGATGCTGAACCCGGCGCGATACTGGATGGCCGTGATATCGGCACGGTCATCTGCCCGCATGCGCCGCTCAAGCTTTATGTAACTGCAGCGCCTGAAGTTCGCGCACACCGCCGCCATGCCGAGCTGGTCTCGCGCGGCAAGCAGCTGAGCTATGAAGACGTACTGGCCGATATCAGGGCGCGCGATGACCGCGACATGAATCGCGCCATCGCCCCGCTCAAGCCAGCGCCCGATGCGATTATCCTCGATACCAGTGATATGAATGCCAATTCGGTGCTGCAGAAGGCGCTTGAATATACCCACGAGCGCCGCAGGGTTTGATCAGGAGTTAAGGCGCCGGAACAACCGGCCGGATTGGCTGCGCTACCGGTAATGGTATAGTTGCCTTGAGGGCGTTTTGCAGCCATTCCTGCGTGGCGGCTTTGTCTTTAAGCCCGGTCTGGATGGAAACAGGGCGGCCATCCTTCAGCATCATCAAGGTGGGTACACCGGCAAAACCATAGCGCTGGCGCAGCTCAGCACGCCAGACGCCATCTTCACCGTCTTTGAGCGTATCGACATTCAGCATTTTGTAGTCTTTGCCGGCACCTGCCGCGACTTCAGTAATTACCGGTTTCATGGCTTTGCAGGGCGGGCACCAGGTAGCACCGCCAAAATACACCAGCACATTACCCTTCGACTGTGTCACTTCCTGCTCGAAATTCTGCTTGGTCACAAACGTGGTATTGGGAATGCTGCGGGCAGCTGTCGCCACTGCATCAACACCGGGCGCAGCCGATGTGGCCTGTGCATTAAAGCCCATGGCCGCCAGCGAGAGCGCCGCGATATTGGCAAAGTGACGGAGCATGAGGGCCTCGTAGGGTTAGGGCGTAGGGGCCTGTGTCACGGTCTGTGGTGCAGGGGCGGAGGCGGGCGGTGCCGATTTGGCAAATGCGCCATTGAACAGGGCGACCATACCCACAACCGCCAGTGCAGCGGGCAGGGTGGCGAGGCGCGGCACTTCCATGCGCCACCAGGGGGTGGGGCTGCCGGCGTTGATCTTGTCTATCTTGCGGATGCTCTGGCGGGCCATAATCTGTCCTTAGGTCAGGTTGACCCCTGAAATCTATCAAACCAAGGTTAGCAACTGCAAGGCTAATGCGCGATAAAAGTACTGTTTTTCAGTGTTCTAGGTACGGTTATGGTTAATGCGCGCCAGAATGTTTCAAAGCGCCTGAATCCAATTGCCATTTCCCGGCGGAATCGGTACAAACCCGAACCTCGAAAAGGTAGCTGGAAGCATGTGTTTCCAGCCCAAAGCTAAAGGCCTAGTCACTGCCCGCCTGCAGCTTTGGCAAACTCACTGACCGCGCGAGTGCACGGTCATAAACGGCAGTTGGTATGCGCACACTGCGTATGCCTTGAAAGGAACCGTAATGGCACGTTCTGCTATGGCTAAAGTAACACCCGAACGCGAAAGCTTTGCTGACCTACTTAACGAGAGCTTCGGCGCCGCCGAAAACCTCGAAGGCAGTGTCATCAAGGGCCGCGTTATCTCCGTATCTGATGACTTTGCGATGATCGATGTCGGTCTCAAGTCAGAAGGTCGCGTAGAGCTCAAGGAATTTGTAGGCAGCGATGGCAAGATCAGCGTTAACGCTGGCGACGTCGTTGAAGTCTTCGTCGAGCGCATGGAAAACCGCATGGGCGAAGTTGTTCTTTCGCGCGAGAAGGCTCGCCGCGAAGAAGCATGGAGCGTTCTCGAAGGCTCCTTCACCCGTCAAGAGCGCGTTATGGGCGTTATCTTCGCCAAGACCAAGGGCGGCTTCAACGTCTCCCTCGGTGGTGCAGTTGCGTTCCTTCCCGGCTCACAGGTTGACATCCGCCCCGTGCGCGATGCCAGCCCGCTCATGGGTACACCGCAGCCCTTCCAGATCCTCAAGATGGATCGTCTGCGCGCCAACATCGTTGTATCGCGTCGTGCTGTTCTCGAAGAGAGCCGTGCCGAAGCCCGCACCGAGCTGGTATCGAACCTCAAGGAAGGTCAGATCCTGCAGGGCGTGGTCAAGAACATCACCGACTACGGTGCGTTCGTTGATCTCGGCGGCGTTGACGGCCTGCTGCACGTTACCGACATCGCATGGCGTCGTGTAAACCACCCGAGCGAAGCCCTCACCATTGGCCAGTCGGTCACGGTACAGGTTATCCGCTTCAACCAGGACACTCAGCGCATCAGCCTCGGCATGAAGCAGCTTGAGAGCGATCCGTGGGAAGGCGTTGCCGCCCGTTACACACCGGGCCAGCGCTTCAAGGGCAAGGTTACCAACATCACCGACTACGGTGCCTTTGTTGAGCTCGAGTCAGGCATCGAAGGTCTGGTTCACGTTTCTGAAATGTCATGGACAAAGAAGAACGTGCACCCCGGCAAGATCCTCTCAACCTCGCAGGAAGTTGACGTTCAGGTTCTCGATGTGGATAGCGTTAAGCGCCGCATCAGCCTTGGCATCAAGCAGTGCCAGGAAAACCCATGGGGCAAGTTTGCTGCCGAGTTCAAGGCTGGCATCGAGCTCGAGGGCGAGATCAAGAACATCACCGAGTTCGGCCTGTTTGTTGGCCTGCCTGGCGAGATCGACGGCATGATCCACATGTCGGACCTCGACTGGAACAAGGCTGGCGAAGAAGCCATCAAGGACTACGCCAAGGGTCAGAACGTCAAGTTCAAGATCCTTGAGATCGACGCCGAGAAGGAGCGTGTATCGCTCGGTATCAAGCAGCTCACTGCTGATCCGTTCGAAGGCGCTGCTGCTACCGTGAAGAAGGGTGAGGTTGTTACCTGCACCGTGACCCTGGTAAACGACGGCGGCATCGAAGTGTCGGTTGCTGACGGCTACACTGGCTTCATCAAGAAGTCGGACCTGTCGCGTGATCGTCAGGAACAGCGTCCTGAGCGCTTTGCAGTTGGTGAGAAGGTTGATGCCAAGGTTGTTACGGTTGACCGTGCAGCCCGCAAGATCGGCCTCTCGATCAAGGCACATCAGGTTGAAGAAGAGAAGCAGCAGATGGCCGAGTTCGGTTCTGTTGACTCGGGCGCAACGCTGGGCGACATCCTTGGCTTCGCCAAGAAGGAAACCAACGAGAAGAAGTAAGCTTCACTCGTTCATGATTGAAAAGGGCTGCCTTCACCGGCAGCCCTTTTTGTTTGTTGCTGAACGGACGGGATTCAGTGATTATAAGGGCTATGCCATTCCTCGCTATTTTGCTTCTCCTGCTTTTTGCTAACAGTAGCTGGGCACAAGCACCTCTGCGTGAGTGCCAAAGACCCGCCTTAGAGCGCTATCAGATTGGTCGAGGCACAGCATATTCAGGTGGTATAACAGGGTCAGTTTTGCAAAGCGTTGCCCACTCAATTGACCTATTTCGTTTCTTTAATGAAATGCCCGACCTTAAATTCCGTGAAGAGCTATGGGCTGGCAATTATCTCAGATATAGTATTTTACGCCACAGGAGTATTCAGCCTGAAACTCCCCCTGACTGGAGTGTAAAGGCGCGGCTTGATCGTGCTCTTACCGCAGCAATGACCGGAAATTACGAGGACTACTCAGGACTAGTTGAACTAGATGAAGCACCCCAAGGTATTGTGGGGGCCGAGCTGAACATCCTGACCGGGTTTGATGCGGAAGTAAAAGACTGGTGGCTCAATGATTTTAATCCCGACAATAACGAATGGAAGCGGGCGGTTATAGAAAGTAGTAAAGGCAGTGAGTTACTTGATTGGTTACAAACCACAAACGCTGCAGCACATGCGCCATGGAATGTGGAGTGGAGCCTTCAGGCTCCAGCCGGGGTAGGGCGTACTGGGTTTTATAGGCTGGCAGATCATGCTTATGCACGGTTTGCGGCAGGTGATGGCTATGAATGGCTGGTCGCTGCTCTGGAAGTTATGCCGTCAACATGGCGTGAGGATGGCAAAGCTGGCGATGAAATATTCTATAAACTAGAAGCTGCCATTGAAGCTCTCTATACGAAGGTAGAGACGTGTACAGCTGTGCCGCAAGAGTTGGCGGCATATGCGCGTGCATTCCCGCATGCTCTGCGTTTAAAAATGCTGGACGGTGTTAAATACATGAGCGCTCTTGCAGGGATATCTCCTGAAAAAGCAAATGAAACTACGCGCAGTTATATCATGTCTCAGCTCGCCGCAGGTAAGCATGTTAGATTGGATGGTCCGGAGGGCACACCAGCTCAGGTAAGGCGCTGGTTTAGCTATATGACTCATGATGACGAACGCAGAGTTTATCAGCTTTATTCAATTCGCGAAGAAAGCGAGTTAATTACCGTATACAAAGGTGCTCACTTCAACCCTTATCTAGATGAGTTACTAAATCTGCTTCCTTACAGAAGCCTTATTTCATTAGCTAGAAACTCTGATCTTTTGCTGACTGAAAGAGGTAGGCTGTCACGAGTTGGTTTTACGCGAGCTTATGTGCTGGGTAAAAATGTCGAGGCGCTGAGTTTATTGCCACTATTGGCTCAAACAAATCCTGAACTTGCCGATGATATTGCACAGATAAATCAGGCCACTGAAGTGGCGGAGCGTGAGCATAAATTACTGATGTTTATACTGCGCACCCCCGGCTTGAATACAAGGCTGTCGGCTCCTAAAGGAGTTATGAATGGGGCCCCTGGTGCGAATACGAGTTTATATTACCGCACACCTGCAGTGCTTTCATCTCCACAGCAACTAAACAGATATGACCGCTTTAACTGGTGGCGTAGCTGGTCAGCTGGTCAATCGCCAGAGGTTATTGCTCTAGCTGATTTAGAAGCGCTTATGCTGTTGCCACGTGAGTGGAAAGCCTATCGTGGTATGCATGGTTACCAGTATGGAAGCCTTGATCGCGCCGATGATTATTTTAGACCCGATGATATTTTGGCTCCTTACAAAGAGACAAGAGAGGCATTTGAGGAAACCTTTTTTTATAGGCAGGCTGACTTTGCGCAACTAGAACAACTGGAGAGTGCTCCATCAGCTTTGCAAACATTTGGGCCGCAAGTTATCGCTTGGGCGCGTGATACTGGTAGCGTTGCGCGCTGGTGGAATGCAGGTGATTTACCTGAGACGCTTTATCGTGTGTTGACTTTACCTTTTGTACAATCAAATCCAAAAGATACCGCTTTGCGTTACAGGGCTCATCGTATGCTGCAGCTGCTATTCCCTCATAGTCCTTGGGCTATAAAGGGCAGGCAGGCTCATTAAAGTCCAGATTTTGTTACTTTTTCTTAGGCCGCAGAATACCGCGGCTGATGACGAGCTGGAGCAAAGTGGCCAGCATCATCATCACGCCACCAAACGAAAGGCCGAGACTGAGGGTTTGCACAAGGCCAGCCAGCAGTACCAGCGGAGCCGCCACCATATAGGCATAAAACACAGCCATACCGAGTTTGCCGGCGAGTGAGATAACCACCATGCCCAGCAGCATGAAGGTTACGGCCAGCCAGCCCAGCATCGCGGCGTGGCCCGGGGTAAAGCGCGGGTCAAGGATCGATTGCGCGGGCTCTGCCGGATTATAATAAACTGTCACGCTGCCCGTGTTCAGCTGCTTGCGCAGTTCGGTTGTGTATTTCTGGTCGATGTTCGAGTGGTTTTCGAAAATGCGTACCCGCTCGCCAGTATAGCTCTGGCCATTCACTTCATATGTATAGGTGGCGTTTAGTTGCGAGAGGCGGGTAGATCCGCCCGTACGCATGCGGCTGCTGGTGTGGGTTGTTTCAGAATCAGCAACCTGCGCGGTTGTTTGTTGCCAAGTGTAGGTGGCGCGCAGGCTCTCGAACAGGGCAATACTGAAGTAGCCCCACAGGAAACCACCCGCAATCAGAAACAGCGGCGAGACGAGATAGACCATCCAGTTGGATTTTTTATCTGACGATGTAGGCATGAATACTCCTGTAATGCTGTTTTAATCCACATTAACAGCTATGCGCAAGTGCATGAATGTGGTGCTGCGGCCTGCGTACTCAAAGGGTGATGTGCATAATACAGAGCGGTGTATGCGTATTATTCGTGCGTATTTTGGCACTGTATATTATGCGCATGAAGTTACTTGCGAGCAGCATAAGCTAAGTTCTTGAGCTACAAGAAACTCAATGAATACGGTAATTTTCTATGCTTTTTGGGGCTTCGTATTTTCACTGTAAATCGCCGAAATGCGGGTATACGCTAAACATATAGTTGAGCGGGAGGGCATCATGCAAAACACATTATTCCTGATGGCAGTACTCTTGATGGCATTCATGTCAACAATGGCCGCGACGATCGGTACTGATGCGTTTGCACCCCTGCCGAGCAAGTCGCAAGCCAGTAAACCAGAGCTGGAGGTGCAGACGGCTTCTTATAAGCCGCAGTATGCGAAGTACGAATCCATCCGTTAAGGGTGGTCCCCCTATCTCCCTGTAATGTTAACTTTTTAACTTTATCGGCCCGAATCACGGGCCGATTTATTTTGCTCTTCGCGTAGTGCCTTAGGCCTGCTAGGTGTGGAGAAACACAGGGGGCACAAGGATGTTATTCACACTCGATGAGCATAAAGTTGTTGTTGCGTTTTCGTCGCGCGCCTTGTTCGATCTTGAGAAGGAGCATGCCGTTTTTGCCGAGAAGGGGCAGGCGGCCTACGAGAAATACCAGCGCCAGATGATGAACAAGCCAGCGCATCCAGGCGTGGCCCTGGCCTTTGCGCAAAAGCTGCTTACCATCAATGATGGCCGAACACATGAAGAGCGTCCGATTGAGTGTGTGGTCATCTCGCGCTGCGATCCTTATACCGGCATGCGCGTATTTAACTCGCTCGCCCATTACGGCCTCAACCAGATGTGCGCGGGCGCCAATACCAAAGGGCGCGATCCGGTTCCTTACCTCAAAGCGTTTCAGGTTGACCTGTTCCTCACCGGCGATGAGATTGATGCGCGTTCAGCCCTTAGTCAGGGCCATGGTGCTGCGCTTATCTACCCGCGCCGGGGCGAGGTGATGCGGCCTGATGATAAGGAAATCCGCATCGGCTACGATTTTGATGGTGTGCTCGGTAGCGATGAATCGGAAATTGTAACGCATAAGCACGGACTTGATGCCTACCTCGAGCATGAAAGCCGCCATCATGGTAAAATCATGCCTGATGGTCCTTTCAAGCGCGTAGCACTGGCGTTTAACAAGCTACGCAAGGCCGGAGCCAATATTCATACCGGTATTATTACGGCGCGCGTTGCGCCTTATAATGCTCGGCCCATTCATACTGTGGATAAATGGGGTGTTGAGATTGATGAAACGGTATTCACCGGCTCAGCTCCCAAGGCACCCTTCGTAAAGGCGTTTGATGCCGATGCTTTCTTTGAAGATACCCCGCGCCATGCGCATGGCGTTGCGCCACATACATTGGTTGGCCATGTGGTACACGGGGTAAAGAACGAGCTTCCGAAGGTAGCCTAGTCTCAGGCAGCGGTTTTGATATCGGCCTTCTTATCGAACAGCGGCTCGTAGCGACCGCTGATTTCAATCAGCTGCGTGGGGTTGCGCGGGTCGATCATAATTGCCACCGGCTCGCCATCCTCAAAGGCTGATTCGTTGGCGGCGAGGAAAACGCCATAGCGTTCGGCGCTCTCGTCGGGCAGGCGGTAGGTAATACGGTAAAGATTCTCATCGGTTTCCTTAACCACGCCGGTGATTTTGGCGGCCACCAGCGTGCCATTCTGCAACAGCGGCAGGTCATGTCGCAGCAGATAGGCAGCATTCTTGCCGCCCACAAACAGCGCCCCGAGAGCTAGCAGGCCCATGGCCAGACCACCCAAAACCGCCCCGGTTAGGGCCAAAGACAGGCCCAACATGGCCAAAGTGGCCCCAATTGTCAGTTGCCAGAGAATATGGCGGTTGAGGGCGAGCAGCTGCCAGAGGGTGAATTGGCGCTTGTTGTTCTGATTCGTCATGCGCGCACCCAAGCGCGTTTGCCACGCCCCGTCAATAACCACTTGATAATACTAAAATTCCCCCTTGACCTCGCCCCCCATGACAGGCAATTCTGATAGAGGTATCAAGTGTTTGGTGCGCTTTTGGGCGCCGGAGGCAATATATATGACCAAGTCTGAGCTGATCCTGCGCCTGGCTGAACGCAATCCGCACCTGTTCCAGCGCGACATCGAGCGCATTGTGAACGCGATTTTCGAGAGCATTACCTTGGCCTTAGCCAAGGGGCAGCGCGTTGAGCTGCGCGGCTTTGGTGCTTTCTCGGTGAAGAAGCGCGATGCCCGTACCGGCCGCAACCCGCGCACCGGCGAAGCTGTTGAAGTTGCAGAGAAGTTCATTCCCTTCTTCAAGACTGGCAAGCAGCTGCGTGATCGTCTTAACGGCGACGAGAAGTAAGCCGCTGTAATCGGGGGAAATCATGCTGCGTTGGCTTTCCCTCATTGTTACCCTTCCTGTAACTCTGGCCGTTGTGCTGTTTGCTGTATCTAACCGCAAGACGGTGTCGGCCGAGCTTTTCCCGCTGCCGTTTACACTCGAGGCACCGTTCTATCTCTATGTATTAGTTGCTATTGTAGTGGGCCTTCTCACTGGCTCTGCCGTAACGTGGATTTACGGCCATAACGTGCGCGCTACAGCCCGGCGCGAAGCCAAGCGTGCAGCCAAGCTCGAGAAAGAACTGATCGACCTGCGGGCCGTTGCCCTGCGCTCAGATGCACCACCGCCGTCAGGGGGCAGTTCGGCCTATGTGGCCTCGGGCGGCTCATCTCTCGGCAGTGCGCAATCTGCGCCCATGCTGCCGCTTAACTAGCCTGCAATCCCTTACACAACGTAACCCCTTGGCTGCGTTCCTGTTTGTTCTCTTGTCTCTAGGGCCGGGGTCTGCTTTATTCAGGCACCGTTTTTATGAGGTAAATGAATGAATTGGCTGTCTAACTTTGTCCGTCCGAAAATCCGCGCACTGGTCCAGAAGCGCGACGTGCCGGACAACCTTTGGCTCAAGTGCCCCAATTGCGATGCCATGCTGTTCAGCCGTGACCTCGAGGCCAATATCCAGGTCTGCCATCACTGCGGCCACCATTTGCGCCTTGAGGCGCCTGACCGTCTGGCCATGCTGTTCGACGAGGGCAAATATACCGAGCTGGCCCTGCCCAAGGTGCTGGCTGACCCGCTCAAGTTCAAGGACCAGAAGCGCTACACCGACCGCCTGAAGGACGCGCAGAGCAAGCGTAACCGGCAGGATGCGTTAATTGTGGGCGAGGGTACTGTTGGCGGTGCGCCAACGGTTATTGCCGCATTCGACTTCTCTTTCATGGGCGGCTCCATGGGGATGGCGGTTGGCGATGGTATCGTTGCGGCGGCGCGTCTCGCGGTTGAGAAGAAAGCTACGCTGGTGGCAGTGCCGTCATCAGGTGGTGCGCGTATGCAGGAGGGTATCCTCTCGCTCATGCAGTTGCCGCGTACCGTTATTGCTGTTGAAACAGTTAAGGAGGCCGGCCTGCCGTTTATCGTGGTACTGGCTGATCCTACCACGGGCGGCGTAACCGCCAGCTTTGCCATGCTGGGTGATGTGCATATTGCCGAGCGCGGCGCGATGATTGGTTTTGCTGGTGCTCGCGTGATCGAAAGCACCATCAGAGAGACCCTGCCTGAAGGTTTCCAGCGCGCCGAGTACCTGCTCGAGCACGGTATGGTGGACATTGTGGTGCATCGTAAAGACCTGCGCGCTACGCTGGCCCGTGTTATCAGTCTGCTCACCAGTGGTAAGAAAAACCGCGGCCCGCTTGAAGTGGGTGCGGCTTTTGTCAGCCCACATGGCGCTGCGCAAACCGTATTGCGTTAATCATCCCTGTTTAAGCTAGGGCCCGTTATAACGAGCGGCAGTATATTCGCTACCCTCGTATTTAATTGGTGTATCGGCAGGCAACAGCGGTGCCTTGATGCTGGCGCGCGCGTGTACATAAAGCTCATCTGCCGATTTTAGCTTGGGCGCTATCAGCTGGCGACAAAGATAAATATCAATAATCGCAGCTGTTATAAGCTCGGGCAGAGTAAGGCTGCCAAGGTGCGCCGCACGAACATCACCAACAGCCACAAGACTGGACAGGTTGACCTGTGTAGCCTGTTTGATATTCAGCTCATCCGCGTATTGAAGGGCAGGTGCATTAATTCTGCGCCCGCCACAAGAAAATACAAGGCTATGGCGCAGGCTGGGCAGACTTGTTTCACCGGGGCGGGTTGAGTTGGAGGCGATATCAAAATTAAGTGTGCGCTGCAGCTGCGGCAGGCATACATCGCCCATGATATTGGGGAGCGAGATATTGCCACAGGTACGGAACTTCGGCGCCTCTATGCTGGTGCAGCCTGAGACAATTGATTCACTCTCCACCAGCACAGGCAGTTTAAGCCGCTGTACCCAGGGTAAATGCAGTGTATGACAGCTGCGCAAACCTGTAAGATCAATCTCGCGGCATTCAGACAGAATATCAGCCGCTGTTTCAACGTGCGAGAGGTCAGCCGTGCCACCCGGACCGGTAGCAAAAATCAGGTCAGCCTTGATGTGTTTGGGCAAGCGCTTGGTATCATCAAGCTCACTTATATTAAGCAGCAGGCGCGGGTTATTGGCCAGAGCATGCAGCGCGCACGCGCTGATATCAGCAGGTACGACCACTGAGCCGTAGAGCATATCTGCAGGCAGGCCGTGTGTGATTTGGCCAAAGTCACCGTTGCGGGTGCAGTATTCGTTACGTGCCATCAATGGCGGCAGGTTATGGATTTTGCCGATAGGCATTTGTGTTTGCAAGGCCGCAAGCGCGCGGCACAGCGGGGCAAAGTGCGGTGAGCTGCGTTTCATGTGCGGCTCATCGCCCTCAAGCTCTATAATCGACTGACTCTTTTTATCGTAGCATAGGGTGGCCACCGGCATACCGTCCGGCGCGCGCAGCGAGAAAATACGGCATTCGCCCTTACGTATTTTAATGGCGTATTGCAGGTAATTGTCTTCCTGTGCGCTGCCCGGGCTAATGCCTTTTTGTGCCAGTGCAGCCAGATTATGCCGCGAGCCGATACAGTGTTTGAGCACCAGTGTTTCGGCCTTCAGGTGCGCTGGCGTATGCAGCTCGACCAGTCGGTAGCCATCAACCCCCTCATATAAAGTTGTGACCCGGTATTTATCGTTATCCGCTGCCATGAAGCGGCGGCGCAGATCGGCAGCCTTTTGTGCTTTCTCTTGTGCATGCTTATTCAGGATGCTGCTGATGGACTGCGAGCGGTGCAGATAACCCGGGCGCGTGACAATTGCCTCCACCAGATCCGGCACGGTTTGCATGAACGCGCCGATCTTATCTTCTTTCAGGTAGCCGTACTTTACGCAGTGGCGGCCCAGCTGCAGCACCAGCTCTGTTTCCATATAGGGGTCGAGCTCGATCTGGCGCACGGCTTCGCGGTGTACATGGGCGGCGAGGGTCAGGAAGGTTTGCTGCTGTGCTGAGCTGCGCGGAAAGTTCAGTCGTGGGTGGTCGCCAGCCGTGAGCTGGTTGAAGATGGCCGTAACGGGTGACTTGATTTGCATACCTGTCTTATCCGCCAGTTTTATCTGCAGGCAGGCAGCTTAAGGCCACGAGACTCAAGAAATCAATTAATTAGTGGTTAAGCCGTAACGTCATTAACCAATTGCAATCAATCAGTAATCGGGTTTGTTTAGCCCTTGTTAAGTGCTGGCGCGTGTAATGAGTGCATGAGCCTGTACGAAACCCCTAGCAACATGCCCCTTGGCGCTCCCCTCTTATGGGAGATGAGCGAGGCTGACTATGGCGTGAACAACTATAACGGCTGGGGTCTGGCGCAGCCGGTGCGCGTACGCAAGCTCGATCCGTCTTTATGCCTCGTTTCTCTGCATGCAGTGAACCATCACCGCGATGGCAAGATCAAACCGGCTGATATCTGCACCGGCGGCCTTGTGCGCATGCTGGGTGCTGTGGCTGGCGTCTCAAGCATCATCAATCAATCGTGCGACCCAGCGATGGAGCCGCAGCCTTACCAGTATACGCCAGCTGAGCTGGCGCTTGAGCGTATGCTGTTCCGTAACCCCTCATTGGTGGTGTTCGACTTCCATGGTGCCAAGGATAACGATCAGTTTGATATTGCCCTTGGCACTGGCGGCACCATGAGCCGCGCCCAAGAGCGTCTTACAGGTTTGATTGCGGATGAATGCAGCCGCGCAGGCCTGCGCTGTGCCCTGAATCCTGAAGGCTATAAGGCTGAAAAGCCGACCTCACTGACTTATCGTGCCCGCACCATGCTTGAACTGCACAGCATCGTGCAGATTGAGATTGTACGCAAACTGCGCCAGCCGAATGCGCAAAGTGCTGCACCACTGCTGCAGATGCTGGGTAGCGTTATCAGCCGCCTGCGCCTTTCATAAAATCTGCTCAATAAAAAACGGCGCTGATGTTGGTCAGCGCCGCTCTTATCTATGCGTTGAGCTTAAAGGTAGCTCTCAACCCACTTCTGCAGCTCGCTCTGCGGCAGGGCGCCAACTTTGCTGGCTACCGGCTGACCATCTTTGAAGATGATGAGGGTAGGGATGCTGCGCACACCGTACTTGGTCGGGGACATCGGGTTTTCATCGATGTTGACCTTGGCAACGGTTACCTTGCCAGCGAGGTTACCTGCAATCGCTTCAAGGCCGGGGCCAAGGGCTTTGCAGGGGCCGCACCATTCAGCCCAGAAGTCGACCAGCACAGGGCCAGTGGCTTTAAGGACTGAGGCTTCAAATTCGGCATCGTTTACGGCTTTAGTGGCGGCGCCCATCATATATCTCCAAAAATTGACTGATCTATTAGGTAAGTCGCCAGCACCGCGAGGTCAAGGCGCATGTAAATCCAGCAGAGTATCAGGGAGTTCCATGAGATTCGGCCCGTCGGTCCAGAGTAGAATCGCCCTGATTCTGCGGCCCGGATAGAGTGGCGCAAGGGCAGCCCTATAGGCCGCCATCTGCTTCAGGTAGGCAATGTCTACAGCTTCAAGGCTGGCGGGCGGGAGGCGGTTGGTTTTGTAATCGACTAACCAGACGGTATCATCAGTTACCGCGAGGCGGTCAATCTGGCCGGAGAGGATACGGCTACCAGCCCTGCCGCTTACCGGCACTTCGGCGCGGCTGTTAGGGCCAAACAACACTGCATGATCGGGGTTGTTGATGACAGCGAGCACTTCATCAATCAAGCGTTCGGGCTTCTCTGCCTGTTTGCTCAGCCACACAAGGCCAGCGCTGCGACGCTTCTCGGCGGGCATATCCGGCAGCGATTGTAACAAACGGTGAATGAGCAAGCCGCGCCTGAAGCGCCAGCCATTCTTATCATCCAGCGGCGAGATAACAGCGGCTTCATCCTCAAGTTTTGAAGGTGTGAGCGGGCGGCTGGGCGTCGGCTCGCTCTTGGGCAAGGTGGTGGCCCAGGTGGGCAAGGTTACAACCGCCTGCTCGGCGCTATTGGTGCCGGCTTTGCTTGTGCGTATATGCGCTGTATCGCCAGATGTATGTCTTAGGCCAATTCCCCTCCAGCCACCCAGTGCAGTAAAGTCGTATTCAGCCTCAGGGCTTTGCTGCATACCCTCGAGCATGAGGTGATACCAGCCCGGATTCTCCGGCACGGTCTGCACCCGGCCTTGTTCATCCAGTTTGCTGTCCTTGCGCGCCCAGCTGGCGAAAATCAGGCGGTCTTCAGCGCGCGTGAGGGCCACATACAGCAGACGGTGGAATTCCTCATACTGCCGCCCTTTGCGGTAAGCGCGGCGGGCCTTTGCGGGCTCGGCTTCATCCACGGTGCTGGCAGTCAGCAGGGGCGGGGCCAGCCCTTCGGGGTCGATCAGCAGGCGGCCTTTGTCCTTGGGCGCTTCGAGATTATCCGCCACAAATACTATCGGCGCCTGCAGGCCCTTTGAGCCATGCACAGTCATGATACGCACCTGCGCACCCGCCTGCTCCAGCTCACGTTTAATCTCGGTCTTGCCGCTCTTGATCCAGCGCATGAAGCCCTGCAGTGAAGGCACCTCGCCCTGCTCATATTGCAGGGCAAGTGAGAGCAGTTCATCCAGCGGGTCATTTGCCTCTGGTCCCAAGCGGCTAACAATCGCGCGGCGGCCTGAGCGTGTATCCTGCGGGCAGGGTTCAGCTAACAGGGCAGAAAGCAAAGTGTAGGGCGTAATACGGTCGGTCCGGCGTTGCCACTCGGCCAACCACTCGGCGTATTGCTTGCCGGTGGCATCTTGCCCCAAGCGCGAGAGCAGGCGTGTATTCTTGCCGCGATTATGTGCCAGTGCAAACAGTGCCTCTTCGCTCATGCCGATGAACGGGCCTTTAAGCACGGTGGCTAATGTGAGGTCATCTTCCGGCAGCAGCAGGAAGTTGGCAAAAGCCAGTACATCCTCAACCGCCAGCTGGTCATCAATCACCATACGGTCGGCACCCGAAACCGGCACGCCAATCTGCTTACAGGCGCGCACAAACTCGGGCATGAAATCGCCACGGCTACGCACCAGAATAAGAAAATCGCCATATTCCATCGGCCTGCCACGCGTGGTGAGCATTTTTTTATGGCTCACCCAGCTGCGGATTTGCGCTGCAATCAGGTGCGCGGCTTTATTCAGCGGGCGCGTTTTGGCGGCGCTATCCGGCGCATCGGGCGGGGCGACCGGCCATAAATCGACCTGCCCCGGCAGTTTAGGTAGTGAGCTTAAATGCTCGGCATAATCCGGCAGGCCAATGCGGGCAGTTGCACCAAAGAACACCCGGTCAACCGCTGCCAGCACCGCGCCGGTGGAGCGGAAGCTGATATTGAAGCTCACGTTCTCAAGCTTCTGGCCCACATTGCTGAGGCGCGCGGCAAGGCGCGCACGCGCGCGGGTAAAGGCATCCGGGTCAGCCCCCTGGAAGCTGTAGATCGATTGCTTGTAGTCACCAACCGCAAACATGCTGCGCTGGATTTTGGCCTCGCGTGCGCCCTCGCCGCTGAAGAAATCGCTCGTTAGCGCTTCAATCAGCTTCCATTGGCGGTCATTGGTATCTTGGGCTTCATCCACCAGAACATGATCGATACCGCCATCAAGCTTGAACAGCACCCACGCGGCGCGCTCATGCGTGACAAGGCGCGAGGCGGCAACAATCAGGTCATCAAAATCAAGCGCCAAACGTTCGTTCTTGAGGCGGTGGTAACGGCCCAGCAGCGAGGCCACATATATAATGAGTGCGCGGCTGGTATGTGCAGTACGGGTGGCCTTGCGTTTAGATGCCAGCATGAGGCACTGCTCGGCCTCGGTATCCAGCAGCTCAGCCATATCAGGATGCGCTTCAGCAAATTTTTTGGTGCAGATGGTGGCGCGCTTCTCGTCCTTCTGTGTAAGGAACACCTCAACAAAGCCGTCAATCAACATGGCGCGGCCAGTAGCATCCTTGGCCAGCCAGGTCGCTAGAGCCTCTCCGCGCTCGACATTGGTTTTGGTGCCGTCTTTTATCATCGCCTGCGCTGCGGCGGTGAGCAGGGGAATATTATGCCACTCATCGGCACAAAAACGTGCAATCGCATCGGCCTCGGTCTCGCCCGGTTTAAGTCCGAGGAGCGGATAGAGGTTCTCAAGCTCAAACGCAGGGCCATGCATCAGCTGCTTTTCGAGCACGCTGCGCTGGCCCACAATTTCACTCTCCAGCTTGCCAAAATCTTCGCCGGTAAAGGCCTCGAGCAGGGTGTTGAGTGCGCCAGCCAAATCGCCATCCGGCTGCAGGCCAGCTTCATTAAGCAGCTCGCGGCGCGCCTCAGCCAGCAGGCCCTGGCTTTGGCGGTCTTCAAGCACGGTAAAGCCAACCGGCACACCGGCCTCGAGCGGGAAGCGCGCGAGCAGTGACTGGCAGAAGCTGTGAATGGTCTGGAACTGCAACCCACCCGGCGCATCAAGCGTGGCGGCGAACAGGCGGCGGGCTTGGGCAATGCCTTCAGCCTCGGGTATGATCCCGGTAAGGCTATGCAGCTCCTGCCGCAGTTTATCCTCTGCCAGGGTCGCCCATTTGCCTAACTCGCTGGTCAGGCGCACAGCCATATTGGCGGCAGCTGCCTTGGTGAAGGTGAGGCATAAAATGCGCTGCGCAGGCACGCCACTGAGCAGCAGGCGTAAGACGCGGTCGATGAGTACCTTGGTTTTGCCGCTTCCAGCTGAAGCATCTACCCAGGCTGAATGCGCAGGGCTTGAGGCACGGTCCTGCTGCAGCGTGGCAAAGCCTACCGGATCGTCCGAGTTGGGTTGAGTGAGCGCGAGGTTGGTCGGCATTATTCGTCCTCACCGTTGGCACTGGCCCATTCCTTGGTGCGCGCGAGGTGGCGGTAGTCGCTGTAGCGCGGGGCTAAGTCTTCATCCGGCTCGCTGCTGTATGGAGTGGCGGCGTCCCTGAAGCGCGCGAGCATATCCTCAAGCGCGGCTACAGCTTCATTGGCCATCAGCACCGGCGCAATTTTGCCGTGCAAATCGGTTATCTTGCCGGCTGGTTCACCGCCTGAAATTTTCCAGAAACTCAGCTCGCTAACAGGTAATGCGGGTATATCCTTAAAGCCGCCATTGGCAGCGATATGCGCTTCGAGTGGTAACTGCACGGCCACGTTACGCAGACGGTCTTTCTCACTCGGAATGCTGCCGGTTTTATAATCGATAATCGATAACGCCTTATCACTATCGCGGTAATCGATACGGTCGGCTTTGGCCGAAAGGATAAAGCCGTCGCTCAACTCTACCGTACCAGTCACCTCGGTGGCGGCGGGGCGGCCGATATTACGGGTTTTGCGCTCGGTCTCGACAAACCAGTTCATGGCACGCGTGAAACGCGGCCACCATAGCGCTTTCTCATTCTCAAGGCCTGCCTTGATCAGTTCTTCTTCGCCAATATTGAGTAACTCTGGCAAAGGGTCGGCCGGTAAATCATCGAGATGGTTCTGCAGGAAGCGGTTGAGTACCGCGTGAATGAACGTGCCGCGTTCGGCATGGCCGGGTTCGGGCTCAATCTCATCCAGTGGTTTGAGATCGAGGATCTTGCGGGCGTAAATACTGTAGGGGTCGCGCCGTAGCGTCTCGACTTGCGTAACTGAAAGCGTAGTTGGGCGCGCAGCCAGCGGCGGCCGTGGTTCGGGACGGGTAATCGGGTTGATACTATCTGTATGGTCAAGCAGGCGGGCGAGGGCCAGCAGCTCACGCCCACGCTGATAGGGCGCTGTAATTTTTTGTGCTTCGAGCAGTGTATCAAGCCGGCGCAGCCAGCGCGCGGGTACGCTGGGTGCACCATCTTGCCGTTCAGCGCGGCACAGGATCACTTCGGGCGAGGCGGCGAGTGTATAAAAATCATGCGCTTCTTCACCTAAACGCTGCTCGGGCGATTTGAGGCCGAATTCCTTACGCATGGGGCGGCTCATCCACGGGTCAGGCTCGGGCGGAGCCGGCCAGTTACCTTCATTCAGGCCAGCAAGGATAATTACATCCGCTGACTGCAAACGGGATTCCATGGGGCCTAGCAGTGTAAGGCGCGGATGATCGCCATAACGCAGGCGCACCATCACATCGCTCATGAGTGTGAGCAGCACTTCGCTTAACTCAGTTGTTGCGAGAGGTGGGTAGTCGCGTGCGCTGGTGAGCAGGTCAGCCACCCAACCCGCCAAAGCTTCGCCCGATTCAGCACGCCAGAGCTTCTCTTTGCTTGAGAGTGCTTCGCCAGCCAGTACCAGTTCGCGCAGCAAGGCGGGTAGCTCTACTTTTTTGCCAGCAGTGAGCTTGAGCAGGGGCTCGATCTTGCTCTGTATATCCGCCAACCATTCGGCATGGGGTGGCTCACGCTTGATCAGCGCCTTAAGGCCCAGTACGCGTGGATGGCCGCGCAGTGATTGGCGCTCAATCTCGCGAATACGGCGGCGGCATTCCTGCGGCTCAATACCCCCCAGCATCAATGGGTGCTTCATCAGTGCCAATAAATTATGCCCGTCCGGCACTTCGGCATAAGCCAGCAGCAGGCGCAGGAAGGTGGCAGATTCTGTTTTGGCGAGGGGCGTACCGGCTGAATCGTCGATACCCAAACCCCAGCGGCGCAGCATTTGTGCCACGCGGCGGCCAAGGTTACGGTCTGGTGTTATTAAGGTGCCGGTGCGGCCTGGCTGCTCAAGCACTTCGCGCAGCTTGTAGGCAATCAGGGTGGCCTCTTCCTGCTCGCTGGCGCAGGTCACGCGCGTTATACCATCGGCGTTGAGTGCAGGCAGCTTGGCCCATGTATCGGTTGCGGTGGCGGGTAGCAGGGCGGTGTGCAACAGCTCGCGGCGAGTGGCATGCGTATCATCAAGTTCGGGCCAGAGCGCCACCTGATTTAAAGGTACTTCAAGTTTGCCTAACAAATCATGCAGGCCAAACAGTGGGTGAGTGGCATCAACCTTATCCCACCAGCCATGGCACTCGGCAGCGCTGGGCAGGCCCGGCAGTACTATCTCGCCTTGCGGCAGTGCCAGTACCGCGCGCAAGAGCGTGGCAATAGCCGGAATAACGCCCGTCATACCCGCAGCAATAACCGGCGTTTGCAGCGGGCGCTCTTGCCATGCCTTAGCTTGTGCTTCGAGCAGCAGGTTGCGGCGTATTGCGCCATCCATCGCGCCTTCGGCTGCCAGAATACCCGGCCATAACTCGAGTACTGGCTTCAAGAATTTCAGCGTGATATTCCAGTGTTCCGACAGGCCTTTACCGCTGGCTAAATCATCAAGCTTGGTAACATCAGCATTCTCAATCGCGATATCATCAAACAGGCGGCCAAGCTGGCGTGCATAAGCCAAGTGCTGCGCAGGGAGCCAGTCGGGATTAAAGCGTGCGACCAGCTGCGCTAATAAAAGCTGGCGGCGGCGCGGGGCGATCGCGGGGGCAATTTCGGCCCCTGTGGTGAGTGAGAGTTCTTCCGCGTCCAGATCGCCCAGCGGTACCATGCGCGGCAACAGTAAGGCCTGACCATCGCTCTGGCGTAAGAAAGCTTCTTTAAGCGTACGGCAGGCGCGGCGGGTGGGCAGTAGCACCAAACATTCAGCCAGCTTGAGCGGTTCGGCACTAAAGCGGGTAAGCAGGCCTTGCGCCAACGCATCCGAAAATGCGACGCCTGCTGGTATATTGAAAATACGGCTCATGGCACCGCTGCAGACTGCTTATGGAACAGCTCGAGCGACTGCGGGGTTGAGAAATGGAACCAGCCACCGTCATGCACCAAGCCGTAAAGCCGTCCAGCCTTTTGTGCGTTATCATAAATATCTCGGTTGGAGAAAACTAGGCCCAGTTCAGGCGGCGCGTACATTTCGGGGCGGACGATCATCAGCCCGCCATTCACATACTCGGCTTGCGAATTGGACAGGCGCACAAGATGGCCCTGTGCATCCATATTATAATCGGCTTTATCGCTGTCATGGCCCCAGGCTTTGGCCTTGGGAATGAGCAGCAGCAACACATCAACCGCATCGCCCAGCCTGTCCCATTCGGTGGTCAGACGGTCTATTGCAGGTGTGGTACCATCGGTATACAGAATATCCGCATTGGCTGTAAGGAACGGCGCCTTACCGCTGAGCAGGCCCTCGGTCAGCGCTTTCTTCACGCCGCCACCGGTTTCGAGCAGCTCATTCTCTTTCGAGATTTTGATATGCGCTGGCACATACGCCTCAATCGCCTCAGGGCAATGGTGCGCATTCACGATAATGTTTTTAATGCCCGCCGCTTCAACAGCCGCCAGCGTGTGGCCGAGTAATGGCTTGCCCAGCACCTCCAGCATGGGCTTGGGCTTGTTGGCTGTCAGCGGCATCATGCGCACGCCTTTGCCGGCAGCGAAGATAATGGCTTCGGTGATCACGCCGCGACTTTCTGTGGGGCACGCAGCTCTACGGGTGCGTATTGGTCAAACCAGCGCTTGAGCTCGGCCAAGGCAGGGTCAGCCAGGCACTTGTCAGTTGCGCGCCAGATGCCGGGAATATTGGCCAGGAACTGAACGCGACCCTCGGTGCGGGCATAGCGGGCGCAGGTGGCAATCCAGATAACCCAGCGCACTGCGCCAAAGGCCATGGCACCGCTCTTGATCATCTCGGGGCTGAACTCAGGTCGCGCAGCGCTATAGGTCTTGAACACAGCTGCGCTTACATCAGCCGGAATATCACGCCGCCATGACTGGGTAATTTCAACCAGATCGTAGAAAGGTGCGCCAAGGCCTGCATCCTGAAAATCAATCAGGCCAACCTTTTTATGCCCTGCACGTTCGGGCAGCATGAGCATATTGGCAGGCTTGAGGTCGCGCATAAGCAGCGTATTGGGTAAGGCCTCAAACGGTGCCAGCAGCTTCTGCCAGAGGCCCAAAAATTCTTCCTGCTCGGCAAGGCTAAGTGCGGGTGCACCTACGCATGGCAGATAGTGCTGGAAGAAATGCGAGAGATTGGCAAAGCCAGACTTCCATTCCTTAAAATCATAGCGCAGCAGCTTGCTGGCCCATTCGGCCTCATCATCGCGGCTAAAGTTTTTCTGGATGTTGATGAGAACATCAGCGGCCATCAGGTGCAGGTCTTTTTCACTATGACCGTTTGCAATCAGGCGCGCGAAGCTGGCATCGCCAAAGTCTTCCTGCAGCAGAAGCTTGGCTTCTTTGTTATAGGCATAGACCTCAGGTGCGGAGAGGCCCATCTGGCGCAGCAGGCTGGCCACTTCCATAAAGCGGGTAATTTCCATTCTCACATCCGCCACATAGGTAATGATAGCGGTACGGCCATCAGGCGCATGAACCCGCTGGTAGCGGCGCAGTGAGGCACCTTTTTCCTCAAGCTCGCTAAGGGTGACGTTGTGCCAGCCGTTATCGGCCAGAAAATCATGCACGGTATCTTCCATACGGGTCATTACCTCATTCACTTGAATATCTCCCCAAGCACCTTATGGCGTTCTTCGTCGATTTGCAGCGTCAGCTGGCGCTGACCTTCCTGCTCCCCATAGGCCAAACTGGCATCGACACGGCTTGGGGGCAAGAGGCTGCCGAGGCGGTCGGGCCATTCAACCAGCATAATTCCCATGCGCAATTCGTCCCAGCCGAGACTGTAAATTTCACTCGAATCGGACAGGCGGTAGAGATCGAGATGGGCCAGTGGGCCTTTAGGGCTTTCATAGACCTGCACCAACGTAAAGGTGGGACTCGGCACCTCTAGCTCATCGGGATTAAGCCCCTGAATTAGTGCGCGTGCAAAGGTGGTTTTGCCTGCCCCGAGGTCGCCATGCAGGGCGACAAAATCACCGGCATGTAAGAGGTTGCCTAAAGCGCGGGCAACGCGCTCGGTATGGGCTTGATCGGTAAGGTTTATTACTAAAGGCATAGCGCGCCATCTTGCCCTGTTTGGGGTTTATCTGCAATAAAGGCCGTATGGAAAACGCTCTTATTTCTGCCGCTCCCGGCGGCCAGTTCGAAACCGATGTTGCCATCATTGGCGCAGGGCCAGTGGGCCTGTTTGCCGTATTTGAGTGCGGCATGCTCAAAATGAAATGCCATGTGCTCGACGCGCTCGATTTCGTAGGCGGGCAGTGCACTGCGCTGTATCCTGAAAAACCGATTTACGACATTCCCGGCCACCCCGGCATTGAGGCGGCCGACCTGATTGCCAAGCTGGCCGAGCAGGCCGCGCCATTCTCGCCCACCTACCATTTAGGCCAGCAGGTTACCGGTTTAGCCAAGCAGGCCGATGGCCGCTGGTTACTCACCACCTCGGCTAATACCCGCGTGGTTGCAGGTGCCGTGATTATTGCCGCTGGCTGCGGTGCTTTTGGCCCCAACCGCCCGCCGATGGAGAACCTCGAGGCTTACGAAGGCAAGTCGGTCTTCTATATGGTCAAGAGCAAGCAGGACTATAAGGGCAAGCGCGTGGTCATCGCCGGGGGTGGCGATAGCGCGGTTGACTGGGCAATTGCCTTGGCGGGTATCGCCAGCCATATCTCGCTGGTGCATCGCCGACCCAAGTTCAGGGCTGCACCCGAGAGTGTGAGCCGTCTCGATGCGTTGGTCGCTGAGGGCAAAATCGATCTGGTTACACCCTATCAATTGCATAGCCTTGAAGGTGCCAACGGCCAGATCAGCGCCGTGGTGCTTGAAGACCTCGATGGCAACAAGAAGAGCCTGGAGGCCGATATCCTGCTGCCGTTCTTTGGCCTCTCGATGGAACTGGGCCCGATTGCAAATTGGGGCTTGGGCCTTGAGAAAAATCATATCGCCATTCAGCCAACCACCGCTGCGACATCCGAGCCGGGTATCTTTGCGATTGGCGATATCGCGACCTATGAGAATAAACTGAAGCTGATTCTCTGCGGCTTTAGCGAAGCTGCCTTTGCCGCGCATAGTGCACATAAGGCAGTTAAGCCCAACGAAGTGTTGCATTTCGAGTACTCGACCACCAAAGGCGTACCCGGCGACAAAGCGGCATGAGGTTTTGCGCAGTTAGCGCTTGACCCTGTAATGAGAAAAAGCTTTAAGGGTGACTTCTGAGGCTGTGCAACAGGCACGCCGAGGAGGCATCATGAAAAAGCACGAATGGTTAAATCAGGACGCGATAACGCGAGCGCCGATTCCCTTTAATCTTTCCCAAACCCGGCTTCAATTGCTGGGTTTTTTTATATCTGAAAATCAGGCCTATCCGGCTCCGGTCGAAATGATTGCTGAAACGGCAGGCCAGCGCTATCGCGTGAGCCATATGGGCTATGCTCATAAGCTCGATAAACGTAACGACCGCGATATGCGCGAGCCAGATAAAACGGCGGTACCCGGCGCCACCATCAAGCTCGGGCATGTGGCCTATGCAGTAAACCCCGATCATATTTTGGTCGGGGCCGGGTGGGAGATACGGCGCGATATGCGCAGGCTCATAACTGCTGGCCATGTACCGCCCAGCACCGCACTTGCCATGATGGACTACCTGCAGCAGCAGCCTAAACAGGTATTACTTGCACGCGCCTATATGCAAAAAGGGCTCGAAGGTTACGGCAATACCAAATGCTGGATGGACCTACGTGACAAAATCCGCAAGGTGGATGTCAGAAGGCCTGTAGCTAAGAGAGTACCTGAGCCTGCTTAAGCCTGTGCTGTGCTCTGCTCCAGCGCCTTGAGACTAGGCGCTGTGAGCGGCAGGTAGCAGCGGATGGTCGAGCCGCGGTTGGGTGCGCTATCGATATCGATGCGCCCACCATGCATTTCGATGATGCTTTTAACCACCGAGAGGCCAAGACCCGCACCAGCCTGACCGGTACGGATATTGGCGCGTTCAAAGCGCTTGAAGATGCGGCTTTGGTCTGCCTGCGAAATGCCGATGCCATTATCGTTTACAGTGAGCAGCAGGTTGCCGTTCTGCTTCTCTGCCAGCAGCTTTACGCGGCCGCCAGCTGGCGTGAACTTGATGGCGTTGGAGAGCAGGTTGAACAGCGCCTGACGCACGCGGCGCTCATCAATGCTGATGGTGCCAATATCTTCAGGGCAGGTCACCTCGAGCTCGAGATCTTCCTGGCGGGCCCAATCCGCTACCACATCCGCCACACCGCCTACCATATGCGCGATGTTCACTTCGGTACGGTCGAGGTTCATGTAACCGGCTTCAATGGTGGCCAGCTCGAGAATATCGTTGATGAGGGTAATCAGGCGCTGGCCTGCTTCGAGGATATTACTGCAATATTCATGCTGGCGGGCATTGAGCGGGCCGAAGTACTGGTTTTGCAAAATCTCGGCAAAGCCCATGATGGCTGTCAGCGGTGTACGCAGCTGGTAGGTGATGTTGGCAATGAACTCGCTCTTCAGGCGGTCGGCGGCTTCCAGAGCATCGTTGCTTTCGCGCAAGGCCTGCTCAACCTTCACGCTGTCCGAGATATCGAGGAACGAGTGCAGCACCGCGCCATCGGGCAGCGGCAGACCGAGGTAGTCGAGCACGCTGCCATCCGCACGCTCAAGGCGGCCGGAGCGCGGGTTACGGTCGAGTGCTATAGCCACCATATCGCGGTGCAGATTGGGCCATTCCTCATCGCTGACGGCAAAGAAGGGACGCAGGCGGCCCTGCACATCATTGGCATGTGGTTCGCCCTCAAGGCTCTCAAGGTCGAGACCCCAGATACGGCCGAACGCAGGGTTGAACAGCTGCAGGCGGCCATCCGAGCCGTATACGCAAATGCCTTCGGCCAGATTATTGAGGGTTTCGCGCTGCACGGCCTGCAGGGTGTTATAGCTGGTCTCAAGCTCGAAGCGGCGCGAGACGTCTTCATAGACAAACAGCAAACCGCCAAACGGGTGCGGGGCCACAAGGGCACGCAGCATGCGGCCATCAGGCAAATGCTGCAGTTCTTCCTGCGGTTCGAGCAGCGAGGTGAAGAGGTTTTGCTGCTCCTGCCTGAAGCGCTTGAAGTCGGCCTGTTCGGTAATGCGGCGGTTCGAGCGCAGCTCTTCGAGCACTTCGGCAAAGTAGGGCTCGTTGCGCAGGAACGGCTCGGACAGGCCCCAGAGGTCAACAAACGGCTGGTTATAGAACTTGAGCTTCTGGTCTGGCCCGTAAATCGCAATCGCAGCGCCAAGGCGCTCGAGCACGGCAGCGTTACCTGCAATATGGCGCTTCAGCTCGCTCTCTTTTTCTTCCAGGCGGGTGAAGTCGACAGCAAAACCGATGAAGGCAGCATCCGGCTGGTTAAGCGGGATCTCAGTTGCGGCGTAGAGGCGGCGTTGGCCACCCACGATGACATGTGCCAATTCGTGGCGCACGTTCTGGTCAAGTTGCGCCTGCTCGGCCAGCCAGCGGCCATCCTCGCCAAGGCCGCCTGCAAACAGCTCGCGCTGGGTTTTAAGTACCATGTCCTGCTCAAGCTCGGTTGCGGCGGCGGCAGCCTTGTTGACCCAGGCGAGCGAGAGGTCTTCCTTGCGCAGCCAGACGGGGAAGGGCAGCAGGTCGAGGCGGGTTTGCCATGCGGCCAGCAGCTTCTCGGTCTGCTCGCGCAGGGCCTGTTCGCGCAGGGTAGCTTGTCGCTCGAGGGTTACATCGCGGGCGCGCAGTACATAAAGCGCGGGCTGGCCACGGCGTACGGTGGCGCGGTGGCCTGAAACTTCGATCTGCTGGCCGTTCAGCGTGGTCACAACCTTGGTAAACTGCTCGCCTGCATCGGCCAGCCCTGTAATCACTTCGGCAAAGCTGGCGCGCTGATGCTCAACTACATTTTCGGCCAGCGCTTCAGGGCCGGAAAGGCGGTCACGCCCGAACAGGGCCAAAAAGCCGGGCGAGAGGTGCACCAGGCCATTATCGCCAAAGGCGCATACATGGTCGGTCACGGTGGTGTTAATCGCTTCAAGGTTAACCAGCTCAACGCCTAAATGGTCGGCCAGCGCCCGCCACGCCACGCCCTGAAACCGGAAACTGGTAATACCAACCGCAATCATGAGGCCGGCGAGGGCCACAATCGCAAAGGAAATAAGCTTAACTGGCACGGTTTCGGGCACAAAGGCCAGCACCAGTGCCATGCCCGCAATGGCAAGGCTGCCAGCGATGATAAAGCCTAAGGCGTAGTGGGTGGATAACGGACGCACGGGTGGCAACTTATAGGGTGATTCATTGTTATACAAGCCGTAGCGGAACGCGAATCAAACTGTTAATATTACGGTCGGTAAAGGGAGTTTCACTATGGTTCTCAAAGAAGTGCCCCGCTGGGCCCGCAAATGTATCGGCATCGGCATTCTGCTGCCCATCATCAGCTTCTTCATGCTGCAGAGCTATGACGCGCATACCGGTGTTTGGGACAATATGATGCGCCAGAACGTGGAGTTGCCGCTGCTCAAGGGGCAGAATCCTGTAGTTTGCATGCGCGAAAGTGTTCAGTTGATTATCAATGGCTCGCTCGGGTTCGATAAGGCAATCAGCAGCTATAGCTGCCAGCGCGCCACCATCGTGCCGTACCGGTTTGTGGGGATGATTTCCATCTTCATGATCGTGCTCGGTGTTTACATGTATGCCCGGGGCGACCAGCTGGCCAATCTGTGGCCTACAGAGTGGAAGCCGTTTGACGAGAAGAATGTGCGTGAAGAAGCCAAGCAGCGTGCCCGCACCAAGGGTCAGCCGCTCAAACTAGAGAATCCGGACGATAAACCGATTAACCCCAAAGAGGGCGGGTTCTGACCTTAGTCAGATCTCAGGCAGTAAAAAGCCCCGCTGTTTCCAGCGGGGCTTTTGCTTGGGCTCTAAGCCAGAGGCCTAGTAGCGGTACAGCTCGGGCTTGTACGGGCCTTCAATGGCCACGCCGAGGTAGTCCGACTGCTGCTTGGTCAGTGTGGTGAGCTTAACGCCCAGCTTGCTGAGGTGCAGACGGGCAACCTTCTCATCAAGCGCCTTTGGCAGTACGTAAACCTGCTTGTCGTAGGCCTTGCTGTTGGTCCACAGCTCGATCTGCGCGAGAGTCTGGTTGCTGAAGCTTGACGACATCACGAAGCTCGGGTGGCCTGTGCCACAGCCAAGGTTCACGAGGCGGCCTTCGGCCAGAACGATGATGCGCTTGCCATCAGCAAACTCAACTTCGTCTACCTGCGGCTTCACATTGTGCCACTTGAGGTTACGCAGCGAGGCGATCTGGATTTCGCTATCGAAGTGACCGATATTGCAAACAATCGCACGGTCCTTCATGGCGCGCATATGATCGAGGGTGATCACGTCAACGTTACCGGTTGCGGTAACGAAGATATCAGCTTCCTTCACCACGTCTTCGATGGTGGCAACCTGATAGCCTTCGAGTGCGGCCTGCAGAGCGCAGATCGGGTCGATTTCTGTAACGATAACGCGGGCACCGGCCGAGCGCAGTGACGCAGCCGAACCCTTGCCCACATCGCCATAACCGGCAACAACGGCCAGCTTGCCGGCAACCATAACGTCAGTCGCGCGGCGGATACCGTCGATCAGGCTCTCGCGGCAACCGTAGAGGTTGTCGAACTTGCTCTTTGTAACGCTGTCGTTAACATTGATGGCGGGAACCTTGAGCTTGCCTTCCTTGGCCATAACCACAAGGCGATGCACGCCAGTGGTGGTCTCTTCCGAGATGCCCCTAACGTCGGCCAGCAGCTCTGGGTACTTGTCGTGCATGATCTGGGTGAGATCGCCACCGTCGTCGAGGATCATGTTCGGGCGCCAGTCATTGGGGCCAAAGATGGTCTGCTCGATGCACCAGATGGCTTCTTCTTCGGTCTGGCCCTTCCAGGCGAAAACGGGAATGCCGGCAGCGGCGATAGCAGCAGCGGCCTGATCCTGGGTGGAGAAGATGTTGCAGCTCGACCAGCGCACTTCGGCGCCCAGCGAGGTGAGGGTCTCGATCAGAACAGCGGTCTGGATCGTCATGTGCAGGCAGCCGGCAATGCGCGCGCCCTTAAGGGGCTGCTTGGCCTTGTATTCGGCACGGATCGACATCAGGCCGGGCATTTCGACCTCGGCGAGGGTGATTTCCTTGCGGCCCCATTCGGCCAGCTTGATATCTTTGACCTTGTAGTCAGGTGTTACGGCTTTGGGTTGGGCGGACATAGCAGCTCCTTGGGCGGCATAAGGTTAACGCGCTGCTGATATAGGGTGTTGCGGCTATGGGGTCAAATACTATCGATTGCCCAGCAATACGTTGTAAAACAGGCTTATATGCCAGTCTATCAGAAGGCGCCGGGGGCTAGCTTGTGGGTAGCACTAATGACCATCGAGGCCAGTTGTTCACTGTATTGATATTTATAGGGTTTATCATGCTCCTCTAGCAGGGTGCGCAGGCGCGCCAGCCGCAGGCTGCTATCGCGCAGGCGGTTATGCACATGCGGGTAGGCTGCCTCGTTAAATGCCAGTTTGACCAGTTCCTGCGGGTTATCCGGCAGGGTGATGCGCTGCCCCAGGCTGCGCAGCTTTATTTCTATCTGTGCTGCATATTCATCCAGCGGCGCGGCGGGAATGCCAGCTGCGGTCAGGTCGTTCCAGTAGTCGGATGCATCGGACAGGCCAGCCGGGCGAATGCCGTTAATGCGACCTAAAAAGTTATGCACACAGCGGTGCATGCGGTCATGCTCGGCGCTGGCTTCATCACCGCGCTCACGGCAGAAGCGGTTGCTGTAGGCATCGGCCAGCTTCTCGCTCTCGCGCAGGGTGAGTATTTGGGGTTGCTTCAGGTCGGTGTCGATATGGCCCCACTCGTGACCTAGCGTGGCTCTATGGATGTTCACATCATCAAACCGGGCCAGCATCAAGTTAGGCAGGTCAAACGAGCAGGCGTTCAGCTCATCTGCCGTCATGCTTCGGCGCGGCAGCATGATGATGGCCGCTGTCGTGAGGGGGGCTTCGGCAGGTCGGGGCGCGAGTTCATTGCGCTGTGTAACAGGGTTAAAGCTCAGCCCGCTCGTGATGGGCGAGTTCTGGCACATCATGCCCAGTATATTGGCGGCTATGGCTGGGCAGAACCGGTCCTCTGGCGCAAAATGTTGTTCTTGCAGTTCATGCAGAGCTGTAAGACGGGCCCTGCAGGCATCGTCATATGTTTCGCTATCAGCCAGCTTGTGAAGATCAGGCAGGTCATCCGCAAACAATGTGAGCAGGCGGAAGGTAGGGTGGGCCGATGCAAGATGCGCCAAATCATCCGCAAGCCAGTCCGGCGGATTTAATGCAGCAAAATTCTGTGTTGGGCCCAGTGTTGTTATTTTCATTATTAACGCAAGCTAGCAAGTAAATGCAGTTGCGTGCAAGGCACTTATGGTGCAGGTGCGTTGCCCTTCAAATACCGGCTGTAATGGGCTTTATCGGCCAGTACTGAGGGGAAATAAGTATGTAGCGCCTGCTGGGTTATCTGTGCGAGGTAGCGGGTCTCGGGATAGGTATACACATCCTGCTCAACTACACGGTCTAGCGCATGCATCAGCACTTTGCGCTCAAGGGCTGCGTATGGTTGGTTGGATGAAAACATATCGCGTAGGCCGGCATGGTGCGGGCTATACATCATGTTGTTGAAGCGGGTGAATTCATTGCCGCGCATGGCTCTCATGCAGTCAACATTCTCAAACCAGCGGGCTGCACGGCGCTTGAGCTCAAGTATCGAGCTCTTGTCACGCAAAATACCCTCAGTCGAATAAGGTAACTGTCCTTGTAATGAGAGTACGTTCCAGTAAGTAGCTGCGCCTTCCTCTATATCGCCAAGGAAATTGGTTGCTGCGCGCCCCAGCAAAAAGCGACTTGCCAGATCTGGACGCTTAATCTTATGGCTATGGTTAAGCGCTGTCCGGTCTGAAGCAAATTCATCAATCCACATAATGGTTGGACGCAGGCTTAAAGCCGTTTCAAGATGGCCGCGTTCATGCGCCATACTGGTTATATGCGGCGTATGTGGCTCGGCATGAATTGCATCTTCAACCTTGAGGCCAGTCATATAGGCTATCATGCTCACGCTATCGAAACTACGTGGAGCCAGCAGCATGAAAGCGGTGGTTGGCGGCTCAGTCGCGATACGCTGGAAACTCTCACCACAATTATTGACGATGGGTTGCAGGCCAAACCTGAGATCGGAGAAACACATGCTGAGAATGAGGCTGGGGTGTGTGCGGTAAGCGTTTTCTGTAAAATAGCGGCCCAGCTTGCGGCTGGAAAAACGCTCGGTTAGAGCAACATTCAGAGCCTTAAACCTTATTCTGGCTATGTTTCTCATGCGGCCGCGCTGGCGGTCGGTCAGGCTGGGTTGCTCATCAAGCATCAGCATTTCGTCTGTATGCGGCAGCTCATCACTGAACATGACATGCAGGTCGAGGCTGGGCATAAGCTTTTTTGCGTGAGCCAGCTCTGCGTCCAGCCATATCGGCTTTACACTTACCCGGTTATAGCTGCTGGTGGCGGGTAGGCTCATGTCAGGCGGCCACGAGTTGTTTGATCGGGGCAAAGACACCCGGCGTCAGGCGGTGGGCGGCCTCTAGCGTGCGCTCGGCCAGCTGGTAGCTGGCATCATAGCGGTAGTTGGACGGCTTGTGGCGCTGCTCGAGATTACGCAGGAGAGAGATAGGCGCTGGCCCCATACCGTGATTGAAGCAGGTATGCAGCGATGGGTAATGGCCAGCGTCGAGAGCCGCGCGCACAAACCAGCTGGCATTCTTGGGTGGCTTGATTTCGCTAAAGCTGGCCATCAGCTTGACTTCAAGCTGGGCTGCGCATTCATCTAGCATATCGCCGTCAATACCGTTCTGGAACAGTGAGTTCCAGTAAGCCACAGACTTGGGGCTGAGGTCACCCTGCAGGTTATTCAGCAGGCGCCATTCGCGCAGGTAATTGGCACTCGCGGCATCATTGGTGCGGTGGCAGTTATTAGTTGCAGCAGTATCGGCGGTCAGCTCGGTAAAGCGCGGATCGAGCTTCAGGCCGATATCGCAGTACTGGCGCAAATGGCCCAGCTCATGCCCGGCTACTGCGCGATGCGGGTTTACGTTCGGTAGATCGGCGCACATGAAGTAGGGGATATTCGCAACCGCAGCAGTGAAAGCGCGCACATCCCACGCGCGCGGTGGCAGCACGATGGTGGCATGGGTTGGTGCCGTACGGCTGATGATGTGGTCTTCAGTCTGCCCGGTTATGCGGTTGACCAGATTTTCGGTCTTGTTCTGCGTCGCGTTGCCTGCAATCTGGCCATACATATTAAATGCAGTCGAAGTGCGCAGGTTAAGTGCCTTAGGGCTCTGGCCCCATACCGAGCCTACCATCTTGCCAAAGCACTGCAGGCGCTGCTCGGCAACCTGCTGCGGGAAGCGACCGCCCTGCAGTGTCTCAATACCCGGAAGGTCATCGGCGAAGAAAATCAGTGCGTTCACGCCCTTAAACCTGGGGCCATGCCAATCCATATCCTGCTGTAGCCACAGCGGCGGGTTGATGGCGGCAAAGCCGTGTGTGGGTGTGGTGTGAATCATGTTTTACGCGAAGGCTCCGGGTACCAGGCGCTGTGCGGCCTTGAGGGTAAGTTGTTCCAGCGCAGCCGTGTGCGCGAAGCGATAACTCGGTCCAAACTTGGCGAGGCTGCGTAGCTGCTGGATTTTCTCGATTGCACCAAAAGTATTAAAACGCAGCTGTAGTGGCACATACTCCTCGGTATGAAAAGCACTTTGAATGAAGCTGCGTGTATTGGTAGGTGGCTTGAACACCGGATTGGCGGTGCGTAGTTTAAGCTCAAGCAGGCTTGAGAGCTCGGCGCGGTCGTCATGCTCAATGCGCGCAAGGCTTAGGCTGTTCCAGTAGTCGCTCGACTTTGCCATACCTACATCAAAGAAGGTATCGAGCAGGCGCAGGTCTTTAAGGTAGGTGGCGGTGGGCAGGTCGTTCACCAGCTCGCAGTCACGAATGCTGCCAAGGTCAGCCTCGCGCTCATCACTACGCCGGTTGCCTGTATGCAGCTTGCGCGCGCCTTGGCGTACATGTGCATGCTCATGCCAGAAGATGGCGCGGTGCGGGTTGGCGCCAGCGGGAGCAGCACAAAGCTTTTCGGGCAGGCCCAGGAATTTGGCTGTTATCTGGACCGGTGTATACTGGCGCGGGGGAAGTGTAATAATGGCATCCTGCGCGGGCTTGAGGGTGGTGGTGTAAAGGTCCTTCTCTCCGGTTAAATCATTCGGCAGATACTCATGCCGCTTTTTGGCGCTGGTTTCGGCGCGCGCAACATCATCGCCACTTAAATCAATCAGCTGCTGGTCGCTAAAGGGGTTGGACGACCAGTGAGCAGCAATAAACTCGCCCAGCCTGTCAAACCGCGGATCTATAGGTGATTTGCTGCGGGCCCTGTTCATGAACGGCAGGTCATCGTGGAACAGCACCATCAGCTTCAGGCCGGGCAGATACGCGTTGGCGTGCGCTAGGTCGCGCTGCAGCCAGTTGGGAGGGGCAATTGCAATGCCAGTAGAAGAATATGAAAATTGCGTCATGGAATGGCGCGAATTTAGCAAACATGGCTAGCGTAAAGCAAGCTGTGCTTATGGTTAAAAGCAGGACTTAACTATTTGATTCCATCGGTATCTTCATCAAATCCACGAGTTTCAATCAGATCAATCAGCTCGGTCATGGCGTGGGTGGCATCCGGCCCGCGCGCCCACAGCTCGATTTCGCTACCGGGACCAGCCGAAAGCATCATGAGGCCCATAATGCTGCCAGCGGTTACAACCATGTCTTCTTTCATGATCCAGACTTCGGATTCAAACTTACCAGCCAGCCGTACCAGCTTGCCGGCGGCACGAGCATGCAGACCGCGCTGGTTACGGATAATGATTTTGCGGCGGGCTTCTTCTTCTGTCAGCACAGTGTCTCTACTTATTTGGCAGCGGCAACCATCTGCGAGGCAACCTTGATGTATTTCTGTCCGGCTTCGCGGGCGGCGGCAACTGCATCGCTCAGGGTGGCAGTTTTGCGTACATCCGCCAGCTCGATCAGCAGCGGAAGGTTAACGCCGGTAATTACTTCGGCTTTGGTTTCCTGCATAACCGAAATGGCGAGGTTGGAAGGGGTACCGCCCAAAAGGTCGGTCAGCACTACCACGCCATCGCCGCGCTCAACGCTTTTGATGGCTTTAATGATGTTCTCGCGGCACAGGGTCATGTCGTCCTGCGGGCCGACGCATACTGTGCTCACGGCTTCCTGTTTGCCGAGTACATGTACCATGGCATTAACGAACTCGTCTGCCAGACGGCCATGCGTAACGATAACCAGACCAATCATAATGTAGATCTCCTGAAATTCAGCCTGACGATAGCGTGATTTGCTAGCCGATGCGAGGCTGATTTAAAGGCTTACGCGCCATGCCCTTGCGCTCAAGCTCGCGGTGGCTGACCTGCGCAGGCTGGCCGTTGCTGTTGAGCCAGGCACCAATCGTTTCGGCCAGATAGACCGAGCGGTGCTGACCACCGGTGCAGCCAAACGCAATGGTAAAATAGGCGCGGTCATAGTTGCGCAAGCCGGGCAGCATGCTGCCGATAACGCGGGTAAGCCCATCCATATAGGCATTAAACTGCGGATCACGGCGAATATACTCACCTACGCCCATGTCTTGCCCGGTTAGGGGTTTAAGCTTGGGGTCGTAATGCGGGTTTTGCAGGTGGCGCGCATCCAGCACCAGATCGGCATTATCTGGCACGCCATGGCGGTACGAGAATGACATGACATGCACCATCATGCCGCGGCCGGCCTCAGCCGGGAAATGGCCAGTAAGAAGGTGGCGCAGCTCAGTGCTGCTCAGCTTTGTTGTATCGATACGCAAATCAGCCCGGTTTTTGAGAGGCATCAGCAGCTCGCGCTCGTGCTTCAACCCATCGACCACTGGACGGTCGGCGGCCAGCGGGTGTACGCGGCGGGTTTCGGAAAAGCGCTGTACGACTTGCTCATCGTCGCAATCAAGGAACAGCAGGCGCGCTTCGGTATCTGGCCGCTTGTTGAGGTCGGCGATCAGGTCGATCACTTTTTGAGCAGAGAAGTCACGCGTACGCGCGTCAACCGACAGGGCCAGCGGTTCGCTACTTTGGGCCAGCAGCGGCTCAACCAGCGAAAGTGGCATGCTGTCGATGGTATGAAAGCCCTGATCCTGCAGCGTACCGCGCGCAGTGGTCAGGCCCGCGCCTGAAATGCCGGAGAGAATGAGAATGCGGCGTTTGTTTTGCATAAGCTATTGCTCCAGAAAGAGCCTTATCTTAGCGGTCGTGCTGCCCTCAAGATAGGGTAAAATCAGTATAGGCAGCTCAATTCCCAGCAAAGTGCGGGTTTGCAGCTCGGGCATGCGCTCTGGCGTGCCGGGCTCGAGGATCACGGCAATCGGGCAGGCGTCCAGCACTGGCGCGCGCAGGGGGCCGATGTAGCGGGCTTCAATCAGCCCTTTGATGGTTTGCGGCGAGCGGGCGATGAGGTCGCCTTTCTCGGCAGTAAGCTCGACCTGATCATCCGCCACCAGAACTGCCCCGCGCTCGATCAGCCGTAACGCAAGGTCACTCTTGCCACTGCCTGATGGCCCCATGATGAGGATGCCCTTGCGGTTAATCGCAACACAGGTGGCGTGGCGCCGTTCCATCAGGTTATGTCCATCAACTGACCAGATCATCCATTACAGGGGGCGCAAAGTCCGGCCCCTTGATGACCTTACCGGTATCGCTCACCATGGCCTTGCCGTTAATCAGCTTTGACTGATTGGCTTTATCGATGCGCATGAACGCATCCGCCAGCGGCAGGTTAAAGCTTACGGCAAAACCAGCCAGCACATATTGCACATCTGCCAGTTCGCGCAGCATGGCCGCGCGGTTGGCTCTCGAGGGCTCAGCCTGCGCCGCGCGCGCAGCTTCAGCCAGTTCGGCCAGTTCTTCGGTCAGCAGGTTGAGGCGAACCTCCAGCAGCTTGTCATCGGTAATAGGCCTATCGAGGGGAAGCTCACAGACTTCGTGGAAGTGACGCACGGCATCTGTAAAAGGATCTGGGGTAAACGGGTCGCGGGTCATGAAAAAGCCTCCGGTAAGGGAGGCTAGCGCAAAGCGGTTAAGGGCGGAATACTGCCAATGCGAGTCGTCAGGCTTTAATATCCAGCAGGTCTTTATCCATAGCCGCGAGGGTTTTGATCACGGCAGCGTTTGATGCGTAACCAGCAACCGCCATGCGCTGCTCGACCGCCTCGGCGGCGTAATCCACATTCGGCATCTGCACGTAGCCTTGGCTGTCGGCACCCGGTGCATCCGGCTGGTAGGCGGGCAGGGTGCCGTTATCTGCATCCTGCACAGTTACATCCACACCACCGCCAACCTGGGCTGTTTGCACCACTTCCTGCGCGTTGTAGTCAGGCGTGCGGGCGTTGGCGACATTATTAGCCGATACCGCCACACGGGTGGCGTTAGCGTTCATACCGGAAAGGGCGGTGTTGTAAGCCGAAATCATGATACTGATTATGTGCGCTTATGGTTAAGCTTCTGTCAATGATTGGCGTGGCGCAGGCAATTATCGTTTAAAAAACAAGCCTTATTGTCTAGGTAATTCAACGATGAAGCGAGCGCCCTCTACGGTACCGTCGGCACTCAGGCGGTTGGTGGCGTAAATGCGCCCGCCGTGACCCTCAATGATCTTGCGGCTGATCGAGAGCCCGAGCCCCGAGTGCGTGCCAAAGGCCTCGCCGTCCGGCCGTTCGGAGTAAAAGCGCTCGAAAATCTTCTGCTCTTTTCCGGGTGGCACGCCGGGACCGTTATCATCTACGGTCAGGATCACGCGGTCGAGTGTGCCTTCAACTCTCAGCGTCACGCCCTCTTTTTCGGGTGAGAAGGACAGGGCATTACCGATCAGGTTTTCAATCACCTGTACCAAACGGCCGGGAATACCACGTACCATCAGGCGGCTGTCCTTTACCTTGAGGTCAAGCGGTGAGCCCGCCTGTGAGCGGCTGGTTACAAGGGTTGAGAGCACCTCAACAAAATTGAACGTCTCTGGCGTGGCACGCGAGAGTTCGGCCTCAAGTCGCGAGGCGCTGGAGATATCGCTGATGAGGCGGTCCATACGCACCACATCTTCGGTCAGAATGCTCACCAGCTTGCTGCGTTGGTTATCGTCTTTCACACGCTCGAGGGTTTCAAGGGCGCTCTTCATCGAGGAGAGCGGATTTTTAAGTTCATGCGCCACATCGGCTGCAAAACGCTCGGTGGCATCAAGCCGCTCCCACAGGGCTTTAGCCATGGCCGAAAGCGCGATCGAAAGCTCGCCAATCTCATCGCCGCGGTAGCTGTAGTTAGGGATATCTGGCAGGCCGCCGGTAATGGCCTGCGAGCGGCGCGCGGCCTTGGCCAGACGGCGCAACGGGCGCGCGATGGTTTGCGCCATATAGAGCGAGAGCACTACTGCCACGCCAAGCATCATGGCAAAGTTCTGCAGCAGTTCAACGCGCAAGGAGTGCAGGGTGTTGGCAATATCGTTGCTGCTGCGCGAGAGCACGACCGCACCTACAACCTGATGCAGGCGCTGTACTGGCACAGCGGCGGTCAGCATCAGGCTTTGGTCTTTGGTACTCCACAGGGTCCAGCTGGGCTCGCCACGTAGCGCTTTTGTAACATCCGGCATCTGCTCGACACTCGGCAGTGCGCTTTCAATATGAATGGGCAGGTTGCGGCCATACGGCATAAGCGACGCGAACCAGCCAAAGGCATTCATCACATAGTCACGCAGGCCTTGGGGCTGGCCTGTGGGCGGTGGCAGTACTTCAACCTGCACATATTTGCCTGCACCACGCAGCAGGCGGCTATCGGCAATCATCAGGCTGTTGGGAGCGAATACCTGCGCGCGGGCATCGTTACTTTCAACCAATCGGCGGATCATCTGCCGCGTAATATCGGTGCGCAGATAGTCGCCAACTTCTGTATTATCAACCGCCACTTCGCCCAGCGTGCTGGCCACTAAGCGTGCCTGCCGCAGCAACAGGGTGACTTCATCATCAATCAACCGGTCCATATAGCGGCCGAAGTAGAAGAGGCCGCTGATCATCAGCAGCATGGCAAAAGCATTGATGAGGATGATGCGCATGGCCAAAGACAGGCCGCGCTGCCCGCCGGGGCGGCGGAACAGAGGTTGCAGAGGGTTACTGCGCGGTTGTGTGTTGCGCTTTTGAGCCATGCGTTAAACGTCGCGGTAGCGGTAGCCAGCGCCGTAAAGTGTTTCGATCTGGTCAAACTCCTGATCGATATCCCTGAATTTTTTGCGCAGGCGTTTGACGTGGCTGTCAATCGTACGGTCATCCACACCTACGTGTTCGCCATAGGCGGCTGCCATCAGCTGTTCGCGGGTCTTAACATGGCCCGGGCGGTTGGCGAGGGTCAGGATAAGCATGAACTCGGTAACCGTAAGCACTACGCGCTCACCTTTCCAGGTGCATTCATGGCGGCTCTCGTCCAGCCGCAGCGGCCCGCGCTCAATCACATTCTCGTTCCCGCGCGGGGAAGCCCGCAGCAAAACTTCGCGCCTTAGAATGGCTCTGATGCGCTCGATCAGCAGTTTTTGTGAGAAGGGTTTTTTGATATAGTCATCTGCGCCCAATTGCAGACCTTGCACTTCATCTTCCTCGCCGTCTTTCGAGGTCAGGAAGATGACCGGAATGGCGCTGACACGGCGCAGACGGGCGAGCAGTTCAAACCCGTCGAGTTTAGGCATTTTCACATCCAGCACAGCCAGGTCGGCGGGTTTGGCCATCAGCCCGCGCAGGGCTTCATCACCATCGCCATAAGTGCGCACGGTAAAACCCTCGGCCTCAAGTGCCATGCTGACCGAAATCAGGATATTGCGGTCGTCATCGACCAGCACTATTTCATGTGTTGTGGCGTTCATTCTGGGCCTCCATCGCCCCTATCATGTCTGCCAAACGGTTAATGACTTCTTCAGATGTGTGGCAAAACTTAAACCCCGTTGTTTTTAAAGCTGTATTGGCGTTGAATGGCCACAGGAGAAACCAAATATGACAGCCCCCCGCACCCTTTATGACAAAATCTGGCACAGCCATGTGGTGAGCAATCCTGTAGGCGGCACACCCATTTTGTATATCGATCGCCATTTGGTGCACGAGGTAACCTCACCGCAGGCGTTTGAAGGGCTGCGCGCAGCTGGCCGTAAGGTACGCCGGCCAGATGCCACTTTGGCGGTGGCCGATCATAACGTGCCGACGTCTGATCGCAGCCAGGGTATCAGCGATCCTGAATCAAAAATGCAGGTCGATACCTTGTCGGAGAACTGCCGCGAGTTTGGCATCACGCTTTACGACATGAACGATAAGCGCCAGGGTATTGTGCACATCATTGGTCCCGAGCAGGGCTTTACTCAGCCGGGCATGACGATTGTGTGTGGCGATAGCCACACCAGTACCCATGGTGCTTTTGGCGCATTGGCTTTTGGTATTGGCACCTCTGAGGTTGAGCACGTGCTCGCCACCCAAACGCTGCCGCAAGCGCATGCCAAGAGCATGCGTATTAATGTGGAGGGCAAACTGCCACTGGGCGTGACCGCCAAAGACCTGATCCTTGCCATCATCGGCCAGATTGGTACCGCAGGCGGTAATGGTTATGTGATTGAGTATGCAGGCGAGGCCGTGCGCGGCCTCAGCATGGAAGGCCGCATGACCATGTGCAACATGAGCATCGAGGCTGGTGCGCGTGCAGGCTTGGTTGCACCAGATGATACAACTTTTGCCTATATCAAAGGCCGTCCGCTCGCTCCCAAGGAGCAGGACTGGGACAAGGCTGTTGCCTATTGGCGCACGCTGCCGTCTGACCCCGGCGCGACCTACGATAAAGAAGTGGTGCTCAATGCGAGCCAGCTGGTGCCGCAGGTCAGCTGGGGTACATCGCCTGAAGCGGTGCTGCCGATTACCGGCGTGGTGCCTAATCCGGAGCATGCAGTGGACGATGCGCAAAAAGCAGCTATCACCCGCGCGCTTGATTATATGGGCCTCACTCCTGGGCAGAAGCTGACGGATGTTGTGATTGATAAGGTCTTTATCGGGTCCTGCACCAATGGCCGGATTGAGGATCTGCGCGAAGTGGCCAAAGTCGCTGCGGGCCATAAGGTGGCGGGTAATGTCTATGCCATGATCGTGCCCGGCTCAGGCCTTGTGAAAGAGCAGGCCGAGCGCGAGGGACTGGATAAAGTCTTCATCGAAGCAGGGTTTGACTGGCGTGAGCCGGGCTGCTCGATGTGTTTGGCCATGAATGCCGACCGGCTCGAGCCGGGCGAGCGCTGCGCCAGCACCTCCAACCGCAACTTTGAGGGCCGGCAAGGCCGCGGTGGGCGCACACACCTCATGAGCCCTGCCATGGCCGCTGCAGCGGCCATTAAAGGCAAGCTGGCGGATGTACGGGAGTTAACCGATTAGCGGTTGCATTGGTTGCTCAGCTATTGCTAGCCTTGCTCCTTCATCAACAGGGAGCGGGCAAACATGGCATATCGCGATTTGAACAAGCTGAAGCAGAACTTCAACAGCTTGGCCGAGCTGTGGGTTGAAACAGTGAATGCCGATTTTATCGTTCGTGATACGCCAGCGGGTCAGAACTACCATTTCCGCATTTCGTAGCAGGTTGCAAATGACATGCGCGCTGCGCTCGGCGATTTAGCTGATTATGCCTTGGGCCGTACAGATTATGCGAACGTGCCGGTGCGCCGCACAGCGGTTGACTACATGATCGAGCGCGGGCTTGAGCATCCGCACGCCGATTCCACCATCAAGAACGCCACCCTTACAGCGTTGCAGAACATCAGCCAGAACAACGGTACTGTTGCAATAACCGATGCCGCCATCGCCCGTATTGCGGCTTTCCCGATTACTGAAAGTGGTGATGAAGGGCGTCTCTTGCAAACCCGGAAGGTCGATTTGGTGTGCGATCTTGAGGGCAAGACCCGCCCGCCGCGCCGCGCCTTCAGGGCGAGTGGCTCCGCACAGGCGGCCTTAATCTCTTAAAGTTAAGACTTTCAACCAGTTGTAAGCTTTATTTCCTGTGCTATACCTCTTGGCAGTTTTCATCGGGTGGAGGACCCTTCATGCGCGCTGTTCGTTATGCATTATCAATCGCTCTGGCCATTGCGGCCATGCCAGCCGCTGCAGGCGACTGGACCCTGCCGTTCCCCAGCACCGTGCCACCGCCAGAGGCGCCGCTTGCCAACCTCTACGTACAGTTTGAGGGCGATGAAGCCCCAACGCGTATTGTCGATATTACCAAGCAGCCCCCGCACATCGGCCATAACGCCAGCCCCAAGCTGCAGCTGCCCCAGCAGATCAATACCACGCGCCTGTCGGGTAATGTGAATACCCGCCACCTCAAGTGGTTCGACCTGAACAAGGACGGCGTGCTCAACCGCAGCGAACAGACCCAGGCAATGCTCAGCTGGGCCATTACCTCGCTCAAGGGCCAGCCCTTTGCCAAGGCGCGTTTCTTCTACGGCACTGCCGATAACGCATTGGCTCCGCTTAACTTCTTCGTGCTCAATCATGATGACTCAGCCTATCTGCGCCGGCTCATCGTGCTGCACGGCCGCATCGGCTCGCTCGAAATGCTTGAGCAGGTTGCTCGCGCAGGTTAATTTTGAATAGCTAAAATCAGGACGGGGCGGCTCACAAGGCTGCCCCGTTTTGCTGCCTGCTTTTGCTATTGCGCTAGGCGCCTTAGCTCCCCATACTTGCGCAAATACAAGCAAACAGGGCAGGGCTGATGGATATTAAGTTCACCATGAACGTGGAGCGCTATGGCGATAGCGGCGTGCTTGAAAGCACGCTGTTCAATCTGCCTTTGCGTGGCACACCGGTGGCCGAGTTCAATATCCTCTCTCCACAAAAAGATGGTCGTGGCCGCGCCCAGGTTACCCGCTATGTGGTGTTTAATGCCGAGGCCGATAAAGACCCGCATGGCTATATGCTGCTTTCCATGGGCGAAGATCATGGCGTGCCGGTTTTCGCCTACCGCTATGCCATGGATAACGCGCAACTAGCCGAGCATTTGCAGGCGGATGGCCTGAACGCGAGTGACGTCAAAAAATTGAGTGCGCACCTTGGTGCGCCTTTGCCAGTGCCGAACATGCGGGCTGAGCAGGACGTTTCTGACGCGCTCTACGCCATGATGGACGTGCGCGAGAAGCGCACAGCACCCAAGAAAATAGCGGCACTCTTGCGGCCGTTACCCAAGAACACACCATAGGAGGTCGGGCATGGATCCACGCGTTCAGTTTTCTTTTAAAGCCAATGTGGTTGATGCCTCGGCTAATGATCAGGAGATGCTGGATTTGGGTTTCACCGGCAAGGCGTCAGCTCTTGGCATTTTTAATCTCGGTGCTTTGCGCGGCAATGATACCGCAAGCTATGTCATGATCCTGCAGCATAATTTACCGGGCCAGTTTAATGTGCTGGCCAGCACGAGTACCAAGAACACGCTTAACTACAGCTTCACGCATATCGAAGATGTCCAGCGGCTGGGCGAGCACCTGCAGGAACTGGGTGTGCCTTCGCATGTGGTTGAGATGTGGAACAAGCGTGCGGTGGCCAATCCTGTGCCTGTTCCGGCCATTCCGGTCGCCGACCCCACGCTGCAAAGCCAGGCGGCAGATGTAATTGCCAAAGCCATGGGCGGCAAGCCAGCCAGTGGCGCACAAAGCGAGCCTGAATAGAATTCGTGGAGAAGAGACATGCCTGAAATCCCAAGATCGCCTAAAGTAAAATTTGCCTTCATGGCGATTGGTCTTGACCCCGAGAGTGAACACACATTCTTCTCGTTTGATGTGGCAGGCGATGCGCCCGCGCATGCGATTATCAAGCTTAAGGCAGACGAGGCCAAAGGCGAGCGTAACCATCTTGCCATTCTACCGCATGATGTGGATGGACAGTTCAATGTGCTGGCCTGCTCGGTACGCGGTAAGTCGGTCAACTACAGCTTTACCCATGTTGGCGATACGCTGCAGCTGGGCGAGCATCTGCGTGAGCTTGGCGTGTCCGAGAAGATCATTGCTACTTTTAACCAGCTCAAGCCCGAGCAGGCTGTACCGGTCAAAACGGCAGCGGTTGATCACGAGGCGGCAGGTGCCATTGCTAAAGCCATGGGCGGTAAACTCCCTAAAGGCCGGCCTAACACGCCCGAATAAGGCTTGAGCCCTAGCGCACAGGCGCTAAACTGCAGCCATCATGCAGCCATTTCGTACTCTTGCCGGCATTGCCGCGCCCTTGCCGATGATCAACGTCGATACCGACATGATCATTCCCAAGCAGTTCCTCAAGACCATCAAGCGCACTGGTCTGGGTAAAAACCTGTTCGATGAAATGCGCCATAACGCCGATGGCTCAGACAAACCCGAGTTCGTGCTCAACCGCGCGCCTTACACCAAGGCCAGTATTCTGGTAGCGGGCGCTAACTTCGGATGCGGCTCTTCGCGCGAGCATGCGCCGTGGGCGCTACTCGACTTTGGCATTCGCTGCGTGATAGCCCCCAGCTTTGCTGATATTTTTTATAACAACTGCTTTAAAAACGGTATTCTGCCGCTCATCCTGCCGCAGGCCGAGATTGATAAGCTGATGCAGGACGCCGAAGCCGGCCTTGAAATTACGGTTGATCTGGAAAAGCAGGAAGTGCGCCGCCGTAACATCGAGCCTATCCCGTTCGAGATCGATGCCTTCCGCAAGAAGTGCCTGATTGAAGGGCTAGATGATATCGGCCTCACGCTTGAGCACGCGAATGAGATTACCGATTACGAAACCAGATTACAGGCTGATAAGCCTTGGCTCATAGGGGGCTAACATGACCAAACCTAAAATTCTTCTGCTCGCGGGCGACGGTATTGGCCCCGAGGTGATGGGCGAAGTAAAGCGCGTGCTCAGCTGGCTTGAGATGGGCTGTGGCTTGGCGGTTGATCTCGAGGAAGATCTGGTTGGTGGCTGCAGCATTGATGCACACGGTGTACCCCTGACCGATAGCGCCCTTGCCAAGGCTAAGGCGGCAGATGCCGTACTGCTTGGCGCCGTTGGCGGGCCGAAGTGGGACAAGGTTGATTATGCTATTCGCCCTGAAGCGGGCCTGTTGCGTCTGCGCAAAGAGCTTGGTCTGTTTGCCAATTTGCGCCCGGCTGTAGTGTTCGACCCACTGGTAGGTGCCTCAACCCTTAAGCCTGAAGTGGTACGTGGGCTCGATATCATGATCGTGCGCGAGCTGACGGGCGGCGTGTATTTTGGCGAGCCCCGCGGTATCGCCACACTACCCAATGGCGAGCGTCAGGGGGTGAATACCCAGGTTTACACCACCAGCGAAATCATCCGTGTCACCCGCGTGGCGTTCGAGCTGGCGCGTCAGCGGTCACGTAAGGTCTGCTCGGTCGAGAAGGCTAATGTCATGGAAAGTGGCAAGCTGTGGCGCGAGGAAGTGCAGAAGCTGCGCGATACTGAATATCCGGATATCGCCCTCACGCATATGTATGCCGATAACTGCGCCATGCAACTGTGCAAGCACCCCCGCCAGTTTGATGTGATTGTGACCGATAATCTGTTCGGCGACATGCTGTCTGATCAGGCGGCGATGCTTACCGGTTCGCTCGGTATGCTCCCCTCAGCCAGTATGGGCGCTGAGGTGAATGGCAAGCGCGCTGGCCTTTACGAGCCTATTCATGGCTCAGCACCAGATATTGCCGGGCAGGGCGTGGCAAACCCGATTGCCAGCATTCTCTCGCTCGCCATGCTGCTGCGTATCAGCCTCAAGCGCGAGGCCGAAGCGGCGCTGATTGAAAACGCTGTGCAGGCCGTACTTACGGCAGGCATCCGCACTGCTGACCTGATGGCCGAAGGCTGCACCAAAGTTGGTACTAAGCAGATGGGTGAGGCTATCTTGACCCGGCTCGCGCAGCGTCAGGCAGCGTAGTGCCAACTCCTGCAGGTAGCTTTTCGGTTGCCAGCTGCTCGAGTGCGGTGGCGTAGTCGCGCACATTCATCTGCAGTAAGAGCTGCTCATGCAGGCAGAAGGCCTTCTGGCGGGCATCGCGCCCCGCGCGCAGGCGGCAGTTGGTCACTATCTGTGTGCCCGAGATTTTAGGCGGCGGCATGGCTTCGGCTCCACCCGGCTGTGCTCTTATCGTTTCATCGAGCGCGGCTATCAAAGCGGGGCCCAAGGGCGGTGGCGCGAAGCCCAGCGTCCAGCGTTCAAGCTGGCGGTAGTCGTCAGTTTTACCCCTGTCGCCGCTGCGGCCGGTGCCGTTGTAAAGGCGCACCTCCACATACCGCTCGCTATCATAAAGGGTAAGACCACCATAGCTGTTGCCACTCGGCATGGGTACAATCGAGCTGGTATCGTTCAGCTCGCGCCACTTGCGCCAGAACTCGCGGGTCTGTGCGGCGGTCAGGCTATAGCTCACCATGTTCTGTCCGGCTGCCATATTGATGTTGACGCGCAGCTCATCAGCCTGCGCTGACAGCGGGAAGAGCAGCAGGAGAGCGAGTAACCAGCGTTTCATGATGCAGCCTTGGCTTTTGCGTGTATCTGGCGGTTGGTCTCAACAATGTTGCAGAAGGTCATGGCATGTTCCATCGCGTCATCAATCGCCTTATGCGTATGCGGCAGGTTATGCGCCTTCCACTCGGGTGGATAGTTGGCTACGCCACTGCCCCTGAAGCTTTTATTGAGTACCGCCATGGCGTAGCTATGGATATCGAGCGTGGCGAGTGTAAACGGGCTGTCGTCGGTAATGCTGTGCACAAACCCGGTAAAGGCATGCATGTAATAGTGCATGAACAACCAGTCGTAGCTGATGGGGTTGGCGACAAACACTGCTGGCAGCTTGGGCAAGGTTCGTACCCAGGCGATGAAATCTTCCATTGCCGCGGCGGGTTCGACCTGATTCTCACGGCAGGCGGCCCAGGCCTCCGGGAACTTGCTCCACCACTTCATGGTGGCGGGATATTCGGTAGCATCCGGCAGGGTTTTGAGGTTGCGTTCGAAGGTGCCGAGGATTTTTTTGTCGAGATTGAACGCCACCGCGCCAAAGCTGAGCATGGAGTGACGCCCGGGCACCGGGCCATCACTTTCGATGTCGACCAGAATAAAGGTCTCGTTCGAGGTCATGCTATTCGTCATTCGGCGAACTTCCGCGCATTATTGATCATGATTTTATACATCTCGCCCAGCAGGTCCTCTGGCTTCATGCGCCCGAACGGTAGGTTGTCCACCGCAAAGTTAATAAGGGCTGGCGGAGGCTCTTTGGGGCATAGATCCCAGCCTTCAGCGCGCAAAACATTAAGCACCGCCAGCGCCTGCTTGGTGTAATCCTCGTTAAACCACGAGTTATCGGCCTCTTTAATGGCCTTGGCGATGAGGGTGGTCAAATCTGCCATGCTTTACAGCTCCTGCGCCTCATTCTAGAAGTAATTTGGATTTTTGCACTAAAACAATGGAGTAGGTTATGTCGTTCAAAGTCGCAGTCGTCGGTGCCACGGGCAATGTGGGGCGCGAAATGCTCCAGATCCTGCATGAGCGTCATTTCCCTGTTTCCGAGGTTATCGCACTGGCCTCCGAGAAATCAGCTGGCCGTGAGGTCTCGTTTGGTGATGACCAGCGCCTGGTGGTGCAGGACCTCGCCAAGTTTGACTTTGACGATATCGATATCGTCCTCTCCTCAGCCGGTGCCAAGGTCTCGGCCGACTTTGCCCCGCGCGCGGCTGCCGCTGGCGCTGTAGTTATCGATAACACCTCGCACTTCCGTATGGACCCGGATGTGCCGTTGGTGGTGCCCGAAGTAAACCCCGAGGCAATTGCGCAGTTTAAAAAGAAGCGGATTATCGCTAATCCCAATTGCTCGACCATTCAGCTGGTATGCGTACTTAAGCCGCTGCATATGGCAGCTGGCATCAAGCGCGTGGTGGTCTCGACCTATCAGTCCGTCTCGGGCAAGGGTAAAGAGGCGATGGATGAGCTGTTCAACCAGACCAAGGGTATTTTCGTCAATCAGTCTCCCGAGAAGGGCGTGTTCACCAAGCAGATTGCGTTTAACGTCATCCCGCATATCGATGTATTTATGGATAGCGGCGACACCAAGGAAGAATGGAAAATGGCGGTTGAGACCAAGAAGATTCTCGACCCGAAAATCAAGGTTACTGCCACCTGCGTGCGCGTGCCGGTTTTCGTCTCGCATTCCGAGGCCGTGAATATCGAGTTCGAGCGTCCGATTACCACCGAAGAAGCCCGTCAGGCCATTCGCCAGCAAAAAGGCTGCAGCGTGGTCGATATGCGTGCGGATGAGGGCTATGTTACGCCGGTTGAAGTGGCGGGCGAAGATAACGTCTACGTCTCACGTATCCGCGAGGATATTACGGTCGAGAATGGCCTGAATATGTGGATTGTGGGCGATAACCTGCGCAAAGGTGCGGCACTCAATGCGGTGCAGATCGCTGAGCGTTTGATTAAAGAGCATATCAAGCCGAAGGCGGGCTAAGCTATGAAGCGGGCCCTTATTTTAATTGAGGGAGCAATCATACAATTCCTCTTTGCTGGCCTTTTGGACCAACAAGTGCCCGAGACTACAGCGCAGAGAAATTGCCTGCGGCGTAGGGCAATTATAGTCACTTCAGGATTTTTATTGGTTACTGTGCTGGCTGTTTTGGCGCAGATATATGGCGGCGAGAGTAAATTAGTATTCTTTTTGGCAGGGATTGTTGCAATCTTTTGCTTGGGCTTTTTAGGTCTAAAGCGTTTTTGGGTATGGCCATCATGAACCAGCTGCGCCGCTCCATGCTGTATGTGCCCGCTAATAACGCGCGGGCGATGGAGAAAGCGCGCGTGCTGCCGTGCGATGCGATTATCTTCGACCTTGAGGATGCGGTAGCGCCCCAAGACAAAGGCAGCGCGCGTGCGGCTTTGTTAGAGGGCCTTGCGCTTGATTATGGCCAGCGTGAATTGCTCGTGCGGGTGAATAGCCTTGATGGTGCCTGGGGCGAAGATGACCTACGCACCATCGCAGCCAGCAAGGCTGGCGTTGTGCTGCCCAAGGTAAATAGCGCAGCTGATATCAGTAAAGCCGAGAAAATTCTGCTCAATACCACTGCCATATGGGCGATGATGGAAACACCCCGGTCTATCGCACATGCAACAGAGATTGCTGCGTGTAGCCCGCAGCTTAAGGGCATGATCATGGGGCTCAACGATTTAGCTAAAGATCTACGCGTGGCGCAAACGCCGGACCGCACCGCGCTGCTCTACAGCCTTTCCGCCTGCGTGGTGGCCGCGCGTGCTTATGGCCGCAGTATTATTGATGCTGTGTATGGCAATATTAAGGACGAGGCAGGTTTTGCCGCGAATTGTGCACAGGGCAGGGCCTTGGGGTTTGATGGCAAGACGGTCATTCACCCCAGTCAGATTGCCACAGCCAATCAGGCCTTCGGCCCACAGCCAGCCGAGATCGAGCAGGCCCAAAAGATTATCGCCGCGTGGGACAAGGCCCCAAACAGTGGCGTTATTACGCTCGATGGCCAGATGATCGAGGCCTTGCATGTTGCAGAAGCAAGGCAGACACTGGTACTGCATGAGCAGATTATTGCCAGAGAAGGTATTTCATAATTATGGGTGCACATCACAATCATAGCCATGGTCACGGTCACGATAAAAGCAAGGCGCGCGAGTTCACGCTGTGGATTGCTGCGTCACTCACAGCCGGTTTCATGGTTATCGAGTTTTTGGCAGGCTGGTGGTCACAGTCTCTGGCCCTGATGGCCGATGCTGTGCACATGCTGGCGGATGCTGGTGCGCTGGGCTTAGCCCTGTTCGCTGTGCGCCTCTCGGGCCGCCATGCCGATGACCACCGCACCTTCGGGTATGGCCGGTTGCAGGTACTGGCTGCTTTTATTAATGGCCTTGTTGTTCTCGGTCTTGGTTCGCTGATCTTTACGCAGGCATTTCGTCGTCTTTATCGTGGTACTACGCCCGAGATTGATACCGGTATGATGATGTGGGTAGGTATCGCTGGCCTTGTGCTTAACATCGTTGTGCTTCTCGTGCTGCATCGGGGCGATACGCGCAGCGTGAACATCCGTGCCGCCATGGCGCATGTCATGGGTGATACGCTTTCATCAGCCGCGGTTATCATCGGTGCGCTGCTGATTGTGCAGACCGGCTGGTATGCATGGGATGCGGTAGCAACCATGATTGTGGCGCTTTTCATCGCCAATTCGGCCAAGAACATCCTGACCGAAAGCGGGCATATCCTGCTCGAAGGGCGCCCACCGAGCCTGAAGCTGGATGAAGTGACCAACACCATTAAAGGCATGGTGCCTGAGGTAATCGAGCTGCACCATGTACATGCATGGTCGCTCTCGGGTGAGGATGTGCTGATTACCCTGCATGCGCGTCTGGTTGAAGGTGCTGGCCGCAGCGATGATGAAATTCTGGCAGCTATCAAGACCGTACTGCGTGAGAAGTTTGGTATCTATCACTCAACTGTTCAATCCGAGCGGCATGCCTGTGCGGATGCTCATAATCACGACCACGCGCATTAGAGGAGGCGTAAATGACCCAGTTTGCCGATCTCATGGCTCAGGCCAAGCACGATAATATCGAGAAGATTGGCGTAGGTGCCTTCATTAAGGATAACTCGGGTCGTCTCTTGGTGGTGCAGCGCGCATTGCCTGAGTTTCTGGGCAATATGTGGGAAGTGCCATCCGGCGGTGTGAAGAGCGGTGAGGCGTGGGAAACGGCCCTGTGCCGTGAAGTACTGGAAGAAACCGGCCTTGAGGTTGGCCATATCGGCGATTTTATCGGTAGTTTTGATTATCGCTCCGGCTCGGGCCGCCTGACGCGTGAACATCATTTTGAGGTGAGCATTGTCGATGCCAGCCGCCTGCGCCTTTCAGCTGAGCATCAGGCCAGTGCGTGGATTACCAGCATCAGCCAGATTGGCGTGCTTATTACCCCGCAGATGAAAGCGGCAATCAGCTCTTATCTCGGTTCATAAATTACTGCGGGTTGATCGCGCGCCCTGCCGGGTTAGCCGGGGTCAGACGCGGCGGGCGTGCCTCAACAGGGCGTTGCGGCGCCGGCAGATTGAACGGAGCAGGTAGCCCTGTCATCAGCGTCGGGTAGGGCCATGTCTGGTTGAACTGCATGGTCACCGGCGTTGTCAGGCCTGGCGTTTCGCCTTCGGCCTTCTTCTCGCCCGGCACAGCCTTAACCGGAATTTCTTTCGAGGCATCATTCGCACAGGGGAAGCGCTTGAACATTTCTTCGATTTCGGGCGCGAGGTTCTTGAGCATCTGTGTGGGGTCAGCACTGGTGAAGCGGTCACTAGGGCCAGCGCCGAACTTATAGGTACCAATAGTCACGGCAAAGCAGCCACCAATACCGCCGGTCCAGAACGCACCACGGAAATCGCCGGTCGAGGCGTCGGCCGAGGTACCGGTTTTACCAAATACTACATACGGCGTGCCGTCTTCGCGCTTGAAGGCACCAAAGAGGCGGCGGCTGGTACCTTCGGGCGATTCAACGCCGTTACGCAGCAGCTTGATGGTATGCGCAGCCGTAACCGGGTCCATCACCTGTGTTGAGGGGGGCACTGACATTTTCTGGTGCATCTCGTGCGGCGTACCTTCGGCAATATGAATACCAAGGAACGAGCTGGAGGTGACAGTCTTACCGCCATTCAACAGTACGGCATTAAAGTTGGTCAGGTCTTCGGTGCTATGCGCAGCAGAAATAACGTTGGCTAATGTATCTTTAAGCGTGCGCTTGTATCCAAGCAGTGCCCAGAACTTGTTGATCTCGGCCCAAGCATCCTTATCTGCCATGATGCCTGCAGCCTTGATCTGTGCCTTGATTTTGCCGGGGGTGAGTTTCTTGGGCTCAATCAGCCACTTTGTGTAAATGGCAACGCGCAGGTCTTTGGTTTGATCGAGTGTCTGCTCGAGGGTAACCTTGGGGTCTTTACCAATCATGCGGCCTACTTCAAGCCACATGGGGTGTACGCGCGAGAGGTATTGGCGGTCATCCAGACTGAAGCGGTAGTGGCGCGCTTGCGTGTCATACGCAGGGCCGGCGGCATAGCGCTGGTGCAGGTCCTTATAATCTGCCCATTTGGTGCACTCTGGGCAGTGCTTCAGGATAAAGCTCTTGGTTTCGGCATATTCAGCACCCGGGTGGCGCTTGCCGTAAAGCGCGGCCAGCTGCTCTTCAGGGCTATACCAGTTGCGCGCAGCATCCGGATCCGTTGGCTTGGGCGTGCGGCTGATCAGCTTGGCCAGCTTGTCGGTCATTTCGCGGCTGGGATCTGCCTTTACCGCGCCAAACTCTTTGCTCAGGTCGGTGAAGGGGCTGAAGTCCGGCAGGACTTCGCTTACAAATCTGCGGCTATCGCCATACGTGGTAGCGGGGTTGAGCTGGCGGTGAAGGTCCATAATTGTCTGCGGGGTGCGCTCGCTATTCGAAATCAGCAGGCTTTCGAGCGGCACCATCTTGCGCGGAGCATGTACTTCGTACAGCTCGGTCAGCTTCTTGGGCGAGAGGTCGCAGGCTGAGCGACCCGTGCACTCGCTGGTCAGGAAGTCACTCATGTTATCGAAGGTCGCATCTGGCCATACCGAGAACAGCGTAACCGCCAAGGCAGTTGGCTGGCGCGAGGTGCGTTTGGCCAGCAGGCGGGCAATTTCAAGCGGGCTGGTATCAGTCACGTCGGCTGCCACATAGCGCTGGTGCAGCTGCTTGAACTTCACATCGCCAAGAGTGCTGGCGGTATGGGCAGCGACAAAGCCCAGTGTTTCAGCGCGGCTGGCGTTGGTATGGCGGGAGCCATAAAGTGCAACCAGTTGCTCGGCCAGCGGTGCCGCGCCCTTGGCCTGGGGCAGGCTGATGAGCTGTTCGGCTAGCTGATGCGTGAACGCGAGAGACGTATCGGTCTTGACAGCGGCAGCTTCGGCACGGAACTCAACCAGCTTGTCGGTAAATTCGCGTACCTCGGCGTAGTCTGCCTTGGGCTTGAGCGCGCGGTAGGTGCTCATGAGGGTTTGTGCCGAGTAATCGCTACCGGATGTCAGGCGGCTGGCGATCAGCGTGGTCAGGCTGTTAGCGCCCGGGCCGTTGGCCACATACTTCTCGTGCAGGTCCTTAGTGGTGGCCTCTTTAAGGCAAGGTATGCAGTGGCGCGCTACAAATAGCATTGTCTGGGCGATATTGGCACCCGGGTGGCGTTCGCCATAAAGTGCAACCAGCTGGCTAGCAAGGCTGGGGCCGGTTTCGGGGCGCGGCAGGCTGGTAAGCCTCTCGGCCAGCTCATGGGTTTTATCAGTGCTTGTATCCGGCGCGGCAGCGTTAAACTGCGGGGTGAAATCTGCCTGCACACGCACGAAGTCGCGTGCCTGTGTATAAGTGGCGGCAGGCGCAACGTCGCGGTACACCTGCATAAGGGTGGTGGGGGATTTATCAAGCGGGGCAGCGAGCAGAGCCGCAGGCATAATATCGCGGCTGGGTTTATGCGCTTCGTAAAGAGCACTCAGCTTCTTCTCATCGGTAATACAGGCTTCATCGGTTTTGCAGTTATCCTGCAGGTGCTTCTGCAGGCCGGCAAAATCAGGCGTAGTCGTACCAGCAAAATAATCGGCAGCAAGGCGTGCGGTGGTTATTTCTGGCGACTTCTTGATCGCTACAAAGGCACGGCTCTGGAATACCGCGCCTTCATCCAGAGCAAAACGCGTGGTGTAGGTTTTGCGCTTGGCCAGTACGGCGGGGTCAGTTTCGGCGGCATCAAAAATGCGCGGGTCGATCTTAAGCTTATGCCACTTTACATGCTCTTCCAGATCATCGGTAAAGCGGTAGGAGCCCAGGTTGTTCGAGGTGGCAATCACGCTCTTGAACGACATGGTGCCGTAATTCTTGTTCTCAAAGTTCTGCGGGCAGTTCATGCCCTGTCCGGTAAAGAAGCAGGCGCGGGTAGTGAGATAGTCCTTTGTATCAAAGGCATCGAGCATTGCAGCCAACGACTTCTCTTTAGTCGGGTCGCTCAGATAGTCGAGCGCCCAATTAGTGAGTTTGTCCTTTGCTTCAGTCTTGGCTTGGGCCAGCTGTTCGGGTGTGCTCTTTTCGTACTCGTAATACAGCTCTGTAAGACCTATTTGCAGCAGCGTAGCCGCCATCACGGCTTTATTGGTTGAACCAGTATTGAAGTAGCCAAAGCGGTTGGGGTCGAACTCACCGTCAAAGTTATGGGCGCTAATGCGGGTCAGCAGGCGTCCGTCCGGCATGATCTGCGAGATTGTAACCGCACGCTTGACATCAAACGGCGTGGTCTGGCTGGCATTCAGCTGGTACTTGGTACCAGTCAGGCCCATGGATTTGGCCTTTTCAGGCTCATTGGCGTTATCAAACTTCTGTACAGTGTTGACGTTCAAATCACCATACAAAGGCGATTCAACCCGCAGGTGGCAGCTGTTGAGGATATACTGGCTGTCTTCACCGGGAATTTTGAGCTTGGCGGTCAGCGCCAGTTTAAGCGCCTGCACGGCTTTGTCAGGCTGCGGGTAGACCGCACGAATAGGGTTCTTGCCCACATCGGCATGATCAAGCTTGATGGCCGCCACACGCTTGCCAGCCTCTGGTGTGATGACGCCTTCCTCAACCCACTTGGGAATAAAGGTGTCGTTCATGCGCGCCTGCGCATCATTAAAACCTTTGGCACTAAACAGCACGCGGCTTGGCTCGCGCACAGCCATGGCCAGTGTCATCGCTTGGCGGAAAGCCAGCGCCGCCCGTTCGGTCTTCAGCTCAGGGTCGGCCTTCAGCACCTCGTTAAACGTATCGTTACCAAACCAGATCGCCATACCATCGTTAAAGCCGCGATAGCGGCCAAAACTGGCGGTCATGTTCATGTATTCTGTAATCGCCTCAAGGCGGTTCTCGCGCGTATCCTTGCCCTTGTCATAAAGGCTGATCGAGGCGCCATCCATTTGCGTGAGCTTGTTGACGATCGAGCCAGTCTGTCCATCCGGGTAGGCCTGGTTTTTAAAGCTCTGAACCTTCAGGCCCGAACCACCAGCGGCATTACTGCGCAGGCCGACTTTCTTTTCGCCATACTCAAGGATCGACTTGATGAAGCGCGGGATATTGATAGCCGCGTTATAATGCGGGTCTTTGGTGGGGTCGATAATCGGACGGTCTTCGACATACGCAAGGCCCTTGGCAATCACCAGCGGAATGTCGTCGAACTTGTTGTAAATACGGTATGGTGTTTTGTGCTGCGACATTTCCTTGCCCATGGCATCCACGAACACAGGGCCTGTCTGCATGGGGCGGTCGAACACCGGCGGAACGGGAATGCCATCGAACAGCGAACCCAGGCTGGGCAGCAGCGTATGCTGGGTCCAGGGCATTTGTGGAGTGACCACATCGCCATTCCTGGCAAAGTCTTCGCGCCAGCCAGCTACGCGGTTATAGCAGCGCTCAATATCAATCGGGCCAACCGCAGGCGGTGTTTCGGTGGTCTGCTTGGCGAGGATTTTTCCTTGTGCCTTCAGCGTATAGTAATTGGAAGAGAAGAAGCCGTTATGATGATCAATCACCAGCGGCACGCTGATAGGCGAGGTTAACACAGCAGTGTAAGCAATTGTCTTCACCGTCAGGCGGCCAACATCCCAGCACAGGCTGCCAGCTGTAACAGGGCGCGTAATGAGCGGGCGTTTCTCGCGGAACTTGTGCCACAGCGCGGGCAGCGGATTGGCCTTGTTCTCTTCTGGTGCCTTCCAGCCGGGAGTAGCCTGATAATTCAGTTCTTCGTCGTACGGAGGTTTATGGCTCATGACGCTCTATGCCTTTGAAAGGCGCGGGGAGAATGCAGTGAAGAGTGGCGTATGCTACGCATATAAATTTCTGCTTTGTGCCCTGCGGTTAAACCCTGTTACTGCTTTTTTTGTTTTTATGTTTCTCGTTGTAACACTGTGTATCAAGCTGCCAGATTTTTAGCAAATAGCGTTGATGTATGGCAACAAACATTCAAGCATCCGATTCGTATTAACCTTCATTACTTCTTACCATGCCCCAGTGGCTTGAAACGCATGGATAATAACAATGCCTACCGCTTTACCTATTGGAGAGGCGCTTAAGCCTGTTCTGGGCTCGGCGCGAGGGATTTTTCAAAAATGGCGGGCAGGGAGGCAGACTCAGTAGCCGGCTGCGTGGCAGACAGGCCATAAATTTAATCTATCGATTTTCCAAAAATTACTTGGCTTAACAATGAGGCGTACTGCGCCTATGACAGGTTGCACTGAATTATCTCAGCTACAGGAGAGTACATTGTCGAGTGAAGCCAAATGCCCGTTCTCGGGTGCCATGTCACATAAGCCCACAACTGCAGCTGGCTCGGCCAATGCAGCCTGGTGGCCAAACCAGCTGAACCTCAAGATTTTGCAGCAGCACTCCGAACTGTCCGACCCTATGGGCAAGGGCTACAATTATTCTGAAGAATTCAAGAAGCTCGATCTCGATGCGGTGGTGAAAGACCTGCACGCATTGATGACTGACTCGCAGGAGTGGTGGCCCGCCGACTATGGTCATTATGGTCCATTCTTCATCCGTATGGCTTGGCACAGTGCCGGTACATACCGTATTTACGATGGCCGTGGTGGCGGTGGTGCCGGTATGCAGCGCTTCGCCCCGCTCAATAGCTGGCCGGATAATGCCAACCTCGATAAGGCCCGCCGCCTGTTATGGCCGATCAAGCAGAAGTATGGCCGTCAGCTCTCATGGGCTGACCTCATGATCCTCACCGGTAACGTGGCGCTTGAGTCCATGGGCTTCAAGACCTTTGGTTTTGCCGGCGGTCGTGCCGATGTGTGGGAGCCGGGTGATGAAACCTACTGGGGCCCAGAGAAAGTCTGGCTCGACGACAAGCGCTATACTGGCGACCGTCAGCTCGAAAACCCGCTCGCTGCCGTGCAGATGGGTCTTATTTACGTAAATCCTGAAGGCCCGAACGGTAACCCCGACCCGATCGCCTCAGCCCGCGATATCCGCGAGACCTTCGCCCGTATGGCGATGGATGACGAAGAGACAGTCGCTCTGGTTGCAGGCGGTCACACCTTTGGTAAGTGCCATGGTGCGGGCGATGCCAAGCAGGTTGGCCCCGAGCCCGAAGGTGCTACGCTCGAAGAGCAGGGCCTTGGCTGGCATAACAGCTTTGGCACCGGCAAGGGCGTACATACCATTACCAGCGGTATTGAAGGTGCCTGGACCAAGAACCCCATCAAGTGGGACAATGGCTATTTCGAAAACCTGTTCGACTACGACTGGGAACTGACCAAGAGCCCGGCTGGTGCCCATCAGTGGACACCCAAGGGCGGCGCCGCCAAGGACAGCGTGCCGGATGCGCATGACCCGTCAAAGCGCCACGCGCCGATGATGACCACTGCCGATATGGCGCTGCGTATGGACCCTGCGTATGAGAAAATCTCGCGCCGCTTCAAGGATAACCCGCAGCAGTTTGCGGATGCCTTTGCCCGCGCCTGGTTCAAGCTTACGCACCGCGATATGGGCCCGCGCGCCCGTTACCTCGGCAAGCTGGTGCCAAGCGAAGTGCTGATCTGGCAGGACCCTGTTCCGGCGGTTGACCACAAGCTGGTTGAGGCAGCGGATATTACGGCGCTTAAGGCTAAGATCGCCGCGTCGGGCCTGTCGGTTGCGCAGCTGGTCAACACTGCATGGGCATCGGCCTCTACCTTCCGTGGCAGCGACAAGCGCGGTGGTGCCAATGGTGCCCGTATTCGCCTTGCGCCGCAGAAGTTCTGGGAGGCTAACCAGCCTGCCGAGCTGGCCAAGGTGCTGGAGAAGCTCGAAGCCATCCAGAAAGAGTTCAATGCCGGCGGCAAGAAGATCTCTCTGGCCGATCTGATTGTTCTGGCTGGTGGCGTAGGTATTGAAGAAGCCGCAAAGAAGGCTGGTCACTCTGTGACTGTGCCGTTCGTGCCGGGCCGTACCGATGCCTCGCAGGAGCAGACCGATGTGCACTCCTTTGCCCCGCTTGAGCCGGTTGCCGATGGTTTCCGCAACTATATCAAGAAGGGTCACGAGGCCGTCGCCGCCGAGCTGCTGATTGATAAGGCCAACCTTCTCAACCTCACAGCGCCTGAAATGACGGTGCTGGTTGGCGGTTTGCGTGCGCTTAATGCCAATGTGGGCAAGGCGCAGCATGGTGTGTTCACCAAGCAGCCCGAAACGCTGACGAATGATTTCTTCGTCAACCTGCTTGATATGAACACCAAGTGGGCCAAGACAGCTGATGCCGGTGTACTTGAGGGCCGCGACCGCAAGTCGGGCGATCTGAAGTGGACCGCTACAGTGGTCGACCTCGTGTTCGGCTCAAACTCGCAGCTGCGTGCGCTGGCCGAGGTTTATGCCTGCAGCGATGCGAAAGAGAAGTTTGTGAAAGACTTTGTGGCCGCATGGGTCAAGGTCATGAACCTCGATCGCTTCGACCTCGCCTAAGTAAATGCGTTTAATCATCGCCCGATCTCTTCATTGAGGTCGGGCGATTTTTATTGCGATTCAGCAAACCGCTTGAAATACGCGGTCATATCCAGCACGACCTGCTTGTAGCCGGTCAGCCACGAAAACGCAGTGACAATCCCCACATGGCCGAGGCCGGGGTAGGTCTTCACCTCAACCGCGCCGTCTTTAGCTGTAATTGCCGCTGCCAGCCGCTCGTGGTTAAACGCCTTCACGGTACTGTCAGCGTCGCCATGCATCAGCAGCATCGGCGGCTCTTTGCCTGTAACAAAGGTCGTCGCCTGCATCTGCGGGTAATTCTCGGGCGGGCCGAACATGTCCATCAGGTCTTTGGCATCCGGGGTAAAATGATAAGGGCCAGCCAGACCGGCAAAGGCGGTGATTTTATCCTGTACGCCATAGCGCCTATCGGTAGCCAGTAGCGAGCCGATGTGCGCACCAGCTGAATGGCCGGCGACATATATATGCGCAGGCTGCATATTGGCGGCCACCCAGTTAACTGCACCTGCGCCGTCTTCCACAAAGGCGGGGAATTTAACTTGAGGGTACAAACGGTAATCAGGGATCACCACCGTAAAGCCCATTTGTGCGAGACGTGAGCCGACAAAGCGGTAATCAGACCGCTCACCGCTCGACCATCTGCCACCATAGAAAAACACAATCACCTCGCGCGGTGTGGCTGCAGGCGCAGTGGGCGTATAAATATCAAGCTGCTGGCGCGGCAACGGCCCATAGGCCTTGCTGGTCAGCGTATACCCGCTAGTCGGCCCCGCAGGCGCGTTAATGACCGCTAAACCCACCTGCGTACAGGCCGTACTGACGAGCAAAAGCGGTAGGGTGAGGAGTTTGTAGAAAAAGGGCATACCTACCTATACGATAACCCGAGCATTTTGGATGAAAACCAATCATGTTGACTAAACCCCATACAAGTCTATTATCTCCAACAGCTTGATTAATAGAGTTTTTTGAGGGATTCCCTTATGTCTGATGCATCAGCCGCTCCGGCAGCCAAACGCACGCGGCCATTATCGCCGCATCTGCAGGTTTATCGCTGGCAGCTTACCATGGCCATGTCGATCCTGCACCGCGCCACCGGTATCGCACTTTCGGTCGGCACCATTCTGCTGGTTGCCTGGCTGGTCGCTGCCGCCATGGGACCTGAGGCCTACGCCAAGTTCAGCGCCTGCATTTCATCACCTATCGGCATCTTCATGCTCATGGGCTGGAGCTGGTCGCTCATGTATCACCTCTGCTCTGGCGTACGCCACCTCATGTGGGATACGGGCAAGGGCCTGTCGTTGCCCGGCGCTTATGCCAGCGGTTATGCAGCCTTGCTGGTTTCAACCACCCTTACTGCTGTCATCTGGTTCGTTGCATGGAGCAAGCTGTCATGAGCAAGCCCACCCTTAATCACCCACTCGCACAGGTGCGCGGTCTCGGCTCGGCGCATGATGGTACGCATCACTTCTGGCTACAGCGCCTCACGGCCCTTGCGCTGGTACCGCTCACCATCTGGTTTGCCGCCAGTGTTGTGTGCAAGCTCACCGCCAGCCATGCCGAGTTCGTGCTGTGGATGAAGAGCATCCCGGTAGCCACCGCCATGGTTATCTTCCTCATCGCCACGCTCTGGCATGCTGCGCTTGGCCTGCAGGTGGTGCTTGAAGACTACGTGCATACGCACATGCTGCGCACGCTCTCCATCATTCTCGTTAAATTTGCCTGCTTCACCCTTGCTGTTATGGGCGTTCTGGCTGTTCTCAAAATCTCGCTCGGGGCATAAATATTATGGCACAGGCTTATCAGATTATCGATCACACCTACGATGTTGTGGTCGTTGGCGCTGGCGGCGCAGGTTTGCGCGCCACTTTCGGTATGGCGCAGAAGGGCCTTAAAACCGCCTGTATTACCAAAGTGTTTCCCACACGCTCGCACACAGTGGCAGCGCAGGGTGGTATCTCCGCCGCGCTCGGCAACATGAGTGAAGATGACTGGCGCTACCACATGTACGATACCGTCAAGGGGTCGGACTGGCTGGGCGATCAGGACGCGATTGAGTATATGTGCAAAGAGGCCATTCCAGCCATCATCGAGCTTGAGCACTACGGCGTGCCATTCTCTCGCACGGCCGACGGCAAGATCTACCAGCGCGCTTTTGGCGGCATGACCGCCCAATATGGCAAGACCCAGGCCTACCGCACCTGCGCCGCGGCTGACCGCACCGGCCATGCCATTCTGCATACGCTCTACACACAGGCGCTGCGCCATAATGCCGAGTTCTTCATCGAGTACTTTGCGCTCGACCTGATCATGGACGAAGAAGGCGTTTGCCGCGGCGTGATTGCCATGAATATGGATGACGGCACCATTCACCGCTTCCGCGGGCATGAGGTCGTGCTGGCCACCGGCGGTTATGGCCGTGCCTATTTCTCGGCTACCTCAGCCCATACCTGCACCGGCGATGGTAATGCCATGGCCCTGCGTGCCGGCCTGCCTGTGCAGGACATGGAGTTCGTACAGTTCCACCCCACCGGTATTTACGGTGCGGGCTGCCTCATCACCGAGGGTGTGCGTGGTGAAGGCGGTATTCTGCGTAATGCGCAGGGCGAGCGCTTCATGGAGCGTTATGCCCCTTCAGCTAAAGACCTCGCCTCGCGCGATGTTGTCAGCCGCTCAATGACCATCGAAATCCGCGAAGGTCGCGGCGTCGGTCCCAATAAAGACCATATTTTCCTGCATCTTGAGCATCTCGACCCGAAGATCATCCACGAGCGTCTGCCCGGTATTTCCGAAAGCGCGCGCGTGTTTGCGGGTGTTGATGTAACCAAGCAGCCCATTCCGGTTATCCCCACGGTTCACTACAACATGGGTGGCGTGCCGACCAACTATCATGGCGAAGTCGTCACCATTAAAAACGGCAACCCCGACACAGTCGTCCAGGGCCTGATGGCGATTGGCGAGGCTGCTTGCGTATCGGTGCATGGCGCCAACCGCTTGGGCAGTAACTCGCTGCTCGATCTCGTGGTGTTTGGCCGTGCTGCCGCTAACCGCGCGGCTGAGGTGGTGAAGCCCGGCGCTGCGCATAAAGACCTGCCCGCCACCAGCGCCGATCGTGCGCTCAGCCGCCTTGATCATATCCGCCACAACAAGCAGGAAATCAAAACCGCCGACCTGCGCCTTGAAATGCAGCGCACCATGCAGAACAACTGCGCTGTGTTCCGTACCGGCGAAATTCTGCAGGAAGGCTACGACAAGCTCAAAGCCTCATGGGCCAAGAAGGCAGGCCTCGGCGTGGTCGACAAGTCGCTCATCTGGAACAGCGACCTTATTGAAACACTTGAGCTGGACAACCTCATGTATCAGGCCATGGCCACTGTGGCCTCAGGCGTTGCACGTAAGGAAAGCCGCGGCGCGCATGCGCGTGAGGACTTCCCCAACCGTGATGATGTTGAGTGGATGAAGCACAGTGCCGCTTGGGTTGCCGATAGCGGCGAGGTGAAGCTCGACTACCGCCCCGTGCACCTCTACACCCTCACCGACGACATCGAAGTCATCGCGCCGAAGGCACGAGTTTATTGATGCTGATTAAAGTACCCACATCATGTGAGACAAAAGATAGCTTTGTGTTTATTGGCGTTTTTTTGTCAGGCTATTATGTACTAGATAAGTTTTCGCATACCTATTTAGGTAGCGTAAGTCGGTGGCTATATCAGAATGGCTATGAGGGAAGTTTTTTAAAGTCGTTTAGTACCTTTATGACTTACTCTTATCCTTTTCCGCTTAGCTTTTTAGCTATTTCCTTTATAGTAGGGCTAGTATTTCTTGGGCGTTTTTCTCCAGTAGTAATTTGCTCTTTACTGCTTGCGACACTTCTTTCCCTATATGGTACATTGAAAGTCTACTGGATAGGTGAGCCCTCTGCCATATTGACATACCATGCTTGGTCAGCTTTGCAGCGTATACCGAATACTGTTTTCTACGCTGTTTTATTCAATTTATTGGTTCGCGTTCTTGTTAACTATAGGAATCGTCGGATAGTTGGTCCATTGATCGGAACTGAGGTAAAAAATGGCTGAATTTTCACTTCCCGCGAACTCGAAGGTTGCCGAAGGCAAGACCTGGGCTGCCAAGCCCGATGCCAAAAAGAAGCGCAACTTTAAGGTCTACCGCTATAATCCGGACGATGCCGCCAACCCGCGCCTCGATACCTATGAGGTCGATATGGCCGAGTGCGGCCCGATGGTGCTTGATGCGCTAATCCACATCAAGAACGACATCGACCCCACGCTCACCTTCCGCCGTTCGTGCCGCGAAGGTATTTGTGGCTCATGCGCCATGAACATCGATGGCACCAACACGCTCGCGTGCCTCAAGCATACGGACGACTGCCGTGGGGATGTCAAAATCTACCCGTTGCCGCATATGCCGGTGGTGAAGGATTTAGTCCCTGACCTCAGCAGGGTCTACGCCCAGTACCAGAGCATCCAGCCATGGCTGCAAACCGTTAGCCCCGCGCCGGAGCGCGAGCGTCTGCAGAGCCCTGAGGACCGCGCCAAGCTCGATGGTCTCTACGAGTGCATCCTGTGCTTCTGCTGTTCTACCTCATGCCCCAGCTACTGGTGGAATGGCGATCGCTACCTCGGCCCCGCCATTCTGCTGCAGGCCTACCGCTGGATTGCCGATAGCCGCGATGAAATGACTGGCGAGCGCCTTGATGCGCTTGAAGATCCGTTCAAGCTCTATCGCTGCCATACTATCATGAACTGCACCAAGACCTGCCCCAAGGGCCTTAACCCCGCCAAGGCAATTGCCGAGATCAAGAAGTTGATGGTTGAGCGCAGGGTATAACAGCGTGGCGAAGGCACCCGTCGCTTCGCCAGCCAAGTCGTTTACGCAAACAGCGCGCCTGCAAAGGCCGCTGTTTGTTTTTTTCCTCGATCTGGATGATGTGCTGATCACCCGCCGGGCCGAGCACGCGTTGGGCGCAGGTAAGGCGCATGCCAATACGATTGACCCTGTGGCCATGGCGTTGTTCAACCGCTTGGCGCAGAAAGCCGAAGAAGAAAAAGGCTATGATGTGCGCGTGGTGCTGACCAGCGCCCGCCGGTTTGATCGCGGCATCAGGCAGTTCCTGCAGCGCAATGGCCTTAAGGCCAGGTTCCATCGCAACTGGCGCACAGGCCGTGGCGGGCCGCTGCGTGGGGATGAAGTGCAGAGCTGGCTAAAAGCACATCCCAAAGCCAGCGGCTACCTGATCTTCGATGATCGTGAAGACTTTTTGCCTGAGCAGGAAAAACACCTCGTGCACTGCCAGCTCGATAACGGCCTGAGCTGGCAGAACTATGACTATGCCCGCCGGTTCATGGGGCTCAAGCCATGACCCGTAAACCCGTGCGCCCTGTTATCTTCCTCGATCTCGATAACGTGCTGATCACGCATCGCGCCTGCTTTGCTGCGGGCGAAACCGCCAATATGGATACGATCTTCGACCCCATCGCCATGGGGTTACTTAACCGCATCATTGAGGCGACGGGCGCCGAGATTGTGCTATGCACCGCCCATCGCGATAAACCGAGCATCCGTGACACCTTAAAGCGCAACGGTCTGAAAGGTGATTTCCACCAGCACTTCATGACCGACCTCGGCCCCGGCCCACGCGGGGAGCAGGTGCAGCGCTGGCTCGATGCGCATCCCGAAGTGACCAATTACGTGATCCTTGATGATCTGGAGCAAGGCTTTTTGCCGTCGCAAAAACCGCACCATGTACGCCCGCCCAAGCGCGATGGCCTGTCGTTCCAGAACTTCCTCGATGCCCTCAAGGTGCTTGGTGCGCCAGCCCCGCGTACAGGCGTGAAGTTCAGGGTACCCCCTGCTTATAATTAGGAGAGCCTCATGAAACTCATGCCCTATACACCCACAGCAGTGCTGGTGGTTGCACTGGCGGCCATTCAGCTCTCAGGCAATGATAAAGCGCCATTTTTGCTGGCCATGCCGCTGGTGCTGTCGGTTGCTGTTTTCATTCTCATGCTGGCGCGGCCCTATAAATGGCCGTTGCGTTTGCTGTCTTTGTTGCCATGGATCTATATTGCAGGCGCGGCCGCGCTCTCACGGGCAGGGATTATCAGTTCGGCTCTTACGCTGGGTTTCAGGTAGTCAGCCCGCGGGCCATTAGTTTGGGCATGTAAATCTGCGCAGCCTCAAGCGTGAGGCCAGCTATAAACAGCTCATGTGTGCTGAGTGGGGTTCCCATATTCCACATGGCCTGCAACCCGCGCAGTCTGCGTTTTAAATCAGGCAGTTTACGGCTTTTCTCATAGCCTGCTGGTTTACCTAAGTGTCGGTTGAGTTTGGCGTTCAGGCCTTTATATAACTTGCGCGAGGCCTTTGCGCCAAACACACTATCCATATCCGGCCCTGCGCACAGCGCGGGCGCTGTCAGGTGGCAGGTCAGCATCTGCGGTGATTCAAGGAAACTGGTTAGCACCCAGCCGGAGAGGTCGGCCTCTATAACGCCTTTATGCCCACCCATGTCGGCATAGCTCTTATAGGCAAAGCGGTCAGCCCCGCGCTCATCTGCATGGCGTTTTTCAAGGGGCTGCTTATTGGGAATATGCTGGCGCGCATGCCCGAGCTCATGGAGCTGCAGCAGCAGGCGCTGGTCGGCATTATCCGGTACGTGCTCGGCCAGTCTGCCGGCATGGCATAAATGATCGCGCCACACTTCGGCAGGGCTCCAGCCCTCAGGGGGAATGCTGATGAGGTGCCAGCCTGCACGGCTCTGGCTGCCGCTCAGCATACTGGCGGGCAGATTGACGGACTGGGGACTAACTGCGGCCAGTTCGTTCAGCAGTTCAGACGGGGTAGACGGTATTTTCAGGCGTGCGCAATAGGGGCTGACTGATTCTTTACGCTCTTCAAGCAGAATGGCCTGATCCAGCTCAATTCCGCGCTCTTCAAGCTGCTCGAGTAGAATATCATTACGTTCTTCAGCCTGCATGGCTGTCATGTAGTTAGCATTTCCAAGGTGGTTATGGGGCAGGTTGTCGGTGTTTATAAGCACTACCGGCCGGCCCGAAACGACTGACATTTCAGCCTCGCTCAGCACCGGCCGCAAGGCCGGGGCGGTTGCGGGGTTGCCCGCGGTAAAGGCCAAGGCTGCCACATCGTTAAACGCAGCCAGTGGGCGTAGGCCCTGTTCGCGCTGCTGCTGGTAGCGCTGTATGATTAGCGGATAGGGGCTATGCGTGAGCTGCATTTTGGCGGGTAAACGAGCGGGTATGAACCTGCCTGAACTGTGTGCGGGTTTTCATCAGGTCCGGCCAATAAAGCGAGGCCCCTTCCAGCACCAGCCCGGCAAAGTAGGTGGTGTCTTTATCCATCTTCACGCTCTGAGAATTCCAGATTTTCTTGAGCGCCAGCAGACGGCGCTCGGCACGGATACCGGCTTTCTTGCTTACCTTGTCGTCGGCCTTACGCGCAGCTTTCATCAGCGCCTTGATATGCGCTTTGCGCGCAGGATTATCCTTGGGATAGTGATTTCCAAGCGCAGCTTTAATCTCGGCCGAGGTAAGGTCAAACTTCTGTGCGGTCAGCAGCATGGCGGTGCGGGCTCGCAGCTCAAAGCGTATATGCTCCACGCGCTGTACCGGCCATTCGGCAATGCTGTTTTCAAGAATGGCGGGGGTAGTGGTATGGCCTGACCAGGTACGCGGTGTAGTACAGAATGAATCAACGCAGCGGCCCGCCAGAAACGCCTCAACCGTGCCCTGCGGCACCCCCAGCTTTTGGGCATAGGGAATGGCATAACGGTCGGCATCCACCTCGCCGAAGTAGCTCTCGAACTTGGTGGGCCCTCCTGGATAAGGCTGCATGGCATGGCGTAGCTCATGTCCCACAATCAGGGTCTGCAGGTCGCCATTAGCGGGAATATACTGCACGATGTTTGCCGGCATGCCGGTCCACATCTGCCACAAGACCTTGGGGCCAAAGCGGGCAGGGTAAAGGCGGATGATGGTAATATCACTCACGCGTGAGGGCGGCCAGCGGTGCGGCCATAAGCTGGGCTGCCTGAGTTTGGCCAGCGGGTGATCAGCCGGTAAAGGGGGCTGCGGCGCAAACTTGGGGTCTTCCTTCATGTCGAGCTGATAGGAGATGGCGGCCAGACCTTTGCCGTTCGACTCCTTGATGTTGTCGCGCGGGTCCTTGATTTTATCCCAGAATTTTTGGGTGACCTTTGACAGCATGATCTGTTTGGTCTCGCGCCAGTTGGCACGGGCGGTTTCGTAGTTATGCGTGCCGTTGATGACCTTGGGTGAGCTTTCCTTGCTGGCCAGCTGGAACAGCCATACAGGTTTGCCTGCAAGCGAGGACAGCTCGCCATCGCTCAGAATGGGGTGTGTAGAAGGCATCTCGGCATCCACAGCCATTTTGCTATGAACCCAGCCAATTTCACGCGCCTTGTTAAACGCTGCAGCCGGGAATTGCCCTGCCGCACGCTGCTGCTCATAGGTTTGCGACAGCCGGTTAAACGCACCGGTTGGCCGACCTATATCGAGCTTCGGTTTGCCCATTATTGCCCCTGCTCATTTTTGTACTTTTCGTACTTTCGAACCAGCCTAACAGGTCAGCCGAAGCTGGCAATCACTAAAATACAGGCCTGATTAAGCCTGCTCTTTCATGGTGTCGTCGGGGGTTTTCCAGTCTTCTGGCGCACCGAGAATCTTAACGGCGGTGCCAAACGCATGGGTTTCGTAGGCGGCCATCATGCCGTCCTCAACCGGAACCTCATAACGCAGGATATGAAACTGGGCATGGATAACCGCATGCGCGCCTTGGCGCAGGGCTTCCTTCTGCAGATTGTAAATTGCAATGTCGGTGGCCTGATGCGGGTCAGCCGCACGGCCGGGGGGGCAGGGCACGTAAGCCCAGGCACGCACGGTGTTGATGATCGCGTATTTGTAACGAATGTCGCCGGTGATGATGCGAATGGCAGCAATCTGCGCCTTCATCGCCTGATCCATACGGCGGCGCTCTTCCTCCTGCTTGGCGCGGAATTCATCCCGTGCCTGACGCTCCGCCTCATAGGCGGCGAAATTCTTGGCGAAATCGCGAAACTTTCCAAACATGCGGCCCAAGTTATCAGAAAAACGTGCCTAATCAAGCCGACTCGGCTAACAAGTGTGCCGTGAGTCTTTCGAGCATCTATAGCGCGCGCGTTGCTGCGGGCGAGATTACCGCCGACCCTGTGCAGCTGCAGGGCGTGCTGGCGCTCGAGCGGCTGGCTGCGCAGCTGGCCCAGCCCATCAAGCGCAGTATCTTCCGCCGCAAGGCAGCGCCAGTGCGCGGGCTGTACCTGTGGGGGCCGGTTGGCCGCGGCAAGAGCATGCTCATGGATATGTTCTTTGCCGAGGTGACAGAGCCAGCCAAACGCCGCGTGCATTTTCATGCTTTCATGCTTGAGGTGCACGACCGTATCCACGCTTGGCGGCAGGTTGGTGAAGGCGACCCGCTGCCGCGCGTGGCTAAAGATATCGCCATGGATACCCGCCTCATCTGCTTCGATGAATTCCAGATTACTGATGTGGCCGATGCCATGATCATCGGCCGCCTGTTCACCGCGATGTTCGAGGAGGGCGTGGTGATGGTCGCCACCTCCAACACCCCACCGGATGATTTGTATCGCGATGGTTTGCAGCGGGCGCTGTTCATTCCCTTCATCGGCCTGCTTAAAGAGCGGTGTGATGTGGTGCAGGTGGCGGGTCCGCAGGATTACCGCCGCCGCCGGCTTAAGGGGGCTGAGACGTATCTGGTGCCCAATGATGCAGGAGCACAGGCACACCTCGAGCGCAGCTTTGCCGAACTGACAGATAATTCAAAAGGTGAGCGCGTGATACTGGAGGTGAAGGGCCACCGGCTAGATGTACCGCGCGCCGCGCATGGCGTGGCGTGGTTCAGCTTTAAAGACCTGTGCACAAGAGCGTATGGCAGTGTGGACTACGATGTGCTGGCCAGTACCTACAGTACTATTATAGTAAGCGATATCGAGACCATCGCGCCAGATTCCAAAGACATTGCCCGCCGCTTCATCACACTTATAGATGTGCTGTACGACCGTCGGGTGAAGCTCATTGCCAGTGCCAGCGTGCAGCCCGAATGGATTTATCCGGCTGGGCAGCTGGTGGGCGAGTTCGAGCGCACAGTCTCGCGCCTGATTGAAATGCATTCAGCTGAATATTGGGAAACGGCGCATATTCCCGCTTAAATCATGGCTCAAGCCCAAGGTATGTTTGCAATGCAGCCCTGCGTCCAGTGCAGGGCTTGCTATTTGTGCTTGTTTTACAGGCGCTTCGCTGTGTTGACGGACATGACTGCAATTTTAAACAAACCCCTAATTTAAAGGCGCATTAAGCATCAAAAGATAGGGTTGAGAGAGATAAATAATCCGGCCAGTTGAACAGTGAGGGACGCATAATGAGGGCTCAGACTAACGCAGCACGCAATACCGAGCGCAAATCTTGGCAGACCATGGCCGCTAATACCAAGGCCGAGCCAATGCACCGTGCTATGGCGCTGGTTCGCCTCAAGCATACCAATGCACAGGCGTTCCACGATAAATGCCTGCAGATTCTGCACGACGCCTGATCAGCGGGTGTATTGATCATATAAAAGTTCAGTACAAAACTTGACTCCGTGCCGTTGATGTTCAAACTCAACGGCATGTCGTCTTTGGATAAACCCATCTCAGACCCCGAACGCTATAAAGAGCTGGCGCGTGACGAAAATCCCGCCCTGCGCGCGCTGGTGGCTGGCGATCCGGCAGCTCCGCCTGAACTCCTCTATTATCTGAGCACGGATAAAGACGAGCAGGTACGCGGGCAGGTGGCCGGTAACGATGCTACCCCCATGCAGGCCGTACCCAATCAGGCGAAAGACGAAAGCCGTATGGTGCGTGCTGCGCTTGCCCGCAAAGTGGCGCGCGTACTGCCCAAGCTCGGCCCCGGTCATGCGAACGAGAAGATGCTCATGAGCACACTTGAGGCCCTGTGCCACGATACCGCCATAGAAGTGCGCCAAGCCGTAGCTGTTACGCTGCAGGACACTGCCTTTCTGCCGCCTAATCTCGCACGGCAATTGGCGGAAGATAGCGAACGCGCGGTCGCTGGCCCTGTGCTGCGCTTCTGCCTCTCTCTGTCAGATGATGATCTGGTCGATATGGTAAGAAACGCCAAGCGCGAATGGGTGCCGGTTGAAGTAGCCTCGCGCGCTAATATCTCAAACAATGTTGCTAACGCGGTGTGGGAGAGCGGCAATAGCGAAGCTGCCGCCGTGCTGCTGGGTAATATAACGGCCAATACAACACCTGCTGTAATTGAGGAAGCGACTGAGAGCGCAGCCTATGAAGTGATGTTGCAAAAACCGCTGGTACAGCACCCCAAGCTTAACGCCAGCCAGATCGAGCGCTTGGCCACTTTTGTCGATAGCGAATTACTCTCAACTCTGGCCGAGCGCGCCAAGCTTAGTCGCGGCGAGAACTCGGACGTTAACAAAGTCATTCGCCGCCGTCTTGAGTGGGCCGACTGGCGCAAGAAAAGCGGGCAGGGCGCCGAGCGTGAGCGTGAACGTGCCAAAACCTTGTATGAGCGCGAACAGCTGGATGATGCCGCGGTGAGCGATGCTATTGCTTGGGGCGAGCGCAGCTTTGTTGTAAGCGCGCTGGCGCTTAAGGCTAAAACGCCAGAGGCCTTGGTCGAGAAGGTGCTGCAGCATCAATCTGCCAAAGGTATTACCGCTCTGTGCTGGAAAGCGGGCATCAGCATGCGCACCTGCAGGCAGGTACAAACCCGCACCGCGCGCGTGCAACTGGGCAAGGCGCTTAATGCACGCGAGGGGCTTTACTATCCGCTCTCCGAGGCTGACCTTATATGGCAGCTCGAGTTCTACGGTATTATATGAGCCTGCAGCCCGACCTGAGCGTCTTTCAGCAAATAGGCATTATTTTGCCGCAGAACAGTGCTGTGCTTGGCGTTGGCCGGCAGGGTTTTGTGATTGAGGATAAGGGCACGGCTATCAAGTTTTATGCGGCTAACCAAGGCCTGCCCGAAGCGCTTTCGATACGGCGCGCACAGGCCGAAGCCAACACATTGGCGTGGCTGGCGCACCATAACGATACCGGTATTAAAACCCCACAGTTGCATGACTTCATGGTGTTCCCCCAGCCGGTTGACATGCACACACCTACGGGCGACTTCACTTTTCTGGCCGCGATGCGGATGGAGCAGTTGCAGATAACACCCCCATCCTTCGGGCCTGATTGGCTCGAGAAATGTCCGCAAGAGGGCGCGCGTTTCTTCCGCAGCCTTGGCCGCACCATTGCGGCGTTCAACAACCTGGCCGAGCGTGTTCAATCGAGTGATCCTTTAAGTGCAGGGGATGACCTGCCCGAGGCGCTGCGTTTTGGCCTTGGTCGTCAATCTGCATATATAAAGCAGGATGATCTCAGGCTCATGCTGGCTGATCATGCGCGTTTAACTGCTGGTAAGCCAGCTTCGCTCAAGCATGGTGATCTGCACCCGGGTAATGTGTCTTATAATCGGCATAGCCAAGAGGTTGATGCGGTATTCGATTGGGCCTCAATCGTCAAAGCCCCGGCTGGGCGCGACCTGCATCACTTTGCAACTCTTAGCCCGCTGGCAGCAACGCAGGCACGTAACGATTTAGTGCAAGAAGGGTATTACAGCGTTATCGCTACACCGCCCGATCCGGTGTTGACCCGGCTTTATGGCGTCATGCAGCTGGCGCGCATGATTATCCGTACCGAAACACTGGGTGAGCTCATGAACGAGAGCTTTAGCCAGCATGTGCTTGAGCCCTATCAGCACAGCTTGGCCAGCTACCGGCAGTTACGTGTGCGGCAGCCATCGGCGCCATCCGGGCCAGCCGCGCCTTAACAGCTTCTGGCACGGAAAATGCTTTAGTTAAGGGAAGCTTTCTTTTTCCCAGACGGAGCCGTTCCCGTGACCACCATTAACCCCTTCTATTCCGGCCAGAATTACTCGCTTGCTACTCAGCTCGATACTGGCACGTCGCAGGACAAAACTGCCTCCAGCGTGACAAAACTGCCTGCGCTTACCAGCAGCCTGCTGGCCTCAGCTGAAACCAATGTCGCCAGTGAAGATGCCTATCAAATCAACCTCAGCCCCGAGGCCAAGGCGTACTTAGCCAAGCTTGAGGAAAAGAAGGCTGCCAGCAGCAGCGAAACCGATGGCGGCTTCGCGCTGACCAAGCAACAGGCCGAGCAGATTAAAGAGATCGTCTCGAAGTATATCGATGCGCCCTTAACGCAAGAGACCTTCGATAAAATTCAGGCCGACCTGCGTGCTGCAGGCCTGGGGGCCGAACAGCTGGCCATTAAAGACCAGATTGCCAGCTTCAACCCAACCTCCAGCCTGATTGCCGCGCTTGATGGCACAGCAGGTGAGGTAGTGGTACAGAAGCCAGCCGAAATTCTCGCCCAGCAGGAAGCCAAGAGTAAAACCTATATGGAGCAGGTCGAGAAGCTGTGGCGTGCTTTGGCCGCAGCTGAGGAAACCACCGCAGGCTAACGCTGCTTATAGATAACCCATTCGGCAGTATCTTCGGCCAGCGTATAACGCTGCTCGACAAATGTGTTTAGTGAATTGAACTTCAAGTAGTGCTGGTATGACGGCACTGGTTGCAGGTTGTTGACGTCGAATTTTGTCACAATGATGAGGTATGGCGGACGCGCCTCCAGATCATGCATCAGGGCTATGCGGGTTTGTTCGAGTTGCGCAGCTGTACCTTTATTCAGGGGGTAATTTACAAAGTAACGGGTGGGAGCGCTGCGATTGGCATAAATATATGGGCTAGGCTCGAAACTATAAACATAGATTGGGCTATTTTCTGGTGAGAGGATTTTTATCCGCTCGGCAAGTTTTATCAGGGTAGCGACCTTGTAGTTAGGGAAGTCATAAAGGGAAACATAGGTGGTCCTGTCGATATGCCCCAGTGCATAACGCCATGAATCAAAGGTTTTATAGCCCGAGCTGCCAAAAACATGCGGCAGCTGGAAAATAAGCAATAACGCCCATATGGGCTGTACGTTAATTGCAGCGGCTACAAGCAGGCTGGCGGGCAGTAGCACAGGAACAGCATGGCTGATGGCGTAAAGCCCTTGTACTTCGTAGGCTATCAGCCCAGCCAGAGTGATGGCTCCTGTCATATCAGCAAGCCTGTTGCTGCTCTTTCGTAATTTCCACCAACCGAACACCGCCAGCGGCAGATACACCATACGGGCGATTGAATTGATGTAGGGGAAGCTCAATGTCTCGAGGAAGAAGGCACTTTTATTAATCCCGTCTGCTCCGTGTTGGCTGATGTTAAAGACGATAAAATCCTGCCAAAAAGCATCTAGCGCACCATGGCTGGCCAGCCAGAGTAGAACAAGCACAGGAATAATCGAGGCACCCGCAGCATAGATCAGCAGAAAGTGCAGCCAGTCCTGCTCGTACCGTGCCCTTACAAGGGCGGCCAGCCCGAACAGGGCGGTTGTCGGCTTGAACATGAGGCAGGCCCCCTGTAACACGCCTGCTGCAAAAGCGCTGCGTGTGGGATTGCTGCCACTGAGCAGAATGAAGGCAATAGCAATACCCGTATAAGCCGACCAGCTATCTGCTTGTGCCATCGATGCGCCAGTAAGCGGGGTAAACAGCATGGCCAGAATAACGGCAATAAGCCCGAGGCGCGGCTGACCTGAGCTGCGGGCCAGCAGGAAAATCAGCATTAGTGCACCCAGTGTCAGGGCGGTATCAAACAGACGTATTGAAAATTCATGCACGCCGCCCATAGCCATGACCGACGCATAGATAACGTGCAACAATGGGCCTTTTTGCTCCCACGCATCAACATACGGTGCACCGCCCGCGAGAATGGCTTTAGCTACATACATATACATCTGCTGGTCAAACAGCAGGGGCATGAAGAGCCAGAACGGGAGGAACAGGCCAATCAGGCCAAGCGCCATAAGCCCGGGAAGTAGCAGCGAATGCGATATTCTGACCATGCCACAACCTATTAAGGTCTTGGCTTTAGTGCAATAAAGTTACGGGCAGATAGAAATTATAAGCCGATTCGTATAGAAATATCCAATGGTTACAGGCAATTAACCATATCTTCAGCGGGTGCGGCCAATAATCATCTAGGCTCAAACGCACAGAGATTTCATAATTTTGTCATGAGCCTACTGCTTGTTCTGCAGATATAAGAAGAGGGTGGGCCAAACGAAGATGGAAAAGCGAGTGACACAAGCCTGGCTGAAGACCGCGAACAGCGATCCGAAGGCACGTGCCATGGCGGCAGGTGCTGAGCGCTTCCTTATTGCCCATGATGTACCCCACACTACTTTTTCAGATGCTGCCAAGCGTGGCGACTATGTAAGCACCGTGTTCGATGCGCTCGAGCGCGTGGGTGCAGCTGTCCGCAATGATCGTATTGGCGACAAGGCTGATGATATTCGGATTGTTGAATTCCTGCAGGAAGAGATTGAACGAGCTGCCAAAGCCCCTGTAGCACGCATGACGAACGACTAACTGCACATGCCCGACATTCACGACCCCATCCTCGCCAAGCCTGTTTCCACTACGGCGGATATGTTCACGCATCTGGTCAACAAGCAGTCCGCTCCGGTTGTAATGGCGCCCGAGCAGGAAGCCATCAGCTGGCAGCATGTATTGCAGGCCCGTCAGGCGATCCGTGATTTTGTCCGCGATCCGACACTGGCGCATAATTACAGCCACATCGGCTCCTGGCGCGTCTGGATGGCGGTTGCCGAAAATAAGCTGGCACCTGATTGTTCGCTGTCATCCCACGTCAACTTCACCGGGCAGGTGATGCGCGAGATTGTGCAGGCAGTGGTACCTAACCGCGCTCAGGGGGCAGGTTTTACCAACGAAATTGCCCGCGACCATGCCGAGCTAGAGCTCAAGAAGGCAGGGGCGGTTAACCGCATTGCTATTGCCGGCTCACTGATGATGGGTGGTTACCCCGGCACAACGCCGCGCCATCTGCATATGTCGCAGTTTTTGCACGACCATGTGGCCTCGAGCACAAAATGGATGCAAAAGGCAGCTGCAACAGCAAAAGCCGCCCGTATGCCTAAAAAAGAAGCCCAAGCTCCGTCAGGTCAACAGAATCTGTTCGGCTAGCATTCGGTAAGTCAGCGTCTTTTTCGCGTAAAATCATCATTGCCCGTTAATATCTGCGTGCTAAGTTGCAGCGCACTAATTTCTATTGAGGTCAACTCCATGAATATTCACGAGTATCAAGCCAAAGCCTTGCTGGCCAAGTATGGCGTCCCGGTTCCGCGCGGCAAGCCTGCCTATACGGTGGACGAAGCCGTAGCTGGCGCACGCGAGCTGGGTGGCCCGGTTTGGGTCGTCAAGTCGCAGATCCACGCCGGTGGTCGCGGTAAGGGTGGTGGCGTGAAGGTCGTGAAGTCGCTCGACGATGTTGGCGCCGAAGCCAAGCGCATGCTCGGCATGACCCTTATAACTCATCAGACCGGCCCCGCCGGTAAGCAGGTTAACCGCATTTATGTAGAAGATGGCTGCGATATCAAGCGCGAGCTCTACATCTCGCTGCTGGTCGACCGCGCTACAAGCTCAGTCACCATCATGGCGTCGACCGAAGGCGGCATGGATATTGAAGAAGTTGCCGACAAGACCCCTGAGAAGATCATTCGCGTGGCGATTGACCCCGCCATGGGCCTGCAGGCGTTCCACTCGCGCAAGGTTGCCTTTGCGCTGGGCCTTCAGGGCACGCAGGTTAGCCAGTGCGTTACCCTTATCGCGTCGCTTTATAAGGCGTTTGTCGAGTTGGACGTGGCCATGCTCGAGATCAACCCGCTGGTCGTCACCGGCAAGGGTGATCTGATCTGCCTCGATGCCAAGATGGGCTTCGATGAAAACGCGCTGTTCCGCCACAAGGATGTGGAAGAGCTGCGCGATGAAACCGAAGAAGATCCGATGGAACGCGAAGCCGGTAAGAACTCGCTCAACTACGTCAAGCTCGATGGCAGCATCGGTTGCATGGTCAACGGCGCAGGTCTGGCCATGGCCACCATGGACATCATCCAGCTGGCTGGTGGTTCACCTGCCAACTTCCTCGATGTGGGCGGCGGCGCTACTAAAGAGCGCGTGACAGCGGCCTTCAAGCTCATCCTGTCCGACCCGAATGTTGAGGGTATTCTCGTCAACATCTTCGGCGGCATTATGCGTTGCGACGTGATTGCCGATGGTATTATCGCTGCTGCCAAGGAGGTGAGCCTCTCGGTTCCGCTCGTTGTGCGCCTCGAAGGTACCAACGTTGATCTGGGCAAGCAGATCCTCGCCAAGTCAGGCCTCAAGATTACATCTGCCGATAACCTCGGTGATGCCGCAGATAAGATTGTCAAAGCAGTAAAGGAGGCCGCATAACATGGCCGTACTCGTCAATAGGAACACCAAGGTTATCTGTCAGGGCTTCACCGGCTCGCAGGGCACATTCCACTCGGAGCAGGCTATTGCCTACGGCACCAAGATGGTTGGTGGCGTTACCCCCGGCAAGGGCGGTGGCACCCACCTTGATTTGCCGATTTTTGATACGGTTGATGAAGCCGTCAAGAAGACTGGTGCCAATGCGTCAGTCATCTACGTGCCGCCCCCATTCGCAGCCGATGCGATCATGGAAGCGATTGATGCCGATGTTGAGCTCATCGTCTGCATCACCGAAGGTATTCCGGTGCTCGACATGGTGCGCGTCAAGCGCGCACTTTCGGGCAGCAAGAGCCGCCTGATTGGCCCCAACTGCCCAGGTGTTATCACTCCGGGCGAGTGCAAGATCGGCATCATGCCCGGCCACATCCATAAGCGCGGCAGCATTGGTATCGTATCGCGCTCAGGCACACTCACCTACGAAGCTGTGGCACAGACCACCGCTGCAGGCCTTGGCCAGACCACCTGCATCGGTATCGGCGGCGACCCCGTGAACGGTACCAACTTCATCGACGCTATCGAGTTGTTCCTGGCGGATGATGAAACGCAGGGTATCATCATGATCGGTGAAATCGGCGGCAGTGCCGAAGAAGAAGCGGCCGAGTTCGTGAAGAAGAGCAAGATCAAGAAGCCGATGGCTGGTTTCATCGCCGGTGTCAGCGCGCCTCCGGGCCGCCGCATGGGCCATGCGGGCGCCATCATCTCGGGTTCATCGGGCAAGGCATCTGACAAGATGGAAGCCATGAAGAGCGCGGGTATGATCGTCTCCGACAGCCCGGCAGGTTTGGGTAAGACCATGCTCGCCGCGCTCGAAAAGGCAGGCGTTAAGGTCAAGGCTGCTTAAGTCTGGCACCCATAGTCATAAAGAGGGCGCGGGGTCAAATCCGCGCCCTTCTTGTCTCAGGAGTATAGACATGCAGGTTCTTGGTTTAGCAGTGCTTCTGGTTTTACTGGCGTTGCCGGGTTATGCCTGCCAGTCGCCCGCGCTGAGTGACAGCGATTGCGGCGTGGTGGTGTGGACCGAGGCCGAAGCATCGCCACATGCGATTGCGGGCAATCCGCCGGCTGAATACCTGGCCTGCGAGCAGGATAGCGATTGCGTGCTTGAAAAAGGCATCTGCGATTTGCCTATGGCGGTGAATACCAAACACGCAGCACTGTTCAGTGAGGCGGCAGTCGTCGCTAATCAAGCCATAAAATGCATTCGCCCAGCCGATCCGCTGAGCAGCTATACAGTGAGCTGCAAGATCGGCCGCTGTACCCGCAGCCCGTTTTAATCAGGCGAGGGCAGTGCGCTGCTGTGGGGCGACGCTGGTCTGCCGATAGGCGGCCGCTTGCACTGGCAGATTGTTAAGGTCGATCTTCGCGCCGTTGATCTCAGCAGCCAGTGGCTTACCCTCCAGCATCTGCAGGCGGGCAAAGGCGGGCATATGGTTGCCATGCTCGGTGACGTAGCCTTTGGCATTTTTCTCACTGATCGGCTTGATCGCGAGGTGCACATGCTCGCTGCCTTTGAACATCGCATCAGTCAGGTCGGTTAGCTTGGGGGTATCAGTAAAAGCGCCGGTCTTCATGTTATAGGCGATCAGGCGGGTCTCGCACGGCGTGCCGAACAGCTTGTCTGCTACTCTAACCAGAGCCTCACCATAACGAATGAATTCGGATGCGGTAACAGGGCGCTGGCCAGTGGCTGAGCTGTGCATGCAATTTTCTCCAGTTGCGATGCACCGCTGTGTATCAAGTATTGATGCCTCATCACAAGGCTGATGAATCGCAATTTAGCTAAAAGGCGCGAGGATTACCCCGCGCCTTTGCATGTGGTTTTGCTTATGTAATGGGCCTAATCAGCGGAAAACAACCACAGGCTTGAAGCCGGGGCTGGCTGCAAAAGTTTTGCCATCTACAACAATTGTGGGCGCAGGCGTGAGCATGCGATGGAGGTGACGCTGCGTCGAGGCCAGGCTCTCGAAAGCTTCAGGCGGTGTACCTGCACCAGTAGCTGGTACCTCGCGGCGGTTTTCAACAACAGCGCGCACCGTATCAAACGGGAAGCGGGAAGGGTTGCTCAGGTCGGTCATGTAACTCTCCACAAAAGATAACGGCACCTGTTTTAAGGCAGGCGCCGTATCGAAGTCCAGTTATTCGGATTAGTGATAAACAATGGTGTTGGTCGGTTTGCGCTGCGGCGTTGGCGTCGGTAAGGGCATCCGGCCGATTTCGTTATACGGTTTGGTCGGTGTGCTGCTGGGCACAATCTCAAGCCGCGGCTCGATATGATTGCGCCTCAGCTCTTCTTGCTGTTGGGGTGTCAGCGGTTTCCAGGTTGATTCTGGGTTCCTGTCGTCTTCCGGTCTCCACACCATTTTTATATCTCCTTGAAGGAGTTGCCCTGTTGCCAAAAATGTAGGCACTGGTTGCCTTCCGAGCAAGATCTAAAGTGTTAAAATGGCATAGAAGTAATAATATTGCGTCAATATGCGCCCAAATCAACCTAGATATGCGCGAAACGGGTGGCTGACGCCCTTTAGCCCGCACTTAAGAGAAGTATCTCTAAGGTAAGCTCCCGCAATGCACCAGATAGCACTTTACACAGGCGCTGCGGGGGTTTAACCCGCGTACACCAATTCGTTTCCGGAGATCACCATGGCGCTCGCAGCTGCCCAAAATTCTTTCCTGTTCGGCCCTAACTCTGCCTACCTCAATGATCTGTATGCGCAGTATCAGAAGAACCCTGCTTCCATCGACCCGTCATGGCAGCAGTTCTTTGCCGACCTCAAAGATGGCGACTTCGCCGAACGCCGTCCCAGCTGGGAGCCCAAGGTTGTTGTAGCCGCTGAAGCACCAGCCGCTGGCAAGAAGGGCGCTGCTGCACCGGCCGCAGCCCCCACACAAGAGACACGCCAGGCAACGCTTGATTCAATCCGTGCCCTCATGCTTATTCGCGCCTATCGCGTGCGCGGCCATCAGCAGGCGAACATCGACCCGCTGGGCATGCTCAAGCACCCGGCACATGCAGAGCTCGACCCTGCTTCTTATGGTTTTGGTGAAGCCGATTGGGATCGCCCGATTTTCATCGATCATGTTCTGGGGCTTGAAACAGCAACCCTGCGCCAGATCGTGCAGCTACTACAGGATACTTACTGCGGCTCCATCGGCGTTGAGTTCATGCATATTCAGGACCCGGCGCAGAAGGCCTGGATTCAGGAGCGCATTGAAGGCATCCGCAACCAGACCGAGTTCAGCCGCGAAGGCAAGAAGGCCATTCTGCAGGCGCTGATCAAGGCCGAAGGCATCGAGCAGTTCCTGCACACAAAGTTCCCCGGCACAAAGCGTTTTGGTCTCGATGGTGGCGAAGCGCTGATCCCTGCAATCGAGCAGGTATTAAAGCGTGGCGGCCAGCTGGGCGTGAAAGAAGCCATCTTTGGTATGGCACACCGCGGCCGTCTTAACGTGCTCACCAACATCATGACCAAGCGCTTTGCTGCGCTGTTCTCCGAGTTCCAGGGTACACCTGCCAATCCTGCTGATGTGCAGGGCTCGGGCGATGTGAAGTACCATCTCGGTGCTTCTGCTGACCGTGAGTTCGATGGCAACCACATCCACCTCTCGCTCAACCCCAACCCGTCGCATCTCGAGTGCGTCAATCCGGTTGTGCTCGGTAAGGTACGTGCCAAGCAGATGCAGCGTGGCGATGTGCGCAAGGAAGAGGTTGTCGGCATTCTCCTGCATGGCGATGCCGCCTTCGCAGGTCAGGGTCTGGTAGCTGAATCTCTCGCGATGAGCGAGCTGAAGGGCTATCGCACTGGCGGTACCATTCACTTTGTTATCAACAACCAGATTGGCTTTACTACCAAGCCGGCGCATTCACGTTCGGGCCTCTATGCAACCGACGTTGCCTTGATGATCCACGCTCCCGTTTTCCATGTAAATGGTGATGATCCCGAGGCCGTGGTGCATGTTGCGCGCATCGCTACCGAGTATCGCCAGCAGTTCAAGAAAGACGTAGTGATCGATATGTATTGCTATCGTCGCTATGGCCATAACGAAGGCGATGAGCCGCTGTTCACTCAGCCGCTTATGTACAAAAACATCAAGGATCATCTCTCGACCCGCAAGATCTATGCGCAGCAGCTGGCCGAAAGCGGTGTGATTTCTGCCGATGAGGCCGAGGCCATGAACGCCGAGTTCTACAAGCACCTCGAGACCGAGTTTGAAGCCGCAACTTCCTATAAACCCAACAAGGCTGATTGGCTGGAAGGCAAGTGGGCGGGCATCAGCCCGGCCTATGCCGAAGGTTCGAGCTGGCAGGCCGATACCGGCGTAGAAGCTGCCAAGCTGCAGGAAGTGGGCAAGGCCCTGGTGACAACGCCCCCCGGCTTTAACCTCAACCCCAAGATCGCCCGTCAGCTCGAGGCCAAGGCCAAGATGTTCGAGACGGGCGAGGGCATCGACTGGGCAACCGGCGAAGCACTGGCCTTTGGCACCTTGCTGATCGAGGGTAATCCCGTACGTCTTTCGGGGCAGGACTGTGGCCGCGGTACCTTCTCACAGCGCCATGCTGCTCTCTACGATCAGGAGAACGAGACCAAGTATGTGTCGCTCAACCACATCCGCAAGGATGGTCTTGAGGCCCAGCAGGCTCGTTTCGAAGTGCTCGACAGCCCGCTCAGTGAAGCAGGCGTAATGGGCTTTGAATATGGCTATACACTGGCCGAGCCGAATGCGCTGGTTATGTGGGAAGGGCAGTTCGGTGACTTCGCCAATGGTGCGCAGGTCATCATCGATCAGTTCATCTCATCAGCCGAAAGCAAGTGGCTGCGTATGAGCGGCCTCGTGCTGCTGCTGCCGCATGGCTATGAAGGTCAGGGCCCTGAGCATTCATCTGCCCGCTTCGAGCGTTACCTGCAGTCGTCGGCTGAGGATAACTGGCAGGTGGCAAATATCACTACGCCAGCCAACTACTATCACGCTCTGCGCCGCCAGCTGCGCCGCAAGTTCCGCAAGCCATTGGTGCAGATGACGCCCAAGAGCCTGCTGCGTCATAAGCTGTGCGTCTCCAAGCTCGCCGACTTCCTGCCGGGTACCAGCTTCCTGCCGGTGATTGGCGATGTGGATGTAACAGCTAAGTCGGTCAAGCGCGTGGTGCTCTGCACTGGCAAGGTCTACTACGACCTGTGGCAGGCAAGAGAAGACAAGAAGGTCAAGGATGTGACCCTTGTGCGCATTGAGCAGCTTTACCCGTTCCCGGCAGCCGAGCTGCAGGCCGAACTCGCGAAGTATACCGGTGCAACCGAGGTTGTATGGTGCCAGGAAGAGCCCGAGAACATGGGGGCCTGGACCTTCATCGACCGCCGCGTCGAAGGCGTGCTCGAAAAGGTTGGCGGCAAGGCCAAGCGCCCGATTTATGTCGGTCGTCCGGCTGCAGCATCGCCCGCTACAGGTTCGCTCAAGCGCCATACCGCCGAGCAGACCAAGCTGGTGGACGAAGCGCTGACGGTAAAGTAAACAAGAAGCAAGGGAGCCAATCACATGGCCAAGAGAGCAAAAGCCGGTCCGGTCATCGTCGTGCAGCAGAAAGTGAGGGCTGAAGATTCCCTCACGCATATTTTTGCAGGCTTCGCCGGTGACATTCGCCGCGATACCGATAAAGCTGAGCAGGGCCTCAAGAGCTATATTGGCGAAGTGATGCTCAAGAAGTGGGTAAAAACCGAAGTGGCCGATGGCCTTACACCGGTTGCGGCCATGAAGCGCGCTGCGGATATCGCGGCTGCCTACGCCACGCCTGGTGGTACCGACGTTGTAGCGGCCGGTCAGCTGCGCGTGGTGCTCGAGGCGGCGCGTAACGGCCTCAGTCTGGCGGCAGTGGGTAAGGTGGTTGGCGATATCAAGCTGCGGAATGACCCCAAAGTGTCGACCCCTGCCAAAGCTTTTGCCGAGGTTCTGACCCGCGCCTGCCGCGTTGTAACCGATATTTGTGATGATGCGAAAGTAAGTGCGGCTGATGCCAAAAAGGCAGGCCTGCGTCTTTCAACCCGTCAGGCTGTCGAATCTGTCTGTAAATAACCAATCTGTATAACCGAAGGAAGTTGTCATGAGCGATATCGTAGTTCCCACACTGGGTGAATCTGTAGCTGAAGCCACCGTGGCCAAGTGGCTCAAGAAGGTTGGCGACACTGTTGCCATGGATGAGCCCTTGGTTGAGCTTGAAACCGATAAGGTTACGCTTGAGGTGAATGCCGCTGCCGCTGGCACCATCTCCGAAATCGTGGCCGATAAGGGCGCGACGGTTAAGGTAGGGCAGGTGCTTGGTCGTATGGCTGCTGGTGCTGCCGGTACCAAGGCTGCTCCTAAGGCCGCTGCTCCTGCTGCGGCGCCCGCACCTGTAGCTGCGGCGCCCGCACCTGTAGCTGCGGCTCCCGCACCTGTAGCTGCGGCTCCGGTTGCTGCCTCTAATGTATCCGCCATGCCCGGCCCAGCCGCACGCAAGGCGATTGCCGATACCGGCGTGAATGCAGCTGCCATCGCTGGCACCGGCAAAGATGGCCGCGTGACCAAGGGCGATGTACTGGTAGCCGTGGCCGGTAATGCTGCGGTTCAGGCCAAGCCCCAAAGCGCTCCTATGTTCGTTCCGGTTGAAAACCCCAACCGTACACAGGCTGCGCGTGAAGAGCGCGTGAAAATGAGCCGTCTGCGCCAGCGCATTGCCGAGCGCCTTAAGGATGCGCAGAACACCGCTGCCATGCTCACCACCTTCAATGAAGTTGATATGAGCGGCATTCTGGCTCTGCGTAACAGCTACAAGGAAGGCTTCGAGAAGAAGCATGGCGTGAAGCTGGGCTTCATGAGCTTCTTCACCAAGGCTTGTATTCAGGCCCTGCGCGAGCTGCCCGCTGTAAACGCCGAGATTGAAGGCGATGAGATTGTTTACAAGAACTACTATGATATCGGCGTTGCCGTTGGCACACCTAATGGCCTGGTGGTTCCGGTTGTGCGCGATGCCGACCAGCTGAGCTTTGCCGCACTTGAAAAGAAGATCGGCGAGTTTGGTCTCAAGGCGCGCGATGGCAAGCTGACCATGGCCGATATGACCGGTGGCACCTTCACCATCTCGAATGGTGGTGTGTACGGCTCGCTCATGAGCACACCTATCATCAACCCGCCGCAGAGCGCTATTCTTGGTATGCATAAGACCATGGACCGCGCTGTTGTGATAAACGGCAAGGTTGAAGTGCGCCCGATGATGTATCTCGCGCTCTCTTACGATCACCGTATTGTTGACGGTAAAGAGGCCGTCACCTTCCTCGTACGTGTGAAAGAATGCCTTGAAGACCCGCAGCGCCTGATGCTCGAGGTCTGATAAAACGACTTGTACTGACCCAGCTGGCTGCTATGCTGCAGCCAGCTGAAAGGTCACCCGATGAGCACTCCACCTACAATCGACTATTCAAAATTTATCATTGAACGCGGCCCGCTATGGACGGCGCAGCTGCATGACGACCAGACGTACCTTGGCCGTATGATCATTGCACTCAATCGCCCGGCCGAAATCGACTGGCTCGATCTTGAGGATGCCGACTACACCGAGTATTTCAGGATTGCACGCCGCTGCAAGCAGGCGCTTACCGAGTTGTTCGCGCCCGATATGTTCAATCATGCAACCCTGCGCAACGAGTGGCGGCAGCAGCATGTGCATCTCATTCCGCGTTATATCGAAAAGCGTGAGTTTGCAGGGCTGGTGTTCGAGGATAAGCGCTGGGGTAAAAACTGGCCGCCGTATGATAAAGTGAGCCTGCCGATGGAAAAGCTCATGGAAATTCGTGCAGCGATATCTGCCAAAATGGCGCTAACCACCTGATATACAATAAATATATCGTGTGGTTAAGTCGGCCTTAAAGCCTTTTTGCTAGGGTTATCATATGGCTGACCCTAAAAAACCCGGTCCTGACCTGTCAGGGCGCACCTCCATTCTCGGCAAGATCGATGCAGGTATCAGGGCTGCCGCAAATTTCGTGACCTTTGGCTATGCCGACAAGCTCGACGCGATGATGAGCTCGGGTAGTTACAAAGACAACATGGAGAAGAACAAAGCCATCAACGAGTTTGATGAAGCGAATAACACCGCCGCCGTGCGTACAGGGCAGGTGGGTATTACAGCCGTTGCTGCAGCCCCCGGTCTGGTGAAGGCAGCCGTCGGTAAGGTCGCTCAGGTAGGCAGCAATCTCTTCGCCAAAGCCACGGGCCGTGCAGCTACTGCTGAAGTTGCGGTTGCTCAAACAGCGGCCCGCGTTATGCCTGCAGCAGTTGCAGCGCCAGCTATACCTGCTGCTGCACCGGCCGCAACGAGCTTGGCTGGCAAGGCCGCCAGCCTTACAGGTAAAGCCGTTAAGAAAACAGCCAAGGTAGGCCTTGCCATGGGCGTGCCTCTGGTGGTGGCAGATGCTGTTGTTTCATCGGCTATGGAAGCACAAGCAGGCGATAAGCCCAAAACGGCTGAGGAAATTGCCGGTGTAAACGGCAGTACAATTGAGGGCGGTGCCAGCGCTGTTGCCAGTGCCATTACACTTGCCGCTGTAGCGCCCGGCGCTATGCAGTTTGCCGAAAGAGTTGGCGAGCGCATGGCCGAGCGTATGGGCGGCCGCTTCAAGTCGATCATTCAGCTGGGTGAGAAACTGTCTGGCCATCTGCCCGATTCAGTTAAGCAGGCGGCACAAAACGGTGCAGCTCATTTGGGAGAACTGGCTCAGTCTGGCGCAACCACAGTTGCCAAGGCCTTTGGTGTTGCCTATGTCGGCGGTGAGGTTGTGGCTGGCCAGTATGTGTCAGATAGCAACAGCAATACGCCCTCAATGCTGGTTCAGGCGGTTGATGTTGTACGCGATACCTATGCCGATCTTAAAAAAGCCGGGCTCGACCGCGGTGCAGGCGGTAGCGTTTCGGGCGCACTGGTTGCCTCGGCCACGGTACTCGTAACCGAGCTGACAGAAGGTCTGGTGCCGGGTATTGCCAATATTTCAGCAAAAGAACAGCAGTTATTGCTGGCCAAAGATGCCGACTTCAATAACCCGCATATGATCCGCCTTCTGGCAACGCATATGGGTAGTGAAATCGCTGCCATCGATCGCGATATACGGATGAAGGGCGCGATGCTTGACGCCGAGTTTGCGCCGTTGCTCAAGGCTCCCGGTATGCCAGCCACTGCCGAAGAATGGAAGGCGCAGGCCGCCACCATGACAGATGCCGAGCTGCAGGCGCACCCATTCTATAAATATGATATGGCCCGTATCGAGCTCGAGCAGCAGCAGCGTACGGCCATGCTGGCCGTGGATGAGCGCTGGCGCCCGGCGCAGCAGAACCTTGATGCCTATCTGGCCAGTGGCAAGGCTGACCTCAGTAATCCGGCGATTGCCACATTAGCAGCCGCCCGCATGCAGGATGATATTACCGCAGCGCAGCGCAAGTTTGACAGCGGCCTGTTTAGAGACGGCTCATTCGATTATCGTCAGGGCTCATGGGCATTCGATGATTCTGCCAAGCTTGAGACCTTGCGTACGGAGCGCGCCGCCGCCATGGCTGCTCTCGAGGCCAAATGGAAACCGGTTGATGAGCGTATGGCTGCACTGGCCAGTCCGCAGGCCCCAGCAGCTACAGCGGCTGCTCCAGCCGTTGAGATACATGCTCAGGCGCCTGCTGCTCCTGCACAACCTGCGGCAGCCAAGCCAGCACAGCACAAGCCAGCACCAATCAAGTCTGCTGCAGTGCGTCCGAATGAACTGATGGGCCCGCCTGCACCTGATACTCCACATGAAAGCTTTAATGCACAGGCTGCACTGCCAGATCCGGATCCTGCAATTGCCGCTGCATATGCAGCAGCAGCGGGTGCCACGGTTACAGTTGCTGGCCTTACGCCTGAAATGGTCACCCTGCCGCCACTGGTCGGGGCCGGTGGTGCCATGCTCTCTGGTGCATCATCGACGGTTGATCTTTCGGGGCTTATGCCAAAGCCAGTAGAAGAGGCGGCGGCCTTGCCCGACCCCGATCTCGAGCGGGCGCGCCCCATTGCACTTAACACCAGAGCCCCTGGTGCCAGCACCAGTTTCGGGTAATTTCAATGGGTTAACACATGCGCTGTTAACCAATTAACAAAGTATTAATTGACAGTTAAGCCCTTAATGACTTATCAAAGAGTCCGTAAGTCGCAATAAAGAGGGCAACCAACAAATGGCGACCATTGAAATTGATGTTTGTGCAGGCCTTGAGGCTTCAGGGCATACAGTTCACTACGTAAATCCGGAAGCGATGCCGCTTCAGGTCAAAGACATCCGCCGCATCGGTCCTTATATTGGCGCCTACCACACCCGCAGCCTGCAGCAGGCTCAAAGCACCATCTTCCTTGATAATGACGGCACCTCGCCGCTCAACGTCATCGCCGTTCACGTGACCCAAAGCCCCATGATCGTGCGCCAGCGCATGATGTCGGCCCGTGCCGTATCGCCCAAGCCAGCCCCACAGCCGGTTATGGCACCTGCGGTTATGGCTTCAGTCTCTATCGCCAAGGCCAAGGCTGCAGCGGCTATGCCAGCTCCTGTGCTCAAGCCGCGCATTCCTACCACCACCGGTCAGGGTAGTGGCGGTTTCTGATTTCTAGTTTGCTTGTCTTATCCGCAGGTCCGCAATCAGCGGCAGATGTGCCGTGCCCGCAAATGCAGGGCCAGCTTTGATCTCATGGAAGAAGATATCCCGCGGCTTGCTATACGGGATACTGAGCAGGACATGCTGTGTCGGCAGGCCCAGCATGCCAAGGCTGCCCGGCCAGGTTGCCGGAACCAGCACTGACGATGGCTGCAGGTTGGGCAGCAGGCGAAGCGGCTCAAAGCCGGACGACCATGGCGTGGCGTTCAGATCGCCCACAATCAGCGTCGGCATGGTGGTGGTTTGCGCGATGGCTGATAACTGCGCAAGGTAGAGATCGCGCGCACGGCTATCCTCGCCGCCCCCCGGCGGGTTGGGGTGGGCAGCTACCAGAATAATGCGGCCAATCGGGGTTTCCATTTCAGCCGACAGGCTGGGCAGGCTGCGTGGCCCGGCAACGCTGCTCTCGGTCTTGTCCATAGGGAAGCGGCTAAGAATTGCCAGGCCATACTCGGTAGTATGGTCGGCCATATTCTGATACGGCATGCTGCCAATCAGCTTATCAAGCATCGGTAGCCAGGCGCGGTTGGCCTGCACGAGCACCAGAATATCCGGCTGCTGGGCTGTTACCCATTCGACGAAACCACGGTCATCGGCACGCATTTGATCTACGTTAAGTGTAATCACGCGCAGGTGGCCGGGCGGCATCGGCATGGCATTGGCCGTATTGTTAATCCCTGTAACCGAAGACGTGATGATGAGGATGTTAAGTGCAACGCCAGCAACGGCCATGCTCAGGCGCAGCCAGTCGCCCATGATGATGAAGATGATAGCCATCAGGCTGAGGGCCGCCGCCAGATGCAGGCGGGGGTGGGCAAAGTAGTCGGCCCACCAGAACATGCGACCCATCAGGCCCAGAATGCTGAGCGTCATGAGCAAATAAAGCGCCATGCGGGCATAAGCGGGCCAGTGCGAGGGCTGCTTTTGCCCGGTTAAATCTGATGGAGTTTCGGCGTGTGTCGGTGCCGCTTCAGGTGAGGGCTGACCCTCGCTGGAAATGTCGTCGCTCAAATCAGTCCCCGTATAATCCTTTAGCTCTTACCCATACGCGCGGCTCAGGGCAATCCCTTCACGGCATTATGGGGCGGCTTATCTCACAGAGTGGCCTTTCTGCATTAAAACAGGGTTATTTTTAAAAACTTTTACGATGAACGGATTATTGACCATTAACGATTCGCGCCTATTATGCGCCTGAATTCATTCAGGAGATTAATATGGCTTCTTCTTACGACCTTATTGTTATCGGCGCCGGTCCCGGCGGTTATGTGGCGGCTATTCGCGCGGCACAATTGGGTATGAAAGTCGCCTGCGCCGAGAAAAGCGCTACTCTGGGGGGTACCTGCCTTAATGTCGGCTGCATTCCCTCCAAGGCGTTGCTCACCTCGTCGCACAAGTTTGAAGAGGCCAAGGCCCACCTTGGCGCGCATGGCGTTGTCGTTGGCGATGTGAAGCTCGACCTCAAGGCCATGATGGGGCACAAGAGCAAAGTTGTATCGGACAACACCAAGGGTATCGAGTTCCTGTTCAAGAAGAACAAGGTTGATTGGCTCAAGGGTGAAGCCACCATCACAGCCCCGGGTCAGGTCAAGGTTGCGGGCGAGACTTATGCTACCAAGAACATCCTCATCGCGACCGGTTCGGAGAGCATGCCGCTCAAGGGTGTGGATGTAGATGAGAAGCAGATCGTTACCTCAACCGGTGCGCTTGAGCTCGAGAAGGTGCCTGCTCATATGGTGGTTATTGGTGGCGGTGTGATTGGCCTTGAGCTGGGTTCGGTCTGGTCGCGTCTCGGTGCCAAGGTAACTGTGGTTGAATTCCTTGATCGTATCCTGCCCGGCATGGATAGCGAAGTGGTCAAGCAGTTCCACCGCATCCTCGAGAAGCAGGGCATGACCTTCAAGCTCGGCAGCAAGGTAACTGCCGCCAAGAAGGATAAGTCTGGTGTTACGCTTACAGTTGAGCCGGCCAAGGGCGGGGCAGCTGAAGAACTGAAGGCAGATGTTGTACTGTTGGCCATCGGCCGCCGTGCGTTCACCGGCAGCCTTGGCCTCGATAAGGTTGGCGTGGTGTGCGATGAGCGTGGCCGCGTGAAGGTGGACGCTTTGTACCAGAGCAACGTTGCCGGCATTTATGCGATTGGTGATGTCATCGTCGGTCCCATGCTGGCGCACAAGGCAGAAGACGAGGGCGTGGCGGTGGTCGAGCTGCTCGCAGGCCAGCATGGTCATGTGAATTACGAAGCCATTCCGGGCGTGGTTTATACCCACCCCGAAGTTGCCAATGTCGGTGCCAGCGAGGACCAGCTGAAAGAGGCGGGCATCGCCTATAAGGCAGGTAAGTTCCCCTTCACCGCCAATGGCCGCGCCCGCGCCATGAACGAGACTGATGGCTTCGTGAAGGTGCTGGCCGATGCCACCACCGACCGCCTGCTGGGCGTGCATATTGTGGGCCCCGAGGCCGGTACCATGATTGCTGAAGCGGTAGCGGTGATGGAATTTGGCGGATCTGCCGAGGATTTGGGCCGGATTTGCCATGCGCATCCCACCCTTAACGAAGCCGTTAAGGAAGCTGCTCTGGCGGTAGCCGGCAGGCCCATACATATTTAATAAAATGCTTGATGTTGTCGGGGGCAGTTAGCATACTGCCCCCGAAGCATATATGAAGCGACCAACTGGTCATTTTTGAGGGCGGCATGCAACCAGCCTCCGGCGAAGCAGTTCTATCCCCAGTCAGGCTGAAGCATCCAGCCTACAGCCGCTTGGCTGCCGAATTTGAAGAAATCCGCCCGCTGTTCCGTACCGGTGCTCTCGACATGCTGCTCGATGCCTATGCCGAGCCCGGCCGTCACTACCACAATGCCAGCCACATGGTCATGCTGCTACGTCTCTTCAGCAAGCTGCGCGATCTGGCGAATGACCCGATTGCGGTTAAGGCTGCCATCTTCTTCCACGATGCGATCTATCATATTCCGGTCGACCCGCAGTATCCGCCCTCGCGCGATAATGAAGAGCGCAGCGTCAAGCTCATGAATATGCAGGCTACCAACCCCGAGCATAAATCACTGCTCAAGGCGGCGCATATCATCCGCACTACAGCTAACCACACCCCGGGTTGGGATATGGATACCCGCTTGATGCACGATATCGACCTTTCGATTCTGGCCAGCAGCCGCAAGCGCTATGCCCGTTATGAACAGGAAGTTCGCCTCGAGTACGAGATTTACCCGCTGGCGCTGTATACACCTGCGCGCCTTGGCCAGCTGCGCGCCTTCATCGAGCGCCGCCGCATCTTTACCCTGCCGGGTCTTGGGGTTGTGTGGGATAGCCGTGCGCGCACCAATCTGGCCTGGGCGATTGACCATCTGGCCCAAGGCCGGGTACCGGCCTGATTATGGCAAATTTTTGGCATGTCGCGTGGCAACCTGTCACTCCCGTTCGGCCCACCCGCGGCCCTATAATGTGAGCATGCAAAAGGTAGAAGTACAATCACTCGGATTTCATGTAGCGGCGCTCGCACTGCTGGCGCTTGGCGCCATCATGGCTATTAGCATGAGCCGTGAGCCGGATGTGCTCATGGTCAAGGTTGATGGCGTGATGCAGGAAAGCCATGTCGTCGCCCGCGGCGCTGCCTGCAGCCGTACCAGCGGCGATTTGGAGATGAGTGAACCATCGCCTGTTCGTAACAGCTCTTATCCCAACTAAACCTTGGCCTTAGAACGTGGGTGCGCTTTTTCGTGCACCGCGATCAGCTGCTCGGTATCCACATCTGTATAACGCTGGGTAGTGGAGAGCGAGGCGTGGCCAAGCAGTTCCTGAATCACGCGCAAGTCGGCCCCACTGCCTAACAGCTGGGTGGCAAACGTATGGCGCAGCGCATGCGGGGTGGTGTGTTCCGGCAGGCTCAGCTGTGCGCGCAGCTTGCGCAGGCAGAGCTGGGCCACGCTGGCGTTCAACCTGTCGCCGCGTGCACCGATAAACAGCGGCACATGGTCAGGCGGGTTATCTCTGGCCTTGATATACTCGGCCAGCACGCTCCGTACTTCAGGCAGGAGTGGGACCTGGCGTTGCTTGCGGCCTTTACCGGTTACGGTCACGACATCAGCCGTGGCATCGCCCACATTCAGGCTCAAGGCCTCCGAGATACGCAGACCTGCGCCATACAGCAGCGTATGCAGCGCCAGGTCGCGCTTGCGCATCCATGTAGCAGCTTCCACATTTAGCAGCTCATTCACTTCATTCACGCTTAAGGCCTTGGGGAGCGGCAGTACATGCTTGGGCCTGCGCAGTAATGTAATGGCCGAGTTGAAGCTGCCGGTTTCGCGCCCGGCCCATTTGTAAAAACTGCGCAGGGCGGAAACGGCATGCGCACGGCTGGCTGCACTTTGGGTGGTGTTTAAATAAGCCAGCCAGCTCCGCAGGAACGGCAGGTCAACCGCCATCAGGCTTGTGTCGTCGGGCGCTTCGCCCGCATGGCTTTTGTAGAACTGGACGAAGACATCCAGCGTCCGGTGGTAGTTCTTGATGGTGCCGGGTGACAGTTGCCGCTCATCCCTCAGAACACACAGCCATCTGGCGATGAGGGATGGCAGTTCGCTCACGGCAGCAGCTGTGCCAGACGGCGGCTGACAATACCCGCGAGGAACGCGATGAAGTCAGTCGCCTGATCGGGGCTGAACCACTCAGGGTCATGGCTGCCAAAGGCGATCACGCCCAGCGGCTGGTGCTGGCCGGCTTCAACCCGCAGCAAGGCGAGGGAGCGCATGGCATTGGCATCCACCCCAAACAGCTCGGCATGCGGCGCCGCGTAAGACTGCAGCAAGGTGTCAGCAGGGCCAAGCCAGTGGTCAAGCAGGCCGGGGGCGAGGCGGGCCACACTCTGCGGGAGGGCCAGATCATCGCTCTCAATCGCCAGTACAGCGCGGTCGACGCCGCAAAGGGCGGGAATTTCATCGCTGATCATGGCGGCTAGCTGCTCAAGGCTGCGGGCTTCGGTCAAACGAAGGGCGGCACCGAGAATGCGGCCGATGTTCATGTCGTTTTCATGGCCAACGGCGATCAGCGCCTGCTGGTCTTCACGCAAACGCTCAACCTGACCCTTCAGGCGCTGCACGAGAAAGCGCTGGAAGTCAGATACGCTATCGCCCAGTTCGCGGCCGGGGGGGAGCAGGTGGTCGAGCACCGCGCCATGGCGAATGAGGAAATCGGGATGCTGCATCAGGTAATCGGCAACTTCTGTTTCGCTCAGCGTTACTTCATCAACTGGATTAATCGACATGATGCATCCTCCCTAGAGAATCGTTTGGCCGGTTTTTTGCCAGTCTGCCACGAATTGCGCCAGACCTTTATCAGTAAGTGGGTGATGGTACAGCTGTTTGACGAGGGCAGGCGGCAGCGTAGCGACATGCGCACCGGCCAGTGCCGCTTCGCGCACGTGTTGCGGGTGACGAATCGAAGCGGCCAGAACCTCAGTCCCGAACTCGGGGTAGTTACCATATATATGTACGATCTCGCGCACCAGCTGCATGCCGTCCTGTGAGATGTCATCGAGTCGGCCGATGAACGGGGAGATGAAGGTGGCGCCAGCCTTGGCAGCCAGCAGTGCCTGATTGACCGAGAAGCAGAGGGTGACATTCACCTGCGTGCCTTCGCCGGACAGGATCTTGCAAACCTTAAGGCCTGCCGGGGTGAGGGGAACCTTCACCGCTACATTAGGCGCAATTTTGGCCAGTTTCTGGCCTTCTTTAAGCATCGTCTCAAAGTCAGTCGCGGCAACTTCAGCACTTACGGGGCCTTCAATCACTTCGCAGATTTCGGCAATCACTTCGAGGAACTTGCGGCCCGACTTCATGATGAGGCTGGGGTTGGTGGTCACGCCGTCAATCAAACCGGTATCGGCCAGCTCGCGAATTTCGCTGATCTCTGCCGTGTCGATAAAGAACTTCATAAGCTGAATCCTTAGAGCCAGAATGTACTTATGATATGGTGTAGCCATGATTGCAGACTCTGACAACAATCCTGTTGATGTGGTGCAGGTGCTGGTGCCCAGCCCGGTCGATCGCGCGTTCGACTATGCGGTGCCGCATGGCATGAATCTTGTCGCCGGCGATTATGTTGTGGTGCCGATGATGGGCCGTAAGCTCACTGGCGTGGTGTGGAGTGTTAACCCGCCTGAGGTAGCCATCGCAAAAATTAAGAAAGTGGTGAGCCGCCTTGAAGTGCCACGCATGGATAGTACGCTTCGCCAGTTTATTGACTGGGTAGCTGCCTATACGCTGCAACCACTGGGCAGTGTCTTGAAACTTTCTATCACGGTTGATTCAGCTCAAGTCGCTAAACTGCAGCCGCATTATCTTGTAAACGAGCCTATCCCGCCGGGCGTTAAAATCACCGCACCGCGCCGCCGCGTGCTCGATGCGCTGTCGGATGGCCTGCCCATGACCGTGCCAGCCTTGGCCAAAGCGGCAGCCTGCACCGCCGGCGTGGTACGCGCACTTATAAAAGAAGGCCTGCTAACTGAAGCTGAGGTCGGGGAAGTGCCGCATGATGCACCGGACCCCGAGGTGCATGGCCCGGTTCTTTCTGCAGCGCAGCAAAAAGCGGCGGATGATCTGGTGGCGCGGGTGAAGGACGGCAAGTTCAGTGTCACCTTATTAGAAGGTGTTACCGGCTCGGGTAAAACCGAGGTCTTTGCCCATGCTATCAGGGCGGCACTCAACCGCGGTGAGCAGGTGCTGGTGCTCATGCCCGAAATCGCCCTGACGGTGCAGATGCTTTCGCGCTTTCGCGATCTGTTCGGAGCCGAGCCGATTCAGTGGCATAGCGAGCTCGCCAAAGGCGCGCGGCAGAAGGCATGGCGCGCGGCTGCCAATGGTGCTGGCCGCCTTATCATTGGCGCAAGATCCGCACTTTTCCTGCCCTTTCACAAGCTTGGCCTTATTGTTGTCGATGAAGAACATGACGGTGCCTACAAGCAGGATGAGGGCGTAACCTACCATGCCCGTGACATGGCGGTGGTGCGGGCGCGTTTGCATAATGCACCGATCATCCTTAGCTCGGCCACGCCATCCATCGAGACCTGCGTGAATGTGGAAGAGGGCCGTTATGGCAAGGTCATGCTCCCTGACCGCCATAAAGGTGTGCCGCTACCAACCGTTCAGCTTATCGATTTGCTAAAAGACAAGCTGCCACGTGGCCGTTGGCTGGCAGATAAGGTTACCGAGTCGATAACCAAGACCTTGAGTCGGGGTGAACAGACTCTGCTGTTCCTCAACCGCAGAGGTTACGCTCCTTTAACCATATGCCGTACATGCGGTCATCGTGTGACCTGTCCCAACTGCACAGCATGGCTGGTTGAGCATCGCTCTGGCCCCAGCAAAGGGCAGCTCATGTGTCACCACTGCGGACATCATGAAGTGTATCCCAAGGAGTGCCCCGAGTGTCATACGCCCGAGAGTCTCGCCCCATGCGGCCCCGGTGTAGAGCGCATAGAAGATGAGGTAAAATCGCTATTTCCTGAGGCTCGTACGCTTGTTGTTGCAAGCGATAGTCTGGGCGGATGGAAGCATGTACAGAACGCCATGGAGTCGATCACGCGCGGCGAAGTCGACATCATTATCGGTACGCAGATCATCGCCAAGGGACATCACTTCCCCATGCTCACACTTGTTGTTGGTGTTGATGCCGACCTTGGTCTTGATGGTGGTGATGTGCGTGCAGGCGAACGTACGTTCCAGTTGCTACAGCAAGTTGGTGGTCGTGCTGGTCGTGCAGAGCGTCCAGGTACTGTGTTGTTGCAGACACACTGTGCGAACAATTTTTTGTTTCAGACTCTTTCACAGAATGACAGAGCAACGTTTGTTGAGCGTGAAATTGAAATGCGTGAGCGTCATCACTGGCCACCATTCGCACGTCTCGCTGCACTCATCATCACTGGCAAAGATCTTTTTCGTGTTGAACATGCAGCGCAAGAAATACGCAGAACATCGCCACAAGTTGATGGTGTCGAAATCTTTGGACCTGCACCAGCACCACTTGCAAAGTTGAAAGGCGAACATCGTTTGCGATTACTCGTGCGTGCTGATCGCGATAAAAAAATACAACCGCTCTTGCTTGCATGGCTTGGTGAGTTGCACTTGCCGAAAGGCGTTGCGCTTAAAATTGTTATCGACCCGTTCACATTTGTATGAGATAAATTAATCCATGAGACGCGCTGTTGTGTTTCAGAGTGCAACTACGAACCAAGGAGCATCCTATGCCCGCGAAGAAGAAAGCAGCTGCTAAGAAGCCTGCCGCCAAGAAGAAGACGACAAAGAAGAAGATCTAAGTCGTTAATTCAAGGTTCTGCCACCGGTAGCAATACCGGTGGCGACACAAGCCCCGCACCCACCGGTCGCGGGGCTTTTGTTATCTGGCGCTCATCTAAAACGCGCTCATGCACGGTTTATGAGGCCCCTGCAGGCTTTAGTTGTTAATTTTTATTCATAATCATACTATTACCCCATTCACTCATGAGGTTGTGCATGCGCGAGCCTAAGCCCGAATGGTCATCTGTTCCGCCGGAAGTGCAGCTGGCGCTGGCGCACAAGCTGGGCAGTCCGGTCAGTGAAGCCAGTATCGCCTGGGGTGGCTATACACCTTCGGCTTCTTTCATCGCCCAGTTGGAAGATGGCCGCCGGGTCTTTATCAAGGGAGCACATCCGGGGCAAAGCTCGTTTGGTGTTGCTGCCTTCAAGGCCGAGCAGAGTATATACCTTAAATATCCGCAGCTCTCGGGTATTGCACCTACATATATATGTGATGTGCAGCAAGGTGACTGGAATCTCATGGTGCTTGAGGCCATTGAAGGTGGCGAGCACCTTGTGCCATGGACCGAAGCCAAGCTGGTGGCTGTCTTCAAAACCATTCATGAGCTGAGTCGGCGCATACCGCAGCCAACGCCTGACATGCCACGTCTTGAAAAGACGCCTGATCTGGCCGACCTCATGAATGGTCGTGCAGGCTGGAGCGTGCTGTTGAAGGCAGACATGCTCAAGCAATTTTATAACAAGTTTGCCGACCCCATAGCGGCCAAGCTTTGGTTTGAACCAATCTTGCCGCGTCTGGCCCTGCTTGAGTGCGAGGTCAACCAGATGGGTGGGCGCCATCAGGTGCTACATGTTGATCTACGATCAGACAACTTGCTGCTGCGCGCAGATGGTACGGCTGTACTGCTCGACTGGCCAAACTTGTGCTGGGGGCCACTGGTGTACGATCTTTGCTTTTTCATCAACTCGGTCGTCCTCGAGGGTTATGCGACGCATGAAGAGTTGTTTGCGCTGGCTGGCCAGGTGATGGATACCGAGTTTGAGCAGCAGGACCTGTTGCGCTGTCTGGCCAACATGAGTGGCTACTTTGCCGCCAGCTGTGTGCGGCCCGAGGTGCCAGCCCTGCCACGATTACGTACCTTCCAGAGACAGCAGCTCATGGCATGCCTGCCGCTGCTACAGCGGGTATTTGATCTGCCGCCATTAGGCTTATCCAAAGTCAGTTAGCCAAATCCGTTTTACGGATAGCGGGTCTTGAGTGGGAGCTCGGTCGCTTTGGGGCCGTGATAGTCAGCACGCACTTTTTCTATGCCACTGACTTCATCTGCTACAGCCTGCTTCACGCGCGCTGTGGTTTTACCATCAACCTTGGTGCAGCTCAGAGGCGGCACACTGTTAGATAACTCAAAGTCACCATTCTGCTTGCGCAGGAGGGCGTTACAGACCAGCTCCGCTCTCCTTTCAGGCCGAGCTCCATCGGCAACAAGTTTAAGTCGCTCGTGTGCTGGGCAGTTTGGTGCAGGTGGTTGAAGGCAATAACCGGATTTCTGGCCTTAAAAAGCTCAGCGCGGCTTTGGGCAGGGCTGGCTTTTGTGGCTATTTCTCTGGTCTGGCGAAACTTCCCGAGGGAGAGGCTCTGGCCGGGGCCAATTTCAAGACAAAACCCCGATTTTGCCCCCTTTCAAACTGTTGCCCCTTTGCCCCGTCTATGTTAATGAGCGCGCGTCAAGAAGTGACTCGATATTAACCATTTGGGATGGAGCTAGCGTGGCTAAAAACGGCACAAAATCCAGCCATGTCGCAGCACGATACGCCACAGCGCTTTTTGCGCTCGCCGGCGAAAAGGGGCTGTATGACGCTGTCGCTGCAGACCTGCGCATTCTGACGGATGCCGTCGCCGCGTCTGCCGATCTGCGCACACTTATATATAGTCCGGTCATCAGCCGCGATGACAAGGTAGCGGCTATCGCCAAGCTTGGCGCCAAGGCCGAACTCACTGATATTACAAAGAAGTTTTTGGGCGTGCTCGCCACCAACCGTCGTCTGCCGGCCTTGGGCGAGGTCGCTACTATATATAAGGTGAAGCTGGCTGAACTTCGCGGTGAGCATACCGCAGAGGTAACCTCGGCAGCTTCGCTCCGTCCCGGCCAGCTCGAATCCTTGCGTGAGAAGCTCACAGCCAAGCTTGGCGGCCGTGTCACCCTCGACCTCAAGGTCGATCCTGAAATTCTCGGCGGCCTTATTGTCAAGGTTGGCAGCCGCATGATTGATAGCTCCATCCGGAGCAAGCTTGAACGTATTGGTTATCGCATGAAAGGGACTGTCTAATTATGGAACTCCGCGCCGCAGAAATTTCGAACATCCTCAAGGAACAGATCTCGGGCTTTGGCAATGAAGCCGAAGTGGCCGAAATCGGCCGCGTTCTGTCCGTTGGTGACGGTGTTGCCCGCGTTTACGGCCTCGATAACGTTCAGGCTGGCGAAATGGTTGAATTCCCCGGTGGCATCAAGGGTATGGCCCTGAACCTCGAGTCGGACAATGTCGGTGTTGTTATCTTCGGCGACGACCGCAACATTAAAGAGGGTGACCTTGTTAAGCGTACCAGCACCATCGTTGAGTGCCCGGTTGGCAAGGGCCTGCTTGGCCGCGTTGTTGACGGTCTGGGCAATCCGATTGACGGCAAGGGCCCGCTGCAGAACGTGCAGATGCAGCGCGTTGAAGTTAAGGCTCCCGGCATTATTCCGCGTAAGAGCGTATCCGAGCCGATGCAGACCGGCCTTAAGGCCATCGACAGTCTGGTGCCGATTGGCCGTGGCCAGCGTGAGCTGATCATTGGTGACCGTCAGACCGGTAAGACCGCTGTAGCGATTGACGCCATCATCAACCAGAAGACCATCAACGAAGGCGACGATGAGAGCAAGAAGCTCTATTGCGTTTATGTTGCCATCGGTCAGAAGCGTTCAACCGTGGCCCAGCTCGTGCGTACGCTCGAAGAAGCCGGCGCGCTCAAGTACTCCATCATCGTTGCTGCTACGGCTTCTGATCCTGCACCGCTGCAGTTCCTTGCGCCTTATACCGGCGCCGCCATGGGCGAGTTCTTCCGTGATAACGGCATGCACGGCCTGATCATCTATGATGATCTTTCAAAGCAGGCTGTGGCTTACCGCCAGATGTCGCTGCTGCTGCGCCGTCCGCCGGGCCGCGAAGCTTATCCGGGTGACGTTTTCTACATTCACTCACGTCTGCTCGAGCGCGCTGCCAAGCTCAATGAGAAGAATGGTTCAGGCTCACTGACCGCTCTGCCGGTTATCGAAACACAGGCTGGCGACGTTTCGGCTTACATTCCGACCAACGTGATTTCGATCACCGATGGTCAGATCTTCCTTGAAACAGGCTTGTTCTACAAGGGTATCCGTCCGGCGATTAACGTTGGTCTGTCGGTATCACGTGTAGGTTCGGCCGCGCAAATCAAGGCGATGAAGCAGGTTGCCGGTACCATCAAGCTTGAGCTTGCCCAGTACCGTGAAATGCAGGCCTTCGCCCAGTTCGCATCCGACCTCGACGCCAGCACACAGAAGCTGCTGGCCCGTGGTGCACGTCTGACCGAGCTGTTGAAGCAGGGTCAGTATCAGCCGTTGCCGGTTGAGCAGCAGGTTGCCAGCATCTTTGCCGGTGTGAAGGGTTATCTCGACAAGATCGCAGTTAGCGATATCGGTCGCTTCGAAACCCAGTACCTGCAGACGCTGCGTACCAAGGGCGAAGACATTCTGGCTGCCATTCGCACCGAGAAGCAGATTACCCCGGCGACTGACGAGAAGCTGCGTGCTCTGCTCGATGAAGTCGTTAAGGCGTTTGCTTAACTAAAGGAGCAGGGCATGCCCAGCTTAAAAGAATACCGCCTGCGTATCGAGAGCGTAAAATCTACGCGCAAGATCACCTCGGCCATGAAAATGGTGGCAGCCAGCAAGCTCAAGCGTGCGCAAGAGCAGGCCGAAGCCGCCCGCCCTTATGCAGAGCGTATGGGCACGATGCTCGAGAGCCTGGCTGCGAATGTGCAGCCCGGTGCCAATATGCCATTGCTTATGTCGGGCACGGGTTCAGACCAGAAGCAGCTGATTATTGTTGTCACCTCTGACCGCGGTCTTTGCGGTGGTTTTAACGGCAGCATCGTGCGCGAAGCACGCAAGAAAATCCGTCAGCTTCTGGGCGCAGGCAAAGAGGTTTCCATCATCTGCGTTGGCCGCAAGGGCCGCGATAACCTGAAGCGCGATTATGGCCGCAACATCGTGGCCAGTTTTGAAGGCGCCAAGGGCAAGAAGCGCCTGTCGTTTGCCGATGCGCAGGCTGTGGCCGAGAAAGTACTCAGCCAGTTCGATAGCAAGCAGGCCGATATCGTGACGCTGTTCTATAACCGCTTCAAGTCGGTTATCAGCCAGATCCCGACCGATCATCAGCTCATTCCGTTCCATCAGCCCGAAGCGATTGTGCACGAAGGTGCGCAGGCTGTTTATGAGTATGAGCCGTCGGAAGAAGCCATTCTGGCCGAGCTGCTGCCACGCAATGTCGCCATGCAGATCTACAAGGCCATGCTTGAGAGCGCCGCAGGCGAGCAGGGCGCGCGTATGAGCGCCATGGATAACGCCACCCGCAACGCCGGCGACATGATCAACAAACTGACCATCACCTACAACCGTGTCCGTCAGGCCTATATCACCAAGGAGCTGATCGAAATCATCTCCGGTGCCGAGGCCATGTAACAAATACATTCGTTTTTCAGTTCAAGGAGAGAAGTAATGACCACCGCTATTACAACCGACGGCAAGATCACACAGGTTCTCGGCCCCGTTGTCGATATTCAGTTCGAAGGCGCACTGCCTGCCATCTTGAGCGCGCTCAAGACCAACAATAACGGCAACGAGCTGGTGCTCGAAGTCGCCCAGCATCTGGGTGAGAACACTGTTCGCGCTATCGCCATGGATAGCACCGATGGTCTGGTGCGTGGTCAGAAGGTGGCCAATACCAATGCGCCGATCAGCGTACCGGTGGGCGTTGAAACCCTTGGCCGTATTCTCAACGTCATCGGCGAGCCGATTGACGAGCGTGGCCCGGTTGGCGCCAAGAAGACCCTGCCGATTCACCGCAATGCGCCTGAATTTGTTGAGCAGTCGACCGAGAAGCAGATTCTCGTAACCGGTATCAAGGTTATCGATCTGCTCGCGCCCTACCTCAAGGGCGGCAAGATCGGCCTGTTCGGCGGTGCCGGTGTGGGCAAGACAGTAACCATCATGGAGCTGATCAACAACGTGGCCAAGGGCCATGGTGGTGTGTCGGTCTTCGCTGGTGTGGGTGAGCGTACCCGTGAAGGTAACGACCTTTATCACGAAATGATTGAATCGGGCGTTATCAAGACCGATGGTCCGGGCTCCAAGGTGTCACTGGTTTATGGCCAGATGAACGAGCCGCCCGGTGCCCGTGCCCGCGTTGCGCTTTCGGGTCTTACACAGGCCGAATACTTCCGTGATGAAGAAGGTCAGGATGTTCTGTTCTTCGTCGATAACATCTTCCGCTTCACACAGGCCGGTGCCGAAGTTTCGGCGCTGCTCGGCCGTATTCCCTCAGCTGTGGGTTACCAGCCGACCCTCGCTACCGACATGGGCGCGCTGCAGGAGCGCATTACCTCAACCAAGAAGGGTTCGATTACCTCGGTTCAGGCGATTTACGTACCTGCTGACGATCTTACCGACCCTGCACCTGCAACCTCGTTCGCTCACTTGGACGCCACCACCGTTCTCAGCCGCTCGATTGCCGAAATGGCGATCTTCCCGGCGGTGGATCCGCTCGATTCAACCTCACGCGCCCTCGACCCGCGCGTTGTTGGCGAGCGCCACTACAAGGTAGCGCGCGATGTGCAGAAGGTACTGCAGGGTTACAAGTCGCTGCAGGACATCATCGCCATTCTCGGCATGGACGAGCTGTCGGAAGACGACAAGCTGGTTGTGGCCCGCGCCCGCAAGATCCAGCGTTTCCTCTCGCAGCCGTTCCACGTGGCCGAAATCTTCACCGGCACACCGGGTGTGTTCGTGAAGCTTGAAGACACCATCAGCGCCTTCGAAGGCATTGTTAAGGGTGACTACGACCATCTGCCTGAATCGGCCTTCTACATGGTAGGTACCATTGAAGAAGCCGTGGCCAAGGCACGCAAGATGGCCGCTGAAGCCGCTTAAGTTTAAAGCAATATTGTTACGTAAAGCGGGCTTGCCATTGGCAGGCCCGTTTTGCTTTTATTCAGGCCTTAAGGAGATCTGAAAATGAAGTGGCTGAAGGCAAGAATTGAAATCCGTGGCGAGCATTCGCGTATGGACTGCTCTCTTGTCGGGCAGCTTGAAGTTGTTGCCAGCGGCGTTGGTGGGCTGCTTTTGCCCCGCACAGCTGAAACACCGTCCAACAGCGCCGATATCCTGTTGCCTGTCGAAGGGCGCGCTGATCTTGGTAGGTTCAAGTGGCGGCTCGATGCGGCTTTTGGTGAGGGTATGCAGGTGGCCTACACCACTGACCTTGATGCAAAATCAACTTTTATGCGTATGGGGGCACTGCGTCCTCCATTTACTAAAGCCGGTCCGCGCCCTCAAGGCTCACCGCTTACACATATCATTGAGGCTGTAACAGGCCGTCTGCCAGCCGGGCAGACTGATCTGTTCAATACAATTGCGGTTGATTGCAGCGCCATGCGCTTCAAGCCGTCTGATGTGGCCAAGGTTGGCCTACCTGTTATTGCGCAGGGATCGGATAAGGTATGTGTGCTCGACAAGTACGGGCACCCAGCCAGGACCTGCACCTATTTTGCTTTTGAAGGCTTGGAGCGAGCTGAAAGCTTCCTGCAGCGTGTAGCCGTGGCACAGGGTCGTGTTGGCAGCAGGCCGTACCTTAATCTGTTTACTTGGCAGGCCGCTTAGCGTTCAAAACAATCTTAAAGCAATATTTTTACGTAACACGGGCTTGCCATCGGTAGGCCCGTTTTGCTTTTATCATTTCAAGAACAGGGGAATAAGATGTCACCAAAAGAACTGCTCCGGCATTTAACTGAACAGGATGGCGCGGGTATGAGCCAGCTCTGGGCCAAGCTCACGGTTGGCGAGATCGCGCCGCAAGCCATCGGCCCCGGCCGCGATGTGGTGAACAGCACCGCTATCATCGTCGCCACTTATGCAGGCGAAGTACCGCCTAACGTACCGAGCAGTTTTAAAGTGGCCGGGCAGGATGTGATGGTCCATAGCACAAGTGCACAGCATAAGGCTGTACTGCAGTAATTTTTAGTTAGCAGGTAATATATTCGAATCCATCTAGTTGGCATTTGCACACTTCAAGCCTTGGCAGGGTGAGGTTGTAGCAAACGCGTGGCACTCGTTCGGTCAGCGCGTACTGGATGATATTAAAGTTGTTATAGCTTGAGGCGTTTTGTTGAATGGCGATCAGGATAGCTTGATAACCAAGATTAACTGGTTAATCCGAATGAACAGGCTTGCTATTGGCAGGTTTTATTTGTTTTTATGGCACTCGAATAAATAAATTCAAAGAAATTGGAGCAACACGATGCGCGCCGAGCACCATGTAAAATCGGACAGTCAAGCAACACCACAGATGTTGAAGGAATTTGGAGCTGCCATTTTTGCAGCTCAGCCCAAAGCACTACCCAAAGGGATTGTCGCGCTCAGGTTTGATGAGCAGGCAAGCATAAGTGATGCCATTATTCTCGGCACTCAGTTTCTTAATGTGCTCGGTGCAGTTCCGATCAAGCAGGCTCAGGTGAATGATGTTGACCCTGACCCCGGCGTTAGCGCGAGCATAAATGCCATGGCGGCAAAGGGTGGCCAGACTTTGATCTTTTATCTTACGGATATGACGCAGTTGCGCAGGCTTGATATTGAAGCGGCAAATGCGAGCTGGGGTCGTAACCTTCAAGATACCGTACTTCTGCTGAGTATTCGCATGCCCTAGGCGTGGCGGGCAGTTTTTAGGTATTTTTAAAGTGCTTTGATCAGGCAGAGTTGATTTTTCAAATCTACCATAAAAAGCGTTTTCTCTAAAGCGGATTATCTGTGTGTAAGCCCTAGAGTTATGCCCTGTTTATAGTCGTTTGATGCTAATCTCCAAGTATAGGAAAAGCAGGAACAGGAGGGCAAATGGGCTTAAATGCTCAGGTCGGCCGCGCCTTTAATGCGGCTGTTATCAGCACTCTGATGTTGGGCCTTGGCTATGAGGCGCTACACGCCATCAGCCATCCGCCACAACCCCATACTAACCAGCCTGAACGTATAGAGCATAAAATGACCCGCCTGCGCGAGGCCGAGTTAACGCGCCTCACGCCCAAGGCCAATGCCTGCAGTACCGGCTTTAAGACACCAGTTCTTAACGTACCGAACTGGGGGCAGGTTTAGGGCTTGCCAGTGCCAGAGTCGCTGCGCTCATATGCTGCCAACTTAACAGGGGGGAGCAGTATGGCACAGTATCTCGCAGGTATCGGGTTCACCAAGGTATCGGCCGATATGGTGGAAGAGGTGACCTACCTCGCCAGCCAGCGCCAGGGCCTCATGCTCAGCGCGCAGGACCTCAACCTCGCTTTGCGTATGAGCCTGTTCAGTAACCCCAATCCGCAGAATGCGCTGGTGGCGTTGTTCCCTGAGCAGCGCCTCGCGGAAGGCTTCTGCGATGATGTGCAGATCTACGGCAGCCTGATCAACCGCGCCAAGGCGGTGCCACATGCGGTAGATGCCAATATCGTGCGCGATCATACGGCGCCTACAATTGCCTTTACTGCAGCGGGCCGCCAGCAGCGCGATGTGCAGACTTTTGTTTTGCAGGTTGATGTAAAAACGCCGGTCGAGGCACGGTTGACTGATCGACTGGTCGCTGGGCAAAAGGGTAGTTGCCGCATAGCCGGGGGCGATGTCGTGCAGAACGGTTTGTTCGTACTCGAGTATCAGGGCAGTCAGCCGGTTGAGCGCAACCTGGGCAAAGCGCCTGAAGCCTTGAGTGGCTTACGTTTGTTTTATCAATTGGGCAGCCCGCGCGATGCTGGTTATTGCGCACAGGAGTTGGCGCATCGCAAACTCGGTCAAGCTGCCCATTGGCCGCGCCTTTAGGCCTTGATTTTACTGAATTTCCGCAGGGTAACTGCCGGCGATTGAGACGCAGGCAGAACCTCTTTCATTTTGGTCCCAAAACGGCTAAAACGCGGGCAGTTTCACCCTATCCGGAAATAGGCCCGTCATGTCGACCCTTACCTTTGAACTCGTCGCTCCTGAACGTCTTCTCGTCAGCCGCCCTGTCACTATGGTGACTGTTCCGGGTGAAGAGGGCGATTTTGGCGTTCTGCGGGGCCATGCCCCGCTGGTCTCGACCCTGCGCACCGGCGTGATCGAAATTCAGGACAACGGCGTTATCACCGATCGTTACTTTGTAGCTGGCGGGTTTGCCGAAGTTTCAGCCGAGCGCTGCACCGTACTGGCCGAAGAGGCAGTACCGCTGAGCGAGATTGACCGGACCAAGACTGAAGCCGAGATCAAGGCCTGCCGCGATGAGCTGGTGGTCGCTGTTGATGAGGGCGAACGTGCCCACCTCAATAAGCGTATTACCATTAACGAAGCCAAGCTGGCTCTGGCGGCCTGATATGTCGGAACACTGGACTCTTGCTGATATTCCCTGGGACCAGTTCGACGCCAGCAAGGTCGACCCCGAGCTGAACAAGGTTGTGCGCGCAGCGGCTCTGGTTGAGTTCGGTGGTAATCACTATGCCGACTACCTGTGCAAGGTCTTTGCCGATGATGCCGAGTTCTGCGCCATCGCGCGCGAATGGGCCAAAGAAGAAGTGCAGCATGGTAACGCGCTGGCCAAATGGGCCACATTGGCCGACCCCACATATAATCTTGACGATAAGTATGATGCCTTCCGTAAGGGGTATTCGTTGAACCTCGATCTCGATACCTCGGTGCGCGGCAGCCGTGCAGGCGAGCTGGTTGCCCGTTGCATGGTTGAGACCGGGACCAGCAGCTATTATACCGCTATGGCCGAGACGACCGATGAGCCTGTGCTTAAGCTGGTGTGCCAACACATCGCGGCCGATGAGCTGCGCCACTACAAGCTATTTTACACGCATTTAAAGCGCTATCTCGATAAAGAGCCGCTCTCGCTGTACCGTCGCCTCAAGGTGGCGGTGGGCCGTATCGCCGAAAGCGAAGACGATGAGCTGGCTTATGCTTACTATGCTGCCAACAACACCGGCGAAGCTTACGAGCGAGAGAAGTTCAGCAAGGCCTATATGCGTCGCGCCTTTGGTTTTTATCGCCACCATCACATCGAGCGGGCGATGGGCATGATCTTCAAGGCCTGTGGTCTCAAGCCGCAAACCTTGGTCTATCGTGGTGCCGTAAGGGTGGCGTGGTGGAGCCTTAACCGTAAGGTAAAGCAGCTCGAGAAACTCGCAGCTTAATTACGTTTGATAATTATCAAAATACACAATGGCATTGCGTATATTGCCAATTTACGCGCTGTATAAAAAACCAAACTGATTTTCGGCATTAAAGTTATGCTTGATTTATAAGAATAACTTGCATGCCGTAAGGTACGGAATTGCTAACCCATTCTTTACTTCTAAATGCCTAATCTGACTTTGTTCTGAATTATCTGCGGAGTCATGAAATGAAAAATCTCAGCGTGCTTGGAAAAATCTATGTCTTGGCGGCACTGCTTGGCTTTGTAGCCTGTGGTATCGGCGTTGTCGGTATCCAGGGTATGCGCGTGTTCAATCAGCGCGCACAGGAAATGGAAAGCGCATCCGAGCGCGCGCTGCACGGCGAGAAGCTTAATGCTCTCGTACTTGCCGTAGTTATGGACTCACGCGGTATTTACATGTCTCCCGATACAGCAACTGCCGAAAAGTTTGCTGCCCCGCTGCTGGTGAGCCTCGCCAAGATCAAGGAGAATCTGGCCGAGTGGAAGCAGCTGATTACGGAGGAGCAGGCAGCTCAGTTTGCTGAAATGGAAAAGCAGGCTGCAACCTTTATCGAGTTCCGTACCGAGACCGTGCGTCTGGCACGCGAAGTGAGCCCGCAGGAAGCCCGCGCGTATGGCGATAACGATGCTAACCGCAGCAGCCGTCAGGCTCTCAACCGCTCAATTGTTGCCTTCGCTGCTGACAGCGCAAAGGAAATTGGCGAAACAACCGAGGCGCTGGATGCCTATTATGCATCACGTAGCAAGCTCAGTGTGGGCGTGCTGGTAGTTGGTCTGGTCATGGCCGCCGTGCTCTCCATGGTTATCGGTGGCCGTATGATTGCCCAGCCGATTACCCGTATGACTGCATCAATGCGCGATCTGGCCAATGGTAACACCGCTGTGCGGATTGAGGGTGCCGACCGTAAGGACGAAATCGGCGGCATGGCCCGCGCGGTTGAAGTGTTCAAAGAGAACATGATCAAGAACAACGAGATGGAAGATGAAAAGCGCCGCGAACTGGTGAAGAAGGAAGCCCGTGCGCAGGAAGTAGCCAACGCCATCCGTGAATTCGAGGCACATATCGGCGAAGTCAGCTCGAACATCGAAGCGGCCTCAACTGAGCTGGGCGCATCAGCCCAGAGCATGTCGGCGATTGCTGAGTCAACCAGCGAGCAGGCTGGTGCAGTGGCTGCCGCATCAACTCAGGCCTCGAGCAACGTTTCAACCGTAGCTGCTTCAACCGAAGAGCTGCTGGCCTCGATTGCCGAGATCAGCCGTCAGGTTGCACATTCAACCGAGGTAACCCAGCGTGCGGTAGAAGAGGCCGAGCGTACCGATGCCAAGATCAACGGTCTGGCCGAAGCGGCTCAGCGTGTGGGCGAGGTTATTGGCCTGATCAGCGATATTGCTGCGCAAACCAACCTCTTGGCGCTTAACGCGACCATCGAAGCGGCCCGTGCCGGTGAAGCCGGTAAGGGCTTTGCAGTTGTAGCCAGCGAAGTGAAGAACCTTGCGGCACAAACCGCCAAAGCAACCGAGGAAATCACCCAGCAGATTTCAGGTATTCAGACTGCAACCAAGGAATCGGTTGAGGCGATCAAGCTTATCAGCGAAACCATCGGCAAGATCGATGGCGTATCATCCACCATCGCCGCTGCGATTGAAGAGCAGAGCGCTGCCACGCAGGAAATTTCCCGCAACGTGCAGGCAACTGCCCATGGTACGCAGGAAGTATCCAACAGCATTGTCAGCGTCAACGAAGCCGCTCTTGAGACCGGCCATACTGCCGGCCGCGTATTGCAGGCTTCAGGCGATCTGGCGGTGCAGACCTCGCAGCTGCGCATGCATGTCGATAGTTTCCTGGTTAAAGTAAGAGCGTAAAAAGCGGCTAACTGCCAGAAGATTGCCGCGGCCGGTGGCAAGCTTCTGGTAAGAGCCTAAAAAATTGGGGAGTTGAGTATAATTAACGTGCCAGATCCTAAGTCTGGCACGTTTTTATTGGGGCAGATTGAGGTTGTGCTCGTGCTGGCAGATTGCCTAAACTACCCTCATGCCAGATGTTAAAAAAATCATTCAGAATGCCCGCCTGACCGGCCATAAGCTGGGTTTGCCGGGTGAGCGCAAGCCGGTGCCGCATCGTGCATCTGCGCGTGCTCCCGCATCTGTTAGCATGCCGCTTTTTGCGCCGCGTACGCCTGTCGTCACGCGCGACTATGAGCTGCCTAATCCGTTTACTGAAAAGCACATACCCATAGGCGAGGATAATCTTGGCTATGTTGAGCAGCGCGGTTTCTTCGCTGTGAATATGGAAGCGGCACAGAACGCATTTACTGAATACGGGTTTGATGTGCGCGACCTCAAGAGCGGGCGCACCTATCTGTTTATTAGTGAAACCGAGTTTGGCCAAACCCATAAGCCGATTTACAAACGCTACCATGAGCATGTGGGCGGCAATCATTCCTCCGATCGCGAATTCATGATTTCACTAGCGGCGCATGAGAGTGACCGTTTTCAGGAGATGCATAGCCGTAATCGTGCCAGCGTGAACTACCATCAGCATATGATCGTGGTGCCGCCGCATGATCCGGATACCGGCAAAATTTCGTGGTTCGAGCACAAAAGCGGGTTCGGCTGGGCGTTCAACTGGTTCCTGTTTACCGAAAAGTCATGGCAGCGCATGGGCACGCATAAGGCTCAGCAACTGCTGCATATGAAAACCAACTGGCAGCCACTTGAAAGCCAGCACATAGTCCAGCCGGTGGATTACATGAAAGCTGTTCGCAACAGCTGCGGCGACACCCGTAAATCAGCCCAGCCTGCGCCTTAAGCGGCCTTGGCCTTTTTGGCCAATGTTTGTGCAGCCTTTACTACAGCTTCAGGCGTAATGCCAAAGTGCTTATACAGCTGCTCTGCAGGTGCTGAGGCACCAAAGCCGGTCATGCCAATGAACACGCCATCCGGCCCGATGTAGCGGTCCCAGCCAAAGCCGATACCTGCTTCAATCGCAATGCGCGGGGCCGTGCCCAGTACCTTGGCACGGTAGTCCTCGTCCTGCTGCTCGAACAGCTCGAAGCTCGGCATGGAGACGATAGCCGCCGCAATACCCTGCTGTTCCAGCTGCTTTTGCGCGGTGAGGGCGATGGACACCTCCGAGCCGGTGGCGATCAGCGTAACCTGACGCGCAGATTTAGGCTCTGTCAGTACATAGCCGCCGCGGGCGCACATGTTATCTTCAATATGGACAGCGCGCGCCAGCGGCAGGGCCTGGCGTGAGAGCGCGAGGATGGACGGGCCGCTGTGCTCCAAGGCCAGCTCCCAGCATTCGGCGGTTTCAACCGTATCGCAGGGGCGGAATACCAGGACCCCCGGCATGGCGCGCAGGCTGGCTACATGCTCAACTGGCTGGTGAGTGGGGCCGTCTTCACCTAAACCGATACTGTCATGCGTCATCACATGCACTACGCGCTGCTGCATGAGGGCGGCAAGGCGAATCGCCGGGCGGCAGTAATCGGTAAAGGTCAGGAAGGTGCCGCCATAAGGGATGATACCGCCATGCAGCGCCATGCCGTTCATGGCAGCGGCCATACCATGCTCGCGCACGCCCCAGTGCATGTAATGCGCGCCGAAGTTACCCGCGGCAACCGCAGCCATGCCGCTTACCTTGGTGTTGTTTGACGGCGTTAGATCAGCCGAGCCACCCATGAGGGCAGGCAGGGCCGGAATCAGCGCGGCCAATGTGGTGCCGGAGGACTGGCGTGTCGCCACCTTGGCCTGTGTTTCGATGGCGGTTTTCTTGACGCTGATAATCGCTTCATGCACGGCAGCGGGCAATTCGCCGGCAATCTGCGCTGTAAACACTTCGCGGTCGCTATGGCCCCACAGGCGCTGGTCCCATTCGCGGCGGGCTGCATGGCCCTTATGGCCAATGGCGCGCCAGCCATTGAGGATATCGCCCGGAATTTCAAACGGGGCGTGCGGCCAGTTCAGCTTGGTGCGGGCGCCTGCAGTTTCTTCCTTACCCAGCGGGCTGCCGTGGGTCGCGGAGGTACCAGCCTTGGTCGGCGCGCCATAGCCAATGGTTGTGCGGCAGGCAATGAGTGTGGGTTTATCGCTGGTCTGTGCTTTGGTCAGCGCTGCGGCAATGGCTGCGGGATCATGGCCATCAACCCGCGCAGTGTTCCAGTGGTAGGCTTCAAAGCGCTTGAGGGTATCATCGCTGAAGCTGAGTGAGGTTGGCCCGTCGATGCTGATCTGGTTATCGTCATATAGCACAATCAGGCGCGAGAGGGCGTAGTGGCCCGCCAGTGAGGCAGCCTCGTGGCTGATGCCTTCCATCAAGTCACCATCTGAGGCAATCACGTAAGTACGGTGGTCAACCAGACTATCACCAAAGCGCGCCGCCATCATGCGCTCGGCCAGCGCCATGCCAACGGCGGTAGCAATACCTTGGCCAAGCGGGCCGGTGGTGGTTTCAATGCCCAGGGTAATATCGTGCTCGGGGTGGCCGGGGGTAAGTGAGCCAAGCTGGCGGAAGTTCTTGAGCTGCTCGAGCGTCATCTTCGGGTAGCCGGTGAGATGGGCAAGGGCGTAGAGCAGCATCGAGCCATGGCCGGCTGACAGCACAAAGCGGTCACGGTCCGGCCACTTGGGATTACTCACATCAAATTTCATGAACTGGCTGAACAGCACAGTCGCTACATCGGCCATGCCCATGGGCATACCGGGGTGTCCGGAATTGGCGGCTTCTACGGCGTCGATGGCCAGAAAGCGCAGGGCGTTAGCGAGGTCGGTATGTGAAGTCTGTGTAGTCATGGCCGCAGAGTGCCGCCATAAGCTGAGGCCGTCAAATGCTAATGGCGCCGCAGGAAATAGAAATGGCGCCGTAAGTGCGGCGCCATTTGGTATTACTGGTCTTGAAAGACGTTAGGCCGCAGGGGCGTCGTGCTTGCCTTTGCGGGCTTCTTTCAATGTGGCAAAGGGCTTGAAGTCGGCGGGCAGCGCGGCTGCTTCGTAACCCATACCGTCAAACATCTGGTCATTCATCATGCCGCCACCGGTTGAGGGTACTACAGCTGGAGCAGGTGCTCTGCGAAGGCTCAGAATACTGAGCATGCGTGCGGGAGTTGACTTCTTGTCTGGCATTCTAAAATTCCTGTCTGATGGGGTGATTAGCCGAACATGCCGCCGGACTTGGTACCACCTGCACGCGCCTTGACCGGCGGGGCAGCAGTTTCAACGCGCTTGTTCATGATCGGGCCGGTGTTGCCACCGAAGTGTGCCGTCTCGTTGTTGATTTCCATGCCATAGGCGCCAATGCTTACGGGGTTGGCCTTGATCATGCGACCGCCACCACCAGCTGCAGCTTTGAAAGACATATTCAAACCAGGCATATTCTTATCTCCCTTTATATTCCCCTAAGACATACTCAATGCCGGAGAGGAGTGCAAGCCTTACGCTGCTTCTGGAGCGTGGCTGCGACGACCCAGCGCGGTCTCGCGCAGGCTGTTTACAGTCATTTTCTCGAAGATCGCGAGCATGCGCTCGGCTTCGGTCGGGTTCATCATCTGCAGGGCCTCAAAACCAGCTTTGATCGCGGTAATTCGCTTGTGGCTGCTATGGGTCGTCATCTTAAAATCCTCTAGGTTTATGAATTTCTGTTAATCTATGCTCCCTTTATAACTTAACGGCCAATTAACCCTCAAGAGTTTTGTATGGTTAAAACCCCCGATTATGGTTAAGTCGGGAGCGCAAATTCGGCAGTATTTATGATAAAAATCAAGAAGAAGGCGCACCATGTGGCGGCCTGAAATTTTATGTCTTGAGCAGCGCTGGAGTTGTTATTTACCGCCAAAAGTGGGGGGTAGGGTTGTGGGGTAGGTGCCGGTTCTGTCGTCGCCATCAAAGTCGGTTGAGATCATGGGCGTACGCGGCTCGAGAAAGTTCGAGCGGGTCGGGTCGGCAGCGCTGGGGTTGAACGCCGAAGCCGGGCCACGACTGCGTGTCGCAGCTGCGGCCGGGGCGGGGGTAGGGCGCATTTTGGTCATATCGAACTCCCTTAGATCCTTTAAAATCGCGGGTTTCTCTATGTCTTTAATCTACAGGCATATGGTTTACATATCGTTTCAATCGAAGTATTCAAACCATGGCAAACCGGTGTTGACCTCGCGCCCGAACAACCGCTAGGGTGCTTTTAACAAACGCATACCAAATAGGGGCCGTATTAACCATGAAACGTCTGAACGAAGCTCTGGCCTCTCTCGATCTCGCGATTGATACGCTTGAAGACACTGCGGCTAACCATCTTGCCAGCACCGGTACGCGCAAGCGCACCACAGGCGGCAAGGCTGCCGCTGAAGATGATATGGGCGGCCTGTTCTCGGCTGATCAGCTGAATACCGTTAAAGCACGTCTGGATGATGCGATTGAGCGCCTCGAGAGCGCGCTGGAGGTTGCAGATGGCACGCGTTGATATCGAGCTGAATGGCCGCACCTATGGCATAACCTGCGAAGAAGGGCAGGAATTGCGCCTGCGTGAAATTGCAGCTTTCGTGGATGCCAAGATGGGCGCACTCGCTCAGGGCAAAATGGGCGCTTCCGAGACACAATTACTGGTTTTGACCGCATTAACCATGGCAGACCAGCTGTTTGACCTGCGCGCCGAGCTGGCCAAGGCCCGCACCGGTGGCGGCGCCAGTGCCAGTCTCGACCTCGGGATCGAGGAACGTTACGCTGCGGCGGTAGAAGCTTTGGCAAAACGTGTGAATGCTGTTGCTTCCAAACTCGCGCGCGCCTAAATTACATTTCAGGAAGGCTACTGCGCGATGCGTGTAGCCAAACAAATCCCCGGGGCCGATACCCAACCTCACGGGAGCTGTCTCTGTCTGGATCTTTGGTCTTATGCCGCTTTGCGGTGACCGCTATGGAGAACCAGGTATATGGCGCCCACCTGCCTAAGTGCAGGCCTTGAGGATTGACGTGCTTACGGTCGATGCGGTGCCTTCCACCTATTTTTAAAAGCTGCGAATCGTTTTAAGCTGGAGCAAATGTCAGTCGACTATCCGTCTACCATGCCGCGCCCTGTCAGCACGACAGTGGATATAGCAGCCGCCAAACACGCCTTGCGTGTGAATGCGCATCGGCAGCGTGCCAGTATTTTCAAACAATATGCGCCCGAGCAGGCCGGGCAGATGCTGCTGCGCAGTTTCCTCGACCGTTGCCCGCTGCCGCAAAACGCCGTGATTGGTGGTTTCTGGCCGGTGAATGATGAAATCGATGTGCGCCCGCTGCTCAATACGCTGCACGATCGTGGCCATCCGATTGCCATGCCGGTAGTGCTTAACCGCCAGCACCCCATGCGTTTCCGTTCCTGGTATCCGGGTATGGTCATGCAACCCGGCCGCTTTGGTATTCCGACGCCGCCTGATCTCTTCCCTGAAATCCGCCCCAGCGTTGTGCTGGTACCGCTCATGGCCTTCGACCGTCAGGGCTACCGCCTTGGCCGTGGTTCAGGCTTTTATGATCATACGCTCGAGCTGTTGCGTGCCACCGGCAAGATCATTGCTATAGGTATTGCCTTTTCGGGTCAGGAAGTGCCCTCCGTGCCGCGTGATGCCTTCGACCAGCGCCTCGACTGGGTGGTGACTGAGCATTATGCCTTTGCGTCACAGACCAGTTTCAATCCCATCAATGCCTTTGGGTCGCTGAGTTAGCTGCTAGTTAGCCGCACAAAACTGCGACATTTGTAAATTTCACAAAAAAATTGTTGCACTCGCGAAGACACAGTCCTAGCAACATATACTTGATAATTTAGACTCAAGGACATCCCTCATAATGACAAATGCGACAGTAGCCCAGCCCGTTTCAACGGAGCCGGACAGCACCCTTCTTTCAAAACGCCTGCAGGACAGAGGGGTTTCTCTGGTCCGTATGGCTGTCAAAATGCTTGGTTACAAGTCACTTGGCGGCTACGACTCTGAAGAGGGCATCAAGAGTAACGAAAGCTATCTTGAGGCACCGCATGGTGATGGTGCCATTTCGGTTACCCGCGATAAAAACGGCATTGATATCGCTTATGCACCTTTTGGCTTTTTCAGCCGTCAGGCCAGTTACGCGTTTAATATGGTTGATTTCCTGCTCGCGCATGACGAGAAGCTCAAGAGCCCGCGTGAAGCTGCCGAAGCCATTTGCATGGCGGCCTTCTCAAGCCCACAAGCCGATGTGACAGCACCGATTGTTACGGTTATTTCTGTGCCGCGCGAGCTGGACCTGAACTACGCCCATTCGCTGAAGCTGCAAGAACGCGGCGTTTCGCTTACCGATGTGGCCGAGCAGATGTTTGGTTTCAATGTGGTGCGCTCCAACGCCAGTGAAGCATACATCTATAACGGCCCCATGCAGGACCAGCAGAGCTTTATTGCTGCCGTATCGACAAACACGGATGGTCTGCAGATTGCGCATTACAATGATCCGATTGATGGCCGCACGCAGGTGTGCGCTGTTCGTTTTGCCATGCAGCATGGCAATATCGCAGCGCCGCTCGAGGCCATCGCCCAGATCAACAAGAAGGTTATCAGCCGTAGTGCTGCACCCGCTGTTTAAGGCAACATAATTAGCGTTGCTTTTGCCTATGCGCCCGTCCTAGCTTCTTTTTATTCAAAAGGGAGATCAGGATGGGCGCTTCGCTTTCATGCGTAACAGTAACAGGTGCAGATGATGGGGTCGACCCGCGCGACCTGCAGGCCACTCGCAAGGCTCACCCGCTCATCGAGTGGGGTATTCTCTACTACCCTGAAAAATCGGGCACACCGCGCTTCCCCAGCGCCAGCTGGATCAACCGCTTCTTCAAGCAATGTGCCGAAGGGTCCAAGTCGCTGCATTTGTGCGGTGCTGCTGTTACTGAGTTCATCGCGGGCGATAGCGATGTGATGGCGTTGGCCAACCGCTTTAACCGCGTGCAGCTTAATTTCAGGGCTTATACGCTGGCGTTTGATGTGACAGATATCGACAAGGCGATTACTCGTTTCGGCCGCCCGGTGATTACCCAGTACAACAGCCACAATGCCGAGCTGACGCCTGCCATTAACGCTTCCAACCATCTGGTGCTTATGGATGCGTCAGAAGGGCTGGGGCGCGTGGCCCATAGCTGGCCCGAGCCATTGCCAGGCAAAAAATGTGGCTATGCGGGCGGCCTTTCCGATAAAACCATTGAGCAGCAATGGCCTAGGATTGCCGCTGCGGCGGGGCCCACCCGTATCTGGCTCGACTTTGAGAGCGGGGCGCGCGACCGGTTCGATCAGTTCGATATTCCGCGCGTCGATCAGACCTTGCGTATTATCAGCCGCCTGACTAAATAGGGTCTGATTTTAAACGCTTAATAGGTGCTTTCATGGCCGGTCATTCCCAATATGCCAACATCATGCATCGTAAGGGTCGTCAGGACGCCAAGCGGGCCAAAATGTTCAACAAGCTGGTGCGCGAAGTGATGATCGCTGCCAAGCAGGGCCTGCCTGACCCCGCGCATAACCCGCGCCTGCGCTCAGCCATTGCCGCCGCCAAGGCGCAGAGCGTGCCGCGCGACCGTATCGAGAAGGCCATTAAGCCGAATGAAGACGGCAAGGTGTACGAAGAGCTGCGCTACGAGGGCTTTGGCCCCGGCCGTGTGGCGCTGATCATCGATATCCTGACCGATAACCGTAACCGTACCGCACCTGAAATCCGCACGCTCATGAGCAAGAACGGCGGCATTATGGGCGAGCCCAATTCGGTTTCGTTCATGTTTGCGCGCATGGGCCAGATCCTGTATCCCGCCAGCGCCGGTACCGCTGATGCCGTGATGGAAGCCGCGATTGAGGCGGGTGCTGATGATGTGCAGTCGGACGATGCCTTGCACACCATTTATTCCCAGCCAGATGAGCTGGCCAAGGTCGCCGCAGCCATCGAGGCCAAGCTGGGTGAGCCGCAGGAGTTCAAGCTCACCTGGAAGCCCACCACCACGGTGTCGCTCGGCCTTGATGAAGCCAAATCGCTCATGAACCTCATCGACCTGCTCGAAGATCATGACGATGTGCAGAATATCTATGCCAACTACGAGATATCCGACGACGTTGCCGCACAGCTGGCAGCTTAAGTGATGGAGCCTGATGACCCGTTCACGCCGGATGTCGTTGAAAAGATCGATCAGGCTGCCCGCGAGCATGGCGTTACAATTGCCGTGATTTCGTCTCAGGGTACTGCCACGATTTTACCAGCAGGTACGGGGCAGGTTCTGGCTGAGAGCCCGCAGACACCAGTTACTGGCGAGCAGGCCGGCAGGCGCATTCTGCTGGCTGATAGCGGCCTGAGTGGCGGTGGCTTTGGTCGTTCCATGCTCAGGCTCAGTGCCGGTTTGGCTCTGGCGGCCAGCACCATGACAGCGCAGGCTGCGGTCGCCTCGCCGCGCAAAAAGGCAGCATCGCTGTTCGCGCGTGTACCGTATATAGCTGCGCCCGGTATGGATAAAGGCGATTTACAGCGCCTGCAGCGCCAGCATGCGCAAATGGCTAACTCCAGATCGCGGTATCGCCCGCGCTAGGTTTAACGGAAGCGGTAAGCCATACCTGCACGCACCACCAACTGGTTAGTGAAGCTGTCTGTAGGGTAGGTGGGGCTTTCGCCATATTCAAAGCTGGTATAATCGCCCGCCAGGAACAGCTCATAGCGCGGCGAGATCTCCGGGCTATAGGCCAGCTTGGTACCGATGCGGTAAATCGGCTTTTCCTCAGGTGTATCGGTGCCACCAGTATTTGACTGCATCTCAGGGCTTAAAATAGTGCCGTAGGCGCCATAGGTGGTCACCACAATTGTGTTGGTCGCAGCAAACTGCAGCTTCAGACCGGCCAGCGCGGCCATGTGGGTATACTCAAGATCACCCGAAGTTTCGCGGTTCCAGTAACTGTAGTTACCTTCTACATAGGGAATAAGCGTAAAGCTTTCGAATGGGCTGACGTTCCAGCCCACCTGCGCGCTCACGTTGAACATGGTGTTCTCGGTAAAGCCGGTGACCGGGTTAAGCGAGGCGTCAAACCCTGTGTAGTTGGAAGAACCACCGGCAAAGCTGCCGCTGGCCGAGAGGAAGTAGCCATACTCACCCAGCACGCTTGCGCCCAGCTGAATAGCCGGGATCCAGCCGTTTTCACTGGTCGACAGGCCGCTGCCGCCGATATCCGGATCCTTGTGGTTGATGAAGTTCACGCCGATATCAAGCCAGGCGACGTTATTCGAGCGGCCGACCACGCTTTGATCAAGCAGGAAGAAGTCCGAAGCGAGTGAAGGGGTAGAGAAAAGGGCCAGAACCAGTGCAGTTAAAACAGTTTTCTCTTTCTTCACGGCTTACTCCGATGTGATGGCGAGGTGTAAAAGTGGTTACACCTATAAGGTGTATCGCTTTGTGCTGCAAGTGCTAACTGGGTGTCAAACGAGGCGTATTCGGGCGCTGACTCAGCGGAAATTCAGGCGATTCGTCCTCAAGCTAAATTCTTGCTTTGTTCTCATTCTCGGGTAAGCTCAAGCGATGAGAATCTTGGGGCTCGACCCCGGCCTGACGCACACAGGCTGGGGCGTTATCGATGTTGCGGGTAATCGGCTTACGCATGTGGCCGATGGGCGCATCAGCTCGCCCGCCACCCTGCCGCTGCCCGCGCGCCTGGCGCGGATTGATTTTGAGCTGGCAGGCATTATCGCCTTGCACAAGCCCAGCTGCGCCGCAGTTGAAGAAACCTTCGTTAACAAAAACGCGCTCTCCGCCCTCAAACTCGGGCAGGCGCGGGGCGTGGCCCTCTTGGCACCCGCGCGCCTGGGGCTGGATGTGGCCGAATACGCCGCCACGCTGGTGAAAAAAAGTGTGGTCGGCAACGGCCATGCCGAAAAAGATCAGGTCAGCGCCATGGTGCGCATTCTGCTCTGCCTTAGAGATGCGGGTAGCAGCGCCGATGCCGCCGATGCCCTCGCTGTCGCCATCTGCCATGCGCATCATGCGCAGAGCCAAAAGAGACTGGTCCTGAAAGAGGCGGTGGTCTCATGATTGGCTTTTTCGCATTCCTGATTTTTCTTCTGCCGGCTCTTTTGTTCTTGGGTGATGAGCGCACGGCAGCTGTTGCAGCTGCTCCAGCCTTTTTTATTGCAGGTGTTTTTGCGCTTGTTTTCTATGTTGTCATAACTGCTTTAAGCGAGGCATTCGGTGGCGCGCAAAAGAATAAGCCAGTAGCTGTTGATATTAAGCCAGAACGCCCACCGTCGAAATTAGTTCTTATCTTGCAACGGTGGTTTCCTGACTTTGATGATGTTGCTTTATGCCGTATTCCAGAAGCAATTTTGAATTGGGCATTGCTCTCGGGTATTATTATTTTGTTTATTTTGCCGTCTCTACTAACCGGTATTGGGTTTGTCGGTCTATACGGTCCAATTAGTATTGCTGCAGTTGTACTGTGTGTTGGCGGGATTGTTTTTATGTATGAACGTAATGAGTTCATCGTACGAAAGAAAAAGCATGATCGCTAAACTCAAAGGCATACTCGACAGCACTGATGATGGCACTGCCATTATCGATGTGAACGGCGTGGGGTACTTGGTCAGCGCATCGCGCACCACACTCACGCGGTTGGGTGCGAATGGTAATGCCGTGAGCGTTCTCATCGAGACCCATGTGCGTGAAGATAAAATTGCGCTCTACGCCTTTGCCAGCACCAGCGAGCGGGACTGGTTCCGTCAGCTGCTTAACGTGCAGGGCGTTGGCCCTAAGGTGGCGCTCGCCGTGCTTTCGGTTTTGCCGTCCGATACGCTGGCCACTGCCATTGCGGCGGGTGATGCCAAGGCGGTTGCGCGGGCGGATGGCGTTGGCCCCAAGCTCGCCACCCGTATTGTCAGTGAAATGAAGGGCAAGGTCGGCAGCATGACTACGGGAGTGGTTGATGCGCCAAGCCCGGCGCTGGCCCTTGTGCCTGCAGGCGCGGCGGCTGATGCTGTATCCGCGCTCATCAACCTCGGCTATGGTCGCAGCGAGGCGTTTACTGCCGTGGCCAATGCTAAAACCTCGTTAGGCGATAAGGCCGATGTCTCATCGCTCATCAAGGCTGGCCTTAAGGAGCTATCTGTATGAGTATCGAGCGCCTTGTAAGCCCCATAGAGCAAAATGAGCCGGAGCAGGGCGTGCGCCCGCTGCGGCTGGCCGACTTCACGGGCCAGCAGGCCCTCAAGCAAAACCTCTCGGTGTTCATCGAGGCGGCGCGCCAGCGGGCCGAAGCGCTTGACCATGTGCTGTTGTTCGGCCCGCCGGGCCTTGGCAAAACCACCTTGGCGCAGATTGTGGCGAAAGAGCTGGGCGTGAACTTCCGCTCCACCTCAGGCCCGGTCATTGCGCGTGCGGGCGATCTCGCAGCACTGCTCACCAACCTGCAGCCGCATGATGTTCTGTTTATCGACGAGATTCACCGCCTCAACCCCGCGGTTGAGGAAATCCTTTATCCCGCAATGGAAGACCGCCAGCTCGACCTGATGATCGGCGAGGGGCCAGCCGCGCGCTCGGTGCGTATCGACCTGCCGCCGTTCACGCTCATTGGTGCCACCACGCGCTCGGGCCTTATTACCCGTCCACTGCGTGAGCGTTTTGGGATTCCGCTGCGCCTGCAGTTTTACGAGCCGCATGAGTTGCAGAAAATCGTGTCGCGCCAAGCGGCCTTGTTTGGTATTGAGCTGACGGATGATGGCGCGCTTGAAGTGGCCAAACGCTCGCGCGGCACGCCGCGTATTGCTGGCCGCCTCTTGCGCCGGGTGCGCGACTTTGCGCTGGTCGCTGGCCATAAGGTGATCAACGCCAAAGCTGCCGATGCCGCGCTGCTGCGCCTTGAGGTTGATGCCAAAGGGTTCGACGCGATGGACCGCCGTTACCTCACCGTGCTGGCCGATCATTATGGTGGCGGCCCTGCGGGCGTTGACACCATTGCCGCCGCCATGGCCGAACAGCGCGATGTGCTGGAAGAAGTGATCGAGCCTTACCTCATTCAGCAAGGCCTCCTGCAGCGCACCCCGCGCGGGCGCATGCTCTCTGAGAGCGGGTGGAAATACCTCGACCGCGCCATCCCCGCCAGCATGCAACAACAGCTCGGGCTGATTACGGTTGAGGTCGAGGATGAGTGATCAATCAGGCTGGAAGGATGGCTACTTTCAGTGGCCCATCCGTGTTTATATCGAAGATGTTGATGCAGGCGGGATTGTCTATCATGCCAATCACCTCAAGTATGCCGAGCGGGCGCGCACCGAGCTGCTGGCAGCGGGCGGGTTGCGCCATGCCGAGGTGATGGCGACTGGCGCGGGCATCGTCGTTGGGCGGCTCTCGATTGAGTATATCAAGCCGCTGCATCTTGAAGAGGAGCTGCTGGTTAAAACCCGTATCCTTAAAATGGGTAACGCCAGCGCGGTGCTGGAGCAGATTATTGAAAAGACCGGCGATAAAGCGGGGCAGGTCGCCGCCAGGCTTGAGGTCGGGCTGGTATTTCTCGCCGCAGACGGCCGCCCCGCCAAATGGCCTGAGGCGCTGAAACTTGCTTTAAATCAGGCGTAACCGCGGTTGGCAGATGCTATTGGGTGCGACTATCCGACCGCCAATATATCCTTGAGAATAGCGTCAGAATCAACAATATTGGGGCGCTTTATCATTCCTCCGAGGATCTTACATGTCCGCCACTGCAACGCCTACACCCGCCACCATGATCGATTCAGCGCAGCTCGGCACTAATGCCGTGCATGACGTATCGTCGCTTGGCCTGTTCCTGCAGGCCGATATCGTGGTGCAGACAGTGATGATCGCACTGCTGCTGGCCAGCATCTGGTGCTGGACCGTGGTGTTCGAGAAGGCGTGGCGCCTCAAGCAGCTGCGCGCCAAGGCCGACAAGTTCGAGGATGATTTCTGGAATGAAGCATCGCTCGATGGCCTGTACGACCGCGTAGGTGCAAATCCTAGTGACCCCATGGCCGCCACCTTTGCCGCCGGCATGAAGGAATGGCGCGCGTCAACCACCGGTTCGCGCGGCATTACGCTGGGTCTTAAAGAGCGGGTTGAGCGCGTGATGAACATCACCATCGGCCGCGAGATGCAGGAAATCGAGAAAGACATGAACTTCCTCGCCACCCTCGGTTCGGCAGCGCCCTTCATCGGTCTGTTTGGTACCGTCTGGGGCATCATGAACAGCTTTACCGCCATCGCCGGTACCAAAGACACCAGCCTTGCCGTTGTGGCCCCCGGTATTGCCGAGGCGCTATTCGCTACCGCGATTGGCCTTGTAGCCGCTATTCCGGCAGTTGTGGCCTATAACAAGTTCGCCACTGAAATCGGCCGTTATGGCCAGCGCCTTGAAGACTTTGCTGATCAGTTCTCCACCATCCTCTCGCGTCGTCTCGACGAACGCGCCGCAGCCTAAGGAGTTTCATCATGGCCATGGGCGGACGCGGCGGCGGTAAGCGCGGCAAGAACGGGCGTTATATGCCGGTTGCCGAAATCAACGTGACCCCCATGGTCGACGTGATGCTGGTGCTGCTCGTTATTTTCATGGTGGCAGCGCCGATGCTTACAGTTGGCGTGCCGGTTGACCTGCCACGCACCAATGCCCCGGTAGTGCCGAACCAGACGACACCGGTTGAAATTACCGTGCAGAAGGATGGCACTGTGTTTGTGCAGGAGCAGCAGGTGAGCGTCGATAACCTCGTGCCGCTGCTTATGGCTGTAACCGAGAGTAATCCCGATACCCGCATTTATGTGCGTGGTGATGGCAACCTGACCTATGCGCAAATCATGACCGTGATGGGCAACATCACCTCGGCAGGCTTCAAGAAGGTGGCGCTGGTGGCCCTGCCGTCTGTAGGCGGGCGATAAATGCGTAAGGGATTAAAAGAATCCCTCTTTTTGCACGTCGCGGTTATCCTCGTCGTGATTTTCGGCCTGCCGCATTTTCCCAGAGATGAGTATCTGGTCGCCGCGCCGATTGCAGTTGAGGTGGTCTCGCCTGATCAGGTGAGCTCGGCCCCCCCGCGCCAGCATACGCCGCAGGCTCAGCCCACACCGCCCAAGCCGCCGGAGCCGACCCCGCCACCACCTCCACCGCCGCCCCCTCCGCCACCACCACCGCCCGAGCCGGATGATGTGCCATCGCCTGAGCCGCCAAAACCGGTTCAGCCCGAGCCGCCCAAGCCGCAGGAGCAGGCGCAGGTTACGCCGCCCAAACCCCCGCGCGCTCGCCCGCCGGTGCCTGCTGCCCAGCGCACGCCGCCGCGCCCTGAGCCTGAGCGCCCGCGTCCGCAGAATAACCAGTTCGCCAATCTGCTTAACGACCTCTCGAAGGAGCCGGACAACCAGCCCGCGCAGGAAGGCTCGCCGGATAGCCCGGTTGAGCAGCCCGCCAATATCTCGAGCGTATTGAACGCCGGCGAGCTGGATGCCGTACGGAACCAAGTGATGGGCTGCTGGTTAGAGCCTATGGGCCTGCGCGAAGGTGAGCGCATGGTGGTTGAGGTCAAGGTTGAGGTTAACCCTGACCGCACCGTCAAGTCGGCGGTGGTGGTCGACAAGGCCCGTATGGGTACCGACCCGTTCTATCGCACGCTGGCGGAGAGCGCGGTCCGTGCTATGTATCATTCCCAGTGCGGCACGCTAAAACTGCCGCCTGACAAGTATTCAACGTGGCGGACCATTACCTTCCGCTTTTCACCTGAGGGGATTATCTGATGATCCGTTTTCTGCTTGCTCTGGTTCTGTTTGCTGTTGTGCCACTCATGCCAGCACGAGCTGACCTGATTATCGATATCAATCAGGGTACCGCCGAGCCGATGCCGATTGCGATTACCGCTTTCTTTGGTGCTGGCTCCGAAGAGGGCAGGGTCGGGCGTGATATTGCCCGCGTTGTATCTGCCGATCTCGAGCGCTCGGGCCTGTTCCGCCCGCTCGACCCGCGCTCGTTCCTGCAGACCGCGCAGGAAGCCGCAGTCATGCCCCGCTTCCCGGATTGGCGCGCGATTAACGCCAATGCGCTGGTCACCGGCACTGTTACCGCGCAGTCAGACGGCCGCCTCAAGGTTGAGTTCCGTTTGTGGGATGTTTACGCCGCGCAGCAGCTGGTCGGCCTCTCGTTCCAGACCACGGGCGATAACTGGCGCCGTATTGCTCACATCATCGCCGATGCGATTTACAAGCGTATTACCGGCGAAGAAGGCTACTTCGATACACGTATTGTATATGTGGCCGAAAGCGGTGCGATGAACCGCCGCGTCAAGCGCCTGTCGATCATGGATCAGGATGGCGAAAACCATGCCTACCTCACCGATGGTCGCGTACTGGTGCTCACCCCGCGCTTCAGCCCCACTGCGCACCAGATTACCTATCTGGCCTATTACAATAACAAGCCGCGCGTCTATCTGTTCGATGTGGACAGCGGCCGTCAGGAAATTCTGGGTGACTTCCCCGGCATGACCTTCGCCCCGCGCTTCTCGCCCGATGGCAACAAGGTCATCATGAGCATGGCGCAGGATGGCAACTCGGACATCTACAGCATGGACCTGCGCACCCGCCGCTCCACCCGCCTGACTACCGATGGCTCGATTGAAACCGCGCCGTCCTATGCACCGGATGGCCAGCGTATTGCGTTTGAATCTGACCGCTCGGGTAGCCAGCAGATCTACGTCATGAATGGCGATGGCTCGGGCGCGCAGCGTATCAGCTTCGGTCAGGGCCGTTATGCCTCGCCGGTGTGGTCACCGCGCGGCGATCTCATTGCCTTCACCAAAATCCTTGGTGGTGTGTTCTACATCGGTGTCATGCGTCCTGATGGTTCGGGCGAACGTCTGCTCTCGCAAGGCTATCTGGTGGATGGTGCCACCTGGGCGCCTAACGGCCGCGTAGTGATTTTCTATCGCGAAAGCCCGCAGGGTGCTGGCGGTAACGACCGTAACCCACGCCTCTACTCAATCGACCTTACAGGCCGTAACGAGCGCATGATTACAACCCCAGGCGATGCGTCCGACCCTGCCTGGTCGCCGCTGATCCCGTAAAGATGCTCTCTCAATTCATCCGCAAAATAGCCTCCTTCCCTTTAACCAGGGCGGGAGGCTTTCTTTTTCTGATGTTATTGTTAGTCCTGATTTTCTCGGGGCATCTGCCTGAATTCCTGATCTACAGCCTCATGGTCGTTCTTGTTATTTACCTACCTATCTATTTCATTTTTGTGGAGTTGCCGTATCGAGCTGCCAAGCACATCTCTGCCCCTATAGAGCGCGTGCCGGTTTATTCGCGTGAAACCGGCGAGTTGCTGGATGAGGCCGGACATCAAGAAATAGAAGAGCGCTTCAGGCAGTCTGCGCGTAACCGCCAGTTCTGGCTGCTCTGTTGGGTTGACAGGTATTTATTTGAACTGCTGGTTTTAGCTGTCATTGTGCTTATTGCCGCCAACTGGCTGGCAGTTTTAGGGTAGGGGCATTTGGGCGGTATTATCTTCGCACTCGTGATTGCAGGTTTTTTGCTTACTGGCGCACGTTCATTAGCGGCAGTTGCAACTCTTGTTATTGCCTCTGCCTACTACTTCATTCCGGCAGATGATTACGGCCCCGAAATCGCGCTGTTGTTGTTTGGCGTGGCTGCTCTTATATTGCTGGTGCGGTTGCTGCTGAAGGCCATCGCGTTGAGGGCTAAAAAATGAAACCGGTTTACGCACTTGAGCCACTCCCCAAATCCATTTTCCTGGCAGGCCCCACGCCGCGCGATGAAGTGACCAAAAGCTGGCGACCCGAAGCTCTGGCGCTGCTTAAAGAACTTGGCTTCGATGGGCATGTGTATGTGCCCGAGCAGGCCGACTGGGCCAAGCACGATCATTACGATAATCAGGTGACATGGGAGTGGGAGGCGCTCTCCATCTCAACCGTGGCCGTATTCTGGGTGCCGCGCGAGCTCAAGGCCATGCCGGCTTTTACCACCAATATTGAGTTTGGGCTGATGATTGCCTCAGGCAAATGCCTCTTGGGCTACCCCGAGGATGCCCCCAAGATGCGTTATCTGGGCCACTTGGCCGAGCGGTATGGTACACAGGTTTATCATACCTTGCCGGATATTCTGCAGGCAGCGATTGAGAAAGCCAAACAGCCTTACGCCATTAAATCATAACGGCCAAGAGGCGTGGTTCGGTTTTCATATTCAGGCTGGGGCCTGAGTGCTTGATGCCGTGATCCCAGATATTGAAGCTTTGCTGCGGCATCATCTGCCAGGCATCTGTATTGCGCTCATCCGGCAGCCAGCAGGTGGCAGGCCCGCGCAGGGTAATGATGGCGGTTTTATCGCGGTGCCAGTTAAAGCGCGGCACGTAATTGCCAATCTCGAGTGAGAAGACGGTGGCCTGCTCGTTAAACCGCGCCAGTTTGATGGCGTTAAACGCCTCATGCGCTTCAACCAGCGTTTCAATAAACGACTGCCGACCGGGTAGTTTGGGCAATCCATCCTGCAGCAGGCTTTCAACCCGCTGCGCGGTCAGCTCACCCGCGCGGTCGTGAATGGTCAGGTTATGCGAGAACAGGTTGGGGGTGCGTGCTGTGGCTTTGCCGCTATAGGCCAAGTCAAGGTTGGCAACATAAGCCAGCGCTGCGGGCGTAAAGGGTAGGGGAGATGTCATAAAGCCGGTATGTTCACCCACATAGTCGCGCAGCTCAGCCAAGCTGTTAAAACGCGCGGCAACAGGGCTTAGTGGCTGCATGAACACTCCTATGGTGATAGTGCCTATATGGGCGGTAGGGCTCAAGAGTTATCAAAAAACTGTCAAAACCCCGTAACGTAAATTGTTGCAAAAAAGCAACTTCAGGGGGGAGTCTTTGTATTGTATGGCCGATTCAAGGGGCGGGACAAAATAGC
>JBEIQE010000021.1:0-35188 GCA_040376705.1 Micavibrio sp.
ATATTCCCCCAGATAACTGGTATCCATGCCTGAGCCTCTTGAAGCCGGAGTCAATTCCGGCCCATAGGGCATTGGTATACCTTAAGAATAATTAAACGTAAGGGGGTTTTTGCGTTTTTCTTCTAGGGCTTAACCGACTCGGATCGGTCCTGTTTCCGCTTACCAAAGGTTATTTCACAGAAGTGTCATACAGCCGCCATCAGGCTGTAACACTGGATTGGTAGGGTCAGCTCAGGAAAACAGGAAAGGAACACCAAATGGCCCATTCTCTCACACTGCAGCTCCGCAAGCGCCTGCCCCACCGGGCTTTCAACAGCGCCAACAAGCAGCGCGGCGATATGGACATTCCTGCCACGATTATCGACATCAAGCTGGCTAAACCGGCCTAAACTAGAAGAGAGCGAGCCTAGCCACCATACAGGTGGCGGGCTCTTGCCTCGAACGAGCGCACCATAATGCGCACCGCCTCATTAAATAATGCACCCATGAGCAATTGCAGCATTTTCGACCGGAATTCGAAGTCGATATAGAATTCTATTTCGCAGCCCTTGGCGTGCTTGTGGAAAACCCAGTGATTATTGAGGTACCTGAAGGGCCCGTTGAGGTACTCGACCTCAATCCGGCTATCGTCAGGCAATAAGGTAACGCGGGACTGGAAGCTTTCGCGCAGCGCCTTGAACCCAACCGATGTATTCGCCTCGATGATATTGCCCTTACGGCTGGTGATCTTGAGGTCAGCACACCACGGCAGGAATTCGGGGTATTTCTCTACGTCAGCCACCAGAGCATACATCTGCTGGGGCTTATGCGGGACAATCCGGCGTTCGGCATGAGTGGGCATTAAGGTTAACTTGGTCTCGAAAAGATAGACATAAGAGCTTAGCCCTGATTATAAACGATATATGGGATTTAAAGCAGCAAATTTGAAGTCGCAGCCAGCGGCCGCACATGCCATTAGGGCCGCTGTATGACAAGGCCGCGCGACTATCTGACCGTTTCACCAGCAGGCGTGCTTTCATTGCCTGAGGATGCTCCGCGTCTGCTAACCCAGCCAGATATGTTCAGCAGCAGCCCGCAGCAACTACATGAGCGCCCGACTGTCGCGTTTCTCGATCATATCCAAAACTGCCCCACTAATTCTGCCAATATGAAGAAGGCCGCCTTCGCCGCCTTCAATGGCAGATCAACCATTTTCTCCCAAGCCACGATGCTGATTGGCGCACCCGGCCTTAACAAGCTTTATCTACCCAGCTCACTCGGCCACCTTGAATCTTTGACAGGTCTTGCGGGAACTTCAGCGCAGCTGGCAGGTGACCTTGGCAGCAAGTACATCATGATGGTGTTCAGCAACGGCCCGCGCCCTGCCCCCACCCCAGCGTGGCATGAAGATGCAGGTAAAACCTATCTGCTTTGCAGCGAGAAGGTCAGCTCGGTGCTCGCCCTCGAGAATGCCGCCAAGGATGAAACAGGTATTCATATCAATGAAAATACCGCGCTCTATTCACCGCTCAGAGGCATGCCGGTTTCATTTAAAACTCTGCTCCATACCAAACCGTATGATATGGGCAGTGATGATGGTGATGATGACCTGGAAGAAGACCCCAAACATTTGCCCTGCTCGTCCATGCTTGTGATTTTCGAATTTAACCCCAACGCAAAACAGCCACACGCGCAGTATGTAGCCGCACAGCCACTTTACAATCAGATCGAAAAGCTCACTGGCAAGCATCCCAGAAAATGGGGTTTTGACTGATGGCCAGCCTACCTGATCTGCACCATATGCATCTCGCTATCGAAGCTGGACAGATGTCTATATCCCCTAAAACTTCGGCGCTCTTTCCGGCAGATGCACACGCCGCGCTTACCAGTAGCGATATGCAGCACAGTCATGCACATGAGCTTACCGATCGCCCCGCCCTAGCCTTTCTTGATATCACCAGCAACTGCAGCCGCAATAGCGCGGCATTAGCCGCAGCTGCTGCCAATATCCCTACAGGTGATAAAGTAAAATACATGTCAGCAATTGTAGGTGCACCGGGTATTGCTGGCCTTTATCTGCCGCAAGATGTCTGCGCGCCACTACAAGAGCTGGCAACTAAAGCAGCGACTGCTGCGTTCTACCGCAATATCCTCGGTAATCAATTCATCCGCATGCGCCTTACCACTGACTACCGCCCGCTAACATTACCGGACTGGCACTGCGATGCTCTTCCCAATATCATGCTGTGTGCCGACAAAATCGGCACCATGTTCATGCTAACCGGCGGGCAAATGCAGGACCACGAGTTGCGCACCAGCAGTGATGCCGAGATGATTCAAGCACTGCCCGGCATGCCGGTTTCGTTCAACAAGATCGTGCATAGCGCGCCTTATCTGAACGAGCCAGAGTGCGCAAAAAATTTCGGCGTTTCATCGACCGTGATATTCGAGTGTTTTGGCGAGCGTGATGATGTATCGCAGGAATGCGTGAGCTCAAGCCACATCGCCTCAGTCATCCGCAGCATGACAGGTAAAGACCCGAAGCCGATGAGCTACAGGCTACTTACCTAACTGTGCATCACGCGCAGCGCGCAGCTTCTTGAAATCATCACCCGCAAAGTAAGACGAGCGTGTAAGCGCCGACGCCGAAACCATATGGAAGCCTTTGCCTTTTGCCATTTCGGTATAATAGGCAAACTCATCCGGCGTAACGAAACGGTCAATCGGTGCATGCTTGGGCGTAGGCTGCAGATACTGGCCGATGGTAAGGAAATCTACATCAGCAGCGCGCAGATCATCCATAACCTGCAGTACTTCTTCCTTACCTTCACCCAGACCAACCATAATACCTGACTTGGTGAACAGGCTCGGGTCGTGGCGTTTGATGTCCTTCAGCAGCTCGAGTGATGTAAAGTAACGTGCACCCGGGCGGATAGTACCATAAAGGCGCGGCACGGTTTCGAGATTGTGGTTAAACACATCCGGCTTCACATCAGCAATTGTCTTGGCTGCGCCCGGCTTCTTCTGGAAGTCAGGGGTGAGAATTTCAACCGTAGTGCCTGGCGAGGCTTTGCGAATGGCATTGATGGTCTCAACAAAATGCTGCGCGCCACCATCGGGCAGGTCATCGCGGTCAACCGAGGTGATCACAACATGCTCAAGACCCAGTTTGCGGGTAGCATCGCCAATCCGCTGCGGCTCATGCGGATCGAGCAGGTCAGGACGGCCAGTGGCCACATTGCAGAAAGCGCAGGCGCGCGTACACACAGCGCCCAGAATCATGAAAGTGGCATGCTTCTTCTGCCAGCATTCGCCAATGTTGGGGCAAGCCGCTTCTTCGCATACGGTAATCAGTTTGTGTTCACGCACCAGATCGCGCGTGGCCATATACTCGGGCGAGGTTGGTGCTTTCACCCTGATCCAGTCCGGCTTTTTAAGGCGAACGGCGTTATCAGGCTTATGGGCCTTCTCGGGGTGGCGAATACGGTCGGGGTTCAGGTCGTCTGGCATGATGGCTAATATATAGGCTGGATGAGAGCAAAAAACCAAGCTTTTTGGTATGCAGTTTCTTGCTGGAAAGCCGATATGAATCAGATAATAAGGAGAAAAGAACAAATAACAGGCAGGCGCATACTTTGGGCAAGAAAAAACAGACCTCAGCTCCGGCTGAAACCTTCAACCTGCTCAGCAAGGCGCTAGACTGCGGCTTCTTTAGGGCCAATCCAGAAAGCGTTATCAAAAAACTGCGTGAAGAACTCAAAGAGCTGTCGGATGAAGTCGATAAGAATGACAAAGCCGGTATGAAGGACGAGTATGGTGACCTGCTGTTCGTCGCTGCGCAGTTTGCACTGGCGAGTGGTGTTAACGCCAATAAGGCCCTGCGGCAGGCCAATCAGAAATTCAGCCGCCGTTTTACTTACATCGAGAAAGAGTTAGCCGCACGCGGGCTTGAGGCCTCGCCGCAAAACCGCGAGCTGATGTGGAAGCTGTGGGCTGCTGCCAAAAGGCAGGAAAAACCCAAGAAGGCCAAGAAGCTGGCTAAGCAACCTCTTTAAGCTTCTTGTGCTTCAGGCCCCATACCGGCGGCAACGGCTGCCACGCCTTGAACTTACCCAGCAGCTCAGTAGCCTCTGAGGCCACAATCAACCCATCGCGATGGTCCGCCAGCAGGAAGCCATCCTCCACCATCCGGTCCATAAGAGCGAGGAGATGATCATAGAAGCCCGCGATATTGAAAATACCGCAGGGTTTATCATGCAAACCCACATGCAGCCATGTAAGCTGCTCAAACAGCTCATCCATAGTACCAGTCGCGCCGGGCATGATGATAGAGCCGTTAGTCAGCTCGATCATACGCGCCTTACGCTCATGCAGGCTTTCAACGAACAGCAGCTCACTCAGGCCCGGGTGCACAGTCTCGATTGTTGCCAGCACATGTGGCATCACGCCAATCACTTCACCACCCGCCTCGAGAGCTGCAGTGGCGACCTCGCCCATCAAGCCATCCTTATTGCCACCGTAAACAAGGCCGATGCCGGATGTTGCCAACAAGCGCCCAAGCTCCTGTGCAGCCTGACGATAAATCGGCTTATTCCCCGGCTGAGAGGCGCAGTAAACACAAAGACGCATTAGAAATGTACTGCCCTGCCATACGCATCAAGCGCGCTTTCATGCATCATTTCCGAAAGAGTTGGATGCGGGAAGACTGTATGCATCAGCTCGGCCTCGGTGCCTTCCATGCTACGGGTCAGGGTATAGCCCTGAATCAGCTCCGTCACTTCAGCACCAATCATATGCGCGCCCAGCAGCTCGCCGGTCTTGGCATCGAACACGGTTTTTACCATGCCCTCAGGCTCGCCGAGTGCGATCGCCTTACCGTTACCCATGAACGGGAAGCGGCCGACTTTAACTTCGTAGCCTGCGGCCTTGGCTTTAGCTTCGGTCATACCGACTGAAGCAACCTGCGGGTGGCAATAGGTGCAACCGGGAATCTTTGAGATATCGAGCGGGTGCAGGCCTTTGACGCCAGCAATTTTCTCAACGCACATCACGCCTTCGTGGCTGGCCTTGTGTGCCAGCCATGGCGGGCCAGCGAGATCGCCGATGGCGTATACGCCAGCAGCGCTGGTGCGGCACCATTCGTCAATCACCACATGGCCGCGGTCAACCTTAATGCCTGCAGTTTCAAGCCCGATGTTCTCGACATTACCGGTAATACCAACAGCTGAGATTACGCGATCAACCGTCACATCCTGGGCCTTGCCAGCGACATCAATTGTTACGGTCACACTATCCGCACCCTTGGTGAGTTTTACCACTTTAGCACCGGTCATAATCTTCATGCCTTGCTTTTCAAAGGCTTTACGCGCGAAGGCTGAAATTTCTTCATCCTCAACCGGCAATACGCGGTCCATCACTTCAACCACAGTCACTTCGGCACCCATAGTGCGGTAGAAACTGGCGAACTCGATGCCGATTGCACCCGAACCCACAACCAGCAGGCTCTTGGGCATGCTAGTAGGCACCATCGCTTCTTTATAGGTCCATACCAGTTTGCCATCGGGCTCGAGGCCGGGCAGCACACGGGCACGCGCGCCGGTCGCCAGAATGATATGCGGTGCCTCAAGCTGAGCAGGAGTTTTCCCCTCAACACTAACAGTCCCCTTACCGGCCAGTTTGCCGTAACCATCGTAAACGGTAACCTTGTTCTTCTTGAGGAGGTGCTTCACACCGCCTGAAAGCTGGCTGGCAACACCGCGCGAGCGGTCCACTATCTTCTTCAGATCGAAACGGATGTTATCAGCCGCTAGGCCATAGGCACCGGCATGCTGCATAAGGTGATAGACTTCAGCTGAGCGCAGAAGCGCCTTGGTAGGTATACAGCCCCAGTTCAGGCAGATACCGCCCAAGTGATTGGCCTCGACCAGCGCAGTCTTCATGCCCAGCTGGCTTGCGCGAATAGCCGTTACATAACCGCCCGGCCCGCCGCCGATGACGATGAGGTCAAACTTTTCCATGATATTTATCCTTATAACAGCATGAGCGCGGGATCTTCGATGCGCTTCTTGAAAGCCTGCAGGAATTCGGCACCGACTGAGCCATCGACCGAGCGGTGATCAACCGACAGCGTACAGCTCATGATGGTTGCAATCTCAATTGCGCCATTGGTCACAACCGGACGCTGCTCGCCCGCACCGACGGCCAGAATGCAGCTCTGTGGCGGGTTGATGATGGCGGCGAAGTCTTTAATACCAAACATACCGAGGTTGGAGATGGTGAAACCACCCCCCATGAACTCTTCAGGCTTGAGCTTGCCGGTACGGGCCTTCTCGGCCAGTGTCTTCATCTCATCCGAGATAGACGACAGGCCCTTCTTGTCAGCACCCTTAATGATGGGCGTAATCAAGCCATTAGGCGTAGCCACAGCAACCGATACATCAACTTCATTAAAACGCAGCACGGCTTCATCGGTCCATGCAGCATTGGCAGCCGGAATCTCCTTCAGCGCCAAGGCTACCGCGCGAATGACAAAGTCATTCACACTTACTTTAATACCTGTTTCATTGATGCGTTTACGCATACCGAGCAGATGGTCAATCCGGCAATCAATCGTGAGGTAGAAGTGCGGAATGGTCTGCTTGCTCTCAAGCAGGCGCTTGGCTGTTACCTTTTTCACGTTATTGTTGGGGATAGCGGTAAAGGTCTGGCCCAGCTTGGTCAGCATATCGGCAATCGCACCCGTTGCTGGCGGGTGTGCCAAAGCAGTGCCCTGCGCTGTAGTTGCAGGCAGCTGCACACCATGACCGTTGCTCTTACCGGCAAGGACGTCCTCGCGGGTAATACGGCCGTGCGGACCAGTGCCCTGCAAACTGGCAAGGTTAATACCGCGCTCAGCGGCGATACGCTTGGCCAGCGGGGTTGCAAAAATACGCTCACCACTTTGCGCAGCCGGGGCTGCAGCAGGAACAGCAACCGGCTTGGGTGCTGTGGCAGCTGCAACAGGTAAGGGGGCCACAGGAGCAGAAGCGTTGGCCGGAGCTGGTGTCTTGTTGAGTGCTGATGCGTCTTCGCCCTCTTCCAGCAGAATGGCGATCGGCGCATTCACTTTCACACCCGATGTACCGGCAGCCACCATGATTTTTGCCAGTACGCCCTCGTCTGCCGCTTCTACTTCCATCGTGGCTTTATCGGTTTCTATCTCGGCAATCACATCGCCAGATTTAACCTTGTCGCCTTCTTTCTTGAGCCAGCGGGCAAGTGTGCCCTCGGTCATGGTCGGCGAGAGAGCAGGCATCAGAATATTTGTGGGCATAATTTAGCTCCGGTAAGTAACCGCCTTGGCGGCGGCAACGATATCTTCAATTTGCGGCAAAGCCAGCTTCTCGAGGTTTGCAGCGTATGGCATGGGCACATCCTTACCGCACACGCGCGTTACCGGCGCATCAAGGTAATCAAATGCCTGCTCCATAACTACAGCTGCAATCTCGGAGCCAATGCCAGCCACCGGCCAGCCCTCTTCTATCGTCACGATGCGATTGGTCTTCTTGACGCTATTCACAATCGTTTCGGTATCCATCGGGCGGATAGTCCGCAGGTTGATGACTTCAGCCGAAATACCCTCGGCTGCCAGCTGCTCAGCAGCCTGCAGTGCGAGACCAACCATGCGTGAGAAGGTCACGATGGTTACATCACTGCCAGCACGCTCGATCTTGGCCTTACCAATGGGCACGATAAAATCGACATCAGTCGGGGCCTCAAAGCTCTGGCCGTAGAGCATTTCATGTTCAAGGATAACAACAGGGTTCGGATCACGGATAGCGGCCTTCATCAGGCCTTTGGCGTCTTCGCCCGACCAAGGTGCAACCACCTTGAGACCCGGAATATGCGCATACCAGCTGGCAAAGCACTGCGAGTGCTGAGCTGCAACCTTGCCCGGTGCGCCGTTTGGACCACGGAAGACAATCGGGCAACCCATCTGGCCGCCTGACATGTAAAGGGTCTTGGCAGCAGAGTTGATCACATGGTCAATCGCCTGCATGGCAAAGTTCATGGTCATAAACTCAACAATCGGCTTGAGGCCACCAAAGGCAGCACCCACACCAAGGCCCGCAAAGCCCATTTCGGTAATCGGTGTATCAACGATACGCTTGGGGCCAAACTCCTTGAGCAAGCCCTGGCTTACCTTGTAAGCGCCGTCATACTCGGCCACTTCTTCGCCAATCAGGAACACGCTGTTATCGCGGCGCATTTCTTCGGCCATGGCATCGCGCAGCGATTCACGCACCGTCTGCTTGATGGTAGGGCCGCTATGCACGACTGGCGCAGGCGCTGCGACCGTAACCGGCTTGGGCGGGGCAACAGGGGCAACCTCGGCCTTGGCGGCACCAAACGGTACATAGCCTTCAACCTTTGGGGCAGCAGACAAAGGGGCTGGGTTGGTATTTGCGGGCGGCGCAATCTTGCTCGCGTCAAACTTCTCGCCTTCATCGGCCAGCATGGCGATGGGGGCATTCACCTTCACGCCTTCGGTACCTTCAGCCACGAGGATCTTGACGAGCACACCTTCATCAGCAGCTTCAACTTCCATCGTCGCCTTATCGGTTTCGATTTCGGCAATCACCTGACCAGACTTGATGAAATCGCCCTCTTTCTTGAGCCAGCGGGCCAGCTTGCCCTCGGTCATGGTGGGCGAAAGTGCGGGCATGAGAACCTGAGTAGCCATAATTATTTGTCCTCTACAAGAATGTCGGTCCACAGCTCAGCCGGATCCGGCTCGGGGCTTTGGGTAGCAAAATCGGTTGCTTCGAGTACAACCTGCTTAACGGCCTGTTCGGCGGCCTTGAAATCGTCTTCCTTAACACCAAGGCTGCTGAGCTGAGCCTTGATCTTCTCAATCGGATCGCTCTCAACCTTGAACTTCTCGACCTCATCTTTGCTACGATACTTACCGGGGTCAGACATGGAATGGCCACGATAGCGATAGGTCTTGATCTCGAGCAGATATGGCCCCTTGCCTGCACGAATATACTCAACCGCTTCATGAGCAGCTTCGCGCACGGCCAGAACGTCCATACCGTCCACCTGCTTGCTGGGGATGTTATAGCCTTCAGCGCGCTTATACAGCTCGCCAGAGGTTGAACGCTGGGTTGATGTGCCCATGGCGTACTGGTTGTTCTCAATGATGAACAGGCAAGGCAGCTTCCACAGCGCCGCCATGTTCATGGATTCATAAACCTGCCCCTGATTAGCAGCGCCATCGCCATAATAGGTGGCGCAGAGGCCGCCATCGTTCTGGTACTTGTGTGCGAAGGCAAGACCGGCACCAATTGGCACCTGTGCGCCCACAATACCGTGGCCGCCGTAGAACTTTTTCTCGCGGCTGAACATATGCATTGAGCCGCCCTTACCCTTTGAGTAGCCCCCCTTACGACCAGTCAGCTCGGCCATCACACCCTTGGGGTCCATACCGCAGGCCAGCATATGTGCATGGTCGCGATAGGCGGTAATAACGCTGTCTTGAGGCTTAAGCACCGACTGCACGCCAACCACCACAGCCTCTTGGCCAATGTAGAGATGGCAGAAGCCCATGATGAGGCCCATACCGTAAAGCTGGCCAGCCTTTTCCTCAAAACGGCGCATCAGGAGCATATCCTTGTACCAGCCGAGCAGCTGCTCGCGGGTTGGTACCGGCAGCTTGGAATTATGGCCAATCGGGGCAGGTTTTGGGGCAGACGGCGTTGCAGGCGGGGTCTGGAGGAACATGTGTGGTCTCCTTGAAAAAACGCCAAAGTGTTAACGCGATGAGCCTGAAGAATCAAGGATTTACACCGCCGCAGCCCCTTGGCTTATCTCGCAGTGCAACATCGGTTGATATAACAGGATAAATCTGCTCAGTTCCTATCAAGTAATCAGATAAAGGACAAACGATATGGCGCATAAAGGGATTCTGGGCTTCGATGAAAAGCGTCCTCCACTTGGCAGGCTTGAACAGCTGGTTGGCAACGCCGAACCCATGAGCCCGATTATCGGCCATACAGATTACAATTTCTTACATCTCGTTGCGCTGGGCGAGAAAATTGCAAATGCTGTGCAGTACACCCCCGCGCACGAACTCGAGCGCCTGAAGGCGCTTGATGTACGCCGCAGCCTGTCAGTCAGCAAAGCATTTCAAACCGCACAGCTGCCTGCTGCTTTGATTGCTTTTGAAGCTAAAGGACATGAGCTTAACCTGCTCGATGACCAGACACCCGATGGACATACAGATTGCTACACTATCAGGCTCGGCTACTTGAACGGCTTTAGTATTAAATACAAAAGCAATATTGATGGCGGCTCACGGGTTGAGGTTAAAGCCTTACGTCTTATTGGCAGCGATATGATGCTTGCTTTCAATCATCGCCCGCAGGCCGAGCAAAATCGCTTTGAGCTGATTAGCGCCGATGCGCGCAGCCTGAAACGCTCGGATGAACTGGTCGAGCTGCTCGATAGCACTGTTAAAGATGTTGAAGAGACAAGGCTACGCCAGCATGTGCGTCAACACATCAGGCAGCGTTATTACTAGACCTTAAAGCCCCAGCTGCTCATTCACGCTTTGCTGTGTACCGGGCGTGCGCTGGTAAATCTCCTTAAGGCGCTGGTCATTAAACGCCCCCGTCTCAATGGCGAAATGCCCACGCTCGTCCCGCGGTGGGAAGTATGGCGGCACCTTGGCCGGGTTAAGGTCGGCAAAGCGGCCCATAGGTTTGAGCACTACATCCCGGCGCGGATGCAGGAAGAACGGAATACTGGTACGCGGGCGCGCAGCCTCTACCAAGTGCCATGACGGACGGAGATGATCGTTGGTGATAACACCCAGCTGCATACCGCCGTTTAAAATCAGCTCGCCCGGCTCTGTAATCACAGCATGCTCTTTACCCTTGCGGTCACGCACCTTCAGGCCCGGCTCGCTTACGTGCAGCAATGTGATCATATTAAAATCAAGATGACCGGCCGCATTACCCTGCTCGGGGTAGTTCAGCAGACGCATGTAACTGGCTGAATCCTTGAACCATGGGTCGAGCGCGCGCTCACCCAAGCCCGAGTAAAGCGAGACAGAGCGCATCACACGCTTGGAGAGGGCCTCAAACTGCTCGAACAGGCGCAATGTCTTGGCGCCAAGGTCTGGCACTTCAACAACACCATCCAGCATCTGGCGCGCGTTATAGGGAGGCTCGGGATGGGCGTTGATGCCCCACTCTTCCTTGATATCTACCTTTTGGGCAGAAAGAGCGGTTTCAGCATTATGGCCATACCCAACGCGTGAACCCACACGGTACGGGTCGCGCGAATATCTGTCTTTCACATCCTGTGGCAGGGCCCAGAAGCGGCGGCCAGCCTCATCAGCCTCATGGATGGCTTTTTCTAATACGCCATGCCCGACCAGTCTTACAAACCCGAACTCATGCAGTGTACTGCCAAGCGCCTGTGCAAACCCTGCTTTGTCCTTGGCCTGATCGCGCATATCGAGAACTGGAATCATGATGTGCCCCCTGTTGTTATTCAGCAGGAGGCTAAACGAGTCTTGATAGGGTCACAAGATGTGCAGAAATTAACAGATGAGGTTAACGACCGAGAATGATGATTTCGCCCGGACGCACAAAACCAAGGCTTTCGCGAGCCTGTTCATCAAGCAAATCGCCATCAATGCTGGTTGGGCGCAGAGACATGACCTTACGCTCAATCGCCTCGCGCTCGGCTTTAACCACGGCCAGCTTGGCCTCGGCCTCGGCAACATGGCGCTGGGTGATTTGCAGAGACGCGTAACCACGGTCGCCCTCAAGCGCAAACAGGCCAAAATAGGCAATAAGCAGAATACCAACTGCCGCTGCACCGGAGCGGAAAACCCGACCGAGTATAAGCAGAGGAAGAGAAAGCAGTGGTTTCATTAACCCCATCGAATCATGATTGGGCTTTGCCGTCAATTACTAAAATGAATTGAATCAGTAACTTCGACGGTTAATGTAAGATTCGTCCTCAAAATTGTTGTCAACCACCTGTGAAACGCTTGAAATCGCTTATCTCAAAGGCGTAGCCATATGACCAAGACATAATACAGGGGAACGACACCATGAGCCGAAATGCCAATCTCTCGATCGCTGCTATCAGCTTCGCCTTACTGGCCGGTTGCGCGCATGTACCCGAACCCAAACAGGCCGCGCCAGTTGCTACCAACCCGAATCTTGCAAACGCCCAGCGCCTTGTGAGCGGCCTTACAAGCCTGACCAACCTTACCGAGCGCATGAAAGCCAGCAAGCTACGTCAGCCTACTGAGCTTTGCTTTGGCACACTCACGCAGGCTGCAATAATGACCGGCCGCGCGATTGACGCCATGAACTACTATAATTCAGTACCAACGGCTAACGCACTTTATGTCAGCAATCTGCAGAAGCGCGTTGCCAATATTGATCTGGTATTTAGCGATCTGGCCAAATTATGCCCAAAAGAAAGCAAAGCCTTAGGCGCACCTGCCAAACTGGAGCTACTGCCTATCCCTGGCACCAAACAATTGCTCCTTGCCGTTACTGACTAATAGCCAGTTGGTCCTGCAGGCTCTGTCTGGCCTTGGCCTTGTTCTGCTGCTTGTCGTAAATTTCCTTACGGCGCATCGCATTAAACTCACCGGTCGTAATTGCGTAATGCCCGTTTTCATCGCGTGGCGGAAAGTATGACGGCACGTTGGCAGGCGGATTGGCACGGAATTTCGGCAATGGCTGCAGCACAATATGCTCCATCGGGTGCAAGAAGAACGGCAGGCTGGTACGCGGCCTATCGGCCTCAACCCAATGCCAGGATGAGCGGATATCAAGATTGGTAATCAGGTCGAGCTGCATACCGCCATTAATGATCAGCTCGCCCTTGGCAGGGCCGATTGCAAATTCCTGCCCCTTGCGGCTACGTACCTTCAAGCCATCGTCACTCACATGCAGCAGCGTGAGCATGCTGAAATCAAGGTGACCCTCGGCATTACCTTTTTCGGGGTAATTGAGCTGGCGCATATAGGCTGTGCGCTCCTTAAACCAATCATCAAAATACTGCTCGCTCTCGCCTGAGTAGACAGCGATGGAGCCCATAAGGCTCTTCGCGATTTCCTCGTATTTTTCATACAGCCGCATGGTTTTTACGCCGAGGTCTGGCACTTCAGTAATCGCATTGAGCATTTCCATTGCTGAATGCGGGGCCTTGGATGCACCATTAATTCCAAGCTCTTCTTTAATATCAACCTTGGTTGATGAAAGCGCATATTCGCCATTACGCACGTAGCACACGCCATTACCGGTATCGGGGCCATAAAGGCCGCTAGCGTATTTATCTTTAACCGCGGTAGGCAAAGCCCAGAAGCTGCGGCCAGCTTCATCAGCCTCGTTGATCACAGCATCCGAAATACCATGACCGATCAGGCGCACAAACCCAAAGTCCTTAAGCGCAGCACCAAAGGCCTTGGCAAAAGCCACAGGGTCCTTTGCCTTGTCGCGCATATCAACGAGTGGAATTGTATTGATCTTGCCGTCCGCCATTTTAGCCCCCTTGTTGCCCTGTTATATACAAAGGCTAGCAAGGGGGCAAATGACTGGCAATGGCCAGAATCCTTAATTAAGCCGCAGCCTTTACTGCAGTGCGAACCAGCTGACCCCCGGCGTAGTAACCGCCCTCGCCCAGCTGTTCCTCAATACGGATCAACTGGTTGTACTTGGCCAGACGGTCAGTACGCGCGAGTGAACCGGTCTTGATCTGGCCGCAATTGGTGGCCACAGCAATATCAGCAATAGTGGTGTCCTCAGTCTCGCCCGAACGGTGCGAGAGCACTGCGCGGTAACCAGCCTTATGGGCCATATCAACGGCTTCGAGTGTCTCGGTCAGTGTACCGATCTGGTTTACCTTAACCAGAATGGCGTTACCCACACCGGTGTCGATGCCACGCTTCAGGCGCGAGGGATTGGTCACGAAAAGATCATCGCCAACCAGCTGTACCTTGCTGCCGAGTGCATCAGTCAGCATCTTCCAGCCATTCCAGTCGTCTTCGGCCATACCGTCTTCGATGCTGGCGATAGGATATTTGGCGCAGAGGGCCTCATACATCTTCACCATGCCGGCGCTATCGAGCACCTTGCCCTCGCCTTCAAGGTTGTACTTGCCGTCTTTATAGAACTCGGTTGCCGCCACATCGAGCGCCAGCAACACATCTTCACCCGGCTTGTAACCAGCAGCTTCAATCGCCTTGATGATGGTTTCGCAGGCTTCATCTGGCGACTTGAGGTTTGGTGCAAACCCACCTTCATCGCCTACGTTAGTGTTATGACCCGCGGTCTTGAGGGTTTTCTTAAGCGCATGGAAAATCTCTGAGCCCATACGTACAGCATCAGCAAATGTCGGGGCCGAAACCGGCAGGATCATGAACTCCTGGAAATCAATCGGGTTATCGGCATGTGCGCCACCGTTGATGATATTCATGAGCGGCAGCGGTAGCGTGCGCGCATAAACACCACCGATGTAGCGGTAGAGGGGTAAACCGCATTCAAGCGCAGCGGCTTTGGCTACAGCAAGCGATACGCCAAGAATAGCGTTGGCACCAAGGCGCGCCTTGTTCGGTGTGCCATCCAGCGCAATCATGGTCTGGTCAATCGCGACCTGATCAAGCGCATCCATCCCCACTAGCGTCGAATAAATCTCGCCCTCAACCGCCTGCACCGCCTTGAGCACGCCCTTGCCGCTATAGCGGGTCTTATCGCCATCACGCAGCTCTACGGCTTCATGCGCGCCGGTGCTGGCACCTGAGGGTACGGCGGCACGGCCTTCTGCGCCGCTCGCCAGAATAACCTCAACCTCAACTGTGGGGTTGCCACGGCTATCGAGGATTTCGCGGGCAATGATGGATGCAATAGTCGACATGATAATTCCTTAAGCGATGAGTTGGATGGGATTGCTCTTGGCCAGACGGTCGAACGACATCAGCGTTTCGAGCAGGCCCTTGAGATTAGGCAGACGCACCATATTCGGCCCGTCTGACGGTGCATTATCAGGGTCCTGATGAGTTTCGATAAACACTGCAGCAACACCGATAGAAATGGCTGCGCGTGCAAGTACCGGCACAAACTCGCGCTGGCCGCCAGACGTAGTCCCCTGCCCGCCCGGCTGCTGTACCGAGTGCGTGGCATCGAAAACGACCGGATAACCGGTCTGCGCCATAATGGGCAGTGAGCGCATATCGCTCACCAGCGTGTTGTAGCCAAAGCTGGCACCACGCTCGCACAACATGATGTTGTTGTTACCGGTCGAGGCAATTTTCTCGGCCACGTTCTTCATGTCCCATGGGGCCAAGAACTGACCCTTCTTTACGTTAATAGCCTTACCGGTTGCACCCGCTGCCAGCAGCAGGTCAGTCTGGCGGCACAGGAACGCCGGGATCTGCAGCACATCCACAAATTCAGCTACGGGCGCGCATTGTTCAGGGCCATGCACATCCGTCAGGATCGGGCAGCCAATATGCTTCTTCACCGCAGCCAGCACGCGCAGGCCCTCATCCATGCCCATGCCACGTGCGGTCTTGAACGAGCTACGGTTAGCTTTGTCGTAGCTGCTCTTGTAAATGAAGTTCATGCCCACTGCTTTGGCAGCTTCAGCAATCTTGCCCGCCATATCGAGGGCGTGCTGTTCGCTTTCAATCTGGCAAGGGCCAGCGATAAGGCTAAGGGGCTGATCGTTGGCAATCTTGAAATTGCCCAAGGAGATTGTGTGTGTCATGGCTCTCTTTCTAGCAAACTATTCGTAAGGCTGCAAAGCGACTACAATTGTGCGCAAATCCTTAATATCAAAGGACTTATCGAAGCTGCCAAATTTAACCGCCAGCGTGCCAGCTTCTTCGAGCTTGCGCAGCTGCTCGGGCGCTAGCGGTACCAAAACCCCACCTTTTTGCGGTACAACTCCATAGCTATCGCCATTAAGCAAAATGGTGCTCGCCGAATTCTCACCCAGGCCAGTGAGGCTTAAAACGAAATCATCCACATTATGGACCCACAGCCCAAGCTCGCTTTCGCCCAACATAGCATAGCGCGCATATGTATAGTTCCCGAGCTTGAGCGTAATCATCTGCCAGCCGCCCGCCAGTTTTGTTGGCTCGCTTTCGGCCAAGGGCTCATAAGGCAGGGCGGCGGGAATAGTTTTCTTCATGCAGTCCTGCATCAAAGCATAGGCCTGCGCAAAACCACGCAGATCATACTTGTAGTCGCTTACCGTAAAGAAGCTACCTTTGCTCATGCTTTCGAGCACAACTGCGGGCATGCCAATTCCAAACCCGCCCTCATCTACACGATAAGGCAAGCGAACCGGCTCTTGCCTATCCACCTTTGAGCTGATGGTGTCCGGATCGCCGCGCAGCGGAATAACCGGCGTAAGGCGCAGGGTAACAGCCCCCTGCCCCTGCTGTGCGCTTAACTCGAAATCAGCAAACGCCAGCGGCTCGCTATTGGTCAGGACGCAGCGGTCACCCTGCAGTGAGCCCTCCCATGGGCCGATGGTGTAGCGGCCCTCCATACTGGTGAGCGCGCTTACGGCCGGATCAGCCGCAGGCTCGGCAGCCCAGCCAAGAGATGGAACAAGTAGCGCAATAAGAAAGAGCCGTTTGGTCATGCCCGTATTTTTAGCATAATCTGCGAGCTGTAACAGGCTAAAGTGTCGCGATAACGATGGTATGTTCGGGCTCGATCATCCATTTACCGGGTTGGCTCACACCCACGGTTGAACGGGTATAACTCAGGCGAATGTTACTACCGCTATCGATCAGGTTAATCGAGCGCGGCGAGACTCCATAAGCCAATGTCCAGTGCGGCTGTGGGTGGCCGAGACCGATGAGAGCCACGCGCGCATGCTCGGTCTTGTGCTTGAAATTGTAGGATGGATCATTACTCAGTGCCGCATCCAGCACACGCCAGAAAACATCCTTACGCGTAATCTCGCCGCGGCGGGCCAATACCTTGTGCACAATCTCGAGCCCATATTGCTTACGCATAAAGCGGCGGGCGGAGTGCAAGAAGTCGCGTACATGCTGGATGGATGTGCCATCCCACAGCGCTTGCGGCATCAGGTTGCGCGCATCGAGGTACTTCACCATATCCTTAAACAGCTTTGCACCGTCAGAATCGGTAAAATCTTTGCCCCGCGACATGGCCAGAATCTTCATGGCATTGATGATTGCGTAAATTCCGCACAAACCATCCAGCTCGCCCTGTGACCATGTGGTGAGGACGCGCTTGGCCATATTATGCCGCCTTAACCTGCTTGGCTTGCGCCGCTGCCGCCTCGATGAAGGAAACGAACAGGGGATGAGGGTCGAGCGGCTTGCTCTTCAGCTCTGGGTGGAACTGTACACCGATGAACCAAGGGTGATCCTTCCGCTCAATGATCTCGGGCAGCACGCCATCTGGCGACAGGCCAGAGAATACCACACCAGCTTTTTCAAGCTGGGCGCGATAACCAAGGTTTACTTCGTAACGGTGGCGGTGGCGCTCCTCGATACTGGTGCTGTTATAAATGCGCGCAATCAGGCTGCCCTCAACGAGTGCAGCTTTATAGGCACCAAGGCGCATAGTGCCGCCCAGATCGCCATCGGCCTTGCGCTTCTCGAGCTCATTGCCCTTAACCCACTCGGTCATCAAGCCAACAACCGGCTGCTCACACGGGCCAAATTCAGTCGAGCTGGCACCTGTAATGCCGGCCAGATTACGGGCAGCCTCGATAACTGCCAGCTGCATGCCAAAGCATATGCCAAGGAACGGTACTTTGTTTTCGCGCGCGTACTGCACAGCTTTGATCTTGCCGCCAGTACCGCGTTCGCCAAAGCCGCCGGGCACGAGAATGGCATCGAGCCCTTTGAAGTGGGCTGACGCCTCTTCCTTCTCAAGCTTTTCGCCATCAATCCAGCGCAGGTTTACCTTCACATTATTGGCAACACCGCCATGTGCAAGTGCCTCAGCGAGCGACTTATAGGCATCAAGCAGGCTTACGTATTTACCGACAATACCGACTTCAACCTGACCGCTGGGGCTATGAATTTTTTTCACCAGGTCCTGCCATGGCTTCAGACTAATCGCAGGCAAGGGCTCAAGGCCAAAGTACTTGAGTGTTTCAGTATCGAGGCCAGCCTTATGGTAGCTCTCGGTTACAGCATAAATAGTATCGACATTGAGTGCCGGAATAACGCGTGATGGTAACACGTTACAGAACTGCGCAATCTTGCGGCATTCAGTTTCGGGGATTTCACGCTCGGCGCGGCATAGCAGCATATCGGGTTGAATACCAACACTCAGCAGCTCTTTAACTGAGTGCTGTGTGGGTTTGGTCTTCAGCTCGCCTGCAGCCGCCACCCATGGCAGCAACGTGGCGTGGATGAACATGGCGCGCGAACGGCCCACTTCATTGCCGAACTGACGAATGGCCTCAAGGAACGGTAGGCCTTCAATATCACCCACAGTGCCGCCAATTTCGCAGATAATGAACTGCGTATTTTCAACTTCGGCACCAATAAACTCTTTAATCTGGTCAGTAACATGCGGAATAACCTGCACAGTAGCGCCCAGATAATCACCGCGGCGCTCTTTGGCAATAACGGTTGAGTAGATGCGGCCAGTGGTAATGTTATCCGACTTGCGGGCAGGCACGCCGGTAAAGCGCTCGTAATGGCCAAGGTCGAGGTCGGTCTCGGCGCCATCGTCGGTCACATAAACTTCGCCATGCTGATACGGGCTCATGGTGCCCGGATCGACGTTCAAATATGGGTCAAGCTTGCGGATACGCACCTTGTAGCCCCGCGCCTGAAGCAAGGCAGCCAAGGCTGCAGCAGCTAGCCCTTTACCCAATGAGGAGACGACGCCCCCGGTAATGAAGATAAACCGGGGAGCCACAATGTTAGTCATGCCGACCTCAGGGGGTTACGGGTGGTGTCGGAAGTGCAGGAGCCGGAGCGTCAGCCGTGGGCGGCGAAACCGGGGCAGTTACTGCAGCCGGATCGGTTGTAATACCGTCCACAATCGAACGCGGGCGATGGCCACCAGCCAGAATGGCTAGCGTAATCGACGTAATGAAAAAGATGGTCGCTGTAATCGCCGTCAGGCGGGTAAGAATGTTACCGCTGCCGCGCACAGGCATCATGCCAGAACCGCTCGGACCAGCAAGGCCTGCGCCTTCCGACTTCTGCAGCAGAACAAGAATAACCATCGCTAAAGCGACGATGAGATGAATAACGAGAACAACCTGTTCCATAGCGCCACCTGAAATAAGGGTCTGAAAATCTGTTGGGGTGTTTACCAGACCCCGCGCCATGATGCCAGAGTGTATTATTGTTAATGTATATCAATTAGTTAATTCATAATTTTAAGTAACTGAAATGCCCCTGACGAGCTGCGCAGTAACGTAAACCTCGAACAATCGCAGAGACCTCTGCAACTCAAACCGCATAATCGGTCCCGCCAGACGCTCCATAAGTGCCGATTTAAATTCACAGCTGAAATCGTAGCTTGCCTTGGTCTGGCTTGGCCCTGTCGACTCAAATGTTAAAACCGAGCGCAGATGCCTGAAAGGACCACGTATCAGGCGGATTTTAATTTGCTTGTTTGGAAAGTAATTTAGCGCACAGACGTAGCTGAACTTGAACGGCCCCAAGCCCACGGTAATACGTGCCACTTCTTTCCCCGCACTTTTGCGCAAAACCTCGACCGATTTGATGTAATCAAATATCTGCGGATAGGTCTTAATATCAGCAACCACTCGATATATATCGCTCTGCGCAATATTGACGATCCGGTAGTCGGCTATTTCAGGCATGGGTAGCCCCAATCCATTCCAGCTCGGGGCGCTCGGGCAAATCTTTTGCCGTGCGGATATCCCACGCCAGGCCAAACTTCTCAAGCATCAGGATAAACCACCAGCCCGGATCAACCTGACCCGCATACAAACCAATGCGCGCAGACCCCGGAAATGCATGGTGATTATTGTGCCAGCATTCACCCATCGAGATCAGGCCGCAGAACGGGACATTATAACCATGCACCCCTGCGCCGCGCACATGCCAGTTACTCGGCTCATCCTGATGGGCGCTATGGCCAACCAGCCAGTGGCCCGTCACCGTGGTTGCAATTTGCGCACAAACACCCCACAGCACCCAGTTTACACCGCCCATGGCATAGAACAAAACCACCCAGGGCAGATGCACAAGAATCCAGTGCTTCTCGATAAAGGCATAAAACTTATCGTGAGCGATACGCGGCTCGAGAACGATCTGCGGTGGCTTTTGGAGTGTGATATTGCAATGCATCTGCCACCAAGCATCTACAATCGGTTGCTGGCGATGCGCAAAATAGTCGTGGCAGTTCGCTTGACGTTGTGCCCAATCGCGCATGTCATGCGTACGTATCATGGTGTGCGGTCCACCAAGCCCAACCAGAACACCCATATAGACAAGGAAGTGTTCCAGCCAGAGCGGGCATTTAAAGCTGTTGTGAATAAGCAGGCGATGCATACCAACAGAATGGCCCAGCAGTAAAACCATGCCGGTTTTAATCACAAAAAGTAATACAGCATCCCAGCTGAAAAACCAGACGACCGCTATAAACGTAAGGGCATACATCGCCAGCAGAAAAAGAGATTTTAATGGTGCCCAGCTCACCTGGCCCACCAGGGCATCAGGCTGCGTGTCTGTCTTAACCCGGTGAATATTCTCAAAGTGAATTGCACTCATAACGCATCTCCTTCGCGATGAAAAACTCCACTCTGGTAAAAAGTCTCACCCAGCAGCGGGTGGACCATGCTGATGGTGAAGGTAAAACTCCCGTCGCCGCGGTCGGCATGAACCACATGGGTTTGACCGGGGGTTATTAAATGCGGGAGCGGCAGACCCAGCCAGAAGTAACGGTAGCTTTTAAAGTGCAGATCGCCCTCTTCCACAAAGACCTTCAGCTTCATGCCAAAACCCCAGCCCACTCTTTCCATCATTTCGCCGCGGCGATTCTCACACTTAACGGAGGTGACCACAAACGGCTTACGGCCTTCATAAAAGTAACTACGCTGCCAGCTCACACCTGCAGGCCTGTGGCTAGGAAACAGCGCAACCTGCATCGCTACATTCTCACCCGCATAAGGTGTAAGTGGATTGCCGATAAGACGGGTAAGATGCGCGAACAACCAGCCCGCGCGCGAACGCCTGATGACCTGCATCGTGCCGCTATATTTAGCTTCCTCATGACTAAACCGCTCCTGAATGGCAGGCTTGAGCAGCTGCCAGCTATCACCAAGCTGATGACGGATGATGTTATGCTGCGGCGCATAGATAAGCGGAACACCCACAAGCCACAGGGCTACACGGCGAAAGCGCTTGGCGATCGGGTAGAAAAATCGGGTGCGTCTGGCGGTTGAGAAGAACACCTTATTTATAAAGCCACGCCAGCCTTTGATGCTGCGCATCTGCGCCAGTTCGGCCATGGCTGCGTTGCCGTAATGCAGTTTGCCATCTTTTATAACCACAAAGCCTTCATCGAGATTCAGTTGCTGGCGTTCGATCTCACTGCGCTCAACGGTTTCCTGCCGCGCATCAACCAAGGTCATACTATCGGGCAGACCTTCGCAATACACAGCACAAACCGGGCATTGGCTGTCATAAACAACAGTAGTTTGATTTGATGAGGTCATTTCGCGACCTCCGGTCTCACGCGCAGATACCAAAATGCACTGGCGCAAGCCCAACTACTTGGGACTAAGATAATAAAAAAGATCACTGCAGCTTCTATATTTTTAAAACTGTTATCCATTAATAGAAGCCATAACAGCAACAGCACCGATAAAAAAATACCACTCAAAATTCCCGCCATACAATAAAAGGAATACTCTCTGAGATTGTTTTTCTCAGCGTATCCGATAACTGGCAACCCGATAATAAATGCACATGGCAGGCCCACTATAACGCCACCGATATAAATTATTGGAGCGGCGAATAATCCCCCATCTAAATACAAGGATATTAGAGAAACAGGTATTGGTGCACATAAAGCAGATGCAACCAGACTGCTTAACAATTTCAAGCCATCCAAAGGATGCCTATCAATACAGCGGGTCTCATAAGTATCAGAAATTTCTTGTCTTTTTACTGGCTGGGTCATATCCCTTGCCTCCTTCAGCTACTTGGACTATATTTAGCTAAGTAGCTAAATGCATAATGGCAAATCGTTAGGTAGTTAGTCAAGAGGCTAAATATATGGGTGCAGAAAAGATCTTCGATGCGCTGTCATCTGGCGTCAGACGCAAGGTGCTGGCCTATCTATCGGCCACCAGCCTTACAGCTGGCGAAATTGCCGCGCGCTTTGACATATCAAAGCCATCGCTTTCAAAGCACTTAAGCATTCTCGAAAACGCCGGGCTCATTAAAGGCGAAAAGCGTGGGCAGTTCATTCACTACAGCTTAGTCAGCGATAGTTTAGTGAACACGCTTAATGGCTACATACAGGAAGTATGCCCGGTAGCAGGCCCGCTTAAAAAGGAGAGCCAAGCCCTCGCCCGCAGCAAAAAAGCGACGAGTTAGAGTTCACCCATCTCACTGCGCGCAATGGCAATGAAGTCGGCCGGAACAAGGCTGGCACCGCCCACTAGTAAACCATCCACATCCTTAAGCTTCAGCAGTTCGGCTGCATTATTTGGCTTAACAGAACCACCATAGAGAATGGTGATAGTGGCTGATGGGAACATCTCTTTCACTTCAGACCTGATGGCTGCGTGCATGCTCTGCACATCCGCTGTGCTGGCGTTCTTGCCAGTACCAATCGCCCATACCGGCTCATAGGCAATTACAAAGCTGTTGGTATCCTTTGGTAGTGAGCCTGCCAACTGGCGCTTGACCACGGCCAGCTCCTGCTTGGCTTCGCGTTCATCCAGTGTTTCGCCCACACAGATAATCGGGGTAATACCAACGGCAACGGCTGCGGCGGCTTTTTGCTGCACGGTTGGATCATCCTCGCCCTTACCGTGGCGGCGCTCGGAATGACCGACAATCACAAAGCTGCAGCCAAGCTCAGAAAGCATCTCGGCGCTGACATCGCCCGTAAATGCCCCTTTGGCCTGAAAGTGGCAATCCTGCCCGCCCAAAGCCACCATACTCTCGGAGATCGCCTGGCTCACTGCAGGAATATGCACAAAAGGTGGGCATATAACCAGCTTGGCGCCAACGCGCTCAGCGGCAATAGCATGCGCACGGCTCTCGGCCTCGGCAAGGGTGCCGTTCATCTTCCAGTTTGCGACAATTAGCTTGGGCATATTGGCCATAAGTCTTTAACTCCAGTTGCTTAATACTCGAATAGCCCTAAAATCCCCCCTTAGAAAGAGGAGATTTTGATGCTTGCTATTATGCGCCGCGGTGCCCAGAGCTGGGTTGCGAAGGGTCTGTTTATCATTCTGCTGGCCAGCTTTGCTGTTTGGGGCATTGGTCCGATTTTCCAGGGCGCTGGCCGCCTGCAGACTGCCGCCGAAGCTGGCAACGTCAAGATTTCAGCCGCCGAGGCCGATGTTGCCTTCAAGCAGCAGATTCGCCAGTTCGAGCAGCAATATGGCATGACCCTGAATGCGGATATGATCGCGCAGCTCGGCTTCAAGCGCCAGATCCTGCAGCAGCTTGTCATGCAGGCTCTTTATGATCAGGAAGCCGGTAAGCTGGGCCTGCGCCTTGGTACCGAGCTGGTGCAGCAGACCATTGCCGCCCAGCCCAACTTCCGTGCGCCGAATGGCCAGTTTGATCCCAACCTGTTCCGCCAGCTCTTGGGCCAGATCGGTATGAGCGAGCAGGAATATGTAGCAGCTATCAAGGGCGATATCATTCGTCTGCTGTTAATGGGCAGCATCCGCGGCAGCACTCAGCCGTCTGATACACTGGCCCGTACGGTTTACGCATACCGCAACGAGCGCCGCGTGGTTGAAGCCACCGAAATCAAGGCTGCTGATATGACCGGTGTAGCCCGCCCGAGTGATGAAGAGCTGAACAAGTATCTGGCCGATAATGGCAGTAACTTTATGGCGCCCGAGTATCGCAGCATTACCTATGTTGCGGTCGACCTTGCCAAGATTGCAGCTGCTGTTCCTCTAACGCCTGAGGATGTTAAGGCCGTTTATGACACTGCCCCGCAGGACTATGGCACGCCCGAGACCCGCGATATTGTGCAGATTATTACACAGGATCAGGCTTTGGCCGAAAAAATTGCCGCCGAAGCCGCCTCCAAGCCGCTTGATGAAGTGGCCAAGGCTAATGATGTTGCCGCACGTCCTGCCCCCGGCATTACGCGTGCTGGCATTATGCCGGAACTGGGCGATATCATCTTCACGCTTGAAGCAAGCAAAACCAGTCAGGCCGTACAAAGCCCCATGGGTTGGCACGTTATTGAGGTGACCAAGGTAAGCCCCGCGGTGCCAAGCAGCTTTGATGAGGTAAAGAACCAGATTGAAGCCAACCTGCGCCTGCAAAAAGGTCAGGAAGTAATGTTTGAGGCCACCCGCAAGCTACAGGATGCAATTGCCAGTGGCTCGACACTGGCTGAGGCCGCCGAACAACTGGACCTGAATGCGGTGAAGATTGATGCTGTAACCGCTGATGGCTACAAGCCAGATGGTACGCAGATCACCAACCAGCCGATTTTGGCTACAGTGCTCAAAACCGCCTTCCAGCTGCCTCAGGGCCAGCCAAGTCAGGTTGAGGAAATCCCCAGTGGTTCCTTCTCGGTGGTGGTTGATACCATTACGCCCGCCCAGACCAAAGCACTGGCCGATGTGAAGGATGAAGTTGTCACAGCCTGGACCAACGCCCGCCGCCTCGAGCTGGCAACAACCAAGGCGAATGAACTGGCCGAACAGGTACGCAACGGCACGGCTGTACGTGGCATGGCCCGCAGCCAGCCGCTGCTGCGCGATGGTTCGAACGTCGACAAGCTGCCGCAAACAGCCCTGCCCCATATCTTTGATTCAAAGGTAGGCGATGTGCTGACCGCTGCAACTGATACCAGCGTCTGGGTGATCAAGGTAAATGCGGTTAACCCTGCGATTGTTGATGGTGCCGATCTCAGTGCCATTCGCACCGAGCTGAAGGAGCAGATGTCAAACGACATGCTTGAGCAGTTCGCAGGTGCCCTGCGCGGTAGCTATGGCGTCGAATTAAATGATGCGTGGCTTCAGCAGAGCGCTGATAGCAGCAATTAAAACAGATTAGTTATTCAGCTCCGGTAGCGGCTTGGCTAACGCCAAGTCGCTGCGTGAGCGCACTAATAGGCACCAGCTCAACGCCCCGGTCACGAGCCCCCGGTAGCCACGCCTTGATGGCCGCAATTGTTTCAGGATAGGGATGGCCAATGGCACTGGCATAACCCTGCGCGCGCGCCAAGCGCTCAAGCGTGCCGAGCTGGGCTGTAATCAGCTCAACATCCTGCTCATTATCTAAAAACACATCACGGCCGGCAAACCGCATGCCGAGGCTAGCGGCAATCTCCAGCCCAACACTGCGCGGCGTGGTGCGCGAGTCATAAAAAATCTGGTCGCGCTTGGCCAGCACACTCATCATGGCGTGCATGGCGGTGGCATCAGCCGTAAAACGGCTGCCCATATGGTTATTAAGGCCAATATGCCCTTCAAAGCTGTCCAGTGCAGCGGTTACGCGCTGGCTAATCTGCTCGGCTGTAAGATTTACCGTTAGAGGCTGCGGGCCGGGGTTGTTATGCGCCATATCCTCCGGCTCCATGGGCATATGAACAAGCATTTCATGACCACTGGCACGCGCGCGGCTGGTAAGGGTTTGCAGCTGTTCGGCATAAGGCAGGAACGCAAGCGTGATCTCCTTAGGCAGGGCAATCGCTGCCAGTGACTCGCGGTAGTTAGGGCCGAGGTCATCAATCACAATCGCAATACGCGCACGGCCATGGGCAGCTGGGCGCACTGGCGCCACAACAGCCGCTGCTACCGCAACTGCACCTGCCGCAGGCGCGACAGCCTGAAGTGCCATGGCTTGCTCAGCCATATCTTGCTCGGGTGTCGCATCCGGCTCAGGCAGTGGCGCATCCATAACCGCAACAACCTGCTCTAATGGCCGTGGTGAATCTGAGACGCCCGTACCGCTACCACGATAGTCAAACACCTGCACACCGGCCACACTCGCCGTTTGCGGCTCCTGCAGCTGCGGTATACTGATCTGGAGAGTGGCCGCCTGCAGCGGCGCAGATGGCTGTTCTGTTACCTGCCCGGCCTTCATCCAGCCGATGGTGCCAACACCCGCAAAGAACGAGACCATAAGGCCAATCGTCATCGGCTTTAAAAATACACGCAAAAGAAAACCGCGCTGCTTCTGGGATTTAGCCGAAGACAGCGCGGTATGTTTGCTCACGTCAGAACAATCTCTTAGTTATTTGAAGGCGGAGCCTGCATGACCGTTGCATTGGTCAATACAGCCTGGCCTGCTGCCAGCGGTGCCGAAGACGGGGTAACTGCCGGAGCTTCGATGCTGCTGACCTGCGCTGCGGCCTGTACCGGGGCCGAGCCACCAAGCTTCTCGATCATCACTGTCTCGCCCATAACGCTGGCGGTCAGGCCAATCGGCGAAATGGCTTCAGCCAGAACCTGCGGCCAAGGACGGCCACCGTTCCAGTCAATCGCTGCAGTCAGATCAACACCACTACCGTGGGCAAAACCATAACCCGAAGGTAGGATCTGGCGCATGGCGATAACCAGCGGTACGTGCTTGCCAAAACCATCAATCACCTTCTGGGTGTCCATAGCCGGAGCAGCGGCTGCAGCTGTAGCGGTGGTTTCAATCGGCTGGCCAGTAACCATCGATACGGTTGAAGCTGTTGCAGCAGGTGTGGGCGAAGTTGCAGGAGCCAGCTGAACAGGCGCAGTAACCGAAGCCTGCAGCGGCACAGTTGCGGGGCTCAGCATCGGTACAACCGGTGCTTCAGCCGGAGCAGCAATCTGCACAGGAGCTTGTGCCGGAGCTTCAGCTGCTGCAACCGGTGTTTCAACGACCGGAGCGGTTACGACGGGCGGCACAACAGCTGTGGTTGTTGTGATGGTCTCGCGCGGCGCGGTCATGCTGGGCATGCCGTTGATCATGGCTTCGGCGCTGGGCATGGCAGCAGCAGCGGTATCACCCTGCTGGGCCGAGCGTGCCGGCAACGGCATATCGCCGCCACGGGTGGTGGCCAGCGTTACTTCGGTTTCGGTAGTTGTGGCTACAGCTGGTGCACTTGCCATCGGTGCCGGAGCTGAAGCAGCCATCTCAACAGGAGCAGCAGGAGCTACAACCGGAGCGGCTTCAGCCTGTGCAGCAGGAGCCTGATCGCCAGGAGCATAAATCGGCTGTGCCGAAAGTGTATCGCCACCAACAAGGGTCACAGGCTCAGCCGGAGCCGTAACAGTGGGGGCAACAACCTGAGTAGCAGGTGCAGCTTCGCTCAGGGTCATGGGCACAACAGCGGTTGTGTCAGCAGCTTGCGGCGCAGGCGCCAGCATAGGGGCCGGAGCAGATGCAACCGGAACATTAGGCTCAACATTCCATGAGCGCCCTTCGGTTTCGGCCGGAACGGCCGGCTCGGCCTGCTGGCTGAAAACGGTATTGTCAGCATTCGGCTTGTCGGGCGACAGCCATACGAAACCTGCATGTGACAGGCTGGTTGACGCCAGCAACAGCGCAACTGAGAGGGAAACTGTGCGGGTGGTAAGCATAGACATGATGGGCAAGTCACTCAGGAAAGAGTTAGAAGTGACTGTTGAAATAGCATTTTGACACTGCGGCTACCAGCATTTTTCTCAGGTTTTTGCTGGCCTGTCTCGACTCGGCATTGAAGTTATCCACAAACCCGCCCTTGACAGCCCCATGAGAACCAAAGTAGAACAAATGGTAACTAATTCGAGTCGGAACAACCATCTGAACGGAGACTGAATTCCATGCTGACCAAGAAACAGCACGAGTTACTTTACTTCATCAATCGCCGCCTGACCGACGAAGGTGTTCCGCCCTCTTTCGATGAAATGAAAACGGCGCTCGGTCTGCGCTCCAAATCCGGTATTCACCGCTTAATTACAGGTCTTGAAGAACGCGGCTTTATTCGCCGTATGCCGCACCGTGCCCGTGCGCTTGAAGTTGTCCGCCTGCCCAAACCTGCGCCTGAAGCCCCTGCCGCCAAGCCGCCCAAGGGCCAGTTCAAGCCCAGCGTTATACAGGGTGGCCTGATTGCGAATGTAGCAGCACAGGCAACGGAAATTCCGCTGTATGGCCGTATTGCCGCCGGTATTCCGATCGAGGCACTGGCCGATCCCTCGACCTTCATTCCGGTTCCACAGGACATGCTGGGCGGTGGTGATCACTACGCGCTTGAAATTTCAGGTGATTCCATGATTCAGGCCGGCATTCTCGATGGCGATACCGTCATTATCCGCCGCGGTGAGCGGGCGGATAACGGCCAGATCGTAGTTGCGCTGGTGAACGATGAAGAAGCCACGCTCAAGCGCTGGCGCCTCAAAGGCAACAAGGTTGCGCTTGAGCCCTGCAATCCGGATCACGAAACCCGCATCTTCCCTGCCGAGCACGTTAAGGTGCAGGGGCATCTGGTTGGGTTGTTGCGCCGCTATAACTAACGCTCGCCTTGTAATACGGTTGCCACGGACGGGCTGAGCTTGTGCGTACAGTATCCATGCTGCCGTCGGCATACAGTACGTGTGAGCCGTGCTCGCGCAGCGCTTGCCGGTCAATCACACGGGCAGCACAGGCCCTCACCCTGATATCTGGTGCAATAACCAGCCTGGCGCGCTGGCAGTCCTCCGCCAACGCTTCAGCACGCTTTACTATCGCTATATCTGCAGAGGTAATACAGCCCAACACATCACAATTGACGCCAGATGAGGCCAGCCGCCACGCCTGCCCCTCATGCGCGCTGTCATAAGCACGGCTCCAGTCACGCGCGATCAGGCCTCTGGGAGGACGTTCATAATAAAGGTGGCCATCCAGCCCCCTAATTGCCACCTGCCCCTCCGAGCTTATAAGTGCTACGGGCGACTGCTTGAGTGGCACCAGCAGCAAGCCGATCAGGATTAGAGCCACACCCAGAAAGCGTACCCGCCGCTGCCAGATTGCCAACCACAGGCCACCTGCCGTCATTACCAGAAGAGGCAGCAGCCCGAACTGGGCTGCATTCACATCCGCCCCCGGCAAGCTGCCAACCCAGGCAGCGCTATCGGTAACGCCCTGCAGACCCAGCCCCATTACATAAAGCGCGGGCTGCTCAAGACCAAAAGGCAAAAGTACATAGGCCAGTACCAGTGGCGGCATGACCAGAATACCCGTAAGCGGCATGGCAATGAGGTTACCCAGCACACCCAGCAGCTGCAGGCGGTGGAAGTGCCATGCGCCAAACGGCATGGTCGCCAAACCCGCGATCACCGATGTTATGATAATCCCAAGCACATAGCGCCACGCGCGCAGCCCCCAGCCCATATGCTCATCTTTGGTCTTGTTCAGCCGCCACCACTCATAGGCTGCAATAAGCATGACAATCGCTGCAAATGACATCTGAAAGCCGGGGTTAAGCAGACTCTCAGGGAACATGAGCAGAATAATACTTGCCGCCAGAGCAACTGAGCGCATGGATAGTGCCTGCCGATCGAGCAGGATAGCAACGAACACCAAGCCCGCCATCAGCATTGAGCGCTGCGCAGGTATAGGCGCCCCTACAAGCCATGTATAACCAACTACCGCCGCAAGCGCGATGACAGCTGCTATCTGCTTGATCGGGTAATGCAGCGCAACGGCCGGATGCAACGCTAACAAGCTGCGGATAAGGAAGAATACAAACCCGCCCACCATACCAATATGCATACCCGAGATAGAAAGCATATGTGCAGTACCCGCCTTGCGCATATCTTCATTAGTCTTCTCGTCAATAGCGCCGCGCTCGCCCGTCATGAGGGCAACGGCAATAGCGCCCTCGGCACCGCCGATGGTATTATGAATACGGGTAGCTGCAGCATTCCGCCAGCTTTCGGCCATGCTCACTTCTTGCGCCACGGGATTGATGACTTCAGGCGTACGCAAGGCTATGGCAGTCGCCCCAACCTGTTCATAAAAAGCCTGCAACCTGAAGTTATAAGCCCCCGGTGCCGATGGCTCACTGATAGGCAATAAATTCACCAGTACTTTAATACGCGCACCAACCGGCGGCGGGTTTGGCGCTACTGTGGTGCGTAGTGTCAGCCGTAGTTGATGCAGCGCTGGTCTATCAGCCTGTCTACGCTCGAACACAATATTCTCAAGTAACAAACGGCTGCCGTTCTCTCGCAGCTCACGCTCGGCCACATTCGCTTCAATCAACAACGGGCCCATACTACGATCAAGCATTGGACTGTAAATTGCATTCGTACGCACACTAGCAGCGAGCATACCCAAAAAAAGAGCCAATCCTGCGATGGCGATTTGGCTCCACGGCTCGGCCTGCCTTAGGCGATACCAGCATATGAACATCATGAGAGTTAAAGCTGCCATAACCCACAAATGCGGCTCAAAAGGCAGCCAGAAATAAATGCCAATCCCCACACCCAGCAGAACCGGCAGCCAGTAAGCCCAGCGCTCACGCTCGGTGGCGATATCATCACGCCAGCTACCTAGTAATATTGCGAGGCGTAATCTCAGGAGCATCTGCGCTTAAATCCTAAAGTAACTAAATTATTACCCCCCAAGATTGCACAGCTTAAAAAGAACCTCACACTAATAAAGAAAAAAGCTTTTATTGCCCCTTCATCAGATAGCTGAATTCAAGAAATTCATGCGATTCATAAGCAGCATAGTGTCAGTAGCAACCTGAATCAAACAAAGAGAGAATCTTGAACCTTGAAATAGCCAATAATTTGCTCAAAGAAAATGCAGATGAACCTAAATAATTTCCGATTCTAGCGAATCCAGTCTCAATTACTCCCTTAAGTTACAGAGCATCTGCCTAAAAAACGCACAAACAAAGGGAATTAAATTTGAATAAAGAGTGAAAAGGCCGAATCAAACAGTCTGTAGCCACCGAGTCTGGAAGATCTGAATATAGCTAAAATAAGCCTATGACATGCATTTAGAAGAATCAAAGCTTAAGAACCTGGCCTTTTCTGAAGAAGAAACATCAACCACGCTGAGTAAACAGCGAGATCAGACAGGGCCAGAAGATTTTTAGACACAAAAAAGCCGCCAGTCATGGCGGCTAGTGTAATTCTTCTTGGTTGCGGGAGTAGGATTTGAACCTACGACCTTCAGGTTATGAGCCTGACGAGCTACCGGGCTGCTCCATCCCGCGTCACCAAAAAAATCGACCTTTTATGATAAAAGGCGGCAATAAAAAAAGGGCTGCAACCGCAGCCCTCTTTAGTATGACAGTGTTCTGAAAATTAGCTTGGTAGACCCGGCAACGACCTACTCTCCCGTGACTTAAGTCAAAGTACCATTGGCGCTGGGGGTTTTCACTTCCGAGTTCGGGATGGGATCGGGTGCAGGCCCCCCGCTAAAATCACCGGGTCAACTAAGCTAATATCCAGAATGAAAATTGGGTCTTTATATAAAGTTGAGCTATGCACTCTTGTTTCTACGCAGAGCATACTTGCCGCTGCGCGTGACACTTAACATGAAGTTCCTTAGAACCGCACGCGATGGTTATCAAGACAATCGAGCGATTAGTAACAATTAGCTTCAAACCTTACGGCTCTTCCACTTTTGTCCTATCAACGTGGTGGTCTTCCACGGCTCTCAGGGAAACCTGGTTTTGAGGTTAGTTTCACGCTTAGATGCTTTCAGCGTTTATCTAGTCCACACTTAGCTACTCGACGCTGCCGCTGGCGCGACAATCGATACACCAGAGGTGTGTTCATCCCGGTCCTCTCGTACTAGGGACAAATCCTCTCAAGTTTCCAACACCCATAGCAGATAGGGACCAAACTGTCTCACGACGTTTTGAACCCAGCTCACGTACCACTTTAAATGGCGAACAGCCATACCCTTGGGACCTGCTCCAGCCCCAGGATGTGATGAGCCGACATCGAGGTGCCAAACACTCCCGTCGATGTGGACTCTTGGGGAGTATCAGCCTGTTATCCCTAGCGTACCTTTTATTCGTTGAGCGATGGCCCTGCCACGCAGCGCCACCGGATCACTATGACCGACTTTCGTCTCTGTTCGACTTGTTAGTCTCACAGTCAGGCGAGCTTATGCCATTGCACTCGTCGAGCGATTTCTGACCGCTCTGAGCTCACCATTGTGCGCCTCCGTTACTCTTTGGGAGGCGACCGCCCCAGTCAAACTACCCACCACACAGGGTCCTGGTTGCTGATATAAGCAACTCAGTTAGATATCAGAGATCATCAGGGTGGTATTTCACCTTTTGCCTCCACGACAGCTAGCGCCATCGCTTCAAAGGCTCCCACCTAGGCTACACAAATAATCCCTAATACCACTGTGAAGTTGTAGTAAAGGTGCATAGGGTCTTTCCGTCTAACTACGGGTACTCCGCATCTTCACGGAGAATTCTACTTCGCTGAGTCTGTTTTTGAGACAGTGGGGAGATCGTTACGCCATTCGTGCAGGTCGGAACTTACCCGACAAGGAATTTCGCTACCTTAGGACCGTTATAGTTACGGCCGCCGTTTACTGGGGCTTCAGTTCAAGGCTTGCACCTCTCTCTTTAACCTTCCAGCACCGGGCAGGCGTCAGCCCCTATACGTCGTCTATGACTTCGCAGAGGCCTGTGTTTTTGGTAAACAGTCGCCACCCCCTAGTCTGTGCCCCCCACCAATAGTTGCCTAAAGATGGGGCTCCCTTCTTCCGAAGTTACGGGAGTAATTTGCCGAGTTCCTTAAAAACAGTTTTCTCAATCGCCTTGGTATACTCTACCAATCCACCTGTGTCGGTTTAGGGTACGGTCTATATGTGGGGGCTATTTCCTGGAAGTCCTTCACGACCCACTCCACAACCAACGGGAGCAAATCATATACAGCCTTCGTCACTCACCCACAGGCTCACGAATTTTAACGTGATTCCCATCGACTACGCCTTTCGGCCTCGCCTTAGGAGCCGGCTTACCCTGCGTGGATTAACCTTGCGCAGGAAACCTTGGATTTTCGGCGGGAGTGTCTCTCACACTCCTTTTCGCTACTCAAGTCAGCATTCTCACTTCTGATACCTCCAGCGCACCTCGCGGTACACCTTCGCAGGCTTACAGAACGCTCTGCTACCACGCATATTGCTATGCATCCGCAGCTTCGGTATGTAGCTTGATCCCCGATACATTTTCGGCGCAAGATTTCTTGACCAGTGAGCTATTACGCTTTCTTTAAAGGATGGCTGCTTCTAAGCCAACCTCCTGGTTGTCGATGAATTCTCACATCCTTTCCAACTTAGCTACAATTTGGGGACCTTAGCTGGCGGTCTGGGCTCTTTCCCTCTCGGCTGTGGACCTTAGCACCCACAGCCTGCCTCCCGAACTAAACTTGATGGTATTCGGAGTTTGGTTGGGTTTGGTAAAGCTCGCGCTCCCCTAGCCCATCCAGTGCTCTACCCCCATCAGTAATCATTCGAGGCTCTACCTAAATAGATTTCGCAGAGAACCAGCTATATCCTAGTTTGATTGGCCTTTCACCCCTAGTCACAGATCATCCGAATCTATTTCAACAGATACCGGTTCGGTCCTCCAGTGCGTGTTACCGCACCTTCAACCTGTCCATAACTAGATCACCAGGTTTCGGGTCTCATCCATGCAACTAAAGCGCCCTTATCAGACTCGCTTTCGCTGCGCCTCCACCTATCGGCTTAAGCTTGCTGCATAGACGAACTCGCTGACCCATTATACAAAAGGTACGCCGTCAGGGCACAAGACCCCTTCGACTGCTTGTAGGCATACGGTTTCAGGTACTATTTCACTCCCCTCATCGGGGTGCTTTTCACCTTTCCCTCACGGTACTTGTTCACTATCGGTCACTAAGGAGTACTTAGGCTTGGAGGGTGGGCCCCCCATATTCAGACAGGATTTCACGTGTCCCGCCTTACTCAAGTCCTCGTCAAAACATTACTCATACGGGGCTATCACCCACTATGGCTAGTCTTTCCAGACTATTCTGATTGTTTTTGACAAGGCACTGGCCTGGTCCCGTTTCGCTCGCCACTACTACGGGAGTCTCGGTTGATGTCCTTTCCTCCGGTTACTTAGATGTTTCAGTTCACCGGGTTTGCCTCCCTAACCTATGTATTCAGTTAGGGATACCGCCGAAGCGGTGGGTTTTCCCATTCGGAAATTTTCGGATCAAAGCCTGCTCGCGGCTCCCCGAAACTTATCGCAACGTGCTACGTCCTTCATCGCCTCTTAGTGCCAAGGCATCCACTATATGCCCTTATTAATACTTGATAACTCAGCATCACGCGCAGGGACAAACATGCCCTACACGTAAAAACAATACACACAGACTCAACTTTATAAATTTAAAGACCCAATTTTCTTCACACTGTCCAAGATCCGTCCGATTTTGTATCCGAAGATAAAAACCAGAAGCTCGTGACTTCTCAAACTAATCGGTGCAATTTTTCCTTAGAAGCGTTGGTGGGCCTGGAAAGACTTGAACTTTCGACCTCACGCTTATCAAGCGCGCGCTCTAACCAACTGAGCTACAAGCCCAACTTAAACAACGCTACCTACACAAGTAAACTTGGTGGAGGCAGACGGGATCGAACCGACGACCCTCTGCTTGCAAAGCAGATGCTCTCCCAGCTGAGCTATGCCCCCAGTTAGAACTACTCAAAAACGGAGCAGCGGAAAAATCCGATTAGCGAGAAGAGATGCACCGGTGGCAGCTGCTAGCTCGTGAGGGCTAGACTGCTAATCGGGCTTTATGTTCATGGATATGCGTCTTCAAGACCGAAGTCAGTTGAAAACATCCAGAAAGGAGGTGATCCAGCCGCACCTTCCGATACGGCTACCTTGTTACGACTTCACCCCAGTCGCTGGTCGTACCGTGGTAGGCTGCTTCCTTGCGGTTAGCGCACCTGCTTCAGGCAAAACCAACTCCCATGGTGTGACGGGCGGTGTGTACAAGACCCGGGAACGTATTCACCGTGGCATGCTGATCCACGATTACTAGCGATTCCAACTTCATGCCC
>JBEIQE010000014.1:0-56355 GCA_040376705.1 Micavibrio sp.
GCTGGCACGTAGTTGGCCGGTGCTTCTTCTGTACCTACCGTCACTTGCGCTTCGTCGGTACTGAAAGAGGTTTACAACCCGAAGGCCGTCATCCCTCACGCGGCGTTGCTGGATCAGGCTTCCGCCCATTGTCCAATATTCCCCACTGCTGCCTCCCGTAGGAGTCTGGGCCGTGTCTCAGTCCCAGTGATGCTGATCGTCCTCTCAGACCAGCTATGGATCGTCGCCTTGGTGAGCCATTACCTCACCAACTAGCTAATCCAACGCGGGCTCCTCTCATAGCGAAAAACTTTCCCCCGAAGGGCGTATCCGGTATTAGCACCAGTTTCCCGGTGTTATTCCGAACTATGAGGCAGATTCCCACGCGTTACTATCCCGTGCGCCACTAATGTATTGCTACATCCGTTCGACTTGCATGTGTTAGGCATGCCGCCAGCGTTCGTTCTGAGCCAGGATCAAACTCTCAGGTTTAATATGCATTCTGGAGTACACCGTAGCCCAGATATGCATTTTTGACGGAACCGTCACCTTCTTAGTAACTTAGCTTGCGCTAAGCTCCTGTATCATTACGTAAACTAACGTTTGCGTAGTGTGCTCAAGTGACTGTTCCTGTCAGTGCCGAAAATCAGCTCTTACAGACTGCCACCTGTGCATCTCTTCTCTTAAGACAACTTGTCCAAGAACCGCCCGACTTCACTTTGTTTTCGCGCTGTTTCGTTAGCGCTGCGCTCCGTCGAGGTGGCGGTATATAGGCCAGCCTTTCGGGTGGTGCAACAACTATTTTCAGTTTTCTCAAACTTTTTTTCAGGCAAAGGTTAACAAGGTGTAAATAGCCCCATTTTTAGGGCTTTTTTAGCACCTGCCCTTCATAGTTAGCATTGTAGGTTAAGAAGCCTGCCTAGAGCCTTATAAAGGCTTTACGTTACGATATCGTCGGGGGACGTTATGAGCGATTTTACCGGTATTGAGCGTGAGGAATCCCTTATTAATCGGGCTTTTCTACCGCTTCCGTTAAACCTGAATGTGGCCTACCAGGCTCCGCGCAGGGAGATTCGCCGGGTAGTTTTGCAGACCAGCGGCACAACCGACCCCGGATATGACAGTTTGGACGTGATCGAGAGCGATCATCAGGGAACTTTTGGCCTGAACGATGTTGGTGTGCATGTTTACATCAATAGCGAGGGCGATATTGAATGGGGCCGTTCGCTTGAACGAGCGCCTGAATTCCCACGCGAGGCGACAGCAGCTGACCTGGTGATCCTCATGCATGGCCGCGATAACTCATTGCAAATGCAGGCTTTAAACACTTTACGGGCCCTTCTGCCGGTTATAAACGCCGTGCATAATAACGAACTGACCTTTACCGGCATGACCAAGCACCACGCTCGCTTAGGTATAGGCCGGGACGGAAAACTGATCGAACCTGCCCTGCAGACCCCGCCAGAAGCGTCATAAACACTCTGTTAAGCTTCGGCCCCTAAGATTCTTGCGTAATCTTGGAGCTTTTGCCGTGCTGAAAACTATTTCTCTTTTTCTGGCCCCACTGCTCACTGTGGGCCCCGCCCTTGCTGATGATGCGCAAATCGACGCTCTGACACAGCAGATATCCAATTCCCCCCATGACACGCGCCTCTACACGCAGCGCATGCGCCTTTATGATGCGGCAGGTAATTACTCTGCTGCCTTATCTGATTTGAAGAAAACCTGCAGCATGGAGCGTGATGCCGATATTGCCGAGCTCTGCCAGATGGAAGCCAGCGAGTATGCGGCCAAACACAACCTGCGATAACCAGAAAAGAGAGCGATTACCAATATGAAGCTTCCACTCTCCACCCTGCTCTGGCGCTATTTTTTCATGCCACTCGCCATCATCGCTGTATGCGGTGTGCTGGTCATCGGGCTTTACGGCAAGACCAATCCACCTGTTACAGCCGCAATATGGATTGCATGCAGTATTGCTTTAGGCTTGGTGCTTTTGCGTGGCGAAGCCCTGCCTGGCCAGCATCGCAATAAGGAAATGCAACGCCGCGAAGAGGCACTTGCGCGCGCCACCATGGCCAAGAAAGACTCCGTCGACTAGTCTGCTGACTTCTGCGATGGCGCTATCCCCAGCCATAAAAGCACAACAAAAGCAAAAACTACACTCAAGGTCGGCAAGGCCTGATATCGCTCAGGTATAATAAAACCGATTTCGTGTGAAATTATGAGCGATAGCGCTACAGATAGTGCCAGCAGCCTTTTTATACCAACATGCAAATGAAAACAGCGGATAAGATAGAAAATACATGGAAACAGATAAATGTAATATGCACGCCAGGTGAGTGAACTTAACAGGTATGAAACCACTGGTAGCAAAGCAAAGGCATAAAGGTAATATTCGCTTAGCTCCGTGCTCCGCCGCCGATAAAGCGCATAAGCCGCAAACCCGAGCAAAGATATGGCACAAAATGATATCACTAACAGGGCGAACTCATGACCAAAAGACCGGTAAAGAAGCGCAAACAACGAAACATTATCGCGCTCAATAATGCCCGGAAAACCATGAGCCAAAAAACCTGCATATGAAGCCTGAGAATAGCTATAAAATACCCACTCAGACAAATGCTCAAACCCTCTGAACCCGACTACAGCCAGAAGCAAAGCAAGGCCCATTAAAAGCCCCGCACCCAGAAATCTAAAATTTCGCCGCAGTAAGGGCGCTAGAGATAAAAGTGCAAAAGGCGTCTTTAATGCCACTACAAGCGCCATTAATATTCCAGCCCCGGCTGGCGATTGCCGTATGAGGCAGACAATCGCAACTACGCACAAGCCCATGGCAATTGGATTTATCTGGCCAAATGGTAACTGCATAAAGGCAACCGGACTAAGTGCCAGCCACAATAAAACAGGTAATACCCACAATATTCGACCTAGCCTCATAATAGGCATCACATAATAGCGCAGCATGAACCAATATATGCCTGCAAGCGATATCAAGCTGCCACTTATGACAAGCGCCATGGCAAGAGAGTATTCAGCCTGCGCCCAAAGGGCAAATAACGGCAGCACAAAAGGCAGATAGATAAAGGCAGAATATGTACGCCCATATTGAGCTGAACAACTGCTTTGCTGCTCATAGCTATAAGGATTAGCATTTGAGTCGGCATAAAGCTGACCTGCACAATAAAACGCCGTCGCATCATTAAAAAAGCGCGGATCCCCGAACCATCCCTGATTGCTCATCATTAGAAGCGTCGGCAAACTGGCAAATAAGGCGAGCGCAAATGCAAACCAGAAGTTTCCGATTATTTTTTCAACGTGCATGCGGCTAGCTTACCCTTAAAGACTCATTGAAAAAAATAGCGCACTAAACTAACTTAAGTCCTTATTCTAACGCGAGTCCTTAATATGTCCACCACACCCAAGCTCAGCCTGCAAGGCATGATCCTCAAGCTCCAGAATTTCTGGGCCGAACAGGGATGCCTCATCCTCCAGCCGTACGACATGAACGTAGGCGCCGGCACCAGCCACCCCGCCACCACGCTGCGCGCGCTGGGGCCGGACCGCATCTGGAACTGCGCTTATGTGCAGCCCTCGCGCCGCCCCAAGGATGGTCGCTATGGCAACAACCCCAATCGCCTGCAGCACTATTACCAGTTTCAGGTGGTGATGAAGCCCTCACCAGAAAACATCCTTGAGTTATACCTGCAATCACTGCGCGAGCTTGGGATTGATACCAACAAGCATGATATTCGTTTTGTCGAAGATGATTGGGAGAATCCGACCCTTGGCGCCTGGGGCCTTGGCTGGGAAGTGTGGTGCGATGGCATGGAGGTTACACAGTTCACCTACTTCCAGCAGGTAGGCGGGTTTGACGCCTTCCCGGTATCAGCTGAAATCACCTACGGTATTGAGCGTTTGGCCATGTACATTCAGGGCGTCGAGAACGTTTATGACCTCGCGTATAACGATGTGCCGAAGGAAAAAGGCGGCAAATCATACGGCGATGTTTTCCTGCGCAACGAACAGGAGCAGTCGGCTTATAACTTTGAGCACTCAAATTCTGATGAGCTGCTGCACCGCTTTAATGCCTGCGAAGCAGAAAGCCAGAAGCTCATTGCAGCAGGTTTGGCCCTGCCCGCTTACGACCAGATGCTGCTGTGCGGCCATACCTTTAACCTCCTCGATGCGCGGGGTGTGATCAGCGTGGTAGAGCGCGCAAGCTACATCGGCCGCGTGCGGGCCTTGGCTAAAGAATGCTGCAGGTTGTGGCTCGAGAATGGCAACATGAAAGCTGCGTCGTGATTAAATCTACTCTAACAGAGGCCGATTATATCGCAAGCCACAGGCTATTCCGCAAGCCAACGGCCAAGACACGTATATATGACCTGTTGTTTTGCGCGGCTATCTCGGCTGCCGTTTCATATTATGTGTTCTCGCAAGCACAGGCTGGCGGTAAGGCTGTAGATTTGCCGTTACCATTGCCTCTCATCGTTTTTGTAACCTGCTTTATTGGCGCTGTACTGGGTAGTTATATACTCACCAGGCTGATTTATATTTGGTACGAGCAGCGCCTGCGCAAACTGTTCCGCACTGATAAGACCCTGCAAGCTGCAGTAGAGCTGAGCTGGAATGCTGAGCGCCTGCAAAGCACCAGTGAGTACGGCTCGCTCTTGCTGCCATGGAAGGATGTTGCCTTCGTGCGCGAGAATGATGGGTATATTCTGCTATACCTCACGGCCGAGAAATACTTCCCCATCATCAAAGCCAATTTTGTACCTGAACAGCTTCAGGACTTCAAAACCCACCTTCAAAATTGCCCCAAGAAATAGGACATAATCATGGCTGAATTCCTCCTCGAACTCTTCTCCGAAGAAATTCCTGCGCGCTTCCAGAAACAGGCAGCGGATGATCTGCTCAAACTCTTCTCGGACAAGCTCACTGCGCAAGGCCTCACCTTCACCAGCGCCAAAGCGCATGTAACCCCGCGCCGTCTGGCCTTGGTTGTCGATGGCCTGCCCACCGAGCAACCCGCCCGCACTGAAGAAAAGAAGGGCCCCAAGACCGATGCCCCACAAGCCGCTATAGACGGCTTTTTAAAGGGTGCAGGCCTCACCTCACTGGATCAGTGCGAACAACGCGACACGCCTAAAGGCAAAGTCTGGTTTTATGTCGAGAAGGTACCGGGCAAAGCCACCGCACAAGTATTGGCCGAGCTGATTGAAACTGTGTTGCGCGAGCTGCCATGGAAAAAATCGATGAACTGGAGCGAAACCCAGTTCCGCTGGGTGCGCCCGCTGCGCAGTATTCTCGCCCTGCTTGATGGCAAGAAGCTTGATGGCAAGTTTGAGCTGGGCGGTCAGGCTGAGGCGCTGGTTTATACCGACGAAACCGAAGGGCATCGTTTCCTTTCAAAGGGCAAAATCAAAGTCAGTAACTTTGCCGACTATGTGGCCAAGCTCCGCGCCGGCTTTGTGATTCTTGATCGCGAAGAACGCAAGCAGATTACAAAAACCGAGGCCGAAAAGGCGCTGGCTGCCAAGGGCGTTACCCTGAAACAGGATGATGCACTGCTGGAGGAAGTCTGCGGTCTGGTTGAATGGCCTGTACCACTGGTTGGCCAGATTGATGCGCAGTTCATGGATATTCCGCCTGAGGTGCTGGTCACTACCATGCGCAATAACCAGAAGTATTTCGCGAGCCTTGATAAGAACGGTAAAATGTCACCCTACTTCGTTATCACCGCCAACATCACCAGCTCGGATGGCGGCGCGGCGATTATCGAAGGTAACCAGCGCGTGCTGCGTGCCCGCTTTGCTGATGCCAAGTTCTTCTGGGATGTGGACCGCGCGATGACGCTCGAAAGCCGCGTACCCGCGCTCGAGAGCGTGACCTTCCACGCCAAACTGGGGAACCTGCGCGAAAAAGTTGGGCGTATGGAAAAGCTGGCAGTGGCCCTGAGTATTCCTGGTGCCAAAGCTGACGAAGTAGCAATCGCTGCCAAACTGGCCAAGGCTGACCTTACAACTGGCATGGTCGGCGAGTTCCCCGAACTGCAGGGTATTATGGGTGGTTATTACGCCACGCACGATAAACACAGCGCTGCTGTGGCTGCCGCGGTGAACGAGCATTACTCGCCCTTGGGACCTACTGATAAATGCCCGTCTAATCCGGTTTCTATTGCCGTAGCACTCGCCGATAAGCTCGATACACTGGTTGGCTTCTTCGGGATCGATGAAAAACCCACAGGTAGTAAAGACCCTTATGCACTGCGCCGTGCCGCTCTAGGTGTGCTACGCCTGATTATCGAAAACAACCTGCGCCTCAGCCTCTCGGAGGTCATTACACTCGCTGCCAGTGGATATAACGGCCAGCTGACAGTTGATAAATTATCGCTTACATCAGAGCTCTCCAGCTTCTTCGCCGATCGCCTGAAAGTTATGCTGAAGGACAAGGGCTACCGCCATGATATTGTGAGCGCGGTCTTTAATACTGATAACATGAACGATATTGTTGGCCAGCTCGGTAAACTCGATGCGCTACAGAAGGCCCTTGGCAGTGAAGATGGCAAAGCGCTTATCGGTCTTTATCGCCGCGCGGGCAACATCCTAAAAATCGAGGAAAAGAAAGACGGTAAGCCCTATACAGCGCCAGCGAACGATAATGAGCTGACCGAGCCACAGGAAAAATCCCTTAGCGCCGCTCTTAAAACCGTTGGTCCAGTCGTGGTCACAGCGCTCAAAAGCGAGAATCACGCTGAGGCAATGCAGCAGCTCATCACGTTGCGCGCCCCCCTGGATGCGTTTTTTGACAAAGTCACTGTCAATGCAGAGAAACCGGAGCTGCGCACCAATCGTTTACGTCTATTGGCACAAGTCCGTGATACGCTCAATCAGGTAGCTGATTTATCCCAGATTGAAGGGGAATAAAAAACTCAGCGCTTACAAGGCCCCTTGCAGACGTTCCATGCACTGCGGGCATGTGTTGCAGCTGTCTTGTTACGTATCCCTTTGCCAACTGAAGCAGCAGCCATTGCCCTCTCGCCGTATGATTTTGCTTTTTGACCTTCACTCGCATAGGATCGACCAGTCAGTTTCTCAGCGCAGTCCAGCCGCGACGCAGTCAGGCTAGCCATAAATCTCTCACTGATAGCTGCATCAGCCTTATAATAACCGAGTGAAAAGAGCTTATCGGAGATTGACTTCATGCTTTCGGCGACCCACGGTCGGATTGGACGGTCGTAATAATGGTGGTCGTACGGCCAACGCTTTAGGCCATCCGCACGGACAGGCCTAACACCGCCACAATGCTGATCAGCAAACTCACACATTGTACGAAATAAATTACCCTCACGCTGCCATCCTGTAATGAGGGCGAGATCCCACTCGGCCTGCAGTGGGTGCGCCTGCTTCTCGGCAGCGGCATTCAGGGCATCAGTCGGTTCAGCCACTATAGCACCTCTTTTAAAAGTAATCGCATTACATAAGCATATTGGCAGAAGTGAATTCAAGGACTACGCTAACTCTATGAAAATTCAGACCCTTACCATCCTTGGCGCGACTGGCTCTATCGGCTCACAGACGCTTGATCTTGTTACCCGCCATCCGGATCGTTTTGAGGTTTACGCCCTCACCGGCCACCGCAAGGTCGAGATTCTGGCAGGCCAGTGCCGCCGTTTCCGCCCCAAAGTTGCTGTTGTGGCCGATGGTGAGGCGGCGCGCGAGCTTAAAGCCCTGCTCGGCCAAACCAACATCGAGATTCGGTACGGCGCACAAGCACTGGAGGAAATTTCAGCTGAAAGCAGCGTCACCACTGTTGTTGCAGGCATCGTGGGCTCGGCAGGCCTGAGGCCGATTCTGGCTGCCGCCAAGGCCGGCAAGCGTATTCTGCTCGCTAATAAAGAGCCGCTGGTGATGACCGGCGCACTGCTGATTGATCTGGCCAAGCTGCACGGTGCCAAGCTGCTCCCCACGGATAGTGAGCATAACGCCATTTTCCAGAGCCTGCCGGATAACGGCGATACCAGCGGTGTTACCCGCCTCATCCTCACCGCCTCGGGCGGGCCGTTCAGGCAAATGAGCCTAGAGGCCATGGCCAAGGTCACGCCTGCACAGGCCTGCGCCCACCCCACCTGGACCATGGGGCGCAAAATCTCGGTCGACTCCGCCACGCTCATGAATAAGACGCTTGAGGTGATTGAGGCACATTACCTCTTTGGTATTCCAGCTGACCGCATCGAAATTCTGGTACATCCGCAAAGCATCATCCATTCACTGGTTGAGTATAAAGATGGCTCACAGCTGGCGCAGCTTGGCTCGCCGGATATGCGCACGCCGATTGCCAACGTATTGGCGTGGCCAGAGCGCATTGATGCGGGCGTTAAAAAGCTTGAACTTGCCAGCATCGGCCAGCTCACCTTCGAGAAACCTGATTATAAGCGTTTCCCTGCCCTTGGCCTTGGTTACGAGGCCCTTAAACTGGGCGGCACGGCACCAGCTATCCTCAACGCTGCCAACGAAGTAGCGGTTGAGGCCTTCCTGGCTGGCGGCCTGCGCTTTACAGATATTGCGCATACGGCAGCCGATGTACTGGCCAAGCTGCCATCTACCCCCGCGCTAGACCTTGCCACCATCATGGCTGCCGATATGCAGGCGCGCGAGATGGCCGCAGGCATGATAAGGGCGCTGGCCTGATAGCGATTCATCAAGTAGCCTCTTGCTAACGTGGAGGCAGCGATGATGCAGGCAGCTTTAAAAACCAATCCGGCTAATAAATGGGTTTACGCTTTTGGCGATGGCGCAGCCGAAGGCAGCGCCGAGCTGCGCAACCTCTTGGGCGGTAAGGGCGCCAATCTGGCCGAGATGTGTAGTATTGGCCTACCGGTGCCTCCGGGATTTACGATTACTACCGAGGTCTGCACGCACTTCTACGCTAACGGCAAAAACTACCCACATGAGCTGAAGGCACAGGTTGCAGCGGCGTTGGGCGCTGTTGAAAGCAGTACGGGCCGTCAGTTTGGTGATGCAGCTAATCCGCTTTTGGTTTCAGTGCGCTCGGGCGCGCGCGCCTCCATGCCCGGCATGATGGATACTGTGCTTAACCTTGGCCTTAACGAGCAAACCGTGCAGGGTCTCATCGCGCAGTCAGGCGATGCACGCTTTGCATATGACAGCTGGCGGCGTTTTATCCAGATGTATGGCACGGTGGTGCTTAACCTTGAGCATCATGATTTTGAAGACATTATCGATCAGGTAAAGCGCGATCATGGCCTGAAGAGCGATACCGAAATGGGCGCAGGCAACTGGCAGAAGGTAATCGATGGTTACCTCAAGCTGGTGCAAGCCAAAACCGGTAAGCCCTTCCCGCATGATCCGTACGAGCAGCTGTGGGGCGCCATTGGTGCTGTCTTCAGCAGCTGGATGAACCAGCGCGCCATAACCTACCGCCGCCTACATGACATTCCCGAAAGCTGGGGCACGGCTGTTAACGTACAGGCCATGGTCTTTGGTAATATGGGCGATGATTGCGCGACCGGTGTTGCCTTTACCCGCAACCCATCGACCGGCGAAAATGCCTTCTATGGCGAATATCTGGTCAACGCACAGGGGGAAGATGTGGTCGCGGGTATCCGTACACCGCAGCACCTCACGCTCGCTGGTAAGGCCTCAACCAACAGCAAACTGCCCGCGATGGAAGAGGTGATGCCCACCATCCTCACGCAGCTGATGGAAGTACGTCAGGTGCTTGAAAAGCATTACCGCGATATGCAGGATATTGAATTCACCGTACAGGGTGGCAAGCTTTATATGCTGCAGACCCGTAACGGTAAACGTACCGCTGCTGCAGCCCTTAAAATTGCCTGCGATATGGTGCGCGAAGGGCTGATCGATAAAACAGAAGCCATTAAGCGTATTGCGCCCTCTTCGCTTGAGCAGCTCTTGCACCCCACACTCGACCCCAGAGCGGCTAAAAAAATCATTGCCAAAGGCTTGCCTGCATCGCCCGGCGCTGTCTCCGGCAAAATTGTCTTCACGGCTGAAGCTGCCGAGCTGGCGGCTGAGAAAGGCGAGAAGGTTATTCTCTGCCGCGTAGAGACCAGCCCTGAGGATATTCATGGCATGCATGCCGCCCAAGGCATTCTCACCACCCGTGGCGGCATGACCAGCCATGCGGCTGTTGTGGCGCGCGGCATGGGCCGTGCCTGTGTGGCAGGCGCAGGCGAAATCCGGATTGATGCCAAGGCAGGCACCCTCACCACCCGCGGGCATACGCTTAAAGCAGGCGATGTAATTACGCTCGATGGTGCAGCGGGTGAAGTTATTCTAGGCGAAGTGGCGGTTATCAGGCCGGCCATGAGTGGTGATTTTGCCGAGCTGATGGGCTGGGCCGATAGCGTGCGCAAACTCAAAATTCGCGCGAATGCTGAAACGCCCAAGGATGCCGAAACCGCGCGCAAGTTTGGTGCCGAAGGTATCGGCCTGTGCCGCACTGAGCACATGTTCTTTGATGAGGCGCGCATCCCCGCCATGCGTGAAATGATTCTGGCTGAAGACGAAGCTGGCCGCCGTAAGGCGCTCGCGAAACTTGAGCCGATGCAGACAGCTGACTTCGTGCAGCTTTTCACCATCATGCAGGGGCTACCCGTTACCATTCGCCTGCTGGATCCGCCTTTGCATGAGTTCCTGCCGCATACCGAGACAGAGATTGCTGATCTGGCCAACGCCAGCGGGCTTACACCAGAAAAGATAAAGCAGCGCGTGAGCGCACTGCATGAAAGTAACCCCATGCTCGGCCATAGAGGCTGCCGCCTTGGCATAACCTACCCCGAGATTTACGAGATGCAGGTGCGCGCTATTTTTAGTGCAGCCAAGCAGACTGCCTCAGTGCCTGAAATCATGTTCCCGCTCATCGCTACAAAAATTGAGCTTGATAAACTCAAATCCATGACAGACAGGCTGGCAGCTGAATGCGGCGTAACTGATTATCAATCCGGTATCATGATTGAGCTGCCACGTGCAGCCTTACGCGCTGGCGAGCTGGCTGAAAGTGCCGAGTTCTTCAGCTTCGGCACCAACGATCTGACCCAAACCACCTTTGGCCTGTCGCGCGATGATGCGGGTAACTTCCTGCCGGATTACATTCGCCAAGGTGTTCTGGCGCACGACCCGTTCCAGACCCTCGATACCGAGGGCGTAGGTGAGCTGATCAAAATTGCGGTAGAGCGCGGGCGTAAAACCCGCCCTGCCCTCAAGATTGGCATTTGTGGTGAGCATGGCGGCGATCCAGCTTCAATTACCTTCTGCGCCAGCGCGGGGCTTGATTACGTCTCATGCTCGCCCTATCGCGTACCCATTGCCCGCCTTGCAGCAGCGCAAGCGGCTTTGGGCAGCGATAGCAAGCGCGAGGTTTAAGTCGCCTTGCTCAGCGCCACCTTTACACCAAAGGCGATGAGCATAACGCCCAGCAGCTTGTCGATGCGGGCTGAGAAGGCGATATAGCGTTTACGCACAGCAGGCTGCGTCATCAGCATGGCCACCAGCATAAACCACAGCGCAACCATGACAGCGCAGGTCAGGCCGAAAACGGCTTTAACATAAAGCGGCATGCCGGGATCTACGATTTGCGTGAACAACGCCACGAAGAATAAGGTTGCCTTCGGATTGAGCAGATTGGTCAAGAAGCCATCGCGCATCGCGATCCAATCACTCTTATGGAATTGCCCGTTTGTGTTAAGCCCCGCCTCAATAGCGGCTGCACTCGCGCCCTTGGAGCGTAAAGCCTGTATGCCAATGTAAATGAGGTAGGCCGCACCAGCGTATTTGATAACGTTAAAAAGAATGATCGAGTGCGAAATGACCGCGCCAATACCAAGCACCGCATAGCTGGCATGGACCAGCACCCCGAGTGCGAAACCAATAGCTGTGAATACGCCTGCCCTGCGCCCGTAAACCAGCGAGTTTTTAACCGACATGACAAAATCGGGCCCGGGCGAGACCAAGGCCGCCGCAAAAACCGCAACCAGAACCAACCAGCTACTCAGATAAAGACTAACCATGAGAGTTTCCTTCTAGAAACCTCACAGGTAGGCATCGCGAGAGCAGATTACAAGGGAAGCAGAACGACAGCTTTTATTGCTGGTTCTTGTCGTCCTTCTTGGGCGGCTGGCCCTCGGGGAACATTTCGCCCGAAAGATTATCGGCAGCGCCGCGTAAAATGGCTTCCACGTCCTCAGGTGCCTGCGGCGGCTGCGGACGCTGCTGAGGAGGCATCTGCTGCGGCAAAACAGGCTGCTGCACGGCTGGCGGCATATAAGGCGGCGGTACCTGCTGCGGGGCCTGAGGCGGCTGTACTGGCGACTGCTGCACCCACGACGGCGGCGGCTGTACCGGCTGCTGTACGGCGGGCTGCTGCACCCAGGATGGAGGCGGTGCAGCCTGCGGACGCTGCGGCGGGGGCGGCACGGGCGCACCACCCTGCCATGGCGGCGGGGCGGATTGCTGCTGCGGGTAACCACCCTGCTGAGGTGGTTGTACATAACCCTGCGCCTGCTGTTGCTGCGGCGGCTGGGTGTAGGGTGGCGGTGCGTATCCTTGCTGCTGGGGTGGCTGAGCATATGGCGGTTGCTGCTGGTATGGCGGCGTAACCGAGCCACCACCCTGCCATGGCGGCGGCGCAGCTTTCTGTTGCGGCGGCATACCCGCGGCCCCTGCCTGCTGACCACCAGCGGGCGGCAATAACCATGGCGGCGGCGGCGGTACGGCACCAGCCTGCGCTACACGAGCACCACCCGGAGGTGTACCCATGCCAGCGGCGGCGCCCATTACATTACCCCAGCTCAGCTGCTGGCCTGCAGGCGGAACCGGTGAGGCTCCACCATAAAGCGGAGACTGCTGATAGGCAGGCTGCTGCGGGACAGACTGCTGCTGTGGCTGACCACCACCTGCCCATGGCGGCGGGGCTGACTGCTGTGGCTGGCCTTGTGGCGGCACGGCATAAGGGGGCGGCTGATATCCGCCCTGCTGCACCGGCACGGGCTGTGCCGGCGCTCCCCCCATCCAGGACGGGGTATTGGGACCAGCCGCCATAGGCGCAGGCACACCGCCCGGCATGGCCGGCGGCAAAGCAGCCGGCTGTACACCACCAGCAGCCCCGAACGGCCAGTAACCCTGCCCGCCATCTGTGCCCACACCTGGTACAGAGACAGCTTCAGTCGCGCGGCGTTTGTCCATAACCAGAACATTACCAACGGCGGTCGCACCACAGACTTCGCCAGGCTGATTGCTGGCACTGGCCTTGCCATAGCCTTCAGCCAGCAGGGAAATTTCCTGCGAGACCTGCGCTGGCGCACCATTACCCGCACGCCAGGATGAATCGCGCAGATGCGCCATCACGTCGTTTACGGCACGATCGCGTGCTTCAACCGCCCAGTTGCGCGGTGTAACGCCGAGGAAGCGCTGCACACGTACAACATTCACGCGCTTGGGGTTTGAGTAGAACATGTTGGCAGATACGGTTTTATCTGCCCACAGGAAGTGAACCTGACCCTGCCCCTGACGACGAAGATCGTCATAGCTGGCTTCCTTACGGGCCTGGAACGAAATGTTATCGCCTTCAAAGTAGCTACGACCACCCATGCCGCCGGCGGTGGACGAGAAGCCCGATGCTTCTGATACGAGAGCCGAACCTACAGTCTTTTCGAAGAAGTCTTTGGTTTCGGTCGGATCTTCAAGCTTGCCGAAGATCTTGAGGTTACAGTTACCGGCAATCGAAAGTGCTTCTTCCTTCACACGCTTCTGCAGCGCGGGCATATCCTGACCCGCAAAGATAAGCGAGAAACCAAGCGAACGGGCCTGAGCAGCCATCACGCCCATACCGGGCGAGGTGTAGTAACCGACTTCGTCAAACACCGTCATGAAAGGTGTGGCAGCAGTCGTCGGGTTGTTATCGATGATCGAGGTCTGTTCACCTTCAAGCTCGCTACCGAGTGTAGCACCCATCATACCCTTGAGAGCGGCAACAACGATTTTACCCAAGTTGGCCGCTTCGTCCGGCGACTTTTCAAGCGCAGGAATAAGCACAACCAGAATGCGGCGGTTAATTACCACATCCATCATGTCGATGTCGGCCATCTGCTGCTTAAAGATGTAGCCGTATTCATCGGCCAGAGACGACAGTGCGCGAGTAAACTGCATGGTCAGATAACCATGCTGCTGGCGCGTCTGCGAGAGATCGACCATAGGCTGATCCTGCGATGGCGGACGCTCGTTACCTTCGTCGTCAAACGCTGAGTCAACATAACCCGGCAGTGTGTCGAGGTAGCTCTGCAGGCCGCGAATAACGCGGTCAGGCAACGCCGGATCACGCGACATCTTGATGATCTGCTGCATAATCAGGTTGTCGCGGATAACACCCACATCGAGCATCAGGCCCTGATTATCGCGCTTCCAGGTAAGTGCAGGCAGTAAGGCGCTGAGCAACGAAATCGCACGGCCTTTCCACATTGCGTTATCGCCACCGGAATCATCCATGAGACCGACCATCATCTGCACGAGATAGGAGGCCGAACCGATGGAGAATGGATTGAGTGAGTTTGAGCGGCTCGAGTTATCGGAGTTGCCGGTCATGTAGTTGAGAACCAGCACGTCGTCATCGCGGCCAAAGCGGCGGGCTAGCGAATAGACATCGCCCCAAAGTGTGTTCTGTGCCTTACCGTCAACATAAACAAAGCCAGAACCCCAGCACAAAGCATTACTGATCAGCGACTTCAAACCTTCGGTCTTACCGGCACCGGTTGTACCGAGGAAGAGCATATGAGTACGCGCGTCAGAATTGGTGAGCCATAGCTCATCATTCTTGGTTGGGCCATCACGCACGTTACCCAAGAAGAGAATACCCTCCGGCTTGCCGGGGCTACCATTTGCAGGGTTAGGATTATTCTTGTCGCGCAGCTTGCCGGCATGCTGCGGCAGCTTGAGTGGCAGCTCGACCAGCTGCTTGCGGAACCAGCGGAAATAGAGAATACCGATAATCAGGAAGATATCGACCAGCGCCCATGTCCACTGCAAGTCTGGCACTGTTCCCTGCACAGCCTGCCGGCCCTGTGGTGCAGGTGCCAGGAGATGACCCGCCATAATAAACAGAATGGCGCAGAACCACTCTGGCTGTTTTAGCCATGCAACGAAACGAACTGTCCACGGACGTACGTCACGCTTCAGGCCTTGGCCCGTGACTTTAAATCGTGGATCAATAGGCATGTGCTAACTGCTCTCCAGTCTTAACGTGACAACGGCGGCGGCGCACGCAGTGCCTGATCGGCAGACAAAGCTTGCCCTGTAGGCTGTGAGAACTGTGGCAGATCCGGCATCATAATCGCCTGCTGCTGACCACCAGTCTCAAAGAACGAAAGGCCGACATTGTAAAGGATATAAAGGCCTGCCAGCAGCAACACGAGAAGCAGCACGCTCTGCACCGAGCGACGCATCCAGCCATTATGCTTCAGCCCGCGACCGATACCCGAAAGGGCCTTATTGGCAGCTGCCTGCGTAGGATAGCTGGTGATAACGCTGAACGTACCTGCAGCACCTTCCATGCCCAAGTTCCACACAGCACCATCCTGCTGCACACGGAAGCCCACAGCATGAACACGTGAAAGCTCCATGCGCCAGATCATCGGCTGCAAGGAGTCGCGCAGATCACCAATCAGCGCGCCATCACGGACATAAAAACGCGTACAGCTAAACATCTAGTGCAGCTCCTCTATTTGGACTGTTTTGATAACATAAGTGCATCGGGGCGGCCTTTGCCGGCGAGCTGACGCTCAGGCTTGGCCACTTCGCTGCCCTCGATCTCGGGAATTTTAGCTCTGGTTTCAGACAGGTACTGAACAATCGCCACCACTGCCGAATCCAGACGCGGAATGGAAAGGCCACGGCCTGCCTCAAGTTCGGCCATGTAATGAGCCATGGCCCCCGAAGCCTCGACGTGGAAAGCACGGCGACCAAGATTATTGAGCGGGTACCACATATCGCGATCTTCACCACGCAGCCACACAAACTGGGCTGGAGCCAGAACGCCGCCCTGACGGCGAGCCCAGGCCAAAGCGCTGATCAGTGCCGTTGAGATATAGGCATGCTTGCTCATGATATCGAGTAGCGGCTCGACGATCTTGGGGTCGTGCAACGCACGGGCACAAGCACTCTTCACACCAGCTGTGGCAACAAACCCTCCCTCAGGCGTCCAGCATTTGGAAATTTCGCCGAGCAGATCGTCAGACTCCTTACGCTTACGCGCCCCTTTAAGTGCAATCGCGGCGGTAAGGCAGTAAAGATGCTCAGGCATGTTATCTATGCCATCGAACTTGTCACCCAGCTGTACCAGCAAGGCGCGGCGGATCTGATCGCGATCAGGTACGCCATTAACAACGCGAATGCGGTTATGTGCCATCCACTCTTCTGGATACAGCGCTTCGGCGAAAATTGGCAGCTCGAGGGGAACACGGGCGCCGGGCGCGCGTGAATTCTTCTCTGCCGGATTATATTTCAGGAATGGGGTGATTGATGGCCAACACAAAGCCATCACGCCCATCAAACTCTCAAGTGAATGACGGTTTTTAAACTGTCCGGTCTGATTAAACAGCAAGACCCACAGCCCCATGCCCATCAGCAGAAACGCGACTGGATAACGATAGACCTCGCCCGACTTACGCGCCGACCATGACATCATCTGCCACATCTGCTTATGCTGATACTGTGATCCGCCAGCAATTTGACGCCCAAGTCTTTCACGGGCAATTTTTATCGCGCTATAGGCGCGGTCGGCATCATCACTGATGAATGTAAGCGGATAAAGCTCGTACTGCTTAACCGCCATGATCGCAGGACCCGTGGTGCGGTAAGTCATGCCCCAAATACCGTAAAGCCCGATCCCTAGAAGGAAGATCAGGATCAGCCATGTGAAAATGGGCTCTGTTTGCGGTTGCGCGGCCAAACCAAACTCCGTGACTAAGCAATTTTCTTAATAAGCCCCAGAAACATCAAATTTACAAGGGGTTAAAAAGGAACGCGGCCCGACTCAGGTGTCTTTTAAATATATCTCTCGCACGTAAGCAATCACGCGGTCGACCTCGGTACGGCAGGCCTCGAATCGGTCAGGCAACAGCTTACCCTCTTTTGACGCGGCGTCGATCTCGGCGGCGATATTGCCAAGCACATCGGCACCCGCCATGCGAGCTGAACCCTTGAGAGAATGCGCTGGGCCCTTCACGGCCGAGGCATCACCACTGGCATAACCTTTTTCGATTCCAGCGAAGGTCTCAATTGCGGTTTCGACAAAAATTTGCATCGCTTCCTTGATGATATCGGCATCATCCATACCCAGAATTTCAATCAAACGGGCATGAACAACCGGCGTATCCGTCTGCGCGGCCACTGGCGCTTCGGTTGCGGGAACTGCTGCAGGCGCAGCTTCCTCTGCTGTTTCACCCAGAATACCCCTGCCGCGCGTGAGCCACTTGGTAATCAGGTTACGCAAAGCATCGCGGCTTACAGGTTTTGCCACGTAATCGTCAAAACCTTCGGCAATAAACTTGCTGGCATCACCAATCAGTACGTCAGCTGTGAGGGCCACAATTGGCAGATGTTCATTTTTGGCACGCTTGTTCTCGCGGGCGCGCCACTCATGCACCAAGCCATAACCGTCCATCTCGGGCATATGCAGATCTGAGATGACCAATGCGTAACGCCCGCGCTGGAGTTTATCGAGCGCCAGCTTGCCGTTCTCAACGAAATCGACCTCAATACCAAGGCCCTTCACCTGCACTTCGAGAATCTGGCGAATGGCGGCTGTATCCTCAGCAATCAGCACACGGCCGCTCAGCTTGCCGCCGGGCCTGCCCTCAACCACGGGCGAGCCATCGGCGAAGGAATGCATGGTCTCGAGGAATTGCTGATACGGCGTGGTCCGCGGCAGGTAGAATACGCCTGCCTCCTGCGCCGCCCAGCCAATGGTATCAGCCTCTTCAGCTGTGTAGATTACAATATTCAGATCCGGCACGAGTGTGCGAATGGCAGGAACAATCTCAAGACCTTTGACCTCGGGCAGGTTCTGCTCGAGCAAGACCAGCGCATAACGATCGCTGGCCAAATGCAGCAAGGTCTCGCGACCATCACTCACACAGGTGACCTTGGCACCTGCCTCGGTCAGCTCGGTTGCTGTTTTCTCTGATGTTTCAGGATCAGGATCGACCAGCAAAATCGGCATACCGTTCAGCTTAACGGTCTGGATATCAGCTGGCAGCTCACTCGTGGTCTCGATCTGCGCGTTGAACCAGAAGGTCGAACCCTGGCCCGGCTTTGAGTAAACACCAATCTCGCCGCCCATGCGCTCAACCAGACGCTGACAGATGGAAAGACCAAGGCCGGTACCACCAAATTTACGCGTGGTGCTGTCATCTGCCTGACTAAAGGCACGGAACAAACGCCCGCGCTGCTCTTCATTAAGGCCAATACCGGTATCGACAACATTCACACGCAGCCTGCCCTGACCCGCGCCGTCATCGACAATATCGGCCCATACGGTCACACCGCCCTGATCAGTAAATTTGACAGCGTTATTGACAAGATTGGTCAGGATCTGACGCACGCGCACTGGGTCAGCCACGATTAGTGCTGGCGGCGGTGCTGCAAACTTGCAGCGTAGATAAATACCTTTTTGCTTGGCCACCAGTTGGGCTGCATCACAGGCGCCCTGCACCAAGGCACGCGGCGAGAATGGCAGCGCCTCAAGCGTGAGTTTGCCTGCTTCAATCTTGGAGAGATCGAGAATATCATTGAGAATAGCCAGCAGCGATGTGCCGCTATCGCGCGCGATGGACACCATACGGTGCTGTTCTTTAACCAGTGGCGTTTCGAGCAGATACTCAAGGCTACCTAGAATAGCCGTCATTGGCGTGCGGATTTCATGGCTCATAGTGGCCAAAAACGCCGACTTAGCGCGGTTGGCTTCTTCGGCACCCTCTTTGGCCTGACGCAGATTCTCTTCAACTGCCTTTTGCGCACTAATATCGGTGACCACGCCGATGATGCGCGGCTCGGTCGCCACATCGGTAATACGGCCACGCATATAAAGCCACACATCCTGACCCGAAACTGTGCGCGCAGGGCCGGTCCATTCATACGGTTCGTCCTGCATGGGCACGCGCAGGCTGCCGGCAAACTCAAGCTGAAAATCTTCGCGAATGTGATGATAAATGGTTTCGGCTGATGTATTCTGGCGGTTGACCGCCTCCATCATGTCAAAACCAAGCATCTGCCAGAAGCGTGGCGAGACGTTCGCGCTACCGGTTTGCAGGTGAACTTCGAATACTGCATCTTCCGCTGCATCGATAACCGCATGCAGCTGGCGCTCGCGCCGTTTCCACTCGGCCTCGGTGCGCCTGATCTCGGTTACATCATTCAGCCACCAGAGGAGAATCGCCTCGCCCTCGTAACTGGTACGGGTTATGGTTACGTTAATATGATGCTGTGGCATTCCAGCATCGCCCATCACAATTTCGCCGCTGGTCTGCTTTTCAGTGACCAAAGCCTCGACCAAAAGCTCTTCCAAAGTACCCGAAGTTGGCAAAACAGTGATCGACTGCCCTAACAAAGCGTCCGGCAGCATACCAAAAATTGCGCCTGCGGCGGGGTTGGCCAGCTTGACGACTGCGGCATCCGACGCGTCAGTAACAATAACGCCTACAGGCGCTTTAAGCAGGAATTGCCGTGCTTCTGCACGCCCGCCCGTGGATAAGGCAAGGTCTGGCGACTCAGTTACTTCGCGCGGCAGCGGGCCGGGCATGGCAAAATCTCCCCCGGGCAACAAAATGCCCTGATTTAAGATAAGCAGCAGAGGACTAGTAATTTGTTAACGGTCGATAACTATGCTGGTGAAGTCGCGTTAAGGACTTGGTGCATTCTGTCCTATAGGTTAAATTACAAGCTGAATAAGCATTCAGGAGTTGAGAGCATGCAGGGAACCGGCCCACTACAAGGTCTATCCGTACTGGTTATTGAGGACGCTGCCTACGTAAGGCGCGCTCTGGTAAACATGCTCGGTCGTGTTGGCGGCGCCCACATGGTGGGCGAAGCGGCGAATGGCGAAGAAGCTCTTGAGCTGCTCGGCCACGACAAGGAACCAGCCTTCAAGGTGATGGTTTGCGATTTGAATATGGAAGGCATGACTGGCCTTGAAGTGATTGCCGAAGCCGGCAAGCGCTTTGGCGACAAGCGCCCTGCAATTGTTGTTGTGTCTTCTTATACAGACGACGAAGCCGCGATCAAGGAACTCAAGGAACTGGGTGTATCCGTTACACTCGGTAAGCCAGTTCTTGCAGGCCAGCTGATTGAAGCGGTTGCCAAGTCTGTCGGCCGCACAGCCGAAGCTTAAAACCTTAAGTGAACCCATAAAAAAACGGAGCCATATTGGCTCCGTTTTTCTTTATCCAGAACATAACGCCCTAGTCATTACGCATGATATCCCATAAACCGCCAACGGTACCGTAAATCGGCTTGGCGATGGTGAAGGTCATATCACCGCGTGTTACCTTGATAACAGGGCCACCATCAAGACGAGTTACACGCACCAGCTTGCCTTCGGCAATAACCTCGAAGTTCAGATCATCCGATGTCAGCTCTGGCGATGCCTGCACAGAGGCATTCACCAGCTTGCGCATCCGCTCGGCCAGCTCCATACGCTGCTTCATGGTTTCCTGCTCACCGCCGGCTATACGGCCGTAAGCTTTTTCCACCTCATCACGAATGGATTTATCGTATGTAGCGAGAAAGGCGTTGTCGCTCTTGCTCAAGGCATCAATCATGCGGCGGCGCATGCTGTTGATGGTGTCAATCAAACGGTCTTTTTCCTCAGGGGTGAAGGTAATCCGCTCGGTCTGCCAGATACGCATGCTGGGAACACTTGAAGCACGGATACCGATAGGCTGGCGCAGTGGCAGCGAAACCTGCTCAGGTGTTGCGAACAAAACGCGGCGCTCGCCGCTAACCACCTGTGTGGGCGACTGGAAGTATACGCTGAATGAAACGTCATACGGTTCCTGCTCACTGAAGCGCTCAATCTGCACATCAACCACGTTAAGGCCACGCTTGAGCCATTCGTTAAACGAAATATCAATGCTTTCGCTATTGCGGAAGACCTTGAACATGATGGGAATATCGTTGATGCGCAACTGCATGCGAGCGTTCGATGCCTTCAATGTAAAAGCATAACGCTGGGAATCAGAGGTTGTGGTGCGCAGGGTTTCGGAGACGCTGGGCTCTTGCGTGAGGTCAACCGCGGTTGGCACATCGGAGCTGGCAAAAGCTGGCGACGCACCCAAACTGATCAGAACAGCCAATACGGATAAAGCAATAGAACGAAACATATAACCTCCCCTAGCTAACACGGCGTAAAATATGCCATGCCCCATTAATCCAGCCAACCAGAACCGCAGGAACAGCCACAACCTGACCGCTCCGCCTGAGAGCTACCAACGGGGTGCCGTCCTTACGCGAAATGCGCAATAAACCAGTGGCACCAACTGAATCAACCGCCAATTCCGCCACAGCGGGAGCTACACTTACTTCCAGCTTAGATTGAGGGCTTTGCGGCGCAATCGCAAGGGGTTGTGATGTCGCGGTACCGCCAAAAGCACGCTGTAGGTCAGTTCGTTCCATCTCCAGCGACTTAACATCCTCAAAACCGCCACCAACGGCCATAACAGAAATCAATTCGCTACGTAGTGTGCCAACCAGAACAGTTGCTTGCTGCGCTGCAATCGGCTCGGGCGCGGCAGTGACCTGCCAGAGGGAAAGACTAGGGGCGGAGGCCAGATTGAACGAAACCGAGGCCCCGCGTGTGGCCTTGGCCATGTCGTTAATCTCAAGCAGATTAACAACACTCACAGCGCCTGAGGCGGTTGTACCCAGAAAATAGATGCGCGCCCTGATCTGGGCACGGCCACCTTCGCGAGCAGCCGCCTTGAGCACCAGCGTATTATTGCCCTGCTTGAGCCAGTGATTGAAAGATGAGCCCGCGGTTGCCTCGCTCCCAAGTGACCATTTTTCGATGCGAACACCATTAACCTCAAGAGTGGCCGAGATATGGCTGCCAATCACCTCAACCAGATACCGACCGCCGATGTTTGCCTGCGCCTGCCCTGAGAACAACATCATGAACACAGCTAACCATATTACGCTGGTACCGTTACCGGGTTTGCAGATGTGAGACGCGCCTTTAGCCACGTAGGTGCCGCATAGTGCACATTTTATGAGGTCATCATGTGGCTGGCTTTTGCTCACAGGCTTATTGCTGCCAGCATTACGCTTTTCAATATAAAGCTTCACCCAGCGGGCGAGCAGCCAGCCAAGCAGCAGTATGAGGAGGAGCCGCAGCAGATTCATTCGGGTAACTGTATAATCCTAAACGGCTATTTGGGCCAGAGTGGCAATTCTTGCGGATTGCGCAGTACCGAATCGACCTCAGGCAGCCATTTGCCATCCGCAGTATGCAGCACATAAGGCGCTAGGCGCTGTAGATGATCTGCCCCGCGCCGCGCCCGCACGGCCACTCTCAGGGCTTCGGTATCGGGCATCGAGGGTAAGGGCAAAACCACAATATCTGTCAGACCTGCACTCTGGCACGCGGCGGTCAGATCCTGCTCGCGCCGCGCATCCTGTATGAAATAGGCTGCGCCCAGTGGCTTGAGTGCTGCTGCAGCGGCGCGTGTCCATTCACTCATCGGTACTGTCTCGATTGTAGCAGCGGCTTTTACAGGGTCAGCCGAGGCGGTATGACCATCTGCCAACCGGTACGGCGGGTTGGTGACAACCACATCAAATTCTGGTGCTGGCGTAAAGTTAACCACATTACCTTCAATAACCGTAAAGCAGCTGGCCAGTTTGTTGAGCTTGGCGTTCTGGCGCGCCAGCTCGGCTGCCTGCGGCATAAGCTCCAGTCCGGTTACATGCACACTTGGTTCACGCGCAATCAGGCATAACGCAATCTGGCCATAGCCAGTACCCAGCTCTAAAACCTTTTGATGCATGGCAAGCGGCACCAGTGCCGCGAGCAGCACAGCATCGCTGCTGATACGATAACCTTTAACAGGCTGGCGCAGCATCAGCGCGCCGCCCAAAAAAGCATCCTCAGTTATAGTGCTGGCGGTACCATTCGACAAAGCGCGGCAGTCCTTCATCGATTGTCGTTTTCGGTACAAACCCAAAGTCGCGCTGGGTCGCGTCGATATCGGCATAGGTCGCCGGCACATCACCGGGCTGGATCGGCTGATTATCGATAATCGCCTTCTTGCCGATGGCGTTTTCAAGGATCGAAACAAACCGCTTTAGCTCTTCGCTCTTGTGATTGCCGATGTTGTAGACGCGGTGCGGCGCACCATCCTCTTTGCCCTTGTCCACTGGTGGCTTATCAAGAATGGCAATGATACCGGCTACAATATCGTCGATATAAGTAAAGTCGCGCTGCATCTCACCGTTATTGAAGAGCTGAATGGGGTGACCCTCTATAATCGCCTTGGTGAAGATGAATGCTGCCATATCCGGACGGCCCCATGGGCCATAAACGGTAAAGAAGCGCAGGCCCGTAGCCGGAATACGATAGAGATGCGAATAGGTATGGCCAATCAACTCATCCGCGCGCTTGGTCGCGGCATAAAGCGAGACGGGCTTATCAACATTATCTTCAATCGAGAAAGGCAGCTTGGTATTACCGCCATAAACAGAAGACGAGCTGGCATAGACAAAATGCTTGAGCTGCGGGTAAAGCCGCGCCAACTCGAGCATGATGACATGGCCCATCACATTCGCCTCAATATAGGCATAAGGGTTGGTAAGCGAGTAGCGCACGCCAGCCTGTGCGGCTAAATGCACAATCCCGGTAACATCCGTTTCCTTGCCCAGAATGTCGAACATCGCCTGCTTGTCGCCAATATTAAGGCGGTGAAAGCTGAAATTGGGCGTAGCCGTGAGCTGAGCGAGGCGCGATTCCTTAAGGCGAGGATCGTAATAATCATTCACGTTATCAATGCCAATCACCCGCTCGCCGCGGGCCAGAAGGGCCTTGGAGACATGAAAACCTATAAATCCGGCTGCGCCGGTCACTAAAATAGCCATAACCGTACCTATCCGCACCTGCGGCCAAGAGTCAACCTTGCCGAGGGCCCAGGTTTAACCTTTAATAGCCGTATCTGTTCCGGAGGTACCTCATGCGTAAAATCATTCTTGCTGCCCTGCTCTCTCTTGCTGTTGCCGCTCCCGCTGTCGCCAGCTGGAAAGTGGCCAACGGCAGCGCCGTTATAGATACCGATGGCAGCTCATCCCTTACCCTGACCTGCGATAACAACGCCAACACCAACGACAAGGCTGGATGGCTTATTCGCATTAACGCGCTCGATACCCGCACGCTCAGCGAGCGCACACAGGTCGTGTTCCGTTTTGCCGGTTACCGCCCGCTGACTGTAATGGCCGATCACCGTCTGGGCAGCATCACGCTCGACAGCATGAATATGCCCAGCCAGAGCGAGATGACTACGCTCATCAGCCGCTTCAAGGCCGCTAACCGCGTGACGGTGACCCTGATTGACGATGCCAACGGCACCGCGATGGAACCTCTGGCGTTCAATCTGCGCGGCTCGAGCCGCGCGATCAGTCAGGTTCAGCAGAGCTGCAAATAAATGAGCCGCCGCGGTCTCCTTGGTGTTCTTGCCGGCGTTGCCCTGACTAGCGCCATGCGGAGCAACCGCCGGAATAGCGGCTATAACAACATGCCGCACTACGGCCGCCGCCGCAGCCGAGGTGGGTTGCTTGGTTTAATCATCATGCTGGCGGCTGGTTACTATGGCTCACAGCAGATGCGTCAGCCGGATGTGCCAGTTAACCTCACACCGATTACCGGACGTGTGCAGAACGTCATTGATGGAGATACGTTCCAGATGCAGGGCTATGCCATTCGCCTCTGGGGTATTGATGCCCCAGAGCGCGATGCAGCTTCCGGTGCAGGCGCTACACAAACACTGCAGGGCCTTGTGCGCGGCCGCACCCTTACCTGTTTGCCGGTCGACCGTAGCTATGAACGGCTGGTCGCCAGCTGCACCATGAACGGACGCGATCTCTCGCAAGCCATGGTACGCCTTGGCTGGGCCAAAGACCTACCCAACAAGAGCGGCCGCCGCTATGCGGCTGATCAAGCCGATGCCCAGCAGGCCCGCCGGGGGATGTGGAAGATTTAGTTTTTTGGAGAATGGTGCTGCCGGACAGGATTGAACTGTCGACCTCCCCCTTACCAAGGGGGTGCTCTACCACTGAGCTACGGCAGCAAGCCGTAGGGGTGTATAACTCACCCGAAACAAAAAAACCAGCCTTAGGGTTGGTGTCCCTGCAGCTAAATTATTGGTCGGAATGGCGGGATTCGAACCCACGACCCCTTGCTCCCGAAGCAAGTGCTCTACCAGGCTGAGCTACATTCCGTCCGCCTGCCTTTTAAGGGGCAGGCGCGGTTTATAGCGTTTGCTGGCGGGCACCGCAAGTCTGTTAACTTATGCCCTTATTCAGGGGATAAACCGGCAGATTCTGGATCATCCGTGAGCAAAAAGCCGCCGCTCTGGCGGTGCCACAACTGGGCATAAACCCCATCTTTGGCCAGCAGCTCGGTATGGCTGCCCTCCTCGACTATCCGGCCTTTTTCCATGACTATCAGGCGGTCGAGGTGCGCGATGGTCGACAGGCGATGCGCTATCGCGATCACGGTTTTGCCCTCCATGGCCACCGCCATGGCTTCCTGTACGGCAGCTTCAGATTCACTATCGAGTGCCGATGTTGCTTCGTCCAGCAGCAGTATGGGCGCATTTTTGAGAATAGCCCGCGCGATGGCAATACGCTGGCGCTGCCCGCCCGAGAGCTTGACACCACGCTCTCCTACCAAAGTCTGGTAGCCGTTTGGCAAGCTGAGGATAAACTCATGTGCGCAAGCACGCTTGGCAGCATCAACCACTTCCTCATCGCTAGCCTCGGGCCGACCATAACGGATGTTATCTGCCAGCGTGCGATGGAACAGGATGGTATCCTGCGGAATGAGGCCGATAGAGGCCCGCAGGCTGGCTTGCGTCACCTTCTTTACATCTTGCCCGTCAACCTCGATGGCGCCGCCCTGCACATCGTAAAGGCGCAACAAAAGGGTAGTAAGCGTAGTCTTACCCGCGCCACTGGTGCCGATAAGGCCAACCCGCTGGCCAGACGGAATTGATAGCTGCAGATCCTTGAAAATCTCCATGCGGTTGTCATAAGCAAATGTCACGTTCTTGAAATTAACACTCGCCTTGCTGATAACCAGCGGCTTGGCATCTGGCGCATCCTTGATATCGCGGGGCACCACCAGCATATCGATACTGTCGCGGATGCTGCCTATCCAGTCCAGTGTTTCAGGCAGCATGTTGCTGACATCAAACACACTGCGCACCAGCTGCAGCGTGAGTGTGCTGATGAGCAGGAAATCACCGGGTGTTAGCGTACCGGCAACCAGCCCCTTCACTGCGAGGCTGAATAAAAGCGCGTAAATAACCACATGCAGTACCTGCAGTGACACGCGCATGCGTACATACTCGATATACGATTTCCTTTGCGCATACAGCGTGCCTGCTACCGAAACACCCACCAGCGCCTGCTCGCGCTCATGCGCCGAGAAGAAGATAACGTTTTTAATGTTGGTAATACTATCGACAATACGGCCTGTGAGTGAGGCTTTAGCATCGCTGTGCATGGCGCCATATTTAGCAATATCGCGCCCCATATAATACGCCACAAAGCTATAAACCAGCAGCCATACCGCCAGAATTGCCGCAAAAAGCGGATGCACCATAAAGAATACCACCAGCAGCGTGCAGCACTGCACGAATAACGGCATATAATCCCAATTGGTGCGCTCGAATATCGAGACGGTCTGTTCGGGCAGCAGCATGGCGCGATAAGCGACCTTGCCGGTGAGCATGTTATCGAAATAATTAGTCGTATGCCGCTGCACATAATTGAAAACCAGTTGGCGGGCACGCGCGAGAATGGGAATACGCCCGTTATAAGCAGCCGTCCATGCTACCCACTCGCATACCATGGCGAGGCCGATAAGACCCAAAAAAACACCTAGCGGATAAAGCATGATCTGCCAGGCATTGGCGCTGCTGCGATCGAGTGAAATAGCGGTATCGATAATCATCTTGCTGGCATAAACCTGCAGCACACCAATCGCGCGCAACAGCATGCCAGTGGTAAGCATACCGAAAACACCCAGCTTATAGGGTTTGGCAAACAGCCAGAACAGTTTGAAGATTGATTTAGGCAGAACCTCAGGCACCTCAGCCGTCACCGGCTTGGTTATGCCTGAAAAATCGCGATTTGTGCTGAATCCGCCGTCCACTGCTATCCCCTTGTTATTATGGACAGCAGTCTATCAGTGTTAGAAGTCGCGCTCAATCACGAAGGTAACCGCTTCGATCATCGCATCACGGATTGGGCTGGGCGGGAAGATTTGCAGTGCAGCACGTGCTTCGGCACCATACTGCTTGGCACGCGCGATGGTGGCCTGTAAAGCACCGGCCTTTTGCAGCAAACCGATGGCGTGATCAAGATCGCCTTCGTTGAGCACTTTCTCTTCAATCGTGCGCTGCCAGAAGCCTTTTTCCTCAGGTGTGCCATGCGCAAACGCGAGGATGATGGGCAGGGTCATTTTACCTTCGCGGAAGTCGTTACCCACTTCCTTACCCAGCTTGGCTTGTACGGCTGAATAATCGAGCACGTCATCCACCAGCTGGAAGGCGATCCCCAGTTTCATACCGTATTGACGCAGCGCCTCCTGCTCAGCCTTGGGGCGTGCGGCAACAACCGCGCCTACTTCGCAGGCAGCAGCGAACAGCGCGGCGGTCTTGCCGGTAATTACTTCGAGATAGGCTGCTTCATCCGTCGCGGTGTTATTCGCGACCGAGAGCTGCATCACTTCGCCTTCGGCAATCGTTTTAGCTGCATTACTGAGGATGCCCAGTACCTCGAGCGAGCCATCGGCCACCATCTGCTCAAAGGCGCGGCTGAATAAAAAGTCGCCAACCAGCACACTCGCCTGATTACCGAATACGGCATTAGCCGAGCGCTGGCCACGGCGCAGGTCGCTTTCATCCACCACATCATCGTGCAGCAGGGTGGCTGTATGAATATACTCAACACAGGCTGCAAGGCCGTGGTGACGCGCCCCCTCATAGCCGCACAGCTGGGCGCTGGCGAGGGTCAGCAGCGGGCGCAGGCGCTTGCCGCCAGCTGCAATCAGGTAGCCAGCCAACTGCGGAATAAGCGCAACCTTGCTCTGCATCTGGTCGATAATCAGCTGGTTGGTGGCCTGCATATCATCGGCCACGAGCCCGAGCAGCCGGTCAAAACCCTGGCTGGGGCTGACTGAGAGAGTGGCAGAGGAAACGGGCTGTGCGCTCATGCGGGCGGTTTAACACATTTTCTGGCCAGCGCGCCAGTATCTAGGACTTGTAAAGTGCTGACCCTCTGCCTAATCTTGCGGCAACAGGGCAAAAACTAAAAATAAACGGGGCAATAATGAAGGCAGGCACTATCCGCGGGGAAACCGCCAAGACGATCACCCGTACGCTGGGCGTGCCCGGACAGCCAAGCGGCTGGAGCCATAAGGTGACGCTTGATTGTGAGGAAGACCGGCTGGGTATTAACGTCTCGACCCGCGATGCCTTTGCCCGCCTCACGATTTACACCAAGGCCACGCTTGTTTCCCTCAGCGTGGTTGATAAGGAAAACGGCACCCATACCTTCAAGTGTTATGACGGCGATACGCAATTCCTATACTACGATCAGGACTGGGATGCCAAAACCGGAAAAGTAGGTCCCAAGCGTCCTTTTAATGTGGCCAAGACAGACCTTGAAGCGCTACGACTTGTTACGATTGCAGACAAAACCCTAGGCCTCATCAACCCCCACCTAAAGCCAAGATTATAATGACCTGCCGCCTCTTTAATGAACTCACCGGTCCTGTCGCCAGAAGTATCGCTAAAGACATGGGCGTATATGAAAACTCGCCGCTCGGCATGCCACTGGTTGAACTTGCCATTCATGACGGCGTAATTGAAGTGCGCGCCCATGCACAGGAAAGCTTTACCAGTCTGGCCATGCGCGTTAATCGGCAAAGCGATATTACCTCGATCATTTACACAGTTACCGACCGCGAGACGGGCGTTGAAATGATTACCGAACGTGAAGCCAGCGGCCGCATAACAGCCTGCCAGCTCGACCCCTCGGCAGACACACTGCTGCCACTGACACCAGCCCACCCAAGGGCCGATGAAGTGCGTCTGCGCGAGATGTCTCATAAGGTCATTCGTAAACTTCTTGAGACGGATATCGCAAAATTTTCATAACTGCGCCGAAGCAATTGCACATTCCGTTTTAACCCGCTAGTTTGCCCGCGTTTATACAGATGCGCCGCCCGCGTGGTGAAATTGGTATACACAAGGGACTTAAAATCCCTCGCCTTCGGGCTTACCGGTTCAAGTCCGGTCGCGGGCACCAACTGTAGCAAAGGCTAGGTATGCAGGGTTTCAACCTCGATTGTACCATCGTGACCGGCCTCTTTGATATTGGCCGCGGTGACTGGCCGCCGGCCTACCGCCGTCCCTTCAGCTACTACCTCGATAACTTCCGGCAAAAGACCCTCTCCCTACGCTGCCAGATGGTCATTTTCATTCAGCCCGAGCATGAGGCACAGGTGCGTGCCATGCGGGATGAGTTCGATCCGGGGCTTACGCATACCCGCATCATTCCTCTCACGTTCGACAATCTGCCACGGCAAAGCCATCGCGCTCGTATCAGGGCTGTGCTTCAGTCGACCTATTACAAAGAAAATGCCCTCGACCCCGAGCGGCCAGAATATTTCTCGCTCGACTATAATATCGTCATCCACTCCAAAACCGCACTGGTGAAACAGGTTTGCCAGAGCAACCCGTTTAACAGTAAATTCTTTTTGTGGATGGATGCTGCGATTGGCCACCAGCACTTCCCTGCCCGTCTGCACAACGGCTACTATCCACGTGCAGACAAGACACCCGAACTCTCGGATGGGCGCATACACCTTGTGTGCAACAACCCCATGCAGCCGGAGGATGCAGATATCGCCAGTTTCTTCCTCGCTAATATCAATCGCACACCAGCGGATTGGTGGGGCGGCACTGAATCAGCCCTTGTCGGGCTTGAGGCTATGTGCCTCGAAATTACCGAAGAAGCACTGAATTTAGGTGTTTTTGACAACGAAGAATCGGTCTTTACCGTAGCCGCCCTGCGCTACCCTGAGCGGTTTTGCATCCATAAAGGCGCGAGACATCTGGCCCTGACCGAATTCTAGAAAACCGACTCGATATTTTGTCACTGCGCTACTGCAAAATATTGACATCCCCCACCATTATGACAACGTGAGTTTCAGTGATTCCACCCAACCCCGGGGCTAAAATGGCTGTATCTCATCAAACCCGCGCATCGCGCCGTACCTTCCTCAAGAGCACGGTTGCTGTTGCTGCCGTTCTGCCGGTTTTCGCCCGTCAGGCGTTTGCAGCCAGCAAGCAGTTACATGTTTACAACTGGGATACCTACATCGGCCCCACCACGCTGGACGACTTCACCAAGGCTACCGGCGTTGAAGTCCGTTACGACCTTTACGCCGATAACGCCGAGCTGTTCGCCCGCCTGCGCGAAGGCAATCCCGGCTATGATGTCATCTGCCCGGGTAATGAAATGGTTGAGCGTATGATCAAGTCGGACATGCTGGTGCCGCTCGATCACGCCAAAATTCCCAATTTCGCGAATATCGACCCCCGCTTCATGGAAAGCCCCTACGATGTAGGCCGCAAGTTCTCGGCTCCTTACTTCTGGGGCACCTATGCTGCCGGTTATCGCAAGAGTGCGGTTGAGAAAGCTCTGGGCAGCCCCACAGCCTTTGACAGCTGGAAATACCTCGTCGGCCCCGAGAGCGAGAAATTCGCAGGTCGCATCTCATGGTTCAGCGAGCCGGTTTCGCTCATCGGCTCGACCCTCAAGTACCTTGGCCTGCCGTTTAACAGCACCAATATGGACGACCTGAAGAAGGCCGAAGCTGCACTTATGGCCGCCAAGAAGAACGTACGCGCCATGGCTGGCGATAACGGTCAGGACCTGTTGCTCGCCCGTGAGGTTGATCTCGCGATGGAAGCTAATGGCGATATCCTGCAGGTGATGGTGGAAGATGATGACCTCGCCTACGCCTACCCCAAGGAAGGCGTACAGCTGTGGGACGACAACTGGGCCATCCCCAAAGGCGGCCCGAATGCCGCGGAAGCACATGACTTCATCAACTTCATCTACACGCCCGAGGTTCATGCCGAGATTGCCAAGGTCACGCAGTATGCGTTACCAAACGCCGCCGCCAAGAAGCTTATGCCAGCCGACTACCTCAACAATCCGGCAGTATTCCCGCCAGATGAGGTGGTGAAGGTCAGCGAGTATGCAAAGTATGTAGGCGAGGAAGTCACCAGCTTCTATACCGACGCAGTTACCCGTATTCGTGCTGAATAAGGATATATTGCATCGTGGATGATTGGCGACGCCAACCTGGTCTGTTCGCGCTACTCATGGCGCCTGCCCTGCTGTGGCTGGCTGTTTTCTTCCTGCTGCCGCTGGCGGCCATGTTCCTGCTCAGCTTTAGCGAGCAGGCAGGTCTGACAGATACCGTGCTGACGTGGACCACCGCGTCATATGCCCGGGCATTCGATCCGGTCTATCTCAAGGTACTCGGCTACTCACTGTGGATTGCAGGGCTCACCACCGCCATCTGCCTCTGTGTTGGCTATCCCATCGCCATGGCTATTGCTTTTGCACCGGCCAAATGGCGGCCAGCATTGTTACTGCTGGTGATCCTGCCATTCTGGACTAACCTTTTAGTACGCACCTATGCGCTTAAATCCACCATGGGCGCGACGGGCCTCATCAACGACCTGCTTGGTGCTGTCGGCATCGGGCCGTTTGATATGCTGTATACCGATGGTAGTATTCTGGTGGGCCTAGTGTATGTGCACCTGCCGTTCATGATCCTGCCGCTTTACACGGCGCTCGAGAAACTCGACCGCAGCTACCTCGAAGCCAGCCTCGACCTTGGCGCAGGCCAGTGGCGTACTTTCTTCTCCATCATGGTGCCCCTTACCCTGCCCGGTATCATTGCTGGCTGCATCATTACCTTTATTCCCGCCTTTGGTGCGCTGGTGACCCCGGCTCTGCTCGGCAGCCCCAGCAGCCTGATGATCGGGCAGGCGATTGAAAGCCAGTTCAACTCGGCCAATAACTGGCCCTTCGGCTCGGCGCTCTCAATGCTGCTGGTCTACTTCACGTTCCTCATTCTGGCGGCACAAAGCTGGTACAGCTCGCGCCAGAGCGAACGCGAGGCCAAACGCTCATGAAGTTTCCGATTGGCCCCTTCGATTATACCCGCCGCTGGTGGCTCCGCCTGACGGTGGTTGCCGCGCTGGTATTTTTATACGTCCCGCTGTTCGTGATGATGGCGTTCAGCTTTAACGATAGCCCTCGTACGATCGAGTGGAGAGGCTTCACCACTGACTGGTACCGCAAGGCGTATGAAAATTCTGCTCTGCTTGAGGCCTTTACCAACAGCCTTGTCATCGGCCTATTTGTGACCATTCTCTCAACCATCATCGGCACCATGCTGGCGATAGCATTATGGCGCTTCCGTTTCCCCGGTAAGCCTTTTATCGAAGCACTTAATGGCCTACCAATCGTGATCCCCGAAATCAGCCTTGGTATTGCCATGATGATTTTCTTTAACCGGATCAACTTCCCGCAAGACCTGACTTGGCCGCTTAACCTGCTGCCTATCATCATCTCGCATGTGGCTTTCTGCTTCCCGTTTGTAACCCTTGTGGTGCGTGCTCGCCTCAACGGATTTGACCGCAGCCTTGAAGAAGCTGCTTTCGACCTTGGTGCCAATACCTGGCAGGTATTCCGGGATATTCTTATTCCTTATCTCAAGCCTGCTCTTATTGCTGGCGGCCTTCTAGCCTTCACCCTGTCGCTTGACGACTTTGTGATCACCTTCTTTACTTCCACGCCCGGTTCAACCACCTTGCCGGTCAAGATCTACTCACAGGTACGCATGAGTATAAAGCCAGATGTGAACGCGGCCTTCACAGTACTCATTATCATCACCGCGACAGTTGCCATCATCGCCGCTACCTACCTCAACAAAATGCAGAAGCGTAAATCATGACCGACAGCAGCCAGCCTTTCATCAGCTTCAAGAATATCAGCAAGCAGTTCCCCAACGGCGTCATGGCGGTGGATAATGTCTCGCTTGATATTGGTAATAACGAGTTCTTTGCCCTGCTCGGCCCTTCGGGCTGCGGCAAAACCACCTTGCTGCGCATGCTCTCGGGCCTTGAAATGCCTACAGGCGGCGCCATCTGGCTAGGCGGCGAAGACATTACCGACTGGCCAGCGCAAAAGCGTCCGCTTAACATGGTATTCCAGAGCTATGCGGTTTTCCCGCACATGAGTGTGGGCGATAACGTAGCCTATGGCCTCAAGATTGAGCGCCATGCACCAGACGTTATTAAAAAGCGTGTTGAAGAGGCACTGGCTCAGGTACAGCTGGCCGATAAAATCGACCGTATGCCACATCAGCTCTCGGGTGGACAGCGCCAGCGTGTTGCCCTCGCCCGTGCGCTCATTCTGCGCCCGAAGGTACTGCTGCTCGATGAGCCGCTCTCAGCTCTCGACAAGCGCCTGCGCGAGGATATGCAGCTGGGCCTCATTCACTTGCGTAACGAGGTAGGTATTACCTTCATCATGGTAACGCATGATCAGGAAGAGGCCATGAGCATGGCCAGCCGTATTGCGGTCATGGAAAAAGGCAAGATCGCCCAGATGGGCACGCCCAAGCAGCTTTATGAATATCCCAAAAACCGCTTTGTGGCCGACTTCCTCGGCTCTATCAACTTCTTCCCTGGCAAGGTGACGAAGGTTGAGGGCAAGAGTGTGATTGTAGAAACCACAGTTGGCCGTTTTGTAAACGAGGCCGATTTCATTCCACAACTGGGCGATAGCGTCACCATTGGTGTGCGGCCCGAAATGCTGGATATGGATGATGCCAATCCGGATGAAAACCGCGTCGATGGTGTGGCGCAGGAATACACCTACTTTGGTGATTATAACCTCTGCCTCGTGCAACTGAACAACGGCCAGCAGATCAAAGTGTTCGTTGAGAACGATAGCGAAGGCCGCGCGCGTATTCCCCGCTTCGGCCAGCCAGTTAAAATCAGCTGGTCATCGACCTGCGGGATCCTGCTGCCCGATTGATGGCATCGGCAGACTTGCAGGCGTATCCGGCGTTGGCGTATCCTTAGGCAGGCCCATCCAGGGCGTTGAAGTTGGCGGAGTAAAGCCTTCTGGCCACTTTACGTTCTCAAGACTAGCCCCCTCAAACCGTACGTCTTTGAGTGTAGCGCCTGTAAAATCGACCTCAAACAGACGCGACTTACTAAAGTCAGCACCGGTCAGGTCGGCCCCCTTAAATGAGACAACCGAGAGTTCCGATTTACTGAAGTCGGCCCCCGTGAGCTTGCGCCCTGCGGCGTCAATCTGCGTCCACCAACTGCGGGTGAGGTTCGGGCTGGAGAGATCGGCAGTCAGTTTAGCCTGCCGCCAGACCATCCCTGCCAGATTTGGCTTATCGCCCGGCAGCTCATCCCAACGGCCCATCAGCGCCAGCGCGCGGTAGCGGCCACCCCAGGCCTCCTGAACGCTATTGTCTTTTTCGAGTACATCGTCAAACCGTGTCAGTGCCTGACGGGCCATGCCCATCTGCAGGTAAGCCTCACCCTCACCCTTAAGATCAATTATCGAATCACGAGAGACAATTGCAGCATGCCTGTAGTAGCGCTGCGCCTGCTCGGGGCTATACTCATCGAGATAGAATTTGGCAACCTTGCGCAACCACGTGAGGTTCTGCATATCACCAAAGCCGTTTTCCTGCAGGAAGGATTCAATCTTCATATACTGATGCGACAGGAAGAACATGATCTTATCGCGGTTGGGGCTTTCGCCATTCACGCGCGAGAGTGCGCATTTATCAGTATAATAACCGTTCTCGAACGAGCCATAAGCCAATACATGATACGTCTCGGACAGGAAGAATTCAGCCGCGCAGCTCGCATCACCATCCGGCGCGTTACCGGCAACAATCGGTGTAGTCAGGCGGGCTCCCTTCCAGATCAGGCTATTGGCAAAGCTTGCACCGCCCTTGGGCACTACTTCACGCGGTACCTGCGTCTGACCGACGAAGAACAGGGTAGACGCGCGCGCCACCTGATCAGGTGGCAGTTCAGGGCAATCACACGCCTTGGCCGCACCAGCCGAGAACAGCAAAAACAAAACGAGTATGCTGATGAATTTCATCATACAGCGCTCGTCTCGGTCTGGCCCAGCTTCTTGCGCTCGAGAGCACCAGCCACCAGTTCGTAGAGCTGACCGACTTCACCAACACGGTAGGCGCTGGCTTCTGCCAGACCCTGTGCGCTACGGGCGAGTACATCATACTGCGCTTCAAAGCGGGCCACATAACGGTCCACATACTGGCGGAACTCGAAGTTACGCTTATACAGCTCGCGCACATGCGGAGCCAAAACTTCGGCCTTCTGCTCGAGCAACGAGCGCGTATAGGCGCGCGAGTCATCCGGTGTCATCGGCTGGCGGCGGGCGGCAGGTGGTACAAGGCCGTGGCGCAGGTCTGGTACCTCAGTATGCAGCAGGCGGTAAAGATCAACCGCCAAGGCATGCAGCGCCTCGGTGGTAAGCTGGGCAGAGCTGATACCAGAAGATACCGCGGGCGCAGACACACGAACGCGCATCGGCTGTTGCTGCATAGCCTGCACACCGGGCGGTGCTGGCGGCAGTGCGCGTGCCAGCGGGCCGATTTCGGTTACGGCTGTTTCTAGCTTGCGTTTGAGGTCGCCCTGCCAATCAGCAAGGTCTGAGCCGATAGCACTCATCATGTTCTTGATCAGAGCGCGCACCTGCTCGAGGCGTACAACCATGCGCTGTGTCTCTTCATTTGTCTGCAACAGACCAGCATGCGAGAGCTGACCTCCCTTCTGCAGCTGGTTGAGTGTGGCATTAAGCGCGGTGCCAACCTCCAGCATCTTAACAGCGGTACGTTCAGCCACGGTCGAGATCGCAGCTTCTGCCTGCTGCATTGAATGCACATCCTGCTCCAGCGACTGGCGGATCTGCAGCAACGAGCCATCAAGCTTGCCAGCCTGATTACCCAAACGGCCTAGATTACCCTCAACCGCCTGTGCATGTTCGGCAGCCTGTGCCAGACGTGCGAGTACGGCGGTTGAAAGCACTGTATCGAGCTTGCCAAGGCGGCCTTCGAGCTCGCCAGCGGTTGTCACCAACCTGCCTTCACTCTCCTGCACCTGCGCCGCAAGCGCCAGATGCTCGGTTGCCAGATCCTTGCTGATGGTTTGCAGCGAGTTGACCTGACTTAAGGTACGGTCGACCGAACTGAGGAAGCTCTCAAGCTTAACCTGCTGGCTCGAAAGATTGGGCGACATGATCTCGATACGCGCATCGAGCCCGCTCATACCATCGAGCAGGCCTTGCAACTGGCCGCGTACCTCATCAAGACGTGCCTGCAGCACATTACTGCCCTCAACAATGGTAACCTGATGGCGCTCGAGCACTTCAGCCGCAAAGGTGAAGTTAGTATTGGCCTTGCTCGTGCTTTCCTCGAGACGGGCAGCGCCAGCTTCCATCTGCTCGGTCAGCTGCGCCATGTTGCCGAGGCCGTCAGTCGAGAGGCGTACATAGTTATCGGTCAGGCGGTCGAGCGAATTTTCAACCAACGAACCAAGCTCGCTGACCTTGGCCAACATGGCCTCAATTTCGCCGCGTGCTGTGGCCACAATCGTATTGGCGCGTGCTTCGGCATCCTCGAGTGACAGCACAAGGCCGTTAAGGCCACTGGTGTTTTCACTCACGGCTGCATTAACAGCCTGCCATGCATTCTCCGAGGCAGACGTGAGCTGCTGCGAGATGTTATCCAGCTGATCAGCCGTCAGGCGGCTTTGCAGGCCAACATCCTGCATGTTGACCAGCAATGCGCCTGAGGCACCGGTAGCTGTTGCCACCTGATCCTGCACATCGCGGCCAATCTCGATAAGATCATAGCGCAGTTTGGCGATTTCATTGCGCGCTGTTTCTACCTGCGTTGAAAGCAGCGATTGGGCGATATCAACCTGCTCCGGCAATACAGCCAGCTGGTCTACACCATGCTGCAAGCGGCCAAAAGCCTCCTGCGAACGGCGTTCAAGCTCAATCATATAGCCGCTCGACTGCGTATCAATAGCAGCCAGCTGACGGCCAAAGCCAGTGAAGTAGTTCTCAAGCTGCACGCCGGTTTCAGTCACACTGCCAAGGCGGGCCTTGAGCTCGCGGTCAAACTGCTGGCCAGCTGCGGTCAGGTCAAGCGCACGGCCATGCAGACGCGAACCCAGCTCATCAATATCACCCGAGATGATGTGGCTGGTCTGGCGCATATCACCGGTTGCATCTTCAAAACGGTCAACTGTTTCGCGCAGCTGACCCATGAGGTTATCACTCTGGCGACTGAGTGAGCTCAGGCGCTCAGCCATGGCGAGAATGGCTGCTGTGGCACGATCCTGCGCCTCATCCACCATGCCCACGCTGGCACTGCCCGATTTCTCAAGCTGTGCCTGCACGGCCTGCATAACTGCCAGTGCTTCATTGGCGGCCTGTTTGATCGAATTTTGCTGATACTCGATACGCTCAGTCACGCCTAGCATGCGGCTACTGTCGTAAGCGGCCTGTTGCGCCAGCATGGCCATACGCTGGCCAGTCTGCTCAAGATTAGTGGCGGTAGTCACTGCAATCTCTGAAAGACCCGCTACAATGCGCTGGTTATGCTCAGCCTGACGTGCCAGCAGCTCCTGTGCGGCAGCATTCTTGTCGATTACGCGGTCGAAGCCGGCGGTTACCGCATCAATGCGGGTCATCGCGTCTTCAGCACTGCTGCCCAGCTCACGCTGGCGGGTGGCCACACTGGCCACCGACTGCGCCAAGCGCTGCTCGGCACTGGCAATAGCCTGCTCAAGGATAACGCCCTGCTCACGCGCCAAGGCACCCGTGCGGTCGATCCGCTCGGCAGCGCCACTGACCAGCTCTTCACCCTCGTGGATGCGTTTGGCAAACAAGGCTGATGTTTCGGCCATGCGGTTAGCTGCATGATCAGTCATATCGCCTACTGTGGTGCGTACGGTCTTGATCTGCTCATCAAGTAATGTCAGGGACTGACCGGTTGCATTACGGATCAACTCTTCGCCTGCATTCACACGCTGGGTAAAGAGGGTCGAGACCTCAGCCAGACGGCGGGTTGCATTATCTGTCATCAGCCCGACTATGCCCTGCACGCCCTCAACCTGCTGAGTCATCTCGATCATCGCGCGCTCGGCGTTGGCCAAACTCTGGATGAGCGTATCGTTCTGGCTTGCAACCGCCATACCGGCAGTTTGCATATTGCCGTAACCAGCAGTAATCGCACTGGTCATGTCGTTAAGGCGGGCGGTGTTATTGGCACCAGCTGTGCCCAGACGCTCAATATCGGCAATCAGGCTTTCAAGCGCACTGGCCACATCGTGGCTGGTGGTGCTGATCACAACCTGACTGTTCTCAAGCTCGACGCGGGCGTTCTGCGCCGCACCAGTGAGATTAGTGATATTATCATGCAGGGCGGCGCTTTCGCTCCCAAGCTGGGTGCCGATTTCGCCAAGGCTACTACGCGCTGCATTCATCTGCGCTTCGGCAGTTTCTACACGGGCTGTAAATTCGCCCGAGGCAGTGCGCAGGGCCTCAACGACTTCGGTTAACAGGCTTTGGGCAGTGCCCGATTCATTGCCAACGGCAGTACCGGCTGTACGCAAGCGCTCAACCATTTGTGCCAATACGGCATCAGCCTTTTCGCCGGTTGTTGACAGCTCGGCCAGCACACCGCGCATGGCACTCTGGCTACGCTCGCCCGATTGCTCCAGCGAGGCTTCAGCCGCAGCAACGGCCTCAACCATGGATGCCAGACGCTGATGCTGGGTCTCGGCAATAGTACCAAGCTCACCCATACGGGTGAGCAACTGGGCAGATGATTGCTCAGCCACATTGGTAGCACCCTGAATTTTACCAGTAGCCATCTCGGCCTGTACGGCGTGGTTGGCAAGGCTCGAAGCCAGAGCATCTGAACGGGTACTGAGGTTGGCCATAATCTGCTGCAGTGAGGTCATATCCTGCTGCAGCTGCACGATGCGTTCATCGGTGGCTTCGGTGGTGGCATTCAGCGTACTGCTTACGCCAACCACAGCACTTTCGGCGGCGTGAAGCGTGCGTACACCTTGCAGCGCTTCGGCCTGCATCTGCGTGCTGGCGCGATCGAGACGATCACTCGCGCCTTCAAGTTCGGCCTGTGCCCGCTGGCTGGTGGCAACCAGTGTGCTCTCGCCAGCTTCAATACGCACGCGCGTATCTTCAAGTGCGATAGCCACTTCGGCAATCGACTGCTTAAGCTCATTGAGCTTGGCCTGCTGGAGGGAGATTTCGCTGCCCACCAGTGCAATCGCCATTTCGCCGTTCTGGCTTTCATCGCGCAACTGGCCTGAAGCAAGGATCATCTGTGCCTGTGCCTGTTCAAGCAGTGCGCCAGCAGCAGCGCCCTGCGCGGCCATGGTGCGCGAGGCACTATCGATACCACCGGTCATGGCCTCAAGGCGGCTGAGTGTGCCTTCAAGGGCCTCGGTCAGCACTGTGCTATCAGCAACCAGCTTGCTTTGCTCGCTGCCAATGCGGGTGGCACCGCTTTGCAGGTCCTGATCGGCACGTGCGATTTCACTGCGCAGCTCAGCCAAGCGGCTGGCGACACTGTCCATAGCCACAACAGCGCCCTGCTTTGTGGACTCCAGCTTATCAGTGAGCTGAATAAGATCAGCCTTCGCCTGCACGGCAATGTTGCCAAGGCTTTGCTGCTCGTTGCCCAAACGGCTGGTGGCATCAACCACTGCTTCGCCTTCAAGCACCACCTGTGCTGCAAGGCTCGAGAGGCGCAGACCAAACTGGTCGGCCAGCATTTCAAGACCCTTGGTCTCATTGGCCAGACGTGCCTGCATGGTATCAAGCTGACCAGCAGCATCTATGGTGGCTGCAGCAATCGCCTGCATCTGGTCGTGCAGCACAGCGCGGGTATTCTCACCATCAGTAGCCGCGCTGCTGGCAGCCTGACGGATAGCGTCCTGCTGGGTCACTAGCGTGCTGGTGAGTGTCTCAATCTGCTTGTTCAGGGCAAGCGCCATCTGCTCAACACTGGCCTGCTGACCAGTGAGAAGCGCCGAGATAGATTCAAGTGTCTGGCGTGTGCCATCGCTGGCAGCAGTCAGCTCGGTCGCGCGCTGATGCGCAGTGCGGTTGGCTGTATCCAGCAGCTTGGCACCAGCTTCGGCACGCTTGATCTCTTCGGCCAGATCGCCATTAAGACCGCCAAGGCGCTCTAACTGGCTGGAGAAGCTGTTCTGTGCATCATCCAGAACAATTCGGGCCTTCTCGAGCTGGGCGCGGGCGTCCTTACCAATATCGCCAATACGCGCAGCGCGGTTCTCAATATCCCAGGCAAGTGCATCAAACTTCTCTTCACCATCGGCTGTGATTTGCGAAATCTTTTCGGCACCATCGTTCAGCTTGCTCACCAGCGAGGTCGACTGGTCAATCGACTTACCGACGATCTTGTCGAAATCTGTAAGCGCCTGACGCAGGTTCTGCTGGCCTTGCTCGGTCTGTACGCGAATACGTTCGGCAGCGGCTTCGATCTGCGCCACGTAACGGCCGGTATCGGCCTGTGCGCTGGCACCTACTGAAACCAGCTTGGCACCTACCAGCTCCATGCTGGAGAGACGGTCAGACAGGGTCGAAACAAGGCTCGAGGCACGGCCCAAAGCATTATCGCCAATCTTCTCGAGATTGCGGGTAGCGTTGGAAAGCATCTCCTGCGACTGGCGCATATTGTTATCGAGATGGCGTGCGGCTGTTTCGAGCGATTCAACCGGACGCGCCAAAAGATGTGAAATCGCCGCACTGCGCTGCCCTACCTCGGCCACAGCTGCTTCAAGGCGGGTCAGATCGCCCAACACGCCATCAGCGGCCTGCTCAACCTTGGCATCAACATTCTCGGTGAGGTTGACCAGCACCTTGGTACGGTTCTCGATTTTGTCCGATGTTTCGCTGAGCTTAACCAGCTTGGCTTCGTAATTGGTTGAGAGACGGTCGACCTGACCGAGCACCTGATGAATGTGCTTTTCAAGCTGGGCCACCATATCGAGGGCGCGTTCGCGCTCGGTGCCGGTCTGTTTGTTCACTTCGCCCAAAGCACCCTGCAGATGCGTCAGGGTCTGCTCGGCGGTCTTGCCGATTTTGCCCAGCTCGAGCATAGCGCCGGCTGAAAGGCGGCGCAGCTCGTCACTCTGGCGCGTAAGTGCATTCATGGCAGCGCTTGAGTCATCAAGTGCAACAGTTGCGGCATGGCGCAGTTGTTCGGCCTGCTCGGCGAGTGCCTGTGTGACACGGCGCACACGCATTTCAGCAGCAGCGCCCGGAGCCAGCAGCGCGGCCAATTGGCGGCGTACGGGGCCCGTCAGCGCATCAGCTTCCATCGCACGCATCTGCATAAGGGCAATAAGCCAGATAACCATAAGCGGTGCTGCAACACCTGCAGCCAGCGAAGCGAGTGAACTGGCGCTGGTCGAGACACCGCCAACCAGCAGTACATAAACCGCAGCAACCGCAACCCACAACAGCGATGCACCGACTGCCCAGCCTGGCAGCTCGGCCTTGGCGGCAGAGGATTTGCGAATGGAAGGTGAGTTATGAGGTGATGGCTGCATCTGCCCATCGAAGCGCTGAGAAGATTCCTTGACGTTTCCGCCCTTGTTTTCCAGAACAGCGATATCGTTCTCAGGTGGCAGATTGTTCATTTTAACCTCATGGAAACAGCCGCGATTATGGGCTGAGATATTAACTGGCGCAGACTAGCAATCACCCCCGTATTATGGGAGTCTTTTCGCGCACCCAACGTAACATTTGACCTTGCCCTGCAAGCCTCGCATAGTGCGGCCCGAGATTATTAACTTTTTCGAGGTTTTCCATGTGCGCAGTACGTAGCTTTGCTCTTGCTCTTTCGGCCTTACTGGCCCTCTCGACTACTGCTCTTGCCGAGTCGGCTCCGCGTACCGCGAATCGCCCCACACCACTCGTCATCGGGACCGGCGCTGTAACCGGCATTTATTATCCCACCGCAGGCGCAGTTCAGCGTCTGGTGAATGACCAGAACCCAACCATTCGCTTGGCGGTACAGAGCACCAATGGCTCGATCTCAAATCTCGAAGCGCTGGCGAATGGCAATCTCGACTTCGCCATCGCGCAATCTGACTGGGCCTATTACGCCGCCAAGGGTGGCATGCCTCCGTTTGCTGAAGGCAACCCTGACCTGCGCGCCATTCTGGCCCTGCATTCAGAACTGTTGGCGATTGTTGTAAAGGCCGATAGCAACATCAACGATATCGATGGGCTGAAGGGACGCAAGATCAACCTTGGTCCTACCGGCTCGGGCCCGCGCAACCTGATGACTGCCATTTTCCAAACCCTCAATTGGGGCGTCGGCGAAATGGGCGCATTACTCGACCTGCCTTTTGCCGAGCAGGCCAATGCCCTCTGCAGTGGTCAGGTCGATGCGATTGTGTATCTGGTGCCGCACCCGAATGCCGCCGTGCAGGATGCTCTCACCCGCTGCGCGACCAAAATGCTGCCGCTCAACAGCCGCGCGGTAGACCAGCTGATTGCGAACAACCCGTTCTACAGCAAATCGGTTATCCCCGGCAGCACCTACCCGGGCCAGACCAGCGATACAGCGACCTTCGGTGTGCGCGCGCTTTTAGTAACAACGGCTAAGTTGCCAGATGATGTGGCCTATGCTGTTGCCAAAGCGGCTTATGGCAACGCCAGCCAGCTCACCACACTGCACCCATCCCTCGTGCGCCTGACCGCAAGCGATATGAAGCCCACCGCTTATGGCCTGCCCGTACACCCGGGTGTTGCGAAGTATCTGGGCGAAGCCGGCCTTATGGCTGCGCCAGCGCCTTAATCCGGCCGACCATCGAGAAGAAGCCGTTACGGCGGTTAGGCGACAGGTGCTCGTTGAGCCCTAGTCGCTTAAAGCTGCCGTCAATATCCACGGCTGCAATCTCGGCTGCGGTTTTGCCTGAGTAAGCCAGCATAAGAATGGCGATCAGGCCTTTCACAATATGCGCATCGCTATCCGCCCTGAAGGTATAGCGCCCATCTGCACCTAAATCGGCCACCATCCAGACCTGGCTCATACAGCCGCTCACCTTGTTGGCATCATTATGCTCGGCCTCGGTCAGGGCTGGCAGCGCCCGTCCCATTTCGATCAGGTGGCGATAGCGATCTTCCCAGTCAGTCAGGAATTCAAAGTCGCTGGTAAGCTGTTCCAGAGTATCCATAACCGCGGATATAGCGCTAATTTGAAGTAAATCTAAGTATTAAAATCTGGCAACCCTAACGCCAATTCACTATTATCGATTTAATAACGGAAAATACATTTTTAGTTAATGATTTAGGGAGAAGCGCATGAACCCAATGGGTGAAACGTCCCCCGGCAAAGCCAGGTCAGCCCGCCTCGTGGGTGCGCTCTTCTGCTGCCAAGAAGGCCGAAAACTGCTGGAAGATGCCCGAATTGCCGGTATTGATCTCGGCCACCCCCGTCCGGGTGCCAGCAGCCTCCAGCTCAGCTCTACTGCTCTTTTCATGGTACAGGATGTTTTCGCTCTCTGCCGTCAGGTAAACCCTGAAGGCACACAGGCCAACGCCTTCGACCGCGCCTCGCTTATTGGCAACCAGCTGATTGAAACTGCCAAGCGCCAGATCTGGGCCGAGCCAGTAGCCAGCAATAAAGTTACCCCAGCCATACATAAAGCCCCCACCCCTAGACCGGAGTTTGTTCGATGAGCCGCGACCAGCACCTCGATGTCTCCATTAACCAGAGCCGCCACCGCGTTTTGTGCGGCATCATTTCAATGACCGATGAGGGTATGGACCTTGTCGACCGCGCCCGCAGGCTTGGCTTCCCGGTCGATTGGCAGGATCAGCGGGTCTACCCCAACCGCGCAGGCTATTCCGACTATGGCGCAACGCTATTACTGGCCAAGGATGTGGCAAGGGCCGAAACCGCCCGCCAGCACCGCATGACCGGTCAGCCGGTTGATTATATCACGCTGGATGCCGTATCTGGCCGCAAGGCACAGCTCGAGGCCACGAACATCTTTAACTGCCTGCGCTCACAGGGCGTAGAGCTGAGTGGTTATGCGCACGGGCGCTATTTTACCTGCCAGCAGGCGATGCCTTGGGCAAAACGGAACGCCCCCGCCCCAGCGCCTTCGCCACGCTATCTAAAACGGCATTGACCTTTGAGTGCTCGCCTTCGCTAAAGAAGGCATGCGCCACATTGACGTAATCGTTAATTATAATGCCAACTTCGGTTTCGGCGTCCGTCAGCAACTCAAAAGTACCGGCACGATAGATCGCCCGTAGCAAAGCTTCGCTCCGCTCAATACCGCGGCCACCCTCAAGCGCTCCAGTAATCAAAGCATCTACATCGGCAAGGCGGGTCTGTACGCCTTCGGTAATCGTCTTCAGCTTGGCGGCATCCGGCTCGACCAGCTGCTCGGGCAAATCATCCTGGCGCAGCTGCATCATATCGAAAACAGCGCTCTCGGCACTGCCATCGCCCAGTTCCAGCTGATACAGCGTCTGGACGGCGGCGAGACGGGCGGCGGTACGGCGTGCTTTGGCAGAGCTGAGACTTGGCATAAAATTCCTCTAAAAACATATCGCCTCCCAGCCTCATACAGGCGGGCCAGCGATGCGGCTAAATCTGATGAGCGGACACATAGCCCGGAATAGCACCCGAGAGCAAGTTTCCCGTCTTGTCAGATTAATAAATTTAGCTCAGTGTAACTGCGTTTTTTACCTCGCGTCAGGAGCCAAATATGCGTGCAAGCCGTTTCACCCTTCCCGTTCTTTCCCTGCTGGCGCTCAGCCTGCTGGCCCTGCCCGCAGTTGCTAAAAATGCCCAGCCCGCTCCTGCCGCACACCCTGACTGGGAACCCGCCCCGCTTTACACAACGGTAGAAGTTGGTGTTGGCTTTGAAAATGACCCCCGCACCGTTGAAATTGAAGCCGGTGGCGATAAGTCAGCCGAAGGCATTGGCCCAAATTGCGGCGGCCACATCAACTGGGAAAAGCCAGACGTTGACGTAAACTACGCTACGGACAAGGACCCTGGCTCGGTTGCCGGTAACGAGAAGCTCAGTTTCTACGTTAAGGCCGATAGTGACACCACACTGGTTGTCTTCACCCCTGACCGCAAGTGGGTTTGCGCTGATGACATCAGCGAAGCCAACCTCAACCCGGCTGTAACTTTCGACCGCCCGCTGGCTGGTAACTACAACATCTGGGTTGGCACCTACGAAGAAGGCGGCACCAAGAAAGCCACCCTCTACGTTTCAGAGCTGGCTCCGCCGCGCTGATTGCGGCTTTTATAAAGCAAAACGGGCGCCCTCACCGGCGCCCGTTTTTTTATGCTCAATTGAACTAACGCTACTCGCCACGCTTTTGCAGCATGCGCACAAACTCGTTGAAGTCCTTGGCTTCGCGGAAGTCTTTATAGACCGATGCATAACGCACGAAGGCCACCTGATCGAGATCGACCAGCACTTCCATCACCATCTCGCCAATCAGATTTGAGGATATCTCCACATCACCGGTTGTTTCGAGCTGGCGCACCAAGGCATTGACCACCAGTTCAATCCGCTCGGCATTCACCGGCCGCTTGCGCAGGCACAGGTTAAGCGAGCGATGCAGCTTATCGCGGTCAAACGGCTCACGGCTACCATTTGATTTGATAACCGTCAGGTCACGCAGCTGTACGCGCTCGAAGGTCGTAAAACGCCCGCCGCAATTATTACAGGAGCGGCGGCGGCGAATGGCAGAATTATCGTCTGTGGGACGACTATCCTTCACCTGTGTATCGTCATTATTACAGAACGGGCAGCGCATACCTTATACGCCACTCGCTGTATCATAAATCGGGAAACGCTTGCACAAGGCGGTAACCTTGGCCTTCACAGCGGCTTCTACAGCGCTATTGTTCTCACCATTCTTGGCCAGACCTTCAAGGCATTCAGCAATCAGTTCGCCAATCTGCTTGAACTCGGCCACGCCAAAACCGCGCGTAGTGCCAGCCGGTGTACCAAGGCGAATGCCTGAGGTGACCATCGGCTTCTCGGGGTCATTCGGAATAGCGTTCTTGTTGCAGGTAATACCAGCGCGATCGAGGCTCAGCTCGGCAGCACGGCCGGTTACCTTCTTGGGAGTCAGATCGACCAGCATGAGGTGGCTATCGGTACCATTCGAGACAATCTTGAAACCAGCTGCTTCCATCTGGGCAGCCAGCGCTTTGGCATTCTCGGCCACGTTACGGGCATAGCTCTTGAAGCCGGGCTGCAGTGCTTCGCCAAAAGCAACCGCCTTGGCTGCAATAACATGCATTAAGGGGCCACCCTGCAGGCCTGGGAATACGGCTGAATTGATCTTTTTGCCCAACTCAGCATCGTTGCTCAGTATCATACCACCACGCGGGCCGCGCAGGGTTTTATGCGTCGTGGTGGTCACCACATGCGCATGCGGCAGCGGGCTTGGGTAAACACCGCCAGCCACAAGACCAGCAAAGTGGGCCATATCGACCATGAAGATCGCGCCCACGCTGTCAGCAATCTTGCGGAAGCGGGCAAAGTCGATGATACGGGAATAAGCCGAACCACCAGCGATGATCAGCTTGGGTTTGTTCTCAAGCGCCATGCGGTCGACCGCATCGTAATCAATCAGATGGGTTGCAGGGTCGAGACCATAGGTTACAGCCTTGAACCACTTGCCAGACTGATTGACGGACGCGCCATGCGTGAGATGACCGCCAGCCGAAAGGTCCATGCCCATGAACACATCGCCCGGCTGCAGCAGTGCCATGAACACCGCCTGATTAGCCTGCGCACCCGAATGAGGCTGCACGTTGGCATAGGCGCAGTTGAACAGCTTGCAGGCGCGCTCAATCGCCAGCTTTTCGGCCACATCAACAGCCTCACAGCCGCCGTAGTAGCGCTTGTTGGGGTAGCCTTCGGCGTACTTGTTGGTGAGAACAGAGCCCTGCGCCTCGAGCACAGCACGGCTGACGATATTCTCGGAAGCGATCAGCTCGATCTGTGTCTGCTGGCGCTCGAGCTCATGGCTGAGAGAAGCGAAGAGCTCAGGGTCGCTCTGAGCGACATGAGCGGAGAAGAAATCTTCAGGGGCAGAGTCAGACATGATGGCCTTGGCAACAGACATGGGGAAACCTCACAAAAAGTCGTGTTTCGTCTTAGCAGATAATGCGGACTAGTCCAGCTTATCGACCCGGCGCTGGTGGCGGCCTGCTTCATACTCGGCTTCAAGGAAGGTTACCAGGCAGTCGCGGGCCACTTCAGTACCCAAAATACGGGCCCCAAGACACAGAATCTGCGCATTATTATGCTGACGGGCCAGACGCGCGGTGGTGACGTCGTGGCACAAAGCTGCCCTGATACCCTTATGGCGGTTAGCCGCCATGCTCATACCAATGCCTGTGCCGCAAATCAGCACACCCATGCTGGCCTTACCACTGCTGATGGCCTCAACCATTTTGCCAGCGTAATCGGGGTAATCAACCGACTCGGTGGTCTCCGGCCCAAGGTCGAGTACCTCAAGGCCAAGCGCCGCGAGTGTTTCGCGCAGGTCGGCCCGCAGTGCAAGGCCGGAATGATCAGAAGCTAAAGCGATAATCTTGGTCATGTCTTATACTGGCCTTATCCTTCAAAATCGGCAAGAGGCCAAGTATTAGCAAATAAAACCCGGCTGATTATTGACTTGAATGGTGGCAAGTGACAAAAGAAGGCAACCACTTCCCCGGAGACAGCCATGACCGATATTCCCGCCGAACGCACCAAGACCGACCTTGTGAAGCTTACCGCCGATATCGTGACCGCTTATGTGGGTAAAAATCCGGTTGCTCTCAACCAGATGCCAGAGCTGATTCGCACAATTTACGGCTCGCTCGGCTCGCTTAACCGTCCGGCTGGTACTACCACCACGCAGGCTGCCGAGGCTGGCAAGCCGTTTGTGCCGGTGAAGAAGTCGATCACGCCGGAGTACATCATCTGCCTTGAAGACGGCAAGAAGCTCAAGATGCTCAAGCGCCATCTGCGCACTGTTTACAACATGACACCTGAGCAGTATCGCGCCAAGTGGGGCCTGCCGTCGGACTACCCGATGGTTGCGCCCAAATATGCCGAACAGCGCTCGGTCTTCGCCAAGAAGATTGGTTTGGGTAAAGGTGCAGCTGGCCGCCCGTCTAAAAAGCGCGCCGCTTAGTTATATCAATTAATTAAAGAACATCGCGCAGCGCTTCTCGATGACCTGCTGCTGGTTTTTTAGTAACTGCTTGTGCTCAGCGCGCTCGGTTGCGCTACGCAATACACTGCCCTCACGCTGCTTGGCCTCGACCTGCTCATCAAACGCAGCCAGCTGACCATCGAGCTCGGTAAATGTTGTATTTGCATCTCTGGCTTTAGCGCACTCAAGCGGGCTCACGGTAAGCTGCTGTCCAAACGCCTGAGTTTGCATACGCATACCGGCCATTTCCATCTTGAAGATTGGCAGGATCTCAAGTGCACGGGCACGCTGCTTGGCATGGTGATCCTTAAGAGCCCGCGCCCGTTCTGCACGCTCTTTGGCCTGATCGGCCGCTGCCTGCTGGAATGCTTCGACCATCTGGTTATAAACATCTTCAGGATAAGCGGGTTTGAACATAGCCATAGCTGTATGCGCGACAAACACGCCCACGGTGGTGCCTACTGCCAATAAACCAAAGACTTCGGCTGTCTTTTTGATCATTGATTTGCAAGCCTTGTGCAGGTGTTATGAATGAGCTGGCTGTTACGGGTAAAAATCTGGCTGGTTCTGATCAGCTGATCGCGTGAGCGCAAAGCCGGCCCCGGGTTTTTGCCCTGCCTTACTTTCTCATCATAATCGCGCAGCAAATTTTCGCGATCGACAAAGGCGTTCAACTGCATCGAAACATCGTGACATGCACTCAGGTTCGGCAGACCTTCCCTCTCGATTTTATCGGAGAGTGCATCAATCTCTGTTTGCTTGGCTTCGTGCTGCACGACCTGACCAAGATAAAGCTCCCGGAACATGCGACCAAAATTCTGCTCTGTCCGGTCTTTCCTGAACTCAGCAGAATAGCCAACCTGCGCAAGTGCAAATTGCTCGGTCAGCGTAATGAAGAACTGCAGCCCCTCGCCCCTGAGGGTTTGTGCCTGCGCGGGTAATGGTGCCATGGCCGTTGCTACAGCAGCGCCCAATACGCATAACGCGTTAGTTACTTTGCCCATTTATAAACTCCCTGATTATTGCCGAAAGGCTAGCACCTGCCCGAGCGGCATTACCAGAGAGAAAATAAGGTTAATTGGTTACAGTCGAGCCAGATTAACGGCGCTGCAGCGCCCGCCAGCGGGCTACATTCCGGTTGTGCTCATCAAGCGTACGGGCAAAAGCATGACCGCCCGTCCCATCTGCCACAAAATACAGATAATCATGCACTGCCGGGTTCATGACCGCCTTGATTGAGGCCAGACCGGGGTTGGCAATCGGCCCCGGCGGCAGGCCATCTGCCGTATAGGTGTTATATGGCGATGTGCTTTCAAGATCGCGGCGGGTCAACTCGCGACCCAGATTGCCGGTAAAGTTGCTCAGCGGGTAAATCGCAGTCGGATCGGACTGCAAGCGCATGCCCAAACGCAGGCGATTCATGAACACGCCAGCCACCCGTGCACGCTCGGCCGCAACGCCGGTTTCTTTCTCGACGATGGATGCCAGTATGAGGGCCTCCTGCATGGTCTTGATGGGCAGGCCTTCGGCACGGTTTTCCCACGCAGCTTCCAGCGCTTCTTCTGCTGCTTTACGCATGCGGCTAATCAATTCGGCACGGGTATCGCCACGGTTAAAGAAATAGGTTTCAGGCAGCAGCATGCCTTCGGGCGGCAGGGTGGCGATCTCGCCAGTCAGGGTGGTATCAGCCTTCAGGGCCTCAACCACTTCTTTCACCGTCATGCCGTCGACCACGGTAATCTTGTGCACAATCACATCACCAGCGCTAAGCAGCGCAGTTACCTCTGCGGGGCTGATATTGGCAGGAAAGAGATACTCGCCCGCCTTGAGTGTGCCTCTGCGCCCGGTGGCCAGTGTCCCTACCTGAAAGACCAGACCTTGAGCCGTGCTAAACACACCCTCTTGCTCCAGCTGCTCGGCAATCTGCCCAACACCTGAACCACGCTCGATCAGAATGGTTTTTTCAGCTGCTAGAGGCCCCGGCACAAAGTAATAAACAGCCAGCGCACCTGCACAGACAGCCAGCAACAAGCCCAGAACGAACACCAGTTCGATCAGGCGGAAGAGCCAGCGGATGAGACCCACGGTTTACTTATACTCTTTGAAGATAAGGCTGGCGTTGGTACCACCAAAACCAAAGGAGTTGGACAGGGCAGCACGTACCTTGCGCTGCTTGGCCACCTTGGGCACGAGGTCCATACCGGCAGTGCCATCATCCGGATCCTCAAGATTGAGGGTCGGTGGAACAACCTGATCGGTAATTGCCTTGATCGAGAAGATCGCCTCAACCGCACCAGCCGCACCAAGCAAATGGCCGATGGCCGATTTGGTAGACGACATGGAGAGATTAGGAGCCTTGTCCGCGAACAGACGGCGCACTGCGCCCAGCTCGATCATATCACCAACCGGCGTCGAGGTACCGTGAGCGTTGATGTAATCGATATCTTCAGCATTAAGGCCAGCACGCTTGAGGGCCATGGTCATGGCACGGAAGCCGCCATTGCCGTCGTCTGGGGGCGAAGTGATGTGATGAGCATCACCCGATAAGCCATAACCGACGATTTCGGCATAAATCTTGGCACCACGCTTCTTGGCATGCTCTAGCTCTTCGAGCACGACAACACCGGCCCCCTCACCCATGACAAAGCCATCACGGCCCTTATCGTATGGACGTGAGCCCTTTTCAGGCGTTTCGTTATAGGCGGTTGAGAGCGCACGGGCGGCAGCAAAACCTGCAATGCCAAGGCGGCATACAGCGGCTTCAGCCCCACCAGCGATCATAACATCACAGTCATCCCACATGATCAGGCGGGCAGCATCGCCAATAGCGTGCGCGCCAGTTGAGCAAGCGGTAACCGCTGAATGATTAGGCCCCTTGAAGCCGTGCATGATCGAAATATGGCCGGAAGCCAGATTGATCAGAGCTGAGGGAATGAAGAACGGAGAAATACGGCGCGGACCCTTTTCATGCAGGGTAATCGAGCCTTCGTAAATAGCGGGCAAACCACCGATACCCGAACCGACCATGACGCCTATGCGCTCACGCTCTTCTTCGGTTTCGGGCTTGATGCCGCTGTCTTTGATTGCCTCATTGGCAGCCGCGATACCGTACATGATAAAGGTATCGATCTTGCGCTGTTCCTTAACCGGGAGATGGTCCTCGGCGTTGAACAGGCCAGCCGCTGTATCACCAACCGGTACCTGCCCGGCGATACGCGCGGGCAGGTCCGAGGTGTCAAACGACTGTATGGCTTTGATACCGGATTCGGAGTTAAGCAAGCGCTTCCAGACGTGGTCTACACCAACGCCCAGAGGCGATACGATTCCCATACCGGTAATGACAACGCGGCGCATACTGTCAAACCCAGCTATTAGGCTGCGGCTTGGTGCTGCGAAATGAAGGAAATCGCATCCTTCACTGTGAGAATCTTCTCGGCAGCGTCGTCCGGAATTTCAATGCCGAACTCTTCTTCGAAGGCCATAACCAGCTCGACGGTGTCGAGGCTGTCTGCGCCAAGGTCATCGATGAAGCTGGCTGTTTCGCTAACCTTGGCTTCTTCTACACCAAGACGCTCAACCACGATCTTCTTAACGCGGGCAGCGATATCACTCATAACTTGATCCTTCCAAGCTGGTCAAAACTAAACCCTGCCGTCTTATCGGCAGGGTGCGGTGGTTTAGCACACTCAAGCCCTGTAGCTCAAGCTACTGATTGGGGGAAGTTAATTTTTCGATTCGGTCATATATTTCAAGTATCTCGCCGGTGAGTAAGGAGCTTTTTACATGTGACTGTTACCTTAAATCATTCAAACCAATGAGGATTCAACATGGCAGGCCCCAGCAAACCTTTTGGAACAATTTCAGAGAAAGGTAAGCCCGCTCTTGTAGCCGCCTTCATGAATAATGCCTTCGGCAACCACTTTGTTATTGTAGCGCAGGATGGCGACCCAAAAAATCTGACCGCAGGCAATCTGAAGCTGCAGTATCCGGGCGATAAGCAGGGAGATAAAGTTACACTGGCCAGCGACAAGGTAACAGCCGTGCGCCCCGGCAAAGCCGATGGCGACTTCCAGATTGATTATGAGGACGGCAAAGGCCGCAGCACCACCCTCACCCACTTGGCCTCGCAGAACAAATATATGCTTGAAGGCAAAGATCAGGTTTCACTCACCCGCCTTAAGAGCGCGGCAGAATTTGGCGGTACATATCCGGACGAGAAAACAGACAAGCGCAACCGTATTCCGGTTACGCTTGCTGTTGGCCTTCAGCAGGCTGGCATTCAGCACGGCCTGACTTGCGATGTACGCACTGAAGCGCGGGTAAAGCTCAGCTGCCCCGCGCCGGGGAAGTAACCCCGTTAAATCATCGCCATGCCGCCATTCACATGAATGGTCTGGCCTGTCACGTAACCAGCCTCGTTACTTGCGAGATAAAGTACCGCTGCTGCAATATCATCTGCACTGCCCATCTTGCCGGCAGGAATGCGGCCATTGATGGCAGCCTTCTGCTCATCGTTGAGCGCATCCGTCATCGCGGTTGAGATGAAACCTGGCGCTACGCAGTTAACAGTAATGTTACGTGAAGCAACTTCCTGCGCCAGAGACTTGCTCATGCCGATGAGGCCAGCTTTGGAGGCAGCGTAATTGGCCTGACCCGGATTACCGGTAACGCCAACAACCGAAGTTACCGAGATGATACGGCCCCAGCGGTTCTTCATCATGTTGCGCATCAACGCGCGGGTGAGAATGAAAGCAGCGGTGAGGTTTACATCCAGCACACTCTGCCAGTCTTCGTCCTTCATGCGCATGGCAAGGCCGTCTTTAGTCAGGCCCGCGTTATTGACGAGAATGTCGACACGACCGCCGAGTTTTTCTTCCGCGCCCTTGGCCAATGCCTCAACCGAAGCCTTATCAGAGAGATTGGCAGGCACAATAAAGGTCTCGCCACCGATTTCGGCTGCGGCCTTCTCCAGCGCTTCAACACGTGTCCCGGAAAGTACCACCTTAGCACCTCGTGCAACCAGTGCTTTGGCCACTGAGCCACCGATACCACCCGAAGCGCCGGTTACCAGCGCGGTCTTGCCTGTAAGATCAAACATGTTGTGGCTCCTTATGCCTTCAAGAATGCTTCGATATCGGCAGGCGTACCAATGCTCTGCGCTGTCATTTCTTTATCAATACGCTTCACGAGGCCGCCCAGCACCTTGCCAGCACCGCACTCGATAAGCTCGCTCACGCCCTGTGCCTTCATGAACAGCACACTCTCGCGCCAGCGCACGGTGCCACACACCTGCTCAACCAGCTGAGCGCGAATGGCCTCAACATCGCTGGTAGCACTGGCAGTTACATTCGCAACCAAGGGCACAACCGGCGGCTTGATCAGTGTTTCGGCCAGCGCTAAGCGCATGGCATCGGCAGCGGGCTGCATCAGTGGGCAATGGAACGGTGCGCTGACCGGCAGCTTAACCGATCGCTTGGCACCCTTGCCCGCACCAATGGCGATTGCGCGGTCAATTGCTTCGGCATGACCGCTCACCACGACCTGACCATCGGCATTATCATTAGCCGCTGTGCAGATCTGGCCTTGGGCGGCCTCTTCAGCCACAGCGCGGGCGGCCGCAAAGTCGAGACCCAGCAGTGCAGCCATAGCGCCAACACCAACGGGAACCGCCTTCTGCATGGCTTGGCCACGCAGCTTGAGCAGGCGGGCCGTATCCGCCAGCGAGATGGAGCCAGCTGCGCACAGGGCCGAATATTCACCTAATGAGTGACCAGCCACGAACTTGGCGACAGTAGCCAGATCGAGCCCGCCCTGCTTTTGCAACACCTTCATAACGGCCATGCTCACGGCCATGATGGCGGGTTGAGCGTTTTCGGTCAGGGTCAGGTCGCTTTCAGGGCCTTCAAACATCAGCTGGCTCAGTTTCTGGCTCAACGCGTCGTCTACTTCCTGAAACAGCTCTTTCGCCTCGGTAAAGGCTCCGGCCAGTTCGCGGCCCATGCCAACGGTTTGGCTGCCCTGGCCGGGAAACACGTAAGCTCTTGTAGTCATTAACTTTTCCGCCTTCTATGGTAGACGCAAATACGTCGTCGCGGGCTCCCAGCCCGCTCGGGATTTGCTGAACAAGTCGGCCAAACTCAGCCTAACGCCTTAATATGTCAAGACGTCCTTGCATTGCCCCCCTCGTTCTGCCATAAACCCGCCCACTCCTTGCCCGCCAGCGCCACTGGTGGGCTTTGGCTCAATTTCGAGCTGTAACAACCGAGAGGGGACTAACATGGCACTTTACGAGCACGTGTTTATCGCACGTCAAGACGCTACGCCTCAGCAAGTCGAGGCACTCGCACTCCAGTTCGCTGGTATCATTTCTGCTCAGGGCGGCAAGGTTACCAAGACCGAAAGCTGGGGCCTGCGTAATCTTACCTACAAGATGAACAAGAACCGCAAGGGTCACTATGTTCTCATGAACATCGATGCACCGGCTCAGGCCGTGCACGAGCTGGAGCGCAACCAGCGCATCAGCGAAGAAGTTCTGCGCTACATGACCATTCGCGTTGAAGAGCTGGAAGCCGGCCCTTCAGCCATGCTCCGCAAGAGCGATGACCGCTTCGATCGCGATGACCGCGGCTTTGGCGGCGACCGTGGCGGTCGTGGTTTTGGTGGTGGCGGTGGTGACCGTGGCTATCGCCCGCGCCCCTCGCGTAACGACAATGAAGGAGACGAATAATGAGCGCAGTTGAAGCAACCCCGAACGAAGCCCCGGCTTCTGGCGGCGGCCGCCGTCCTTTCCATCGTCGTCGCAAGAGCTGCCCGTTCACCGGCAAGAATGCTCCCAAGATTGACTACAAGGATGTAAAGCTCCTGTCCCGCTACATCTCTGAGCGTGGCAAGATCATCCCCAGCCGTATTACTGCCGTGTCGCAGAAGAAGCAGCGTGAGCTGGCCAACGCTATCAAGCGCGCCCGTTTCCTCGGCCTCCTGCCCTACGTCGTTCTGTAAGGAGTCCTAGATTATGCAAGTTATTCTTCTCGAACGTATTGGCCGTCTCGGCCATATGGGCGACACCGTAACAGTGAAGCCTGGTTATGCCCGTAACTTCCTTCTTCCCCAGAAGAAAGCGCTGCGCGCAACCGAAGCCAACGTTGCCTACTTCGAGGCCCAGAAGGCCCGTTACGAAGCCGACAACGCAGCCCGCAAGGCTGAAGCTGAGAAGCTGGCCAAGGTGGTAGACGGCTTCAAGGTCGTTATCCTCCGTCAGGCTGGCGAAACAGGCCAGCTCTATGGTTCGGTTTCGGCTCGTGACATCTCAGACGCAATCAGCGCCGCTGGCCACAAGGTCGAGCGCTCGATGGTGGACATGCATCACCCGATCAAGACCCTCGGCATCTTCGAGGAGCTGGTTCGCCTGCACCCTGAAGTCGAAGTCAAGGTTAAGGTCAACGTGGCCCGTAACGAAGACGAAGCCAAGGTACAGGACCAGAAGGGCACCGCCGTATTGGCCTCGACCGCTCTGGCTGAAGAAGCTGCTGCTGCTGAAGCTGCTGCTGCTGCCCTGGCTCCCGAGCTCGCTGCCGCTGAAGATGCCGACAACAAGGTATCTTTCAAGGAAGCCAAGCAGGCCGCCAAGAAGAGCAAGCCGAAGAAGGCTGACAAGGCC
>JBEIQE010000017.1:0-39002 GCA_040376705.1 Micavibrio sp.
GCGTAATCATGGAACGGAGCGCCTTCCATGATCGCCAGACCGAGCGACTTCAATGATAAAGATGGCCCGAAGGCGTTAAACGCCGTCGGAGCCGTTCAGCAGGGTCCAACTGCTGCAGCCTCCGCTTCTGCGGTCGCTGGTTCTGAAGTCTCTTATCAGGCTGTCGTTCAGGATATGCGCAACCAGTTCGATGGTGCGGGCAACCGTGCCGACCCCGATACGCTGGCCATCGAGCCAGAGGTTATCGGTGGTCGTAACTCGAGCCAGCGCCGCTGCATCGTTACCAACGAGATCAAGTCGCACGAAGAGATGATCCGTTTTGTCATCAGCCCTGAAGGGTTGGTAACACCGGATCTCGAGGGGCGTTTGCCCGGCCGCGGTTATTGGGTTACTGCCCGCCATAATGAGCTGCACAAAGCAGTTTCAACCGATGTATTCGCACGGGCCTCGCGCGGTAAGGCCGAAGTGCCCCCCGCACTTATCAGTACGGTGCTCATGCTCGCGCGCCGCTCGGCACTTAATACATTGGGCCTCGCACGTCGTGGCTGGAATGTTGAGTTTGGTTACGATCATGTACGCCAGGCCATCATCGCGCAAAAGGTGGGCCTTATTCTGGTGGCCAGCAATGTGCCGGTCGAGATCTCGCGCAAGATCGATGGCGTGAAGGGTGATATCCCTGTCATCAGCCTGTTTACCACAGCCGAACTCTCTCAGGCGCTGGGGCGCGAGAGTCTGGCTTTTGCTTCAGTTAATAAAGGTCAGTGGACGCTGCGTTTGCTGGTCGAGTGTCAACGTTTAACGCAGCTGCTGCTACCGTAAGAGTATTCGAAGAGGAAAAAGAAGATGTCCGATCAAGGTAATGAGAGTGGCAAGAAGGTCCTGAGCCTGTCAGGTCGTAGTACGCTTAAGGTTGAGCCCGGCAAGGGTGGCGCCGATGGTATGGTGCGTCAGAGCTTTAGCCATGGCCGTTCCAAAACGGTTGCAGTTGAAGTGAAGAAGAAGCGCGGCCCCGGCCAGGAAAGCGCAGCGCCTGCTGCTGCCCCTGCAGCGCCCGCACCTAGCGCGCCTGCGCACAAACCAGTTCTGCCGGCAACGCCAGCTGCGCCTGCCGCACCTGCATTGCCATCGATTGCCGAGCTGAATCGCCCGCAGCCTAAGCCCGCAACCTCTGCCGCGCCCGCAGCTCCGGCTGCTGCCGCACCTGCCGTGCCCAAGCCCACACTTACCCCCGGTGTCGCGCCGCCGCGTACGGCCGCGCCCTCATCCGGCCCGCGCCCGCTACCCTCGGCTCCTGCGCCCACCACCCGCGCTGGTGCTTTGCGCGCCAGCAAGGGCCTCGAGCTGACCGCCAGCGAGCGTGAAGCCCGCCAGCGTGCCCTTAAGGCGCTGGCTGCCCAGCAGTCGCAGGCCCGTCCGTCTGGCCCGGCCCAACCTTCAATCGCCGAGCTGAACCGCCCGTCGCCTCAAGCCGCTGCTGCGGCAGCTGCGCCCGCTGGCCGCGCTTCATCGCCCGACCGCGATGCCCTGCGCCGTCAGGAAATGGAAGAGCTCAAGCGCATTAAAGAGCAGGAACGTCAGGCCGCTACGCAGGCCGAGCTTAAGCGCCAGCAGGAAGAAAACGCCAAGCGCCGTGCTGCAGCCGCAGGCACCAATGTTGATGACGACCGCCGTACGACTGATCAGCCTACAGGCCTCAACCGCTTTGGTGAAAACCGCACTGCAGGTGGTGGCGATGAAGATGGCCGCGGTGGTCGCGGTGCCATGCGCCGTACACCTGCCCGTACCCTTGGCAACAGCGTTGGCCGTCCCAAGATGGACATCGGAGCGCCGGGTCGTCTCGATATCAACGCGGCCATGTCGGGTGACGATAATGTGCGTCGCCGCTCAATGGCGTCGATGCGCCGCCGTGCCGAACGTTCACGTATGAACTCGGTGGTTGAGCAGAAGGAAAAGATTGTTCGCGAAGTCATCATTCCCGAAACCATTACGGTGCAGGAACTGGCTATCCGTATGGCCGAGCGCGGTGCTGACGTGATCAAGCAGCTCATGAAAATGGGCATGCTGGTGACCATCACCCAGAGCATTGATGCCGACACAGCCGAGCTGCTGGTTGGTGAATTCGGCCACAAGTTCAAGCGCGTGACCGAGGCCGACGTTCTCGACGGTCTGGCTGGCGTGGTTGATGCCGAAGGCGATCTCTTCACCCGTCCGCCGGTGGTGACCATCATGGGCCACGTTGACCATGGTAAGACCTCGCTGCTAGATGCTATCCGCAAGACTCAGGTTGCAGCTGGCGAAGCTGGCGGCATTACCCAGCATATCGGTGCCTATCAGGTTGAAAGCTCGCGCGGCAAGGTCACCTTCATCGATACTCCGGGCCATGCAGCCTTTAGCGAAATGCGTTCACGCGGTGCGCATGTAACTGACATTGTGGTGCTGGTGGTTGCTGCTGATGACGGCATCATGCCGCAAACCATCGAAGCCATCAGCCATGCCAAGGCTGCCGGTGTGCCGATTGTGGTTGCCATCAACAAGATCGACAAGCCGGGTGCCAACCCGCAGAAGATCCGTACCGACCTGCTGAGTCACGAACTGGTGGTTGAGCAGATGGGCGGTGAAGTGCTCGATGTGGAAGTATCGGCCAAGGCAGGTACCAACCTCGACAAGCTGCTGGAAACCATCCTGCTGCAGGCTGAAGTGCTCGACCTCAAGTCGAACCCCACACGCCCGGCACAGGGTACGGTTATCGAATCCAAGATGGAAAAGGGCCGCGGTACCGTGGCTACCGTGCTGGTACAAAACGGTACGCTGCGTGTTGGCGACATCTTTGTAGCAGGCGCCGAGTGGGGCAAGGTACGTTTGCTGCTCGACGATCATGGCAAGGAAATCAAGAGCGCAGGTCCGGCTGTTCCGGTTGGTGTTCTCGGTATGCAGGGTATTCCGTCAGCTGGCGATGAGCTGGTTGTGGTTGAAAGCGAAGCCCGTGCCCGTGAAGTGGCCGAGTTCCGCGCCCGCAAGAAGCGCGAAACCAGTGCAGCTGCTTCGGCCCGTGGCACGCTCGACCAGATGTTTGCGCAGATCAAGGCTGGCGAAGTCAAAGAACTGCCGATCATCATCAAGGGCGACGTGCACGGCTCGATCGAAGCCATTGCCTCGGCACTCGAGAAGATTACCGGCGAGGGCAGCGAAGTGCGTGCCCGCGTGTTGCATCAGGCGGTTGGTCCCATCACCGAGACAGACATTGCACTGGCCAACGCCAGCAAGGCCTTCCTCATCGGCTTCAACGTGCGTGCCAACCCGCAGGCGCGTGAAATGGCCAAGCGTGACGCGATTGAAATCCGTTACTACTCGGTTATTTACGAAGCAATTGACGATGTGAAGACCGCGCTGACCGGCATGCTGGTGCCCGAGCTGCGCGAGAAGTTCATCGGTCATGCGCAGATCCGCGAAGTGTTCAACATCACCAAGGTTGGCAAGGTTGCCGGCTGTATGGTTACCGATGGTATGGTCAAGCGCGGTGCCGGTGTACGCCTGCTGCGCGAAGACGTTGTTATCCATACCGGTACGCTCAAGACCCTCAAGCGCTTCAAGGACGAAGTCAAAGAGGTCAAAGAGAGCTACGAGTGCGGTATGGCGTTCGAGAACTACGAAGATATCCGCGTGGGTGATATCATCGAAGCCTTCGAAATGGAAGAAATCGCCAAGGAACTCAAGGTCGGTTAAACACCTGAATTCCGTAGGTTTTTTGATGGGCGGTACCGAGAATCTCCGGTGCCGCCTTTCCATTTGTTGCGCTGTGTAATTGCTCAAACTTTAGGTTTAACGCGCAAAAGCACGCATGATTGCCCTTGTTTTGTGCAGTGCGGAGCTGCCATTCTTCCTGCCGATATTCAAAAAATCACTGAAGGAGGAAACCCATGAAAGGCGTCAACGCATTGAATGAAGAGCAACAGCGGGCCCGTACAACCCTGCTGGTGATGAACACTTACGCGCGTGAAGAGGGGCTGCGCCCCGAGACATTGCAGGGCGATGCCAAATACGTATTCCAGGCGCTTAGCGCTGCGGTACATGGCGGTCAGCTGGCGCAAGAGGGGCAGCGCCTCGGCTTGCAGCAGGTTGCCGCTCTGGAAAGCAATGACGCAGGCGCGATCAGCCGCAGCACCGCCCATTTGGCCGGATTTAACAAGGTTGAGGCCATTTACGCCCGCTTACAGGCCTGATTTTATTGTTTTCAGAACCCCGCTCCTGTAAGAAGGGGCGGGGTTTTTATTGAGGTTTTGCAATGTTACCAGTTATGACTACCGCCCAGCTGATCGCACTGGAAGCCAAGGGCAAGCGCCGTCTGGCAGCGCATAGCGCGACTAACGAAATGCAGCGCTGGGTGCTGGACAAACCGGACATGCGCTACGCTGTGGGCAATCTGTTTGTGGTCTGGCATGCGCTGGCAGTTGAAGGCACGCTTGATAAAACAATTGCCGCGGCCGAGCAGGACCTCGCGAGCCTGCCTGCCAGCTTTGATAGGCTGGCCCGCAATGAAAAGACCAATCGCGTGGCAGCCCTGCAGCATTACAGCCAGAGTTTTACGGCGGCGCTGCATGCAGCATAATCGGACCGTCGACCAGAGCCGCGAGGTGTTTAACGCTTTGCGCGACCAGCTGGCCGAAAATACGCTGGTGTATTTCGAGCATAAGCCGCTCACGCCAGAAGCCTGGCGCGGCGTGACCCGCGGGGTGGAGTTTACCCGCCAGTGCCGCAGCCTGTATGACTTCGAGCGCAAATGGATGCGCCGTCAGGAGCAGGGGCTGGGTTTGGTTGATTACTGGAGCGATGTGGCTTCAGGTAAGCCAAAGCCACATCCACTGGCCGAGTCAGATACGGTCATGCTTATTTATAAATCCCTGCTTTACGCCGCTGGTGCCGAGCAGGACTACACCAAGTTTGAAACAGAATTTGCCTCATTTGCCATAACCGAAGCCGCTATCAGGAAAGCCAAGAAAAATGCCACGCCGCGATACCCCTAATAAAACCTCAGGCAAGTCTCAGGTGCGTATGCCCAAGAGCAAGACTGCAACTGAGCGCCGTGCACCCAGCAACCGCCCCCTCAAAGTAGGCGAAACCCTGCGCCATGCGCTCGATAACATTCTGCGCCGTGGTGATATTCATGATGCCGAAATGGCTAAGCATAATGTAACGGTAACCGAAGTGCGTATGGCGCCTGATCTTGCGCATGCCACCATCTTCGTCACCCCGCTCGGTGGCCTTAAGGCTAATGAGATGATGAAAGAGCTCAAGCGTTGTGCGCCCATGCTGCGTACTGAAATTGCCCGCACCATTCAGCTGCGTCATGCACCCGAGCTGCATTTCCAGCTTGATACATCTTACGACTACGCCACCAGCATTGAGCTGAAATTGGGTGCACCTGAAGTGAAGCGTGACCTCAAAGCGGGCAATGAGCCGGACTTTGCTTCAGATGATGATTAGTCAGGTCTAATCGGTTTGCAGGTGACGGTATTTTTGGGGCCGTCTCTATTATTTATAATGTCGCTAAGTCTGCTTGTCTGAATGCCAATACAGCTTGCCTTCCCCGTTGTGGTTTTCCAGTCGTCTCCCATACAGGTCATATCAATCTCAAGGGTTTTATCTAATATCGGTTGTTGTGGCGTGCCGCTTAGCCAGCCTTCAGTTTTTTCGGCGGCATTCTGTGCACAGCTCTTCTGTTTGTCGATTGGCCCGTAAAAGAGCTCTGCCTTGTTTACAGTATACCGACCCTCAACCTCGTCCTCACGCTTTTCAGGGCGTTTATCAATGGTCATTCTAACCTCCACTGGCTACTATTTTGCATAATAGTATCTTCATGGTTTCCTTCGGGTTAATCTGAAAATTTAAAACAAGGATTCATAGGCTATAAAGATTAGGCTTTATCTGTCTAACCTATTATGAAATAAGATAATTTATGAAACGCAAAGGCATTATCCTTAACGGCTGGCTAGCGCTCGATAAGTCTGCCGGTTTGACTTCTACCCAAGCTATGGCGAAGGTGCGCTGGTTACTCAATGCACAGAAGGCTGGCCATGGCGGCACGCTCGACCCGCTGGCGACGGGCGTTTTGCCCATCGCGCTGGGTGAGGCGACCAAAACCGTCTCGTATATTATGGATGCCACCAAGCGCTACCGCTTCACCCTCAAGTTCGGGGCGCAGACCACCACCGATGATCTGGAGGGCGAGGTCATGGCGCAGTCTGAAAAACGTGCCAGCGCTGCCGAGATTGAAGCGGCCCTCCCGCAGTTCATGGGCGATATCAGCCAAGTGCCGCCGCGCTTTTCGGCCCTCAAGGTGGATGGTGAGCGGGCGTATGACCTCGCCCGCAGCGGCGAGGCGTTCGAGCTGGCCTCCCGGCAGGTACGGATTGATGCTTTCTCATTGATAAGCCTTGATAATCCGGATGAAGCGGTGTTCGAAGTTGTCTGCGGCAAAGGCACTTATATAAGGTCTTTGGCCCGCGATTTGGCCCAAGTGCTTGATACTGTTGGGCATGTATCCCTTTTGCGGCGTTTGCAGGTGGGCCGCTTTAGCGAGAAAGACTCGATTTCACTGGACGAATTGAGCGTTAAAGTGCAAAACACCCCCGCTGATCAGCTTTTGCTACCGATCGAGACCGCGCTGGGCGACATCCCGGCACTGGCCATCACGGAGACAGAGGCACAGCGGCTGCGTATGGGGCAGACGGTAAGTTTACTCCAGATGTCCAACCGCGATCGGGTACTGGCTTTGCCAGAGAATGTGCGTTTAGCGGGTGCGCCCGTCATTCCCCTTCTCAATGGTAAGCCCGTAGCCATCGCCGAGGTTGCAGCCGGAGAGCTCCGCGTGGTGCGGGGATTCTCCAGTAACACCTGAAGTCACCCATGCCCTGAGGGGTCAAGTGACAGGAGAAAACCAAGATGTCGATTACACCCGTCCGTAAGCAAGAGCTTATCAAGACATTCGCAACTGGCAAGGATGACACCGGCTCACCGCAGGTTCAGATCGCCATTCTTTCTGACCGCATCAAGGTGCTCACAGCGCACTTCCAGACGCACAAGAAAGACAACCACTCACGTCGTGGCATGCTCAAGATGGTCGCCCGTCGCCGCAAGCTGCTCGACTACCTCAAGACCAACGACAATGCACAGTATGTCGAAATCATTGCAAAGCTTGGCCTGCGTGGTTAATCGCACCAAGTATACAGTATAAAAAAGCAGGGCCGGATGTCTGGCCCTGCTTTTATTGTTTGGGTCCTGTTTGCCCGAGGGCACAGTACGCAAGGGCGATGGCCATAGGGGCCATCGTTGTAGGAAGAGAGAAGGAAACTCTATATGTTCACAGTACATCGTAAGGAAATTAATTGGGGCGGTCGTCCGCTGGTTCTCGAAACCGGCAAGATTGCCCGTCAGGCCGATGGCGCCGTTATGGCGACATACGGCGGCACCACCGTGCTCTGCACCGTGGTTGGCGCGAAGAAGGCCAAGGAAGGCATCGACTTCTTCCCGCTCACCGTCAACTATCAGGAAAAGACTTTTGCCGCTGGCAAGATTCCGGGTGGCTTCTTCCGTCGTGAAGGCCGTCCGTCGGAGAAGGAAACACTCGTTAGCCGCCTGATCGACCGTCCGATCCGCCCGCTGTTCGTCGAAGGCTTCCGCAACGAAGTTCAGGTTGTGGCCACCGTGCTCAGCCACGATCTCGAGAATGATCCGGATATCGTTTCGATGATCGGTTGCTCGGCCGCTCTCACCATTTCAGGTCTGCCGTTCATGGGCCCGATTGGCGCCGCCCGCGTTGGCTACATCGATGGTCAGTATGTGGTAAACCCCACACTGGCGCAGATTGAAGACAAGAACAACAAGCTCGACCTCGTGGTTGCCGGTACCGCCGAAGGCGTACTGATGGTTGAATCGGAAGCCCAGGAACTGAGCGAAGACGTTATGCTCGGTGCCGTTACTTTCGGTCATCAGCAGTTCCAGCCGGTTATTCAGGCGATCATCCAGCTCGCCGAACAGGCCGCCAAGGAGCCATGGACACTGGCCGATGCCGGTTACGATGCCAAGGCCCTCAAGGAAACCATCAAGAGCAAGTATGGTGCCGAACTGCGCGCTGCCTATGGCAACAAGCAGAAGCAGGTACGTTACGAGCAGGTCGGCGCAGTCAAGAGCAAGGTGCTCAAGGAACTGGCCGATGACAAGCTGCCGTCAGTTGCTCTGTCTCTGGCCTTTGGCGAAGTTGAAGCCGAGATCGTTCGCTTCAACATCCTCGACACCAGCATCCGTATCGATGGTCGCGATGGCAAGACCGTTCGCCCGATCGTATCGGAAGTTGGTGTACTGCCCCGTACCCACGGCTCGGCCCTGTTCACCCGTGGTGAAACACAGGCACTGGTTGTGGCCACACTCGGCACCGGTCAGGATGAGCAGATCATCGACGCCCTCACCGGCGAATACCGTGAGAGCTTCATGCTGCACTATAACTTCCCGCCCTACTCGGTAGGCGAGACAGGTCGTATGGGTAGCCCGGGTCGCCGCGAAATCGGCCACGGCAAGTTGGCATGGCGTGCTATTCGCCCGCTGCTGCCGGCCAAGGAAGCCTTCCCCTACACCATGCGTCTGGTTTCGGAAATCACCGAGTCCAACGGTTCATCGTCGATGGCCACAGTTTGCGGCTCGTCACTGGCGCTCATGGATGCCGGCGTTCCGCTGCCGCGTCCGGTTGCCGGTATTGCCATGGGTCTGATCAAGGAAGGCGAGCGTTTCGCCGTTCTTTCAGACATCATGGGTGATGAAGATCACCTCGGCGATATGGACTTCAAGGTCGCTGGTACCGATACCGGTATCACCGCCCTGCAGATGGACCTCAAGATTGCCTCGATTACGCCGGCAATCATGGAGATCGCGCTGCGTCAGGCCAAGGATGGTCGTATCCATATCCTCGGCGAGATGGCCAAGGCCATGAGCCGTGCACGTGATGGCGTTAACAACAACGCTCCGCGTATTACGGTTATTCAGGTACCGAAGGACAAGATCCGCGAGATCATCGGCACTGGCGGCAAGGTTATTCGCGAAATCTGCGAAGTGACCGGCGCCAAGGTTGATATTGAAGATGATGGCACAGTGAAGATTGCAGCAGTCGACCAGAGCGCTGCTGACGCCGCCATCAACTGGATCAAGGGTATTGTGGCCGAGCCTGAAGTTGGCGTGATCTACACCGGTAAAGTGGTGAAGGTTATGGACTTCGGTGCGTTCGTGAACTTCCTCGGTGCCAAGGATGGCCTCGTGCACATCTCCGAACTCGCCCCGCACCGCGTGGGCAAGGTTACCGACATCGTTAAAGAAGGCGATGTTGTGAAGGTGAAGTGCCTTGGCTTTGATGACCGCGGCAAGGTTCGCCTGTCGATGAAGGTTGTCGATCAGGCTACCGGCCTCGAGATCGCTCCGGCTGCCCCTGCTGCCGAAGCCACAACCACACAGGCCGGCTAATCTAGCTTCCTGATATGTTTAAGAACGGGGCCCCTAACCGGGCCCCGTTTTTTATTGCTGTCATATAAGCGTCATCAATCCGTCATGGTTGAGTCGCTGAATATTCGCCGAAGGTTCATTGGTGATTAAGGCACGGTTTTTTGAAAATGACATCAGACGAGCGGCCCCAAGCGGTGCAGCAGCAGGCCGGGAAAACAGTCTGATACATCAGGAGAAATCGGCAAATGTCTAATGAGGAAAAGTCTAAATCTGGTATCGGCACCTGGATCATCCGCGGCGCCATTCTGGCGGCCATGGTGCGTATGAATGATTTTGACCCGCCTGCACCGCCAGCTCTGCCGGACAAGCCAGATGCAACTCAGACCTTTATGGGGGTTGTTTACTCCCGCACAATCTTTGGAAATGTCGGGCGCGTGAAGGAAGCTTACTTCCCCAGCCCTGAATCCTGTTCCAAGTATGTAGCCTCCAATCTGCGTGAGAGCGAAGGTGTGGTTGACCTGAACGCTTTTGATAGCGGCAAGTGCTACACCGCTACTCCTGAGACAAGTGCGGCTGTAGCCGATCCGCAGGTGGCCACCATTAACCTGCGCAACTGGCTGGGGAACTATCAGTTTAACCAGAATATAAAGACCCGTTATTTCGGTTCGGTGGCTGATTGTCAGGACTATGTTACCGACACACTCAAGCAAATGGCTGGCGTTCTTGATGTAAATATGTGGGACAGCGCTACCTGCCATTCGACCAAGTCGGGCTTGAAGACAGTACACGCCGAGAATTCGTTATTAAGCGGTATTTCTTCAGTCAGGAGTGGGCCTGCAGTTGATATGCCTGAGAGCCAACCCGAAGCGGTTTTGGGCAGTTATTATCTGCGCAATATCTTTGGCAACCTTAGCCGCGAAAAGAATGTCTACTTCCAGTCTGTCGGGGCATGTGAGGCTTATATGAGTGATGCGCTTAAAGAATCAGAGCATCCGCTCGACCTGAACGCGCTTGATGGTGCCACCTGCACGCCGTCATCCGGCAAGGGGCAGGTCTGGAGTGCCGCTAACAGCCTTTCGGGCGGTATTACCTCACGCAGGCATGAGTTTGGTCTTTAGTCTGTAAAGATTCAGAATCGAACAAGAGCGGGGCTGGTAATACGGCCCCGCTTTTGCGATTCTTTTTTTATCATCTTTGATTGCACAAAGTATCCGATAGCTTACACCGGTATGCATAAGCACATGCCTATAAGCAAAGCCTATGCGCATTTATAATAATTCTTTGTGTGGGTTAAATTATTTTCTCATATCATTTGTTAAGTGCATTTAACGGCTAGGTAGTGATTACAATAGCTTGACCCGCTCCCTTACGTAATAGGCATATCAGTTGATAACTGTACTACAGAGGTACCGTAACGACAGTTTAATTGATACGACCATAAGTTGTTTTCAAGTGCTGAGGCACAGGAAAATAGCGGGGTATGCGATGAGTCTTCCACTAAGAAAAACCGGTATGTCAGATAGCGATCGGCTCACCCTTACGGGGCGCGAGCAGACATTTGCAGCTGATGATATCATCGTCAGTAAAACTGATCCCAAGGGTATTCTCACCTATGTGAATGACGTGTTTATCAGCATCAGTGGCTATACTGAGCCAGAGCTGATTGGCCGTCCACACTCACTCATCCGTCACCCGCAGATGCCGCGCAGCGTATTCAAGCTGTTGTGGGATACCATCGCCTCGGGTAACGAGATTTTTGCTTACGTCAACAACCGCTGCAAGAATGGCGATCACTACTGGGTGCTGGCGCATGTGACGCCCACCTTCGGCCCGGGTAGCCGCCTGATAGGCTATCACTCAAACCGCCGCGTGCCCAAGCCCGAAGCGCTAGCCGTAATCAGGCCGCTGTACCAACAGCTGTATGAGGAAGAACTCAAGCATGGCAACAGCCGCGCTGGCCTTGAGGCTGGCACCAAGCTGCTCGAAACAGTCATCAAACAAACGGGGAAGAACTATGATGAATTTATCTTATCTCTCTAAGAGCTCTATCGCCACTACGGTAACTCTGCTGGCTTTGGTTCTGATTGTAGGTGAATCCATCTATGAGCAGGACTGGCTCTCTACCGGGCTTATCAGCCTGTTGCTACCGTTGCTTTGCGCTGCACTGTTTTTCCAGCGCAAGACGATTGGCAGCATCAAGAGCCTTACTGAGGTGCTTGAGTGCTCGGCCAAGGGCGATCTCGACCGCCGGGTGGTACTGATGAAAGATGCTGGCGAAATCCGCCAGATTGCGGACTGCCTTAACCGTACACTAGATCTCTCGGAAGCCTTCATGAAAGAAGCAGGCGCTGCCATGCAGTATGCCAATAAGCGCAAGTTCTTCCGCACTATTCTGCCAGCTGGTTTGCGTGGCTGCTATGTTGATTATGCGGGCCATATTAATGGCGCACTCAAGATGATGGATAGTCGCGATAAAACCCTGAACGATTTTATCGGGTATGTTGACCAGAACGTGAAAGCCGAAGCCCAGAATGTGGTGATTTCGGCAGATGAAATGTCGGGTCAGGCTGGCGAAATTGCCCGCTGTGTTTCGGATACCAGCAATCAGGCGGATGTACTGGCGGCTGCCGCCAGCAACGCCTCGGCCAACGCACAGGCTGTGGCTGCCGCAACCGAGGAATTTACCGCTTCAATTAATGAAATCGCCGAGCAGATGAGCCGTGTAGCCACGGGTGCCGAGGCAGCGGTAAGCAGTGTTGTGCATGCCGATAAGGTAATGCAGGGCCTGACTGACGCCGCCAGCCGTATCGGCTCGATTGTGGAGATGATCAGCGATATTGCGGGGCAGACCAATCTTCTGGCGCTTAACGCCACGATTGAGGCTGCGCGTGCAGGTGAGGCAGGTAAGGGCTTTGCGGTTGTGGCCAGCGAAGTGAAGAGCCTCGCCAGCCAGACCGGCAAGTCGACTGAGGAAATTACAGCCCAGGTGGTAGCCATGCAGCAGGCGGTAGCCAATGTGCAGGCCTCGATCAACGATATCAATTCCAAGGTATCGGCGATCGGCGAGTCGAGTGTGGCGGTATCTGCCGCAATTGAGGAGCAGCGCGCTGTGACGGTAGACATTTCGCGCAATATTGGTGCGGTAAGCAGCGCGACTTCGGATGTTTCTAACTCGGTGAACGTCGTGAGTGCCTCAGCACGCGAAAGCAACAGTCTGACCGGTCAGGTTTCGGGCGGCGCAGGTGTACTGGCGCAAAAGGCTGGCGACATGAGCAAGCAGATCGACCTGCTGCTCCAGCGCCTCGCTGCAGCATAACCCTGCGTTAGATAGGCTCTGGCAAGGAGATGTAAACAGAGTTAGGCTAGGTTGCTTTATACCTTTTTTATAGCGGATATTTTATGACCTTTACCCTTAGCCCTGTTATCGCCCATCGTGGTGATCGCAAATTTGCGCCCGAGAATACACTCTATGCTTTCAGGCAAGCGGCACGCAAAGGGGCTAAATGGGTTGAGTTTGATGCTACGCTCACGCGTGATACCAACCAGCCGGTTGTCATTTTCCATGATGATGAGGTCGGTCGTACCACCAACCTGCCGAACAAGCCCATTACAGCAGTTGGCTTTAACGACCTGCGCAATGCGGATGCGGGCAGCTGGTTCTCCGAATCGTTTGCAGGTGAGAAAGTGCCTACGCTGATCGAGACCATCGAGCTCTGCGATAAGCTTGGCCTTGCCATGAACATCGAGATTAAAGTGACTAGCAATGGTGACCGCGAGAGCCCGGAGCCGTTTGATGACCGCTTGGGCGCGCTTACTGCCCAGCGTGTGGTTGAGGATATAATCAAGGCACGCAGCGGTAATTGGGATAATCTCCTGCTCTCGAGCTTCTCGACTGCTGCTCTGCTGAAGGCGCTTGAGCTGGCGCCCGAGGCTCCGCGTGGTTACCGGCTACATAAATTATGGCCCGATGATAATTTTGACGACAAGCTGCCAGACTTCAGCCAGCGCCTGGGGCGCATCAAGCCCGGCACGGTGCACTTCAATCAGGAACTGCTTTCCAGCCCGCAGCGGGTCGATAAATTCAAGGCTGTTATTGCCCGCACGTTGGGGCATCATCTGCCGATGCTGGCCTATACGGTGAATGACCCCATCAGATATAATAAACTACTCGAGTGGGGTGTTTCGGGCGTTTCGACCGATATGCCGGGGGAGCTGCTCAACCCCACGCAGCACTCAGCCCATGAGTCTTATTAGGCCAAACCGGCAGCAGCACGCAGTGGCGCTGTATAAAGCCCTGGGTTATCGACAATCAAACCTGCCAGTTTGCCGGTTGGCGCCAGGCGTGCGGTTGTTTTTATCATCTTGTCGGGGTCGGTACCGCCACGCTCGGTAAATACCCAGGCGATAAGTTGAGCTGTGGGGAAGTACCGCGCAACCAGCTCAATCGCGTGTTCGTTCAGCTCGATATCCGGCATCACGATGTAATCAGGCCTGATATCCTGCAGCATCGGGTTGGCGAGGGATGCCTCATTATACGGGCAGTAAGAACCAGCGCTATCCGCATGCCAAGGGAATAGTGGCGCTGGCGCTGTATCAGCTGCCACAAAAATTGCACCGAGCTGCATACTCGGCTGTTGTTGCCGCGCGATGACGAGGCTTGGATGATTGAACGACGAGAGTACAATGCGCTCGCGAGCAAGCGGCCCGGTCTCGATGGCTTTTAGTACCGGCGCCAGCACATTATAGCCTTTAAGCTCGATGTTAAAAATAGCACCTGCCTGTGCATGCACCTGCGCCAATGTGGCGTTCAGCTCGGGTATTGGGGTGCCATCTTTAAGGCGGAGCTGGCGTATTTCAGCGCTGCTCATTTCCTCAATTTTGCGGCCAGCGGCTATGGCTATGCTTTCAGGCGTCAGGTGTTCATCAAGGCAGTATTCAACACCAAGCTCGGCATGTACGTACTTGGCTTCGTGCAGCAGGAATACATCGCCGTCTTTGCTGGCGCAGGCATCCGATTCAAAGCCGTCACAGGTTGCCAGTGCTTGCGCAAAGGCCTGTTTGCTGTTCTGGTGAATCTCACCTTGGGGAAGAATCACGCCGCGATGACCCAAAACCTTGAAATCTGCCGACATTGCCATCCTGTTCTGTTCCTAGTGTTATGAAACTCCTAGATTCTTAGTCAATTAAAAACGCTTCAAGGCTCTGGCGCAGAGCACTTTTAGCCATTATAACTCCCTCGTGTTTTGGCGCGAACGCGTCGTTGCCGGCCATTTTGCCGGCTGAAGATTTGCTCTCGTTGGAGGAAGCATCTTGGCTCTTAGTGGTCTCAAGCCGTTGATTATTTCCGGTAAGGAAGTCCTGCCTGTTGTTGAGGGCGGCAAAGGCGTGTCTGTCTCAACCGGCGAAAGCTCGGGCCCTTGGGCCAAGGCTGGCGGTGTGGGCACCTTCTCGGGCGTGAATGCCGACTTCCCCGGACCCGATGGCCGTATGGTCGATCAGGTGTATCACGGTAAAACCCGCCGCGAGCGCCATGAAGAGCTGATTGCTTATGGCATCAAGGGTGGTATCCATCAGGCGCGGGTTTCGCACGACATTGCGGGTGGCGAAGGTCGCATCCACATGAATGTGCTATGGGAAATGGGCGGCGCCGAGCATGTACTGCACGGCGTTCTCGAAGGTGCCAAGGGTCTGGTGCACGGCATTACCTGCGGTGCGGGTATGCCTTATAAGGTAGCCGAAATCTGCTCGCAGTACGGTGTTTACTACCACCCCATCATTTCATCCGCCCGTGCATTCCGCGCGTTGTGGCTGCGTGCCTACAAGAAGTTCCCGGAATGGCTGGGCGGCGTGGTTTATGAAGACCCGTGGTTGGCAGGCGGTCATAACGGTTTATCGAACTCAGAAGACCCGCTGCAGCCGCAGGATCCCTATCCGCGTGTAAGAGAGCTGCGCGAGATGATGAATTCCTTTGGCCTTGATCACGTGCCCATCATCATGGCGGGTGGCGTATGGTGGCTCAAGGAATGGACCCATTTCCTGGATAATCCGGAGATTGGCCCCATCGCCTTCCAGTTTGGTACGCGTCCGTTGCTGACCAAAGAAAGCCCCATTTCTGATGCCTGGAAGCAGAAGCTGCTTCACCTCAAGAAGGGTGAAATCTACCTGCAGCGCTTCTCGCCTACGGGCTTCTACTCCTCGGCTGTGAAGAACGAGTTCCTGCGCGATCTGACCGAGCGCTCCGAGCGCCAGATTGCCTATAGCGCCGAGGCCGTAGGCCAGCACACTGCCGAGCTGAAGATCGGCCCGCGTGGCCGCCCTGTTTTTGTAACGCCAGCCGACAAGCTGCGCGCCGAGGGCTGGATTGCCCATGGCTATACACAGGAAATGAAGACGCCGGATAACACCCTCATTTTCGTGACGCCCGAGAGTGGGGCTAAAATCGTGCAGGATCAGGTTGAGTGCATGGGCTGCCTGTCGGCTTGTGGTTTCTCCAACTGGTCGCAGCACGAAGGCTACACCACCGGCAAGAAGGCCGACCCGCGTTCGTTCTGCATTCAAAAGACCCTGCAGAAGATCAGCCACTCAGAGGATGTTGAAAACCAGCTGATGTTCGCTGGCCATAACGCCTATCGCTTTGCCGATGATGCCTGGTATGCCAATGGCTTTGTGCCCACGGTAGCCCAGCTGGTTGACCGCATCATGACCGGCGAATAAGCAAAAAATACCCTACTAACCAATTGTTTCTCATGAGTTTCGCAATTTGAGCGAAACTTTAGGAGAAGCCTTTGGTATCCCTTAAGGAATGTTTGCTATGTTGGGGATGACGTTAAGTTTTCCCGCGGGGGCAATATGGCTTTAGGTATGGCGAGAGTATTTGGTGGTGTCGCTGGCCTGGTTGCCAGCGCAGCCACTACAGCGATGGTTGCTTTCACCTCTCCCTATACGCTTGGCGATTATTCGGGCGATAATCCGCTCTCTCCTACATCTGTTGCCCGTTTGATGGTCGACCGCTCTGGCGATGCCCGTGGCGGTCGCGACTTTGGCGTTGATCCCACAGTTATGGCCGAGCTGATGGGCGTAGCCATTCAGGAAACACGTAACGTTGCCAATACCCCCAACATGCAAGGCATGGTGGGCGCAACCATTGGTGCCACCTCGGGCCTAGCCAACCGCGACAAGGTTTTCCCCAAGCAGGAATCACGCGACCTCTCGCAATATGACGCTGGCCGCATTCAGGCCGAAATCGCCGAGCTGGCAGACAGATATCGTGACCATGGATACGATACGAAACCCAAGGATGAAGCCTCGGGCCTGCCGATGCAGGAAATCAAGGACGCGCAGGGTAACATCCTTATGCGCGGTCGGGCTGAATCGGTTGAAGCGCTCATCGCCACCAAGATGGCCGAGGCCGAAACCACCAACGACCCGAGCAAGAAGATCGTCAACCTTGCGGGCGCACAGCTTGATGACCGCACCTTAGGCCGTCCGCTCAAGCTCGATGGCTTCAATTTCAAGAATGCTGATATGCGCGGTATCAACCTTGGTGGTGCGCAGATCAAGGATTGCGGGTTTGAGAACTGCGATATGCAGGGTGCTAACCTCAAGAACGTCCAGTTCAATCTCTGCTCGTTCCAGAACGTGAACATGAATGAGTTTGTGGGCGATAGTAAAACCAAGTTCTCAAACTGCGGCATGCAGAACGTGCATATGGCCGATGCACAAGCGCCGGAGGTGAAGTTCGAGAACATCCGCGCCGAGCGGCTCAATATCGCAGGTGCCAATTTTGCCGGTTCAAGCTGGACCCATGTGCATGTCGAGAATCTGTGGGGCCGGGATGCCAATATGAATGGCGCCAAGCTGGGCGACTTCCATGTCACCGGCCGCGAGAGCAACCTCGATCGCTGGAAGCTGAACGGTGCCACCATTCACAACGCCTCATTCGGTACACCGCAATACGGTATCTCGATGAAGGGTATGGAAGCGCAGAACTCAACCTGGTCGGATGTGCAGTTTAATGCCTCTGACCTGAGCGGCAGCGACTTTACGCGTGGTGTATTCACCCGTGTTGATATGCGCAAGGTTGTAACCCCGCAGGGCCCGATGGAGATGCGCGAGGCCAACCTCACTGGTCTTAATGCAGGGCCGGAGGCCAAATTCACAGCGTTCAAGGCCACTCATAGCGGTATTACCATGATGCCGAAGGAAGACTTCGTGTTCCGTGGTACAGCGCCTATCGAACGTGCCGCACATGCAGCTATTGCCGTGCGCTCGGACATTGCCAACATCACCTCGGCGGATGGTACGACCACGCAGGAGCTCGAGGTGCAGAATACAGCTCAGATGCAGCAGCAAATGATGGCCAAAAAGCGCATGCAGATGGCTATGGCACCAGCACCATCTCCCTTCGGGCGCAAGAAAGACCAGCCCTGGGGCTGATCACCTTAGGGCTTGTCCGTATCCGTACGACTTGTAAGTGCTTACCAGCGTAATAATGCGCGTTCCTTTAAAATCAGGCGTAAGGTGCACGGCAGGTCTGTCGGTACCGCGCCAGCTGGCTATTGTTTCCAGCGGCAAACCCTCAAGGGCTTCTTTCATCGCGTCCGACATTCTGTATTCGCAGCGCAGATTTCCATCCGTACCTTCGGGTGAGTAGATGCGTGGCCTGATGCCGCGATAGGTCTCGGGCGCTGCAAACAGCGTCGACAGGTTGGTGAGATTGGCAATTGAAGTATATTCAGTACCATAGTCGGTGTGCGCTACATCCTTACGGGCGTGATAGTTCCCGCGTAGGTCGATGAGCAAGCGGTTGCGGTCCCACGCACTTGCCAGCTCGGCAAAGGTATCGCCCAAGTAAGATATAAGTTCGCTGCGCCCCGCACGTTCTGGCAGGCGTAAAGCCAGAGCCTGTGCTGTTTGTGCCTTAGCTTCTAAAGACTGTGCCGGATCAAGATGCCAGCCTGCAATTTCAAAATAGGAAAGCTTCGCCCCACGCTCGCGCTGCTTCTCCGTCGTGAACTCGAACGCGTTGAGTTGGGCGAGATAGCCGCGAGCAGCTGGCGGTAAGGCTAAGGGCGAGAAGGCAACCAAGGGTGAGCTGTCCTGCTGTGTGATCACCCTGTGCCCGGCAATATTTGCACAAGCCAGTTTCCAATGTGTGGTTGGTGTTTCCATGGCCCGAGTTTAGGAAAGTGGCATGGCGCAATTCAAGGTTAATTCGCCAGTTCGGCGATTAAAGCGTTCAGGCGCAGACGGCCTTCTGCTGTTGCCTTAAGGGTAATATCATCAATCGTGATCAGATCGTGCTTCTGCAGGGTAAGCAGTTTGGCTTCATTCAGCTTAATACCGTAATCCGCCAGTTTTTGCAGGGTAATACCTTCATTAAGGCGCAGGCCCATGAGCAGCATTTCGTCACGTTGCTCAGGTGGCGGTACGGGCGTTTGTTCAGTCAGGCCGTGACCATCGCGCGCCACGCGCTCCAGCCATTCCTCGGGTGCGCGGTGGGTGCGGGTGGCCAGCTTGGTACCCAGTACCGTCACACGGCCATGCGCACCGGGGCCTATGCCCACATAGTCTTCATACCGCCAGTAGGTGAGATTATGGCGGCACTCCTGACCAGGCTTGGCATGGTTGGATATCTCGTATGCGGGTAGGCCTGCTGCACCCAGCACCTCTTGTGTGGCCTCATACATGGCACTGCCCAGCTCTTCATCTGGTATCACCAGATCACCGCGCTGATGGAGCGTATGGAACTGCGTACCGGGCTCAATCGTCAGCTGATAGACCGAAAGGTGAGTTGGCTTGAAGCGCAGTGCCTGCTGCATTTCCTGTTGCCAGCCTGCAAGCGTTTGGCCCATGCGCGCATAAATCAGGTCGAACGAGAAGCGCTCGAAGATTCCGATAGCAGTTTCAATCGCGGCCATGGCCTCGCCTGCGCTGTGCTCACGGCCCAGGGCTTTCAGGTCGGTATCATTCAGGGCCTGAATGCCCATGGAGAGGCGGTTAACACCAGCAGCTTTAAAGTCGCGCAGCTTGGCCGCCTCAACCGAGGTGGGGTTAGCCTCAAGTGTTATCTCAAGTGTATCATCTGCCTGCCAGACCTCACGTGCACGCTTGATAAGGGCAGCGGTTGTGCTCGGCGGCATGAGCGATGGCGTGCCGCCGCCAAAGAAAATCGAGGCCAGCTTGCGCCCCTGTGTGCGTGCGGCCCAATAGTCAAGCTCACGTAGCAGAGCGCTTTGCCATGCCGCTTCATTAATGCTTTCGCGTACGTGGCTGTTAAAATCGCAATACGGGCATTTTGATTTGCAAAACGGCCAGTGGATATAAAGACTAAGCGGTATCATCGCTTGAATATAAAGAACGAGCCAGCCGCGATGAGCGCAAAGCCGATGCCCTGATTGGCGGTTGGCTTTTCGCCAAGATAAAGCCAGGCGAACAGCACAAACACAATAAGCGTAATCACTTCCTGCATGGTCTTGAGCTGGGCAGGTGAGTAGTGATTGCTGCCATAGCGGTTAGCGGGTACAGCCAGACAGTATTCAAAAAAGGCAATCATCCAGCTGGCCAGTACAACAGTCCACAGCGCAGCATCCTTATGCTTGAGGTGGCCATACCATGCGAAGGTCATGAACACATTCGAAAGCGCAAGCAGTATGATTGGGGCGTAAGCGGTGTTGAGGAAGGTCATGACTGCTCCAGTTTCAGTTCCATCTGGCGGGGCAGGCCAAGGCGGCTTTGTACGCCGGTGGCATCGGCCAGATGATTGGTGACGTAGCGAATAGCATCACCAATCTCGCCGCGCATGCCTTTTTGTAGCGTGCTCATTTCCCCATAGGTCTGGCGTTCGCCATCGCGCTTAAAGCAGGTATCAAAGCCGAAGCCGTTCGTGCCGCGCGGGGGCCATATCAGCCTGCCACGGGTATGAATTTCAACGCCTGCTACCACACCATCTGGCCATGCCAGCGCCATGGCGCAGACTGAAGTGGCACGCAGGCTGCGGTGGTTGCGCTTGAGTTGTTCAACCTTGGCAAAGCCGATTTTGGGGTCGCGCAGCCATTCGATGGTATCAATACCCGGCTGGCCTTTATAGGCGTCTATGGCAATACCGCGATCATCGCCAAGGCAGGGCAGGCCGGACTTGGCGGCAGCATCCAGCGCCTTGATGGCGGCGTTATCGAAATACGTGGTGCCGGTTTCGTCTGGCGAGCTGAGGCCGAGCGACTTGGTGGTTATGCAGTTGAATAAGGCATTGAGTGAAATGCTATGCGAGAGCTCATGCAGCTTATGGATGTTGCTGGTACCGAGCAGCAGCTTATCGCCACGCTGCAGGCGGCGGCTTTCAAACGGCCCGCCCTGCATGAAGGCCTGTATATTAAAGCTGCGCACGCAGGTGAGAGCATGCCCCGGCAGGTCAATGACCACTGCATGATCAGGCGTATGGTAGCGCGATGCGGGCAGGTTTTCAAACGGGTGCATCAGCACGCTCGAGATAGGCCATGAAGAGGTCAAGCGCCTTGCGGCGATGTGAGAGGGTAGATTTTTCTTCGCGGCTCATCTCGCCATAAACGCGACTATGGCCGTTAGGCATGAATACGGGGTCATAACCAAAACCGTTTTCGCCGCGTGCGGGCCATACAATGGTGCCTTCAACCTTGCCTTCAAACACTTCGCTGCGGCCATCCGGGTAGGCGAGGGCTAATACGCAGACACTTTGCGCGCCGCGGTCGGCCGCCGTGCCCATCTGCTCTACCAGCTCGGTGATCCCAGCCATGCCGCGTTTGGTCCAGTCAGCCGTAATCACGCCCGGTGCGCCATTAAGGGCGTTGATGCACAATCCGCTATCGTCGGCCAAGGCAGGCAGGCCCGAGGCCTTGGCAGCGGCATGGGCCTTGATGAGGGCGTTCTCGATGAAGGTCGTGCCATCTTCAGCCGGCTCGGGCAGACCCAGCTCGCCCGCCGAGGTGATTTCAGGAATGCGGCTGCCCAGCAGGCTGCGTAGTTCGGCCAGCTTGCCCTGATTATGGGTCGCGATAACAAGGCGCATGATCATGGTGTAACTCCTGCCGGCTGCTGTTGGCGGGCACTCCGTACATCTGCCCGCTCGCAGGCTTTTACCAGCTTACGCAACAGTTTGCGATGCTCATTGATATCCGGCGCAGGCCCCATAACCAGCGTATGGAAATCATGCATGGCGCGGCCCTTCTCGAAGGGTTTCATGGGTGTGACGCGGTGCGGCTTGCCGGTGGAGCGTGTGTTCTTCGGGTGGCGCATATTCTCGTGGAAAACATAATAGCCCTTGCCAAAACCGGTCATGACCACAGCATGTGAGCTGCTGCCTTCAGGGGGCCAGCCATAAACACCCGCAGGGTCAACCGCGCAAACAACACCCTTGTTGTTGATCAGACTGTATTGAATATCATCAGGTGTGATAACGCGCTGTGCAAGCAGGTTATACTCAAGGGCCAGGTCGGCATCATGCCTGTCTATACGGTCAAAATTCTCAGCATAAGCCATGGCCGGGACGCCCATGGCTGCCATCGCAACTACTGCGCGGGCGATATTGGTGCCATCGTTTTTACCGGGGCCACACAAAATGGTGCGGAAGGTATCGAGGTCAAGCTCGCACTGCGGATCCATATAGTGCAGATACGAGAGCATCGCCACCCGAATGCAATCGTCTTTCGTATTACGGAATGGCGGGATCTGATCATGAATGATGATATTGAGGCGTTCGCGCGTATGCGGTTTGATACGGCTATCGACGAAATACTTGATCCGTTCAAGCGGACCATCTGGAGGTTCTTTACGGATAACCTGAAAATGCATGCCTAAGCCCCCAGCTGCAGGGATGGCGCCTTACGTATCTTACGGGCTTTAACCAGTAATGTCGGCTCACCAGCAATTCGAGCGCGCTCGAATAATCTAGTGGGGACCATGTAGTAAGGTGTATGCGGGCGGCCAAGCCTGGCAGCACCGTTCTCATGAAGCACCATCTGACTATGATCAAAACCAGTTATGCAAACAGTATGTGGCTGCACACTGGCTTTCCTACGTTTGTGCAGCTTGTTGTAATCAACCGTGCAGATAGGTAGTTGCTTGCGTGCCAGCACTTTACGGAGCTGGTTATTGTTGAGGTTGCGCTGCTGGCCTCTGTAGATTTTGGTTTTATAACCCAGTTTGGTAAAGACCTTGCTAAGTTGCCCGATAGGTCCTGCGCCATGCTGGCCGGGTTTGAGTTTCAGTAGCTTCTCAATGTCGCTTTGTTCAAGGCTCAGAGTACGATTATAAAACCGCATGGCCGAAAGGCCAGCTGCTGCCGCGCTTGAACTACCGGTATTGCATACAAACGGTACAGTATTAGTGAACACCTGCGTGAGCTTGGGCGTAAAATTAACCCCTGCAATTTTATCTTCCATACCGGGAATTTCTGGCCGCGGGGCCATATCCTGCAGGCTGATCAGCCGACGTGAGTAGTTGGCCCCCTTGTTGAGGGCGTCGCGTATGGCGCGGCGGTGATAGTCCATATCCGGTACTTTGCCGTTAACCACCAGCGTATGATAATCATGCGCAGCGCGGCCCTTCTCGATATCTTCCCACAGGCGGATGGAGTTGCGTTCGCCGTGATAGCCCGGCACTTCGGGCGGGCGCATGCTGTCGTGTATGGCCAGCAGTTTATCGCCCGAACCAGTCACCAGTACCGCATGGCTGCAGGAGAAGGCGTGATCATAAACCGCATAGGGATCAATCGCGCAAATGACGATATGACCGTGATGCACCGTAGCTGCAATTTCCTTTGGCGTGAGGACGCGCTGTTCAATCACGCCTACGTCCTCTGCAAGTTCGCAGGGGCCACGTTCAATTCGCTCGAAGGAGCTGGCAAAAGCTTTGACCGCCAACCCGAGTTTGGAAAAAATCAGCGCGGCAGTGGCAATGCTGGTCCCAGTGTCTTTGTTATCGCAGATGATGCGGCGCAGGCCGGTCATATCCATCCGGCATTCAGGATCGAGATAATGCAGGGCTGAGAGCATACCGGTGCGCAGGCAGTCAGCCATTTCATTACGGAAAGTGGGGAAGCGATTATTGATAATCACATCCTCATCACTCTCGCAGCAGTAATCCATAGCCTTGGGGCTATGCAACCCGAAACTCAGCAAGAGTGGCCCGCCATGCATGGCGGGGTTCTTGCTGGGTAACGGGAAGAAATTTGCTGGCATCTATTCCTATAGTCCTAAAGCCTGCTTCTGCAGTTTGGTGAGTTCGGCAGTGCCGTGCTTGGCAAGGCTCAGCAGCTCTAAAAACTGTTCTTCGCTAAAGGGAGCCTCTTCGGCAGTACCCTGAATTTCAACCAGCTTGCCGGTGCCGGTGATAACGAAGTTGGCATCGGCGCCGGCGTTGCTGTCTTCCGGGTAGTCGAGATCAAGCACGGCTGTATCTTTATACAAGCCACACGAGATGGCCGCGATGCTATCGGTCAGCGGGATGCTGGTCAGCGCGCCCAGTTTCATCAGGTGCTGGCAGGCGAGGTGCAGGGCGACATAACCGCCGGTGATGCTGGCAGTACGCGTGCCGCCATCGGCCTGCAGCACATCGCAGTCAATTACGATGCTGCGTTCGCCCAGAGCCTTGCGGTCAGTAATCGCGCGCAGGGCACGGCCGATCAGGCGCTGGATTTCCTGTGTGCGGCCACTCTGCTTGCCTTTGGCCGCTTCACGGTCGGAGCGGGTATGGGTCGAGCGTGGCAGCATGCCGTATTCAGCCGTTACCCAGCCGAGGCCGGTACCACGCAGGAACGATGGGGTCTTTTCTTCAACCGAGGCAGTGCACAGAACATGCGTATCGCCAAAGCGCACCAGGCACGAGCCTTCGGCATGTTTGGCAAAACCGGGAATGAAACTAACAGGGCGCAACTGGTTGGGAGCGCGATTGGAAGGACGCATGTAACCTCTCTAGATTGGAATTGAATATTTATAGCGATTGCCACGGGGCAGTTAAACACCTAGATTCTTAATTGGTAAATGGAAGAAACATAGATGATTCAAGATCTTGACCAGCGCGCACGGACTATCTTCCGCCAGATTGTCGAGGCTTACCTCACAACCGGCGAGCCTGTGGGCTCGCGTACGCTCTCGCGCCAGCTGACCGAGAGCCTCTCGCCGGCCTCCATCCGCAACGTCATGGCCGACCTTGAAGAGTCAGGGCTCCTCTATGCGCCGCACACGTCTGCCGGCAGGTTGCCTACAGAAATGGGCCTCAAGCTGTTCGTCGATGGTTTGCTCGAAATTGGCACGCTGTCGGAGTCTGACCGCAAGGAAATCGAGATCAGCTGCCATGCGACTGGCAAATCGATGCCTGAGGCCTTGGGCGAAGTCACCTCGTTGCTCTCGGGTCTGTCGGCCTGTGCGAGTGTGATTGTCACTCCCACGCTCGAAAGCCCGCTCAAGCATATCGAGTTTGTGCCGCTCGGCCCCGGCCGTGCGCTGGTGGTGCTGGTGACGGATGATGGCCAGGTTGAAAACCGCGTGGTGGATGTGCCCATGGGCGTACCTGCGGCAACCTTGGTTACGGCAGGTAACTTCCTTTCGGCCCGCCTTGTCGGGCGTACATTGGCACAGGCGCAGCAGGTCATTGCCACCGAACTGGCCACGCGCAAACACGAGCTGGATGAGCTGACGCAAAAAGTCATCAGCGCTGGCGTGGGCGTATGGTCCGAAGGTGGCGGGCAACTTATTGTGCGCGGGCAGGGTCAGCTGCTGAATAACATTTCAGCGATTGAGGATCTCGAGCGCATCCGCAGCCTCTTCGCTACGCTCGAGACTTACGAGAACATGCAGCAGCTGGTTACAGCCACACGGCAGGCTGATGGCGTGAAGGTTTTCATCGGTAGCCAGAGCGGCCTGTTCCAGCATGCGGGCTGTGCCATGGTGGTCTCGCCGCTGCAGGGTGCGAATAAAAATGTCATCGGTGCAATTGGCGTGATTGGCCCTGCCCGCCTTAATTATGCGCGTATTGTGCCGCTGGTTGATTATACGGCACGCATGCTGCGGCAAGTGGTTAATCCGGCTGAATAGACCCTGAGTAGGGACTTGCAATTTTACGCCACAGGCCTCATTTATAAGCCATGTTCGGATCTAAAAAACCTACCCCCACTGAAACTGCTCCCGAAACCCAGGAAGGTGCGCCCGATGTGGCTGCCGCTGAGCCGGGCGTTGGCCCTGCTGAATCAGCTGCTGCTGAGGCCCCGGCTGCTGCCGCCCCTGCCGGTCGCGAGGCCGAGCTTGAGGCTGAGCTCAGTAAGGTGAAAGACCAGCTGCTGCGTACGCTGGCCGAGCATGAGAATACCCGCCGCCGTACCGAGCGCGAAATGGATGACACCCGCAAGTTCGCTGTCAGCAACTTTGCCCGCGAGCTGCTGACTGTGTCAGACAATCTGCGCCGTGCGATTGAAGCCGTACCCGCCGAGCAGCGCGAAGAGCCCGCGATTAAAGCCATGCTGGTGGGCATTGAAGCAACCGAGCGCCAGCTGCTGGCCGCGTTCGATAAATTCGGCGTCAAGGCTATCGAGGCGCTGGGCGTACCGTTCGATCCTAATTTCCATCAGGTGATGTTTGAGGTCGAGACAGCGGATAAGCCTGCAGGTACCATCGTGCAGGTACTGCAGAACGGCTACAAGATTTCCGACCGTCTGCTGCGCCCTGCGCTGGTTGGTACTGCCAAAGCGCCCGCTACCGGTCAGGTTGATACTCAGGCTTAATCGCTGGTTTAAAACCGTAATTCGCCAATCGGCTTGCCGGCTGCGGCCACGGCATCGTGCCAGAAGTTGCGGCTCTCGGCTGGCAGGTTTTTGGTGACCCGTATGGTCAGCTCATCAACCGGTTTATCCAGCCAGCTCACGACCTGCCTTTGTACATTCGCGACATCCTCAAAGGCCTTCAGGGCGTGTTCAGCCGCGCGGGTGGGGTTGGCAGCATCCAGTGTTGAGTACAGGTTGTTGATGCTGAGGTAGGGAATGGGGCGGTCATGCGCCATGGCATAGTCCATCGCACGGAACATTACTTGTGCAGCAAAAACGGGCTTATGCCACAGGTTGGTATCGCGCAGCGCGGGCGGCGTGCCTTTGTTATCGAGCGGTACATGCCCAAGGCGTGCCCCATGCTCGAGTAGGGCAAAACAGATCTGCTCTGAGGTTGCAAGGCGGTCCGGCTGCTTGGCTAGATCGCGTGAGTTCACATGCCGGTTCATGGCGTATGCGATGTAAGACTGCTGGCCGACGACGTTATTGGGGTTAATTTTCTGCCCCAGAAGGTTTAGCGCTTCATTCGCGCGTAACGAGATGATTGCAAGATGTAGCGCTGCCTGCTTGCCGGTATATAACCCTGAGCCATCCTCTTCATCGAGGATGGCATCCACATTCACCTGATCGCTTGCCTGCTTGCCCATTTCATTCTCCCTTTTGGGTATCCTGCCGCTATGTTCAGGTCGATGCAAGGGGCTTTGGCGCGGGGGCACGGTACACCAATAGCTGCTGGCCCACTTTCATGAAGTCGCGCACTTCACCTGCGCCCAGTGTTTCGGCTGGGGTGCGGCTCTCGCTCCACAGTTTATAGGCGGTGCGGGCGCTCCACAGGCTTAAGGCACCCATGCCTACAGTTGTTGCAGGATGGTCGCTCAGGTAGGCAAGGCCGCTCAGTGCTGCAAAGTCCAGTGCAAGGGTGGTAAACTTGGTGCTGCGCTCTTTAAGCGAGCTGGCGCGCAGGCCACCAATCATCCGGTATTCATGCGAGGTCAGTTCGAGCTTGTTCGGCTTTTCCATATTTTCGGCATTCTCATGCACTGGGCGGGCGGCAATCGCATAGGTCACAATATCTTTCGTAACTTCATAGCGTTGCTGTTGCCTGCGCGAGAAACGCGCATTGGCGGTATGGGCCACTACCAGCGTGGTGCAAGCAGCCGCCGAGACCTTGTTATCCGTCAGCAGGCCGTGCGCTGCGCACATCAGGGCGCCTACGGAGAGCATACGGTTGAGGATGCTGGAGAGGGCGGCGTTATTCTCGGCAATAAAAGCCGTGCGCTGTACCACGTGCTCGTAGCCCATGTAAGGGTTGGTTTGGGGGTCGATAACCACCCCTGCTGGCGAGGTTGTATTAGTCATTTTGAGTTTTCCCTGTTGAGGGCCGGATTAGGCGCCCGCGCCTGGGCTGATGTCAAATAACTAAATGGGCATCTAAATCGCCATATGCCCTTGCGCGGCAGGTAGTTAGTGCCTACATACCAGTAACTGAAAGGCGTCGCCGCAAGGCATAAACCGCCTAACCTATTGATATATAATGTTTTAGGAGAGTCGGCATGAGTAAGGTTATCGGCATCGATCTGGGTACGACCAATTCCTGCGTTGCGATCATGGAAAGTGGTACGCCCAAGGTACTGGAAAACGCGGAAGGCGCCCGTACCACCCCGTCGATCGTCGCTTATACCGATAGTGGCGAGCGTCTGGTTGGCCAGGCCGCCAAGCGTCAGGCTGTGACCAACTTCAAGAACACCTTCTACGCGATCAAGCGCCTTGTGGGCCGCCGCTTTGAGGATGCCGAAGTCGAGAAGATGAAGAAGCTCGCTCCCTTCGCCATTATCAAGGGTGACAATGGCGATGCCTGGGTTGAAGTGCGCGGCAAGAAGAGCAGCCCGCCCGAAGTTTCGGCCGATATTCTCAAGAAGATCAAGCAGGACGCCGAGAAGTATATCGGCAGCCCGGTCACCCAGGCGGTTATTACCGTTCCCGCTTACTTCAACGACGCCCAGCGTCAGGCCACCAAGGACGCCGGCAAGATCGCCGGCCTTGAAGTGCTGCGTATCATCAACGAGCCTACCGCTGCGGCGCTGGCTTACGGCCTCGACAAGAAGAAGGCTGGTACGATTGCAGTTTACGATCTCGGCGGCGGTACGTTCGACGTATCCGTACTCGAGATTGGTGATGGTGTGTTCGAAGTAAAGTCGACCAACGGTGATACATTCCTTGGTGGTGAAGACTTCGACCAGCGCATCATCGATTACATCGCTGAAGAGTTCAAGAAAGAGCATGGCATTGACCTGCGCAACGACCGCATGACGCTGCAGCGCCTCAAGGCGTCAGCCGAAAAGGCCAAGATCGAGCTGTCGTCGGCCATGGAAACCGAAATCAACGAGCCGTTCATCACGGCCGATGCCTCGGGCCCCAAGCATCTCATGCTCAAGCTTAACCGCGCCAAGCTCGAATCTCTGGTGGGTGATCTCATCGAGAAGTCGATCGAGCCGTGCCGCAAGGCGCTGGCAGATGCTGGCGTTAAGGCCTCTGATATTGATGAAGTGGTGCTGGTGGGCGGTATGACCCGCATGCCCAAAGTGGTTGAAGTTGTCGAGAAGTTCTTCGGCAAGAAGCCGCATCAGGGCGTAAACCCTGACGAAGTGGTGGCTATCGGCGCTGCCATTCAGGCTGGTGTGCTGAAGGGCGAAGTGAAGGATGTTCTCCTGCTCGACGTGACCCCGCTGTCATTTGGTATCGAAACCCGCGGTGGTGTTTTCACCCGCATGATCGATCGTAATACCACTATCCCGACCAAGAAGAGCCAGATCTTCTCAACCGCCGAGGATAACCAGAACGCTGTAACCATCCGCATCGCCCAGGGCGAGCGTGAGATGTTCGGTGATAACAAGCTGCTCGGTCAGTTCGATCTTACCGGTATTCCGCCCGCACCCATGGGCGTGCCGAAAATCGAAGTGACGTTCGATATCGATGCCAACGGTCTTATCGCCGTATCGGCTAAGGATATGGCCACCGGCAAGGAACAGCAGGTTCGCATCCAGCCCTCCGGCGGTCTCTCGAAAGAAGACATCGAGCGTATGGTCAAGGAAGCCGAAAGCCACAAGGCTGAAGACCAGAAGCGCCGCGAGCTGATTGAAGCCCGTAACCATGCCGACAGCCTGCTGCATTCAACCGAGCAGCAGCTGCGCGAGCATGCCGACAAGGTAGAAGCCGGACTGAAGAACCAGATTGATGACGCTGTAACTGCCCTTAAGGATGTTAAGGACGGCGAAGACCTGCAGGCCATCAAGGACAAGACACAGGCCCTTAGCCAGGCTGTCATGAAGGTGGGCGAAGCCATTTATAAGGCAACCGGTGGCGGTGCTACCGAGGGCGCAGCCGGCGGTCAGGCCGAAGCCGAGCCGGATCCTGCTTCTGCAACCGGTGGTACATCGGGCAGCAAGAGCGGTGATGACAAGGTGGTGGATGCCGACTTTGAAGAAGTTGACGACGGCAAGAAGCGGGCTTAATCGCCTAGTGCAAATCAGCCCGCCCGGGGTTACACTCGGGCGGGTTTTTGCTTTATGACGGAGTGGCAGACTATGAGTGGCAAGACATTCAAACTGGCAGCAGACGAGCGTGGCGATATTCGGGTTCAGTACACCCTGTCATGGGATTGTATGCTCGATAGCGGAGATTCTCCTGCAAACCGTAAGCTCTACAGCAACCTGACCCGCTTTACCGCTCTCTCTGACGCCGTGAGTGAGCGTCTGGTCGATCGCGTGCCTACGTTGATGCGCATTATTGGCGATGTTGCCAGCAAGCTGATCGACCTGGACTCGGTGGCTGTGCTTCTCAGCAAAGGTAAGGCGATTGGCTATGTCGATGGCGAGAACTGCTATGCGCTTGATGGTACAATTATTCATAGCGGTAATGACCTGACCGGTACCAGCGCTGGAGCAGATGAGGATATCAGCATCAATCTATCACGCCTGCCAGCCGAGGTGGACGCTGTAGCGCTGCTGGTCGATTCAGCTAATGGCCATTCGCTTGGTGAGGTTAAAGGCGCAACCTGTGTGCTGCGCGAAGGCCGTAGCGCCAAGGTGATTACCCAGTTCGATATCGATGCGTCAGACAACAAGGGTATTACCCATCTGTTCGGTCTTATCCGTCGTACAGCAGGTGGTTTTGATTTCAGTGAGGTCAACCATACCTTTGATGGTCATGACCATGATGCTGTAACGGCTGTGCTTAAGAAATATCTTTAAACGGAGCAATCATGACTAGAGATAATGCCGTAAAGCTTGAGCGTATCAACAGCCGATTGCCGGGTGTTATCTTTGGCCTGAGCTGGGATTTCTCTCTGCATGTCGATGAAAGCCAGCCTTCTGGCTCAGCCATCAGCCGTGCGGTGCGTCGGTTGCTCTCAACCCTGCGCCGTACGCCAGCCATGACCGAGAATGATTTTCTGGTCGATACCATGAAGCTGACGCCAGAGGACCAGCATGCCGCCAAAACCCTATGGGCCAAGCGCGAACAACTGGCAAACCTCGATGCCAAGGCGCTGGTTATTGCAGGCGGTACGGTTATCGCCCGCCTCAGCCCCCTCTCAGCCGAAGCGCTGGACGGTGCACTGACCAATACTGGCGATGATATTACCGGCAGTGGTGAGGGCGATGATGAGCGCATCAGCGTCAACCTCAACATGCTACCCGAGCGCGTGGATGCCGTAGTGCTGTATGTGGAGAGCGCGCAAAAGCGTGCGCTCTCGCGCTACCTCAACCCCAAGTTCCATGTTTCATACATGCGTGCCGAAAAGAATATTCTGGATGCCAGCCTTTCGGGCGTTGAGCATTCGGGTTATGTGGTGGCCATCCTGAAGAAACAGGATGGTGAGTTTTCACTGGTGCCGGTACAAACCGGCTATGACGCTGCCGATCCCAATGCGCTTGAAGCGCTGGTGATGGCACAGGGTTAAAATGGCTAGCAAACGCGACTATTACGAAGTTCTTGGTGTTGCCAAGGGCGCTTCTTCTGAAGAGCTGAAGAAGGCCTACCGTGGCATGGCGATGAAGTATCATCCCGACCGTAACCCCGGCGATGCTGCAGCTGAAGCAAAGTTCAAGGAGGCCAACGAGGCCTATGCCACGCTGAGCGATGATCAGAAGCGTGCAGCCTATGACCGCTTTGGCCATGATGCGCCCGGTGGTTTTGGTGGCGGCGGTGGCTTTGGTGGGGGCGATCCGTTTGCCGGATTCAATTTTGGTGGCGGTGGTGGTGGCGGGTTTGCCGATATCTTTGACGAGATGTTTGGTGACTTTATGGGCAATCGCCAGTCGGGTGGCGGTGCCAGCCGCGGTAGCGACATGCGCTATAACCTCGAGCTCTCGCTTGAGGAGGCCTTCAAGGGCACACAGGCACAACTGCGTATTCCAAGTTCAATCACCTGCGAGACCTGCTCCGGTTCGGGCGCCAAGCCCGGTACACAGCCCACGCAGTGCTCTACCTGTGCTGGTCACGGTAAGGTGCGTGCCCAGCAGGGCTTCTTCACCATCGAGCGTAGCTGCCCCACCTGCGGTGGCGCTGGCCGCGTAATTAAAACGCCTTGTGCCAGCTGCGCGGGTTCGGGCCGTACGCGCAAAGAACGCACCCTTAAGGTTGATATTCCGGCGGGTGTTGAAGACGGCACGCGCATGCGTTTAGCTGGTGAGGGCGAGGCGGGTATGCGCGGCTCTTCAGCTGGCGATCTCTATATCTTCCTGTCTATCAAGCCACATCAGCTGTTCCAGCGCGAAGGGGCAGACCTGCATTGCCGCGTGCCTATTTCCATGGCCACAGCAGCACTGGGCGGCGAGATTGATGTACCGGTGATTGACGGCACTACTGCCCGCGTGAGCATTAACGCAGGTACGCAAACCGGCCAGCAGTACCGCCTGCGTGGCAAGGGCATGAGCGTGCACAAGAACAGCCATCGGGGTGATCTGTATATTGAGACCATGGTCGAGATTCCGCGTAACCTCACGCCCAAGCAGAAAGAACTGCTCGAGCAGTTTGTGGCCGAGGGCGATGCCAGCATGAACCCTGAGGGTCAGAGCTTCTTTAACCGCGTTAAAGAGTTTTTTGACGCTATGAAGAGCTAGCAAACCTTATAGGCAGTTGGCAGTCGCAGACGTAGAGCCGCAGCAATACAGGCGTGTTTGCGTGTCTCTGTCCAGAACGCAACATTCTCGGCAGAGGTGGGTTTGGCGGGCGGGTAGAATACATCCCAGTGTCCGGCACCCACCACCTTTGGCTCACAGAAGTAGCTTATGGTAGGCGTTGTCTGGCTTGAAACGTTTAAAAACTGGGTCAGTTGGGGGCTTTGATATCTACTTGGTACTATCGAAGAAAAATCATGAGTTGCACCAGTTGGCACATGCTGGCTAGTGCAGACATGATCGCCATTTTCATGCGGAAAACTGTTGATGCTTATAACTCCCTGCGGACTAATCTTGGCATCGTATCCCTTGGCCGATTTAAACAGAATATCCGGCTCTGCCCACTTGAGATAAGCGGCCGGGCCAATGGTGATCAGCGCGCCTGCAGCGGCTAGGCTGTATCTTGCGAGTGAGTTGAATTTCATGTCGATCTCCGTTCAGATTTTGAAAAAATCTCTGACGGAATGCCGCCAGCACAACCTAAAAAAGGACGTTAACTACGATTTATCAGCCGCGAAATAGTAAACAGACTCGCCGCCGCCGCTACAATTGCCGGGCTCGTAGGGATATCCCAGACATATGAGCAGGCCAAACCGCCCATGACGGCGACAAGGCTGATGCCGCTGGCCGCCAGTGCCATTTGCGCCGGCGTGTGTACAAAAGCGCGCGCAGTGGCGGCGGGTATAATCAGTAACGCGGTAATCAGCAGTACGCCTACCATCTGCACGCCAGCGGCAATCACCATGGCGGTGAGCAGGAGTAACAGCAGCTCAAGGCGGGCTACAGGGTAGCCATCCACCACTGCCAGATCGCGTGCAACGGTTACAGCCAGTAGCTGGGTCCAGAATCTGGCCAGTATCAAAAGGGCCACGGCAACGCCTATCGCCAGCGTCAGAATATCCGCATGGCTGATCGCCAGAATATCCCCGAACAGATAGCCGGTGAGGTCAACCCGCACACCCGGTAGCAGGTTGATGGCGATAATACCGAGCGATAGGGCTGTGGGGCTTAAGATACCGAGCAGCGTGTCATTAGCCAAATCGCTGCGCTGCAGTGCCAGCAGTACAATAGCAAAGACTGCGCCAATCCCCATCACGGCAAAAGTAACCGGCAGCTGCAGGAAGAGCGCGAGCGCTACGCCCAGCAGCGCAGCATGAGCCAGAGCATCGCCAAAAAAAGCCATCTTGCGCCATACTAATAAGCAGCCCAACGGGCCGGTGAGTAGCGCCAGCAAAGAGCCGCCCATAAGTGCGTTGAGCAGGAAAGCGGGGATATTATCCATGGTGATGATCGTGGTGATGTTGGTAAAGGGCAAAGGCTTTGGCATCTGCGCCAAACAGCGCGGCATAGGCAGGGTCGCGCTCCACCTCAGCTGGATGGCCCTGACAGCAGATATGCTGATGCAGGCAGATTACGCGGGTGGTTTGGCGCATCACGATATGCAAATCGTGCGAGACTACCAGCACACCGCAACCAGTGCTGCGCGCCAGTGCGCCAATCAGTTCATACAGGCTGGCCTGTCCGTGTACATCAAGCGCTTGCGCAGGTTCATCAAGTACCAAAAGATTAGGCGCGTTGAGCAGTGCCCGCGCCAGCAAAACGCGTTGGTATTCGCCGCCTGAGAGTTTTTGCAGCGGGCGGGTGGCCAAGTGTTTGGCGCCGGTAATATCAAGGCAGCCTTCAATATGCGAGGCGCTGGCGCCCGGCCACAGCTGCAAAAAGCTTTGCACCGTCAGCGGCAAAAGCGGATCGATATTCAGTTTCTGTGGCACATAGCCAAGGCGCAGCGAAGGGGCGCGGCTGACATGGCCGCGGTGTGCAGCCTGTAGCCCTAGCAGCGTACGCAGCAGCGTGGTCTTGCCGGCACCATTAGGGCCGATCAGGCTCACGATTTCGCCCGGATGCAGCGCCAGGCTCACATCCTGCAAAACATCCCGTCCGCCGAGGCTGACGTAGATGTTATGGGCACTTAAAAGGGGCTCAGTCATAAACCTTGTATTCTGTTATAGTATAACATATGGTACGCGTATTGATATCATAGCTTACCAAGGTTTGTCATGCTGCGTTTTCTTGTTGTTTTAATTGTACTTCTTCCGCTTCCGGCGCTGGCTGCCCCCAAGGTAGTAGCCACGATCGCGCCTTTGGCAGGCATCGCCGCTGCGGTGATGGACGGTGTTGGCACACCCGATTTACTGATCAAGAACAACGCTTCGCCACATACTTATCAGCTCAAGCCGAGCGATGCGGGTTTGCTGGCCGATGCGGATATCATTCTCTGGGTTGGTGAGGGTATGGAAGTTTTCCTGGCCGATAAGCTGCCAACCCTCGCGCCCAAGGCTACATTGCTGGGCCTGATGGATGAGGGCGAAGGTGTGCTGCACCTGCCGGTGCGCGAAGGCGAGGCCTGGGAGAGTGAGGGCGACATGAGTCTTGATGAGGTTGACCATCACCACGACCATAGCCATGACGACCCGCATGCCTGGCTCGACCCGCAAAATGCTATCGCCACCGCCAAGCGTCTGGCCGAAACACTGGCCGCACAGGATAACGCCAATGCCGCGCGTTACCGCAGCAATGCTGACGCTTTTGCAGTAGATACACTGCGGCTGGATGCCGAGATCAAGCAGCTGTTAGCGCCTGTTGCCAGCAAAGGCTTCATCCTGTTCCATGATGCTTACCAGTATTTCGAGCAGCGCTATAAACTCAATGCCCTTGGCGCTATCACTCTCTCGCCGGATGTGCCGCCTTCGGCCAACCGCCTTGCCGTGCTGCAAAAGCGTATCAAAGATGATGGAGCTGTTTGTGTGTTTGCTGAACCGCAATTCAGCACGCAAGTGGTAAGCACCTTGCTGCAGGGCACTACGGCGCGCATGGGCATACTCAACCCGGATGCCAGCGATATTCCGCTTTCGCCTGCACTTTATGCCGAGTATATGCGCCGCCTCGCCACGGGTATTAACACCTGCTTGAGTGTGCAGTAGCCGGTTTGAAATCGGCCCGAAAGCTGCTAGATTGCGCACCTGCTAGGGAGTAAATGCATGCGTTTTGGTATTGCTGGTTGCGCGGGCCGTATGGGCAAGTTGCTGATGACCGAAGTGATCGAATCTGGCCACGAGCTGGTGGCTGGCACTGTATCTCCTGCAAGCAAACACATCGGCACTGATTTGGGCGATCTCATCGGCCCTAACCGCCTTGGCCTTAAGGCCAGTGCCGACCCGGCTGCGTTGTTCGAGGCCGATATTGTGATTGATTTTACCAACTCTGGCGCTTCGCGCCTGCATGCCGAATTGGCTGCCATGAAGGCCAAGCCGATTGTGATTGGCACCACGGGCATCGATATTTCAGCCGAGCAGGCATTTATCGCCGCCAGTCAGGTGGTGCCGGTGTTGCGTTCCTCCAACTTCAGCCGCGGTGTGGCGCTGCTCGAAAATCTGGTTGCGCAAGCAGCTGCAGCGCTGGGCCGTGAGGCCGATATTGAGGTGCTCGAAATGCACCACCGCAACAAGGCAGATGCGCCTTCAGGTACCGCTCTCACCCTCGCACGTGCTGCTGCTACAGCGCGCGGGCAGGATATCGATATCGTGGGCGTGCGTTGCCGGCCCGACCGCCGCGTGCCCGAAGGTATCGGCTTTGCTTCACTGCGCGGTGGTTCAGTGGTTGGTGATCATACGGTTATTTATGCGCTGGATGGTGAGCGCGTTGAGCTTACGCATAAGGCTGAGAGCCGCAGCATTTATGCCAAGGGTGCGGTGGCTTCGGGTATCTGGCTTACCCAGCAGCCGCCCGGCCTTTACTCTATGCGCGATTTTTCAGCTGCTCAGAGTTAATTTCAAGGCCCAAAAAGCGGCGCTTACACGCCTCGCCCCAGCCAAAGCCATGCAGGCTGCCATTGCTATGGCCCACGCGGTGGCAAGGCACCAGCCATGTAATGGGATTGCTCCCTACAGCATTACCCACAGCGCGCGATGCGTTGGGCTTTTTAAGTGCAGCAGCAATATCGCCATAACGTACCAGTGTGCCATGCGGTATGCGTAGTAACAGACGCCATACATCGTTCTGGAAATCACTCCCCGCCAGTAGCAGTGGCAATGTGGGTGGATATGCCTTGAGTGCCTGTTTCATGATAGGCAGCTGTTTTTCAGTCAGCTCGGCCTTCTCCCACACAGCAAAAAAGCGCTCGCGCATGCGCCTGTCGCCCAAGTCATCCATGCTTACCCAGCAAATAGCGCCATTGCATACTGCCACCAATGCGCGGCCGATATCCCCTTCAAGCACTGCCCAATTCACCTTACGGCCTTTGATTTCGCGCGGACCCATGTAGGTCACATCCGCTTTCTGCGCAGTTGAAAGGCTTTTGCGGGCTTGGGCAGGATCAAGAAAAGTCATGGCTTTTATCTCCGTATTTGTTACATAAGTTGCATGAAGCCCGCCCTTATTAAAGAGTTTTTCTCGCGCCTGCGGGCTGCCGAGCCCGAGCCCAAGAGCGATCTTGAATACACCAACACCTATACGCTGTTGGTGGCAGTGGTGCTTTCGGCGCAGGCGACTGATGCCGGAGTGAACAAAGCCACGCATGAACTGTTCAAGCAGGTTGATACGCCTGCCAAGATGCTGGCACTCGGCGAGGCTAAACTCAAAGAGCATATTAAAACCGTTGGCCTGTTTAACACCAAAGCCAAGAACGTGATCGCGCTTTCGCAGATCCTGGTAGATGAGCATAATGGCGAGGTACCTAACAAACGCGAGGCTCTACAGGCCCTCCCCGGTGTTGGCCGCAAGACGGCCAATGTAGTGCTCAACGTAGCGTTTGGTGAACCTACCATGGCAGTGGATACGCATGTCTTCAGGCTCTCGAATCGCACAGGGCTGGCGGCTGGTAAAACGCCTGACGAGGTTGAGTATAAACTGATGAAGGTGGTACCTGCCGAATTCATGCAGCATGCGCACCACTGGCTTATCCTGCATGGGCGCTATGTCTGCAAAGCGCGCTCACCCGACTGCCCGAAATGCATCGTGCGCGATTTATGTGCGTTTAAGGATAAGACGAAATAGAATAGCTTAAAGCCGGCTCAGGATGGCCTTGGCTTCGCGTGCATAATATTCAATGCTTAAATCATCAGCTTCATGGACATAATCAGGCGATCTTAATCGGTCTAAAATCTGTTCACATTTATGGCGTGCCAGATCTTTCTCGCCAACATGGACAAGAAATTTTGCACAAGCGAGCATGGGTTGGAGCGAGATAGAATCGATTACCTCTGCCTTATCAAGGCATGCGAAAGCGCGAGCTCTATCGCCGCTTTCCCAAATAATATCTGCCAATTGCAAGTAGATACGAGACTGTTGCGATGGGCTCAATATATAGTCAGTAAGACAAGTGACCAAGTAGTGTTCAGCTAAGGTGTACTCTCCCGCCAAAAACAGGCGCATATGATCTTTGTATTCAGGGATTTTTGAGAGATCCATCGTGGCCTGATGTCTAAAAGATTCGTACACTATAATAACTGACCCCAGTATAATTTCAGACTTTTCCTTGTATCAATACTTGAAACTGGGGGCTCGGTAAAAAAATTCAGGAAAAGTGCAACTACCTGCTTTGGCTGGAGGGGCATGAGGCCAAACTTTTCAGTAATAGCATCGGCCGATAGCTCTAGTGTCCATATCAGTTTATCCGGAAATAAGTCCATATCATCTGAGGCCTCAATGTTTAGTCTGTATTCTGCAAAATCAATCGCGTGTTTCAAACACACTCTCAAAATATAGATGTTGAACTTCAGCCATACTTAGGTGTTCAAGCGCTACTCTGTAGCGTTCTTGCGGAGGCATCCAAGGCTTGTCTGTGCGAGTATAGTCAGTACTATACCGTAGAGTCGGTTGTATAGTGCCGTCCGGAAGATGAATAAAAGCATCCATGCCAAGCAGCATCAAGCCCTGTGCTTGGCATCTTTTCTGGAATTCGATAGTATCGACAGCGCTAAGAATAAGTAGCTTTGATTCGTGTGGGTAGGGCAAAGCTAGCGGTCTGAATATTTCCTCTAATAGAGCTAGTTTTTCTGCATTCATGTTGTGGGTTCTCTCTTGGGTTTTCGAAAGTGTCATCGGGAGCCCAATTATGTTTAGTGCGATCGCTTACCTGAAGTACTGTTCCAGATAAATTGTCTATTACTACATAATCCTTTGCATCAATAAAGTATGCAGTAGCATTTGCCCAAGTTGCTTTATTAACTGCGCGGGCAACTTTAAGGGGATTGTTGAACGCTTCAGTAATGGCAGCTTCTGACCAGCCACGACGAGCTAATGCGACCCAGCCCACAGGGTTAGTTGATAAAGCAGCTCCGCCAAGTAATGTAAGGCCACGCATTAGGATAGCAGGTGTTTGGTAAGCCAAGGTGGGTGCACCCAGTGATGCTTGCCCAATCCCCGGGTTAGGGCCGGGGGAGATGGGGCCGGGGTTGCGGATACCGCCGCCTGCAACTGAAATACTGCCAGAGCCAGTATTAGCCTGCGGCAGGGTGATGAGCGGCTCGACCTTGCAGTCGGCCAGCACGGCA
>JBEIQE010000036.1:0-3665 GCA_040376705.1 Micavibrio sp.
AGCTGGTTCATCTCTTCATCAAGATTCGAGATGCCGGATGACGCCTTGAACGCCTGCAGGGCAGCCTGCGAAGCGGCAAGCTTCTGCCCTGCTTCATCAATCTGCTGCTGCAGGAAACTGGTTTGCGGCTTGTTGTAGATTTCGGCCTGACGGCGGATGAGGCTTTCCATCAGCAGATTGGCGAAATCGGCCGCTACCTGCGGGTCCTTGCTGCGAACCGTCAGGTCGATGATGTTGTTACGGCTGCCAGACTGGGCGATGAGATCGCCACCCTGCAGGCGCTTGACTGCGGCACCTTCAGGCGTATCAACGCCTGCGCTGCCCTCGGTAATGCCGGGATAGATCTTCTCGACACCAAACTGCTCCAGCACACTGCGCAACAGGTCCTGACTGTAGATGATGCTGATGTTCGACTGAATGATCTCGGCGCGGTCGCTTGAGGAAACCTCAGTGGTGCGGCCCTGGCCATCCACATTCACGCTCGGGCGGGCATCCTGACCGAACTTGACCAGCATGCTGCCATGCGATTCATACACTTTGGGCATACCGGCGAGATAGACAACACCCAGCAGCGTTACGGCTACGCCGGTGATGAAGATCTTGCCCTTCTGGCGGAAAAGGGCGGTAAGAATGCCGCGCAGGCTGTAGTCGAGTTCCATGATTAGTCCTAATCCCCTGAGTTCAGGTTGTATGACAGGCCAAATGAAGCTGGCACAAACTGCTGAATATACTGGTTGAAGGCCTTATGTACTTCGGCCACACCACTGCGCGGTACGAAAACCACATCGTAGGCAGCGAGGCGCACATCGGCGGCACCATCCTTGCCTGAAGTTGCTTCGTCTACATTCGCAGCGTAAACCGTGGGCTCTTCAGCAGCGCCGCGGCGTACAATCACAACCTTGCTACTGTCGGCAGTAATCTTGAGGCCGCCTGCACGGGCGAGGGCCTGCAATACGGTAAGATTGGGGCCAACAGATACGAACTCACCAGGTGAGTTGACTTCGCCCAGCACATATACGCGCTGCGGGGTGAAGGTTTTAACAATAACACTAAGCTGCGGGCTGCTGAGCTGGCTGCTGTAAATCTCGGTCAGGTCATCCTGCAGTTCCTGCGGGGTGCGGCCATAAGCAGGCACGTTCTGTGCGATCACGGTTGAAAGCATACCGTCCGGGCGTACCACCAGTTCCTGATCGAACTCGGGATTAAGCAGCATCTTCACTTCAAGAATATCGCCTACCTGAATCAGGTAGGGTGGCAGCTGCGGGGCCACAGCGGCAACGGGGGCAACATTACGCGGGGCCTGCGGCAGGCCGCTGGCTACATTGGTGCAACCAGCTAACATCACGGCAGCCAGAAAAAGGGCAACACTCGTGCAGCGCGAAAAAGAAGCGGACATGGATACTCTGCTTTCTATATGTAAGAGGCGCTACAGATACAGGGTGCAATGCACCAATGCAATAAAAACAATATCTAAGCACTCATACCGGGTTTAAAAAATATCAACAGATTCAAGGCTTGGCAGGACGGGGCGCGCGGGCTGGCCGAATAAAACAGGCCCCATCGCTGCGGTTGGCATCAATCTGGCAGCTGGCAAGGTCTACATACAGGCAGCGGATGTTACGGCTGCTCTCCATAAGGCATACCCGTGAGCCGGATTCCGGCAGCGTGGGCAGCGTCGCGATATTGACCGTGCAATAGCCATCCTGCAGCGCGGCGTCGCGCTGGCACTCATCGATATCTTCATAATAACACTGAATAACTTTTTCCGACTGCGCGGAAACGCAGAAAGGTGCGGCTTCTGCAGGCGCAGCCGATAGAGCCAGCGTGGCAATAAGCGCCGCGGCAAGGATCAACATTTTTGTGTGCAACATAACGGCAGTGATATAGAAAACGGCATGCCATGTAAAACACTTTCGTTAACGGCGCGCCCGTGAGAAGAAGCTATCTTACTGTAATATCATCGCTTTTCATTCTGCTGGCGCATCCGGTCGCAGCCGAAGAATTGCGCCTGTTTGCGAGATACCCCAATATCGATCGCAGCATCTGGTATCTCTCGCACGGCTGGAGCAACGGCGACCATCAAGCCTGCGAGTGGCGGGCCGATGCAATTAGTGGTCATAATGGAAACCTGCAGCTGCGCCTTTCTGACCGCGGTGGCCGTGTGCGCCCCATCGGTTGCGGTGAAATCCAGAGCAAACAGGTATTCGGTTATGGCCGCTTTGAGGCACGCATGCGTACAGCAGCCGGCTCGGGCCTTAATACTGCATTTTTCACCTTCATTGGCCCGCCAATGGGTGTGAAAGAGCACGACGAGATCGACTTTGAGTTCCTCGGTAAAGACCCCCGAACGGTAGAGCTGGCCTATTGGGCCAATGCCAAGAAAATGCACCGCCATGTGCATCAGCTGGGTTATGACGCCAGCCAGGAGTTCCATGACTATGCCTTCGAGTGGACGCGCGAAAGCATAAAATGGTATATCGACGGACAGCTGATACATAGCACCGCAGCCGGGGCACAAATGCCACGCAACCCTGGCAAAATCATGTTCAGTCTCTGGTCGGGCAGCAAGATTGAGGATGCATGGATGGGTCCGTTCCGGTATAACGCGCCCGTAACCGCCGAAGTGTCTTGGGTTAAGTTTACGCCCCTGCCCTAGCCGGCCATCTGACCTGTTGAAGTGACCCTGAGATGACCCCGCCCAACCTGCGCCTGCTTTACCTTGTTCACGATGTGGCCGATGCCGCCGTGCACAAGCGCACGGCTATGCTCACCGCTGGCGGAGCTATGGTGACCATCGCGGGTTTCAGGCGCACGGACAAAGCACTTGAAAGTATTCACGGCTGTAAGGTGGTTGACCTCGGCCAGACCTTTAATGGCAGCTTTGCCCAGCGCATTGTTGCAGTTTTGCATATCATCTGCAGCATCTGCCAGTATCGTGAATTATTTAGCGGTAAAGACCTGATTTTAGCCCGCAACCTCGAGATGCTGGCCATCGCCGTGCGCGGCCGTGCAGCGCTTGCGCCCAAAGCAGTTATTGTTTACGAGAGCCTCGATATCCACCGCCTGCTACTTAAAACCAATATCATCGGCAAGGCTTTGCGTGGCCTTGAGGGTTGGCTGTCACGCCGCGCTTCGGCGCTCATCACCTCATCGCCTGCGTTTATAGAGAACTACTTTCAGCCGGTTTCATCAGTAAAACTGCCGATTTATCTGCTCCAAAACAAGGTCTATGCGGGTGAGGCTACAGCGCCCGCCATTACAACCACGCGGCCAGATGGCCCGCCCTGGCGCATCGGCTGGTTTGGTGCCATTCGCTGCCGAAAGAGCCTCGATATCCTCTACGATCTGGCCCGCAAAATGGAGGGCAAGGTTGAGGTCATCATTCGCGGCAAGCCCGCACACGACCAGTTCTATGATTTCGACAGGCTTACCAATGGTACGCCCAACCTGCGCTTCATGGGGGCGTATAAAAACCCGGATGACCTGCAGACCATTTACAGCGAAATCCACTTTACCTGGGCGATTGATATGTTCGAGGAAGGCCTCAACTCCTCATGGCTGCTGCCCAACCGCATTTATGAAGGCGGACGCTATGGCGCTGTGCCGCTGGCGCAGGACCATGTCGAAATCGGCAAAATGATTAATCGCCTTGGCACTGGCGTGAG
>JBEIQE010000057.1:0-1367 GCA_040376705.1 Micavibrio sp.
ACCTCGACCTCAGACACCACCAACAGCAAGCGTGCTTATATCTATATGCAGAGCGGCTGGGGCCGGGTTGAAATGGGCGATAACGATGGTGCGAGCGAACTTGGCCTTTATGCCCCTACAGTAGGTGTAGGCCAGATTGATGGCGCGCTGGTGGATTATATTATTGGTAACGACACCGTTGATAGCACGGGCGATCTGGGCGATGCCAACTTCAAGCCGCTTGATAGCTTCCGCAGCACCAAGATTACCTACTACACACCGGTATTCAGCGGTTTCCAGGCTGGTATCTCATACGCGCCTGAGTGGGATGATGATGCGAGCGGCGAGAACGTGCAGTTCGCCAAAAACGGTGGCCAGGGCCGCAACATCTTCGAACTTGCTGCCCGCTATGAAGGTGATCTGGGCCCAGTCAAGCTCGGTGTATCAGGCCAGTATAACTTTGGCGATGGCGTAGAAAATGCTGGCGGCTTCGGTTTTGATTCGAATGATCTGCAGGCTTGGGGCCTTGGTGCCAAACTGGCCTACATGGGCTTCACCATCGGTGGTGGCTACACACATGATGGCAACTCTCTAAATAGTGAAACTCAGGTTGATGACGATGTTACAAGCTGGAATGCTGGTGTTACCTACGAGCACGGCCCATGGGGCGTTGGTCTGAGCTACTTGGCTTATGACCTTGATGATTCTGGTTCGGTTTCCGGCCCGCTGCCTTCAGACGGTACAGGCGGTACGTTCGATCTCATCTCGTTTGGTGGTACCTATACAGTTGCTCCCGGCCTTACCGTGGGTGCCGACCTTGGTTATCATCAGCGTGACCGTGTAGCTGTGAACAACGATACAGAAGGTTTTGTGGTTGTGAGCGAAGTTAAGGCTGCGTTCTAAGCTTTAGCTGTATAAATACGAAAAGGCAGTGCTGAGACGCGCTGCCTTTTTTGTTATGCGTTTCTTTTGGATTATCCGGCTACCGCAATACGGCTGGCGTAGCTTTGCGCGGCAAGGGCCGCAACAAACGGCGTGGTCTCGGTGCTCAGGTCATCATACTCAATCGTGCTCAGCTTCATATCGGTTGAAAGCGGCTCGAGCGACTGGCGTAGTTTAGCCAAGGGGTCCGGCCCGAATGATTCTTTAGGCGCGCTGGCTTCCTCAAACTGGCGCAGCGCTTCCTTGTGTGCCTCATCCTTGCGCTGGGCCTCGCTACGGGCCTCTGCACGCATAGATTCGATACGGGCCAGCTCTATGGCATAGCTGCTGGGGTCATCCTCTCCAGCGGCCACTGGTTGCTGTTCTGGCGAGAACTGCGGCACCAGCGGTTGCTCAACATCAATGTTCTGCAGCAACGTGAGTGAATTGCTGCTGATAGGCTGCTG
>JBEIQE010000066.1:0-1171 GCA_040376705.1 Micavibrio sp.
AGCTGCAGCATATTGATACGGATAAAGTGGCCCTTGGTAATGCGCCATGAGCGGCTGACAGCCTGCAACTCGCCGCGTGCGGCTAAGGGGGCAACCAGTAACAAGCGGCTGAAGAACAGCAGGAAGATGGGCAGGCTGGTCAGGGCGATATTACGCTGGATACGCAAGACTTCTTCGGTCTCGGGGTTGATCATCTGCGTAGCGAAGTAAACCGTAACCGGCGCTATAAACAGCAGCGAAATAAACGTGAGCAGCAGGATGTTGCGCACCTGTGCAATCACAAACTCAAACGCCTTCATGTCTTTAGCAATGCCAACCGGCAGGCGGCTTTCGGGCATGGTGCCGGTAATGAGGTAGCGGTGCGCCGTATACCACCCGATGATAATTGCATAGCCGTTTATCACATGGCCCAAAAATATGATGAGGGCCTGGCCCATGGTGGCTGTGCTGGGTATAGATTGTGTATTGCTTACCGCCAGCCAGCTGCCGAATACGGCTGCCGCAAACCAGAAGGCCATGGCGTAAGCCAGTGGCCGCGCCTCCGCCACAACAGCCGAATATGTATGCGAGATTTGCTTAGCTACGGCCATGGCCACCTACCTGTAAAACAGCAAAAAGGCGCTGGCTGAGCAAAATGAACCAGCCCCACACAAAGAGATAGCTCAGAATGGCTAGTGGTAAAGCCACCAGATCGGCCCGCTCAATACCAACATTCGCAAGCGTAGCCGCTAGCCTGCTAACCAGCACCGCAAGTGTCAGGTGCACCACTACAACGGTTAACATAGCCCCCAGAAGCATAAACTGATGCGGCTGCGTGGCCTGCCAAACTGCGGGTAACGGCGTGGGCTGGCGCGCAATAAGCGTGGCCGAAATGGGCAGCATGCGCGCAAAGAAATACAAAATAAAACCACTAACCACCGCCATGCTGGAAGTTGCGGAATCAAGCGCAGCCTCGCCATAGAGCAGCACCAGAACCATCGCCATGGGAATACTTATAGCGATAGCCAGCAGCATGGGCATGGCCATAAGCGCAATCAGCATGCTGGTGAAATAGTCTTTCCAGTCTCCATCGTTCCAGCCATGCTGCAGATCAAGCCTGTCACCTTTACCGACCAGCGCGTTACCCCAGTTCCATGCCATGAGCAAACTGAGGCCGAAGAACAGGCCCTGC
>JBEIQE010000089.1:0-1051 GCA_040376705.1 Micavibrio sp.
ACCCTGCCCCTTGCTTATATCCTCAAGGGTTTGGGGCATGACATTGTCTGGTCGGACCGCGGGCGCGATTTGGGGCAGAATCCGGCCAAATTCGCCTATCTGGCGCAGGAATGGCCGCAGGTATTCCCGCAGGATGGCTCGGGCCTCAAGGCCCTTAAGGGGCAGATTACCGCCATCATCCCCTCCGGCTCGGTTGAGGCGGATGTGCCCGAAATGAAGGTGGCGCATGAGCTGGCGCTGCCCATTATCAAACGCCCCGCCCTGCTCGCTAGCTTGTTTAACGAAGCGCGCCTTGGCATTGCCATTGCGGGCACCAGCGGCAAAACCACCACCACCGGCATGACCGGCTATATGTTGGGCCAGCTGGGGCAGGACCCTACGGTTATGAACGGCGGTGTGTTCCGTAACTTCACCCAGAGCAACCCGTACTGCTGCGCCATGGTAGGCCAAAGCGGCATATTCGTGACCGAGAGCGATGAGAGCGATGGCACCATTGCGCTCTACCGCCCGCAGGTGGCGGTGCTGACCAACGTTACGCTTGACCATAAATCAATGGAAGAACTGCGCCTGCTGTTTGGCAATTATCTCGCTACTGCCCCGCGTGCGGTGCTCAACCTTGATGATGCCGAAACAGCTTTGTTAGCTGCCGCCTATAAAGGCGAAGCGATTACTTTTAGTCTGGTGAATAGCAGCGCGCGCCTGTTCGCCAGCGATGTTGAGCTGCTGCCTAATGGCAGCACCTGTAATGTGCGCGATGCAGTGAGCGGGCAAACCGTTGCCCTTAAGCTCAGCGTACTTGGCAAACATAACATCAGCAACGCGCTCGCGGCTTTGGGTGTTGCGGTTGCGCTAAATCTTGATTTGCAAAGAGCTGCTGAGGCGCTTGGCCAGTTTAACGGCATCCAGCGCCGCCTCGAGGTTTTGGGCCAGAATAACGGCATTACTGTTATTGATGATTTCGGCCATAATCCCGATAAGATCTCAGCTTCACTCACGGCACTGCACAGCTTTAGCGGTCGCCTGCTGGTGATGTTCCAGCCGCATGGCTTTG
>JBEIQE010000051.1:0-1472 GCA_040376705.1 Micavibrio sp.
TCTACCTCTGGGCTGCGTGTGCGCGATGTGCTGTTAAGCGCGCCGCCTGTAACGCTGCTTGAAAGTGCACCGCCGGTTACATCGCTGCTCAAAGCGCCGCCTGTAACGCTGCTCGGCAGGCCACTGCCAGTGCGTGTCTCTGCACCAGCGCTGCCTGTAGCTTCCGCGCTACGGCTGGGCAGAATATGGCCGCGGGCACGGGTGGCAATATCAGCTGAGGTTTGTGCTTCAGCACTACCCTGCTGTACTTCGCTCCAAACGCCAGCGGCATTCTGGGTTGTTGTGGTGATACCACGCTGAATGGTAACGCCACTGCTGGTGGTGGTTTCTGTATTCGCGCCGGCTTCAAGCGCATGAGCAGCGCCCATGCCAAGCGCGAGAATGATGGCGGTGGTCGCGGCGAGTGTGTTGATACGCATGTTGTTCTCCTGTTTGGGTTAGCTAGTTGTTGCTATCGCCCGGGCTGGTTGTTTGCTCCGGCGAATTGAGATTAACGTTCGAGGTTGCTCCGTCATGGCTGCATGCAGCTAACAGCGACAGGCACAGAAGGGTTGCGATAAAAATCCTGTTCATGAAGCTCTCCTTTTCTGCAGTTTTAAAAGCATATGGGGGCGGCCCGTAAAGACCGCCCGCCATAAACAGACTTGATGAAAACCTATGATTTACGGGTTAGCGCATTGCCTGCCTGCTGCTGCGGTAACGCTCGATATCATTCGAGGCGCCAACCGAACCGTAGCGGTCCTTGGTCGACATACGGTCGCTGCCAATCACGTTACCGGCACTATCCGCAAACACACCATAGTTGCCGTTAAGGCCGGTGCTGCTGATCAGGGCGTTGCGCTGGCGCACGCTCTTTTCGGTCGAGACGTACAGGTCTGCCTTGTCGTTAGTCGCGCCGCGCGGGTCCTGCGCCCAATCGGCAGCTGGATGCAGCTGGCCGAGGCTGTAGTTCTGGCCATGGGCTTGGCTTGGGGCCTGGCTGGCCGGATGATTGACGGGGGCCGTACGGTTATATGTATCGGCCTGTGCTGCGGTTGCGCTTGCCAGAACGGCAAGGGTAATAGCAGTCATTGTGAGTAGCTTGGTCATGATGTCCTCCTATGGGATCTGTAGGACGAACAGACAAGCTGGCTAAAAATTCCATCTCGAATCCGGTTTATTCGTTAATTGCCTGCTTAATCGGCGCTTTCGGGCAGGTTAAAATGTGCTAACCAAGCAGACATGAGCACATCTACGACCAACTTCGACCAACCCCTTATTCTTGTTGATGGTTCCGGTTTCATTTTCCGGGCTTTCCATGCCTTGCCGCCGCTGACGCGCCCGTCCGACGGCACACCCGTGGGCGCGGTTTACGGCTTTGTGAACATGCTCAATAAGCTGGTGACCGAGCATGCGGCTTCGCCCATCATCGTGCTGTTCGATGTAAGCCGTAAGAGTTTCCGCTCCGAGCTGTACCCCGAATACAAAGCGCA
>JBEIQE010000034.1:0-4934 GCA_040376705.1 Micavibrio sp.
ATGTGGTTACCGCAAAGAAGGGCATATGCCGCACCTTGTCAGTGGAAACCGGATTGTAATTTAGTGATTTAAGAGATTGGCGTCCCCTACCGGAGGGGATACCAAGTTTGTTGAAGGCAGATAAAATCGATACTTCACACTCCGCAAGCATCGCGCCGCAGTACGATTATGTACCAGATTTCTGTACCAGTTCAAGGGTAAAGACCATTAGCGGTAAGGTCGTCCTAATAGGGCTTTATGGCTTAATAGCTTCTCCTGCCAATGCTTCAACCAACCGCAGTGCTGATTGCAGGCGTATCTGCTTTTCGGCTGTAAGGGGTGCATCGTTCTTGTCGGCAGCCTGATGCAGCTCGTCAGTAGTGCTAGTTGCTTGAGAAATAGCCCCATGCAGGCGGATACGGCGCTGCTCGGGCATTTCTGCTGTAGCCGCCTTAAGTTGCTGCAGCGAAGCCGCCAGCTTCTCGGTCAGGCCATGAAGTGCAGTAAAGTCATTAGCCTTGGTTGCGGTTTCAACCTGTTGCACCAAACCTGTGGCTGCCTGCCAGATAGTTTTAGCATCTGCTGGAGTAACTGCTTCAGTTTCGTGTGCTGTGCCTTCTGTATGTGGCTCGTTACCATGGGCAAAACTAGGCATTTGCAAAGCGCCCAGCAACAATAATGCTAAACAGGTGGGGATGATACGCATTCTATTCTCCTTGAGAGCGGGCATTAGTACGGTTGACGAGTGCAGGCTGGGCAAAGTGCCAGAACACCAGCGGGCGCAGCAGCAGGTCGAGCAGGGTCGAGCTGAACAGGCCGCTGAAGATGACCACGGCTACGGGGTAGAGAATTTCACGGCCCGGCAGATCAGGAGCCATCAATAGCGGCACCAGCCCTAGCGAGGCTGTAAGCGCTGTCATGAGTACGGGAATGATACGCTCGGCTGTACCACGATAAATCATAGCTTTATCGAACTGCTCACCCTCATGCTCCATCAGGTGCAGGTAATGCGCAATCATCATGATGCCGTTACGGGCGGCAATACCTGTAAGGGAAACAAACCCGACCAGACTGGCGATGGAGAAGATACCACCCGTAAGCCATAACCCGGCAATCGCGCCGATAAAAGCCAGCGGAATGGAGAGCATAACCTGCAGCGCCAGATTGATGCTGCGAAAATGTATATAAAGCACCAGCACCATGCCAGTAAGCGAAAACAGGCTGAGCAGGGCGATGAGCCGGGCAGCACTTGCTTGGCTTTCAAATTGCCCGCCATAAGAGATAAAGTAACCTGCTGGCAGCTGAACCTTGGCGGCCACTGCAGCCTGAATTTCTGTAACAGCGCCGACCAGATCGCGTCCCGCGACATTCGCCTGAATAACGATGCGGCGCTGGGCGTTTTCGCGGTTGATGATATTGGGCCCTTTGGCAGGCTCGATTTTGGCAACCATCCCCAGCGGGATACTGGCCCCATTACCGATATCAATCGGGATGCGCTGGATAGCTTCAGGGTCGCTGCGGAATTCATCAGCCAGCCGTAGCATGATCTCGTAAGTCCGCTGCCCATCCAACACTTCGCCGACGACCTCACCCTGCATCGCTAGCTGGGCGTATTGGGCCACCTCGCCTGCCATCAGGCCGTAGCGGGCGGCCCGTTCACGGTCGATAATGACATGCAACTGCGGTATAAGGACTTGCCGCTCTACAAAAACGTCTACCGCCCCCTGTACTGACGCCATGGCTAGCCTGATTTCCTCGGCTTTAGCCCGTAGTACCGATAGATCACGCCCGAACAGCTTGACAGCGACCTGCGCCCTTACACCTGACATCATATGATCGATGCGGTGAGAGATAGGCTGGCCGATATTGATGGCGATGCCCGGTATCTGATCAAGCTGCTGGCGGATATCAGCCAGAATAGCGGCGCGCGAACGCTCAGAGGCGTGGATTTCAACCTCAACCTCGCTTGAATGCACACCTTCAGCATGATCATCCTGCTCGGCTCGTCCCGTACGGCGGCCTGTCTTGGTAGCTTCCGGTACAGTAAGAATAGCCCGCTCCGCTATCGAGCCAATACGGTTGGCTTCCTCAAGACTGGTACCGGGCGGGCTGAGGATGTTAATCGTTACTGAGCCTTCGTTGAATTCGGGCAGGAATTCTTTCCCCAAGAACGGGTAGCTTGCGGCAGCGCCAAGGAACAGAATACCTATGATACTGTAAACCAGTGCTGCGCGCGGAAAGACCAGATCAAGCAGGCACTTTTCGGTGGCCTTGATACGTTTGACTAGCCAGCCATCATCGGCGTGGCTCATGCGTTTCATCGATGGCAGCAGATAGGCGCACAGGGCTGGTGTCAGCGTAACCGACACCAGCAGCGAGGCAAGGATTGAGGTGACGTAGGCAATCCCCAACGGCAGGAAAATCTTGCCTTCGATACCCTGCAAAGCAAATAGAGGGATAAAAACTAGGACAACGATAACCGTGGCAAACACGATAGAATTACGGATTTCTGTAGTTGCCTGCTTGATGACAATAAGTGCTGGAGCGGGCTGGGCTTGCTGGCGGTTCTCGCGCAGGCGGCGGTAGACGTTCTCAACCCCGACAATCGCGTCGTCTACCAATTCGCCAATGGCAATCGCCAGACCACCCAGCGTCATGGTGTTGATGGTCAGCCCCATGAGGTTGAAGATGATGAAAGTGATAACAAACGATAGCGGAATAGCGGTAAGCGTGATGAAGGTAGTACGGAAGTTGAGCAGAAACAGAAACAGCACGATGGCCACGAAGATTGAGCCGTCCAGCAAGGCTTTTTCTACATTATCAATCGCACGTTCGATAAAATTACCCTGCCTGAAGATATCATCATGGATTTTCATGCCATGCGGCAGGCTGGCTTGTATTGATTTGAGTTCCGCCTCGATAAGGCGGGTGAGGCGGACTGTATCGGCACCCGGCTGTTTCTGAATGGAGAGTATAACGCCAGCATTGCCGTTGATGCTGGCATCGCCACGCTTGGCCAGCGGCCCACCATAACCCACAGCTGCAATATCACCAACGGTGAGCGGGATACTGCTTCTGTCATTGCGCGGTAGGGGTGTTTGCGCTAGATCGGCTGGTGTTTGCACGCGCGCCAGATTGCGGATCAGGCTTTCCTGATGGCTACCAAGCAAAAAGCCGCCAGTTGAATTGATATTGGCATTTCCCAGTGCTTCCTCGACATCATGCAGGCTGCGTTGATGGGCTTGCAGGCGTACTGGGTCAACCAATACCTGATACTGTTTGCGCTCGCCGCCGATGACAGTGACCTGTGCAATACCGGGAATGGCCAGCAGGCGCGTCCTAATGGTCCAGTCGGCTACAGAGCGCAAATCTAGTGGCGAGACCTCTGGGCTATCTCCCGTCAGGCCTACCAGCATAATCTCGCCCATAATGGAGGCGATGGGGCCCATAACAGGCTTGGCATCGGCAGGCAGGCTTTCACTCACCTGCTGCAGTCGCTCCGCAACCGTCTGGCGTGCCACCAGTACATTAGTTTCCCAGCCAAACTCGACCCATACGATAGACAGGCCAATACCAGAGGCTGACCTGACGCGTTCAACCCCTTGTGCACCGTTTACCGCTGTCTCAATAGGGAAGCTGACAAGTGCCTCAACCTCTTCAGGCGCAAGGCCAGCGGCTTCGGTAAATATGGTCACGGTTGGGCGGTTAAGATCAGGGAAGACATCTACTGGCAGCTTGGTGAGTAGGTAGCCACCATAAACCATGATCAGTACCGCACTGATAACGATCAGAAGGCGGTTATGTAATGAAAAACTGATAATCCGGTCAAACATGACAGCTACTCGGCTTCAGCTGAGGGTTTAGCTGGGGTAGCAAACTGCAGCTGATATTGACCTAAAGTAACAATGAGATCGTCCGGCAATACACCTTCAATAACTTCACGGCGGGAGCCATGGTCGTGGCCAAGAACAACGTTGCGGCGCTCAAAGTTATTACCCTGCCTGATAAAGACGAAGGCCTCGCCATCGCTGCCCAGAATAGCCTGCTTTGGTATTGTCACAGCGGGTAGGCGCTCAGCTGTTTCAACTAGCATGGTTGCCTGCATGTGCAGAAGCAATTTCAGGTCTGGGTTGGCTACGCGTGCGAAGATATTTAGGGTGCGCAAAACCGGATCCAGCGCCACATCCATTCTATCAATCGTTCCGATAAAGCTCGCCTCGGGATAAGCCGGACTAGTCACACTGATCGTTAGGCCTGATTTGATGGTGGCGAGATAGGCGCTTTCGTAAGCCTGCGCCCGTACCAAGACCTCGCTCAGGTCGGCGATCTCGAAGAGAGTGTCTGTAGTAGAAACAACTTGTCCCAAGGCAGGAACATTTCCGGTTATGCGCCCTGTAATCGGTGCGGTAACCCTTAGAGCTGCGCTGCCCATAACCAGTGGCTCCAAAACTACCAGTAAATCGCCTTTGGTAACCGTATTGCCCGGTTGTGCGCCGACCTCCAGTACGCGAGCCGGAAAGCGGCTGGAGACCTTGGCGTAGCGGTCGGGCAGGGCCTCGATAACCGCATTTAGGCGCACTGTGGGCGCAACTTCGGCCATTTGTGCAGCCTCAGTCCTGATATCAAGATTGTGGATAGCTATTTCAGAAAGGGTAATAACTGCAGCTGGCGGAGCCTCGCTTTGACCGGGGGGTTCGTTATGCACTTCGCCGCCATGAGCAAAGGCCTGCTGCATGAGTAGTAATAGAGTGAGAGCAGCAAAAAAGAAGATAGCTGAGGTTTTCATCAGCCAAGTATATAAAACTCAGCTATTACAAAGTAGCAGCGTATTGTAACAAAGTGTAACTGTGCATTTTGGCATTTATGCTCGGCAGATTATCTGGTTTATGGGTGTTATGTCGTCTGCTCTTCCTCAACTCACACTGCCCGAGCTGGCCAGCCGCATCCTGATTGTC
>JBEIQE010000060.1:0-1309 GCA_040376705.1 Micavibrio sp.
AAAGTTTCTTCGAGCGGAATCAGGCGGTTATATTGCAGCATTTGTGCGGCTAAACGCTCGGCGCGGTTTTCGGTGCTCTCAAGGCCCATCAGCAGGCTGGCACGGGTGAGGGCGCGGGCACGGTCGAGTTCTTCCTGTGTTATGTTGCTGCCTAAGCTTTGCAGCTCACGCATGGCAATGTCGTAAGCCTCATTCGCGCGGTCAGGATCAGCCGCGAGGTAGATCACTAGCAGGCCATCGTCCACAAACGGTTGCACGAACGCACTCACGGTATAAGCCAGCGCCCGCTCTTCGCGGATTTGGTGGAACAGGCGTGATGACGTACCACCGCCCAGCGCCATGGTGAACAGTGTTTGCGTATGGAACAGCTCGTGGCCGTAGGTTACGCCGCGGTGCGCAATGCACAGGTGCAGCTGCTCGATATCACGCGCCTCGGCCACGCTGCCACCAATGTAGCTTGCAGCAGTCATGCCGTCCTGCTCACCCGCCTCTAGCGCGCTGAACAGCTTTTCGCCTAAGCTCACAACCTCGGTATGCTTGAGTGCGCCTGCACCTGCCAAAATGCAGCGGCTGGTGCGGTAGTTGGTTTTTACATAATTAATGAGCTGTTCGCGCGTGATGGTCTCAAGCGATTTCTCATTACCCAGCACAGGCAGGCCAAGCGGTTGGTTGGGATAGGCTGTGAGCTGCAGCAGGTCAAAAATCCAGTCGTCCGGCGCGTCATAAGCTTCGCCAATTTCGGCGGCAATAACGCTTTTCTCACGGCCCAAGTCGCCTTCATCGAACTTCGAGTGCAGCATCATATCCGCCAGCAGCTCGAGCGCCAGCGGCGCGTCTTCAGCCAGAATGCGCGCGTGATAGGCGGTCTGTTCGCGCGAGGTATAGGCGTTTAGCGCGCCGCCCACGTTCTCGATGCTCTGGTTCAGCAGCTGTGCGCTACGGCTTTGTGTGCCCTTGAAAAACATATGCTCGAGCAAATGGCTAAGCCCGCCTTCGTTGGCTTTTTCAAAGCGGGTGCCCACACCGAAGTACAGGCCGATGCTGGCTGAGGCCACATCCGGCATGGGGTCGGTAACTATGCGTAGGCCCGAAGGCAGGGTGGTGATTTCGGCGGGCATGGTTGGTTGTATGTTCTCGACTTTTTTTCTCCCTTCCCTGCAGAGCGGGGGAGGGCGGGGTGGGGGCGTATCAGATATTGTCCCCCCATCCTAACCTTCCCCCGTAAACGGGGGAAGGGATAACAGGCGAGTTACATCGCACGCCGTGCGTTATCGCGGATGAAGCGGGAGACGGTGGCATAGTCTTTATT
>JBEIQE010000083.1:0-1087 GCA_040376705.1 Micavibrio sp.
CAGCAATGCCCGGCGCGCCGACAATAACCGACATATACTTTACAGGGTGCTTGGAAGGTATGTTAGTGGCAGCCTGTGCTATGGCAGCGCTGTTGCGGCTGCAATTCTCTGTCACATCGAGAAAGGCAAGGGCAGGGCGCTCACTGACATCGTGCAGTGTTGTGCGCCGCATATCGGCATGGGTTAGCGCTGCATGCGCATCAGGCGGGAAAAGGGCCGATGTTTGTGGCGCAATGGCCATCTGGCCAGCTTCTGGTGCCAGATGCATATGGCGGAGGTCGGGTAGGCTAGTCATCAATCAAAACCCCATTTCTTGGGGTGTGCGCCGGTAAGCTTATGGATGTGGTTATACAGCGGTTGTGCCCCTACATACTGCGCTTGAGGCTGCTTACCGGTTGTATTGAATTCATAGATAACCAGCATGGATGAGCGAGGCAGGGCTTGGGGCTCGCAGTCATCTTCGTCATCAGTGCTAACGTTATAAGGCTTGGTATGCAGCAGCGTTTTAAATGAGACCGGCATGCCCTGCAGCGGTGAGTAGAGCGCGGTGTTTTCGTTGATATCAAATTTAGTGCCATGCTTACCGGCATTCGCCAGCGCCAGAACCGAGCTCACCTTCTCGCTGCAGAGCAGATATGTTTTACCTGTATCCTCATGCCATGCTGGCTCGGGGGCAGGCCGCGGGCCTAGGCTTAATACCATCATGATGTACTTGTTGCCGAGATCGCCCGCCAGCTGAGCCGAAGCACCAGCAAGACCTGCGAGATTTTCCAGCGAACCAAGTGAGCTTGGCAGGTAGAGCTTGTTAAGGCCCGGCGCGCCTATCAGCATCGTGGCTTGTGAAAAAACAGCTGATCTGCCGTTAAAGGCTGCGAAGGCAGCTTTCTTCATATTGGCGGCGTTGGTTGGGCAATTACGGATATGGTCGAGGAAGGCAACAGTCGGGCGCTCGTGCAGCTGCTGCGAGGTGGTGCTGAACATATCTGGCATCGTGAGTAGGCGCGTGGCATCCTCAGGCAGTGAGAGCACGCCTGCGGGCGAGACAGCCAGATAGTCGCGTTGCTTCAACATGAAGCGGCCCCAATGG
>JBEIQE010000053.1:0-1448 GCA_040376705.1 Micavibrio sp.
ACCTTCTTGCAGGTGATGCTCGCGCATATGCTTAGGCAGGTTCTTGCACAGCTCGTGCGCCACGCGGGTCTGGCCGGGGGCCGAGATATCGTCGAACTCACCCTCGATGGTAAACAGAGCGGTACGCTTGATCTTGCTGCAGTCAACCAGCTTGCCGCGGATCATCAGCTCGCCCTTGGGCAGTGACGCGTTCTGGAACACATGTTCAACCGTGTCGAGGTAGAAGCGGCCGGGAATGTCCATAACGGCCAGATACTCATCGTAGAACTTGCGGTGGCGGGCGGCGCTATCGCCATCACCCTCTATCAGATGCTTGAAAAGGTTGAGATGCTCCTTCATGTGGCTCTCGACATTCATGCTCATGAAGCCGGCCAGCTGCAGGAAGCCGGGGTATACCTTGCGCACAGCACCCGGGTATGGCGCGGGCACTTCGGATACCACATTGCGCTTGAACCACGAGATCGGGTGCTTGGCACCAAAGCTGGTGACTGCTGTTGGCGCGCGGCGAACGTCAATCGGGCCGCCCATCAGCGCCATTGAGCGCGGCTGGGCCGGATCATCCGCCGCCGCCATAAGGGCTACCGCACACAATACGGGTACAGCAGGCTGGCACACAGCGATAACGTTGGTTTCGGGGCCAAGGCCGCGCAGGAAGTCGATTACATAATCAACATAATCATCAAGGCCGAAGTCGCCATCGCGCAGGGGCACTGTGCGGGCATCAAGCCAATCGGTAATATAAACATCGTGCTCGGGCAGCAAGGCCTCAACCGTGCCGCGCAGCAGCGTAGCGTAATGGCCGGACATGGGCGCAACGACGAGAATTTGCGGATCAGGCGGGCGATCAATAGGCACATCGCGGGCAAAATGCAAAAGGCGGCAGAACGGTTTTTCGCCGAGTACTTCCTCAGTGACAGTCACCTCCTTGCCATCTACCATTGTGTGCTTGAAACCGAATTCAGGTTTTTCGTAACGACGCGTAGTACGCTCAATGAGTTCGGCACCAGCGGCAATCGCGCGGCCAACCGGCGTATAAGAAGCGGGGATCATCGGATGCTGCAGCGCTAGTCGCGTGGCCTCGGCCATCGCATTGAGCGGTGTGAGAGCAGCCATACGTAGTTCGTGTAGATGATAAAGCACTGTTATACCCCTAAATCAGGACCGCCTTAATGGCCGCCTCTTCTTAGTTATATAGGTTCAGGGTTAACGAGATTCGCCTTCCGCGTCGACACCTTAAGTCAAGCGCTTGAAAAACATCAAAAATCGGTGCAACGGCCCATATCGTCTGACCAGTCGCCAAAACGGGTGGGCTCAAGTCCTTTGGGGCCGCCGATCTCGCCAGAGGGCTGCTGCGTGATAACAGGCAGTTTAGGCTCAACGACTTCAGCTATAGCTGCAGGTTTATTATCATTGTTGTTCATACGTAATACATAGGAGCGGTTTGCTGC
>JBEIQE010000063.1:0-1233 GCA_040376705.1 Micavibrio sp.
GCCTGCCAGATCGCCCTTCACATCGCAGACGAATACCGGAATGCCATGGCTGACCATGCCCTCAGCCAAACGCTGCAAGGTTACGGTTTTGCCGGTGCCAGTCGCGCCCGCAATCAGCCCGTGGCGGTTAGCGCGCTTCAGGAGCAGGCCAACCTCACCGTGCGGGCCATCGCCAAAAACATTCGTTTCAAGCGGCGGGGTGTTCTGTGCGGCAAGTGCAGTCATAAAAAGGGCTCCTTGTGGCCAAGACTAGCCCAAAGGAGCCCGTTATAAAAGCCTTAGGCCGCTGCCGGTGTAGTAAACTGCTCGAAGGCGCGCAGCGCATCGGCAGCATACATCAGCGAGGGGCCACCGCCCATATAAACCGCCATGGCCAGCACTTCCTCAACCTCGGCACGCGTGGCCTGCATGCGGGCCAGCGCCTTGGCATGAAAACCGATGCAACCATCGCAGCGGGTGGAAACGCCAATCGCCAGCGCGATAAACTCTTTGGTCTTGGCATTCAGTACGCCATCTTTGCTGGCGGCTTTGGCTAGTGCATCAAACCCCTGCATCACCTCGGGCATATCAGCACGCAGGGCTTTGGTCTTTTCGGAAATGGCAGCGATAATGGCTGGGTAGTCTTTACTCATATCTCTCTCCTTATTTGATACGTGAGGTCTGGCCGGTTTGCGGGTCGAGCTTCAGGTAGGGTAGCTGCGTCTGCTTCCATGCACCCATGCCGCCTGCCATATGGCTTGAGTGCGCGATGCCTAAATCTTCGCACGCGGCAACTGCCTTGGCCGAACGCACACCCGCACCGCAATGGAACACCACTGGCTTATCCGCACTCACCGGCGGCAGCTTGGCCGGACTGAAGGTTGAGAGCGGGAACAGCAATGCGCCCTCAATCCGCTCAGCCAGATATTCATGCGGCTCGCGCACATCTATAAGCACAATCTTGCCCTGCTCGAGCAACAACGCCACATCAGTGGCCGAGAGATTATTCATGAGATCACTCCTTACAGTAAATTTTGTGCAGTACCTTGATAATGTCCTTCACCGCAGAGCTGGCAAGGCGGTAACGCATAACCTGCCCCTCCCGCCTGGCTTCTACAAGCCCTGCCTCGCGCAATAATGCCAGCTGTTGCGAGGTGGACGATTCGCGCAGTCCAACAACACCAGCCAATTCGCCCACCGGCATAGGCTGCTCGAGCAGTGCGCACAGCAGTAACAGGCGCTTGGGGTGCGCCA
>JBEIQE010000035.1:0-4360 GCA_040376705.1 Micavibrio sp.
ATAATAGTAGAGAGCGCAACCGCAAAAATGCCATAATAATCAGGCAAAAACTGTGCGCGCGAAGCGGCAGCAAGAGGCTTTGTTTGGTCTAGGGTCATTTTATAGCTTCCTGATAGAGCGCGTCCCAATAATGACTGGCGGTCTTGGCATCAAAAAATTGCTCGGCTGTTTGTCGTGCACCCTTGCGCATGTTTGCATACCTGCCGCCTGAAAGGGTCGTTGTAATGCGCTGCAGGGCTTCTTGCGCCAGCCGCTCATTCTCATCGGTAAACAGTTTCTCATAGGCCGCACCATCGCGGTCATGCCGTTTGATATGTATCCAATCGCCATTATCATTACATTCCAGCGGCAGGAGAATACTGTTCTCGCCATCACGGATAACCTCAGGCATTGCGCCCTGATGCGTGGTAATGACTGGAGTATGATGCGCCATGGCCTCAATCACACTAAAGCCGAACGTATCAGCAAACGTAGGCAGCATGAGAAAATGGGCACGACTAACTAGCCCAAGTAGCTCTGTATTCGGCACATGCTGGCGGTGGCGAATATTGGGCAGGGCAGCCAGGCGTGCGCGCCATGATGTGAAATAGTCAGGCGACAGCGGATCGACCCACGAGGCAATACCGGTTTCGAGGCCAGATACCAGGTCAATTTCTAAAGCTAGGCCTTGAGCTTTTGCTAACTCAGCTAAGCGGACAATGGCACAGCCACCTTTACGGCCAAAGTGGTTGCCAACAAAGACCAGCCTGATTGGGTCATTGACTGCTGCAGAAAACATATCGCTACCGGTAGGCAGGTCAACGTTCGGGTAGCGTACTTCTAGTTTGCTGATGAGTGCAGGTAGCTGCGGGCTGTTTGCATGCTGCTGTAGAAACAGTTTGCGTGCGTACTCAGATATGGCAACGATACGCCGGCATTTATTACCAGCCAGACGATTGGTCAGTGCTTTGTAATAGAGTGTATGTTCGAGGCTATAGGCGCGCGGCATATGCGATTCAAAACCCATAACAAATGGCAGTTTTGAAAGTGGTACACGGTTGAATGTATGGATTAAGTCAAACCGCTTGAGCGGAAAAGGATAGAATACCGTAATACCTTCGAGCTTGTAGCTGAAACGGTTCATTGGCAAAAATTTGCGAACGGAAATATCGTGCGTTGAGTGCCTTGGACTATTAAACCGCCATGGGTAGCGAGTGGGTGCGAGGATGCTGAGCTTCTTTGTCATGATTTGCTGCCCTGCAGACGCTTGAGACGCGCATGAATCGGTCGCCAAAGCTGAATAAGTGCCGTTGGCTGGTAGCTGATGGCTTTAAGGGCGGCAATCGGATCTTTGGCCTTCAGCGCATCTACCAGCTGGGTGAATGCGTAGGCTTCTTTCAGTTTTTTTGCGCGCTGCTCCTGCGCTGCAAGGGCCGCTTCATCAAGTTTATAGCTGCTGGTCAGCCTGGCATCGCAAATGCCGATGCGCTCAACATCGCTAAGCTTTAACCTTTGCGAGATCGAGCCCGCGCGTACGGTGTAGCGATAGCCTTGTGCCTGCTCACCTACGCATACAGCGCCTTCGGCCAGTGCTTGTGCGAGTAAGAGGTAATCTTCACCAATACGGATATCCGGCGCATAGGCAAGGTTATGCTCTTTCATGAAGGCAGCACGGAATATTGGCTTCACGTAGCCCAGCGTAAAATCGCCCAGGAATGCCTGATTGCCTTTGACAAAATCGGCCAGCGTGAGGTGCGTGGGCATGCTCTCGAACATCGCGTATTCGGGCCCGCCAGTCTCGGGGCATACAGTCAGGTTATCGATCACGATATCGGCATTCTTGCGCTGGGCCAAGCCTAGGCAGCGCTCCAGGCGGCCGGGGGTCAGCTCATCATCACTATCCAGCACGGCCAGCCATTCACCACTCGCCAGACCAATAGCCAGATTACGGGTGGTGCTGGGGCCGCCATTTTGAGCAGGACGGAAGCGCTTGATGCGCGGGTCGGTCATGCTCTCGATGATCTGCCATGAATGGTCGCTTGAGCAGTCATCCACAATGATGACTTCAAGCGTGACACCGGTTTGAGCCAGTGCACTGTTCACTGCCCGCTCGATGTATGCGGCGGTGTTATAGCTGGTCACGATGACGGAGATTTGAGGTTGCATGATCAGCCGTATTGCTCAAGGACAGGTTTGCCCATCAGGCGCGAGATTACGCCAAGGTGTACGGCACCACGCAGCAGCCAGAAGCGCATACGCACCGGACGAAGAACGTTGCCAAGGGCAACCGCAAAGCAGAAGACGGCCTTAAGATAAGCAATTGCAATACGCTTGCTGCGGGTAAGCAGGCTGCTACCAATTTTCTCAAGCATCAGCATTCCGTGCGTCTGGCCGGAGCGGAAGCGGCGGCGCAGTAGCCAGCTGAACTTGGCTCGCTCGGGCGTTACGGCTTCGGTCATCATAGCATCGGCGGCAAAGGCAATATGGCCACCAGCTTCAGTAACATTATTGAAAAACGCCGTATCCTCACCACCCGTGCGGCCCAGCTCGGTGCGGAAGCGTAGGCCCTTAACAGCAGGCGCATCGCGCTGCATCAGCACGTTGCAGGTATAACCGGTAATGATCTGGCCATTCACCCATACGGGCAGGGTGGCGTGGAAATCACCCTGCTGCATCCATGTGGGCATGTCGGGTGTGTAAATAGCTTTGACAGGGCCTAGTACAACAGTCGCTTTGCTCCTGTCCATTTCCGCGACCAGTGCTTTTAGCCATAGGGGAGTTACCAGTTCATCATCATCCATAAACGCGATGAGAGGCGCTGTGGCAGCATCAAGGCAGGCATTCCGGGCGATGGAGATATTGCGGGCGGGTGCATGCACATAATGAACATCAAGCCCTAGCTCTTGCGCTGTGGCTTTAACAATATCTTCGGCACTTGGTATCTCATCGTTATCAGCCACAATCACACGCAGCTGCCAGTCCGACTCCAGCTCAAGCGTTTTGAGCGAGCGCAGGGTTTCAGCAATATGCGGGCGGCGGAAGGTGCAGATGCAGATATCAATACGGCTCATGCGCGGCGCTCCCGCAGGGCATATATCACGCCGCGCCAGAAGCCGATGGACCAGCCCATATGCATAATCATGGCGGCAAGGCCGCTATACATCATCACAGCGTTGTCTTTGGCTTTAACGCCCAGCAATACGCCATAACCAAGGCACAGCATAACCCAGGCTGCAAACGGCCAAAAGGCGATAGGGAGTATTGGTGCCAGCAGGCTAAGTACCAGAGCGGGCAGCACAAACGCAGGCGCCATCTGGCGAGGCTTGGGCACAATCTTGTGCTTTAAAATGGTGCGTGCTCGGCCATGGCCAAAACGCATGTATTGCTGGAACAGTGCGCCGGGGGTTGAGCGCGGATAATAATCGAGCGCGGTTTTGCCCGTAAGCCAGATCTTATGGCCAGCCAAGGCAAGGCGGTGGTCGAGCTCGGCATCTTCATTATGTGAGAAAGTCTCGTCATATCCGCCAACGCTGGTGAACGCATCAATACGCATGAGCGCGTGGTGACCATGGTCAACCCATTTGCCTTCGGTGCCAGCGTTACGATGTGATGAGCCGCCATTGCCAAGTTTTGAGTTTTGCGCTGCGGCTACCGCGCGCTGGAAATCGCCTTGGCCTACAGTGTTCATTGGCACGACGACTGAGGCAGCGCCAGTGGCCTGCTGTTCAGCTAGCAAGACGCGGCAGAAGTCAGCCGGATAGCTGGCGTGCGCATCGATACGGATAAGGCAATCGCTACCGCTGCCTTCGGTAGCTACGGCAAGATTCACAGCAGCACTTTGAATGCGCTTGGTGTTATACAGATATACAACGGTGCTGTACTGGTTGGCCAGCTCACGCGCGATGGCGGGTGTTTTATCGCTGCTACCACCATCTGCGATGACAATACGCAGCGAGAGGTCGCTGTTATTTGCCACCAGCCCGTCAACCAGCTGGCGGATGTGGGCCTCTTCATTCAGACAGGGAATGACGGCAAGAATGCGTTGTGATGGTGCAGCGCTCAGCACGGGCTGGGTCCTTTTAAATTACTCAGGTATGTAACAAGCTCGGCGCAGTCCTTGGTGGTGAAGGTCCAGGTCGACGCCGCGATAGACATAGCGTTTTGAGATAGCCGCTGGTACTCAAAAGAGGTTAATTTATCAAAGAAACTTGCCAGTTCGGCGGCTGTTAAGTTTTTGAAGCTCACGCCAGTGCCAAGGCGATTAATCATTTTGCCGATTTCGACATGGTCCTGCGCCAGCGGCACAGCGCCATAGCGTCCGCCTTCATAAATGCGGTTGGGCAGCAGCCATGAGGAGTTGAGGCCTTCCTCGAACATATCA
>JBEIQE010000015.1:0-54012 GCA_040376705.1 Micavibrio sp.
GAAGAAGCGCTTAACGCCATTCCGCCGCTGTAGTATGAATGGCTTTCCTCAAGGAGAGCCATTATGCAAAAGCCTACGCCCCGCCCCGGTATCATGGATATTGCCCCTTATGTGGGTGGCGAAGCCAAGGCGGCACCAGGCCAGCGCTTGTTGCGCTTAGCCTCAAACGAAGGCGCATATGGCCCGCCGCCTAAAGCTGTTGAGGCCCTCAAGAACTATCTGCCCGACCTGCACCGCTATCCGGATGGTAATTGCACAGCCTTGCGGGAAGCCTTGGCCAAAAAATACAATAGCTCACCAGACAACATCGTATGCGGTGCTGGTTCGGATGAGCTGATTGGCCTCTTGATGCGCGCTTATGCGGGCGTGGGCGATGAAGTACTCTATAGCCAATACGGCTTTTTAATGTACGCGATTGCGGCGAAGGCCTGCGGCGCAACGCCGGTTGCAGCGCCTGAGCAGAATTTGTGTGCGGATGTTGATGCGCTGCTGGCGGCCGTAACCCCGCGCACCAAGCTGCTGTTCATCGCCAACCCCAACAACCCCACTGGCAGTCTGCTGAGCAAGAGCGAGATAGCGCGCCTACATGCTGGCCTGCGCAGCGATGTTGTACTGGTGCTCGATGCGGCTTATGGCGAGTTTGTAACAGGCGGCAGCTATAGCGCTGGCGATGAGCTGATTGGCGCAGGTAATGTAGTAGTGCTGCGTACCTTCTCGAAAATCTATGCGCTCGCTGGGCCGCGCTTGGGCTGGGCGCATACCTCGGTTGAAATTGCTGGTGTACTCAATCGTGTACGGGGGCCATTTAACGTACCCGCCATGGCGCAGGTGGCTGGCTTGGCGGCACTGGCGGATGACCAGTTCGTGCACCATGCCCACCACGAGAATGCCAAAGTGAAAGCGGCGTTTGAGGTACAGCTCACCGCACTTGGTCTTAAGGCTTACCCGAGCGCGGGGAACTTTATCCTCATCCAGTTTGGCCCCAAGGCTGAGGAGATACGCCTGGCTCTTAAAGAGCGGGGCATTCTCGTACGCCAAATGGGCGCTTACAAACTACCCGAGACCTTGCGTATTACCATCGGTACAGCAGAGGAAATGAATATGGTTGCTGCAGCGCTGAAGGAAATATTGGCATGACCACTCCCTTGTTTAAGCGCGTTGCGTTCATTGGTATCGGTATGATTGGCTCATCAGTCGCGCGGGCATTAAAAATCAATGGCATTGCTGAAGAGATTGTGTGCGCAGATATCAACGCCAACTATCGCACCAAGGCAGTTGAGCTTGGTGTCGTAAGTGCAGCTTTCGAGAACCCGGCCGATGCTGTTAAAGGCGCAGATCTGGTTATTCTGGCAGCGCCGATTGGTGCCAATATCGCCATTATGCAGCAGGTCGCACCTGCCCTTGAGGTGGGTTGTATTTTAACGGACGTTGGCTCGGTCAAGCAATCGGTCATCAGTGATGTCGCGCCGCTGGTGCCGCATGGGGTGCACTTCATCCCCGGTCACCCGATTGCGGGCGGTGAGAAGTCTGGCCCTGAGGTGGGCGATGCCGCTATCTTTAAAAACCGCTGGTGCCTGCTCACGCCGCTGCCGAATACAGATGCCCAAGCGCTGCAGCGCGTGAAAGAAATGTGGGAGCGCTGTGGCAGTAATGTAGAAATCATGGCGGCTGCGCGCCACGATAAAACCCTCGCTATCACCTCGCACCTGCCGCATCTCATCGCTTATACGATTGTGGATACAGCAGCAAATTTAGAGGACGACCTGAAGGCAGATGTGATTAAGTTTTCAGCCGGTGGCTTCAGGGATTCAACCCGTATGGCGGGCTCGGACCCCACCATGTGGCGGGATATTTTTCTGAGCAACCCGGATGCCGTGCTTGAGATTGTGCAGCGCTTCACTGAAGACCTGAACCTACTGCAAAAAGCCATTCGCAAAGGTGATGGGCAAACGCTGTTCGACCTGTTCTCGCGCACCCGCGAAATTCGCGAGCGTGTGATTATGGCCAAACAAAGCTAAACGCTACCGAGAGCCGGGCCACCAGCCTGCTGTACCAAGCGGTCGGACGCTGTTTCCACCACAGCTTCAAGCTGCTTGAGGGCCTCATCGCGCGTGAGACCCGGCATGATCGGTGGCAGGATTTCAAACGTCACGGTGCCTGGGCGTACCAAAAAACCATGGCGCGGCCAGAATACACCTGCGTTCATGGCTACTGGCACGATGGGGAGCTTCAGCTCATCATACATAACCGCAACGCCGGATTTATACGGGCGGATAGCGCCCGGTTTGATACGCGTACCCTGCGGGAAAATTACAATGCGGCGGCCCTGTGCTACGACCTTGCGGGCGCCGTTGAGCATGGAGGTCATGGCAACGCCTTTAGCCCCGCGATCAACCGGAATCATACCTGCCTTGGCCTGATACCAACCCCAGAACGGGATGAACATGAGTTCTCTTTTAAGAATAACCGCTACATCGCCAAACAGGTGATGCAGCTTGAGTGTTTCGTAAGCTGACTGATGCTTCATGGCAATGATACACGGGCCTTGCGGCAAGTTTTCAAGCCCCTTCACTTCATAATGCAGGCCTAGAATACCGCGTTCGAACAGCATGTAGCTGCGGAAGAACTGGGTGATAATCCACACCATGGCGCGGCGCGGAATCAGAAGCATCCACATCAGCGCCAATGCCCAAAAGGCGGTCCAGATAAAGAAGCAGATATGGAACAGGAGTGAGCGGATGAAGATCATGGTAACTCGGAAAGTAAACGGCGGGCAGTGCGGCGCGAGGTCATGCCTGCAAGCAGAACAAACAGTAGGGGTATAACCGGCACAGCCAACCACGGAATGCTCGAGACATAACCGATGCGCTGGCCCAGCACACTGACAATTGCCAGCAGGATAGCCGCCACCACACCACCCAGAACTGCGCCTTGGGTAGAAACCCACAGCATATGCCGCTGGAACTGGCGGGCGATGAAGGCATCCGTCGCACCCACAAGATGCAGCAACTCCACCACATCGCGGTGCGTATTAAGGCCTGCGCGTACGAGCAGAATAAGGATAAGTGCCGCCGCACCGGCAATCAGCACAACCATACTGTATGCCGCGATGATGCTGAGCTGAGCCAAGCGGCGCACATCGCGCAGCCATGAGCCATGGTCATCAAGCGATACACCGGCAATACCCTTCAGGCTTTCCTGCAGCACCGCGATATCGCCCTGCTGCTTGAGGGTGACATCGATGAGCGCGGGGACTGGCAAATCTGCTGGTAATTCGCCTTGTCCCAACCATGGCGCCAAGAGGCGGGACATATCCTCGCCTGAGAGCGGCTCGGCAGTAGCCACCTGCGGCGAAGCTCGCAACACGGCCAGAGATTCCTCCACCCGCTGCGCCAGCGGCGTGGCGCGCTCATCCAGCTGCATGACCTGTACGGTGAGCTTGAGGTCGAGCCCGCTGCGCCAGTTGGAGAGTCCCTCGCCCAGCATGACTGCGCCCACCAGCATGAGCGTTGCCAGCAGCACCATGATGCCGATGATAAGCGGCAGGAAGCGGCCGGTGGCATCGCGGTCGAGCGGAATGGTGGTGCGGCGTTGCTGCTTCTTCATGCTGCCTCGCCTGCTTCACTCTGCATCAGGTGGCCATCTGCCAGATGCAGGCGCGGATACTTGAAGCGCTCGAGCAATGACTCGTTATGGGTTGCAATTACAATAGTGGTGCCAAGGCGGTTGAGCTCTTCGAATAGGTAGAGCAAGCGCAGCGCGATGCCGTTATCAACGTTACCGGTCGGCTCGTCAGCGAGCAGGAGTTTTGGCCGTGCGATAACCGCACGCGCAATCGCTACGCGCTGCTGCTGCCCGCCCGAAAGCACTGTGGGCCGCAGGTGCAGTACATCGCCAAGGCCGATCCACTTGAGCAGTTCGGTCACATGCGCCAGCGCCTCGCCCTCGGGCTTGCCCGCAGCGCGCAGCGGTAGCGCCACATTATCGAGCACACTTAAGTGATCCAGCAAACGGAAGTCCTGAAACACCACGCCGATCTGCTGGCGCAGTGCCGGCAGGTCATCCCGTGGCAATGAGACGATATCCTGCCCGAACATGGTAATCAGCCCGCGTGACGGGCGGTGCGCGAGATAGAGCAAACGCAACAGTGATGACTTACCCGCACCCGAGGCACCGGTGAGGAAGTGGAATGAGCCAGAGTCGAGCGTGAAGGTGATATCGCGCAAGACCTCAGGCCCGGTGCCATAACGCAAGCCAACTGACTCGAAAGTGATCATGGCTTTATCTCGAATTGCGGAGCTGGTACAGGCTCTGCCCCTGTGCCAACCACGGGACTATCAGCGGATACCTCGGCTGGGGTTGCAGGCGGCACAGCATCAGGCTCGCCAAACATCCAGATCACCGTGCGCTCACCAAAATTGCGGCTGGCTTCAAGCGCTGGGGCCTGTGTTGCAGCTACGGCTGGGGGCTCATCCCGATTCTGGCTAGCAGGACTCGACCAGAAATCAGCCGCGTAAAGCAGCACGGCAAAGCCCGCGAGACCGGCTATGACACCGAGAATCAGGGCTACCCTAAGGACATGATGTATGAACGACTCGTTCACGAAAGCTGCGACTCCGCATTTGTAACAAAACTGTCATAGAAGAGTCATGGAAGAGTCCCGGACTCATTATACAGTCTAGATAAAGCATAATAACAAAAGGAGATAGCGCAATGACGAACAACACTAGAGAAAAAAGCAGCGCCGTCACCTTCGCTTTCAATGCCAACGGCATGCAGGCGGAGAGCACCGACCAGAAGCCTTGGAGGCGTGCTGCCTTGCGTCAGATGGCTGAGCGCGAGTTCGAGCGCCTAGGCAGCCTTCGCCCCACCCGCAACCTGCTGGGCTGCGAGTAGCGCTTACTGCGCGGTCCAGCCACCATCCATTGAGTAGGCAGAACCTGTCATCTGCGCAGCTGCATCGCTGCACATGAACACGGCCAACTGGCCCAGCTGGGCGGGCGTCACAAATTCCTTGGAAGGCTGCTTCTCGGACAGCAGCTTGACTGAAGCCTGATCATTGGTCAGGCCTTCCTTTGCGGCAATTGCATCAATCTGCTTCTGCACCAGCGGGGTAAGTACCCAGCCCGGACAAATGGCGTTAGCGGTAATGCCCTGCCCTGCACACTCAAGCGCCGTTACCTTGGTCAGACCAACCACACCATGCTTGGCGGCCACATAGGCCGACTTGGTGGCGCTGGCGACAAGGCCGTGTGCTGAAGCAATGTTTACAATACGGCCCCACTTGCGCGCCTTCATGCCCTTAAGCACAGCAGCCGTACCGTGGAATACAGCCGAAAGGTTGATGGCGATAATTGCATCCCACTTCTCAACCGGGAAATCTTCGATCAGCGCGGTGTGCTGAATGCCTGCGTTATTCACCAGAATATCTACCTGACCGAAGAAGCTTTCTGCCTCTTTCACCATGGCGGCAATCTCGGCCGGCTTGCTCATATCGGCAGCGCCGTAGTGTACGGCGGGCGCACCGGCCTTGAGCACAGCGGCCTTGGCGGCTTCAATTTCTTCAGGCTTGCCAAAACCATTAAGCATGATCTTCACGCCCTCAGCCGCAAACGCCTCGGCAATACCAAGGCCGATACCGCTGGTCGAACCTGTAACAATCGCAACTTTATTGGACAGCATGATTTTCTCCCGAGAAATTGTAAGGACTAGTTAGGCCGCTTTGCGCAGGTTGACACTGCGACGAACCAGCTCACGTGCCAGTGCGCTGATCTCATCGGCTGCGCTGGATAAACGATTGGTCTCGACCACGCCTTTGCCATTCAACATCGATTCAGCATAGGCCACACGGGCACCCAGGCGCACACGCGATACATCGCTACCCAGCTGGTCAAGATTCTCGACAATGCCTTCAGCCATGTTGCTGCGCGGGGGCACACGGTTGGGCACGATGAGTGTGGGTACGCCCTCAGCGCGCGCGAGCATGAGCGTGGCTTGCGTAGCCCATACATCCATCGGCGAGGGTTGAATGGGAATGAGCAGCAAATCGGCCGTGCGAATGGCCCAGCGTGCATCTGTCTCGGCATGCGGGGGGCTATCGACGAAAACATACTGATGATCGCGCGCCAGCATCTCAACCTCGCGGCCGGTGCGCCAGCCGGTGGCCTGCACATGCGTGAGGCGGTCTTCATCGCCCAGCATCTGGCGGCGCACTTCGGCCCAGCGGGTGAGCGAGCCCTGCGGGTCGATATCGACAGTGGCTACGGTTTTCTTCATCGAGAGGAACGCGGCGGCCAGCTGCGCGGCAATGGTTGTTTTGCCGGCTCCACCTTTACGCTGTGCGACTGTAATGATCATGGCGTTTCTCCCGAAATCGTCCCTAATTTAGGCGCAATCAGCCATTGCACAAGGGTTTATAACAGGCTTTAACAACAGCATGCCTGAGACTAAAACCAAGCCCGAAATCATGACGGTTTCGACCGAAAGCCTGACCGCCGCCGCCTATGCACTGCAGGAAGGCCGACTCGTTGCTTTTCCGACCGAAACAGTTTACGGACTCGGCGCAGATGCCACCAATGACACAGCCGTGGCGCGCATTTTTGCGACTAAAGGCCGTCCGCAGTTCAACCCGCTAATCGTACATGTCGCGCATGCCGACGAAGTACCGGGCATTGCCGTGCCGGATAGAATTGCCCGCGAGCTGATGCTGCGCTTCTGGCCCGGACCCCTCACCCTTGTGTTACCGCGAGCCGAGAACTCATCCATCTCGCTGCTATGCAGCGCTGGGCTCGACAGTATTGCTGTGCGCTGCCCCGAGAATAAAACTGCACGCAACCTCATTGAAGCAGCAGGCGTGCCGCTGGCTGCGCCCAGTGCCAACCGCTCAGGTCAGGTAAGCCCTACCAGCGCCCAACATGTGATTGAGAGTTTTGGCGAAGAGGCTGGCGATATCGCCATCATCCTCGCGGGGGGTAAGAGCTACCTTGGGGTTGAGTCAACCGTGCTCGACCTTTCGGGCAATATACCCACCCTGCTACGCCCCGGCGCTGTGCTGCGCGAAGAGATTGAGGAAGCGATTGGCATGCCCATAAGGGTAAGTGGTGGCGATGTTGCAAAACCCAACGCCCCAGGCCAGCTTGAGAGCCACTATGCGCCTAATGCACAGGTGCGGCTTGATGTACGCAAGCCCGAGGCAGATGAAGCCTACCTTGCCTTTGGCAACGTACATGGCATTAGCGCCAAGGCGCTGCTCAATCTCTCAAGCGAGGGTGATTTGTTTGAGGCAGCTGCCAACCTGTTTGCACATCTGCGCGAGCTGGATAAATCAGGTGCAACACGTATTGCCGTGGCCCCCATACCTGAAGTGGGTTTAGGTGTAGCGATTAACGACCGCCTGCGCCGCGCTGCAGCACCGCGTACTAGCCCAACAGGTAAGTCGCAAGATTAACGCTGCGCTTGCGCTCGAAGCCTGTGCTCTCAAGCATTTGCATATGCGCTGTATGTTCCGCATCAACCAGCGCCATGACCTTGCCCTTCTGGTGCGCCAAATGCGCGAAGGTTAAGGGGGCGTGTTCGGCCTTGCCGCAGCTTATGCCCAGCAGAATGCGACGCGGCGAGATATCGGTTTGCGGGCTGAGTTCGGTAAACACCCTGAAGCTCTCAACCGGTCCCTGCGGCTTGCGCCACAAAACCGCATCGGCATAACCCAGCAGATTGATAAATTCGCTAAGCGGTATAGCCCTGTTATAAACACCAAGCGCACAGAAGGCCATTTCCTCAGCCGCCTTATCGCGTCCCAATTCACTCGCCAAGACCAGTGGCAGGCCTTGCGGCACACGCGGCAGCTTGGGGCGGTGCATGACAAAACAGGCATCCTGCGCGTGCAGCTTTGTCGCTGAATTATGCATCTCAGCCCATACCGAGCTTACGCTCTTGGCGAGATTAACAGGCGCCGTAAAAAAAATTCCGGCAGGCAGCAAAGCGGCAATACGGGGGGCTACCTTACGGATATTTACACTGCTGGCTTGTGTCAGGGATGCAGCCCATTCTTTATCGCCAGCGATTACTACAGCTTTGGTATCGTTCTTATCGAGCGGAATGATATGCGTACGCGCCTCACGTCCCGACTTGAGCAACTGGAAGCGCAGGTGCAGCTGCTCAGTCTCGGCCAGCCACTGCAGCTGGTTAAACCTTGTTGATGCGGTGAGTGTGGGGGTGGTGGGCACTTGTGGCTCTTGGAAGATCATGCGGGAGTACTTCCCTTATGCCCGAGGTCTACCTTACGGAAAGTCGCCTCGCAATTACAAACATGATTACCCAGCAATTCAGCCCGCAAAGTTGGCCGCCCGTTTCCGATGATAAAGCCGATGTTCTGCTTTTGCTGGACAGCATCTGCCAGCAGGTGGTTGAACAGGGGCGCAATCGCGCCATTCTCACCCTCAAAACTGCTTTCAGCCATATCACCTAACAGAACTCGGCGCATTCCCGGCAGCTGCTGCAAGCCAATTGCGGCCTCGCGCTTCTCGCCTGCGACCAGCAGCGCAAATCTGGTCGCCGGATCTTCGCGGCCATTTTGCGGTACATCAATCGTCTCGAAGGCAAGGCCATGCGGCGCGTCCATAATCTTGGGTTTGGCCTGCTTTACCTGATACCAGCTCCATGAGTTGCTATGCAGGCGGGCGGTGCGCTGGCGGTCACGCCCCCACTCCTGCGCCAGCTGTTCGGCAGTTTCTCGGGTTGTTATGATCGTGGCATTATTGATTTTTAAGTCGTCGCGCAGGGCACTCATCAGCTCGCGCACATGCGGGCGCGGTACATGCGTGATGGCAATTTCAGGCTGCGCCGCATCAGGATTTACCGAAGCAATAAAAACCGGCATCCCACCGCGGCGCGGGGCTAACACAGCCATAAGGCTGCTGTCGGTCAGACGGTGCATAAGGCGAAACGCCGGATAATTGAGTGCAGGCTGATGATAAACGGGCAACTCAGCCGCCAGACGGAACTCAGCCGCGGTCATCACCCGCTTGAGCGGATTGTAGAGGGACAGTCCTTTGACCATGGGCGCTGCCGCGGCTGGCGGTGGCGCCTTGCTATTGAGTGTCATGCCTAATCCCATCGCCCCTGCTTTTGCGGGTGCGAAGAGCTCCTCTGCCTATGTATTAGTCATAGCGAATTGAAGAGGCGAAGAGTAGCCAAAAAGCTGATTATTAATCAGAAGGTTAGGCATTTCCACGATAGAGCGATGCGGCACTGCCCAGAGAACTGGCTGCATTATAGCCGCGCGCGGCTGGCAACAGGTTATTACGCTCTGCCTCGCCCGGCACTTCAAGTGCAGCTAGAAGATGGGTGGTGAGAAACGGCGTATCTGCCCCCGGAATAGCCCCCGGCTGATAGCTGACCGGACGAATGCCCAGCGGCTGCGCTTCGGCGACCACGGTTGTGGTGCTGTCGTTGATGTTAAACTGGCCGCCATCACCTTCGGCATAATACGTGGGGGTTGCATCGAACTTGCGATCGAACCGGTCATAAACCTGCGCCAGTGTAAGGGCGCGCCCCGTATTGCGGTTATAGAATACACCTTCGTTTGATGCGGCAGCAGCAGGCATAATGTTAGCAGCGCGTGCGCTGGGGTTATTCTCCATCGCCTGCAGGAACTTGTTGGCACCGCCTGCCCCCAGGAAGTGCGCCATGTACAAATCGGTATCGGTCACTTCGCGGTTGAGCCTGCTGGCCAGATACTCGCGGTTTTCATTGGCATACTCGGCAGCCATAAGGGCTGAAATCTCGGGGTCCTTGCGCAGGGCCAGAATTTCGCGGCGCAAAGCCGGATCGGCCACTGTAAGTGAGCCGTTACTGCGGCGGGTGATGCCATCTGCCATATCGCCGAGGCCGTATTCGGCCCCGTGCTTTTTCACCATATCTAGCCAGGTGCTCTCAATGAACTGGTAGAGGCCGGAAGCCGAAGAGGTGCTGGCCTGTGCATTGGGGTTAAAGCTGGATTCCGCCTCGGCCTTGCTCATGAGGTAGGCAAAACTCACCCCCACACGCTGGCTGGCATCGGCCACTGCACGGTAGATATTGGCTGGAACTTCAATGCCCCCAGCTTCATTCCTAGCCACCGTCCGCCCGCTAAGTCTTTGACTTGGCAGGGCTGGCGGGAGCGGGACAGCTCCAATATCGTTCGGCAATAGCGCCACGGCAGTTTCCTCCTACCGAATATATCAGCAAGGCTCGTGCCACTTTTTTTGACTCCCCTTTCCTGAAGCGACTCTGTTAGGCTACGCGCAACTAAAAAACAGGGAGTACATGTTATGGCACATCCTCGCCCGAAACTTGATTGGGAAGCTATCGCGCACCTGCCACAGGCTGTGCTCTTGCGGCTGGTTCCCGACATGCAGGTTGAATCTCCCGTGAGCGCGGAATTTGGTGCCTGCGGCGGCACCCACCGTCAGGCGCTGGTGGCCCGCCCGGGTCCGTTCAGCCGCAAAAGCGGTACTGTATGCCGTACTTTCGTTTTCCCGATGGGTACCCAACATGGCAACGCCCAGCGCAGCGAAGTTAAAACCAGCCGCCTCACCTTCTCCACCCACGAGCTGCGCCAGATGGTTGAAGGCCATATGAAAACACCTGCCGGCCTGACCGAGAAGATGATTGCTGACAGCATCAAAGCGATGGAAAAGCGCGAAGCAGCTATTCGCAAGAACAATCAGCGCGCGGCCGAGCAGTTCAGGCTCAAGCTCGTCGCCAGCAATTAGCACCATTAACCATGATTTGACGAGCTAACGGTTGCGCTCCATGGGGCCAATCCGGTAAAACATCTGCATATTTGAAATAAGAAATTTTAACCAAGGATTTCGCATGACGTCGCTTTTGCGTACTTCGGCCGCTCTCTTCACCGTTGCTGCACTGGTTGGCTGCGCGAGCGCCCCACCTGTAGCCAAGCCTGACCTTGGTGTTGGGCCTGACGGCTGCACCATCATCGATAAGAACAGTGGCCGCATTCTCTCCATGCCGCCGGTTGAGTGCTATGCCCAGCGCCAGCTGGAGGCCGAGGCTAAAACCCAAGCCGCAAAGCGCGCGGCCGAGATGAAAGCCATGGCGCAAATCACCACCGCCATCGTAAAACAGCCCCCAAGCAAGGATAACCCGCAGGCGCAGAACATGGGCACCGTGCTGGCCATTTTGAAGATGGAAAAGATTGCCAAGGAAAGCGGCCTTGATAACCGCGATCTGCAGGACACCCTGCCCGGCGGCTGGAACAAGCGCATGCTTGAGCAGGCGGCCCGCCTTGTGCGCGCGACCTTTAACGGCCAGTGCTCACGCGATATTACCAACAAACTCGATACCTGCTGGGAGAAAGATGAAACCCCAGCCGCTGCGCCCGCGCCTGCTGCTCCAGCTTCGGCACCTAAGGCCGCAACGCTTAAATAATAGCTCCCTAATAAAAAAATCCGCAAACAAAAAGGCCGCCGGTTAGGGCGGCCTTTTCGCTTATACGTTAAGCTTACTGCTTACCAGGAGCCGGGCACGAAGTCTTGCAAGCAATCTTCTTGGCCAGTTCATCGGCAGCGGCACCACGAGCCTGAATGCTGAGGCTTGAGCCAGCAGCAACCGGAGCGGCCTTCACGGCAGCCTTACGGGCTACAGGTGCAGGAGCTGCTGCAGGAGCGGTCACAACCGGAGCCTTGGGCGCACCGAGGTTGAACAGCTTCTGAACGGCCGAACCTTCCTTGGTTACGGCTTCGGCTTCGGTTGCATAGTTGCGCTGAATCACAACCATCTGGCCAGCCTGACCTGAGCTATAAACAGCGGCATCGCGCTGCGCATTAACCGCAGCCTGCTGCATGTTCTGCTCGGCTTCGAGCTTCATACGCAGCATACGGGCTTCGTGCAAACGCATATCGGCCAAGCACTGCTGATCAGGCTTAAAGCTTGAAACAGCACCACCATCATAGGTGAAACCAACGCTCTTGTTGTAATCCCATTGAATACCAAGACCGCCCTTGGGGCTCTGCTTAGCTTCAAAGATATCGCAAGTACCCTTACCGTTTGGAACGGCAAGGAAGGTCGATGAAGTTGCCTGAACATCAATCGGCTTGCTGCTGCGGGCATCGATACGGCTATGGTCATCGATTGTAATAGGTGCACCTGTTAAAGTCTGGCTGCCTGTTGTGGCCTCAAGCTCATTTTTAGACTTGGTAACGCCAGTTACTTCACCTTTGTTACCAACAACAGTCTTCTGACCCTGAATCGCTGTCTGCTCTGCCTGCTGCTTTGCATTAAGCTCAGCCTGCTGCTTGGCGGTCAGCTCGGCATTCTGCTTGGCAACTGCAGCGGCATTGGCTTCCTGCTGCTGCCTCTGGGCCTGTTCGGCGGCAGCCTTGGCATCGGCAGCGGCTTTGGCATCAGCGGCGGCCTTGGCAGCAGCGGCAGCCTGAGCAGCGGCAGCAGCCTTAGCGGCGGCATCTGCGTCGGCTGCAGAGTTGCCAGGGGTGGTGGTTACAGGCGGATTGCCGTTACAGCCGGTGGGAATGCCGTCGTGGCTGATGGTGCAACCAGTGGCCTGGGCCGAAAAACCGGCGCCGGCGAGAGCCAGAGCTGCAAAACCTTGAGCAATAGTGCGTGAAATCTTGGTGGTCATTTAAATACCTTCCTCGAATTGAAAATTTCGTGTGCTCAGCTGATACTCTTTTGGGCACAGCGACTTCAAGGAAAAAGCAACACTTGTGTACGAAGCGTAATGTCTAAAACAATTCTTCACCGAAATGCCGCAAAGTCGTTAATATACAGCCTTCTAGAGGTGCACATATGACCGACTATACCCCTCCCCTTAAGGACATTCGCTTCTGCCTGCGCGAAACTGCCGCTATCGACAGCCTTGGCGCTGAGAGCGACATCGTTAACGCGGTGCTGGATGAAGCGAGCAAACTGGCAGCTGGCGTCATTGCGCCCACTAACCGCGCGGGCGACAAGCATGGCGCCAAGCTTGAGGGCGGCAAGGTCAAGACCGCACCCGGATTTGATGCAGCTTACAGTGCCATGCATAGTGCTGGCTGGTGCGGTGCGCCATTCAGCGAAAGCCATGGCGGCCAAGGCCTGCCCACACCGCTTGCCTTCGCCCTGCAGGAAATGTGGGCGAGCGCCAATATGGCCTTCTCACTTTGCCCGCTCCTCACCCAAGGCGCGGTTGAGACCATTCATCAGGTCGGTACGCCAGAGCAAAAGAAGCTTTATCTCGAAAAGCTCACCACCGGTGAGTGGACCGGCAGCATGCAGCTGACCGAGCCGCAGGCAGGCTCAGACGTTGGTGCACTGCGCCTTAAAGCGGTTAAGAACGGCGATCATTACCTACTCTCGGGCCAGAAGATTTATATTACCTATGGCGAGCATGACCTGACCGACAACATCATCCACATGGTGCTGGGCCGTATTGAAGGTGCGCCCCCGGGTGTTAAGGGTATTTCCCTGTTTATCGTACCCAAGTTCCTGGTGAACGCTGATGGCAGCTTGGGTAAGCGTAACGATGCTTATGCCATTTCGCTTGAACACAAACTGGGTATCCACGGCTCGCCCACCGCCGTCATGAGTTATGGTGATAATGGTGGTGCGGTGGGCTACCTGATTGGCGAAGAGAACCGCGGCATTGAAAGCATGTTCATCATGATGAACGCTGCGCGTTTGGGTGTAGGCCTGCAGGGGCTTGCGATTGCCGAACGTGCGTTACAACAGGCCCGCGATTACGCCAAAGGCCGTGTGCAGAGCCGTGCGGTTGATGAGCCTCGTGGCAACTCGGTTGCGATTATCAAGCACCCTGATGTGCGCCGCATGCTCATGACCATGCGTGCTTATACCGAAGCGATGCGCGCGCTGGCCTATTCGGCCGGCTTATCGCTTCACCGCGGTAAAACCAGTAAAGATGATGCCGAGATGCTGCGCTGCGACCTGCTGACGCCGATTGTAAAAGCATGGTGCACCGACCTTGGCGTTGAATGTGCCTCGCTCAACGTTCAGATTCATGGTGGTATGGGCTATATCGAAGAGACCGGTGCCGCCCAGCATTATCGCGATGCGCGTATTGCCTGTATTTACGAAGGCACTAACGGCATTCAGGCCAATGACCTGGTATTCCGTAAAATCGGGCGCGACAAGGGCGCAGCCGCTCAGGCCTTTATTGCCGAAGGCGCGCGTATTGTAGCTGAGCTGGCGCAAATAAAAGGTGAAGCCGCCGAGAGCATTACCCGCGAGGTAAGCTACAGCCTTGATGTGTTGGCCGAAGCCACTGCATGGATTGCCCCGCTCACCAGCAGCGAGCCGCGTATGGCCGCCAGTGCCGCTTATAATTACCTGAAGTTGTTTGGTGCTGTGGCTGGTGGTGTTCTGCTGGCGCAGCAAGCCGCTGCAGCCATAAGGCAGCAGGGCGAAGGCAATGCTGATCACAAGTTCCTGCGCAGCAAGGTGGTAACGGCCCGCTTCTATGTTGAGCAGTTGCTGCCGCCTGCGGTTGCGCTGGCGCAAACACTCAAGACCTCAGCTGCCACCACCATGGCGCTGGAAGACGATGTGATTTGAACCAGCCTGCGCCAGTAACTGCGGCAGGTATATTGCTTTGCCTGTCGTCGTTTTTCCTGTTCAGCACCGCTGATACGATGGCGCGCCTGCTGATGCAAAACAACATCAGCCTGCAACAGGTACTGGTGCTGATGATGCTGATTGCTCTGGTGCCGGTATTCGGTTTGATAATCTATGAGCGCAGCTGGCACAAGCTACTGCCCAGCCACCCTGCCCTGATTGCTGTCACGGTTGGTATTTGCTGCCTTGAAGCGTTTTGTGCCTTTTATGCCTTCAGCCACCTCGACTATCTGGTAGAGGCCTATGCCCTGTTCTTCACCATGCCGCTATGGACGGCCCTGCTGGCCGCCTTGGTTCTTAAGGAGCACCTGAGCCGCCTGCAGCTCGCCGCCATCCTGACGGGCTTTGCTGGCGTTCTAATCGCTAATTGGCCGCAAGATGGCACGACACCGCTCGGTTGGGGGCATCTCGCCGGTCTGGCTGCTCCGCTTTTGGGCAGTATGCGCATTCTGGCCACCCGCAAGCTGGGCCAGCACGATGGCGGTCTGGGCATGCTGGTTTACATGTTTGGCGGTCTGGCCGTGTTTAATGCCCTTACAACAGAGAGTTTTATGCCCCTCAGTAACCAGATGCTGGCGATCGTCGTATTCGCTGGCTTGGCCCAAGGGCTGGCGCATTGCTGCTTTATGCTGGCGGCAAGAAAAACCCCCGCACCATTACTTGCCCCGTTCCAGTATTCACAAGTGTTGTGGGCGCTAATCTTTGGGGTGCTGGTCTTTAAGGAATCGCCGCAGGCCAATATCTACCCCGGCCTTGCCCTTATTGTGGCTGGCGGATTGCTATTGATCCGGAAAAAGCGGGAAGCCTGACGGGTTAGCTAAAATTACCAGGTACGTACCGGGCCTACATCGACATGCACAAAGTCACTGTCGTTGTAGTAGCCAACACCACCCACGCTCATCTGGCGGGCAGTACGGGCAACACCAGCGGTCGAGAGACCGGGGACGCGGATATCGATAGCCATACCACGCAGATGGAAGCTGCGGCGAGCCACACCTTCGCTACGACCACGCAGGTTGGCATTGGTACGGGGCGAACGATAGCCTGAGATGATATGCACGGGCTCGCTCGAATTCATCTTCTGCTTCAAGACGCTAAGCACATTGAGCAGACCGCGGTTGATGGGATGTACATCACCGGTACGGAAGTCGCGCAGGATGTAGTTGATTTCATCAAGGCCAGCCTGCTCGTAGCTGCCACGCTTCCAGAAGGTGGTGGTCAGCTCTTCGCCGGTATGGGTATTACGGAATGAAAGGGTGCGCGGGTTACTGCCAAATTCGCCAGCGAGAATTTCGCTACGGCGCACAGCCTCGGCGGCGGCTGCATCTTCGGCGGCAATCAGGCTGGCAGTGCTAAAGGCAGCTGCGCCAACGGCGGCAGTAACGCCCATACGTAAAAAGTCACGACGAGGAAGCACTAGGGAACTCTCGAGGCCGTTATCGGTCTTTGCAGTCATTACAGTGTCCGGAAAAAGATGAGCCAAAGTTTCAGGTCCTAAGGCATAGACCAAATTACTAAGGAAAGACTAAGGAAGGCTTCAACCAACTCCCTAAACTCCTCTGTAATATTAACGCCCTGTTGGCGTTAATGGGGTTTAGCCCACAAGCGGGGCCCTGACTCTCAAATCTTTAACAGCGGTTCGGGGAGGTACGCAACTGCAAAAATGAATGCGGCGTTAACGTTTTTGACGACTCGGGTCTGTTTTAAACAGGCAAATCAATGCCCTAGATTATTACCTAAGGTAAGCAACTATCGCATCAAACACACATATTAATGGATATATTGCCTAGGGAGCGGCTTGAGGCACGGTCGCATCCGCCAGCGTCGGGTCGACCGGCGTGGCTGCATTAGCGCGCACCATCGACACAATAAGACGGCGCGGCTTGGCTGCTGCAGTCTCAATAGCTTTGATCAGCTCGTCATCCAGCTTGTAAATGTCCGGCCTGAAGGCTGGCGTCTGGTCTTCTCCCAGCCAAGCGGTGATATAGGCTAGATAGACTGGCACCGGCGTTTTCATGATCAGGCGGGTCTGGCGCTCGGAGGCGAGAATGCGCTCGCGGCGCTCATTGGTCCAATTGGCCTGATCCGGCCCCAACAGCCAGTTAGCCATGGCGGCGGGGTCGGCCACACGTACACAGCCCGAGCTGAGGGCACGGTCGTTTTTAGTGAAGAGGCCCGGCTCAGAAGTATCGTGCAGGTACACGTCAAACCGGTTGGGGAACAGGAACTTGACCGTACCCAAGGGGTTGCGCGGGCCAGGGGGCGCACGCAGGCGGTAGTCGCGGATATTGGCGGTCGTCCAGTCCACCGTGGTGGGATCAATCTCAACACCGTTCTGGTACATGCGCACGTTCTTGTGCTCGAGCGCATAAAGCGGATTTTCGACCAGATGTGGCAGCACATCTTCGCGCGCGATGGTGGGCGGCACGTGCCAGTCAGGGTTAAACTCAACCATGCGGATGTTATCATTGAAAATGGGGGTCGCGCGCTGCGGGCGGCCAACCACGACCTTCATGGAGAGGTTGATTTCGCCATTGCTGGCAGCAATCAGGTGATAGGCTGGTACGTTTACGTAAACATAGCGGTCGCCCAGATTATCCGCCTGCCAGCGCATACGTTCCATATTGGCAATAGTCTGCTTGATACGGTACTCAACCGGAATATTCAGCATGGCACGGGTGCCAGCGCCGACAACAGCGTCAGGCTCAAGCCCATTACGCGCCTGATAGACCTTTACGGCATTCGCCAAGGCGCTGTCGTAAACCGTATCCTCATTCAGCTGGGCCTCGCCCAGCTCACCGGTGGCGGCAAGGCGCTTACGCAGCTCAACCACGCGGGCAGAGGTATCGCCGGGCTCGAGCTTGCGGCCGTCTGAAACCGTAGGCCAGCCGCCGGTTGCCTCGATCAGGCGCAGCTTGGCCAGCACCAGCACAAGACCGCGATAAACCGGCGATTTAGGCGGAATGCCGGCCAGATAAGCTTCGATATCCTCAGCCTCGGCAGCGCCCAGGACCACCGTTACGGGATCCATGACCTGCGGGGTGGTATACCTGAAACCCTTGACCTGACGCGGGCTGACCTGCCCTACGCGCACATCGCTGGCGTAACGCATGAGCGCATCTGTAAGCAGGAGTTCGAGCTGGGTGCCACCTGCTTCAGTTTGGGCGAGAATGGCATCGATATGATAGTCAGCCGGATTAAGGCCATGCTGGGTAGCAGCGGCCAGTGTTTTGCTGATTGCGTTTACTTTGGCAGCGCTGGTCCATAAGGGGGCGTATTGGCGCGGTGCATAAACCGCCTCAAGCGCAGCCCTGTCGAGCACACGGTCGGTTACCTGTACGGCGGGCGCTGTCAGCAGCGTTTGGATGGCTGTATCGGCCCGTGCCGGTACTGCTGCCAAAAGCGCCAGAGAAATGAGCGCGGTAATCAAACGGAGTCGTTGCATGAGTAGCCCTTACCTGAGCTTTAAGCCTAGGCGCAAGCCATTAACGCCCGTTTAACAATATAGGGCGGACCTGTAGCTTTTAAACCAGTGTTGCCGCAAAATTACGCGCGGGGAATGCCCTATTTCAGACTATAAACCTGCATATATGTATTGGCGAATGCGGGACGGTAATTGTTGGCGATAAATTGCTCGAGTTGCGGGAACCCAGGCAGAGCCTCGATAGAATCGCGTGCCTCATAACCCTGTATGGCCCTGTACGCCTGAGGGTCGGTAATTGGGCTAGCATCCTTGAGCCCAACGACGATGAATACCGGTGAGCTGGCTATAAGCTCGGCCACCAACTGCTGCCTATTTTGCTGTACCAATCCCGAACCGCCTTCGAGTAGCGGGTAGCTATAGCCAAACCGGCTGGCCGATTTGCGCTGTGCGGCCAGATAAAGGCCAGCATCAGCACCCCAGAGGTAGATTTTATCCTGTGGCTGGCTGTGGGCGCGAATATAGGCAGCAACCTCTTCCAGCTTGTAGGCGGTATAATCCTCGACCGCATAAAGTGACTGGCAGCTAGACTGGTTATAATTGATAAAACAATGCTGCCAGCGCGAGTAATTAACGGCTGATCCCGTGAAATAGCAACCCACCCCGAGGCTAAACAACAAGGCTGCGAACAGCACACGTGAGGCTTTATCGCTGATACAGTCTAACAGCCTGAGAGCAAGGCAAGCCAGCGGCAGTGTACAGCTCATAAGCAAAGGCATGGTATGATAGGTAAAAAGCTTGCCCTGACTGATATAGATAATGAACGTAGCCAGCATGAAGCCTGCGCTGATATATGCCGCCCGTGCATCAACACGCTTTAGCAGCACAAGTCCGAAGATGGCGGCCAGCAGATAGAGCTTAAGTAAAAGCCAGTAAAATTCTGTTGATAGCAGGATGCGCGGCAGTATGACCAACAGATCGACTGCCGATGCATGAATACTACCAACAAACTGTACAGCCTCGATAAAAGCCATCCATGCACCCGCATGGAATAACCAGATGGCCATGGCCACCACAACAGCAAGCCAGGTGCTGCCACATACTACCCATGCCTTGAGTAACTGGCTGCGGCATATGCCAGTATGCCAAAGCGCGGCCATAACCACAGGCACCAGCACAGCGTATTGCGGCTTGATGAGGGCAAAGCACCCGAGCCACAAACCCATCCTGCCAGCAACCTTGTTCAGGTTATCGGGCTTCAGGCAGATAAGATCGCAGATGATGATGACAATAGCATACGCCGCCCATGTATCTGGCTGACCGGCATTGAGATATGAGGTGCCACCCGCCAGCAGCATGATGATGCCGGCGCCATACTGCGAAGATATATGAGGATAGCGCGTGGCAAGCTTGGCAAGTGAAATGAGTGCGGCAGTTATTAGTAGAACATCCGGCACATAAACAATCCATACCTGATGGCTGGAGAAAAACAGCATGATTGCATACACGCAATAAACCAGCGGTCCTTTGATATCCCACGCGTCGCGGTATGGCATGCCTCCATCGAGCATGACGCTGGCAACCCAGGCAAAAATCCCCTGATCGCGCCCGAATGGGGCATTCAGCATAGGCGGTATCAATAGCAGCAGAAGCAGACCTAAAATCCAGTAGGCCGGTGAGCGATAGATACTCTGCTCTTTAAGCATTCAGAAAATCGCGAATGAGACCAATTTGCCAATGGTCCATAAGCGCGGGGGCGTGCCCTACGCCAGGCACCTCGGTGAGCTGCGCGCGGGGGCCACGGCGAGTCATCTCGGCAGCGGTCTCAGCCGTCAGCAGGTCCGAGCGCCCCCCACGCAGTACCATGACCGGGCAACGGATCAGCTCCCACAGCGGCCACAGGTTTACATCTGGCATCTGCGGTACGCTGAACGCCGTACCGATTGCAGGGTCATACGACAAACCAAACCCGCCATCGGGCAAGCTGCGCACTGAAGTCGCGGTAAGGGCCTGCCAGTCTTCATCCGAGCTGATGCCAAAGGGCGCATGGATATAACGCAGGTATTTTTCGGCCTCAGCCATGCTCTCGAACTTGGGGTACTGGCCGACATAGGTTTTAAGGCGCTCGAGCGCAACTGACGGAATGAACGGGCCGACGTCATTAAGCACCAGCTTGCGGATAGGCGTATGCGGCTGCGCCGCCAGCATCATGCCAATCAGGCCCCCCATGGAAGTGCCGACCCAGTCGACCTCCACATCGCCCAGGCGCGCCAGCAGCGCGTTCATATCCGCCAGATATTGCGGGTAGCCATAAAGCTCGGGCATGGGCAGCCAGCTCGAGAGGCCGCGCCCTACTATGTCGGGGCATACGACATAGCGGCCGTTATTGGCCAGATCAGTCGCCAGTTTATCGAAATCGCGACCATTACGCGTAAGGCCATGCACACAGATGGTGAGGCGGCCTGTGGACGGCCCGCGCTCGTAATACACAACCTTATGAAAACCCGCAGGGCTGAGGCCAAGGAAGTCACGCGTCTGCATATCGGCCCTCACCTGTTATCGTCATCATCCGGGCCAAGATCGCCGTCATATTCAATCTCGGGCATTTCATCCTGATCATCGAAATCATCGTCATCGGTTTCGTAGTCGCCTGAATGATAGTCCTCGGGCAGCTCTTCTTCCTTACGCGGAATGGGCGGGTTATCGCCCACCGTCACCATCTCGGGCCAAGCGAGCGAATGGAAGGCTGAGTGCATGGCACCAGCATACGCCCCTAATTGGCCCATCTCGATGTAATCGCCGGGGCGGGCATCTTCAGGCAGGTAGAACGGACCCGGCATCTGGTCATCTGCATAACAGGCGGGACCGGAGAACAGGTACTTATCCAGCTTCTCGCGCGGCTTGCCCTTGCCTGTACGCACCAGCCGCACTGGCGATTGCGCCCATGGCAGCGTGACGTTGGCGAGCGAGCCCATGACGCCATCGTTGATATACAGCATCTGCCCGCGGCGCTGCTCGATGCGTACCAGTACGGCAACTGAATCGGCCACCAGTGCACGTCCGGGAGTACAGATGACACGGCAGGTGCGCGGCAAATGCAAGCGGGCGATACCCCGCTTGATGACGTTGAAATAATCGGTCTGCGGCTTGGGCCACAGACCCTCGTAAATGGCAGGGAACCCACCGCCTACACATACCATATCGAGCATGAAGCGTGCGCGGTACATGACTTCGCGGATGACCAGAAACGCCTCATCAAACAAAACCGGATTTAGGATTTGCGAACCGATGTGGAATGAAAGACCAAGCTTGAACCCGGCCTCGACCACCTCTTTGGCCAGCCATGCCGATTTCTCGATATCACAGCCGTAACGGTAGCCTTCGCTTTGCATGGCCCCGCCCGGCACCTGCACGCGCACCAGCAGCGTGGCATCGTTAGCACCGGCATGAGCACGGATTTTGCGCAGCTCATCCGGATGGTCGATTACAAAAGTGCGCACACGATGGCGTTTATAGGCAATCTCAATCGCCTGTTCCGACTTGATGGGATGCGCGAAGATGATGCGTGCATCTGGCAGCACGCGGGCCACCACTTCTATTTCTTCGATTGTATCGCAGGAATACCAGTCAACACCGGCTGAGTAGACTTCAGCCAGGACTTTGGGCTCGCAATTGGCGCGTACGGCATAAGCGGTGATACCGGGGAAGTGCTCGAGGAACACCGAGCTGCGCGCATAAATGAGTTTGGGGCGTAGCAGATGCAGCGGACGATCAGGCGCAAGGGTTTGCACCACTTCGTATGCACTGGCATAATCGGTTGGTGGCAGTTCGACGATGGTGTTTTCTTTATTCTCTTCTGGTTCGTCCATAATACTTATTCTAAGAGCAGATTCGTTACCGAGCGCTAACTTCGAGACGCGATTCTATGGTTAATTCGGCTTTACTTATAGGCTAAAAATGATGATAGCCCGAATTCCAGTACAACAGCGGCTTGCCTTCACGGCGGCTGAGGGTGAGTACCTGCCCCACCAGAATGACGTGATCACCAGCATCATGCTGGGCGTAAAGGCTGCAATCGATAGTAGCCAAAGTATCATCGAGCAGCGGTGAGCCACTTTCCCCCACGCTGTAAGTGCCATGGCTCCAGCGCTCGGGCCCCTGACCCGGCACCGCAAAGGCGCGCGAGATATGCTCCTGCTCGGCCGACAGCACATTAATAGCGTAGCCTTTGGCTTTATGGAAAACCTGATAGGAGAGCGCGCGCTTATCAAGGCAGAACATGACCAGCGGCGGGCTGAGCGAAACCGAGGTGAAGCTGTTGACCGTGACACCAGCTTTGGTGCCGTCAGGCAACGCCGCGGTGGCAATGGTCACTCCGGTAGCGAAACTGCCCATAACGCTGCGGAATTCTCGCGCTTCAAACATTCAGACCTCAAAATCCTGATAAGCCGTTTCTATAGCTGTAAGACAAGCCCCCGTCTCTTAAAAAGTTATTAACACTATTGGCTCACTTTATATAGGTCAAAGAGGATTCCATGGCAGATCTGCCCCCCATTATTGTGATCAAGCGCAAAAAAGCCGGTGGCCATGGCCACCATGGCGGCGCATGGAAAGTGGCGTATGCCGACTTCGTGACCGCGATGATGGCCTTCTTCCTGCTGCTGTGGCTACTGAACGTAACCACCGAAGAGCAGAAAAACGGTATTGCCGATTACTTTACGCCCTCAACCGCCACCACCTCGAGCGTAAGTGGTGCGGGCAATGTGCTGGGCGGCGCCACCATTACGGTTGAGGGCTCGAGCGTTTCGCCCTCATCGCCTATTGGCGTGGCTGACCCGATCCCGACCGAGGGTACCAATCTTGATGACTCGGAAAGCGAGCTTGAAGGCAGCGACGTTGAGAATGAAAACGAGGGCGAGGATACCAGCCCGGTCAATCCGAATGTCGCCATGCAGGCTGGCACAGGCGAGAACACCGAGCAGAACCCCAATGTAAGCCCCACCGAAGCCGCAATTGATAAAGCAATTGCCGAGCGTGAGCAGAAAGCGTTTGAAGCTGTGGCCGAAGAACTGCGCCAAGCCATACAGGATGTGCCTGAGCTGGCGCAGCTGAGCAAATCACTCATCATCGACCAGACACTCGAGGGGCTGCGCATCCAGCTGGTAGATCAGGAAGGTTACTCGATGTTCCCGCGTGGTAGCGCTGTGATGGCCGATCGCACTAAACAGCTGATCGACCTTGTCGCCAAAGCCGTCAGCAGCCTACCCAATAATCTCTCGCTCTCTGGCCATACCGACAGTACGCCGTACCTCAGCAACAGCGGTTACAGCAACTGGGAGCTCTCGAGTGACCGTGCGAATGCAGCCCGCCGCGAGCTAGCCAAATCAGGCATCGATATCGCCCGCATTTCAACCGTGGTTGGCCGTGCCGATAAAGACCCGTTCATCAAGGATAATCCTGAAGATCCGCGCAACCGCCGCCTGAGTATCGTTCTCATCCGGCAGGCACAGAACGGGGCGATGAGCCCACAAGAAGGCATGCCGTTAACGCCTGAGCCGCCCCCTGGTTCTGCGACACCAACGCCTTAATTTCTCTATCTCGGCCCCCTTTTTAGGTGCTAACCTGTAGCTATGTCGGTGATGCAGAGTCAGCGGCTTGGTCCGCTCCAGTTCTACCGCTCAAGTGCGGCGCCGTGCCCTTACCTGCCCGGCCGCATTGAGCGTAAGCTGTTTGCGCGCCTTTCAGGGCCGGATGCAGCGCCGATCAACTCCACCCTCTCGCATGCAGGCTTTCGCCGCAGCCACGACATTATCTACAAACCAGCCTGCCCGGGCTGCAATGCCTGTGTGCCGGTGCGCGTACCCGTAGCGGGTTTTGAGGCCACTGGCGGCCTCGCGCGTATTGCCAAACGCGGGAATGCCTTTGTAATGACCGCCCGCAAAGCCGAGCCCACGCGCGAGCAGTATGAGCTGTTTATTGCCTATGAAACCCAGCGCCATGCCGATAGCGACATGGCCCGCATGAACTATGACGACTATTGCGCCATGGTGCTTGAAGGCGAAGCCAATACCATCGGGTTTGAGCTGCGTGACAGCAGCTACAAGCTGCTGGGCCTGATGCTAGCCGATAAACTGGCCGATGGCTGGTCGGCGGTTTACTCGTTCTACTCCCCGGCTGAAGAGCATGAGCGTTATAGTTTGGGTACACTGCTTATTCTTGAGTTAATTGAAGCCGCACGCAAAGAAAACCAACCTTATGTGTATCTGGGCTATTGGGTCGATCACAGCCGCAAGATGGGTTACAAAGCGCGCTTCCAGCCGCTTGAGCGTTTAGGGGCCGATGGCTGGCAGCCGTTCGTACCGCCTGAAAGCCCGCCTGGCACCGCCCAAGAGCCGCTCTGACCATGCACAAACATGATAGCGGCTGGGTAAGCGCGGGGCTTGCCGGTATTTACACAGTAATCCTGCTGCTCATCGCGCTGTGGCGTAATGACGGGCATTTTGTCTATGCGCTTGATGACCCTTACATCCACCTCGATATTGCACGCCAGCTAGCTCTCACGGGCGTATATGGGCTTAATCCGGGCGAGTATGCAGCCCCCTCATCCTCTATACTCTGGCCGCTATTACTTGTGCCGTTTGCCCAAACACCAGCCTTTATCTTCGCGCCCTTCATCATCGGGCTGGCAGCCGCCATGGGCAGTGCGCTGGTTATAACGCGCCTGCTGCCCCGCTCGCTTGAGCTGCTCCCGAAGGTCGGTATTGCCCTGATAGGCATACTCGCACTTAACCTGCCCGCGCTGGCGTTGGTGGGCATGGAGCATGGTGTGCATATTCTGCTCTCGCTCATGGCAGCACTGGCTTGCTGCAACCTGCTTGAGGGACGCAAACCACCGCACTGGCTCTGGGCGGTTATCATCTTGCATCCACTGCTGCGCTATGAGGGCGTATTGGTTTCAGCCGCCTGCCTGACGCTGCTGTTCTGGAAGGGCTATCGCCGCGAAGCGGTGCTGGCCGGTTTTGCCATGTGCCTGCCGGTTATTGGTTTTACGCTGTTTCTGCACCTGCATGGGCTGGGATACTTCCCTGGCTCGACCATTGTAAAAAAACTGCGGCTTGATGCGATTGACGGCAATTTTACCAACTTCTGGGTTAAGTCCCTTATTGTCGGACTGCTCAGCCCTTCGGGTATTGTCATGATACTGGCGGCATTTTGCGCCCCGCTCATCTGCCTCTTGCGTCTGCGCCATTGGCGTTCACCTGCATTTGCTACGCTACTGGGTATTACAGGTGTCTTCAGCGGTCATTTACTGCTTGGCCGCCTCTCGACCTTTGAGACCCCGCGTTACGACCAATACGCCATAGCCTTTGCTGTACCTCTGGCTTTATGGCTGCTGCGCCCTGTGAATGCCCAGCATAAGCCGCTTAAGGTTGTGACCGCGCTGGCGCTTATCTTGCTGGCTCTGCCCGGCCTGATTAGCAGCACGATAGGGGTGCAAAATGCCATTACGGCAATTTACCAGCAGCAGTACCAGATGCAGCGGCTGGTGCAGCAGTATTGGCACGACAGCGTTGCCGCGAATGACATCGGCCTTGTTGGTCTGGGGACAGATGCTTACGTGCTCGACCTTGTGGGCCTTGCCAATACCCAAGTACGTCTCGCCCGCACGCGCGCCGAGCCCGACTGGGCCAGCCGTATTGTAGCGGAACACAAAATCAATTTAGTACTGGCTTATGACGACTGGGTAGAACCCGAGGTACGCGAAAACTGGATTGAGCTGGGCAAGCTAACCCGCACCACAACATCCAGATTAGGCCCAAGTACGGTGCTGATCATGACCCCGGATAAATCTCAGGTTGCGAATATGCAGGCCCTGCTCCGCGACTGGGCAGCGGATCTGCCCATCGGTTCAATTTACGAAGAAAGCAAGATTTAAGGTGCGCGTGGTGTACTGCCGGGACGCTGTTTTGGCGCTGTCGGCCTGGCCTCGGGTTTGCCAGATGCATTATCAAGGCCTGAAGCAGCACTCTTGAGTTTATCGAAATCGATTTCACCCGGTGTCATTTCGGTTACGGGTTTTTGCTCAAATCGCTCGACCTCGCCTTTATCGATATAGAAACGGCCAAATGGTTTATCGGGATCGGCAGTCATATTCATCTGACTTTTCATTTCGCGCCTGTTCCACCATTCGGTGATGCCCCATGGCTTGCTCTCGTGGATATCAACACGGGCTGTGCGCTTCTCTCCCAGTATTTCATCAATACCGTAGCTCGTATCGCCATGACCACTGCCATAGAAGATAACAGCCTTTTCCTTACCCGCCTTGCTCGCGATGAACTCAGCTAGTGGCCTGTCATTCGTATATATATTTGTTCTGCTGCCATCAGGCATTTTACGAGCGGTTATGTCTTTAAGAAAATCTTCGAAGCTGGCATCGGGGTGGCCATTATGAACATAATGCTCATACGGCTTACCGCGCAGCTTGGCAATTTCAGCCTGCCGATGGTCGGCACAATGCACCTTCATGCCATTTGCTTTAGCCAGAAGGGCAACTTTGGCAAGTTCCTGCCCAAAGCCCTTATCACCGATATCACTGTCTAAGGCGCGTGGATGGCGCTTGTTGAGATCGGCTACAAACTGGTCTTGCGTTGTCCTGCCTGCAAGCATGCTGTCGAGGCTGGCCTGCATATCGCGCGGTACCTCAAGGAACAGGTGCTTCACCCCCTGCCGCTTGAGTGCAGCAAAGTTATCCGCCTGCGCGAAGGTCTGCAGGACTGCGCCTTTTCGGTGCGAAGTATCGCCTACAAAGACAAACTGGTTGGCTTTGGCAGCATTGCTGATCAGTTCGGAAAAAGCTTTCGACATTGCTGCAGGATAACCGGAAATTCTTAATATATTTTGCAGTCCATTGTTATTAAACGATATTTTACGTAACGAAGTATCAACCTGCGTCTGGTAACTTTGCGGCATGTACTCACCCGCAATACTCACCGAAACACCCGAAGCCATAACCATCACGAACATTGCCCCCAAATGGTTGAGGCTGCTGTTTGCGGGTTTTGCATGTATTCCCATGATCGGCATTTACGAAATGCTCCTGAAACCGCGCTGGAACTGGTCAGCCTTTACACTCGATAATCCGTCAGCGTTTGCATTTGCAGCTATACCACTCATCATCGGGATCGGGTGCATGAGCATAGTGATCTCTCTTCTGGCTGGTGCCGTCTTCGGACCGGATGTGGTTTTTGTATTTGATAAAAAGCGCCGTATGCTGTTTTACACCGAGAGCAAGCGTCCATTCAAGGACGGTTTGAAACTGGAAATTCCGTTCAAAGACCTACCGCCCATCGAAGTATTTGAAGATAATAGCGGCGATGGCCCAACCCAATGGCAAGTTATGCTCAACCTTGGCTACCACGGGCGCTCACACGTGCTGTATTACTATACAGCCGAGCAGCCAGCCCGTGATTTACGCGATCGCTTAACCGCGACTACTTGAACCTGTTGCTGCGCGGGAAGCCGTTAGGTGGCAGACGGCCAGCCTGAGCACGTTCGCCTAGCCATTCCTTCATCTTCGGCTCGTTACGTACACCTGCACCGGTAATCCAGTTCAGCCCCTCCTTCATAGTGAAGGTAGTGACGTCCGAGAGGCCGCCATCCTTGTACTTCTGCAGAGTAATACCCTTGCCGCGCGCCATCTGCGGCAGCTCGGACAGCGGGAACGCCAACAGCTTGCGGTTTTCGCCAATAACCGCCACATGATCGCCGGTGCCGACCTCGCACAAGGCCTTGCCCTCTACGCCGTCATCCACATTCAGCACAACCTTGCCGTTCTTGGTTTGCGCCAGCACATCATCCGACTTCACACGGAAACCACGTCCGTCTGACGAGGCGACAATGTACTCCTTGCCCGGCTCGTACTTCATCAACGCCACCAGATCAGCATCTTCAGGTAGCTCGATGGTGAGACGCAGCGGATCGCCAAAGCCACGGGCCGAAGGCAGATCGTTGCAGGAGAGCGTATAGAAGCGGCCATTGGTAGCAAAGGCCAACAGCTTATCGGTATTCTCGCACTTGATGGCAAAGCGCTCGCGATCGCCCTCTTTGTGCTTCATATCGCTGACATCATCCAGATGGCCCTTGGCCGCGCGGATGAAGAGCTTCTCAGACAGCAGAACCGTAATCTGCTCGCGCTCAATAAAGGCATCAATCGGCACTTCACCAACTTCAGGCGCGATATCAAACGTAGTACGGCGCTTGCCCAGAATGGTCTTGCCACCAAACTTCTCTTTAATGCCTTTGATTTCTTCGTCGATCTTGGCCCACTGCTTGCTCACATCCGCCAGCAGCGCCTTAAGTTCGCTACGTTCGGCCTTCAGCTCTTTATCTTCCTTGCGGATCTCGAACTCTTCGAGCTTGCGCAGAGCGCGCAGTCGCATGTTGAGAATGGCTTCGGCCTGCACATCTGTCAGCTCGAACTTCTTCATCAACACCGGCTTGGGCTCATCCTCGGTGCGGATGATCTTGATAACGGCATCGATGTTCAAATAGGCAATGAGATAGCCAGCCAGAAGCTCGAGGCGCTCATTGATCTTGCCCAAACGGTGCTTGCTACGGCGCTCGAGCACAACCTGGCGGTGGTCAAGCCAGCCCTGCAACGCCTCGCGCAGACTCATCACGCGCGGGGTATTGCTGGCATCCAGTACGTTCATGTTCAGCGGGAAGCGGGTTTCAAAATCGGTAACGCGGAACACGCTTTCCATGAGCACAGCGGGGTCGACATTACGCGACTTGGGCGTCAGCACCACGCGCACGTCTTCGGCGGATTCATCTTCGATGTTATCGAGCATGGGCAGCTTCTTATTCTGCAGCAACTCGGCCACCTTTTCGATCAAACGCGACTTCTGCACCTGATAAGGAATTTCGGTAATGACGATCTGCCAGGCACCGCCCTTGAGCTCTTCCTTCTCCCAGCGCGCACGCACACGGAAACCACCCTGGCCGGTCTTATAGGCCTCGATAATATTCTCGCGCGGTTCGACAAGCACACCACCGGTGGGGAAGTCGGGACCACTGACAAATCCAACCAGTTTTTCGATCGAGGCATTAGGTGTTGAAATGAGATAACGCAGTGCATCGCACAGCTCACCCACATTGTGGGGCGGGATCGAGCAGGCCATACCCACAGCAATACCAGCCGAACCATTGGCCAACAGATTAGGGAATGCCGCTGGCATAACCACCGGCTCGTTGCCGCTTTCATCGTAGGTCAGGCGGAAGTCGACTGCGTCTTCATCCAGCCCCTGCATCATCAGCTCGGCAATGGCGGTGAGGCGTGCCTCGGTGTAACGCATGGCGGCGGCGTTATCGCCGTCGATGTTACCAAAGTTGCCCTGCCCGTCGACCAGCGGATAGCGCTGGGCGAAGTCCTGCGCCAAACGCACCATGGCATCGTAAACCGACTGGTCACCATGCGGGTGATAACGACCGATAACATCGCCGACTACACGGGCTGACTTACGCGCAGGCTCGTTGGAAACCAGACGCAAACCGCGCATCGCGAAGAGGATGCGGCGATGCACCGGCTTGAGGCCATCGCGCACGTCTGGCAGCGAGCGGCCCATGATGGTGGAGAGCGCGTAGGCCAAATACCGCTCGGACAGAGCGGCGGCAAAAGGCTTGTCGGAAATCAGGCTCGAATCACTCATACCGTAAAAAACCCCATAAAATGCAGCCTGAGGCTTATATCCTTAACGCTTTTCAGTCAACAATTAGACCGCTTTACACTGCGGCAACGGCTGCTAGCATGCCTGTATGGCCGCTAATTCATCCGAACCCTGCCTTTATTTTGTGCGCGCCTGGCGCAACCAGCGGGTGACTGAATGGATTCCGCTTCACAACGTGATTCAGGAACACCGAATCCGCAGCCGTGAGCTGCAGACCGCGACTCAGGGTCTGCTCTTTAATGAGGTCGCCCCCAGCTACTGGAGCAATAACGGCGTCTATCAGGCAAACATGATGGGGGCTGCCAACAGCAACCCACAGCAGCTTTATGCGGTTATCAAGCTACCTATCTCGCTGGTGACCAACCTGACCGAGGCACAAGCGCTTGAGGTTGTGCGCCAGATAGAGCCACATGTAACCAAGAACCTCTCGTGGAGCTCAACCGACCTGCACAGCATTGCGCGCGTCAACCATCTGCCGAAGGATGAGAATGCCGCACGCGGCTTTTACAAAAAAGGCGACGCCTTCTTCCGTGAGATCAAGCGCCATCAGGCTGCCAACAAACCTGCCGATACGCTGGGCCATAAATATGGACTTGGGGCCAAGCAGGTAGCACAGGCAGCGCCGGTTACGGTTACGGCTGCAGCACCTGCCCCAGCCAAGCGTGCCACTGCCCCTGCAGCACCGCCGGCAGCCTCACCTGCCCCGCAGCCTGCGGGCCATGTGCCCAGCCGCAATTTCAACCTGCACCGGCGCTTTGGCCTTAAAGGGACACACCCCGACCCCAACGCCATCAAAGCACTCAAGCGTATCTGGAATGCGCAAAAGACGAATGCACCAGCTGAGGCAGAGGATGTGCCTCCTGCCCCGCCTGTAGGCGATAAACCCGCCAACGACTAAAGCCCGAGCTTTTTAAGCAGCGCTGCGTCCTGCAGCTGCATTCGCACATATTTGCCTGCCTCATTCGAGACCAGCACTTTGCGCGCGCCTGCAGCCTCGCCCAGCTCGCTGATACCGCGCAGCTCAACCGGCGACAGCGGAGATGAAAACTGCGTGAGGCAATGCACAATCATCACCGGTTTGATGAACGCAAAGCCGATGATGTTTTTAACCGCGTAATTAACCAGCGCGCTGGCCACTTCAAAATCAACAATCGCCGTGCGTTCATCATCGAACGGGCGCACAAGGCGTACGTCCTTGCCCTCACCTTTCAATACAGCTTCGGCCTCCAGCGCCTGACGGCCTACAGCCATAATTTTGTTATCTGATATGGCGATCACAGCATCCAACGAAAACTCGGCACCGGTTTTCACATTAAGCGCGCTGATATGCGTACGATCAAAATTTACATAAAGAAGTGCGCCGAACATTATGCCTCCACCGCTTCAAACAGGCGGGCGACCATCCGTGCACGCGCAGCAGGCAAGGGCTGGTGCTGTACTGCGAATACCGAGTGCTCCAGAAAATGCCCCGTGAGCTTGAGCCCTGCCCGCACGGCCTCGATTGAAACTTCGCTCTGGCCATTCAAAAAGCCGGGCAGCTCGAGCAATTTATCTTTATACGGCTCAGCCGCCTCAGCGCATACAGCGCGGCCAGTGCGCGGGCTGACGTGCGTAAGGCCAGTGGTAATACCCGTAACAGCGCAGCATGAAAGGTCGATGCCATAACCAAGCTCGCGCAGCAGGCCAAGCTCCCAGCGGATATAGACATACGGCCAGAGCGAGGTTGAAAGTGTATCAATGAGCGCGACCAGACCTTCGTAAATGGCAGGGTGCGCCTCGCGTTCGGGCAAAGCCGTTTCGGCGACTGCACAGGCGGCAGAGAGGCCAGAAAGCGCCAATGCATCATCAAGTATACCAGCAGGATAAGCCGCACTCGGCTCGAGCGCGTAATTGCCCAACTGGTCGGCCAGACGTGCGCGCCAGTTGGCTTCAACCAGCTGGCCAGCCTGCAACCACGCCGCACGGGTGCGCGACTGCCCGCCCTGCACCAACCCAGCGTGACGGCCATATTTAGGCGTAAGCAGAGTAACGACAGCTGCCGTCTCGCCATGCGGACGGGCCGAAAGCACCAGCGCTTCGTCATGCCACTCAATCATGCCTCAGTAGTGCAGGATTTGCGGCTAGCTGTAAAGCTTTGCGGCTTAAACCGGCTGGGCTTTATGAGCACGCGCAGGCATGGGCGTGCCTGCGCTGGCGGCAGCTTCATCCAGCCGGTCTGCGACATCTTCCATGTGCGCATCGAGAATCTTGTTCACCTGAGTCTCTCCGCCCTTAAGGGGCCGCGCATCGCTGTAGCTGATCGCCGCGATATTGGGTTTACCCGCCTCATTAAACGGCGCACGGGCAAGGCCCATAACCACAGCACGCTGGAACTCGCCAGCAGCCGACTTGAGGTTCATAAAGGCTTCGGCCATATCGGCATCATCCGCTGTACCGCCGATTGAGGCTGCGCCATATTTATAGGCCAGCGCCTGCGCCTTACCCTGGAGCGCCTCAAACGCAGTCATCTGCCCGCTAATAACCGGATTTTTAGGCCCTGCAACCGAAACACTGCCGCAATAGCCATCAACCGGCTTGCTATCTTTCGCTGGCGCAATGCCGTTATATGAATATTCAAACGCGGTGAAGTTAGCCGGCAAGCCACTGACCGGCTGCTTGTTGCGCGCAACCTTGTATGCCGGTACATGCTTGGGCGCGTTATTGGACACATAGGTGCAGTATTCGCTAAGGAAGATGGCGCGGGCCACCTTGAGCGCGCCTTCGGCCGATGCTTCCTTGTTTAGCTGCGCAACCTCTGCATCGGTAACATCAGGCGCGGCAATCACCCCCATGGCAGCGAACATAGCTGTAGCGGCAGCTGCGTTGGATAACTTCATGATGGCCCCTGTCGTTTCCCTGTTAGATGATTACAGGAAAGCTAGGCCAATGATTATTGCAGCGCAATACGTTGCGTATAAAAAGACCGGAAATTACCCCAGCATGTATTAACGCTCGAGGTGACCCAGCAGGCCCTGTGCCTTGAGGAAGTTGATATCCTCAGACCAGTTTTCCTTTACCTTGATATGCAGGGTGAGATGAACTTTGCGTTCAAGCTCGCGGCCCATTTCTTCGCGCGCCTTCTGGCCGATTTCCTTAATACGTGCCCCGCCTTTGCCTAGTACAATGGCCCGTTGGGTTTCTTTCTGCACATAAACAATCTGGCCAATGGCTACGCTGCCATCACGGCGCTCTTCCCAGCTTTCAGTTTCAACCGCGGCGGCATACGGCAGCTCTTCCTTGAGCTGCAGGAACACCTGCTCGCGCGTGAGCTCGGACGCCCACAAACGCTCGGGCATATCGGTCAGCTGGTCTTCCGGGTACTGCCATTCACCCGCTGGCATTTTGGGCGCCACGAGTTTGAGCAGGTCAGGCACACCGTCAGCGGTTTTGGCCGAGATCATGAGTACATCGGTAAACAGGTTGGTGGCGGTCAGCTCTTGCGCCAGACCGAGCAGACGCTCTTTGGGAATAGCATCGACCTTGTTGAGCACCAGAATAGCCTGTTTCTTCTCGGTAGTGAGCCACTTGAGGATGCTACGGGCCTCGGAAGTCATGACGACTTTCTTTGACGCATCGAACATCACCATCACGAGGTCGGCACTGCGGGCACCTTCCCATGCGGCTTCGACCATCACACGTTCCATCTTGCGCTTGGGCATGAATACGCCCGGCAGGTCGAGGAATACCAGCTGCGTATTCCCTTCCATAGCCACACCGAGCACACGGCTGCGCGTAGTTTGCGGCTTGGGGCTGATGATGGAGAGCTTACTGCCCAGCATCTGGTTCATCAGGGTTGACTTACCGGCGTTTGGCGGGCCGAGGAGCGCAATGAAGCCACAACGTTTTGTCTTATCCATTTTTATCTACCTTGCTGAGTAATGCTAATGCGGCAGCCTGCTCGGCTGCGCGCTTGCTGTTGCCCTCGCCCTCGGCGGTATCGCCATTGGCTAATGTGACCTTCACCCTGAACACGGGTGCGTGTGACGGACCATGCTGATCGAGCACTTCATAAAGAGGTAATTGAGGCCCGCGCGATTGTGCCAGCTCCTGCAAACGCGTTTTAGGATCGCGCTGATCGCTCGGCTCGTTCTCAACCCGGTTAATCCATAACTGCCTGACAATAGCTGAAGAAGCTTCATAACCGCCATCAAGGAAGATGGCACCCAGCATGGCCTCCAGCGCATCGGCCAGTACGTTCTCGCCTGCCGCTTCGCCTGCCGCCAGCTGCAGCTGCTCGACAAGGCCGGTCTCGCGCGCAATAGCAGCGAGAGTGGCAGCGCGCACCAGCGCTGTGTGACGGCGGGTTAGCGGACCCTCGGGCTCGCGGGTGAATTTTTCCATCAGCATGGCAGCCAGAGTAAGGCCAACCACGCGGTCGCCCAAAAATTCAAGCCGCTCGAAATGCTCGCCTTCAGGAAGTTTTTTGCCCTGCAAACTCGGATGGCGCAGAGCAGCAGCCGCTAGTTCCGGCTGCTGGAATGTGTACCCCAACACAACTGTCATTGTATGGTGCCGAAGAGGCGCTGCCAGCGCACACCTTCGGGCCATGTCCATGGCTTGAAGATGGAGAAGCCGTCGTTAATCGAGAAGAAGCGCCAACGCGCGGGGCCGAGAATATGGCTTACCGGCACATAACCCACCTGCTCCATCACGCGGCTATCGGCCGAGTTATCGCGATTATCGCCCATCATGAAGTAATGACCAGCGGGTACGGTAAAGACCTTGGTGTTATCGAGGCTCTCATCGTCTGAGAGTTCGATGATATCATGCTTCACACCGCCAGGCAGTCTTTCGACATAGCGCTTAAGCACCTGCTGTTCGCCATAAGCGCCGGTGGCTTCAAAAGTGCCGATTTCCTCACGCGCAACCTTCTCGCCATTGATATACAAACGGCCGCTGATCATCTGGATACGGTCACCCGGCATGCCGATAACGCGCTTGATATAATCAATATTGGTATTGGTGGGCAGACGGAATACCACGATGGTGCCGCGCTCGGGCGCACCAGCGGGGCCATTGGGCCACCAGCGGTCTTCAATCGGGGCAACCCCCAGCGGGAAGGAGTAGCGGCTGTAACCGTAGGAATATTTGCTCACGAACAGGTAGTCGCCCACCAACAGATTGGGCAGCATCGAGCCTGACGGAATGTTGAACGGCTCGAACGCCACGCTGCGGATGAACAGCGCCAGCAGAACAGCGTAAACGATGGTCTTGATCAGCTCGATAAAGCTGTCGGGTTTTTCGATAACTTCGGTCACAGTATCTGTCATATCTTCTGGTATCTTCTTATTCCGGAACGGCCTCGATTATGACGAATGCCGAGGCAAAAGGCCAGTCATCCGAAAGACTTAAATGCAAACGGGCAATATGGCCGTTTGGTGTGAGTTTATTGAGGGTTTCGAGCGCCCTGCCGGTTAAAACCAGCTTGGGCTGACCATTTGCCGCATTCTCGACCCCGATTTCCTTCATGAAGGCCTGATCGCCGATGCCAGTGCCTAAAGCTTTGGCAACCGCCTCTTTAGCGGCCCAGCGGCGGGCATAAGTGGGTGCGGGATTAGCCTTGGTTTGCGCCCGTGCCTGTTCGTAAGGGGTATAAATACGCTCGACAAAGCGCGCATCGAAGCGCTGCAGCGTCTTTTCAAGACGGGTGCCGTCTATCTGGTCGTGGCCGATGCCGATAATCATGCGTGTTAACTAGACGCTTGGGCGCGCCAAATCAACAGATCTGGCGTTTTTTAGCGGCGCGGTGCGGTATGCACGCGGCGCTGGCGGGCCAGAGAAGACGGCATATGCGCTGGTTTATCAGTGACTTCACGTGGCTTGGTGATCAGGTCAATCAGTTCCTGGCGCTGCTGCTCGACCCGCAGGGCAGCCTGACGGTTACGCTGCAGCTCACGCAGCAGGCGGGTTTCGTCCTTCGAAAGCTCTTCGCGGGTGCTCATATGCTGCATACGCTCAAGCAGTGCAGTACTATCCGGCGCTTCGAGCATTGCGGTTACGGCCTTCTGGCGGCGGTGCACACGCTCGTTCACCTGCTCGAACTGGCGGGGGTTACCGGTAAGCGTAACCACCTTGGCGAGGTTCTCGCGCAGGGTCTCATCGGTGCCATGCAGTTCAAAAGCGGCAAACAGGCGCGCGAATGACTTGTTAAGGTATTTATCAGCGGTCTCGGCCAACGTAATGCGCTCGGCCTGCTCGCTCCAAGCCACGGTAGCGCTATGCGGCACGCTGAGCTCGCCCAGCGCCTTGCGGTTGGCAAAACCGAACTGGTAATACGCCTCACCACATGACTTGAGCGCGCGGATGAAATCACGGCGCTCGTCCGAGCAGGTGGGCCGTACTGGCGCGAGCGTATCGTAAATCTTTACGGCCTCATGCAGGCGGCCAGCCACCATCAGCGCTTCACCAAGGCAGTTGGCATATTTAAGCGTACCGGCACACAGACGTGCTTGGGCCGGCATATTGGGGTAAGCGCTGAGATCGATGTTCAGTACCTGCCCTTTGTTGCTGAACTTGGCCAACTCGAGCTTGGCCAATGCTTGGGCGCAACCATCTGCATCATCGGTACGGATGGCCCAGCTTAGCTGGGCTGCAGCCTGCATGGGCTTGATCGAGCTGCGGTCACCACGGGTGAGCATATCAAACGCGATGCGGCTTTGGCCCTGCGCCAGCTGGAAGGTAGCGAGCATAACCTCGGCCTTCTCGGAATGATGCTCATGGCCAAGCAACGGCTGTACAACCTCGGCTGCCTTGGCAGCGCTAATGGCTTTACCCATCACAGCGGCCAGCTCAAAACGCATGGGATCCTGCGGCGAGAGGCTGTCAGCCGCAGTGGTAAGCAGGCGTGCTGCTGAGTTGCGCTGTTTTGATGCCAGCTGCTCACGCGCGGCGGAGATATACTCAGCTGCACTGCCATAATGCGGTACAGGTACGGCCTGCTCGGCTGCGGCCTCTAGCGCGCGCTGCTCACGGCGCAGGCGGCGCTTATCAGTTTTCTTGGGCTCGACTGCAACGGCAGCAACTCGTTCGAACGCATGGCGAACACGTGGCTGGTCTTTAGTGACGCGCTGAGCCCGCTTGGCCTGTTTTTCAGCAGCCTTGCGCTCAGCTTCAGCACGCCGCTGCTCAAGCTCAGCAGCAACCTGTGCCTGTAGCTCGCGCATGATTTGCGATTTGTTGACTGTCTCACCGCGCTTAGCCGCCTCTGCCGCAATCGCGTTTGCCTTGCCCTTGAGAATTTCGAATTCGGAAAGCTGACGTGCCTTCTTGCTCTTGGCTTTTTTAACAGCCTCAACCACCACCGGTACTTTGATCTTGTTCTTACGCTTGCGCTTTTTCTTGCCCGTTGCTGCCTCTTGAGCTGTGACGGATACAGCAGGCTGAACAACTGGAGCAACTACTACAACAGGCTTGAGCTTCTTGCGCAGTTCTTTTGCTGCCTTACGCTGCTGATCCAGCAGCTGCAAATCAGCTGAATGGTCAATACGCAGCTGACGCATAAGTGCTGTCTTGCTGATGAACTTACCCTCAGCGAGAGCCTGCTCCAGAATGGGTGCAGCCTTCTCAGCCAGAAAAGCGGCTTCGCTTTGAATGAATGAGCGCGTCTTCTTGATCTTTGCTTTTTCAGGCGGCGCAATTCTTACTCGTTTTTGTTTGGTAACGACGGGTATTATAGAGGGTTCACTCTGTACTGCCAGCGGCTTTGTCTTCTCGGCCTTGCGCAAAGCAAGAATCCGGTCTCTCTCAATCTCGCGCTGCTGGGCCAGCTCACGCAGCTCATCAACCGAATTAAGCCTTACTTGCTCCATGATTGCGGCGCGTTGCGCCTCAATAGCCTGCTTGCGGGCAATTTCATCTAAGTGCTGCTGCGCCAGAATGGCATCAACTCTTTCAGTGACAGCTTTGATAACTGCCTGACGCTGCTCTTCAACTGCCTGTTTGCGGGCTTTATCCTCAGCCTGCTTCTGCTCACGCGTCAGCTGCTGCCTGATCACCACTTGCGGGGCAGCCACCTGTCGCTCGGCTGCACGGCGCTGCTGCTCTTCGCGCTCAATTTCGCCCCGCACTCTGCTGGTCAGGACCTTACGGCTAAGCGGCTTGCCGCGCTGGGCCTCTTCAGCTTCAATCTGTATGCGTAGGGCTTCAAGCAGCGGCTTGGCCCTCTCAAGCAGGTACTGACGGTCAGATGGAATTCGTGTGGGAGTATCAGAAGAAACAACATCAGATTGCACAGAAGTGGCAGCGTCGGCTTGCGAACGTTGGTCTTGGTGCACCATGAACAGGCTCCCTGTTAGGCCCGGTTATTTTGTCCCCTCTTCATACAAAGGCAGGCACAGCCTGCGCAAGCCGAATCACGCACGCTCTGCATTATTGCGACGCTGCCGTAGAGGAAATGGTGAATTGGTTAATGCCCGCGGGTGCGGTCGACCGAGTTGATCACCGGCGTTGCGCGCAGGGCGGCCATGATATCGGTGAGGTGTTTGACATCCGATACATCAATATCAATCTGCATTTCGAAGAAGTCGTTCGAGCGGTTGGTGAACTTGAGGTTATTGATATTGCCGCCGTTCTTGCCGATGACGGTAGCAATGGTGCCCAATGCGCCGGGCTCGTTGGCGACAGTGGCGGAAATACGGCCAATAACATCGTTACTCGTGGCGGTCTGGTTATCCCAGGCGATGTCGAGCCAGCGCTCAGGCGCATCGGCAAAGGCCTCAAGCGTTTCGCAATCAATGGTGTGCACTGTCACGCCCTTGCCGGTGGTGACGATGCCGACAATCCGGTCGCCCGGCAGCGGGTTACAGCAACGGGCAAAATGAATGGCCATACCGGGGATCATACCGCGGATGGCAACCGGCTGATCAGGGCTACGGGCAGCTGCAGTTGCGCGCTTGCGGGCAATCGCATCCTCAAGCTCTGCGGTGCGATGGCCAGGGAAGACGAGATTGAAAACCTCACGCGCACTCAGCAGGCCTGCACCTACATTAGCGAGAACATCGGTAACTTCATCGCCCTTATTCAGCTGCTTGAGTACGCCTTCAACCGCCTTGTCGGTATACTCATAGCCTTCCTGACGGAAGATCTTTTCAAGCATGGCCTTGCCCAACACTGCATGCTGGTCGCGCTGCTGCTCGCGGATGAATTTACGGATACGCGCACGTGCCTTACCAGTAACAACAAAGCGCTCCCATTCTGGCGATGGCGTTTGTGCCTTGCTGGTAATGATCTCAACCTGATCGCCGTTTTTGAGCGTAGAGCGCAGCGGCACCATACGGCCATTAACCTTGGCGCCAACGCAGCGGTCGCCCACACCACTGTGCACGGCATAAGCAAAATCGACTAGCGTGGCATTACGCGGTAGCGCGATGATGGCACCCTTGGGCGTGAAGCAGAACACCTGGTCCTGGAACAGCTCGAGCTTGGTATGCTCGAGGAATTCATCCGGCCGGTTGGACTGGTCAAGAATATCGAGCAGTTCGCGCATCCAGCGGTATTGCTGGTGATCGCCGGCGGGCTTGCCCTCTTTATAACCCCAGTGGGCGGCCACACCGAGCTCGGCAATCTCGTGCATTTCGCGGGTACGGATCTGGACTTCAACGCGCTGGCCAGCCGGTCCGATAACGGTTGTATGCAGCGAGCGGTAGCCGTTGGGCTTGGGGGTTGAGATATAATCTTTAAACCTGCCCGGCACGACCGGGAAGTGTGAATGGATGATACCAAGTGCGTGGTAACACTGGCCGATATCATCAACCACCACGCGGAACGCCATGATGTCAGACAGCTGCTCGAACGGCACACTGTACTTCTGCATCTTGGTCCAGATGGAATACGGGCGCTTTTCGCGGCCAACCAGCTCGAACTTCTCGAGCCCGCCCTCTTCAAGCGCTGCCTTAAGGCCTTCGATAATCTTGGGCACGGTCTCGGCGCCATCGGCGCGCAGGGCCTCGAGGCGATGCATGATGGAATCACGCCCCTCGGGGTTGAGGTGGGTGAAGGCCAGATCGTCCAGCTCATCCTTAATCTGGTGCACGCCGATACGCTCGGCCAGTGGTGAATAGATTTCGATGGTTTCGCGCGATTTCTTGCGGCGTTTCTCTTCGCTCTTGATGTGGTGCATCGTGCGCATGTTGTGCAGGCGGTCAGCCAGCTTGACCAGCAGCACGCGAATGTCTTCCGACATGGCGACCAGCAGCTTGCGGAAGTTCTCAGCCTGCTCGGTACCCTTTTCCTGCAGTTCGAGCTTGCCGAGCTTGGTTACGCCATCAACCAGATGGGCAACCTCTTTGCCAAACAGGCGCGTAATCTCAGACAGTGGCGTGCCGGTGTCTTCCACCACATCGTGCAGCAGCGCAGTGCAAATGGAGGCTGTATCGAGCTTGAGTTCGGTAAGGATGCCGGCAACTTCAAGCGGATGAGAGAAATACGGGTCGCCCGAGGCGCGCAGCTGCGGGCCATGAGCCATCATGGCATACACATAAGCGCGGTTAATCAGGTCTTCATCCGCATCCGGATCGTAGGCCTTCACGCGCTGAACCAGCTCGTATTGACGAATCATAAGCTTAATGTAGCTCAAGCTGGTTAATTTTTGCAGTGCCAAATTTGGGACAAAACGCTCATAAAGCAAAACCGACCTGCCCTTGCGGGACAGGTCGGTCGCAAAACGTTCTGACCGGTTACGTTAAACCGGTGCGGCTGTGGTAGCAGCCTTCTTTTTGGCTTCAGCGCGGCTGGCTTCAAATGCCTGCTGACGCTCAGCTTCAGACCTGAGAATAACCTTACATACATCCTTGGAGGTGGCGACGCCCTTACCCTCAAGATAATCATCGAAATGAGCCATCGCAGAACCCAGATAGTTCTTGATGTAGTGACGACCATCGAGAACGCCATAGGCGCGTTCGATTTCGGCAGCAGCGGCAGGACCAAAGGTCAGAGTGTGCTTGCCAGCAGCGTTCTGCTGTTGATCGAAACTGATCGCAGGAGAGCCTTTAACGGTCTTGTTGTTAAAAACGATTTCGATATGGCGACGCGCCAGCTTGTTGATCTGATCAGCTGGTGACATTTTATCAATAGATTTAGCTTCGACGCCCATAGTCGCTCTCCTTCTTCCGGTTATTATAACGTTTTAAATTTAAAAACGCTTATTCTTCGTCATCGGCAGCGGCGTCTTCACCGGCTACCATGTCTTCGGCGTCATCTTCATCGTCGCCATCCATTGACATACCATCAGGCAGCGGCTCGCCTTCGGCGGGTGCGCTACCCTGATAACCGGTTTCACCAGCCATCAGTTCAACGATTTCATCTTCCGGCTCATCAACTTCCGGCGGACGCTGGTGGCCACGGATAAGCTCTTCGCGCAGGTCATCAAGACCGATAACCTTGTCGGCGATTTCGCGCAGGGCGATAACCGGGTTCTTGTCGTTGTCGCGGTCAACCTTGATTTCCTGACCACCGTGAATGTTACGTGCGCGCTGGGCAGCAATCATAACGAGTTCGAAACGGTTGGGAACCAACTGGACGCAATCTTCAACGGTAACGCGGGCCATAGCAATATCCTGCCTTAAGTAAAAATGGAGTTCTGGCAATATAGCCGAACCCGCAGCCAAGCTGCAAGGTAAAGTTAACCCTGCAAAACCAGCAGCTTACATGCCGCTGGTGTAGGCCATGACGTGGGTACGGTAGGCCAGCGGGTTAGCCTCAGGTGCATCAAGGCGCATGGCACGGGCCAAAATCGCCCCGCTATCTTCTGCCTTAACGGCGGCCAGCGGCTTCATGGCCTTGGCAACTGGGGTCCTGGGAGCGCTGAGCGCAACGGTCATGTCATCATGACGGGCAATCAGGCTCATCATATCGAAACGGCCGGTAAGTGATGCGAGGCTCGGCATTATGGTATCTCCCTATTAATTCCCTGTTCAGGAATGAAGTGAATACCCATCTGCGCGCGGCTTCAAGCCAAATTTCAGGAGTCTGGTTTAAAAGGAAATAAAATTACTGGTTAATCCCCGCGGGTACCGGCCTTAAGGATGCGGCCCTTCTCGCGGTTCCATTCCCGCGCCTTGATGGCTTCGCGCTTGTCAGCCTTCTTCTTACCCTTGGCGAGCCCGAGCGTGACCTTGGCCCTGCCCTTGGCGTTGAAGTGGATATCGAGCGGTACGGCGGTCATGCCCTCTTTGTTGATAGCGCCGATGATCTTGTTCAGCTCGTTCCGGTGCAGCAGGAGCTTGCGCGCCCGGCGCGGCTCATGGTTACCGTCCTTCACCGCCTGCCCGTACTCGGGGATATGCGCGTTATACAGGAACAGCTCGCGGCCACGCTCGGTCGCGTATGACTCGGTAATCTGCGCCCTGCCCGCGCGCAGCGCCTTAACCTCAGTCCCTTTGAGCGCAATGCCGCACTCGAAGGTCGTTTCGATGGCAAAATCGAAGCGTGCCTTACGGTTTTGCGCTGCAATTTTGTAGCGCTCGGGATCGATGTCTTTTTGATTACTCATGATGCGGCGGCGCGCTTTGAATCCGCTAGCAGGCTCGCGCCCTTGAGCGCAGCTTCAACCTTGCTACGGGCCGCAGGTGTTGCTGCAACCAGCGGCAGGCGCACAGCATCCGAGCCAAAGCCCAAGAGGCTAGCGGCATACTTAACCGGCGCTGGGCTGGTCTCGCAGAACAGCGCTGCATGAATGGGCATCAAGGCATCGCGCTTTTGGCCGTAAGTTAACATATCGCCAGCAACCCAAGCTTTATACAGCTCGGCATATAAACGCGGCGCGATGTTTGAGGTGACCGAGATAACGCCATGGCCACCTTGTGCCAGATACGCACCAACTGTGGCATCTTCGCCCGAGAGCTGGATGAAGTCTGCGCCGATTTCGGTACGCGTGCGCAGCGGGCGGGTGAGATCTGCGGTTGCATCCTTCACACCAACGATTCGCGGCAGCTCGGCGAGGCGCTTCATGGTCTCGACCGTCATATCGACAACCGAGCGCGCCGGGATGTTGTAAATAATGATGGGCAGGTTGGTGGCGTCATGCACAGCTTTAAAATGCTGATAGAGCCCTTCCTGCGTGGGCTTGTTGTAATAAGGGGTGACCACCAGCGCGGCCTGAACACCCTGCTCTTGCGCCTTTAGGGTGCGCTCAATTACATGGGCTGTATTGTTGCTGCCCGTACCCGCAATAACCGGCACGCGGCCCTTGGCCACCTTGAGGGCCTCGGCCACCAGCGCGTCCTGCTCGGCCTCGGTAGTCGTGGGAGACTCACCAGTGGTGCCGTTAACAATAACGCCATTAACACCTTCGTTAATCTGCCACTCGACGAAGCGGGCAAACGCTGCCATATCCAAAGAGTCACCCTTGAATGGCGTTATCAAAGCAGTTAGGACTCCTGAAAACATGATGGGCAAGATTTGGGCTTTCTGGGAGATATGGGACATGACCAAGGTTTTAGCGCGCAAGCTGGCGCACAGCAAGCTATACCCTGTTGTTTTAGCGTTTTCCCTGATCGCCCCCGCACCTGCGCAAACGCAGGAACTATCGCGCAGCGAGGTTGAGGCCTACCGTAGCGCCATTACCAACGCCGCGCGCGGGCGCAGTGCCCAGGCTGTGCGCGAAGTACGCCGTACACAAAACGAAGTCGCCAAGGAGGTTGTGCAGTGGTTTGCGCTGCAGCAGGGCAGCATTCCGGCCGATTTCAATACTTATGCCGAATTTATCCGCGATCATGCCGACTGGCCACGCTGTATTGAAATTGAAAACAAAAACCAGTGCGACCTGCTGCGCAAACAGGCTGAATTACGCGTAAGCACCGCCAGTAACGACCGCGATATCATCAGCTTCTTCGAGCAGAATGCCCCCCTCACCGCCAATGGCCTGAATGCCTATGCCACAGCGCTGACCAACGCCGGCCAGCATGAGCCTGCGATTGCCGCTGTGCGCAAATTCTTTGTCAACGGCAGCATGACCCGCGAAGAGCAGAAAGAGTTTTACGATCGCCACCGCGGCACGCTGAATGAGGCCGACCGCGAAGCGCGCGTTGACCGCCTGCTGTGGGATGGCGCAACCGAACAGGCCAAGGCACTGGTGCCAACCCTTACCAGTGCTGGCTATCGCGCCCTCGCCATGGCTCGTATTACGCTGCAGAACGATGAAGGCAACGCCAGCGCCATGGTCGATGCCGTACCCGCCAGTCACGCTGGCGATGCAGGCCTTGCCTATGACCGTGCCAACCGTTTGGCCAAAAAGGACAACGAGCGCGCTGCTGCTGAAATTCTGATCGCGCATGGCACCGGCACCAACGGTAAAGCCAGCGCGTGGCAAAAGCTGCGTGAGCGCGTTGCGCGCGAACTGCTGGCCAATGGCGAAGCCACCACCGCCTATAAGGTTGCCAGCGAACACGGCCTCAAGGCCGAAGATGGCGTACCTTACCTGACTGCCGAATGGACCGCAGGCTGGATTGCTCTGCGCTTTAAGGGCGATGCCGTGAGCGCTGCCAGCCACTTTAAAGGCATGTACGAAGCTTCGACCTCGGTTATCTCAAAGGCACGTGGTGCTTACTGGATGGGCCGCGCTGTTGCTGCCAACGGGCAGGAAGATACCGCCAAGAAATGGTACGAAGTATCAGCGCAATACGGCACAACTTATTACGGCCAGATTGCCGCGCATGAACTGTATGGCGATGTGAACATCACCGCACCGGTAACGCCTGAGCCCAGCCGAGAAGTGAAAGAGGCCTTTAACAATCGCGATATGGTGCGTGCTGTGCGCGTGGGTGTACAGATTGGCAATCACTCGGTGGCCAAGGCCTTCATCAATGCGCTGGCCGATGCCAGCAAATCACAGGACGATGCCACATTGGCTGTGCAGCTGGGGGCTGAACTCCGCCGCCCCGACCTTGCCGCCTGGGCCGCCAAGCGCACAGGCCGTTTGGGTTATGCCGTTCCGGTTGAAGGCTACCCTGTTATCCGCTTCCAGATACCGAGCCAGCCCGAGCCCGCGCTCATCCACTCGATCACACGGCAGGAAAGCACCTTCTATCAGTACGCCAAGAGCGGCGCGAATGCGCAGGGGCTAATGCAGCTACTGCCACCTACAGCCGCACAGGAAGCCAAGCGCCTTGGCATACCGCATCAGGCTGCATGGCTGATGAGCAAGCCAGAGCATAACGTGCGCTTGGGCAGCTCTTACCTGCAGGGCCGTATCGAAGGGTTTGATGGCTCATATATTCTTGGCACCGCTGCCTATAACGGTGGCCCGGGTAATGCTGCCAAATGGCGCAATCGCTATGGCCCACCGGGTAGTCTCAACATTCCTACCGCTGCCAAGCCTGGTGAGCCTGCGTTATGGAGCCGCCTTGATTGGGTAGAGATGATCCCCTTCTCGGAGACACGCGAGTATGTGCAGTTTGTTCTGTCGGGCGCTGAAGTGTATCGCGCGATTTTGAACAAGAACGAGGAACCTGCCCGCCTGCAGCTGCGAAACAACTTGATGCGCTGATTTAAATATCCGGCTTGAAGCTAGAGCCGCGGCTTTGCGAGTAGCTGTAATGCGCGACTTTAGGCTCATCAAGCTGGGCGTGCGTGCCCTGCCCCTCAAGCGACTGGGTAACAGGATTTGAAGCGCTGAGCTGAGCCCAATACGCTTCGACGTTAGGCAGAAGCGAGCTCATTACCAACCTCATCAAATTTGCGGAGGTGACATTCATACCCTTCAACCGGGCGGCCATCGTGCAAACGCACGAGCATGATCTTGCGCGCCCATTTAAGATGGGAAGCGATCTGGTCGTTCACTGCGCTTTCGAGCAGGCGTGAAGCGCCATCTTCAAAAATGATGCTGAGCTTGCGCGCAGCGGTTTCGTAGCGAACCCACATCGGGTTGCCTTCGAAGGGTGCATCGTGAGCGATGCAGGGTGCGACTCGATTGCCGGCTAGGAGGTCGATATTCACTGAATGTCTTCCCGTTCTTCTTGTGACGACTCTTGGTGAATCGCTTGTCACTAAAATGGCTTAAATTGCTTACCAAATGATGAATCCAACGAGAACAGAATACGAATCGTTTGGCGCTAACATCGCAGAATCATTCGATTTAACTTTGTGTTTACCAAAGTAAAAGGGCATCCGGTTAAGGATGCCCTCTCAAACGACTGCTTTGTTTTATTAAATCTCTTCGAGCTGCTCCTGCTCTGCACCCGCTGTTTCACGCGGACGTGACGGGCGGCTGATTGATGGGCCGAGGTCCACCAGATCAACAAATGTATCGGCCTGACGGCGCAATTCATCCGCCACCATCGGGGTTGGGCTGCGCATGGTGCTGATGACAGTCACGCGTACACCCTTACGCTGAATGGCCTCTACCAGTGAGCGGAAATCACCGTCGCCCGAGAACAGGACAGCATGGTCGATACGCTCGGCCATCTCCATCATGTCGACTGCCAGTTCGATGTCTACATTGCCTTTGATTTTGCGTCGGCCTGCGGCATCCGTAAATTCCTTGGCGGGTTTGGTGACCATGGTATAGCCGTTATAATCGAGCCAATCGACCAGCGGACGAATGGGCGAATATTCCTGATCATCGAGCAGTGCTGTGTAGTAAAAAGCCCTGATCAGGTTGCAGCGCTGCTGGAAGAAATCGAGCAGTTTTTTATAATCAATATCCACCATCAAGCCACGCGCGGCCGAATAGAGGTTGGCGCCGTCAATGAATAGAGCGACGCGCTCTGTTGGATAAAATTTCATCGTAACCTCGCAAAAGATGACCTCGCAAAAGGTGTGTTTCGTTCAAGAAGATTTTCAAATCAGGAACGAGCCTAACGGGGTGAACCACCTACCGCAAGGAAAACTTGTGCAAATGCAATCTAATGCTGCAATGCTGGATAGCGCACAGAAAACTCAGGAGAAATCTGGCGATATATTATTACCAGTCTTACTGCGGCGGTTGCGGTGTCTGGTCGAGCTGGCGGTTGCTGGCCGAAACATTAAGAGTTTCAGCAGCCGCCGAGGGATTGTTAATACTGAACACCAACTGCAGGAACGCTAAAGGCTTCTCAGGCTGCACGCCGATGGTCAACTCACCAGGGTTGAGCAGGAAGCTCGAGACCGCGCGATAAAGGCGCGCCAGCTTCTGCTCGCCCGGCCCGCCACCTGAGGTGACTGGGCGAATGGCGTTAATCATCTGCTCGATATAGACCTCGGGCGATACCGCCATCTGCTTGGCACCATGGGTAACATGGCGTTTCACAAAGCCAGCATCTGTCACTTTAATATCGGCTGAATTAAGGGTCATGGAGGCCATGACCATCTGGCCCGTCGCCGGATCGCGCGACAGCTCGCCCAGGTTTGAAAGTCCGCCCAGTGTGAGCTTGAAATTAACAGTACCAGCATCCAGCGCTACAAGGTTGAAGCGCTGCAGGGCCAGTGTCTGTGCAGCGGGCTCATAGCGGCTCGCCATATCGAGATCCATTACCATGCGCTTATAACCCAAGGCTTCATAATAGCTGCGGGCAGGTGCTGTCATGGCAGCTGTGGGCATGACCAGCTGTTCAGCCTTGATGCTCAGCGCCGTGCGGGTGCCATCGGGCAGCCCCTCGCCTTTAATAACCAGCGAGCTGAGGGCAATAGGATCGCCACCATCTGGCCCCAGCGTTAGAGATGTAATGGTAAGGCCGCTCAGGCCGTTAGTCAGAATGGGGCTGGTGAGATCGATATTGCCATCATCCGCCAGAATGCGGGTGATATCGATATCCTCGCCGCTGACCTGATTGATGTTGAGCTTGACCAGCGGGCCGGTTACATCCTGCGAGTTAGCGCGAATGTCAGTCATCACCACACTGGCAAGACGGTTGCTGGACAGTGCGCCTGATTTGATATTGCCAATGGTCACATCGACCTTGGGGTTGCTACGGCTAAGTGTAAGGTTGGTGGCCTCGGCACCAGCAAAGCTGAAGTCGCCCGCGCTGCCAATTGCCGTGCTCTCACCGGTTGTGAGACGGTTGATAACCTGCACACCCGGACGTGAGATCGACCAGCGCTCGGCCGTCATAACGCCGCGGCGCTCAACGCGCAGGCCTTCAACCACCATTTCGCCTACTTCAAAATTACCCTTGCTCAGCCATGGCAGGCCGGCAAACCGCACATTGGCGGCACTCAGGGTGCGGGCTCCCTGCTCATCTGGCGAGGTAACCTCTAGCCCGGCCAGCGCAACCTCGCGCTTGAGCAGGTTGGTGGTAAGCGTACCGTGGCTGAAAACAGCACCCGCAGGCAGGTTGGCCTTGATATTGGCCAGCACAGCCTGTGCCGATTTGGCTAAAAGATACTCGCCGCCAAAATAGGCACCTGCCCCTAAAACGGGCAGTACGAGAGCGAGAACGAGTAATTTTTTAGCCATCATGTAATCTCCGGCCCGCAAGATAGCCAAACATGAGGGACTAGTCCACGCGACATATGTGATTATATTAGAGCTATGACCAACGACTCGCCCCGACTTGAAGTCTCCGCCCATTGCGGCACCCTCACGCCAGAACAATACCGTGTGTTGCGCGAACACGGCACTGAGCCACCGGGCAGCAGCCCGCTGAACCGCGAGAAGCGCAAAGGCTACTTCCACTGTGCTGGCTGCGATTCACGCCTTTACTCTTCGGAAACCAAATTTGAAAGTGGCACCGGCTGGCCCAGCTTCTGGCAACCCCTGCCTGGTGCCGTGGCCACCACGGTTGATAAAAGCCACGGCATGATCCGCACCGAAGTGCATTGCGCCAAATGCGAAGGCCATTTAGGCCATGTGTTTGAGGACGGCCCGCCGCCCACCCTGCTCCGCTACTGCATCAACGGGCTTGCGCTCCGGTTTGAGCCCGCCTAGCCTTCCTGCCAACAGGGAGACTGATATGGCCGAGATTGATTTCCACAGCCCGCACAAGACCTTTAACTGGATCAATATTTTTGATGGCAGCCTTGGGCGCGATGGCCAGTACACATGGCGCGAACTCCCGCAACCCATGAACCGCACACAGGCACACACCTATTGCTCTGAAAACGACCTGTGCCCGCCCGAGCGCTTTAGTGTTGAAGCGCCCAAGGGTTACACATCAGCCAAAGCACCTGCTGCGACCTAACTAAAGATCGAACTTAACGCCTTGGGCCAGTGGCAAGTCGCGCGAGTAGTTAATGGTATTGGTCGCGCGGCGCATGTAGGCACGCCAGCTATCTGAGCCACTCTCGCGCCCGCCGCCGGTTTCCTTCTCGCCGCCAAAGGCACCACCAATTTCGGCACCGCTGGGACCAATGTTGACGTTCACAATACCGCAGTCACTTCCGGCTGCGCTCATGAAGGCTTCGGCTTCGCGAATGTCAGTGGTGAAGATGGACGAGGCCAAGCCCTGCGGTACATCATTATGCTGGGCGATAACATCGGCCAGATCTTTATAACGCAGCACATAGAGAATAGGCGCGAAGGTTTCGTGCTTGACCACATCGGCCTGCGTAGCCATTTCAACCAGTGCCGGCTGCACGTAATAAGCATCTGAATGGCCGGTATCGTGGCGCGCACCGCCATGCACCTTGCCACCTGCGGCTTTGGCCTCATTGAGTGCTTTCTGCATGCCGTCAAACGAGGCTTTATCAATCAGCGGGCCGATAAGCGTCTCGGGCAGCAAGGGGCTGCCAATACGCACTTGCGCATAGGCCTTGATGAGCTGTGGTACCAGTTTATCGTAAAGGCTCTCGTGTACGAACAGGCGGCGCAAAGTTGTGCAGCGCTGGCCTGCTGTGCCTACGGCTGAGAACAGGATACCGCGCACAGCGAGGTCTAGATCAGCTGAGGGCGCGATGATCATACCGTTGTTACCCCCCAGCTCAAGCAGGGTTTTGCCAAAGCGGGCAGCTACCTTGGGGCCAACGATTCTCCCCATGCGGGTTGAGCCAGTGGCGCTAATGAGCGGCACCTGCGGGCTATCGACCAGCACCTCGCCAATATCTGCCCCGCCGATAATAACCTGCGAGAGCCCTGCTGGCACATTACCAACCTTGGCGATGGCCTGCTCGAGCAGCGCCTGACAGGCCAGTGCGGTAAGCGGCGTTTTTTCTGACGGCTTCCAGACAACTGCATCGCCACAAACAAACGCCAGAGCCGAGTTCCAGCACCACACAGCTACAGGGAAGTTAAAGGCCGAAATAACACCAACCACGCCGAGCGGATGCCAAGTCTCCATCATGCGATGGCCGGGGCGCTCGGTCGCGATGGTGAGACCATAGAGCTGGCGCGAGAGACCGACCGCAAAGTCGCAGATATCGATCATCTCCTGCACTTCGCCCAACCCTTCGGACAGGATCTTGCCTGCCTCGATGGTCACAAGGCGGCCCAAAGCCTCTTTATGCTCACGCAGAATTTCGCCATACACGCGTACCAGCTCGCCGCGCTTGGGCGCAGGCACATTACGCCACGCCTTATAGGCTTCATGCGCAGCAGTAATCTTAGTAGCCACACTGGAGGGCGTATCGAGCGGAGCATGGCCCATAACCTCGCCCGTAATCGGTGAGCGCGCCACGAGGCCGCTGCCTACAAGCGTAACACCAAAGCCCTTGAGCAGGTCAGCAACCTCGGCGGCGCTGGGAATGGCTGATTTGTGGCTGGTCATTTTGGTCACCGTGGCTGTCATGATTTGTCTCCCCCTTTATAGTTAGGGCGAGTGTGCCACGATGCCTGCAGGGGTCAATTCGCTAAATGAGACCCAGGTTTTCAGCTGGTAAGCGGTAGTTTTGCGGCATGGGGCGCGGCTGGCGCTCATGTGGCTGCGGCACGATTCTGTTCAGCAGCTTGTTCGCAGCCTTATGCAAGGCCTCGGGCTTGCCCTCTTGCGCCGCATCCATCGCCTCAACCACACCCAAGCCAAACAGCTTGAGCAAGTGAATGCGCTGGTTAAGCCTGCGGCTTTGCGGGTCGACCTCGGTGGCAAGGCACGCCATATCCATCAGCATATTGCCATAACGCGCCAGTGCATAACGATATTCGCCATGCGGGCGGGACAGGCGCTCGGGATCTACCGCCCCTGCCGTGAGGTTGAAGTAGTAATGTACCCAGTCCTGTGCAGCAGCGCGCACAGAGGGCTTATCGCTTTCCAGATAGGCATGCAGTGCAGTGCTGGAAAGGCGGCTATAGGTATAGACCTCAGCCAGATTAGGTCGGGCCGGAAGATTATAAGTCTGACTGAGCGATACAGCTGGTGTACCCGCAACATGCAGATCGATAATATCCTGCGCTACAGCCTTAAGCGGGGCTGAATTGCCACAGGCGAACTCCATACCGGCTGCTTCAGTTTTAGCCTTAAACTCGGGCAGATGGCGCGCTAGGTCACGCGCCAGCACCTTACCATTTGCAGTCCAGTGCTTTTGTGCGCGCAGGGCCAGATGGCCAAAACGATGCGTGAGGCTTTGCGCTGCCATGTTGCGCACATCGCTGTCGCACTCATGCTCGATCATCTTGATATCTATCAGCCGCTCGGCCACTTCGGCCTTCAGGCTGGGTAACGCTAATGCATAAGGCCCTTCGGCATGCAACTGCTGTGCACGCCGCTGTACCTTGGTGCCCATGCCGTTTTCATCAAGTAGTACCTGACTATGCGCGCAGATATGCAGCAGAGTGCCGTTACCGCCTTTACGGGCACCTTCAATTTCATAGGCCAGTGAATCGGGATCACGTAAAATCAGGTCAAACATATTGCCTGAAACCGGGCTTTGCAGTGTGAGTGAGGCAGGCTGCGGCACATGCGCGGCCATGATGATTACATCGTTATCGGAAGAGCTGACCGGCTGGCCGGAAAAGCCGCCGCGACTGCCACCCAAAAACATGGCCGCAGGCGCAGGAATGTAAGGCGAAATGGCTTTGTGAAGCCATTGCATTTCATCGGATGAGAAAGGGCCGCTCATGCGCGCACCCTAGCAAATCGGGGAGTGCCATTTCAAAGTAATTATGGGAAAAATTATGCCGCGTTTGCGCCAGCATCAATCAGGCGGCGCGCACCTTTGGCCAACAGCTCTTCAGCTGCAATTTGGCCCAGATTTTCAGCATCTGCGCCAAGCGACTGCACTACTTCAGTGTAAAGACTTTCGCTGCCAGCCGGGTTTGAAACCCAGGCGCGCAGTCGGCGCTGGCCGTTGGCCTCATCGCAGTACCCCGCAATGGCCGAATGACAATGCCCCTGCAGTACACGTAGCAGGCGGCGCTCGGCCGATACAACCTGCCCGGTATGCTGCGAATGGATGGCGCGCAGGAAGCCGCATTTGGCAATATCGACTTTGCGTACCTGCAGCGCAATGATGCCCTGTCCCACGGCGGGCAGCATTTCTTCGGGCTCATAGACCTTGCTGATATGCTGTGCGAGCTCAATACGCTCGAGGCCAGATTTGGCCAGCACCATGCCGTCGAACTCGCCCTCCTCCATTTTACGAAAACGTGTATTCACGTTACCGCGCAACGGAATGATTTTGACCTGTGGGTAGAGCTGGCGCAAAAACGCCTGACGGCGCGGCGATGAAGTGGCCAGCGTAACGCCTTCACCGGTTGTGGGCAGCGGCAGGCCGGCACGCATGATTAGTGCATCGCGTGGATCTTCGCGCGTAAGGAACGCGGTCAGCTCCAGCTCAGGATGCGGCTCGATATCGCCCGGCACATCCTTAAGCGAGTGGATGGCGCAATCAACCTCGCCCTGCAGCAGACGCTCTTCAAGGTCTTTAACAAAAGCGCCTTTACCACCAAGCTTTGACAGATCGCCAAGGTTACGATCACCGGTTGAGGCGTAGGTCTGCACCACCACTTCAACACCCGCGTACTGAGCCTCAAGCAGAGACTTGGCGTGGTTCGCCATCTGCATGGCCATCTGGCTGGGGCGGCTGCCTAGGATAATGCGGTGGTTCATCTATTTCTGCGGAATACTGGGGGCTAAATAAAAATCAGCCCTGTGGTACGCCGAATAGACTTTTAGTTCAACACCCCGTTATGCCGATTCTTTAGGCTTTTGCGCTGTAACTCCCGTAAGGGCAGCGCAAAAGCTTAAGACAAACAGGCATTACATCGTTTCACCCGGATCCTCTGGCAGTGTGCAGTTGCAATCGCCGGGGAATGTGCAGCTACCACCACATTCGCACTCGATCATTGGCGGCTCGCAAACCATCGGTACCGATGGTGGTGCCGGTGGCAACGCAGGCGGGAATGGCGGCGGCGATGGAGGTGGTGCCGGAGCTGGTGCAGGCGCTGGTGGCGGAGATGGCGGTGGCGGTGCGCTGGCAGTAGTCGCCGCCCCCGTGCGCAGCTTGTAATTAAAGCTAATCGTATTAGATGCACCACAGGCGCTCGTAGCGGCACCAAGATCAACTGGCACTGCTACATCATTTTCACCACCCAAAGTTACTACTTTAACACTGGCAAGCCCTGCCTTCATGTTGGACAGGGTGGTTACCAGGCTGATGCAGTTTGAGCGCGGAATGCTTGCCAGCGTCACCCGGATAGGTTCGGGGTCGTTTGCGACCAGATCAACCTCAACAGCACCACCGAATGCATGGCGCGCAACGCCGCCTACCATCAGGTCCTGATGCAGCATTTTGAAGTTCATGAGGGCTTGGGTAATATCCTCGGTCGTGGCGGGATAACTGGCCGTATACATACTGCGCGTATTATCAACCGTGTTGATGACAGCAACCGCAAGGTTGCTCTCTCGCATCGAGCTATTGACCTTGGCCGAGACGACCCAGACGCTACCCACAACCAAACCGACCACGCCCAGAACAATCGACGCTTCGATCAGGCTGAAAGCACGCCGCTTGGCATATAGCTTGGACAGTGAAAATTTAAACATGGATACTCCCCCGAAATAATTGGCTCGAGCCTAGCTTACGCAGGGGATAATACAAGCCCGCGGGCTTGCCGACTCGAAGAGCTTTAATTGAAATGATACGCTAAGCGCATGTTATTGCGCAATACGCACAAATTATCTCAACTTGGTTATGAATGGCTAAAGCCCCATCGCTTTTTCGACCTTTATAACATCAAGCAGCGAGGTGGGGTGGAACTTGGCCTGATACTGCGGCGTAATTCTGACCGCTACTTCGGGGTTGAGCTGCTTGTGCGCAGCACGCGTATCGAACACTACCTGCGGGTGCTGCGCCATGAAGCGGTCAAGCGGTTGGCCGGTCACGAACTCGGCATGCTCCCAACCCTCTTTATAATCA
>JBEIQE010000062.1:0-1243 GCA_040376705.1 Micavibrio sp.
AACCGCATCGCGCTTTACCTCGCCGGCCTTGAAAAGAGAGCACCATGAGAATGCAGCTCATGTTCAAGCTAACAATAATATTGGTACCGAATATCTGGTGATACGCGTCTACTTCGCGCTCTAGCCTTGCGGCCCCTCTTGCCATGAGCTACTAAAAGCCATGCTGATCAAGAAAGCCGAACCGTTCCTTAAAGCCGTGCCGAAAGACATTCGCGCTGTGCTGCTATTCGGGCCGGATGGTGGCTTGGTGCGTGAGCGCGGCCAGCTTCTCGCCAAAAGCACTGTGCCCGATATTACCGACCCTTTTAATGTAAGCGATATCGCGGCTGATAGCCTAAAGGGCGACCCTGCCCGTCTGGCAGATGAGATGGGTGCGCAATCGCTCATGGGCGGCCGCCGCCTTGTACGCGTTAGAGATGCCGAAGATTCAACCGCCGCAGCCGTGCAAAACCTGTTCGGCCAATTGCCGTCTGGCGATTCATTCCTCATCGTTGAGGCTGGCGATCTGCGTGGCACCTCGCCCTTGCGCAAGGTGTTCGAGGGCGCTGAGATTGCAGCTGCAATTCCCTGCTACGAGGCCGACACACGAGATCTGGTGCGCCTCGCCGCAGAGGCTTTTAAAGAACATAAGATCAGCGCCTCATCCGATGCCATCGCGCTGCTCGCCAACCTCATTGCGAGTGACAGAGGTGTGGCGCGGCAGGAGATTGAGAAGCTCATTACGTTAGCTGGCGAGGGCGGCAAACTCACGCTTGAAGATGTGGCTAAAGCTATTGGTGACAGTGCCACGCTCGATATGGATGATCCCGCATGGGCGGCAGGCGATGGTAACTTTGAAGTGCTCGACCGTAGCCTTGAGCGGTTGTATGGCGATGGCATTAGCACCATTGCCATTTTGCGCGCGGCACAGCGCCACTTCACACGTCTTTATGAAGTTGCCGCCAATCCCGAGCCGATTGGCATTGCCATTAAAAGCCTGCGCCCACCGGTATTCTGGAAAGATACTGACCGCTTCGAGCGCCAAGCTAACATCTGGCGGCGTGCGCAGATCGAGGCTGTTTTACAGCGTCTGCATCAGGCCGAGGCTGAGTGTAAGTCGAGTGGCCTGCGCGATACCGCCATGTGCGCTCGCGCCTTAATGGCAATTGCCAGCATGGGCCGCAGGGCTAGCTAAATATTCAATCAGGGTGCGCAGGTAACTTTATAGCCCGCCTTGGTAAGGCGCTGGATTTCCTTTTGCACC
>JBEIQE010000027.1:0-7390 GCA_040376705.1 Micavibrio sp.
AGGCTGCTGGCCTGACATTATGTTTCTGCTATTTGTGATGTATTGAAGAGTAGCTTCGGATAACTTTGATACCGTCCTATTTTTTGTCACTTCACTCGCCGCAACCCAAATCCCGCCAATCACTAGGCCTATGACGCCGAGCACGATGGCGGCTTCTACCAGATTGAAGCCACGACGGGAGCGCACACGGGCGCGGGCATTAGAAAGGGCGATATCAATAGGTTGCATGACCTTACAGATATCGCCTAGCGGGTTAATAGTCGACTCTTTTTTATGGATTTTTTATGCGCCTAGCCGCTTTACTATGTGCGGGTTAGCGCTATAAAGCAGCGCCAGCATGCCCAGCTCGGGCAGGTGGCGCACGTCGGCAGGTGTCAGGACGCCCGAGGCGCACTTGCTGGCGAAGTCGCAGGTTTCCGGGTCTTCGACCTTGAAGAAGCCCCGGAACCCTGCAGAGCCATAGAGGGAGTCGAGCGGGTACAGCTTGCGCGCCTGTTCGACCGACTGGAACACCGCCCACACCTGCACACCGAAGCCCGCGCCGAGCGTGAAAGCCCGCTCGACGATCGGCAGGTGTTTGAGCTGGGCCAGCTCATCGAGGATGAACATCACCGGGCGCTTGCGGCCCGTGAGCGTGCGCATCATCGTATCGAGGGCAAAGGTGGTGAGCAGGCGGCACACCTGCGGATAAGTTTTAGGTCTAAACCTAGACAAGACGTGAATACAGGAATTAACTCATTGTTTTTCAACGTTTTTTCTTTCTTTAATTTTCAAAAGTTATTTAAGCCAATATGGCTATACCACTATTATACCACAGCTTGAGGCTGCACTTCATAGCGACTACCTCAGTGGCCCATCAACCATCCTGACGAGCCTTTTCATGGCTACAAGGTTACCAGATAGCGCCATAACCCACAGCTGGATGGCCAGCGCCTCGGCGATAGTCAGGCGTTTACGCGACCCTACGAGTGCCTGCTGTAAGGCGGCACGGTCGATGCTGTAACCATCAAGAGCGACCACATCGAACTGTACGGCGGCGATGCGCCTGACATGGCGGCGTATAGACCATGGTGGAGAGGCCCTACGCTGAGCAGCCAGCGGGCAGTTGCGGCCCGCACCAAAGCGTGTGGCAACGCCGTGTTTAACTATTACGGGGTTACCCCTGCCGTCACTCACACTGCTTCTCCGTTCAACCGCACTTCAGGCGCAGGTGTCTGATTTTCCTTAGGTGTTTCCGAATAAGCATCGTCACTAAGATGTTCATTTCGCCCTAAGGTGTTCATACTATCTGCGTGAGCATCTATGGCACCTGTGAGCATCTTAGGGGGTGTCGGCAGCTCCCATAGCCATTTCCCAGCCTTACCGAAGCCATCCTTGTGCGGCTTAATACCCAGCTTTGCCCTCGCTCGGCGGAGAGACATCTTCGATATACCCGCACCAGACGCTTCCGCCTCTACCTCCTGTGCGGGCATAGCGCCACTACTCAGCAGTTCTGTAAGAAAGCGTTCAGCCTCATCCACTGCGCCTGTCTTCACGCCACCACCGTCGGTATCCAGTGCCTCATCGGCTGTGATAGAGACCTCTCCACCCCACACGATGCGCGAGGTCTCGATACCGCTGGGAAGGACATGCGTCTCAATTTCAAAGGAAAATCCTGTCCTGTCATTGCCGATATTGTTTTTGGTTGGCAGCAGGAGCCTGCGTTCAGGATTTCCTTTATCCTTCGCAACAGTGAATGAAGCACGCGCCACACCGACAAACGCAACCGACCCAGACACACGCATCAGTGCCTTCTGGCCATTTCCACCCTTATTGTTGTGCGAGATACACACAACGGCGGTATTGTGGCGTGCTGCAAGCTCACCAAGAGGGTGAAGCAGAGCTCGAACACTGCCGTTTTTATGCTCATCTGTATCGCCGAGATAAGCAGTAATTGGGTCTATGATGATGAGCGCCGCGCCGCCAATCTGCGCCAACATCTCCTCGAGCGCTTTCAAATCACGGCGAAGATTGAAGTTACGCCGTGTCTCACAACTATCGCCCCTAACAGCGTCGAGAATATAAACTCGTGATGTATCGGCTCCCGCTGCCTCTAAACGTGGACGCAATGTGTCTCCGGCATCGTCCTCCGCAGAAAGGAAAATGACGTTGCCTATTGCTGCGGGTGCGCTCGACACGGGCCAACGCCCGCCTTTCGTTACAACCGCAGCAAGATTAGCCGTAAGCTGGGACTTACCGAGGCCGGGGTCACCTGCAATCATGGTAATTTTTCCTCTTGCGATATAGCTAGGCCACAGCCATGAAATAGCCGTCATCGTAACCTCAGACAGACGCCGGAAATGCACGTTAGAACTAGCAGTAGGCTGCTGTTGTTCCGTTTGTGTTTGCTGCCATGCCGTGTCAGCAGCCAGCAATGGGGTATCAGTCATTCCAATCAGCTCCTTCTGTCTTAGGGGGAACAATGCACGCGGTGTGGCCTGCCGCTTGCCAGCGGTTAGCGCATTTCTGGGCAGCAAGCAGGCCTGCGTGGTCGTGGTCTGCGAAGATAGTGAGGCAATCAATACCGCTAAGAACGGGGAAGGTAGCGAGATTACCTGCATCAACAGCTGCCCAGACTGGACGCCAGCCGGAGCGCATAACGCTAAGTGCAGTTTCAATACCTTCGGTCAGGCCAAGCCCATAGGTAATGTCTGCATCATCAATCAGACGGATAACGCCACCTGACTTGCGATGGCCTGAAAGCAGCATTTTAGGTTTTTCAATCGGAGCCTTGCCGCTGCCATCGGGGTTGATGAACGTGAAGTGGAGACTGATGGGCTTACTTGTAACCACATCAGTAATGCGCGAAATCATAGCGGGGTATTGCCCTGTCTTGCGTGGAGGCAGATAGCGTACTTCATCTGTCTCGGGCAGCGCACAACCACGACCTAGCAGATATGCTTCAACAGGAGTGCCGCCCAGCGCAAGACTGGAACAGAAAATTGCTTCCGCCCTTTGCGACCAGTCCGAAGGCAACGGCCTACGAGGCTGCGAAATCGGTACAACAGGAATGTGGCTAGTGGTGCCCTGTTGTCTAAGCGCTGCGAGAATGGCTCGCGGCTCGCAACCACCGAAGCATTTAACAAGCAAGCGTCCATTATCCCCATCAGCAAGTGAGAGCGAGGGCGTACGGTCGTTATGGACCGGGCAGCGAGCCATACCCCTACCGTTACGGTAAGTACCGCCGAGTGCTTTTGTGGCGACTTCAGCTTGCGACATGACTAGGCCCGCCCTTTGCTTTTCAGGGCTGCACGAAGCTCACCTACGTTCCAGACCGTGACACGGGGAGCAAGTTTGCGGGGGGCAGGAATAATGCCAGACTTCGACCAGCGCCATACCGTAGGGCCGGAGCAGGCAAACAGTGCCTCTACGACGGGTTGACGGACGTTGGCAGTGTCTGGGAGCTTATCGAAGCTCTCAAGTGGTGAAAACGCTGTGTTCTTAGATTTGGGCATATCATTCTTCCTGACGCGTGTTGAACTCGTCCGAAAGGATGTGCGGTCTTCCAGTTTATGTCAGGGACAGCTCGGTTACCGAGATGTCCCTGACAACGTTAACCCAGCAGTTCTGAGCGGCCCCGTTGGTAAATTTTCTTTATTTGCTCGGGGGTTAGGCCACCATCCTCGATGTCGCCAAATTTCTTGGTTTTCTCAATTGCTGCTGCCACTAGGTCAAAACATTCTTCATCCGGCCTGCCCGGAACACCTGTGTTGTACTTGGCATGGTCACAAGCATAGTAGATGACGTGGTCACGAATAAGATTTACTGCACCGCGGCGGCTTACCAACCCCATGGCTTTAGGAAGGTCGCCTTTGCGATTTGCAGGTTTGGCCATATCAACATCAAGAACACGCTGAAGCATGCGACGCATTGCATGCCAGCATGCTAACGCTTCTTGTGAGCCGTCCGGATTAATTTTTACATCGTCACAGTATTCGATGAAGGTCTTTATCAAGTCACGAGCCGCCTGCTCATCACCAAACTCTCCAGCGTAAAACGAGGCTACCTCAGTCAACTGCCTGTCCCATTCTTGATTGATATACTCAACTAAATGGTCAACCAGTGCCGCACGTGCTTGTTCACTCTCGCTCATCGTATCACCCTTTTTTCTGACGCAAAGGAGACACATTCCCCGCTCTGACTGCTGGTTTCTCCAAAAACTCCGCCCATGCCTTCATCAACCCAGCACGCTTGGTAAAAAGGTCGCCACGAGCGTAGGCAGCTTCGGCCTTATCCTTGAGTTGGTGGGCTAAGGCATGCTCGATAACTTCACGAGGAAACGCCGTTGTCTCGCCTGCCCAATCACGGAAGGTTGAGCGGAAGCCATGAACTGTGAACTCTTTACCCATGCGGCGCAGTATCATGGTGAGCGCCATATCGCTGAATGCAGTATCCCTGCTGCTCGTGAACAGTAGAGTATTCCCTTCAGAGCGTGGCAGGCTATTAAGTAGTTTAAGTGCGGGCACAGATAGCGGAACGCGATGCTCCTTGCCTGCCTTCATCCTGTTGGCAGGTATCGTCCACACGCCACGCTCGAGGTCAATTTCTGACCACCGCGCACCCCTGACTTCTCCTGAGCGCGTACTGGTCAGGATAAGAAATTCCAGTGCCCGTGCCCCCATGCTGCTAGTAGCGCGCAACTGCTCAATGAAGGCTGAGATGTCCTGCCAATCACACGCTTTGTGATGCTCGACCTTAGCGACCTTTCCGGGAGCAGGCAGCAAGGTATCAAGATTACCTTTCCACCGAGCCGGATTATCACCTGAGCGCAGCCCCCGCGCTTTAGCCCAATCCAGAACAACCTCGATACGACCACGCAGACGGCTAGCTGTTTCAGTTTTTTTATCCCAAATCGGCTCTAAAACCTTCAGGACATGGCTGAGTGCAATATCACGAACATGCAGCTTACCGACGACAGGATAGGCATAGGTTTCAAGGGTTGTACGCCACTGGGCAGCATGCTTCTGGTTCTTCCAGCCCTTCTCATGCGCAGCCATGTACTGCTTTGCAGCCTCCTCGAAGCTCAGAAATGATGCCTGCTCTGCGCGCAGGTTAGCCTGAGCAGCACGGCGTGCGGCAAGTGGGTCCAACCCACCGCGCACCTGCTCGCGGGTTACTGACGCCGCAGCCTTTGCAGCAGCGAGGGAAACCTCCGGGTAAGCACCAAGCCCCATATCTCGGCGTTTGCCCCCGACCATAATCCTTAAAATCCAGCTGCGCGTACCCGTGCCTGACACACGCAGGGCAAGGCCGGATACATGGCCGACAAAGTGCATACCGGGGGTGACCAGCTTCGCCACTGCAAGCGGCGCAAGGTCTTTAGATTTTCGTCCCATCATCCATCCCATCAATTCGACCGAGATTTAGTGATGCGAGGTGAGACGGTATAAATCAAGAAAAATCAACTAATGCCCGTAAATACGAGCTCTTTGACACGCACTGAGATGTCATGATACAAACTGCTAGCGGACATCCCTTCCGCCATTACTCTTCTCAACTGTTTTGCTCTCACACAAAACCATATCACTGTGATGACGCAATATGCGGAATACATGCCGCATAAAAATCATCCGCTGCCCTCAGAATATCGCCGCCCAAGCAGCGCAAAAATGCGAATATTTTTGCGCGTAGCTTGATATCGGGCAATCTTCCGTAGAGCGATACTGGGTTATTTGCGTATTAGTTAAGCGCTGCTAACCATCTGCGTCGATGAAATTCAAGGTCTTGTTCACAGGTTTAAGCAATACTTGATCTTAAGAAACGTCGTTAAGACCTGATGCGAGAATGCGAGTGAGCAGCTTAAGCGAGGACCGTAACGACCGCAGAGCCCAAGGCTCAACTACACGGGAGACTGTAGAAACCATGCGTGCTCTGGCCATTTTCTTTCTTATCATCGCCCTCGCCGCCCTTGGCTGGGACGCCAATAACATTCTGACCGGCTATGGCGTTGCCAGCCTCTCGGGTATTGCCCACATCTGGCAGTCGCTCGATAAAACCAGTTACGATGTGATCGAACAGATTGCACTTGGTAGTGCTGGTCATGGTGTTTGGACCTACTTTGCCCTGCCGGTTATGACCCTGCCCGCCTGTGCCCTGTTTGGTATTACCGGCCTGGTGATGCTGCGCGGCCAGAACCATGAGATCAAGGTGCGCGCCCCCAGTGAACGCGAACTTGAACTGGTGCGCCAAGGCATGGACCCACGCCGTAGCCGCCGCTGATTTTTAGTTATTAAACCCGAGTAGCAAGCACACCGACAGTCCGGCCCAGCTCTTCGAGTTGGGCCGCGCTGCTGAGGCGGTGGTCGCCATCCTTGAACAGCTTCACCTCAACATCATCGCTGGTCAGCATGTTCTGGATTTTAAGCGCATGCTGCCATGGCACATCAGCATCGAGTGTACCCTGTAAAATCCGCACCGGGCCGTTAAACACAATCGGCTGATGCAGCACGCGCTGCGCCTTGCCATCGGCCAGCAGTTTTTTACTAAAACGGTTCGGCTCCGGAAAACTGGATGGCACGGTGAGATAACCAGTCTGCTCGACCTCCGCCTTCTGGGCTGCAGTCATGGCAGGTTCGATAAAGTCGCTCACAAAGTCGGGCGCGGGGGCGATACCGACCAGCGCCTTGATGCGTAGGGGCCGCTCCTGCGCTGCCCTGAGCATAAGCCAGCCGCCAAGGGATGAGCCCACCAGCAGCAGGGGGCCGGTGGTAAGGGTATCGAGCACCTTAAGGGTATCGGCCAGCCAGTCGCTGATGGTGAAATCGGTATACACCCCGCTACTCTGGCCATGGCCACGCAAATCAAAGCGCAAAAAGCCTAATCCCGTGATTTTGCAGTAATCGGCCAGATATTCGGCCTTGCTGCCCCCCATGTCCGAACGGAAGCCGTGGATGAAAACAACGGTGGGTAACTGCGCACTAGTAGCCGACTGTTGCCTGTAAGCTATAGTATTCACACCATCAGTTGCGCTAAGTTCCCGCACGGATTCAATTACTGCTTCAGGCATGACCATTACTTCTCCCCCTCCCTCCTCTACGGCCCATCCGGCTGTGCTGCAAGTCATTCCTGCCCTCGAGACCGGCGGGGTGGAGCGCGGCTGCGTGGATATGGCTCTTTTTCTTAAAGCAGCGGGCGGCACGCCGGTGGTAGCCAGCGAAGGCGGACGGCTGGTACATGAGCTCGAGCGGGCGGGCATCAAGCATTACACCCTGCCCATGGCGAGCAAAAACCCGTTTACCATGCGCGCCAATATCAAGGCGCTGATGAATATTGTGCAGGAACACAGCATCGACATCATCCATGCGCGCTCGCGGGCACCAGCGTGGAGTGCATTTTTCGCTGCCAAGCGTAC
>JBEIQE010000004.1:0-133014 GCA_040376705.1 Micavibrio sp.
CCCTCGGCATCTTCGAGGAGCTGGTTCGCCTGCACCCTGAAGTCGAAGTCAAGGTTAAGGTCAATGTGGCCCGTAACGAAGACGAAGCCAAGATCCAGGACCAGAAGGGCACCGCCGTACTGGCGTCGACCGCTCTGGCTGAAGAAGCTGCTGCTGCTGAAGCTGCTGCTGCTGCCCTGGCTCCTGAGCTGGCTGCCGCTGAAGATGCCGAAAAGAAGGTATCCTTCAAGGAAGCCAAGCAGGCCGCCAAGAAGAGCAAGCCCAAGAAGGCTGACAAGGCCGAAAAGGCTGAGGAAGCTGAAGACGCAGCCGAGTAATCGGTCTCTTCAAACAATCAAGCGGCGGGAAGTTTACTTCTCGCCGTTTTTGTTTATGCTCAGCTTATGAGCCTTATCGTTACTTCTTATCTGGAAAAGCTGTCGCGCCGCTAATCAGCCGCCGCATATGCCCTGCTCCCTTTCATCCAGATAACTCAAGGATCTCTCATGTTTTCATTCTCCGTCTTGGCCGAGGGCTTTGCCCTTGGCGGCAGCCTCATCATCGCTATCGGCTCACAAAACGCCTTTATTCTGCGCCAAGGCATTTTGCGGCAGCATGTGTTACCCCTCACCCTCTTCTGCGCTCTGGCAGATGCCACGCTCATCGCTCTAGGCGTTTATGGTCTTGGCAGCCTCATCAGTGGCCATCCGGGATTTGTAACTGTCATGCTATGGCTTGGGGCAGCATTCCTCACGGCGTACGGCCTGATGGCATGGCACAGAGCCTATAAAGGGCAATCATCCTTGCAGGATGAAACGCGCGCACCAGCCAGCCTCAAACAAAGCCTTATTCTTGTCGCCTGCTTTACCCTGCTTAATCCGCATGTCTATCTTGATACCGTGGTGCTGCTGGGCAGTCTTTCGCTACAGTATCCACTCGAGCAGCGCGTTTGGTTTGGTACGGGCGCCATGCTGGCCTCGTTCTGCTGGTTCCTGTCACTCGGCTACGGCGCACGGCTACTGGCGCCACTCTTTGCCAAACCTATTGCCTGGCGGGTGCTCGACAGTCTGATTGGCCTTACCATGCTGCTATTAGCCGCTAAGCTGGTTTTTTCTTGAGACGACCGACAAGACGCACCAGCGGCCCGATTACCTTTTGTGGTACTCGGGTCGCGAGGGCGGCTACAACCACCAGACCAGTAATAAAGCCAAAGATAATTTCACTACCATAACCAACCCAGAAACTGGGCGTTACACCGACAATACCCTGCATGGCCTGCTTAACCGGAGGAATGTTCGCTGCCACCAGATGGCCACCCACAGCCAGCATGGCGATCAGGCCGACCCATGAGATGAGATGCAATAGCTTCGGCGCAGCCAGCACGATCATCTGGCCAAGCTTGCGGGTATGCTTGCGCAGGGCCAAGGCCTCGCCCAGATCGTCGATCTTCACCAGGAGAGCCACAGTACCGTAAACAGCCGCAGTCATGAACGTACCGAACACGACCAGCGACAGCGCAGTCATGCCGAAGTTCATGCCCATTTCCTGCATTACATTCAAACCCATGATCATGATTTCGCCCGACAGCACCATATCGGTACGAATGGCTTCGGCCACGCGGGTACGCTCCAGCTCCATGGGGTCTGTCACTTCGGCTTCCATACCAATCTCAGCCGTGATTTTGGGATGGAATTTTTCAATCAGCTTTTCAGCGCCCTCAAAGCACAGGAAGGCACCACCCGCCACCAGCAACGGCGGCAGAGCCCATGGCGCAAAAACCGTCAGGAACAATGCACCAGGGATGAGAAACAGCATCTTGTTCTTGAACGAGCCCTTGGCCACGCCCCAGATAACGCGCCATTCACGGTCGCGCCGAATGCCTGTCATCTGCTCGGCGGTCACCGCCAGATCGTCAGTTACAATACCAGCGGCTTTTTGCGAGGCCTTGACTGTTACAGCACCGATATCATCCGCTACCGACATGGTCATCTTGGCTACGTCGTCTGCGATTAACGCAATATCATCCAGCAACGCAACAAGACCACCCAGTGCCATGGCAAACCCCTTTGAAATAATCAGCCCATATTAAAGCAGAAACAAATGATTCGCCACCTCCCGCAGTTAAGCAAGAGGTGGCGAAACCAAGGTTTTTTATTGCATCCCGGGGCGGTTATCCGGCGCTGGTGCAGGGGCTGGCGCTGCAACCACTGTGCCCTCAAGCGGCGGGCTGATGTGGCGCATCATCCGCATAGGGCGCACTTCGATTTCCGAGCGTATCGCCTGAACAGGTGTAGGCTGCGCTACAGTTTCTGCTGCCTTTGGCTCATCGCTCTCGCCTTTAAAGCGGTTACGTAGCGTCTGCATGGGGCCCCTCACAGCCTGCTTGAGGCTGGCAAACGGGCCAGCCAGAGCGGCACTCACCTTGGCCATGGGACCGCGGGCAGCGTTAAGCGCCTTGGCCGGCAGGCCAGTTGCCATGGTCGCGGCAACGCCAAGACCAGCCGCCAGACCGGCACCAATCTCAAACGCATAACCCACTGCACCAGCAGCAAAACCTTCAGCCCCCCAAACCCATGAAGCTGCTAGCCACCTGCGTTGCATGCTCGAGCATATGGCCAACACCACCCGGCAGGTTATGCGCTACAAGATGGCCACCTACAGCCAGCATGGCCGCAGTACCAATATGGGCAATTCCATGCAGAACACCCGGAGCCGCCTTCACGATACCACGGCCAAGGCCCTGCACCATTTTATTCTCTTTTTTGGCCATCCACTCGCCAGCATCATCCATCTTCACAAGGCCTGCTACAGTGCCATAAACCAGACCGGTCATAACCAGACCGAAGGTAGGAAGAGCTGCCATTTTAAAGGCCATGCTCTTGGCTGTCATGGTGTTAAGGCCCATCACCATAATTTCGCCTGAAAGCACCATATCGGTACGGATAGCACCATCGATACGCTGGCGCTCATAAGCCTCAGCACTTAATGGAGCCACTGTCTTCGCAGCATCCCCCTCCGGCTGGTGCTTGTGGAACTTCTCGAGGATCTTCTCGGCACCTTCATAGGCAAGGTACAAACCACCAGCCAGCAACAGCGCAGGCAAGGCAGCAGGTGCCAAAGCCGAAAGCGCGAGTGCGCCCGGCACCAGATAAAGCATCTTGTTCTTGAGTGAACCCGTGGCAACTTCTGCGATAACCTTCAGCTCACGGTCACGGCGAATACCCTGCATGTTCTCAGCCGTTACAGCCATATCATCAATTACAATACCGCTCGCCTTGCGTGTGGCGGTTGCAGTCATTTTTGCTACGTCATCCGCAATCGTCGCAATATCGTCAGCCAAAGCCAATAAACCAGTACCAGACATAATATCCTCTTCATTCCTGCAGCTTCATTGCTGCATGAACAGAGGTTATTTGTGCAGTGCATTAATTACCAATTACAGTCCGGTGACAGATGCCTAAAATGCTGTCTTTATAGCCTTTTCAAGGATTTCCGTAATGTCATCACGGACTTGTGTAAAGCGCTCGATCTTGTCGCCAGTCTGCTCATTCATGTAAAGGTCTTTGCGAACCTCAATCATGAACGCATGAATATTCTTGCTCTTGCCATAGTGGCGACCGGGCGTGAGTGTGCCAGCAAACGGACTATCGAGGCCTACTTCATAGCCCTTGGCCTTAAAGCCCTGCACCACCGCCTGCGCCAGCTCTGGCGGCGTGTGGAATGCATCTGTTCCAATCCCGATTTCAGGGCGCGGGCGCGGCGTGGCTTCAAGCTCGTACGGCAAAACCTTGGAGGGGTAACTATGGCAGTCAATCAATAGGCCTTTGCCGTAGCCAGCCAATACGCCGTCAGCCCATAGATTCAAACGCTCATGGTGTGGGTGATAATACTTGGCCATCAGCTCGGCACGGCGCTCAGCGCTTGGCAGCGGACGCAAAGGCGTAAGCTGAGTTGTTGTGGTATAAAGCGCCCCCATACCGCGCGCAGCCATGCTTTCGAGCGCGTCATCATCAAACCGCTCGGCATCGACCAGAAAGCGCGAAACCGGGAATACCGCGCGCTCAGCACCCGCGAGTTGATACAGCTCATCCGTATACATATCAGTGAGGCGGATCTTCTCACGCTCCAGCTCATCCCGTGGCAGCGTATAATCCTGATCATACGGCGCAGGTATGCTGGTAGATGAATGCGGGATATGCAGAATTACAGGAATGCTCATAAGGGAATGTTTATGGCACCTCGGCGCATAAACACAACATCCGGTTCACCCTCGTTCCAGTTGGGCTGACGATGGGCAACTTCAAAACCATGCGCACTATAGAATTTTTCGAGATAATTACCTGCCAGGCAATTAAGATGCAGCGCGCCATACTGCTGCGTCACAAAGGCCATCAGACTTTGGCCATGGCCCTTGGCCAGAGAGAATACATTTACAAGTTCCTGCTCGGGCGAAACGGCAAAGCCAGCCTGCCCGTCATGGCTTATCCAGCAGTCGTAGCCCTCATAACTCGGTTTGACCGAGAGATTATCCTGATAGAACGGACTGATGGTTACAACCTCAGCCACTACAGCATGAAATTCATCTGCGCCAATTCTGTTAAATACAACAGTTGGCGAAGAGCCCGGATGGGACGCTGCTGGACAGGAAATATTACTAAAGATCGCTGACATAGAATCGCTCCGTGTTTCGTCTCTGGGACGTCACAGAGCTTTGCAGCCTGTGCTTCTTAGCCTTATTAACGCGGTGCAAGTAGCCCCAAATTCCGCGTGCTTGTTAAGGTAAGCAAAACCATATCTTGATATAGAATATTCTTACCCGAGCCGTCAATAAAATTACTACCCAGTTACTGAATGCTCGGCATAGCACCGGGCTTAACCAACCCTGCCGCGGCTAAGCGGTGCAGCGCAGACGACGTAACGTCAACCGGCAATTTCAGTGCAATAGATAGCTCGCGCGCATCCGTACCCTGCCCGGCCTCAAAGGCCAGATACACATCGTAATCAAGCTGCGGAAGCGTGACTTTACGTACCTGCTCGCCATTAACAATTTGTATGGCATCGGCCGCATGCGCTTCGCTTGGCCGCTGCAACGGCTGGATTTTCCACAAGGTCTTTTTCATAGCTCTATCGCCAAGGCAGTGGCTTCACCACCGCCAATGCAGAGGCTGGCGATACCCTTTTTGCCGCCGCGCTGCCGCAAGGCGTTAATAAGCGTTGCTACAATACGTGCGCCCGAGGCACCGATGGGATGACCCAGCGCGCAGGCACCACCATGCACGTTTACCTTCTCATGCGGCAGGTTATGCTCGCGCATGGCGGCCATGGCGACTACAGCAAAGGCTTCGTTCACTTCATAGAGGTCAACCTCGCCGACACTCCAGCCGGTTTTATCAAATGCCTTCTGGATGGCCCCTACAGGCGCCGTCGTAAACCACGCAGGCTTATGCGCATGGCTGGTATGGGCCTTGATGGTGGCCAGTACCGGGCAGCCAAGCTTTTCGGCCATTGAGCGACGCATGAGCACTACAGCCGCAGCGCCATCTGAAATCGAGCTCGAGTTAGCAGCCGTTACCGTGCCGCCCTCGCGGAAAGCGGGTTTAAGGGTGGGGATTTTATCCGGCTTGGCGGTGCGGGGACTTTCATCGGTGCTGATCAACACCTCGCCTTTTTTATCCTTGAGCGTAACCGGCACAATTTCGGCTGCAAAATTAGCCTTCTGCGCACGGCTCAGGGAAGCCAGGGCAAACTCATCCTGCTGCGCGCGAGTAAACTGGTAATGCTCGGCAGTATCTTCGGCGAAAACACCCATCAGCTTGCCGCGATCATACGCGTCCTCAAGACCATCGAGGAACATATGGTCAATCACTTTGCCATGGCCCAAGCGGTAGCCGCCACGGGCCTTATCGAGCAGGTACGGCGCATTGCTCATGCTCTCCATACCACCAGCCACAATAACATCGGCTGAGCCTGCCAGCAGCGCATCATGCGCCAGCATAATGGCCTTCATGCCGCTGCCGCACATCTTGTTCACTGTGGTGCACGGTACACTATCAGGAATACCTGCGCCGATGGAGGCCTGCCGCGCAGGCGCCTGCCCAAGTCCCGCAGGCAAAACACACCCCATATAGACTTCGCCAATCTGGTCGGGCTTTAGTTTGGCCGCCTCAATCGCAGCCTTGATGGCATAGCTACCCAACTGCGGGGATGAAAGGCCGCTCAGCTCCCCCTGAAAATTACCCATAGGCGTGCGCAGCGCACTTACAATAACGACTGGATCGCTCATCATGCCTATTCCTTCATATAATTACGGAAGAAATTTTGCACCAACTGGCGCGCACGGCGACGCAGCGGTTCTTCAAGGCTATCGCCCTGCCCTACACCTGTAATCGTCTCATCATAGAACACCAGCTTGCCGCGACGTGGGAAGGCAGCAGGCTCGTTATAGCCAGCCTCCTGATCAATCGCCTTTTCGTAATAGCGGCTGGCCTCAACCCGCACTGACATTCCGCGCGGCACGCGACCGGCAGATGTAATCTGAACAAAAATGGTAAAGGCCTTATCATCCTCACCGCCATTACTGTTATAAACATCGATACCGCGTCGGCGGGCCTGACTGCGGGTTTCGGTTTCAGCCGCAGTGCAAATGGCGGTCGAAATATAATCACCATCTGTTTCAGATGCACAAAGAAACTCGATACGACTGAAGTCGGTTGCCTTACCACTAAAGGCCGGCAGGCTAACTGGCGCCTGCGGGTCATTCGGGGATGGGTTGAGCTGCGCCTGTGCAGGCATGACCGTGAGCAACAGCAGGGCCAGAAGACTAAGCAGTTTCATCGAATAATTCCCTTCCGATTAGCATGCGCCTGATTTCAGAGGTCCCGGCACCGATTTCATACAGCTTGGCATCGCGCAGTAAGCGGCCTGTGGGATACTCATTAATATAACCGTTGCCACCCAGTGTTTGAATGGCCTGCAGTGCCATTTGCGTGGCATTTTCTGCGGCATAAAGTATCGCGCCTGCAGCGTCTTTGCGCGTGACCTGCCCGCGATCACACGCCTGCCCAACGGCATAAACATAAGCGCGGCTGGCCGAAAGCTGCACATACATATCAGCCAGTTTGCCCTGCATGAGCTGGAACTCGCCTATTGCCTGCCCAAACTGCTTACGCTCGTGCACATAGGGCACCACAATGTCCATACACGCCTGCATAATACCTAACGGGCCCGCCGCCAGCACAGCGCGCTCATAATCAAGCCCGCTCATGAGCACGCGCACACCCTTACCGATAGTACCCAGCACGTTCTCTTCGGGCACTTCGCAATTATCGAACACCAGCTCGCCAGTGTCTGACCCGCGCATGCCAAGCTTATCGAGCTTCTGCGCACAATAAAAACCCTTGTACCCCTTCTCGACGATAAAGGCGGTAATGCCTTTGCTGCCCGCTGCAGGGTCGGTTTTGGCATAAACCACCACCACATCGGCCTCAGGCGCATTGGTAATCCAGAACTTGGTACCGTTTAGCACATAACGGTCGCCCTTTTTCTCGGCCTTCAGGCGCATCGAGACAACATCCGAGCCTGCACCAGCTTCGGACATGGCCAAGGCGCCCAGATGTGTGCCGTCTACCAGCTTGGGCAGATACTTTTTCTTCTGCTCATCATTACCATTGAGCTTGAGCTGATTGACGCACAGATTTGAGTGCGCACCATAGCTAAGGCCAACTGAGGCAGATGCGCGGCTGATTTCCTCCATCGCAATAATATGCGCCAGATAGCCCATACCTGCGCCGCCATATTCCTCCGGCACGGTAATACCCAGTACACCGAGTTGCCCCAGCTTGGGCCACAGGTCGGACGGGAACTTATTGGTATGGTCAATTTCGACAGCGCGCGGCGCTATCTCGCTGGCAGCGAAGCGGCGAACGCTCTCGCGCAACTGGGCAATATCCTCGCCCAAATCAAACGGCAAACCTACGTACTCATTCTGCATGATTTAAACTCCCCGATGGGGAGAATATCAGAACAGTACCAGCGTGGCGAGGCCGAGAAATCCGACGAATCCAACTACATCCGTTACGGTGGTCAGGAAAACCGCACTGGCGACGGCGGGGTCGATACCAAAGCGGCGCAGGACAATCGGAATCATTGCGCCCGAGAAACCAGCCGCCAACAGATTGAGAATCATGGCTGAGCCGATAACAAAACCAAGAGGTACACTACCGAACCAGAAGAAGGCGACAAACCCCATGATCAGAGCAAAGGCCATGCCGTTGATAAAACCAATACGGCTTTCGCGCAGAATGATACGCCAGTAATTACTCGGCACCAGCTCCTGTGTTGCCAGTGCGCGCACAGCCACAGTCAGCGTCTGCGTACCCGCGTTACCACCCATTGAGGCAACAATCGGCATCAACACTGCAAGAGCGACAACCTGCTGCAACGAGGCCTCGAACATACCAATCGCGAGTGAGGCCAAAACTGCAGTGAGCAGGTTGACGAACAGCCACGAGAAACGCGAGCGCGTAACCTGCATAACATCGTCATGAATACTTTCTTCGGCAGCAATACCGCCCATGGCGCGGATGTCCTCATCGACCTCCTGCTCCATCACCTCAACCGCGTCATCGATGGTGATAACACCCAGCAGCCTGTCCTCGGCATCGACAACCGGGGCCGACTGCATACGGTAGCGCTTGAAGAGATGCGCAATTTCTTCGCGATCCATGGTGACCGGAATATGCCGCGTTTCTTCATGCATAATATCGCGGATTTTGACGCCGCGGCTGGCGCGCAGCAGCTCATACAATGGCACAGTACCCGCAACCTTGCGCCAGGGATCGACCACTATGACGTCGTGGAATTCAAGCGGCAGTTCATCCGCCTGCTCTTGTACCCAATCGAGTGTTTTACCAATCGTCCAGTCTTCAGGCACGGCAACAACTTCGCGCTGCATCAGGCGGCCGGCTGACTCTTCAGGGTAAGTAAGCGCGTTTTCTACCTGTTCACGTTCTTCGGTTGGCAGATTGGCGATAACTGCCGCACGCTGCTCATCATCGAGATCTTCAACGAAGTCGACCGCGTCGTCTGAATCAAGATCAGCCACAGCGGCAGCAATCTCGCGCGGGCCAAGACGCTCGAGCACTTCATCGCGAATTTCTGAAGCAAGCTGGGAAAGTGTTTCAGCATCTATCTGCTCCTTGAGCAGGCCGATCATGATCTGGCGGTCGTCATAGCTGCTCAGCTCGAGCAGGCCTGCGAGATCAACCGGCGGCAGATTTCCGGCCAGATCAATGATCTTGGCAACTTCGCCTTTAGCCAGCCACTCATGTACTTGAAGAACAGTAGTTGCAGAGACGACAGGAAGCATCTCTGAATTCTGGGGGGGCTGGTTCTCTGTAAAATCGGCCATGCCCGGCCCCCTATCAACAAACTTGCGAGATTACATAGTAACGGGTTAAATGGTGCGGTCGAGAAGACTCGAACTTCCAAGGGTTGCCCCACAGCGACCTCAACGCTGCGCGTCTACCAATTTCGCCACGACCGCACACAGGTAGGCCGCCGAGATAGCAAATATGACAGTATCAGGCAAGCAAAACCCTCTCCCCGAGCCAGAATGGCTCATTTCTTCGGCTCCTGTGCCTTATCCTGAGGCAATTGAGGCCATGGAAAGCCGTCTTTTGGCGATTCAGCAGGGTAAGGCCGCCGAACTGGTGTGGTTGCTCGAGCACCCCCCGCTTTACACCGCCGGTACCAGCGCAGTGGCGGCCGACCTGTTGGCCCCCCAGTTTCCGGTCTATGAGACCGGTCGTGGCGGGCAATACACCTATCATGGTCCCGGCCAGCGGATTGCCTATGTACTGCTCGACCTGAACCAGCGCGGGCGCGATGTGCGCTGCTATGTGCATAACCTTGAGGAATGGGTCATCCGCGCCCTGCAGCGCCTCGACGTGCAGGCCGTGCGGCGCGAGGGCCGCGTAGGCCTGTGGGTGCCGCGCACCGCAACTGAGGATGACAAGATTGCCGCTATCGGTGTGCGCATCAAGCGCTGGGTCACCATGCATGGTGTGGCAATTAACGTCAGCCCTGACCTCTCACACTACGCCGGCATCGTACCCTGCGGCATTAAAGAGCACGGCATTACATCGCTCAAGGTGCTGGGCAAAGACAGCACCCTGCAAATCATGGACACGGCACTTAAAGCTGCATGGGATGAAGTGTTTTAAGCAGGCTTGAGCAGCGGCAAATTTTTAGCAACCGAGAAGCGCATGGTATCGGCGTACTCTCCATCACCACGTGGCTCTGGCATAAAGCCATGATTAGCCACAACACGCTGCATCATGCGCTCGCCCGAGGGCGAGAATGAACCGAGATAGTGCACCTCGTTACGGCCAAGCTCAGCTGCCCAAGCCAGCGCTGCAAACTGCACGATTGGGCCTAAGCGCCCGCGCAACGGATGCTCATAAAAAGGTGGCCCAACGACAACACCTACGGCCATCACACCCTTATCATCGTGCCGTTCACGCACGGTTGTTAGCGCCAACCCGCACAACTGGCCATCACCCCATACTGCCAGCTCAAACCGGTGCGGTGCCCAGCTATAGGGCATTTCGTCGAGCACAGGCTTGCCCGCTAGTTGCCGGTAAGTGACAAAATTCTCGAATATCTCTGCGCGATAGCGCTGCGGGTCGGAGAGGTTATCCTCATCAATAAGCGGCATCCACTGCTGTTCCATGGCGGCATGCACCGCAGGCGTCAGGCCTGTGAGCTGCACATGGCCCTTAATATCGGGCAACTTGGCTTCAATAGATTGAAGAGCGACCGTATAGGCATGCCGACGCAAATTACGGAAGTAACGGTTTTGTACATTGTGATTAAAGGCAGTAAAGGCGCGCTGCGGCACCATGCTTAAAGGCCGCTGGCAATGGTCGAGACATAGCCCGAAATATCGCGCAGCAGCATCTGGTAGTTGCTCTTGTCGATAATCCAGCGGCGGCCAATTCCGGTAGAGGCACCAAAACTATCCAATGGCGGCAGGTAATCGAGTACCGCAATCACATCACTGCGGCCACTTACGGGATGGAATGATTCACGCAAAAACTCAGTCAGCGCCATAAGGGTATTTTTTACCTGCACCGGCTCAACCACGAAAGCAATCGGACGTGCGGCAGTTGCGCGGCCAATGCGTGAAACAACGAGTGTTAGAAGGGCTTCGTCTGCACATTCCTCAGGGATACCGAGGTCGTGGCGCATTTCCTCATGCCAGGAAATCTGCGGCACATCGCCAAGCAGCTTGCTGATCATTTCGGGAAACACTGAATCTGTCATAGAGAGACCCTAGCAAACCGTATACAGCAACCTCAAAGCCTATTTATAGCTAACGAGAAAAAAGCTGCAGAATTAACCTTACTTGTGGCGGAACTTGATACGGCCCTTGGTTAAATCATACGGGGTCATCTCAACAGTAACCTTATCGCCCACCAACACGCGAATGCGGTTGCGGCGCATGTTTCCCGACGTATGGGCAAGAATAATATGGCCATTCGTTTCCAGCTCCACGCGGAAGGTTGCGTTGGGCAACAACTCCCGAACGGTACCTGAGAACTCGATCAATTCTTCTTTTGCCATGCGACTCGGTAACTCCATATAAACAGCGGCGTATTGGTGCCCCGCCAGCTAGGCAACGTCAAGCTAATAATACACATTTTTGCTATAATTCAGTAACTTAGCGGGCAAACTCCCGCAAATTGAGCACACAAATCAGGGTAAACAGCCGCCGCGCGGTCTCGGCGTCCACTTCTATATAGTCGGCCAGCCGCTCGCGCACCAGTTCGGCCCCGTCATTATGGAGGCCGCGACGGCCCATATCGATGGTCTCGAGTCCGCTTAAATGGTGCTGCTTCTGCGCACTGAAATAGGCCTCACAGACGGCAAAATACTCTTTAATCAAGCCGCGGAACGGGCTGAGCGGCAGGCGCATATCCTCCAGCTGCTCGCCATCAATCCCGTGGATATCCAACTGCAGGCGGCCATCAATAACCGAGAGGCGCAGGTGGTATGGCCCGGCATTGGGCGCTGACTTAACGATAAAGCTGTTTTCTTCCAGCAGGTCGCTGATGGCAGTCATCCGCTCGCGCCGGATATCCTCATTCCATTGGATATTCTGCACTTCATCGAGTTCGACTGTAACCAGCGACTGCTTCATGCCGCCTCAGCGGTCTTGAAACGCTCGATCTGTGCGCCGCAAGCGGCCAGCTTCTGCTCGAGCTTCTCGTAGCCACGGTCGAGATGGTAAATACGGCTCACGGTGGTTTCGCCCTCGGCTACCAAGCCAGCCATAACCAGCGAGACTGAGGCGCGCAGGTCAGTCGCCATCACCTCGGCACCTTTAAGCTTAGGCACGCCACGTACGAGTGCAGATGTACCATGCACTGTAATATTAGCGCCCATACGCACCAGCTCGGGTACATGCATGAAGCGGTTTTCAAAGATGGTTTCGGTCACCATCGACGCGCCTTCGGCTACCGTCATAAGTGCCATGAACTGTGCCTGCATGTCGGTAGCAAAGCCGGGGAACGGCTCGGTCATGGCGTCCGTACCCATCAGCTTGCCGGGACGGCTTACGCGCACGCCCTTCTCGGTCTGCTCCATCTTCACGCCGGCATGCTGCAGCACACTCTGTGCGGCAGCAAAATGCGCCGCACGCGCGCCGAGCAACTCAACATCGCCGCCGGTAATGGCTGCTGCCATGGCGTAGGTGGCGGCTTCAATACGATCAGGGATGATGTCATGTACAGCCGCGTTCAGGCTGCCAACACCGGTAATGCGCAGCGTATCGCTACCCACGCCTTCAATCTTGGCACCCATCTTGATCAGGCACTCGGCCAGATCAGTCACCTCAGGCTCGCGGGCCGCGTTAACCAGCTCGGTATCACCCTTGGCCAGTGTGGCTGCCATCATCAGGCTTTCGGTGGCACCAACCGAAACAAACGGGAATACATAACGGGTACCAATCAGGCCCTTGGGCGCACGCGCCTTGATATAGCCATTCTCAAGTTCAATCGCCGCGCCCATGGCGGTGAGGCCCGAGATATACTGATCAACCGGGCGGCTACCAATTGCACAGCCACCGGGCAGAGAGACATCGGCCTCGCCCATACGCGCTAAAAGCGGTGCGAGCACAAAAATAGATGCACGCATTTTGCGCACAATCTCATACGGCGCGACAGTGCTGGTAAAATTAGCGGCTGTGAGCTTGATCATATTGCCGTCATCAGTCGCCTCTACGCCCAGCTGCTCAAGCAGGCCGACCATCGAGAGAATATCGGATACGCGCGGCAGATTGCCTAGCGACAGGCCACCCTTGGTAAGCAGCGCAGCCGGCATAAGTGCCAGAGCAGCATTCTTGGCACCGCCGATAGCGATTTGGCCACGTAGCGGGTTACCGCCAGTTACACGGATCTTGTCCATTAAACGATAACCTCTTCCTTAGCGAGAATACGTGGCAGGGTTACACCGCGCTGGCCCATGTACTTGCCGCCACGGTCCTTGTACGAAACTTCGCACTCGCTATCGCCCTTGAAGAACAGGAACTGGCACAGGCCTTCGTTCGCATAAACCTTGGCGGGCAGCGGTGTGGTATTCGAAATTTCAAGCGTTACATGCCCCTCCCACTCAGGCTCGAGCGGGGTAACGTTCACAATCAGGCCGCAACGGGCATAGGTGCTCTTGCCAAGGCAAACAACCAGCGTATCGCGCGGAATGCGGAAGTACTCAACCGTACGCGCCAGTGCAAAGCTGTTGGGCGGAATGATGCAGATGTCGGTATTGCGCTCAACGAAGCTCTTGGCCTCGAAGTTCTTGGGATCGATCATCGCGCTATCGACATTGGTGAAGATGCGGAACTCGGGAGCAACGCGCGCGTCGTACCCGTAAGACGACAGACCATAAGAGATCATGCCGTTGCCGCGCTGGCTTTCAACGAATGGCTCGATCATGCCCTTGGTGGTCGATTGTTCGCGGATCCAGTGGTCGGGCATAATGGGCATGAAAGTCTCCTAGAGAAAATAGTGCTGGTTTGTAGCGCGCAGACACGGCTTTCTCAACTGCGACTCGGCGTCAGGGCGTGACCTAAAGTGTTAAAACTGCTAAGTGCTTAATCCATGAGCCTGCGCGCCAAAATAGCCAATGAACTCAATAGCCCAGAGATGCTGAAATTCCTCGGGCAGATGATGCTGGCACTCGGGATAGCCGTAATTGCCCTGCGCCCGCTGATTTTTGCCGGGACCCCCTATCTGTGGGGTGGCGATTACAACACCTTTTGGGCGGCCAGCTGGCTGGCCCAGCACGACGGCCTGACGCAGCTTTACGGCACCAAAATGCTGGAAAACATCCCTACCCTGACTGCGCCCGCTCCGCCCTGGTTCTACCCGCCGCCTATGCTGCTGCTGGTCTACCCTGCAGCTTGGCTGCCGTTCATCTACTCTTATGCAGTCTTTGTGGGCCTCAGCCTTTTGGCAGCGATTGCAATCTGGAAATGCTGGAAGCTTGAGCGCCTTTACCTGCTGCTCTTGCTCGCGGCACCGGTTACACTTCTAAACATCCTCTATGGGCAAAACGGGCTGATAACCGGCGCGCTGTGGATAGGCGGGTTGCTGCTACTGCCGAAAAAACCCTTCATCGCGGGATGTGTGCTCGGGCTGCTGGTTATCAAACCGCAGCTGATTGTGCTGGCCCCACTGCTGCTCTTGGTTAGCCGCAACTGGAGCGCGCTGGCAGGATTTGTGTTCAGCGCCACGCTGCTGATGAATATCAGCTGGTTTACTTTCGGGCCTGAGGTATGGCTCCATTTCGTCAGCAACGCCTCAGGCGTAACAGCGCTTATGCAAACCGGTAGTGTTATTGACGTCACCAAAATCGGTTCGCTCTACATGGCTGCGCGTATGGCAGGCGATAGCCATATCGAGGCACTAATCGGGCATAGTCTGTTTGCCCTGCTGGCGATTATCATCTGCTGCCACCTGTGGTCTAAGCGTGATGTAGCTTTTGGTCTTAAGGCAGCTGCCGCACTGGTGACTGTACTGCTGATTACGCCCTACCAGTTCATTTACGACCTGACCCTGCTGTTGGGTGCAATAGTGTTCTGGTATCAGACAACCGGCCATAAATGGCGTGGGCTGGATCGTTTTTGTGTATGGCTGCTGTGGCTAAGCCCGCTGCTGGCGCAAGGTATGGCCAGCACCATCGGCATTGGCTGCCTGCCCGCCATACTCATGCTCGCGCTCTGGCAGATTGCTGCTAGCCAAGATACTGGAACAAAGCCAGCATAACCACACCAGCGATAATCCGGTACCAGGCAAACACCTCAAATCCGTGTTTGGTCAGCCAGCCGATAAACGCCTTGATCACGATGATGGCGGTGATGAACGAGGTGACCAGGCCAATCGCCATCGACTGGAAATCGCTTACCTGCAGCGTATCGTACTGCTTGAACAGCACCAGTACACCCGCGCCAATGAGTGTGGGGATGGCGAGGAAGAACGAGAATTCAGCCGCTGCCTTGCGATCAACACCCAGCAGTGTTGCGCCCACAATCGTCGCGCCCGAGCGCGAAACACCGGGGATCATGGCGATGCACTGGAACAAGCCGATTTTAAAGGCGGTGAGCAAAGTCAGATCATCAACCGTATGCATAACGGGCGCGGGCTTTTTCTTCTCTACCAGCAGCATGAGGATACCGCCCACAATAAGCGAGATACACACAACATTTACGTTAAACAGATACTCAGTGATGTAATCGCTAAGCAGCAAGCCCAACACGGCCGCCGGGAAGAAGCCCACGGTTACAGCCAGAGCAAACTTCTGCGCGACCTTATCGTGCGTGATGCCAATAACCGTAGACCACAGCTTGGCGAAGTAGAGGATAATAACAGCCAAGATCGCGCCGGTCTGGATAACCACCTCGAAGACTTCGCTTTCGGGCATGCCCAGTAGCTTGGCCGTGAGAATGAGATGGCCAGTGGATGAAACCGGCAAAAACTCGGTCACACCTTCGACGATGCCCATAATTGCGGCATGAATAACTTGAGTTAAATCCACTTAGGGCCTCCGTGATGATGCACGGAGGAGTAGCCGGACACACGGCTCAGAGCAAGTGTTTAGGCAGCGGCTCTCGCAAGGTTACCCAGCTTGTTGAGGAGATAATCAACATCCTCAGTGGCCAGATCCTCATACTGCGTCAAGATGCGCTCGATCATGCGGCGGCGGTAACGCTCACGGTCACCCTCCTCGCCATCCATACGGGTTTCGCGCGCGACCTCAACAGCCACACGGAAGGCCTGATGCAGCGCCTTGGGCATGCCCGTACGTTCGTAGAGCGACTTGAAGCCCAGTGGACCGGCATCATGAATCAGCATGCGGGCGTTAGTAATATTTACATCCGCCAGATTGGCAAAGGCCCACTCAAGGAAGGCCATATCACCTACACAGGCGGCACGCAGCACCAGCGATGGCGTGAGGCGGCTGTTCTTGTAAAGCTGCAGCACCAAACGCTGTACATCATTTTCGCTAGCACCATCAAACAGGTTTACAGTGGCGCGCTCACGGCTCTGCATAATCAGGTCGGCAGCAACACCGGCTGGCAGCTCATGCTTTTGTACCAAAACATCCTGCAGCTTACTTGAAACCATGGTGACAAGACGCTCGGCCACGGTAACCGGCAGCTTGTTGCGATTGACCATCGGAGCCTTAACCGCATCGCTCTCTTTAAAGCGGTCGAGCGCTGTATTGAGCACTTTCTCGTTCAGCTTGGCGCCTTCATTCACCATCAGTGAGGCAACGGCCTTTTCGCTGGCAGTGCTGACAATCACTTCAGACAGCTTTTCGGAAACCGTATCGCGCTGGGCAATGGCAGCCTGTTTGCCCTCAGAGCTGCTTTTGAGAATTTCCATCAGGTCTTCATCCGAGAAGACAGTGGATGATTCAAGCATGGGCAGTGAAACAGATTCAACATCATGCGCCAGTCGCATCGCCACATCATGCGGTACATCAGCAATACTGCGCAGGTTATCGGCCAGTGCTTCACGCACCATCACAGCGGCGTCCTGCGTCATGAGCAGAATAATATCGTGAGCAATCTTGCGCTCGGCATCGGTCAACTGATGGTCAAACTGGGTCGCAACCTTGCCGGCCGTAACAGCGCGGTTCTGCGGCGATGGGTCTTGCAGAAGACGGGCAACGTCCTTCTGCGACAGCGTCATTCTAGGTTCCAATTTTACCCACCCCGTTTAAGTCAGTTAGTTAGAGTCCTGTTAGCTTAGGGTTCAGAATAGGCTGCGACCTTTTATTTTCTGTTAATCCCTGATTCTTAAAGGGAATTTTTCCCTACGTTACCTGCGGCGGCGTTGATTTTCCTTAAGCTCTTCAAGCGTCCAGTTTACCAATTGTGATAAAACCTGCCCGCTGGCGGCCTGGAAAGCGTCCCGAACAGCTAAAACGGAGTCGTTTTGGGCCTCTACCTCGGCGGTAAAGACTTCGCCGGTCATGATCATGCGGCGCGGCATGGTAATGATTTTGGCACTGATCGACACCCTGATGGTCGGTACCGGCCCGTTCCGGTAGTTCGACTCAAACGCCACAATATCGGTTTTGAACAGGTAGTCGGCCCGTAAACCTACATTCTCGCGGCCTACGGCTGGAAGACGACCGGAATTGGCAAAGGCTTCCACCAGCATGGTCTGCAACATCACCGGTGTGCGGTCAGTCCAGCTCACGTTCTTGTAATAAGCCATCGTACCATCGGACTGGATGAGTGCCACGCGCGGCGTATCAATACCAGCCGAAGCCATCGGCACGTCAATTAGCAGCTGCTTGTCGACCAGGGCCGAAGTGGTCTCAATTTTATCTGGCGCGCGCAGCTCATAAAGCGCAGGCGGCTCCCCCACTAAACTAGGCAAAAGATTGGAGCAACCCGCAAGCGGAATAACAGACAGGCAGATGGCGAGCAGCTTCTTCATGGCGCAACCTCAACAGATGGTGTGACAGCAAGTTCCGGCGTAGAGGGCAGCGTGCGCTGCGGCGGGTTCTGGCGGCGTGAGGTGCTGCCACTTGGCTCAACACCCGAACGCGGGCCTGAGAGCAGGAAACCGCTGGGGTCGCGCTGCACCTGCGAGGCGATGCGGGACATATTCCCCACCAGCTCGCGCAGCTCGGCAATCAGCAGGGCCGCATCATAAAGCCCGGTAGTGGTAAAATCATGCAGCGGCTCGCGGTTCTCACTCAGCAAGCGCTTGGCCACATTAGCAGTATCGACTAGCGCTACAGCCAGCGCATCCGTACGCTCAGCCACCTTGCGGAAGTTCTCAAGCGCAGCCTTGGCATCTGCCGTCAGCACCTCAGTATTGGCCAGAATACCGCTTACCTTTTCGGCATTCTCGGGCGTCAGGAAAGTGCCTGCACGCTGGGTCAGCTCGATGAGGTTACTCAGCAGTTGCGGAGCGTTATCCAGCACTTCAGAGATTTGCGAAGGGCGCGACGGGATAACCGGTACACTGCCAACCGACCGCTCAATCGGCGGGCTGCCACGCGCACCACCAAAGATCTGGATATAGGCAATCCCGGTAATACCCTGCATTTCAATGCTGGCTACGGCATCCTGCGTTATCGGCGTATCGGACGGCAGCTCGATGGTCACACGCACCTTGCTAGCATCATCCGGCGCGATGCGGATATCGCCAACCACACCAACTGCCACACCGCGATAGCGCACTGCACTGCCTTCCTGCAGGCCGGTCACCGAGCCATCGAAATAGACATGATACGGCAGCGTCACTTCATCGAACTGTACCTTGGCAATATACACAACGAAGCCGAATAGCATGACAATCATGGCCAGCACGAAAGTTCCGACGACGACATAACTGGCTCTGGTTTCCATCGCTTATACCTCTCCTGCTGCCTGATGGGCCATAACAGCGCGTCCGCGCGGCCCACCAAAATATTCGCGTATCCAAGGATGGCCGTTTTCCCGCAACTCGGCCAGAGTACCAACAGTCACACGCTTGTCTACCAGTACGGCAATACGGTCGCATATGGCTGTCAGTGTATCGAGATCATGTGTAATCATCACCACGGTGAGGCCCAGGCTGTCGCGTAAAGAAAGTATAAGTTCGTCAAACGCGTTAGCACTGATGGGGTCGAGGCCGGCGGTCGGCTCATCTAGAAACACAATTTCGGGATCAAGCGCCAATGCGCGGGCCAGACCCACACGCTTTTTCATACCGCCCGAAAGCTGGGAGGGGCGTTTGTCAGCCGCTTCGGTTGGCAGGCCAACCAGTGCCAGCTTGAGTGCGGCCAGATCGCGGCGCAGTGGAATTGAGAGATTGGTGAACTCGCGCATAGGCATGAGAATGTTCTGCGCCACTGACTGCGCAGAGAATAATGCGCCCTCCTGAAACAGTACACCCCAGCGCTGGCGCAAGGCTTCGGCCCGGCGCGTGTCGTTGGTGTATGGGTCTTCGCCCAGTACCTTGATATTGCCTGCGGCCGGGCGCAGGAGGCCGATAATCTCTTTCATGAGAACCGATTTGCCAGTGCCTGAACCACCAACCACGCCGATGATCTCGCCGCGGCGCACATGCAGATCAAGGTTCTGGTGAATCACCTGTGGCCCGAAGCGGGTCATGAGGCCTTCAACGGAGATGACGATATCTTCGGCCATTATATACCCAACCATGCAAAGAGGATGGAGAATGCCGCATCAAGCACGATCACGAGGAAAATGGAGTGCACCACAGCGCGGGTGGTAAGCTGGCCCACGCTCTCGGCACTACCGGTAACCCTAAAGCCCTGATAGCAACCCACAACCGCAATCACGAAAGCAAATACTGGCGCCTTGATGAGCCCCACCCAAAGGGTCCAGAGGTCAATCGCTTCCTGCAGCTGGCGCATAAAAGCACCGGGGCCGATGTCAAGCGAGGCCCAGCACATGAACGCACCACCTAGCAGACCCATAATATTGGCGTAAAGCGCCAGTAATGGCAGTGCAATCGTAAGCGCAATCACGCGCGGCACTACCAGCAGCTCGGCAGGCTCGAGGCCCAGTGTGCGTAGCGCATCAATCTCCTGATTAACCTGCATGGTGCCGATCTGCGCCGTGAAGGCAGAGCCTGAGCGACCCGCGATGATAATCGCTGTCATGAGCACGCCGATTTCGCGCAGCATGGAGACGCCCAGCAAATTGACCACATAGAGATCAGCCCCGAACTGCCGCAGCTGCTCAGCACCCTGATATGAAATGACGATACCAATAAGAAATGAGAGTAATCCAACGATGGGCAGCGCTTTAAGGCCGGTTTCCTCTATATGATGAACTGTCGAACAATACCGCAAACGCCATGGCTGCACGGTATTGCGCCACAGGGTTACTGTAATGAGGCCCAGAAATGACAGGAAACAAACCGTATCTTCCCAGAAGGCGATGGTCGCCTGCCCCAGCACCATAAGGCGCATGTAAAACGGATTCATGCGTTGCGGCTTGGGCATGGTCTTGTCGCGCACCACGCCAACTGCCGACAGCAGGGTTTTCATATGCTCGGGCACATTGACAAAGTCGGCTGCCATGCCCTCGCCATGCAGGCGGTCGTACAGCTGCCACAGCAGCATCGCGCCTGCGGTATCGAGGTGCTCAATCTGGCCTAAATCGAGATGAACCGGTGCGGAAGGTTTGGGTAAGCGCTTGAGATATAGGTCAATTGCATTGGCATTACCAACCAGCCACGCCCCCAAAGGCTGCCAGACGGCGCCCGCGCCGCCGGTCCCCGTATCCATCCATTTTTCTGCTTTGGCCGACATGTTGCTTCCCTACCATGGTTTGATAATTCAAACGACGGTAAAGGTTTGGTCAACCTTGCTTAAAGTAATATATCCCCCTAGGCTGTTGCCAAGTTACCTGAGGGAGACCCTATGGGCGTTGAATATAAACCTTATGTCCGTACTTTTCCGGATTTCCCGACCCCCGGTACGCTGTTTTACGACATCGCCCCGCTGCTAGCTAACGGAAATGCTTGGCATAATGCCATCGACCGTTTGAGCGAGAAAATTCTGGTCTTCAATCCCGACATGCTGATCGGCATCGAATCACGCGGCTTCCTGCTGGCGGCTCCACTGGCCTATCGCCTCGCCTGTGGTTTCGCCATGGTGCGTAAGTCGGGCAAATTACCCGGCGAGACCGAATCGGTAAGCTATGAGCTGGAATACGGCAACGGCACGGTTGAGGCACAAAAGGACTGCGTGAAGCCCGGACAGCGTGTGGTTATTCTCGACGACATTCTGGCCACTGGCGGTACCGCAGGTGCAGCCATCAAGCTGGTGAATGAACTGGGCGGTAAGGTTGAAGGCGCTGCCTTCCTCATTGAGCTCTCCAAGCTCGAAGGCCGCAAGAAGCTGAATGTGCCCTACTACTCGCTCATGAACTTCTAAGCATTAAACACAAAAAGAAAAAACCCCGGCCATCACAGCCGGGGTTTTTCTTGATCTCTTTAAAGACGCTAATCGTGCTTCTTGGCAGGAACAGACCCACCCATACGGTTACGCATCAGGTTGTCCATGCGCTCCTGCAGTTGCGCTGCCGTATCGGCATCGCCACCTGCTTTGGCTGCCTGCTGCTGCTCACTCATACGGTTATAGGCGTTTCGTGCGCCGCGCGATCTGGGTCCCATGTTCATCTCCTCAGTTAATTCTATAGTTAGCTTATAGAAACTACCCTCGGGTCATCAAGACAATCACGCGGCAGCATGGTTAACGGGAAATTACTGAACCCTCCAACGCATGCTTATTGCGCAATCAGCCCTGTCCGGCACTAAAGCCCGATATGCCATCGAAGGTGCAGAGCGTTTCCATCTTGATGAAGTCGAGCCCGGCCTTGCTCAGCGCGTTCAGCTGGGCAGTAATATCATCATGGCTCACAACGCCACCCTTCTTCATGAAGCGCAGGCAGAAGTGATCAATACCTACTGAACCGGCCTGCCCCTGTGGCCACATTTTCAGGCCGCGGGCAGTGATGGCCTGCATCTCAAGGCCAGCAGTGCCGGCAGGCTTGGCCTTCCCAGCGAGAACCTCGATATCCGCACCCTTCCAGTTTACCCAGATATCTACACCCACAACTTCTTTCTTGGTGGGTGCCGCTTCACGTACCTTGATCTCGGGCATGCCCTTGGCAGCGCCGTATACAATCGGCTTGAACTGCTTGGGTAGCTGGCCGAGATGCTTGATGACCTCATCCGCAAACTCTTTGGTACCCACGCGCTTCTTGCTCGAGCCTTCGCGGTAGATATCGCCAGTATGATTGCCGCTCTCAAGTGCACACAGCCATGCATTATGGATTTTGCCTGCAACTTCAGGCTGGCCGATATGAATGAGCATCATGATGGAAGAGAGCAGCAGGCCAGAAGGGTTAGCAATACCCTTGCCTGCAATATCCGGTGCCGAGCCGTGAATGGCCTCGAACATCGCGCACTGGGTACCGATATTGGATGAACCCGCCAGACCAACCGAACCGGTAATCTGCGCGGCAATGTCAGAGATGATATCGCCATACAGATTGAGCGTGACGATAACATCAAACCGCTCGGGGCTATCGGCAATGCGTGCAGCCCCGATATCAACGATAATACTGTCTTTTACGATATCGGGATACTCAGCGCCGATTTCATCAAACACCTTGTGGAAAATGCCATCGGTCAGCTTCATGATGTTGTCTTTCACCATGGCTGTAACCTTCTTGCGGCCATTGGCGCGGGCGTATTCAAACGCATAACGCACGATGCGCTCACAGCCAGGGCGGCTGATGATCTTGAGGCACTGGTACACATCATCAGTCTGGCGATGCTCGATACCGGCGTAGAGATCTTCCTCATTCTCGCGCACAATTACCATATCAAGCACAGGGTGCTTGGTGGCCACGATGGGATGGTATGAAACACACGGGCGCACGTTGGCATAAAGGCCAAGCGCCTTGCGTACGGTTACGTTCAGGCTCTTGAAACCACCACCCTGCGGTGTGGTAATAGGCGCCTTGAGGAACACTTTGGTGCGCTTGAGGCTCTCCCATGAGCTATCCTCGATACCTGTATTGATGCCTTTTTTATAGATGTCCTCGCCAATCACAATCTCTTCGATGGCGATATCCGCCCCCGCAGCCTTGAGAACGGCGAGCGTGGCTTCCATGATTTCGGGGCCGATGCCGTTACCGCGTGCGATTGTAATTGGTGTAGCCATAAATAACTCCTGAAGGTCACAAAGATACGAACGGAAAAATCCGCCCTTATCATGCCTTTAAGGAGTTAATCGGGTCTTAAGTTCGCGCGCGGCGCTTCAGGCGCGGCGCATGGCCATAGTGGTCTGCCACGCGGTAAGCCAGCAACACAGCCAAAACCGCAGCGTAAATCAGGGGTTCTGTGGTCAAATTCTTGGAGGATTTCATCCAGTAAAAATGCAACACCCCCAAAATACCCGCAGCATAGACCAGCTGATGCAGCCTGCGCCAGCGCACGCCCCCTACTCTTTTGATCATCTTGTCGGTTGAGGTGATGGCCAGCGGCAACATGATGAGCAGCGAAAGCATACCCACAGTGATGTAGGGCCTGCGCACAACCTCACGCCACAGCGCCGACATATCAAAACTCAAATCTGCGCCGAAGAACACCATTAGGTGCAGGAAAGCATAAAAGAAAGCATAAAGCCCCAGCATGCGCCGCAGCGGCGCCAACCAGGCCCAGCCGGTAAACTTGCGCAACGGCGTAATAGCCAAGGTAATGAGCAAAAATTTGAGCGCCCATTCGCCCAAATCACGCAGCACATACTCAACCGGGTTAACGCCCAGCTTGGCCATAAAGCCAAGGTAGACCAGCTGCACGAGCGGCAGCAGGCACAACACAAAAACCGTAGGCTTGAGCCAGCGCGGCAGCATCAGTAATTCGCCTTCAGGTCCATGCCCGTATAAAGGCCAGCCACCTGCTCGGCATAGCCATTGAACATCAGCGTGTCACGTTTGAAGAACTCGCCAATACGGCGCTCGGTCGCCTGCGACCAGCGCGGATGGTCAACCGTGGGGTTCACATTCGAATAGAAGCCATACTCACGCGGCGCCGAGCGGTTCCAGCTGGTGGGTGGCTCTGCCTCAGTGAAGGTGATTTTCACAATCGACTTGATGCTCTTGAAGCCATACTTCCATGGCACCACAAGCCTGATCGGCGCCCCGTTCTGGTTAGGCATACTCTCGCTATAAAGGCCTGTTGCCATGATGGTGAGCGGGTGCATGGCCTCATCCATCCGCAAACCCTCAACATAGGGCCACTGCAGCACCGGGCTGCGCAGGCCGGGCATTTGCTGCGGGTCGTTTAGCGTTTCAAAGGCTACATATTTGGCACTGCCCAGCGGCTCAAACCGCTTGAGCAGGTCGCCCAGCGCAAAGCCGTTCCATGGAATGACCATCGACCAGCCTTCAACACAGCGCATGCGGTAGATACGCTCTTCGATGGTATGCGGCTTGATTAAATCCTCAATGCTGAGCGTGCCCGGTTTGGCGCAGAGGCCATCGACGACCACCGACCATGGCGACGGCTTGAGCGTATGCGCATTCTTGGCTGGATCGCTCTTATCGGTGCCGAATTCGTAGAAGTTATTATAAGTGGTCACAGCCTCACGCGGGGTCTTGGCCTCATCAGTATTAAACGCAGATGCAGCGGCAGCAGGCATGGCGGACACCATGAGACCCGCCGAGATCAGCCACTCACGGCGGTTGAGATAAACATCCTTGGGCGTAATCTCACTGCTGAGGATTTTCATGGCTTACTCCTGTGGCATAGGTCTTTAAAAACTCGAGCATCTGTGGCTGGAACTGCTCGCGGCGGTAGTTTACATGATAAGCATCATCAATCCAGATATTCACTTTGGGCTGGTTGGCAGCATTAAACAAGGCTTCGGCCTGCGCAAACGGAATGATCTGATCAAGCCGCCCCATGACCATTAGGACAGGCGCTTTTACATCCTTGATAATACTCAGACTATCGAAACGGTCTTTCATCAGGTAACGCACTGGCGCAAACGGGAAGCGCCATGCGGCCACTTCCATCACACTGCTGTAGGGCGAAAATAAAACCACCGACTGTACATTATATTCAGTTGCCATGCGCAGCGCGATGCCGCTACCGAGCGAAACGCCAAGCAGGCTGATCCGCTGACCTTGCGATTTAACATAATCGAGACTGGCGCGCGCATCCTTATACACATTCTCCTCGGTAGGAGAGCCGGGATCGCCACTATAGCCGCGGTAGTTTGCCATCAAAACGCCGAAGCCATTATCAAGCAACCAGCGCGCGGTACCTCGGTGCGATGACAGGAAATCTCCCTGCCCATAAAAGATAACCACTACCAGCAAAGCTGCATCGCGCGGCGGCGCATACCAGTTATGCAACACCAGCCCGTCAGCGGTTGTGACCCTGATCACCTGCATCTCGGGCACCAGCGCCTCTGCCGGGGTAGGTATTGTACGGTCAACAAATCGCACAAACAACAAGTCACGCTGGAAGAAATACAAGAGACTGACAATGACGATATAAAGCGTGAGTACAAAACTCAGCAAAAACTTAACGACATTAAGCCAGCTCTTCATCGCGCCTCACCGGTATGCTTTTGCAGGAACTGAACGATTTGCGGCCAGCCACCGTATCTGTAATAATCGTTATGGTGAGCACCGGGCAGCCAGATAGCCTCCTTAGGCTCATTGGCGGCAGCAAAAATGCGTCTGCCCTGCTCGACCGGTACCACTTCATCTTCCTCGCCCTGAATGACAAAGACCGGCGCCTTGATCTGGCCGATTTTGCTCAGGCTATCGAACCGGTCCAGCAGAAGCCAGCGTACCGGCACAAAGAAGTAATGATAGGCCGCCGCATCGACCATGCTGGTATAGGGTGTCTCGAGAATGAGGGCTTCAACCGGGTATTCGGTCGCAATCTGCACCGCCACGCCCGAGCCCAGCGACTGGCCCATGAGGAAGAAGCTATAACCCTTGGACTTCAGCCAATCGAGGTTGGCGCGCGCATCGTTGTACAGGCCTGTTTCACTGGGTGAGCCAGGATTGCGGTCATACCCGCGATAGCTGACCAGCAATACGCCATAACCAAGGTCAAGCAGCGCCCGGGCTTCATTCGCGCGCGAGGCCATATAAGCACCATTACCATAAAATAGCACACCTACTGGCTTGCCAGCGTCACGCGGCGGCGCAAACCAGTGCTTTAAGACCACTCCGTCAACTGTAGTGACTTCGCCTAGCTGCGCCTCAGGCAGATTGCGCGGCTGCAAAGCGCCGTCCACATCGGGCGGCATGAACAACAGGCTGCGCTGCAACACAAAAAGTACGCCAACCATCACCGCATAAGCGACAACTACAGTCTGTAAAAACTTCAGCATTACGCAGCCTCTCCTGCTTGCAACCGCCACAGGCGCGAATAGAGCCCGCCCTTCTGAAGAAGTACGTCGTGCGAGCCGGTTTCGACTACACGTCCATTCTCCATTACGTAAATAATGTCGGCATTGCTGATGGTCGAGAGGCGGTGCGCAATGGCAATGGTCGTGCGGCCCTTCTGCAGCTCGTTAAGGGCGGATTGCACGGCGCGCTCCGACTCACTATCGAGTGCCGAGGTTGCCTCATCGAGCAGCAATATCGGTGCATCGCGCAGCATCGCACGGGCGATGGAGAGGCGCTGGCGCTGTCCGCCTGAAAGGCGTGTGCCGTTCTCACCCACCATTGTATCGTAGCCCTGCGGTAAGCTAAGGATAAAGTCATGCGCATAAGCTGCCTTGGCCGCGTTATAAACATCCTCATCGCTGGCATGTTCGCTGCCATAACGGATATTAGCTTTAATCGTATCGTCGAATATCGCTACTTCCTGCGAAACAAGCGCGAAGCAGGCGCGCAGGCTTTCCATCGTCACATCGCGGATATCCTGCCCGCTCACCTTCACGCAGCCCCCCTGCACATCGTAAAGGCGCAGCACAAGGTTGAGGATGGAGGACTTACCCGCACCCGACGGGCCAACCAGCGCAATCGTTTTACCCGCTGGCGCCTTGATGCTTACTTTGTTCAGAATGTCCTGATCCCCCTGATAGGCGAAGGTGACATTCTCAAGCTCAACTGCGGGCTCAGCGAGTACCAGTGCGGGCGCGTCCGGCTTGTTCTGGATTGCTGGCGCCTCATCCAGCGCGGCAAACACGCGCTCGGCTGCAGCCAGGCCAGCCTGCATCTGTGCGTTCAGCTTGGTCAGCTTCTTGATGGGTTCATACGCCAGCAGAAACGCCGTGATGAACGAGAAGAGCGCGCCCGGCGTGCTGTTACCAGCCATCACCTGCATGCCGCCATAAGCGATAACTGTAACAATAGCGATACCGCTCAGCATTTCATTGATCGGACCAGTGGAGTTGGCGACGCGGAACGACTTGGTCGAGAGGCGATAGATCTGCTCGACCATCGCGCCGATGCGGCCTTCTTCAAACTTCTCGGTGCCATAAGCCTTCACCTGCCGCGCCGCGACAAAAGTTTGCCCCATGATAGACGAGAGCTGACCTACAGATTCCTGTGTTTGCGACCAGACACGGCGCAGGCGCTTGGCAATGCGCGCTACAAAGAAAGCCGCCAGCGGGAATGCGATAAACGAGATGGTGGCCAACAGCCAGTCGCGCCAGAACATCACGCCGATAAGAATAATCAGTGTCAGCATGCTCGAGCCGATACCGGCCAGGCTTTCGCCAATTGCAAGGCGCATGACCTGCACGTCATTAATCACGCGCGAGAGCAGCTGGCCTGAGGCATTGGTATGCAGGTAAGCAAGGTCAGCTCTTATAAGGTGACTATAGAGCTGGCGCTGGGCAGCAGCGACGATACGCTGGCCCACATCGTTCATCTTCACCGCCTGCATGTAGCTGGCAAAGCCACGCAGCGCGAAAGCCGCAAATACAGCAGCTGCAACTTCAAGCAGGCGGGCTTTATCATGCGCCTGAAACACATCATCGATAATCGGCTGCATGAGAGCCGCCAAAGCGCCGGTCATCGCCGCAGCCAAAGCCATATAACCAAAGCCCACCATGAGCAGACGCAAGTGCGGCCGCAAATAATTATGGATGAGCCGCTTGAGCAGGATTTTAGCGGGAGTGTTTGTGTTGCTGCGGTGCATTAAACGTTAAGTCCATTCATTAGGTTGAAACTTTATTAACCATAGAGAGCCAAACTAAGCAAATGGGGCTATTTTCACGTAAGTCTGGTGGGTCGTCCACCTCCACGCCGTCGCAGCCGGAGTCGCCAGTCGAACCACCGCGTCCACGCATCGGTCTTGCCCTTGGCAGCGGCGTTGCCCGCGGCTGGGGCCATATTGGCGTGCTCAAAGCCCTGCATAACCTCGGTTTCCGGCCTGACGTAGTGGCAGGTACATCCGTTGGCGCACTGGTGGGTGCTGCCTATCTCATCTCCCGCCTTGACGTGCTGGAAGACTGGACTCGGGACCTTACCAAGCTCCGCATCGTCCGCCTGCTCGACTTCAAGATGCGGGCTGGCGGCCTTGTGGGCGGCCAGAAGCTGGTCAACGAAATGCTCGAGCATTTTGGCGATGTGAACATCGAAGATCTGCCCATTCCCTTTATCGCGGTAGCGACCGATCTGCTCACCGGCCACGAAGTATGGATTAAAAAGGGCCGCGTGGTGGATGCCGTACGCGCCTCTTTCTCCATTCCCGGTATTTTCAAGCCCGCACAGATTGACGGACGCTGGCTGGTAGATGGGGCGTTGACCAACCCGCTGCCCGTCTCGGTCTGCCGCGCGATGGACTGCCAGTGCGTTATCGCCATCAACCTGACCGGCGACATGATTGGCCGCAACAAGGCGCCGGGAGCCGATATCCCCTCTGCTGCCGGATTCGACCTGCTGCCCTTCATGGCCGACTCCGGTATGGAAGACCGCCTCTCGATGCTCGACCCCTTTACCAAAAAGGTGTTCAAGCGCGAAGATAAAGAGCCCTCCATGTTCGGTGTCATGACCGCTTCGCTCAGTATTATTCTCGATCGTATCACCCGCCAGCGCTTGGCAGGCGATCCGCCAGATGTGCATATCGCCCCCCGTTTGGGCCATATCGGCCTTCTGGAGTTCGACCGTGCCGCCGAAGCGATTGCCGAAGGCGAAGCCGCAGTCGAACGCGCCAAACCCTGGCTGCTCGACGCGATGGAACTGTTTAATTTGCAGCCGCGCCGATAGGCATATATAAGGTCACCTGATGCTGACCTTTATTCGCCCCGTCCTGTACCTCGCCGGCATGATGCAGCTGATTGTTGCCGGCATGATGCTTATCCCTTGCCTGCTCGAAACTTTAAGTCGCGGGCCGGATGCGCAGGCCTTTTTTGACAGCGCGGTGATTACCGGTTTTATTTCCTTATCGCTTATTCTTGCCATGAAAAGTGATATACGCAGCCTCAATGTAAAGCAGATGTTCCTACTCGTTACGACCACGTGGATCATCACCTGTGTAACTTGCGCCTTACCTTTCATGACGACCATCGCCCAAATGAGCTTCACTGACGCCTTCTTTGAAGCGACATCGGGGATTACCACAACCGGCTCAACAGTAATGACCGGGCTCAACGATATGCCAGGCGGCATTCTGCTCTGGCGCTCGTTGCTGCAGTGGGTTGGTGGTATCGGTATTGTCGGTATCGCGATTGTACTTTTCCCGTTCATGCGGATTGGCGGCATGCAGCTTTTCAAATCCGAAAGCTCCGAGAAAGGTGAGAAGGTTATCGCACAGGCCAAGATTTTTGCGGCCTCGCTTATCGGGGTTTATTTGCTCATTTCAATAACTTCGGCAGTTATTTTCCGCTTGGCAGGTATGGACTGGTTTGACGCCATCAACCACATGATGACTGGCGTTTCAACTGGCGGACTCTCAACTAAAGACAGCTCAATAGGCTACTACAACAGCATTCCAATTATTTGGGCTGCGGTGTTTACGATGATTATGGGGGCACTGCCCTTCACCTGGTACATGAAGCTTACAGTCGATTTTAACTCTGCCTTGGGTGACCGTCAGGTCAAAGCCGTACTAAGCTGCATGCTTTTAAGTGTTCTGGTAATGACAGCATGGGTAGCCAGTTATATGGATATGCCCATAAGCTGGGCGCTCTCCCATGCGGCGCTTAACGTTGTCTCGATCATGACAACAACCGGTTTTGTCTCTGATGATTACACAACATGGGGCGGTTTCGCTGTTATGGCATTTTTCTGCCTCTGCTTTATTGGCGGCAGTACAGGATCAACAACAGGATCCATCAAACTGTTCCGCTGGCAGATATTCTTCTCTTCAGTCCGCCAGCAGCTACTTAAAATGATGCTACCTCATCGAGTCATACCGGTAAGATTCAACTCCAAATGCGTGAGTGATGAAGTTAAAGACGCAGTTGCTAATTTTATTATCCTGTTCTTCCTTTCATGGCTCATCATATCGCTGGCTTTAGCCATGACCGGGCTTGATTTCGTAACAGCTCTTACGGGCTCCTTGAGCTCGCTCTCCAATGTTGGCCCCGGCTTTGGTGATATCATCGGCCCAGCGGGTAGCTTCGCCCCGCTTAACGATGTGGCCAAGTGGATTTGCGCATTTGCCATGATTCTCGGCCGTCTCGAAATTCTGGCTGTAATCATGGTATTCACCCGCTCCTTCTGGCGTGACTAAAACGCAACAGTAGATTGTGCGAAAGCTGATTGTGCTATTGCGCTATCCTGCAGGGCAGTTATCCTCTTACGTGAAAGAGCTGGAAAAATCCGGCCGTCAACTCTAGGGGAGTTACTATGCGCTGTTCCAAGCTTGCCATTCTTACCGCACTCGGCCTTATCTCTGCATTACCTGCAACAGCTGCCGACTGGCAAGCTGGTGATACAAGCATCCGCCTCGATACCACTGTCTCGGTCGGCTCGAGCTTCCGTGTGCAAGAGCGCGACGAAAAGATTGTCGGTATCGCTAATGGCGGCACCGCCCGTTCGATCAACGGCGACGATGGTAACCTCAATTACGACCCGGGCCTCATCGCTCTGGCTGCCCGTGCAACGCACGAACTCTCGATTGAGCGCGATAACATTGGTGCCTTCACCCGCCTCACCTACTTCTACGATGTCTTGAACGCGCAGAAAGACTCAACCGACTTCCGCGACCTCTCCAACAAGGCTGTTGATCAGGCTGGTTACGATATCGATCTGCTCGATGCTTATATCTACGGTAATACTGAAGTTTTCGACCGCCGTGTTGACATGCGCCTTGGTCGTCAGGTGATGAACTGGGGCGAAAGCACCTTCATTCCTAACGGTATTAACGCCATCAACCCGTTCGACCTTTCGGCCCTGCGCGTGCCCGGCTCGGAGCTGCGCGAAGGCCTGCTGCCGGTTGAAGCTGTGAACATGAACGCACAGGTGAGCGATAACGTCAGCCTCGAAGGTTTCTACCAGCTGCTGTGGCATGAGACCAAGCTTGACGCCACCGGTACATACTTCAGCACCAGCGATATTGCTGCACCGGGCGGTAATAACGTCTACCTCGGTTTTGGTTCGGCTGGCGTGCCCGATAGCCCCACATTCAACGGCCCTGCCGCCGCTTGCCCTGTAGGTTGCCGCGTACAGCGCTCGGGTACCGATACGCCCAAGGATGAAGGCCAGTTTGGTGCCGCCCTGCGTTACTTCGCATCATGGCTCAACGACAGTGAGTTTGCACTCTATGGTATGCAGTACCATAGCCGCGTTCCTGTTATTAATGCGCACACTGGCACTCTGGCCGGTCTTGTTGGCGGCAACTACGCGCTTTCAGCCGATTATAACCTCGAGTATCCGGAAGATGTGAAGCTCGGCGGTGCCAGCTTCAGCACTTCACTCGGCCTCATCTCACTGCAGGGCGAGTACGCTCTGCGTGTTGATCAGCCCTTGCAGATCGACGACGTAGAAATTCTGCAGGCTGCTCTGGCTCCTGCTGCTGTGGCCGCGGCTGCTCCGGGTGCAGTGCGAAATGCTACCGCCGCAGCCTTCAGCACCAACCAGATCATCCGCCGCATGGGTGGTATTTCAGCTGCAAACTTCACCACCTTCTTCGACCGCGATATTAAAGGTTATATTAACCGTAGTGTCTCATCGAGCACCATGTCGGCCACCCGTGCCTTTGGCCCGGCTTTCGGTTCGGACCAGTGGCTCCTGCTGGGCGAAGTTGGTGCAACATTCGTTCATGATATGCCGGACAAGGATGAGCTGCGCCTTGAGGGTGCAGGCACATACACAGGCGGTAACCCCACGCTTGCCGGTGCCGAAGGTACTGAATCCCGTAAAGGTTTTGCCGATCGCTTCTCTTGGGGCTATCGCGTAACCGCTCGTTTCGACTTCCTTAACGCGCTCGGGCCCATTAACCTTTTCCCACGCGTCAGCTTCCAGCACGATGTGAACGGAACCACTCCTTCACCATTGGCGACGTATCTTGAAGGACGCAAGGCAGTAAGTCTGGGTATTGGTGCCACCTACCAGCAGAACTGGTCGGCCGACATCCAGTACACGAACTTCTTTGGTGGCGGTAATTACAACCTGATCAACGACCGCGACTTCGTATCAGTTAATGTAAAGTACTCGTTCTAAAAATATATCGGGAGGAACCGCAAATGAAACTGTCACGCTTCTGGCTGGCGAGCGCGCTCGTCATCACTCTTGCTCCGGCTGCCTTGGCCAGCGAAACACCGCTTGGCGCGATTAAAGAAGGTAATGCCGATGGTACCATCCCGGCATGGACTGGTGGCATCACAACTCCGCCTGCGGGTTATACCCCCGGCATGCATCACCCTGACCCGTTTGCAGCTGATGCCATCAAGATCACAATTGATGCCAGCAATTACACGCAGTATGCCGACAAGCTGACCGCCGGTAATATCGCGATGTTCAAGCGCTATCCCGACTTCAAGATGAATATCTACCCCACGCGCCGCAGTGCCTCGTACCCGTCTGAGGTTTATGAAGCCCTGCGCAGCAACGCCAGCAGCGCGCGTCTCATTAACAATGGTAACGGCGTTGAGGGTGCAACCCTCACCTCGGCCTTCCCCAACCCCAAGAGCGGTGTTGAGGCGGTATGGAACCACCTGCTACGTTTCCGCGGCTATGGCTTCGATCGCACAGTCGGTCAGGCCAACCCGACCGCAGATGGCGGCTATACGATGATCACGATCAACGAGAAATCGCTATTCGCCTATTCATCCGGCCTTGGCGGTAACACGCTGCTCTACTTCATCCAGACCATTATGTCGCCCGCCCGCCTTGCAGGCGAAATCCTGCTGGTGCACGACACCATGGACCAGGTCAAGGAACCCCGCTCGGCTTGGACCTATAACCCCGGTCAGCGCCGCGTGCGTCGTGCGCCAAACATCGCCTACGACAATCCGGGCACAGCGGCTGATGGTCTGCGTACCAGCGATCAGCTTGACGTGTTTAACGGCGCGGTTGACCGCTACGACTGGAACCTTGTTGGCCGTAAGGAAATCTACGTTCCCTATAACGCCTACAAGCTGCATAGCGACAGCGTAAAGTATCGTGACATTATCCAGAAGAGCCACCTCAATCCTGACCTGCTGCGTTATGAGCTGCATCGCGTATGGGTGGTTGAAGCTACAGTTAAGCCCGGTACCAGCCATATCTATGCTAAACGCACCATGTATATCGATGAGGACAGCTGGCAGATTGTAAGCATGGACCTTTACGATAGCCGTGGCCAGATCTGGCGCGTGATGGAATCGCACTGCATCAACTACTACGATGTGCCGGTGTTCTGGTCGACGCTTGATGTGTCTTATGATCTGCAATCTGGCCGTTACACCGCCATTGGCTTTGATAACGAAGGCCCGATGTACGACTTCAGCGTACGTCTGAAGCCGGAGGATTTCAGCCCAAATGCGATGCGGGTTGAGGGAACGCGCTAAGCTGGTTCTCATGCACCAATCGCCCCCACCTTCTATCCTCTCCTGCTTGCGGGAAAAGATAGGGGTGGGGGTTTTTGTTTTAGCTCTGCTGGCTCCCCCTCTGGCTTTGGCCGAAAGTTCTGCCCCCGCCCGCCTTGCCGACAAGTCATTGTTGCTCGATGTCACCACCAGCGGTACGTCGCTCATCACTGTTGGCGAACGCGGCCATGTACTGCGTTCGGTCGATAATGGTGCATCCTGGCAGCAGGTTATTACTCCCACCCGTGCCCTGCTTACTGCCGTAACTTTTACTGATACCCAGCACGGCTGGGCTGTGGGCCAGAACGCGACCATCCTCGCCACCACTGATGGCGGCAGCACATGGACCCAGCAGTTTGAATCCAGCCAGTTACCTGAAGATGATACAGCGGCAGATTCCCCGCTCCTCAACATCAGCTGCAGCAGTACCACCAGCTGCGCGGCTACCGGCGCTTATGGCTTGTTCCTGCGCACGACTGACGGCGGCACCACATGGGAGCGGCTATACGTCAAAGAAAGCGATAGCAACTTTTATGCAGTGAAGATGCTTGATGACCAGCGGATTATTATAGCTGGCGAATCTGGCGCCCTGCTCGAAAGCACTACCGGCGGGGCCGATTGGGTTTCGCTGATGACCCCTTATGATGGCTCTTTCTTTGGCCTCCTTAGCCTGCCTGATGGCAGCTGGTTGCTGTTTGGCCTGCGTGGAAATATCCTGCGCTCGGCTGATCAGGGCGCTAATTGGCAGAAGATTGAAACCGGCGTGGATAGCGGCCTGATGGGCGGGCAAGTGCTGGCAGATGGCCGTGTTGCCATTGTAGGCGCTAGCGGCGTTGTGCTGCTCAGCAGCGATAACGGCCAAAGCTTTACCCTGCAACGCCAGACCACCCGCACCGCCCTTGCCAGCATCATCGCTACGCCAAACGGCAGCCTGTTACTGTTCGGCGAAAAGGGCGTTCAGCCGATTGAGGCCCCCAATGCTCGCTAATGCGTTCGAAAAACTGATCTTCGGTAACCGCCGCCTTACGCTGGCGGTACTGGCGATTATTACTCTCGGGCTGCTGTTTCAGGCAGCCTCCCTGCGTATTGATGCCGGCTTCGAAAAACAACTGCCGCAAGACCACCCCTATATGCAAACCTTCATGGAGCATCAGGCGTTTGGTGGTGCTAATCGCGTTATGGTGGCCCTCGCCCCCAAGAGCGGCGATATCTTTACCAAAGAATTTCTGGCTACGCTCAAGGCTGCGACTGACGATGTGTTCTTCATTCCGGGCGTTGATCGCGCCCGCGTGAGTTCGCTGGTAACCCCGGATGTGCGCTTCATTGAGGTTGATGAACAGGGCTTTGCCGGCGGCAACGTTATTCCGGCTGAATTTCAGGGCACGCCTGACGACCTGATCAAGGTACGCGAGAATACGCTCAAATCCGGTCAGGTTGGCCGCTTGGTGGCGAATGACTTTACCGCCGCCATGATCAGCGCCCAGTTGCTCGAGCGCGACCCGACGACCGGTAACCGGCTCGACTACATGGCTGTGGCCAGCAAGCTGAACGAGCTGCAGGGCAAGTATCCGGATGTAAACATCCACATCATCGGCTTTGCCAAAATGGTTGGTGATGTGGCGGCCGGTGCCAAGGGCGTTGCCATGTTCTTCCTCATTGCGGCGCTCATTACCTTTGTACTGCTGCTGTATTACTCGCGCTCGCTTAAATTCAGCCTCGTGCTCATCGCCTGTGCCACCACTTCGGTTGTCTGGCAGCTCGGCGTTATGGTCACGCTCGGTTATGGCATCGACCCGATGTCCATTCTGCTGCCCTTCCTCATCTTTGCCATCGCCGTGAGCCATGGCGTGCAGATGATTACCGCCGTCAGTGCCGAAATGGCCGTGCCCAATACCACCTCGCTCGAAGCCGCTAAAAGCGGCTTCCGCCGCCTGCTCGGCCCCGGTACTTCTGCCTTGATGACAGATGTTGCAGGCTTCCTCACTCTGGCACTTATCACTATCCCCATGATCCGCGAGCTGGCCTATACCGCGGCGCTGGGTGTGGGCGTTATTCTGGTCACCAACCTTGTGCTGCTACCTGTATGGCTTTCTTATCTGGCTATCCCTGCCAATACCGAGAAACAGCGGCACCATATTGAACATGGGCACGAGAAGCTATGGCGCACCATGGGCGGCCTTGCCCGCCCACGTAATGCCATGATGCTTATTCTCTTCTCCCTCGCCTTGGGCGTATGGGGCTGGCAACAAAGCGCGCGTATGGTGATTGGCGATACCGAGGCTGGCGCACCGGAATTCCATGCTGACAGCCAATACAACAAGGACGCCGCGTATATCACCAGCCGCTTCAGCATTGGCACCGACATTCTGAATGTGATTGCCGAAGCCCCAAGCAGCGGCTGCGTTGAGCCGGATGTGGTGAATTACATCGACGCCTTCGAATGGCACATCCGCAATATCGAAGGCGTACACTCAAGCATCAGCCTGCCACAGGCCATGAAGATTGCTGCCAGTGGCTGGAACGAGGGGAACCTCAAATGGCGCGCCCTGCCGCTTTCAATCGGCGCAACGGATGATGAACGCGCACGTAACCAGTCACTCCTCACGCAGGCATCGCGCCCGATTGAAACCTCAACCGGCCTGCTGAACGCCGATTGCTCGGTCATGCCCATCATGTTCTTCCTGACTGATCACAAAGCCGAGACGATTGACCGTGTGACAGACGGTGTTGAGGCGTGGCTGGCGGCCAACCCGTTTAAAGCGCGTGAGGGGGTAGATGTCCGCCTGCGGCTTGCAACCGGTAACGCAGGCGTCATGGCCGCCACGAATGACGCCGTTCGCGCGGCTGAAAAGCCGATGCTTTATGCAATCTACCTTGCGGTTGCTGTTCTCTGCTTCATTACCTTCCGCTCGATTAAAGCGGTTATCTGCTGCCTGCTGCCGCTTGTGCTTGTTTCAGTGCTGGCTAACGCGATGATGGCCACCATGGGTATTGGCCTTAAGGTGGCCACCCTGCCTATCGCTGCCCTCGGTGTGGGTATCGGTGTTGATTACGGCATCTATATCTTCAGCCGCCTGCAAATCCATCTCAAAAATGGCGGTACGCTGGAAGATGCATGGGTAAGTACCCTGCGCGAAACTGGCCATGCGGTGCTGTTTACCGGCCTCACGCTGGCAGCTGGCGTAAGCACGTGGATATTCTCGGCACTCAAGTTCCAGGCGGATATGGGGCTGATGCTCAGCTTCATGTTCATCCTGAACATGCTGGCCTCCATCATCCTCATTCCGGCAATTGCGAGCCTTATTATTCGTCCCAAGAAGTAGCTTTTGGTAATTTGTAGAGTTTGATACAAAGCCAGCAAAACATACCTAAGCATAAAAAGGCGAATAATGCCGACAAAGCAGCCAACAATGCAACACGCTCAAATGTCATGCCGCCGCTTGCTTCCATCCATGCGTAGAATACAAAACATACAGCCGCATAGGCGAATCCTAAGAGAGATATAAGCAGCCCAAGCCATATCTTTAATTTCTGCATGGAATACCTATCCGCCCATCAAGCCGGTAACACGGCCATCAGCATCCACATCAATACGCTGTGAAGCTGGTACTTTGGGCAGACCCGGCATGAGTAACAATTCGCCCATAATCGCAACTACAAAACCAGCTCCGGCCGAAAGGCGCAAGTCGCGCACGCGCATGCGAAAATCGCGCGGCGCCCCCAGCAGGCTCGGGTCATCCGAGAAGCTGTATTGGGTTTTGGCGATGCATACGGGCAAGTTGCCATGCCCTGCTTTAGTAAAGCGCGCGATCGAGGCCATGGCTTCGGGACTGAACTCGACCTCGCCAGCCTTATAGGTTTTCATGGCAATGGTTCGTATTTTCTCATCCAGCGGCATATCATCCGGATACAGCAAGCGTAGCGGGCAGGCCTCGGCACTGGATTTGATCACTGCTTGAGCCAGTTCAACTGCACCTTTACCGCCTTCTGCATAATGCGTGGCCATAACGCAGGGAATGTAATTGCGCTTGCACCACTTCAGCACAGTCTGAATTTCGTTATCGCTGTCAGTCGCAAAGCGGTTAATCGCCACTACTACAGGCAGGCCATAAAGTTGCAGGTTATTGCAGTGGCGTAGCAGGTTAGGCATGCCGTTATCGAGTGCGGGGACATTCTCTGTCGCCAGTTCATCTACCTTCTGACCGCCGTTATATTTAAGCGCGCGAATGGTCGCCACAACAACGGCGCATACGGGGTTATAGCCTGCGTTACGGCACTTGATATCAAGGAATTTTTCAGCGCCGAGATCGGCACCAAAACCTGCCTCGGTAATCACCCAATCGGCCAGCTGCAAAGCCGTGCGCGTTGCGATTACAGAGTTACAACCATGCGCGATATTGGCAAACGGCCCACCATGAATAAGTGCGGGCGTGCCCTCAGCGGTCTGCACCAGATTGGGTTTGATTGCATCCTTCAGCAGTGCCATCAACGCACCGGTTGATTTAAGAGCGGCCACAGTAACAGGCTCGGTGCCGTTCCAGCCAATGACAATCCGCTCGAGCCGAGCGCGCAAATCATCGGCATCTTTAGCCAGGCACAGCACCGCCATAATTTCGGAAGCGGTTGTAATATCAAACCCGCTCTCACGCGGTACGCCTTGTGTTTTACCGCCAAGGCCCAACACGACGTTGCGCAAGGCGCGGTCGTTCATGTCCAGCACACGACGCCAAGTAATACGGCGGGCATCAATATTGCCCAGCGTGCCGTAATGCAGCGCATTATCAATCAGCGCGGCAATCAGATTATGCGCGCTGGTCACAGCATGAAAATCGCCAGTAAAATGCAGGTTGATGTCCTCGGCTGGCTCAACCGTGGCCTTGCCACCACCGGTCGCCCCACCCTTGGCGCCAAAACACGGGCCCACACTCGGCTCACGCAAGGCAAGAGCAACCTTATGCCCAAGCTGGCTCATGGCATCGCCAAGACCAATGGTGGTGGTGGTCTTGCCCTCGCCTGCTGGCGTTGGGTTTACAGCAGTTACCAGCACCAGCTTGCCCTCGGGCTTACCGGCAAGGGATTTGAGGAATACGCGCGAAAGCTTGGCCTTATGCTGGCCGTAAGGCTCCAGTGCATCGGCAGGAATATTAAGTTTGCCGGCTATCTCGGCAATCGGCTTGAGAATCGTCATGCCCGCAGAATAGCGGTTTTATAAGTTTGCGCTAGGCAGCAGGACGGCTGAAATCAACCTTAGGCAAGGTGAACAGGTTTTGCAGCAGTGCATCAAGATCGGCATCGTCAATCGGCGTGCAGTCCTCAAACACGGCGGCCAGCACATCGGCCTGATAAGCCGGACGGCCAATCGCCTCGCCGCTGTAATCACTCTCGCGCCAGACATGCAGCGCGGCCTTGAAGGCTGGCAGCAGCGACATCTGGATATCGCAGCGGCGCATTAGCGCGGGCAGGCCCAAGGGGCCGCGGTCACGCAGCAGCTCGTCAATCGCCAGCATTGGTAAGCGGCCACGAACCGCTAGACCAATACGGAAGATGCTTAACTCGCCCGCGCACAAGGCCCGGAACAGGAAGGATGGTGTAAGCTGCTCAGCCGCATCAAGGCGGCGCAGGAATGGCTCGAGCTGGTCAATCCGGTCACTGATCGGCTGGATCAGCTCAACCATGGCCGCTTCACGGCCCTGACGCACCAGCTGATCGATCTGGTCATGCGGCAGCTTATGGGTTTCAACCAGATAATTACGAACACCGAGGGAGACGAGGCCTACCAACCGCTCTACCAGTGCAGCAGTGAGGTCGGCGCGATGCGCCATGGCGTTGCTGACAGCGGTAATCAGGCCATAGCGGTCGAGCACGGCGGTAAGAGCCGAATCACTCACTTTGGCGGTAGAATTACCCATTAAAACAGCAATCGCTTTTACGTTATCGGTGCTGATTACCGCATCCGACACGGCTTCGGAGAGGTGCTTACGGCCAGCTACCGCCAGCGCTTTGCGCGGCTCGGCGTTATCCAGCACTTCAATCAGCATTTCGTCATCCAGCGGCGCATAACGCAGAATCGGGAATGCCACGGTGCCGATGTCATGCGCCAGCTGGTCAGCGATTTCAGGGGTTAGCAGCGGGCTGTGGGCTATCTGCCAGGCAATCGCCTGACGCACTGCCACTTCTGCATCTCTGGAAAGGCGGGAAATAATCTCGTTTGCCAGCGCCATTTCGGCTGGGTCATCCTTGATATGGCTGGCATCGGCCATGATCTTGGCAGCAATCTCGATCTTGTTCTGCGGTGTTGGCTGGGCCAACAGACGCTCAACATCCTTTGAGGATAGCTTCTGGCGCATGCCGAACATGATCGAACTCCATTTACTGATTTCCCGCACCTTCAGTTTCCCCCTAAAAGGCAAAGCAGGGGTTAATACGGCCCCACTCTGTTAGCGTATTGTCGTTAACAGGCGGCGTTTTGGGCTAAACCCATGAATAAGAGATTAATTCCCATGGGTGATGTTAATGATTATTCATATTTGAACGCAGGTTTTATTGTTTCACTGCAACAGGTGGGCATGTCTGACCACACAGTCATAATTAGGCAAGGATTAGCGGGTTACAGCAATAGCTGAATCTGTTACTGATTCAGTACGTTAACAGGAGTTTCCAATGGCCTTTCGCAAGTCGCCGCTTTTAACCACCGCGGCCAGCCTTATCGCTCTTACCGCCCTTTCAGGTTGCGCAAGCAGTCCCTTCGCCAGCCGCGAGCCGCTTACGGCTGAATCACACAACGCCATGAATTATGATGAGGCCATGAAGCGCGGTGCCGTTGCTCTGGCCGATCAAGACTTTGCTGAAGCCTCGAAGAACTACATGCGCGCTTCTGAATACAAGCCGGAAGACGTGCAGCCGCTCATCGCGCTGGCCGATGTTTTGTGGCAGGAAAAGAAGGCTGCTGAATCAGCCAAGATCCTTGAGCATGCGCATCGCCTTGATGCCAATAACGATACCGTGCTGCGCAATCTCGGCCGTGCCTACGTGGCCCTGAACGAGCCCGTTAAGGCGCAGAACGCCTACCTGAACGCGCTGCAGATTGACCCCAATAGTGCCCGTACGCTTAATGGCCTTGCCATTTCCTACGATCTCGCTGGCGATCATGAAACGGCGCAAGAGCACTACCGCGCCGGCCTTGCGCTTGAGCCGAACAATGTCGACATCAAGAACAACCTTGCCTACTCGCATCTGACCGCCAAGAACTATAACGAAGCGATCAAGATTCTTGAAGGTCTGGTCAAGCATCCGGCTGCAACATCACGCCAGCGTAATAACCTCGCCCTCGCCTATGGCCTTGTTGGCCGCGATGAAGATGCGAAACTGGCCCTGGCTGTAGACCATGCCCCAGCGCAGGTTGAGCGGAACATCAAGACCTACGAGCAGATGCGCGGTGAGCCTACGCAGGCCCAATCGCTTACTGGCGTAGGCCGCCCCAACTTCGAGAACGGCAGCCTTGCCACTGTTGAGCCAGAGCCGCAGCCGATGATGGCGACACCGCCGCGCTATGTCAGCGCCACTGAAATTCCGGCCCCTCCCGGCGAAATGACCGGCGTGCCTGATGGGGCCGTACTGGTCAAACCGCAGGCTCCTGAAGTTGAAGCACCTAAGCCTGCAGCTACAGAGCTCCCTGCGCCCACAGCCACCACAGCCCGCTCGCAGCCGGTAACACCGGTACAGGCGCTGCTACCAACCCCAACCCGCGAACAGCCGGTTGAACTGGTTGCAGCAGCTCCCGCTCCGGCCGCAGTTGCCCCGGCCACCAGCCAGCCCGCTGCCAGCCTCAGCGCACCAGCTGCTGCATCGAGCATGGGCAGCTCAAAGATTTATCTCGGTCGCTTTGAGAACGAAGGTCAGGCCCGTGAAGCCTGGATCAAGGTCTGGACCTCGAACAGCGCCAGTCTCTCAAGCCTAGTTGCCAGCATCGAACCGAATGCCGGTCAGATGGCCCTTTACGCTGTAGGCTCCGAAAGTGCCGAAGCTGCCAATGCCATCTGCCTGAAGCTGCGCCAGAACGGCATCAGCTGCGGCGTCGGCAACTAAACATAATAGATTCAGAATAGCGGCGGCGGGGCGACCTGCCGCCGTTTTTCTTTGCAATACACCTATGTAGTTTAAAGCACTAAGACAGCAGCACGGCTGGTAGCCATACTGCTCAGTAATAGCCGATGAAGTACTATCTTACTTGAAAGCGTCCTGCGCACGCAAAATGGCGGGCCCGATAAGCACGATGAACAGCGGCGGCAGAATGAACAAGATCATCGGCACGGTCATAATGGCCGGCAGACGGGCAGCTTTCTCTTCAGCCTTCATCATACGCTCGTTACGCATTTCAGCCGAAAGAACACGCATGGAAACTGCCAGCGGCGTACCATAACGCTCGGTCTGCACCAGAGTACTTACCAGCGAACGAACGCCGCCCAACGGGCAGCGGTCAGCCAGCCCCTGCAACGCCTTGGCGCGTTCAGGCATGAAGCTCAATTCAACTGATGTGAGACCAAACTCATCCGCCAGATCAGGATGTGCTTCAGTCAATTCATTTGCAACGCGTTCGAAAGTGGCATCAAGACTCAAACCAGCCTCAGCGCAGATAACAAAAAGATCGAGCGCGTCAGGCAGTGACCGCGACATTGCCTTCATGCGCTTCTTTTTCTTGTTGTTCAGCATCATAGTCGGCAACAGGCCGCACACAATACCGAACATAAGGGTGCCCATAAGCAGATTATTAGCCTTGGTGTCCCAGACACGCAGTACATAGAACAGGAAAAAGCCCAAAGCCCAGCCAGCAAGCGGCAGAACAAGACGCAAGAAAGTATAGATAAAGATAGCGTCTTTGGTGCGGTAGCCTGCCTGTGCAAGCTCAAGCGCGGTGCCTTTAGTACCTTCGCTTGGCAGCAGGTTGAACTTTTCGACCAGCCCCTTAGCCATAGCGCGAGCCTCGCCACCACGACCACCCTTGCCATCAACCATCTGTGTACGAAGGTCGGCACGGCGGCGCTCAAGCATACGAACGCGGCGATCTGCGCTGGTATCCTCGATCAGGCCAATCCAGAAAATGATAATTACCGCAAAGCTGGCCAGACCGAGCAGAACGGGAACAAGGTTTTCGCGGGTGAATAGTTCATTCATATTTCGAAGTTCACCATCTGATACATGATGTAGAAACCAGTAAACATAATGCCGAGGCCATAGCCCATCATGCGCTGGCCACGCTCATCCATCCACAAGGCACTGGCGTATTCGCCATTCACCACATTAATAAGCATAAACATGAGGAACGGCAGCGAGCCAATGATGTAGGCACTGGCACGGGCTTCTGATGACAAGGCTCTGATCTTGAGCTTCAGGGCTTTGCGCTTACGCAGAAGATCAGCCAGGTTGGAAAGCGTCTCAGCCAGGTTACCGCCGGTTTCGCGCTGAATGGACAGCGCTACAATCAGGAATTTGTACTCTGGCGCATCAATACGTTCAGCCACATCCCACATTGCCGATTCTACCGACTGACCGAGCTTAACCGAGTCAGCAATACGACGGAACTCAATACCAATCGGATCCGGGAACTCGCGACCTACCGCGTTGACCGATTCAATAAACGGCAGACCCGAACGCAGACCACGTACAATAAGGTCAATTGCATCCGGGAATTCCTTCATGAACTTGTTCACGCGGCGATTACCAATAATGCTGATAACCTTAATGGGAATAACCAGGCCTATGAGCAGGCCCGTGAGCGCGCAAACGTGCGGCGCCAAGGGGGTAAACATCTTGAGCATAATGGCAACGCCCATGAACAGGCCAAGCGAAACAAGTGTGAGCTCGCCAATGGTAAAAGCCTTACCCGTGCGCTCGAGGCGAATACGGATTTTATCCGGATTAGGGAGAATGCGCTTGAGGAAAAGATCAAGACTCTCGATATCGGTGTAATGGAACTCACCACGGCGCACACTGCCACGGCCGCGCTTCTTGCTCTTGTCTTCTGCAACTTCTTCAACGCCACGCTTGAGGCGCTTTTCAATTGCCTTGCTCGACGGACCAGTATCGCCAGTTGAAAGGCCAATACCAAGCACAACAACAATCAGGCCCACACCGAGCGCGATGATAACCGGAACAAGTTCTGGACCAATACTAAACATCAGCTATTCATTGCCTCCATCAATTCCTTGTCGAGGCCATAGTAGGCCGCACGTGACAGGAAGTTGGGACGAACGCCTGTGCAGACGAAGTCGCCCTGAATTTTACCGTTTTCATCCTCACCGCGGAATTGGAAGGTAAAGAGGTCCTGCATGGTCACGACCTCGCCTTCCATACCCACGATCTCGGAAATGTAGGTAATGCGGCGCTGACCGTCACGCATACGGCTGATCTGAACAATCATGTGAATAGCCGAAGCAACCTGCTGCTTAACCGCCTTGGACGGCAGGTTCATACCGGCCATACCCACCATGTTCTCGATACGCATTAGGGCTTCGCGCGGACGGTTGGCGTGGCATGTAGCAAACGAGCCATCGTGACCGGTGTTCATGGCCTGAAGCATGTCGAGCGCCTCAGCGCCGCGGACTTCGCCGAGGATGATGCGGTCAGGGCGCATACGCAGCGAGTTCTTTACAAGGTCACGCATGGAGACCTCGCCCTCGCCTTCAAGGTTAGCTGGGCGTGTTTCAAGACGAACCACATGTGGCTGCTGCAGCTGAAGTTCGGCGGCGTCCTCTACCGTTACAATACGCTCGCCAGCATCAATTGTTTGTGACAGCGCGTTAAGCAGCGTGGTTTTACCCGAACCCGTACCGCCCGAGATGACGATGTTGAGACGGGCGCGGCCGGCAATACGCAGAACAGTGGCCATCTGTGCCGAAATATTCTGCTGCTTCTCCATGATGTCGAGGGAGATTTTCTTCTTCGAGAACTTACGAATGGACATCGAGCAACCATCAATCGCCAAAGGCGGAATGATGATATTCACACGGCTACCATCCTTGAGGCGGGCGTCGACCAGTGGCGTACTTTCGTCGACACGGCGACCTACAGCAGTAACAATACGCTGTGCAACGCTCATGGCATGGGCATTGTCGCGGAACTGGGCGTCCGTCAGCTCAAGCTTACCCTTGCGTTCGACGTAAATCTGCTTCGGGCCATTCACCAGAATATCGGTTACGCTATCATCGCCCAGCAGCGGCTCGAGCGGGCCGAGACCGAGCATATCGTCGAGCATCTGCTCGATCAGCTCTTCACGTTCGGTTGAGTTCAGCTGCAGGCGCTGCTCAGCCAGAATTTCGCTGGTGATCGGGAAAATTTCCTTACGCAGCTGTTCGCGCGGCAGATTGGCCGCCGCCGATGTATCGATACGCTCGAGCAGAACCTGTTGAATCTTCGACTTGGCAAACTCAACGTTAGTCTTGTTGGCCGACATACGCGCCAGACGCTGCTGCGCCAGCTCGGTGCTGGTCGGTGCGTTATCTTCCTTCTTGGCAATACGCTCAACCTGTTGCTGCTCCATCGCAACCTTGGTCTGCTGCGCAATAATGGCGCGCTCACCCGCTTCTTCAGCCAGACGCTGAAGCGATTCAGGCGATACGTTCGAGCCAGCCGATATTTCAGCCTCAGCGGCCTGCTGCATCTGATCGACCAGGGTTGAGAGCAGCTCCTGCTGATTGGCAGCAGACAGCTCTTCGATCTCGGTGATCATCAGCTCTTTCATCGTCGACTTCACTTCTTTGGCCAGCTGTGCGCGGTCGAGCGATGCAATGGTCAGCGGGTCGAGACGGTATTTGATTTCAGGCAGCACCTTCTCGGCCAGTGTCGGCACGAGAATGCGATCCGCCATCATGGTGATCAGCTGGCGCTGATCGAGCAAGGTCATACGGTCAATCTCGGGGCCCAGCAGTGAGGCGAGATTGTTTTTGATTTCACGCGAAATTTCAGGGCGCGTGAGCGAGGCTACCGTTGTAGGGCCAAGGCGCTGGCGCAAGGCCGGAATGAGCCTGTCAGCCAGTGCTGTTGTATCAGTGGGCGCAGCACTCGCAGCGCGTTGCTGCCGCGTTTGCTGCGGCGGAGGTGTCTCTTTTTCAGGCTTCTTGCCACCGAAGAACACTATGCTCACCCCTTCTTAAACATGCCGAGAAGACCAGCAAGGCCTCCACTCTCGGCTGCGGCGCCCGCAATTGGCTGACCAATCATCATGCTGGAAATACCACGCAATGATTTTGTAAGAGCTGTTGCAGCGCCCACGGTTGGAATTGACTTACCACGATTGGCACTGAGCTTGACCGTCTTGGGGTCATGCGGCACCAGCATCTCGATTTTGATCTTGGCACTGCGCTCGAAGGTGGCGCGGTTGACCTGCGCATCGCCATCGCCGATACGACCAGCAATCAGGTGGATGGGGTTGGCATTCCCGAGATTCTGAATGGCGCTGATGATGCGCTGTGTATCGCGGATACCAGCCAGCGTGAGATCGGTCACAAGGAAGATGCGATCGGCCGAAACCAGCAGACGGCGGTGGCGCGAAACCATTGAGCGCGGCACGTCGATAATAATGTGATCGTACTCATCGCGCAGTTCCTTGAGCAGCGCTAAAGGACCGGCAGTTTCAAAATCGATAACTTCTTCGAGGGATTCCTCGCCGCAGAAGACTGAGAGATGATCGCTCTCTTTGGCCATAGAGCTGTTGATCAGCAGGCTGTCCATACGGTCGGGACTGGTGAGAACTTCGCGTAAACCCCGGCCGGGCTCGAGATCGAGCGAGAGATCGCAGTTACCGAATTGCAGGTCGAGATCAAGCAGAGCCACCTTCTGGGCAGCTTCATGTGCAATGATCCATGATGTATTAACAGCCATGGTGGTTGTACCCACACCGCCGCGCACACCGATGAATACATAGACACGGCCAGACTTGGCTTTCTTTTCTGACTTGTCATTATCCTTCGAGGCCAGCAGCGGAATAACCGCATCGCGCAACGCCACACTATTCATGGGCTTGACGAGGTAGTCAGCCGCGCCAGCCTGAATCATGCCGCGGTAGAAGGCCACATCATTAGCCGAACCAAGTGTCAGGATTTTGCTGCGCGAACCGCAGATCTTGACCAACTGGGTAACCAGCGCAGCCGGATCTTCGGCGCCATCAATATCAGCCAGAATAATGGCAGGCGGACGCGAACGGCTAACCGACTGGATAACCGTGGTCAGGTCGGCATTAACAACGGTACCCGAAGGCCAGCCCTGCCCTTTAGCGCAGGCAACTGCAGCCTCATAAGTTTCCGGATCCTGCACCGCAGCAAGAAACTCGTGATGCAACTGCAGGGTTTTGCCACCATCAGGACGCATAAAATAACCTCTCCTAAAACTAGTTGCCTACGATCTCGCCGGCATCCTGCAGCGGTGCTGGTACACCATTGCGATAATTAACTTCACCACGCATCGGCGCATGACCGGTCGGCGCAGCAGGAACTTGACCTACAATCAGATCACGTGGATTGGCAATCATGGCCGCCAGATTCTGGCGATCAGCACAGCCGTGATTAGGAATAGGCTCTGAACCGAAAGTCATATTCGGGTGCATATCCCAATTCGGGCAGTTAGGGGCCTGAGCAATCAGGTGATCAACCGCAATATTGACCTCTCCTGCAACCGGCTGAACGCCCGTTAGCGGATGAATGTGATAACCCGAGCTCCGCAGCATAGCTGAAAGCGCAGCTGCACGTTGGCGTGCCACACGGTCGGCCCCCCGGCCGGGCTGCTCAACCATCACGGTGCGCTCGCCATCCTGTACGGTACGATTAAGGAAGTCGGACAGATAAGCCTTCTCGTCATCAGAGATATGCATCTTGCCCGGTGCGAAGCTTACAGCATGCCACGAGCGTGTAGGCGATACGGTAATCTGCTTGTCTTCATAGGCCGGGCGCGGCGTAGGCAACGTGCTCTGTGCGTGCTTTTCCCAATCGGCACAGCCGGTGAGCATGGTTAGACCAGCAAGAAGAACCAGCTGAGCTGAAAAAGTGACTCTCTGCATTTCAATTCTCCTACTGCAAAACATAACCGACATCACCAACCAGGCCACCCTCGGCCGTGCTGGTGCCCTCGCGGGCAACCGGAACACGCGCTGGCGTTGGCCGCTCGCTGTTCATGCGGCCGTTCAGCCAGCGGTCGATATCATTAGGCGGAACATAACCGTCAGTCGGCGAAGCTACCTGCGATGCGTTGACGGGCTTGACCAGATACGGGGTAACCACAATCACCAGCTCGGTCTGGTTCTGGCGGAAGCGGTCCGAACGGAACAGCGCGCCAAGTACCGGAATATCAGCAAGGCCCGGGAACTTCTGTACGTTCTGGGTTGAGTTGTTCTGGATCAGACCAGCAATAGCAAAGCTCTGGCCCGAGCCCAACTCGATGCTGGTTTCAGCACGGCGGGTTGTTACACCCGGAATTTCACCGGCACCGAAGTTCACCGAACGTGAGTCATCGCGCTCACTCACTTCAGGACGTACGCGCATGCTGATGCGGCTGCCATTCACAATAGTTGGTGTGAATGAAAGGCGCACACCGAACTCACGGAACTCAACCGAGACTTCACCCTCACCCGATACCACCGGAATGGGGAACTCACCACCGGCGAGGAAGGACGCGGTTTCGCCTGAAAGAGCAGTAAGGTTCGGCTCAGCCAGAATTGTAGCAAGGCCATCCTCGACCAGCGCCTCAAGTGTTGCACTGAGGGGCGTTGCACCAATAACGCTGGAGACACCCACAAGAGCGTTGTTTTCAGTGGTTGCAATACCAGCATCAAACGAGAAGCCGATGTTACCCGTATCACTGCCGACACCGGTTGAAATACCAAGGGTCTTGGCCGATTCACGGCTGACTTCGGCAATACGCACACGCAGGTTTACCTGGTTGTTACCGTCAATGCTCATGCGGTTGATGATGTAGTTACGGCCAAGATCAACCTGATCGCCACCACCACCACTTGCCACGATGGCCTGCGGCAGGTAACGCGTCGCCACCTTCACCACATCCTGCGCCATGCTGGCGTTATCCACACTGCCCGAGAGCAGGATCATGTCTTCAATAGAGCTGGCCTGAACACGGTTGTTACCGGTAATACGGCTGATTGCACTACGCAGGCCGGCCAGATTAAGGCCAACCACCAGCTTGCGGCTGATCAGGACATTATCCTCGGCATCTACGGCGTAGAATGTCGTTTGGCCAGGGCGCAGACCAAAGAGATAAAGCATCTGCCCGGATTTGACCTGCACATCGGCAATCGCGGCGTTGGCAACGAATACTGAAGTTGCGGCACCCGGCAGGCGAATGACCTGAGCTTCGTCAACAATCAGGCTGACGGTTTCAGTCGGACCCGAAAGCACGGCCTCGGCAGCCGGCGTGGTAACCGGCTCGTCCATAGCGCCAGAAGCCTTGACCGATGCCAGAGGGGCAGACAGCAGCAACACAAGGGCTGCTGCAGAAATAAGTTTTAAAACGTGACGCATGGTATTGGCCCCTCTTACTTGACTTGAACTTCGGTGGCAGAAGCACCGCGCATAACATTAATCGATGTAACCGTGCCCGAGCCCGGACCCGCAGCCGACCCGGTACCACCTGGTGCAGCGATGATCTGGCTCAGGTCGCTATCTAGCGTAAATGTACGGTTACTCAGCTCATCGGCTACGGTGGCGCCCGGGGTGAGGATGTCAGCTGGCGTTGCTGCCGCTTCTTGCGTCATGCTCAGCGGGCGCAAGATTAACCTGAGCTCGCCCATACGCTGCCCCAGCGAAATACGCTCAGCCTGCTCTGGAGTTACTTCAAAAGTCACAACACGGCCAACTGCCGGTGCCTGCTCCTGATCACCGCTACGCTGATCAACTGCAATAACGCGAATGTTATGCAAAATGGTTTCAGTAACATTGTGTGCACGCTGCTGGCCGTTAGGATCGCCAAGGTTGACCACATGTGACAGCAACAAGTCGACATAGTCGCCAGGGAAGATAAAGCCGGCCAGACCGGTTGTTTCGGTAATGGGAAGTGATACAGCACGTGTACCCGGCTTCAAAACAGCAGCCAGGAAGCCGCTTTCGCCACGCTTGATGAGGTTGGTGCGGATAACCGGTTCGCCCGATCGCATACCGCCGCGCACGACTGCACCATCAAACTCTTCAACTGTGCCAACGCCCTGCTGGACATAAGCGGTCTGGTCGATAGCGTCACGCGGCCAAGGGCGGAACACCAGGCTGCTGGCCTGAATGATGCTGCCTGATGGCAGGTCCTTGGCGGCAACCACGATCTGGCTGGACTCCTGCACAGGGGCCTGAACCTGCGCGCTCGTAGCAGGTTGTGGTGCGGGCGCAGATTGCTGAACCATACGTGCGAAGTAGAAAACACCCGCAGCGATAAGACCTGCAATAAGCAACACCACTACTAGTCGACGACCCATGACATCCTCCAATCAGCTCTTCACAACTTATCTTAACTGCCCTGTAATGCTTGCGAAAACGTAAACACCGCCTATTGCAATGGCAACCCCATAAGGAATAGGCGTTTTTAAAAAACCCTGTTGCCCAAGAGGCGCTACCGTTACGTCGCTATCCGTATGCGGCAAGTCTCGCTGTACCGCAATCACTTTTGTCGCAATCAGGCCATAATGCGCAGCCCAAGCCTTAGCGAGATAAACCAGCGACAACACACCACCAGCTGCAGCTGAATAAACCAGCATCGGTACGAGGTATGTCGGGCCCGACCAGAATGCCAGAACCGAAAACAGCTTTACATCGCCACCACCCAGCAGGCCGGCTGCGAACAAAAGCGTACCAGCCGCAAAAAACAGAATGAAGCAGGCCAAGTGCGTAACCCAGTTAAACCCTGCCGCATGGAAGCTTGAAACCACCGCAAACACCAGCCCAAGCGCCAGTAACGCCGCATTAAGCCAGTTGGGAATAATGAACTTGCGCACATCGATAATAGCTGCGAGCACGACAAGCACCAGCGCCGCGACAACCAATCCAAGTCGCAGCATATTCAGCCAGTCGTTTGCGGGCACCTCAGCCAAGTATTTCCCTTCTCCGTAAGGAGGTTAGCTCGCTGAGTTTATGCCAGATGTTGAGTTCCCCCAAGCGCGCTGAACAGCGAGAAGAACTCTACAGGTCAGTGTTACGCAAATAACACATATCAAGTGGGGAGATACCGCAAATTGCTTAGGTCAGGTTAGCCGCGACACCGTTAAAAGTATTGCCCATATGACCGCCGATCGCGATAGCACCAGCTAGAATCGCCATACAGATAAGAGACGCGATGAGGGCGTACTCAATGGAGGTTGTACCACGCTGACAAAGCAATACTGAGCCGATCAGGCCTAAGCCTACGTCTTGCTTTTTCATGCTAGCCTCCCGCAGATCCTCAGCAACAAGCTTAAGCCCACAAGGTTTCCACTTCGTTAACCTGTCAGGCATATTTGCAGCGACTTTGCTAATAAAAATACAAAGGCGCGCAGTGGTTGCCCACTGCGCGCTCCGTAGATACCAAGAACTGGATTAGTCCAGGTTTTCGGCGATGTTGTCGAAGGTGTTGGCCAGGTTGTCACCGATCAGCGATGCGCCGGCGATAATGGCAACAGCAATGAGGGCTGCAATCAGGCCGTATTCAATAGCCGTCGCACCCGACTCATTCTTCATCATACGAGTAATCAAAGTCATAGTTTTCCTCCAAATAGCAATGGTCAGGCGACAGCGCCCATACCCTCATGCAAGTTACACCCGATAACCTATACAACCAAACCCGAATTAAGGACCAGTTAAATTACGGCAGGATCGAGGCAAAAATCTGCGCGCATTGTGATTGAAAAGTAAAGTAAATGTATATTGTATTTTATTTACTTGATAAGCCTAAGTAATAGCTCAAACTATTTTGACATCTTTAAATATAGAAAAAATCTAAGCTCTAATTTTACTTAAAAAGACAACAAAGAAAAACGGTAGCATAGAGACAGTTTGCTTGTGATTATCTACCCGAATCCATGGAAATGGCGTAGCGTCATTATAAGTTTGGCTGGTTTACTTTAGTTTCCGTCTCAGTTTTCGGCGTGCTTTTTACGCAACAAGAACTCAAGTTTTTTTACTGCAGCCCGCGCGAGCGCCTGCTCGCCTGCGCTTGCAGGCCCCTGCAACACCGCTTCTGTGCCAGTGGCAGGATCAACCGCTGTCACTTTCACGATTGCGCCGATGCGCTGGTATTCAACAAAGTATCCGTCATCAGCCATGGTAATTTCCTGTTATCACCATATTATGCACATAAATGTAAATGTGGAGGAACAATATGGCAGAGCGCACATCATTTGACTGGCAAGACCCGCTGCAGCTGGGAGCCCTCCTCTCTGAGGATGACCGCCTGATCCGCGATTCTGCCCGTGCCTACTGCCAGGAACAGCTCCTGCCCCGAGTGAAGGAAGCTAACCGGCACGAGAAATTCGACCGCGAGATCATGCGAGAGATGGGCAAACTCGGCCTTTTGGGCGCAACCCTCGAGGGTTATGGCTGCGCTGGCGCCTCTTACACCGCCTACGGCCTGATCGCGCGTGAGGTTGAGCGCGTGGATAGCTCCTACCGCTCAGCCATGTCCGTACAATCAAGCCTTGTGATGTACCCTATTTATGCCTTCGGCTCGGATGAGCAAAAACAGAAATGGCTACCCGGTCTCGCCAAAGGCGATCTGGTAGGTTGCTTTGGCCTGACCGAGGCCGATGGTGGGTCCGACCCCGGCGCGATGCGTACCAGAGCCAAGAAAAACGGCAAGAACTGGGTGCTCAATGGCAGCAAGATGTGGATTACCAACTCCCCCATCGCTGATGTCTGCGTGGTCTGGGCCAAGGATGATGCAGGCGATATTCGCGGTTTTATTGTTGAGCGCGACCGCAAAGGCCTCACTACGCCCAAAATCGAGGGTAAATTCTCGCTCCGCGCCTCAACCACCGGCGAGATTGCGCTGGCAGATGTCGAAATTCCTGAAGAAAACATGCTACCCGCCGTAAAGGGCCTCAAAGGGCCATTCAGCTGCCTGAATATGGCGCGTTATGGCATCAGCTGGGGTGTTTTGGGCGCAGCAGAGTTCTGCTGGCATACAGCACGCGACTATGTCATGGACCGCGTTGTTTTCGGGCGGCCACTCGGCGCAACACAGCTCATCCAGAAGCGTCTGGCTGATATGCAGACTGAAATTACGCTTGGCCTTTCCGCCGCGCAGCACCTTGGCCTGCTGATGGACAAGGGCCATGTGGTGCCCGAAGCGATCTCGCTGCTCAAGCGCAATAACTGCGGCAAGGCCATTGCCGTCGCCCGCGATGCACGCGATATGCTGGGCGGTAACGGCATTTCAGATGAATATGGCATCATCCGCCATGTCATGAACCTTGAGGCGGTAAACACCTACGAGGGTACACATGACATTCACGCGCTTATACTGGGCCGTGCCATGACCGGCATTGCCGCTTTCAGCTCTTAAGGAGATATCATGCGTATTCTTGCTCTGGTACTTATGCTCATGGCCCTGCCCGCTTATGCCGAAAGCGTGCCCGCGCCTGTTGCCCCTGTAGTGCAGCAGCCTGAAGCCCCCAAATCCCCACGGGCTGACTACCGCCGCGCCGAGCGCTCGCCTCTGGCGGGTGACTTCAGTGAGTATACCGCTGGTAAAATTGCCTTCCTGCGGGCAGAGCTGCAGATTACCGAGGCGCAGGAGCCCAATTTCGCCAGCTTTGTGGAAATTCTGAAGCGCTATTCTGACGGCATGAACAAACACCGCGAGACCATGCGCGAACAGCGCCGCGACATGCAGGCCGAGAACCAGAGCAACCTCGCCACCCGCCTAGGCCTGCGCATCGGCACGATGGAGCAGGACGTGCAGGCGCTCAAGATCCTGCAGCGTGCGCTGGCCGAGTTCTATGCCGTCCTTACAGACGAGCAGAAGAAATCTGCCGATAATCTGCTCGCCCACCTCGCCCGCTAAGGAATAGACTTATGACTGAACCGCGTGAACGCATGGATTATGACGTACTGGTGGTGGGTGGCGGCCCCTCAGGCCTCTCGGCCGCTATTCGTCTCAAGCAGTTAGCGGCTGAAGCCGGCAAAGAGCTGTCGGTCTGCGTGGTGGAGAAAGGCTCCGAGGTTGGGGCGCATCTGCTCTCCGGCGCCGCATTCGAGCCGCGCGCGCTGAACGAACTGATCCCCGATTGGAAGGAAAAAGGCGCGCCGCTCACCGTGCCGGTGGTGGCCGATAAGTTCATCTACCTCACCTCCAAACTCTCCCTGCGCCTGCCCACCCCGCCGCAAATGAACAACCACGGCAATTACATCATCAGCCTTGGTGAGCTGGGCCGATGGCTGGCACAACAGGCCGAAGCTGCAGGCGTTGAGATTTACCCCGGCTTTGCTGCAGCTGAAGTGCTGTACGACGAGACGGGCCGCGTGAGCGGCATCGCCACCGGCGATATGGGTATTGGTAAGGATGGCCAGCCAACTGACCACTTCACCCGCGGGATGGAGTTGCACGCCAAGCAGACGATATTTGCCGAAGGCGCGCGCGGCTCGCTTACCAAAACCCTGTTCGCCAAGTTTGACCTGCGTAAAGACTGCCAGCCGCAAACCTTTGGCCTAGGCGTGAAAGAACTGTGGGAGATCGACCCAGCCAAATTTAAAGCCGGCAGCACCACCCATACCATCGGCTGGCCGCTCGATGCCAAGACTTATGGCGGCAGCTGGATTTATCATTGGCGCGATAACCTTGTGAGCATCGGGTTTGTGACGGGACTTGATTATACCAACCCCTACCTTTCGCCGTTTGAAGAAATGCAGCGCTTTAAAACCCACCCGATGGTAGCCGAGCTGCTGTCAGGTGGCCGCCGCATTGCTTATGGCGCGCGCGCCCTTAACGAGGGCGGCTTGCAGAGCCTGCCCAAACTCACCTTCCCCGGCGGGGTGCTGGTGGGCGATACCGCTGGCTTCCTCAACGTGCCGAAAATCAAAGGCAACCACACCGCCATGAAGAGCGGCATGATTGCAGCCGAGGCTGTATTTGCCGAGCTTGAAGCACGCGAAGTGACCTCGTACCAGAGCCGGTTCGAGAGCAGCTGGCTGTATGACGAGCTCTACCGCGTACGCAACGTGCGCCCTGCCTTCAAGTTCGGGCTGTATCTCGGTATTGTGCTGAACGCGATTGATACGTTTATCTTCCGTGGTAAAGCGCCATGGACGCTCAAGCACAGCCATGCGGATAACGAAACACTGGTGCTGGCCAAGGATGCCAAGCCGATTGTGTATCCCAAGCCGGATGGCAAACTGACGTTCGACCGCCTGTCGTCAGTCTTTCTCTCCAACACCAATCACGAAGAGAACCAGCCTGCGCACTTGAAGCTGCTCGATCCAGCCATTCCCGTGCAATACAACCTCGCCAATTACGATGCGCCTGAACAAAGGTATTGCCCGGCGGCGGTGTACGAGATTGTGCGTAACGCAGCCAATGAGCCGCGCCTGCAAATCAATGCGCAGAACTGCGTGCACTGCAAGACCTGCGATATCAAAGACCCCAAGCAGAATATCAACTGGGTTACGCCCGAAGGTGGCGGCGGGCCGAATTACTCGACCATGTAGGAGTTTGTCATGCCCACAGTTGCCTTTACCTCTGCCAAAGAGCGCCGCGAAGTGGCTCTGAGCTTTCTCAGTGCCGTGGCCGCGGGCGATGTGGCGCAGGTCATGCGCTGTGCAGCGCGCCCGGGCTTTAATCCTAATGTGCGGGCGGTGCTAAATAATGTGGGCTGGTCCGAACCCGGCTATCCGGCTGGGGCCATGGCGATTGCGGCTGACCGCATGGACAGCCCGATGATGCGCACACTGGCGCAGCTGGGCACATCGCTGGGCGTCGATAAAAGCGGGGCCGACCCGATGCTCATTCTGGGCTGTAACGATGAAGCCAAAAGTGCTGACGCCCTGAGCACCTTCCTGAGCCTCTATGGCCATGCCAATGGCCAGTGCGACCGCCCCAGCAAAGCCATGCAGATGACCATCATGCATACCCGCAGCGCCAAAACCGCGACGGCCAAAATCAATATGCTGCTGGCCGCGGGTGCTTCAGGCTTTTATGGGGATGAGCGTTTCGGCACCAACGCCGAACTCGCGCTTATTCGCCTTGGCACCCAGCCCGAATTTGCTCCGGCTGTTAAAAGCATCGCCAAAGAAATGGCAGGAAAAACTGCAACGCAGGATATTGCCGTCCGCGGCGCAATGGGGATGCTGAAGCGGGGGTGATACCCTTCACATATTATCCCTCCCCCGTGAGGGAGAGGGATAATTCTGGTCGCCACTTATCCGTGATTCCAGCGAAGGTTGGCATCCATCTCAAATCCTCTGCGCATGCGTAACAGCTGCGAGCTGAATACCGGCTTTCGCCGGTATGACAATTTAGGGATAAAAATAGGGGAAATTTCATTAACTTACAGAAATATAAAATCTAAAATTCAACCTTCATACTTTTTCTTTTCCCTACCCCACTTGGTATCATTTTCAAGAAATGTGTTGCATGCTTCGTATTTCTCAAATGACATGACACGATACTTTTGATCTTTAGGCTGCCTATGTCTTGCCTTCTTCTTAAATAGTGGCCGCATGAATACGTTTTGCAGTTCAACGTTTAAGTCAGCCAACCAGCACATCAAGATATCACATTTATCATAATAATCTTGAATTTTTGGCTTCAGAAACTCTAGGAGATTATCATCTAGCCGTGCCGTTGGAATTGTTTTAACTCCAACATTCGTTACTAAATCTATAGGCAGTGTCTTAGTGAATGATGATGAAAGTTCCAAAAAACTATCTCGTATATCTTCCAATGCCGCACCAATAGCTTTTTGAAATAAAATAAAACGAGGCTCCACGCATTGCGACCCTTCGATCAAAGTGATTACTCTAATTGCTGCGTCCGCAGCTTTCCAATTTAGCTCCATAAAATCTTTTACGCGTGCTTTTGGTAGATCCGGCTTCACCCCAAAATTTACAGCTTTCACGTATGTGAAGAGTTCCATTTCAAATTTTTTAGGACACCATGATGCATCACTCAAAGCTGCAGTTGCTTTTCTGTGAGCATCCACAAAGTCGTCAAAAATTCTTAGTTTAATATCTTCAGCTTTGGTGAGCTTTATCTGTCTAACAACAAAAAAAGCGGCAAGGAGCATGCCGAACAATTGCAGGACCAAGGCCGCAATTTCCATGGAATTCGCAGCCAACCAGCTTTCATCGCTCCTGATCAATGAAAGAAAATGGAACTCCATGAATACACCTTATGCATCAAGTATCCAAGAAGCTCCGGAGCTTACTCGAGCGCGAGGGGTGTTTGAGTTTGCGCAGGGCTTTGGCTTCGATCTGGCGGATACGTTCGCGGGTTACGTTGAACTGCTGGCCAACTTCCTCAAGCGTATGGTCGGTGTTCATACCGATACCAAAACGCATACGCAGCACGCGCTCTTCGCGCGGGGTCAGTGTCGACAAAACGCGCGTGGTGGTTTCGCGCAGGTTGCTGTGAATGGCAGCATCAAGCGGGATCACCGCGTTCTTGTCTTCAATGAAGTCGCCGAGATGCGAATCTTCCTCGTCGCCAATCGGGGTTTCGAGCGAGATTGGCTCTTTGGCAACCTTGAGAACCTTACGCACCTTCTCAAGCGGCATGAGCAAGCGCTCGGCTAGCTCTTCTGGTGTCGGCTCGCGGCCGATTTCATGCATCATCTGGCGGCTTGTACGCACCAGCTTGTTGATGGTTTCGATCATATGCACAGGAATACGGATGGTGCGGGCCTGATCGGCGATTGAACGGGTAATCGCCTGACGGATCCACCATGTGGCATAGGTCGAGAACTTGTAACCACGGCGGTATTCGAACTTATCAACCGCCTTCATGAGGCCGATGTTGCCTTCCTGAATGAGATCAAGGAACTGCAGGCCGCGGTTGGTGTACTTCTTGGCGATGGAGATAACGAGACGCAGGTTGGCCTCGACCATTTCCTTCTTCGCGCGGCTGGCTTCGCGCTCGCCCTTTTGCACCGTGCTTACGATACGCTTGAACTCAGGCACTGCCAGGTTCGAGCGGGCCGAAATTTCGCCAATGCTTTCGCGCATGTAGGTAATTTCGTCTTCATGCTTCTCGACGAACTTACCCCAATGCTTATCGATCTTGGCAACCTTGGTCAGCCACTTGGGGTCAACTTCGTGGCCCTGATATTCGGCGATGAAAGATTCGCGCGGCACCTTACAGTCAACCGCGAGGCGCATGAGCTTGCCCTCAACAGTAATAAGCTGGCGGTTAAGGCCGTAGAGCTGATCGACCACCTGCTCGAGGCGGCCATTATTGAGACGCACCTTATTGAGCAGCTCAACCATCTTCTTCTTGTGGGCGAGGTACTTCTTCTCGATGGTCTTGTCAGGTGCCTGACCCTTGACCACTTCGTCCATACGCGTTTCCTGCAGCTTGGCCATCTTCTTCCAAGTGCTGGTTACTTCGTCGAACACCTGCAGCACTTCAGGCAGCAGCTTCTCTTCCATGGCGCTGAGCGACATGGCGTTTTCATCTTCACTGCCCTCGCCGCCTTCGCCTTCAGCTGCGGGTTCGGCATCATCCGGCATCACGGGCGCAGCAGCGGCGGCGGCAGCAGCAGCGGTTGCAGCGGTGGCTGCAGCAGCGGCAGCTTCATCAAGCCCTTCAGGGCCACCACCGAGGGTGGCTTCGAGATCGATGATGTCACGCAGCAGCAAGTCACCAGCGCGCAAGGCTTCGTGCCATTGAATAATCGCGCGGATGGTGAGCGGGCTTTCACAAATACCGCCAATCATCTGCTCTTTACCGGCTTCAATACGCTTGGCGATGGCAATTTCGCCCTCACGCGAGAGCAGCTCGACCGAGCCCATTTCGCGCAGGTACATACGCACGGGATCGTCGGTACGGCCAACTTCAGAGTCGGCCAGATTACCGGACTTGCCTTCTTCTTCCTCTTCCTCGTCGCCGTCGGCCTTGGCTTCCTGCTTGGCCTGTTCTTCGAGTTCTTCGGCCTCTTCAACTTCAACAATGGTTACGCCAAGGTCGGACAGCGCCGCCATGATGTCTTCAATAACTTCGGCAGCCGTAGTGGTGCTGGGCAGAGCGGCGTTCAGCTCATCATAAGTAACGTAGCCGCGCTCCTTGCCTTTGGAGATCAGCTTTTTGACGCTAAGCGGCATCTTATCCGCAACGGGGGCTGCATCTGCGCCTTCGTTGTTTTCAGACACTGCCGACTTGCTCTTGCTCACTTTTGCCATTCACTGCCGCCTTACTAAAAAAGTATCTCTACTATTCGTCCTCACCGGGCATGCTTGCTGCCGCGGCTTCCTGATATTCCTTACGCAGCGCCGCCAACCTGGCGAGCCCTGCTTCATCCATTCGCTCGGCCAAGCTGCGCTCGGCTTGCCTTAACTCTGCCTGCATCGTGGTAAGACGATGCGCCGAGATTATCCCCTCCAGGCCACGCTCTACCTGATACACCTCTACATCGGGCCGGGCCCAACGGTTAACGGTGGTCAGTTTTTCGGCTAAGAGCTGGTCGAGCTGGTCAGAAAACCCCTGATCGCTGAGATGGCTACGCAACCCCTCCGAATCAAGCCCCGGAGACGTTTCGAGCGTACTAACAACAGCTTGCCACAGGCTGTCAAGCGGACCTGTGATGCCAAGGCCGATTAATCTTTCGCCCATGGTCTCGAAAACCTGCGGATGACGCAGCAGCCCGATAATGAGCATGCGCTGGCGCTGCTGGGTGGCATCTGGCGGCAAACGGCGTGCCAAGTTACTGGAAGGTGCTTTTTCGTACCTTGGGCCCGCTACCCGGCCCCACCCGAAAGCTGCATTAAGGCGCTGTTGCAGCTCGGTTTTATAGTAGGTCTGTACCGTCTGATCGGCGATCTTGCCGATGCGCTCGAACAGGGCCGAACGCACGCCAGCCCGTGCCTCGGGGGCTGAGAGGTCCTTGCCCTCGGTCTCCAGCCGCCACAACATATCGATGAGCGGGATGGCATTTGTCAAAACCTCCTGCATGGCCTTGGGGCCGGCGGATTTGATCAGATCGTCCGGATCCTGCCCCTGCGGCAGGAAGGCGATTCGCACGGTCCGGTTGGCGCCGAGCAGTGGCAAAACCCGCTCGACCGAGCGTGCAGCAGCCCTCTGGCCCGCGTTATCGCCATCAAAACACAGGATCGGATCGCCGCCGGTGCCGCCCAGTTTCCAGAGTTCTTCCATCTGGTTTTCAGTCAGCGCAGTACCAAGTGGTGCGACTGCTGCCGGGAAGCCCGCCTCAATCAGCGAGATCACATCCATGTAGCCTTCAACCACAATGGCGGGGGCGCCACGCGGGGCCTCTTCACGCGCACGTGCGAGTGAGTAAAGCAGTTTGCCTTTATGGAACAGCGGATGGTCAGGGCTGTTGATGTACTTGGGCCCATCGCCACTCATAATGCGGCCACCAAAGGCAACCACACGGCCACGGCGGTCGGTTACCGGGAACATCACACGGTCACGGAAGAAGCTATAGGTGCGGCCATCGTCACTGCGGCGGGCAAGGCCCACTTCCATCGCCTGCTCGGGCTCGAACCCTTGGGTCTTTAAATGCGCCAGCAGGGCTGCGCCATCCATCGGCGCGTACCCAAGCCTGAAGCGCGCGATGGCCTCATCAGACAAACCGCGCCCGCGCAGATAATCAAGCGAAGGCCTACCTTTGGCTGTATGCAGCTGCTGTTCGTACCACGCGCATGTGACCTCACACAGCTGATGCAGTGTCTTTTGCTGCTTGGCCTGTTCGACCTCTTCGCGCGAGAGCGTAGGCACCTCCATGCCGGCCTGCTGCGCCAGATGGTCAATCGCCTCAGGGAATGAATAGCGGTCAAACCGCATGACAAAGCCAATGATATCGCCATGCGCACCGCAGCCAAAGCAATGGAAGAAGCCCTTGGCGTCATTCACATAAAAGCTGGGGGTTTTCTCGTTATGAAAAGGGCAGCAGCCCTTGAACTCGCGCCCTGCCCGCGTGAGCGTCATGCGTTTGGCCAATACCTCGGACAGAGGCAGGCGCGTACGCAGCTCATCTAGGAATGACGGAGGAAGCGGCAAAGCGACCTCTTCTTATGAGGCCAGCTTTTCGCGTGCGAAGGCACTGGCCTTGGAGAAGTCCATCTGACCCGGCCAACGCTTCTTGGCTTCGGCCATTACTTTGCCCAGATCTTTAATGGTGGTCACCGACAGCTCGGCCAGCAGCGCTTCGACTGCAGCTTTAGCTTCTGCCTCACTCATTTGCTTGGGCAGGAAGGTCTCGATAACGGTAATTTCGCTCTTTTCCTGATCTGCCAGCTCCTGACGGTTACCCTTCTCGAACATCTCTATCGATTCGCGGCGCTGCTTGATCATCCCCTGCAGCATGGAAAGAATCTGGTCGTCGGCAATACCATCGGCCACGCCCTGAGGGCGCGCGGCGATATCGCGCTCTTTAAGTGCGGCCATGATCAGGCGGATGGTTGATACGGCCATGGGATTCTTGCCCAGCATCGCAGCCTTGAGCTCTTCGTTAAAACGGGCGCGCAGTGACATGAAAAACTCCTCAATTGAATGGTGCGGGACTTTAGCCCGTACCGCCGCATAATACTAGCTTTACAATAGCTCGACGCCAGGTCAAATCACGGCTATAGAATCGGCACTAACTACCTGAGGACGTAACGTGAAAAAGCCGTTTTTCCTGCTTACGGGTTTATCATTAGCATGAACTTCCCTGCCCCCGCGAAATCGCACATGCTGCTCAAGCCCATGAGCATTCTTTACACTATGGGCAAGTAACATGCAGGCAGGCACCGCCTCGGCACGCGCAAGTTTGGTCGCTTTTGCGCTGGCGCTGCTGTTGTCGGCGGCCTTGCTGTTTAACATTCAGCCGATGATCGGTAAGCAGCTGCTGCCCCGTGTGGGCGGCACCCCGCAGGTCTGGAATGTGGCGATGGCGTTTTTCCAGCTGGCTTTACTGGCTGGCTATCTGGCTACGCATGCACTCAGCCGCCTCAGTATCCGCACACATGGCATCATTTACATCGGTCTGCTGGTAGCCGCATCAGCGTTCCTGCCGATTACCCTGCCGCCCGACTGGCTGCCCGCAGTAACCGGCTATATGCCTTTAGCTGTTCTAAGCATACTTATAAGCACAGTAGCTGCGCCGTTTATTGCCCTTTCACTGAGTGCGCCAACGCTGCAGCGCCTGTTCAGTGGCACGCAGCACGCGCAGGCGCAGGATCCGTACTTCCTTTATGTCGCCTCTAACCTCGGCAGCCTTGTTGGCTTACTAGCCTATCCGTTTGTGCTTGAGCCGCTGCTCGCGGTCTCTGCGCAAGCTGCGCTTTGGCGTTATGGCTTTTTTGTGCTCATCGCGCTAGCCGTGCTTTGTCTTATCCTGCAGCTGCGCCATACGGCTGCGCCTGTAGCACATACCGAGGCAACAGGTACCGCCCCAAGCTGGAAACAACGCGGCTGGTGGGTTGCGCTCTCGTTCATTCCGTCATCCCTCACGCTTGGGGTTACCACTTATATAAGTACCGACCTCACCCCCGCTCCATTGCTGTGGGTGATCACACTTGGGCTATACCTGCTCTCGTTCATTGTTGCCTTTGCCACAAAGGGCCAGAGTCTGCGGAGCCTCTGCCTCTCGGCCTACCCGTGGCTGGCGGCGTTCTCGGCGATTACCGTGCTGGTTCACATCAACCTGCCGTGGCCGATGGTAGGTGTCAGCCTTATCACGTTCTTCGCAACCGCTGTGGCCTGCCACAGCCTGCTGGCAGCCTCACGCCCGTCCCCCAGCTTCCTCACTGATTTCTATTTATGGCTTTCAGTCGGCGGGGCTCTTGGCGGTTGCTTTAATGCCTTCATAGCACCGCTTGTATTCACCCAGCTGGCTGAATATCCGCTGGTGCTTATTCTTGCCATTCTGGTAGCAGGCGTAAATACGGACCTGCTGAGCAACCCACGCAAGATTGCCAATCTGTCAACGACACTAATGGTGCTCAGCCTTGTTAACCTGCTGATGTTCTATGGGCGCGATTATGTACCCGCTGATATCCGCAATCTGGTGCTAGCCGCCTTCCTCGCCTCGGCAGTGCCGCTGCTGCGCGCCAAACCCGCCACACTCTATGGCGCAGCGGTGGTGTTCCTCATCACCTTTACGTTCAAGCCTTATATGAATGACAGCATTTTCATGAACCGTAACTTCTTTGGCATCATCAGCGTGAGTGACCGCCTGAGTGATGATGAGAAGGTGACCTACCGCCTGCTCGAACACGGCACCACCACGCACGGCATCCAGATGATTGAGCCGCAGCGCGCAACCACACCAACGGGATATTACGCACCAACTGGTCCGCTTGCGCGTATCTGGGCTTTTGCGCAGCCCAAATCACTCGCCCTCATCGGCCTCGGGGCGGGCTCACTCAATTGCTACGCCAAGCCAGAGCAGCAGCTCCATTTCATCGAGATCGACCCGATGGTGATTGAAGTTGCTAAAGCCTATTTCACATTCCTGTCGGAGTGTCCGCCACCACGCATCACGCTGGGAGACGGCCGCCTGATTATGGCCGCAGATACAACCAAGTATGACATGATCGTGCTTGATGCATTTTCCTCTGATTCCATACCTGTACACATCATTACCCGCGAGGCCATTGCGCTTTACCTCTCCCGCCTTAATGAAGGTGGTATTATTGCCCTGCATACTTCTAACCGCTTCTTCAACCTCGAGCCGATCCTTGCCGCTATCGCAAACGACCTTGGCCTTACCAGCTATATCGGGCGCGATGAAAGCTCAGGCCCTGTAGATGGCGTCATCACCTTCCCGTCCGAGGCGGTTGTACTGAGCGCTAATCCGGCACGGCTCGATGGCCTCAAAGCGCAGCCAGAAATATGGCGCAAATTGCAACAGAACCTGCATGTTCAGGCCTGGACCGATAGCTACTCCAACATCCTCTCAGCCATTAAGGCCAACTCATGGTTAGCCCCGATTAACGAGATCCCCAAATGACCCAAAGCACACCGCGCCCGCAGCTGCTGCTCCTGACTTTTGCCATGGCCCTGCTGCTCTCGGCAGCCCTGCTCTTCAATATCCAGCCGATGATTGGCAAGATGCTGCTACCCCGTGTGGGCGGCTCGCCCTACGCCTGGAATATCGTTATGGCGTTCTTCCAGCTGGCGCTACTCAGCGGCTATCTCATTGCGCACCTGCTCACCCGCCTTACCGCCATACAACACGGCCTAGTTTATTTTGGTGCATTAGCCATCTCGTGCCTCTTGCTACCAGTTCAGCTGCCAGAAGGCTGGCATCCGGATACCGCAGGGCATATGTCGCTCACCATCCTCTATATGCTGGCTATGGTTGTAGCTGTACCATTCATTTCGCTTTCGCTGAGTGCGCCCACGCTGCAACGCCTGTTCGCTGGCAGCAACCACGACCGCGCGAACGACCCCTACTTCCTCTATGTCGCCTCAAACTTCGGTAGCTTTGCGGGTTTGCTGCTCTACCCGTTCCTGTTCGAGCCGCTGTGGAGCACTGGTATGCAGGCGCAAATCTGGCAGTACGGCTTCTACATTCTGATGGTAATTGTTGCCACTTGCCTGTTGCTACACCGCCGCCATGCGAATATGGCTCAGGCACCAGTAGCTGCCAGCACCGATACACCAAGTGAGAGACCTGACTGGCCCTTACGCGCCCAGTGGCTGCTGTTTGCATTCATTCCGTCCTCACTCTCGCTGGGCGTCACCACCTTTATTACCAGCGATGTGACCTCGGCCCCCATGCTTTGGGTGCTTACTCTTGCGCTTTACCTCATCACCTTCATGATTGCCTTTACCCAACGCGGCGAGAGCCTGCGCCGCTGGGCCATTCGCTGGCATTTATGGCTGGCTACTGCGGCAGTGGTTAATACCATGCTGCCCATCATCCTGCCGTGGCCGGTTGTTATACTTAACCTGCTCGCCTTCTTTACTGTGGCACTGGCCTTCCATAGCCGCCTTGCCCAGTTACGGCCTGATGCGCGCCACCTGACCGAGTTTTACCTGTGGCTCTCCATCGGCGGGGCGCTCGGTGGCTCGTTCAATGCCTTCATCGCACCCCTGCTTTTCAGCCATCTGTTTGAGTATCCGCTAATCCTGATCCTTGCCATCGCCCTGCACCTGCGCAATGCCGATACCATCGGCAAGCCGCAAAAAATCATGGCGGTAACGATCTGGATTTTTACCCTGGGATCGCTGCTGCTGCTCAACGACTATCTGGCAGGCAATCAACGTGATGACCTGCACAACATCCTGCTCATTCCGCTGCTGGCTACCCTCATGCTGCCGTTCCGCCCGTATAAGCATATGATAAGAGCTTGTAGCATCGTCATGCTGGTGGCGCTATTTGCCATACCGCTCTACTACTTTAATGTCGTGTTTGCTGGCCGCAGCTTCTTTGGTGTCATCATCGTCAGCGACTTCCAGACCGATGACGGCAGCTTCAAATACCGCCTGCTGCAGCATGGCACCACCACCCACGGCGTGCAGTACCTCATGCCCGGCCGTAGCCGTGATACAACCACCTACTACGCGCGTGGCACCGCGCTGGCCGATATCTGGACCACCCGTAACCCTCAGAGTATCGCCGTCATGGGCCTTGGCAGTGGCACGCTCAACTGCCTCAAGCAGCCGGGGCAGAATGTACACTTCTTTGAAATCGATCCGCTGATGGTGAAGGTCGCCAACGAGAAATTCACTTTCCTGCGCGACTGCGGCCAACCCGCAGTCACGCTCGGCGATGGCCGCCTCGAGCTGGCTAAGGATACTAGCCGTTATGACCTGATCATTGTTGATGTATTTTCGTCCGATGCTATTCCTACTCACATCATCACCAAGGAAGCGATTACGCTGTATATGAGCAAGCTCAACCCCGGTGGCGTATTGGGCTTCCATATTTCCAACCGCTTCTTCAACCTCGAGCCGGTGCTGGCTGCAGTTGCAAAAGAGCTCGGTCTTGCCGCAATTTACGGCTCTACTGAAGAGAACGAGAGCTCAAGCCGCAAGATCATCTATCAGACGCAGGCCATGGCACTGGCCGCCGCGCCCGCCACGCTTAGCCCCTACCTGCAAAAACCCGGCATCTGGCGTACCGCCCAAAACCCCCGTAATATAAAGGCCTGGACGGATGATTATTTCAACATCCTCTCGGCTCTTAATTAGGGTTGCGAGCAGCCCCGCTTGATTGCTACATCATTACCCTCTCAGAGGATGGATGGAATAAATGGAAAAAGTACCCATGACCCTTGGCGGCTTTAATCGCCTTGAAGAAGAGTTGAAGACGCTGCGCTACACCGAACGTCCGGCCGTTATCCGTGCGATTGCGGAAGCGCGCGAACATGGCGATCTGTCCGAGAACGCCGAGTACCATGCGGCACGCGAAAAGCAGTCGTTCATCGAGGGCCGTATTGGCCTGCTCGAGGGGCTCATTTCCTGCGCCGATATTATCGATATCAGCAAGTTCAAGGGCGACAGCGTTATCCGCTTTGGCGCAACCGTAACACTTTATGACGAAGAGACCGACGAAGAGATCAAGTATCAGATCGTGGGCGCCGAAGAGGCTGACCTCACACAGCGCAAACTCTCGCTTACCGCGCCCATCTCGCGCGCGCTGATGGGTAAGAAGAGTGGCGATAGCATTGAAGTGCAAACGCCCAAGGGCAAGCGCGCTTACGATGTTGTTGCCGTCGACTACGTGTAGGCAACCATGCCAGCCAGCCTGAAAATCCGGACCCTGACTGCGGATGATCTGCCGGCGCTCACCGAGTTCCTGCTGCTCTACCCGGACAGCTCCATGCACATGCTCACCAACATCCGTCTGGGCGGCATTGTATGTAAGGAAGAAGCCTATCAGGCGCATTACATCGGTGCCTTCGAACGCAGCCGCCTCAAGGGTGTGCTGGCTCTTGGCACTAATGACATGGTGCTGGTGCAGTGCCCGGATACCAACCACTTGACCGAGCTGGTACGCAGCTGGCGCGAATGGTTTGACGGTGGTGCCATGGGCCTGATCGGCCCGCGCCCACAGGTCGAGTTTCTGGCAGGCCTGCTGGGGGGCGAGAAGCTGCCCTTCCGCCTCAACAATACCGAGCAGATGCTCTCCATGAATTGCGATCAGGTGATCATGCCCGCGCAAATGGGCGTGGTGCGCTGGAGCCATCAGGACGATCTCGAGAAGCTCTATGGCTGGCGCACTGCCTGCCTTAACGAGGTGCTGGGCATGCCGCTTACGCCCGCACTGGTCGAGCAGGTTCGAGCCGATGTGGATGGCGAAACAGCTGCGCGCCATCTGGCTGTACTGCTGGATGGCGACCAACTGGCCGCCTGCGCGCAGATTGCACATGAACAGGATGGCACCATAAAGCAGGGGCTTATTTATGTGCCGCCCGAGCGACGCAAAAAGGGCCTCGCCCGGCAAATGCTGGCCGGCCTTGTGCACCTGGCAGCCCAACGTGGCGTCAAGCGCGCGGTGCTGTTTACCACGCGCCGTCATGTCGAGGTCACTCGTGCTGCCTTCGCGGTAGGCTTCAAACTCTACGGCGATTTTGGCATTATTCTGTTTGATGAACCGGTGAAGCCGCCCAAGCTCAAGGCTGCCTAAACAGCTTTACAGCGCATTCCGGTTAATTCATCGAACCAAGTACGTCGATTAATCAACATCCACCGGCACACCCGGCGCGTATTTCGATACGCGGATGGCGAGAGATGAACGCACCTGTGACACGCCGGGCGCTGCAGTAAGCTTGCCGGTCAGGAATTTCTGGTACTCGTCCCAATCTGCCGCAACAATCTTGAGCACGAAGTCAGTCTCACCAGCCAGCATATGGCACTCGCGCACTTCGGGCCAGCTACGCAGCTGCTCTTCAAAGCGCTTCAGATCAGTCTCAGATTGGCTCGACAGGCCGACATTAGCAAACACAGTTACGCCATAGCCCATCATCTGCGGGTTCAGCTCGGCATGATAACCCTTGATGTATCCGGCTTCTTCAAGCGCACGTACACGGCGCAAACAAGGGGGAGCAGAAATACCGGCATTCTTGGCAAGCTCGACATTGGTAATACGTCCATCGTCCTGCAGGTCACGAAGAATCTTGCGATCGATTTTATCGAGCTTGATACGGCGGGTCATTGTATATACTTCCCCATAGTAAACTTATCTCGTTTAGGTAGATGATTTGTTTAAGACAATGCCTGATGTTAGGCAATGCTGTTAATATCTGTTGAAATCAATAAGTTATAGTGGTCATGTGCATTTTATGCAGAGCTGGATCTTAACCGATGGCCGTACTGGTACCGAGAATAATTCTCGCGGCCTTGCAGAAGCCCTGCGCATCGCTCACGAAATTAAACGCATTGAACTCAACCAGCCGTGGAAGACTCTTTCCCCATGGCTACGTAGCGGCTTGTCCTACGCAATTAAAGGCAACACGCTGAGCGCACCATGGCCCGATCTGCTGATCACCGCTGGGCGCACACCTGCAGTTGGCTCTCTCTTTGTTGGCAGTCAGAGCGCCTCAAGCGTGCGCGTTCACATTACGAACGCAGGTATTAACAGCCGTCATTTTGACCTGCTCGTCACGCCAAAACACGATGGCGTCACGGGCAGCAATGTTATTAACACCATTGGTGCACTCCATCGAGTTACTGCTGAGAAACTTGAACAGGCACGCAACGAATGGATGCCCCGCTTTGCGCACCTGCCCCGCCCTTGGCATGGCGTGCTGGTGGGCGGCGATACGCAAGGCCTGAAACTTGAGCGCGCAACCGCCCGCCTCTTCATGCAGCAGCTTGGTGCACTTGGCGGCAGTACACTTGTTACCGCCTCGCGCCGTACTGGGCCTGAAGCCCGCGCCGAATTCGCTCAAACTGCCTCCTACCTGTGGGATGGCACTGGCGATAACCCTTACCTAGGCATTCTTGCCTGTGCGGATGCTTTGTTTGTGACATCTGATAGCGTGAGCATGCTCTCGGAAGCCGCTTCAACCGGTAAAACCACCTATTTGCTCGGCTTACCCGGTAGCGCGCCTAAACATGAGCGTTTCCATGCGGCAATGCTTGAAAATAACTATCTTGCCCGTTTTACAGGCAGCCTTATATCTACCCCCACATCGCGACTCGATGATATGGAACGGGTAACTGCCCGCGTCCGTGAATTGCTTATTGCGCGCGGCAAACTATCTCAGTAGTGGATACCATCATGACGACACATCACACCAAACTCCTTATCATCGGCGCTGGCCCTGCAGGTTATACCGCAGCCATTTACGCCGCTCGCGCCAACCTCAAGCCTGTGCTGGTGCAAGGCATGCAGCCCGGCGGCCAGCTCACGATCACCACGGATGTGGAGAACTACCCTGGCTTTGCCGACCCCATTCAGGGCCCATGGTTGATGGAGCAGATGCAAAAGCAGGCCGAGCATGTCGGCACGGTGCTCATCAGCGATCACATTAAAGAAGTAAAGCTCAAGCAGCACCCGTTTGTCGCCATCGGCGAAAGCGGCGATGAGTATGTAGCTGAAACAGTTGTTATTGCCACCGGCGCACAGGCCCGCTGGCTCAACATCCCCAGCGAAGAAAAGCTGCGTGGCTTTGGTGTATCCGCTTGCGCCACCTGCGATGGCTTTTTCTTCCGTAATAAGGATGTAGCGGTTATCGGTGGCGGTAACAGCGCGCTTGAAGAAGCACTCTACCTCTCCGGCATCGCCAAGAGCGTGACCATGGTTCACCGCCGCGATGCGTTCCGCGGTGAAAAGATTTTGCACGACCGTATTGCGGCCAACCCCAAGATCAAGATCGAGTGGAACAGCGCAGTGGATGAAATCCTTGGCAGCGGCGAGCCTGTCTCGGTCACCGGTTTGCGCCTGAAGAACACCGTAACCGGTGCACTGAAGGAAATTCCGGTCGATGGTGTGTTTGTTGCGATTGGCCACGACCCGGCCACCAGCCTGTTCAAGGGTCAGGTTACTACCGATGACGGCGGGTACATCATCACCGCGCCAGATTCGACTGCCACCAACATTCCGGGCGTATTTGCGGCAGGCGATGTGAAGGACAAGGTCTTCCGTCAGGCTGTTACGGCAGCTGGCATGGGCTGCATGGCCGCACTTGAAGCCGAGCGCTGGCTGGCTCAGGCAGAACCCGCCAAAGCGGCTGCCGAGTAATGGCACTCGACTGGGACAAGCTCCGGATTTTCCACACGGTTGCGCTGGCTGGTAGCTTTACCAAAGCCGGGCATGACCTTGGCCTTTCCCAGTCGGCCATCAGTCGCCAGATCAGTGATCTCGAGGCCAAGCTCAAGATTCCCCTGTTCCACCGCCATGCGCGTGGCTTGGTGCTGACCGAGCAAGGCGAAGTGCTGCAGCGCGCGGCGCGTGATGTGTTCCTCAAGCTCAAGTCGGTTGAATCGCAGATTACCGAAAGCCGCGAGACCCCAAGCGGCGAGCTGCGTGTGACCACCACCTTCACACTGGGCTCGACCTGGCTGGTGCCGCTGCTGCCCGAATTCCACCGCCTGTACCCTGATGTGCAGATCAGCGTGATATTGGATGACCGCGAGCTGGACCTCTCGATGCGTGAGGCCGATGTGGCCCTGCGCATGCTGCCCACCGCGACTGACAGCAACCTTATTCGCCGCCACCTTATGTATATGGAGCTCAAGCTCTATGCCCACAGGGCGTATCTGGAACGCCGTGGCCGCCCCAAGAGCCTTGAAGACCTCTCGAACCACGACCTGCTGGCCTTCCCTGAAGACAGCGCCTGGCCGTTTGAGCAGGTGAACTGGCTGCTCGATGCCAGTATGCCGTCCGGCCAGCACCGCCACGCGGTTTTAAAGGTCAATTCCTACATGGCGCTGCTCTCGGCCACCCAGCAGGAAATGGGAATCGCGAGCTTCCCCAACTATCTGGCCATCCCCCATCGCGAACTTGAGGTGGTGCTGCCCGAGATCGATATTCCGCGCGTTGAAGTTTTCTTTGTCTATACCGAAGAATTGCGCAATTCTATTAAGATAGCCGCCTTTAGAGACTATCTGTTGCGGAAAAGTTCCAAGTCTTAAGGCGAGTCCGTCTAGGTTGAATCTCGCGCCGATTCAATCAAATAAATGATATTTATCAATGCAGTATAAATTCCGTATTATATAATTGTTTGCATTATACACAAATTGTCGCATCACTTTACGTTAGGTATGCTTAAAATGCATAACTGACCCGTAAACTTTTCAATAGACCTCAGATGCGAAACACATCATAAACCGCCCTCAGGCAGTGCATTGCATTGCCTGAACTTCCTACGGGATGCCCATCCTGTAGTGAACTCTTTTTAGAGTTCAACGTCTTCCCAGACGTGAAGCCTCCCTGTTCAACTGGCCGGGTCCGCAAGGACCCGGCTATTTTTTATCCCTGCCCCCATCCATTCATGCAAACAAAAAGGCCGCCCTTGCGAGCGGCCCTTCCGTATCAGTTACGTAAAGCCTAGGCCTGCTGAGCTTTCAGCATCCATACCATCTTCTGGTGCGCGCGCAGGCGGCCGATGAACAAGTCTTCGGTCCCCTCATCATCTGCCTCATCCGCAACCTCAATCGCTTCATGCAGGGTCTTGATCAGTGCTTCATGGCCGGCAATCAGGCCTTTGAGCATGCTGTCTTCGGTCTTGCCTACACCATCCTTAAGGTCAGACGGATCGAGCAGATCCTTCAGGCTGGTGGGGGCCAGCGCGTCGAGTGCGCGGATACGCTCGGCAATGTCATCGATGCTGGCATGCAGCTCGTTATACTGGGTGTCGAACAACGCGTGCAGTGACGCGAAGTTGGAGCCAACCACATTCCAGTGGGCGGAATGGGTGTTGAAATAGAGGGCAAACGTCTCGGCCAGTACCTTGCGCAGGGCGGGAACGACGGAATTATCTTTACGACTCATGGGGTTCTCCTTCTCTGCACAGGATACTAGCTCCCCCTGCAGTTAGGGAAAGCCCTCTATTTGCAGTTTAAGCGAATTATGGCACTTATAGCCGATGGCACCCTATTCCCCCATCATGAGCCGTTGGCTCGAACGCCATCAATCTTATGGTGCCCTTGTTAACAGCCACGACCTGATAAAAGCTCTGGCCGTTATCATCATGATTTGTGACCATATTGGCCAGTACCTTGCACCTAACGAATTATGGTTTAGGGCAATTGGCCGTATTGGTTTTCCGGTCTGGTTTTTTATGGCTGGCTATACAAAAAAAGGCGGGTTCACCTGGGAACTTCTGCCGGGCATGAGCTTACTGGTTCTAACACGCTACATTCTTGGGATACCGGTACTTGCGATCAACGCCCTGCTCACCATTTTTCTTATCCGCGTCATGATTCTCTACACACCAGCTGATTATTATAAAAAAAACCTCCCCCTCGTTTTGCTTATAGCATTACTTGCCTGCCTCTTCTTTAATGCAACTTCCATGTTATTTGAGTACGGCACTATTGGCCTCCTCTTTGGGTATCTAGGCTACGCAGTTCGCAACACGCCTGACACTATCGAGCGACGAATACTGGCGCTCGCATGTTTTGTCGCTTTTATGGCAACGCAACTATACCCAATAAGGTTCGATATATTACAAACACTTGTTATTGTCGTAGGTACCGCAGCCTTCATGTACTGGCTATACTTCTTCCAGTATCGTCAGTACAATAATAGCCAATCCTGGCATGGTTTCGGCGTTGTTATCCGAGGCTTGGGGCGGCACACATTGCTCATTTATGTACTCCATCTTTACATCCTTGCCATTGTGATGATGGCCAACCGTTTGAGCTAAATCATGACCGAAACCACCATTACCAAACCAACTCTTGATGAGCATCTGGAAATCGCAAAATGGCTGGCGATTCTCACAATGGTGATCGATCATATCGGGTATATTTTTGGTGAATACCTAGACTACACTACATGGCGATCAGTTGGCCGTGTTTGCTGGCCACTCATTACCTGGATTGTAGCCATGCGCCTTTATGTAGCGCCTGAGCGCACCAAGGGTTACCTCAAGCGCCTGCTGCCTTGGGCTATTATCGCACAAGTACCTTATGCCTTTGTTTTCTGCCTCATGAAAACACCACCGATGCCCTGGTATAATAGCTTCAATGTATTTTTCACTATAATGCTTGGATGCCTCATTTTTATGATGGTTATGGCGTGGGATAAATCATCAACGATCAAACGTGCATTGATAATATTTGGCGTTGTTAGCGTTAGCATCGTCAGCCTTAAAGTGGATTATAGCACTTTTGGCGTTATCAGTATTCCGGTGCTGGCATTTCTGGCCCAGCGCGATCTCAAACAGTCTGCACTAGCTTGTGGTATTATGGCGGCCCTTGCAAATTTCTTTGTATTAGTGACTGATGGGCTACTGACCGAATATTGGTTGATGGCGGTTGTACCTCTTGTAGGCAGCCCTATTGCCCTCTACTGCCTCAATAACTACCTGCCCATGCCCCGCCTGCCGCGCTGGTTCTTCTACGCCTTCTACCCGCTGCACCTTATCTTGCTGGTCATTCTGGTGGTTATTCTCTTCCCGCCGCCAGCAGTCGCACCCTAGTAAAACTGCGCTGTTAAGCATCCTCAGGCTGCTATCTGCGGCCTGATTCAGCATTTCCTAACCCTGATTTGTTAGGCTTAAAAAATATTAATATTTTAAAAAACAAGGATGACCCGATGGGCAGCCCGCAGCACCCTGATTTTGACGCCCTGAGCCAGCAGGTTGACCTCGACCGTCTGCTCTATGCCTCATCGCCGCCCAGCGGCCCTACGGATGCGTTCAAGCCCCTGAGTGTGCGCAAAATAGATGCGGGCGTGACCCATGTGATCAACGCCCGCTTCCATCACATATCTAAACCTGGCTTAAGTTAGCTTAAGCCGCCTCAACTTTTCCCTGCGTTTTTCCCATAACCGCCTCACAAGCGCGGGCGATACGGGTGCAGGCATCCTTCAACACTTCAGGCGATGCCGCATACGACACGCGGAAGTATGGCGACATGCCAAAGGCAGCGCCATGCACGGCGGCAACGCCCTCGGTCTCGAGGAAGTAAGTAACCACGTCTTCATCGGTAGCCAGTGTCTTGCCCTGCGGGGTGACCTTGCCAATCAGGCCGGCACAGCTGGGGTAGACATAGAAGGCGCCTTCAGGCTTGGCGCACGAGAGGCCAGGAGCCTGATTGAGCAGACCAACTACCAGATCGCGGCGTTCCTGGAAGGACTTGCGCCAATCCTTGAGGAAGTCGATGGGCTGTGTGAGAGCACCCAGCGCCGCAGCCTGCGAGATGGATGAAGCGTTTGAGGTACTATGACCCTGCAGATCACCCATGGCCTTGATAAGGGCCTTGGGACCGCCAGCGTAGCCAATACGCCAACCGGTCATCGAAAAGGCCTTGGAGCAGCCATTCATGGTGAGGGTACGGTCGTACAGCTTGGGCTCGACCTGTGCGATGGTGCGGAACTGGAAGTCGTCATAAACGAGGTGCTCGTAAATGTCGTCGGCCAAGATCCAGACATGCGGATGACGCAGCAGCACATCGGCCAGCGCACGCAGCTCGGCTTCAGTATAGGCAGCGCCCGTGGGGTTTGAGGGCGAGTTGAGGATGAGCCACTTGGTCTTGGGTGTAATGGCCTTCTCGAGTACTTCCGGCGCAAGGCGGAAGCCCTTGCTGGCATCTGTATCCACCACCAACGGCTTACCTTCGGCCAGATAAACGATATCAGGGTAGCTCACCCAGTAAGGCGCAGGGATGATCACTTCATCGCCAGCGTTAACTGTGGCCAGCATGGCGTTGAAGAGTACCTGCTTGCCGCCGGTACCAACGATGATCTGGTCAGGCGCGTACTCAAGGCCGTTCTCGTTCTTGAACTTGGCCGAAATCGCCTTACGAAGTGCCATGGTACCCGGCACATCGGTGTACTTGGTCTCGCCCGCCTTGATGGCAGCTACAGCTGCATCTTTAATGTGGTTGGGGGTATCGAAATCGGGCTCACCTACGGAAAGGGAGATCACATCGCGGCCAGCAGCCTTCATTTCCTTGGCTTTGGAATTGATCGACAAGGTGGGCGATGGCTTGATACGGGAAAGACGGTCGGCGAGAAGGGCCATAATACTTGCTCCAGTTGGGTTCAGATGGGTCAGGAAACTAAGCCCCTACCCGCCCCAATGCAAGTGCGATTAACCCTTAATAACCAGCCAGATACAGGCCGCTTTACATACTCAAGCCTACGGATTTCATATCTGGCCGTAGCATGACGCCGGGCTGGGCAGTTTTGAAGACCGGAATGGCCAGTGTCGGGTTATCTGCCGAAACCTGGAAACCACCCTGTGCGGGGTGATAGCGCGTGCCCGAATGATGAATAGGAACCATGACCTTGCCGACCAATGTATAAGTCGTATTGCTGTAGGGGATGGCCGTGCAGTTCTCCTGAGCATGATATGAAGCGCATTTCTCCATAGAGCGATAATAGTAGCCTTTGCGTTGGTGCTTTTCAGTGGCAGTGCGGAATGCATCTACGCAGAAAGTTGCTTCTTTGCCCTGACTTTGGCAGTGCGCTACATCTTTAAAAACAAGCGTAGGGCTAGCATCCATGCGCGTCAGTTGGTCAGCATCCTGACCCGAAAGATGGATATTATAGCCGACAAGTCCAATTGTCCCTGCAACCAGCCCTGTGGCCACCCATCCCAGCAGGCCAAGTGTCCGCTCCAGCATATCTTCGCCCTTAACAGGCAGGGTCAGTATCTCACCCCATGTGCCAGCCATATCACTGATGAACTCTCCAGTACTCCGCAAGAAACCCATGGCTACTCTCCTTTCTTCGAGCATAGGAAATCAGCCTGACAAGCGGGATGAAGTTACAATGACGGTTTTATTACAGCTTTATGACAGGGTGTTTATCCAGCGATATAATGCGGAATGAAGCGGCTATCGTTACCCGTAATGTAGCCCGCATCCTCACGGATACCCAGACCACTGGCCTGATCGCCAATCACCCAAGCCCCCAGCACGGGGCGAAAGCCGTCAAACTCCGGCAAGGGCGCATAGGCCTGATAGATGGCATCGCCCTCGTTATAAATACCTTTGGTCTTTTGCGCCTGCTCGCCGCCAATCACGATGGTAACGTTTGCGCCCTCGCGGCTGAGCTTGGGCTTGATTACATGGTCCTCGCCAGCAAAGTCAGCTACGCTGAAGCTGGCCTTCAAAAGGTTGGGATGGCCGGGGTTTAGCTCCCACAAAACTGGCAGCAATGCCTTGTTAGAGAGCAGCATCTTCCAGCTCGGCTCAAACCACTGCACCTTGTGCTCTAGCAGGCAATCGGCAAAACCATCGCGCGCCATATGCTCCCATGGGTAGAGCTTGAATGCGCGCTCAATCACTTCGCCGTCTTTGTCGACAAACTTGCGGGCGGCCTCATCCCAGCCGATCTCGCTCATATCCATACTCTTGGTATTAAGCCCCGCCTGCGCCGCTGTATCGCGCAGATACTGGTAACAGATGAAATCCTCCCTGGCGTCTGAGCAGCCAGCGAAATGGATAAGCGGTAATGTTCCATCTACCGCAGGCAGTACTTTAGCCCAGCGGCTCACAAGGCGTTCGTGCAAGGCGTTAAACTGCTCATGGCCGGGCTTGCTCTCCTGCACCCAGTGCCATTGCAGAATGGCGCTTTCGAACAGTGAGGTTGGTGTATCGGCATTATACTCGAGCATCTTGGGCGGATTTACACCGTCGTACTGCAAATCAAAGCGGCCATAGACATGGGGCTGGCGGCTCTGCCAGCTGGCGACCACATCCGGCCAAAAGAGCTCAGGAATACCGAAATGCTCGATCAGGCGGTTATCGCCAGCCAGATGACGGTTGATAATATGCTGGACAGCCGCAAGACACAGCTGATGCAGCGTATTGGTTGCTGCCTCAATCTCCATCGCCTGCTTGAGCGAGAACTTGTAGCTGGTATCCTCAGCCCAGTAGATCTTGCCGGCAAAGTGATGAATGTTAAACCCGAACTGCTCCAGTGACTTCTGCCAATCAGGACGGGGGGTCTGTGTCTCGCGCTGCATTGCTTTCTCCGATTAACCGCCCATCGAGCCGCCGCCGGCACGACCTACCGAGCCGAAACCGCCACGTGATACGCTGGTGCCAGCCGCTTTTGCCACTGCAGCCTTGCTCTGGCCAGCTGCAAAATACGCCTTACCTGCTTTATTAAAAGCGCTAGCAGGTACAGCAGTACGACCTGGCGAAACCGCAAAGCCATTAGCCAGATGCGGGGTGTTGTTCATGCCGCGGTAAACCGGTTGCGAATAGCTGCTGTGTGAGCTGCCGTGGCTACCCATCATATAACCCCAGAAGAACGGGCTGAAGCCAGATGAGTGCGTAGTGGTGGGCGCAGCCGTAGTCGCTGTGCTGGCCAGTGTATCAACACTGCCCAACTCCTGTTCAGGCTCGGCAGTTGCCAGCGTTGTACCGGCGGCACCACAGTTGCTGCTGCCCCAGTCTTCTTCGCAGTCCTGTTTGCTTTCATAGGTGGGGGTGCTCTTTATAGCCTCCGCCTTGGCCTCAGCCAATGCCGTGCTGCACAGGTTGGATGCGTTACCATCGGCCATGCAATCAGCTACCGTGCGGTAGACATTAGCACTCACCTTGGGTTCCTCCGGCTGCGGGCTACAGCCTGAAAGACCGATCATGGTGGCCGCAGCTGCGCTGGCAATCAGCGTATTCAATATAAGCTTGGGGCTCTCTTTAGACATAAGTGACATGGTGTGTTGTTTCTCCTCTCGTGTAAAAGGAGTAGCAACCCAGCCGCATTTAGTGTGTGAAGAGACCATTACACATACATTGCATGCAATATATGTTTCACAGAACTGTCATAAACCACAGATCAGATTACTGCAGGTTCAGGAAATACTTTTTGCCATCTGCCGCCATACCGACATGCACTGTCCGGTAACCCGGCAGCATCCAGACCAACTGAGCCTTGCTATTGTCTTTGGCATCCGCTGGTACAATCACATCCGCCTGCGTTTTGGCCAATGCACCATCAAGAGCGATACTGCAGTTGCTCCAGCCATGGTTACGTGCACAGGCCCTGAAGGCAAGCTGTGCTGAATCCTGATGATCAGCTGCATAATAAGCGCCATCAAACTTGGCGAGGCCGGTATTGGCCATGGCGCTGCTGGCTGCGTTCATGCAGGACTTCTCGCCCACAGCATCAAGGCAGGCATCGGTAATCTTGATCAGCCTGACCGGGTGTTTGGCCAGCGCGGTCATGGCGGTGGTTACGGCTTGGGTATCTTCAGCCTGATATTGGCTATATGCATATTGCAGCCCCTGACAGCCAGCAAGTACGGTAGCCGTAGTGCCAATAGCCGTCCATCTTGCGATTCTGCCCCAGTTGCGCTTGCCCATTTAAATCTCCCTGATAGGGGCAAACCTAGCAAAACAGGTGTTTAGCCTTCAAGGTTAATATGACTGGAAATGCCGCCAGAAAGCTCTAAATATGCGGGCATGTCTACCGCGCGCGTCCCTCTGCCCGAAAACCCGGCCAAACCGGCCTCACGCCGTAAGCTCAAACCGATTCAACTGGTGTCGGACTACAAGCCTGCAGGCGATCAGCCAGCTGCCATCAAGCAACTGGTCAGCGGGCTAGAGAGTGGCGAAGTGAATCAGGTGCTGCTGGGCGTAACCGGCTCGGGCAAGACCTTCACTATGGCGCATGTGATTGAACAGACGCAGCGCCCAACACTTATTCTGGCGCCCAATAAAACCTTGGCTGCACAGCTCTATGCCGAGATGAAGAGCTTCTTCCCGCATAACGCGGTTGAGTATTTTGTATCATACTACGACTACTACCAGCCCGAGGCCTACGTACCACGTACCGATACCTTCATTGAGAAGGAAGCGGTAGTGAACGAGCAGATTGATCGTATGCGTCATGCCGCCACCCGCGCCCTGCTTGAGCGTGAAGATGTGATCATCGTGGCCTCGGTGAGCTGCATTTACGGTATCGGTTCGCCCGAAAGCTACTCAGGCATGACCTACGAGATTAATGTGGGCGATAGGATTGACCGGCAGGATCTGATCGGCCGTCTGGTTGAGCTGCAGTACAAGCGCAATGATATTGGCTTCGGTCGTGGCGATTTCCGCGTACGTGGCGATGTGGTGGAAGTCTTCCCCGCTCACTATGAAGACCGCGCCTGGCGTTTCTCCATGTTCGGCGACGAACTGGAAGCCATTTACGAGTTCGACCCGCTGACCGGCGAGAAGTACGAGCAGATGGAAGCCACCACCATCTACCCGAACAGCCACTATGTCATTCCGCGCCCTACCCTTAATCAGGCTGTACAGCAAATCAAGATTGAGCTGAAAGACCGCCTGCTTGAGCTACGTGAACAGGGCAAGCTGCTCGAAGCCCAGCGGCTTGAACAGCGCTGCCAGTTTGATCTTGAGATGATGACCGCCACCGGTATTTGCGCAGGCATTGAAAACTATTCGCGCTACCTGACCGGCCGTGCACCCGGCGAAGCGCCGCCAACATTGTTTGAATACCTGCCGAATAACGCCCTGCTCATCCTCGATGAAAGCCATGTGATGGTGCCTCAGCTAAGCGCCATGTATAAGGGCGACTATGCGCGCAAGAACACTCTGCAGGAACATGGCTTCCGCCTGCCTTCATGCAAGGATAACCGCCCCCTCAAGTTCGAAGAGTGGGAGAGCATGCGTCCGCAAACCGTTTTCGTATCGGCCACTCCCGGCCCGTGGGAGCTGGAGAAAACCCAAGGCGTATTTGCCGAGCAGGTGGTGCGCCCCACTGGTTTAACTGACCCGCCGGTTGAAATTCGCCCGACTGAAAATCAGGTCGATGACTTGATGCACGAGGCCCGCCTGTGCATCGCTAAGGGCCAGCGCGTATTGGTAACGACCCTGACCAAGAAAATGGCCGAGGATTTGACCGACTATCTGCACGAAGCCGGTATTCGCGTGCGTTATGTGCATTCTGATGTTGAAACGCTTGAGCGTATCGAGATCATCCGCGATTTGCGTCTGGGCGTTTACGACGTTCTGATTGGCATTAACCTCCTGCGCGAAGGCCTTGATATTCCCGAGTGTGCGTTAGTCGCTATTCTCGATGCCGACAAAGAAGGCTACCTGCGCTCGCGCACTTCGCTGATCCAGACCATCGGCCGGGCTGCGCGCAACGTTGAAGGCCGTGCGATTTTGTATGCCGACCGCATGACCAAGAGCATGGAAGCAGCGATCAGTGAGACGTCACGCCGCCGCGAGCGTCAGCTGATTTATAATGCCGAGCATGGCATTACGCCTGAGAGCGTGAAGAAGAACATCGGCGAAGTGCTAGGCAGTGTGTATGAGAAAGATCATATGACGATTGCCACTGGTTCTATTACGCACGAAGGTCAGGACATCAAGAAGGTCATGGCCGATATTGAGAAGAAGATGTTGGCTGCTGCCGGTAACCTCGAGTTTGAAGAAGCGGCCCGTTTGCGTAACGAGCTGCACCGGCTTGAAGCCAAAGAGCTGGGCATTGCACTGCCTGATGAATGGAAATCAACCGGTATGCCACGCGGCAAAGGCACCGATGAAACGCCGCGCCGTGGTAAGGCCGAAGCTGCTGCTAAAAAGAAGAAACGCTAAGACCGCTTCAGACAGTGGTTTGACTTATGTTGGTAAAGAAATACAACTACCGCTAGAGCCGGTTCTACCTACAGGTAATCATAAAAATCTTGCACTTAGACCTACCCAAAACGTAAGGTGAATATATCTACTGTTTAATGCCGATTTTGAAACAGCCGATATTTTATAAGAATGGGGAGAACCATAATGAATACCATGCAAGCCATGACCACTTCGCTCGAATGCCGCAAACTGGCCAGCCACTATCGCACCCGCGATGGTAATGCGCCGTTGAGCGAACAGGAAAGGCTTGGCCTGGCCAGCCTCCTCACCGGCGTTGCCGACCTTATTCAGTCACTCAACATGAGCAGCCTGCCAGATCAGGGGAATATGGTGACATTTGCTAAGCGTGCTAATCGCTAAAATTACGCCTATTCGAGTAACCTTTTGTTCATAATTGGGGGCTGCAACCTAGAGGTAGTAGCCCCCGGCTATGCATGAAGAGCGCCAGCGTCAATTGTTATTCACACCGGAATCAGAGATTTTATTCTATCTCAAGTTTGGTCGTGATTTGTTCCTCACACACCGGAATGTCACAAAAACATGCGGAAAATCTGCGGTTTATTGACGTGATGAAATTTTAGGCAGCATAACAGCAACATCGATTCTAGGCCCGAATCCGCTCAAGATGGCCCACCTCTCCACAGAGTTATCCACAGAATCAGTGGACACCCCCCTCACCCATGGGTCACCTACTATATGTAGATGCCTAAACCGAACTCCCTTATATGAACAACATGGAAACAGAGCCCACTTCCGGCCCATTAGAGACGGGAATTGCCGTCATCAAGGGCTATCTTAAGACTTTACCCCCTGCGCCGGGGGTTTACCGCATGCTGAGCGCCAAAGGCGATGTGCTGTATGTGGGCAAGGCCAAGAACCTGCCCAAGCGGGTGACCAACTACACCCAGCCTGCCCGCCTGCCCCTGCGCCTGCAGCGAATGGTGTCGGAAACCCGCAGCATGGAGTTTTTGACTACGCATACCGAAGCCGAGGCCCTGCTGCTCGAGTGCAACCTGATTAAAAAGCTGCTGCCGCGCTATAATGTTTTACTGCGCGATGACAAGGCGTTTCCTTATATCGCCATCAGCAAGCACCAGTTCCCGCAACTGTTCAAACACCGTGGCGGACGCAATTTTGATGAGGCGACCTACTTCGGCCCCTTCGCTTCAGCTGGTGCAGTGAATGAAACCATCACCACCTTGTACCGCGTGTTTCAGCTGCGCAACTGCCCGGACAGCATCTTCAACAACCGCTCGCGCCCGTGCCTGCAGTATCACATCAAGCGCTGTACGGCGCCGTGCGTGGATAAGGTAACGCCCGAGCAATATGCCGATCAGGTACGCCAGGCGCGTGATTTCCTTACTGGTAAGAACAGCGAAATTCAGGCCGAGCTGGCTACCGAGATGCAGCGCAGCGCTGATGCGCGAGATTATGAGAAAGCCGCTAACTTCCGCGACCGTATCCGCGCACTCACCAGCATTCAGCAACGGCAGGATATCAATGCCAGCGGTATTGAAGATGCAGATGTGATTGCCGCCGCGCAGCTGGCTGGACAAACCTGTATTCAGGTGTTCTTCTTCCGGCAGGGCCGCAACTACGGCAACCGCAGCTACTTCCCCAGTCACGAAAAAGGCCTTAGCCTTGGTGAAGTAATGGAAGCCTTCTTAGGGCAGTTTTACAGCGGCAAGCCAATCCCCGACCTTGTATTGCTGAGTGATGAACCGAACGAGAAGCAGCTTCTGCTCGAAGCCTTCGAACTATACGCCGAGCGCAAGGTTGATTTGCAGGTACCCCAGCGTGGCGAGAAAAAGCGCCTCATGGACCATGCCTATGCCAACGCCAAGCAGGCGCTTGAGCGCCGCATGGCCGAAAGCGCTACACAATTGCGCCTGCTCGAGGGCGTAGCCGAATTGTTCGGGCTTGATGAAGCGCCCGACCGTATCGAGGTTTATGACAACAGCCATGTGCAGGGGGCGCATGCCGTAGGTGCCATGATTGTAGCGGGGCCAGAAGGTTTCAGGAAAAACCAGTACCGCAAGTTTACCATCAAGGATGAAGGTGCAGCAGGCGATGACTTTGCCATGATGCGCGAAGTGATGCGCCGACGTTTTGCCCGCGCGCAGGCCGAAGACAACTTCCCCGACCTGGTGCTGATTGATGGTGGCCTTGGCCAGCTGAATGCCGTGCGCGAAACACTGGCTGAAATGGGCATAACCGATGTGCCGCTTGTGGGTATCGCCAAAGGGCCTGACCGCAACGCGGGACGGGAATGGTTCTTCCTGCCAGACCGCGAGCCATTCCAGCTGCCCGTCAATGACCCTGTGTTGTTCTACCTGCAGCGCCTGCGTGATGAATCGCACAGGTTTGTCATTGGTGCGCACCGCGATAAGCGCAGCAAAGCCATTTCGCAAAATCCGCTTGATAACCTGCCGGGCGTAGGCCCTGCCCGTAAACGCGCCCTGCTCCATCACTTCGGCTCGGCCAAGGCGGCAGCGGCAGCGGGCCTGAGTGATCTTGAGAACGTACCCGGCATCAGCAAGGCACTGGCGCTCAAGATTTACGCCTTTTTCCACGGAGAATGAAAATACTTCCCCAAGGATAGTTCTGGCTGTAGCGTCTCTAGTTGAGGCCACAGGAGCAACCATGCGCTATCTACTTATTTTACTTACACTTTTGAGTTTTCCTGCGCTGGCAGACAGATACACAGTGCCGCGCGATACCAGCGTGCTCCTAACCGATGCGCTGCAGCCATTAACCGAAAGCAGCCGTTTTACGAAGTTTACTGCGCTTAAGTATTTGCGCTATCGGCTGGCAAACGATGCCGGGCTGATGCGCCCGCATCTGGCTGAGCTGGAAGCCCTATATAAAGACCCGATCCTGATTAACGAGCCCAAGTCATCCGTTGCCGCGGTGCTACTGGTACTGGGCAGCAGCCTTGATAAAACCGACCTGCGCCTTAACGCATTGCGCCACTCGCGTACTGAGGATAGCCCAGCGCTGATCTCAAGTAGTGGCTTGCTTCAAGCACTCGCCTCTGAAACGCCAGCCAGCGAAGCTAATGTGGTACTCGACGCGCTGTTCGAGCACGACCAGCCACTAAAGTGGTACAACAACCGCGCGCAGCTGAGCAGCTTTGTAGATACCACTGCCCGCTTGCTACCTGCCTCGACCAAGCAACAAAACCACCTGACCAATCTCGTGCGCACGCGCATGAAGCTGGCGCAGCGTTTTGAGCAGGATAAAATAGAAGAAGCCAAATTTAGCGGCATGATTACAATATGGGATCATAGCACTGATGCTGATATTACAGAGCTGCTGGGCCGGTTTGATAAAGCCATTTGCAGCATCACGCCCGATGCCACTACTAAAGAGTGGCGCTACACGTTTATTGATAAAGCCAATATGACCGAGACAGGCGCCGTGCGCGACCTTGTCTGCCAGCAATAGGAGCTGTTATGCGCCATTTTCTCTCTGCTCTCGCTTTGGTTCTTATGGCAACGCTGCCAGCACAGGCTGGCCCTGACGGGGCTCGAGCAGTAGCCGCTCAGCCGGTTGCCTACAACGTGGTTGAAACCGCAGTTGCCACCCATTCGCAGTACAGCGAGCCGCCTTCCGGCTGTTTTGCTAAAATTCAGGCGGCCTGCCCTGAGAATGCTGTTTGTGAGATGTCGACCGCGCATTGGGTTTATGTTGAGTACGACTTTATCTGCCAGCTCAAGCCAACCGAAAGCATCTCGCTTTATACTTATGCGGGCGTGCAGCACATCAGCCCCTGCGATACTGGCGAGCACGGCGATTATACCTGCGGCCTGCATGGTATTGATGCCCAAGGCAAACAAATCGACCGCCCGCCCGGCGCCAGCCTTGCCGGTATGGATATGCGCGCCATACCTGATCTGATTGAAATTGCCACTAAGGCTAATGGCTACCGCTCGAGCCATGCTGCCGCCAGGCTAGGTGAATATGCGGCCAGCCCTGATATGCCAGACGCCAAAGCCGCCATCCTGAACTATAAAACCGAGCTGCTACGCGCCAAGTCCATATCGATTAGCGATGCGCAAAAGCAAGGTGCGCTTACCAGTCTGCTCCTAACCCTTGGGGTTGAGCTACCGGTTGGTGATAGCCTGACTGTACTGGGTGATTATCTTGTAAGCCTTGAGCCTCGCCACCTTACCGCACTCGAGACGATTGCCAGCCATGGCAATGACCCATCGATTGATGCCAGCAAGCTGGTATTCTTCTATGTACGCAACTTCGTTGACAATCCCGAGCGCGTTGAACCCAACCGCGAGGCTGTGGTTAAAGCAGTTTCGGCCCTTGGGCCGCGCCTGTAGCCCTCTATCGGCCTGCTGCTCGAGCGTATGCGTGATAGCGATAAATGGCCCGAGGCCCTGCAGAAAGAGACTGCCGCTGTGGCCTGCGCTGCGTTCAAACCCGCTGCCGCTACGCCCATGCCGCAAACACTGGTGATTGATAACTATGGCGGCGCGCGCTCCGTAGTCTGCCCATAATTCTCCAGGAAAAGAGATGGCTTTTTTACGGGCAAATAGTAGTTTGCCCTGATGCAGGATTTCTTTAAAGCCTTTGTCACGCTCTTCGTGATTGTCGACCCGATTGGCACCGCGCTGGTGTTTCTGGCTCTTACCAAGAGCCTGTCTGCCGCAACCGCCAAATCGGTGGCCTTACGCGCCAGCCTGATCGCTGTAAGCGTTTTGCTGTTCTTTGCCTTGGCTGGCAGCTGGCTGTTGCAACAGGTGGGTATTACCGTGCCGGCCTTCAGGGTGGCGGGCGGTATTCTGCTCTTCGTAACCGCTTATCGCATGGTGATGAGTGGCGAATCTGCCGAAAGCCACCCGGTTACCGAAATGCGTGCGCATGACCTTGCGGTATTTCCCTTGGCCATTCCGCTGTTGGCCGGACCGGGCTGCATGACGGCCACCATCCTGATCAGCCAGCGCATGAGCGAGCAAGGCACCTTCATGGTTGCGATTGCCGCTATTCTGGCGGTTCAGGCTGTGGCCTTAGGTTGCCTTTTGCTAGCAACCGCCCTGATCAAGCGGCTTAACCAAAGCCTGCTGAATGTACTGGAGCGCCTGTTTGGCGTGCTGCTGGCGGCCCTGGCGGTGCAGTTTATTGCCGATGGCCTGCGCCTGCTGTTTACCTGAGGCTGCTAATTTTTACGCGACAAAACGGCCGAAGCAGATTAAATAATACAATTAATGCTCTGGAGCCTGCCTAACCTGCTGACAATTTCGCGGATCGTTGCGATCCCGGTTATTGTCGCGCTCATGTTTTTAAAGGGTGAGGTTTGGGCGGCGTGGCTGGCGCTTTTCATTTACACAGCCGCCTGCATTACTGACTGGCTGGACGGACACCTCGCCCGCCTGCAAAACCTCGAATCCCCCATCGGCAAGTTCCTCGACCCGATTGCCGACAAGCTGCTGGTTGGCGCTCTGCTGCTCACCATGGCTGGGACCGACCGCCTGACGCATTGGGGCCTGCCTGCGGCTATCATCATCCTCATGCGCGAAATTCTGGTCTCGGGCCTGCGCGAATACCTGGCTGGCCTCAAGCAGGTAAGCGTACCAGTTTCGCGCCTCGCCAAGTGGAAAACCGCCATTCAGATGATTGCGCTGGGCTTTTTGATTGTGGGTGCAGATGGCCCCGCTGTGCTGCACGATAACTCGGTCGGCGAAATCGGCCTGTGGGTTGCCGCTGTTATTACTGTGCTTACTGGCTGGGACTATCTGGTTACCGGCCTGAAGCATATGTCGGCCAAATAATCGGCTAACTGACAAGTTTCTTGTATTCATCCTCAGCCAGCTGCGCGTAGAGCGCGATACTGAATAAGCCGCCCAGCGTAATGATAATTGCGCCCACAAGCACCAGCACGCTGCTGCCCTGCAGCTGCAACCAGCGGCCAAGCAGGCCCGTTACCACCGCCGGCAAGATAAGCCCCAGCTGCAGGATATTGATGCGAATGAAATGCCCCTTCGTGAGGCGCCATGAGCGACTGACTGCTTGCAGCTCGCCGCGCGCGGCCAAGGGCGCAACCAGCAGCAAGCGGCTGAAGAAGATCACGAATATTGGTAAGGCTACTAAGGCAATATTGCGCTGGATGCGCAGCACATCTTCCGTCTCGGGGTTGATCATCTGCGTTGCGAAGTAAACCGTCACCGGCCCTAAAAACAGCAGCGAGATAAAGGTGAGGAGCAGGATGTTACGCACCTGCGCAATTACAAACTCAAACGCCTTCATGTCTTTAGCTATGCCAACAGGCAGGCGGCTTTCAGGCATGGTACCCGTAATCAGGTAGCGGTGCGCTGTATACCAGCCGATGAGTAGCGCATAACCGTTAATCACATGGCCAAGGAAAACCACAATCGTCTGCCCGGTAGTCGCTGCCTCAGGCGTTGCTGGTGTATTGGTGACCGCAAGCCAGCTGCCAAATACAGCAGCCAGAAACCAGAAGGCCATGGCGTAGGAAAGCGGCCTGGCCTGTGCCAGCACGGCTGAATAGGTATGAGTAACTTGTTTAGCTACGGCCATGGCTACCTACCTGTAAAATAGCAAAAAGGCGTTGGCTGAGCAGAATGTACCAGCCCCATACAAACAGATAGCTCAGAATTGCCAGCGGTAAAGCCAGCAGATCTGCCCGCGTAACTCCTGAATTTTCAAGGGTAACCGCGAGTTTGGTCACAAGCAGGGCAAGCGTAAGGTGCACTACCAATACAGTTAATACCGAGCCCAGCACCATGAACTGATGTCGCTGCGTGGCCTGCCACACTGCGGGTAAGGGCGTGGGCTGGCGCGCGATCAACGTGGCCGAAATGGGCAGCATGCGCGCAAAAAAGTAGAGAATAAAACCGCTCACCACCGCCATGCTGGACGTAGCTGAATTAAGCGCCGCTTCGCCATAGAGCAACACCAGTACCATGGCCATGGGAACGCTTATGGCGATGGCCAGCAGCATCGGCATGGCCAGTAACGCCATCAGCATGCTGGTAAAATAGTCTTTCCAGTCACCATCATTCCAGCCGTTCTGTAAATCGAGCCTGCCGCTTTTACCCACCAGCGCATTACCCCAGTTCCAGGCCATGAGCAGGCTGAGACCAAAGAACAGCCCCTGCCACAAGAACTCGAACAACATGCTTTGGCTCCCTTGCGGGTAGCGGTACCGGTATACCAACGACAGAATAATGTAGGTATAGCTCCACGGTTTGATGACATGCCAATACGGAAGCCATAGCCTGAGCAATTCGCGCGCCGAAGATATCGCGATGACAAATCCGGCGCGCACTTGTTCCATCAGGCTGCAGCCTTATGCGTATGGGTAAGGGCTGTGTAATCATCCGCCAGCTGCTGCGTCATGCTGGCAGGCACGAAGGTAAGATCATCAATCTGGCCAACCGGCGTAATCTCGGCTGCGGTACCGGTGAGGAAAACCTCAGACGCATTCTTCAGCTCTTCCGGCTTGATATAGCGCTCGACCACCTCAATACCGCGGGCCTTGGCAAGGCTAATGATGGTCTGGCGGGTAATGCCATTGAGGAAGCAGTCTGGCATGGGGGTATGCAGCTTACCTTCAATATTCATAAAGATATTGGCACTGGTCGCCTCGGCCACCAGACCGCGATAGTCAAGCATCAGGGCATCCTGACAGCCTTCGGCTTCGGCAGCGTGCTTGGCCAATGTACAGATCATGTAAAGACCTGCGGCCTTGGCTTTCACGGGACCATTCTCGGGCGAAGGACGACGCCACTTGGTGGTAACCATCCTGATGCCTTTGGCGCGGGCCTCGGGCGAGTAATAGCTGGGCCACTCCCATACAGCGACCGCCAGATGGATTTTCGACTGCTGGGCCGAAACACCAATCATTTCGCTACCACGCCAGGCTACCGGGCGAATATAGCCATCGATAACATTCTGGGCCTTTACAACATCAAGGCAGGCCTGATCGATCTGCTCAACGGTATAAGGAATCTGGAACCCCATCTGCTCGGCCGAGAACATGAGGCGCAGCGAGTGCTCGCGCAGCTTGAAGATCTTCCCGCCGTAAACGCGCACACCCTCAAAAATCGAGCTGCCGTAGTGCAGCGCATGGGTTAGAACGTGCACATTGGCGGTCCGCCAGTCCTTCAGGGCACCGTCAAACCAAATAACGCCATCACGATCATCAAATGCTGCTGCCATTTTATCCCTCTTTTGCTACAAGTATCCTACTATGGCTGAGCCCACACCCCCGGTCAACCTCGCGCAGATCAACGCATTGACCCCCGCCCCCGATGCGCCGCACCTGCTGGTAGTGGACGACGACAAGCGCCTGCGCGAGCTTATTAAGGCCTATCTGCTCGATCATGGCCACAACGTAACCACCGCCACCGATGCGGCGGATGCGCGCGCCAAACTCGAGTTGTTTACTTTTGACCTCATCGTACTGGACGTGATGATGAAGGGCGAGAGCGGCCTGACCTTCCTCACCAGCCTGCGTAAATCGGGCAGCACCCTGCCTGTGCTTATGCTCACCGCCCGGGGCGAGAGTGATGACCGTATCGCCGGCTTTGAGGCCGGTGCCGATGATTACCTGCCCAAACCGTTTGAACCGCGCGAGCTGGTATTGCGTATTTCTTCCATCCTCAAGCGCCAGCCCAAACCTGCCGATCAGATTGAGGTGCGTTTGGGCCGCTGGAAGTTCCTGCCTGAGCGCGATGAGCTGACCGATGGCGAAGAGGTTGTACGCCTCTCGGCGGTTGAATCGAGTCTGCTCAAGGCACTGTCGGAACAGCCGGGGCAGATTGTAAGCCGCGAAGCGCTTGTGGCCAAACAGCCACTGGCTACCAATGAGCGCACGATTGACGTACAGGTGACGCGCCTGCGCCGTAAAATCGAGATCGACCCCAAGCAGCCCCGCTACCTCATTACCGTGCGTGGCGAAGGTTATGTGCTGAGGCCTGATCCATGATCAAGCGCTTCCTGCCGCACACGCTGCTGGGCCGCGCCCTGCTCATTCTGTTAGCGCCCGTGGTCTTGGCGCAGCTGGTGGCTACCTATGTGTTCTTCGAGCGGCATTGGGATAATCTCTCTTCGCGCCTTGCCTATGGCGTTGCGGGCGATATCTCGCTGGTACTGGCCACACTGGATGAGCTTGAGGATGCCCCCGTGCGGCTCGATAAAGCCCTTACCCTCATTCAGCGCCATACCGACCTGCGAGTGAAGGTGGGCGAGGTCGAGCCCCTGCCCGAGCGCAGTGCCGATAGAGGCATGGTCAACCGTGCGCTTGATCAGGCACTCTCATATAAGTTCGACCGTAACAGTTATGCGATTATCGACCGCACGCCGGAAAAGCTGCGCGAAGTACGTATTATTACCAAGCATGGGCTGGTGACTATCGAGGTTCCGCAACGCCGCCTTGATAGCCCTACGGCCAAGGTTTTCCTGCTCTGGATGGCGGGTAGCGCGATTTTCTTCTTCACCATCGCTGGCCTGTTCCTGCGCAATCAGGTTAAGCCAATCCGCCGTTTGGCCGAAGCTGCCGAGAGCTTTGGTAAAGGCAATGAGGTACTGGGCTTCAAGCCTGAAGGCGCACTTGAGATTCGCCGCGCCGCGCAGGCATTCATGCTCATGCGTGAGCGTATTCAACGGCAGATTACCCAGCGCACTGAAATGCTGGCGGGCGTAAGCCACGACCTGCGCACGCCCCTCACCCGCATGAAGCTGCAAATCGCCATGCTCAAGCCACAGAACGGTCTTGAGGAGCTGCAGCAGGATGTCAGCGAAATGGAACATATGATTGAAGGCTACCTCGCTTTTGCAAAAGGTGAAGGTGGCGAAACCGGCGTAGTGGCCGATCTCGGCCAGCTACTCGAAACCGTAGTGAACGATGCCAAGCGCGTTGATGATAGCCGCACCATTATCCTTAAAGGCGCGGTTGGCTGCATGATGTTGTTGCGTAGTAAAGCCATCAAACGCTGCTTTGACAACCTTGTAGGCAACGCCCTGCGCTATGCCAATAAGGTTGAGATATCACTCGAGCTGGCCGAAACCGCAGTTTTTGTACATATCGATGACGATGGCCCCGGCATTCCGCTGGATAAACGGCAAGATGTATTGCGTCCCTTCGTGCGGTTGGAGGAATCGCGCAACCAGGATACTGGCGGTGTGGGCCTTGGCCTGACCATCGCGCGCGATATCGCCCGCGGCCATGGCGGCGACTTGATGCTGGGCGATAGCGCCTTGGGCGGCCTGCGCGCTACGGTGAGACTGCCACGATGATTCATATTCTGTTTGATGTTGATGGCGTGCTGATCAAGAACTTCCACGTTGATCCGCAGAAGGCTTATTTATGGTGGCTTGATCCGGCGCATAAGCTGCTGGATGCTGACCTCATGAACCAGCACTTCTTCAAGCCGCGCTGGCCTGCCATTATGACTGGCCGCAAAGACGTGCTGCCCGAGCTAGCTGCAGCACTAAGCGAAATGAAAGCGCCTATTAGCGCCGAAGATTACCTCGCGCACTGGCTGAAGGCCGATAGCAAAGTGAATGACGAGCTTTTCACCGCCCTGCGCCAGCTACCGCGCGATAAGGTAAAGCTTTCGCTCGCTACCAACCAAGAGCATAAGCGCGCTGACTACTTATGGAATATGCTTAACTTTAAAGCCGATTTTGATGAGCGGTTTTATGCAGCCCAGCTGGGCGTGATGAAGCCGGATGTGGCGTTCTTTACAGAAGTAGCCTCGCGTCTTGGCATTACGCCCGATGATACCGTGCTGTACTTTGATGATACCAAGGCCTGCACTGATGCCGCCTCACAGCTTGGCTGGCAGTGCGTAACCTATAGCGAGCTCGAGCATTTTACCCAGCATCCGCTTATCAGGGAGCTGATTGGCCCATGAAGTTTCCCATTATCATTTGCCATCATAATATTCTTACGATTGCGCGGGCTGACTATTTCAATGGGATTGGCCTGCTCGATGCCACAAACGGTAAACTCGAAATCGGCATCTCATCCCGCGGGCAAGCGGGTTTCCAGTGGCTTGTTGATGCCGATGGCCTGTATTACCCGCTGCAATGGGGCGGGCATGTAGCGCCTACACTGGCGCAGCGCCTTGGCCTTAAGCGCAAACGAGAATTCTACAGCTTCCCCCAAGGGACTAATATAACAGTAGGCAAAATGCGCGAGATACTCTCTAGCGTAGTAGATGAGAATGCCGACCTCCCCCATCATGCCGACCTGATTAAAATGCTCAGTTCGCTGGAGGCGACAGCGCCCATTTCCCGTGAGTTGATGGCACAATACTTAGGCGAGTAACCGCTTGGCCTGCGCCACACACGCTGCATGATCGGGCGTAAAATTCTGCTCAATCCACCATGCCTCAACCTTCTCGAGCACCTCGCCCATGGCTGGGCTTTGGCTCATGCCCAGCTTAACAAGGTCAGCGCCATTGAGCGGCAACTGTGGGCGCTGCCAGCGCTCGAGCTGTTCAAGATTCTGGCGCGTCGCACCGCCGCTTACTATAAGCGCATCCATCACTGTTTGAGCTGAAAGCTTATACGCCAAGCGCAGCTGTGCTTTTTCATCAGCAGGCACAACAGGCAAATGCATTAGCGCAGTTATACGCTGTGCATCAGTATTCGAGAGGCGCAGGCGCGTGCCGATATCTGCAAACTCACCCTCAATACTTGCCCATAAGCGCCGTAACGGCTCAGACAAGCCAAGCGTCTTTTCATGTGCAACCACCTGCTCCAGCCGCGCGATATTCGTAAGCGGCAGGTTCAGCGCGTTAAACACGCCGATTTCAGCCATCAAGCGCCATGTGGGTAACGGGTCGGGCGCGTTAAGTAACTTGAGCAATTCAACCCGCACACGCTCGGTCGAGAGTGTCGGCAACAAGCTAACCAAGGCTTTGCAGGCTTCAAGCCCCGCAGTATCCGGCGCACCATGGCCGTAATGCGCATGAAAGCGGAAGAAGCGCAGAATACGCAGCACATCTTCTTTAAGCCTCAACTCAGGCACGCCCACAAAACGCACGATGCCGTTTTTGATATCTTCAAGACCGGTGAAAAAATCGGTCACATTACCGTGCATATCGCAGAACAGCGCGTTCATGGTGAAGTCGCGCCGCGCAGCATCCTGCTGCCAGTCATCGGTATATTCAACCTCGGCCCAACGGCCATCGGTGGTTACATCGCGGCGCAGGGTTGTAACCTCAAACACCTGATGGTCAGCCACCACTGTAACCGTGCCGTGCTTAATGCCGGTTGGTATAACCTTGCAGCCCGCTGCTTCACAAGCTGCCATTACGGCCTCAGGCTTGAGAGTTGTTGCCAGATCATAATCGGTGAACTTGCGGCGCATAATAGCATCGCGCACACAGCCCCCCACAAAACGCGCCTCGCCGCCTGCCAGCCTGATGGCCTCCAGCACCCGCCGAGCAGGCACCGTCGCAAACACGGGGGCGTCAAGCTTCATGCCGCTGCTCACTTATATTATTGGCCTTAATTGTATGTGCGAGATTGACCAGCATGGCAGCTGTCGCGCCCCAGATATTGTAGTGCTGGTAGTTATAAATGTAATAACGGCGCGGCTCGTTGCTCGGCAGCTTGCCCTCGGCGATACGGTAATTGGCTTCCTCAAGGAAGAAGGTGATCGGCACTTCAAAAACCTCAGCCACTTCACCGAGTGAGGGCCGCCAGACAGCTTCGCTTGAGACAAAAGCAACCAGCGGAGCTACGCGGTAGCCGGTAATGGTGACATGCGGGTCGAGCCAACCAATGCTCTCAATATGTCTGGCCTGCAGGCCGATTTCTTCTTCCGCCTCGCGCAAGGCGGCTGCGGCCGCGTCGGCATCCGTCGGGTCAATCCGCCCGCCGGGGAAGCTCACCTGCCCCGCATGCTCACTTAAATGCGGCTGGCGTAATGTAAGCGCGATTTTTACGCCATCCGGCCGCATTACCAGCGGCACCAATACCGCCGCCTGGCGTAGGATACTGGGCAACGGCACACCGGGATTCAAATCGCCATCGCTACGCAGGGGCAAAGGGCGCGGGTCACGCGGGAGATGGGCTAGAGCGCGGCGCAGGTCATCAGGCGTCATGCGGCACCTCGCCAATAGCGAAGAACTGGCCCGCGCTATGCACGCCAAGCATGCCGTTCTGCTCGACCGCACGATTCACAAGGTCGTAATATGTGGCCTGATTAAGGCGCGCCTCAATACCGGCGCGTACTTCAATATGGGGCGCACCACCGCGCATGACTAACGGATGAACAGAATCAATCGGCACGAGTTCCTCGATATTGGTTCGTATTTGGAGTGTATCACCCTCGGCCAGCAAGGCGATGCCGATAAAGGGAACATCCTCAACCGTAATACGCCCGCGCTCAACCGGAGTGATGAGCCAGTATGTACCCGAATCGTCCCGCTGCAGAACAGTGCTGAATAGCCGCACCAACTCGGGCCGCTGAATGGGCGAGCCGTGATAAAGCCACACACCGTCGCGCCTGATGATAATCGGATAGCGCTCATCGCGGCTATCTGGCGCGCTCAGGAAGGGCTTGTTTTCTTTTGCATCTGGCCCGAAACTGCTGCTCATAGATTTACCCCTCCCTTCATATGAGGATTGTCGTGTCGTTAAACCCTGCCGTCCAGCCCCCTTCTGCCGAAATTGCATCTGTCGAGCGCCTTGCCGCTCAGTTAGGCAAGGTTAAGGCCGAACTGGGTAAACGCATTTACGGCCAGAACGACGTGATTGAACTCGCCCTCACCGGCATGCTGGCAGGCGGCCATGTGCTGCTGATTGGCGTACCCGGCCTTGCCAAAACCCGTCTGGTCGATGCCCTCGGCACCGTGCTGGGCATGGATACCAAGCGTATTCAGTGTACGCCCGACCTGATGCCGTCCGACATCATCGGCACCGAAATGATGGAAGAAAGCGCCAGTGGTGCGCGCAGTTTCCGTTTCATGAAGGGCCCGGTGTTTGGCCAGCTGCTGATGGCGGATGAAATCAACCGCGCCAGCCCGCGTACACAATCGGCCCTGTTGCAGGCCATGCAGGAGCATATGGTAACAGTAGCGGGTGAAAGCCATGCACTACCTAAACCCTTCCACGTGTTGGCCACACAAAATCCGATTGAGCAGGAAGGCACCTACCCGCTACCCGAAGCGCAGCTCGACCGCTTCCTGCTGCAGATTGACGTAACCTACCCCAGCCGCGAGGCTGAAAAGCAGATGCTGCTGGTGACCACCGGTGCCGAAGACCCGCAGGCACAGGCCATCATGACGCCCGAACAGCTGATTGAAGCCCAGCAGCTGGTGCGCCGTCTGCCGGTTGGCGATAGCGTGGTTGAGGGTATCCTCAACCTCGTGCGCTCGGGCCGCCCGGAGGAAAGCAACATCAGCAGCGTGAAGCAGCATGTGGCCTGGGGCCCCGGCCCACGCGCGAGCCAGGCCCTTATGCTTGGTGCGCGTGCGCGTGCCCTGCTCGATGGCCGCCTGAGCCCATCACTCGATGATGTGCTGGCGCTGGCCAAGCCGGTGCTACGCCACCGTATGGCCGTTTCATTTGCAGCACGGGCCGAAGGCGTAACCCTCGACCAGATTATCGATCAGCTGTGCCTGCCTCTCGCCTGATCACCCCCGCGAAAAGTCAGGCCCGCGCCGAAACGCTGGCCGGACATTTTCCTGCACTTTTATTAAGCGCAGAGCGTATTGCTGCCAGTGTGGCTGCTGGCGTGCATGGCCGCAGGCGCGCGGGCCCCGGTGAGCAATTCTGGCAATTCAAACGCTATCAGGCAGGTGACCCTGCCAGCAAGATTGACTGGCGCGCCTCCGCCCGCAGCCAGCACGCGCTTATAAGAGAGCGTGAATGGGAAGCTGCGCAAACGGCGTTTTTGTGGCTCGACCGCTCGGCCTCGCTCGACTGGGCCTCATCTCCCAAACTCTCACGCAAATCAGAGCGCGCTGAGTTATTACTACTTTCATTGGCCGATTTGCTGCTACGGGGCGGTGAGCGTGTAGGCCTGCTCGGCAGCCCCACCCCACCCTTAAGCGGCCGTGGCCTGCTTGGCCGTTTGGCCATTCAGCTGCAGCAGCTCCCCGCAGGCCCTGCCTTGCCGCCGCTGCGCACCTACCCGCGCAATGCGCGTATTGTGCTGTTCGGCGACTTCCTCGATCCCATACCAGAGCTGGCACAACGCTTCAAAACCATCTTCGCGCAAGGGCTACAGGGGCATTTGGTACAAATCCTCGATCCGGCTGAAGAAAGCCTGCCGTATAGCGGGCGGATTGATTTCAACGGCCTTGAAGGCGAAGGCAGGTTCTTGGCCCCGCGCGCTGAGAAGCTACGCGATGCCTATCTGGCGAAGCTCGCTGAGCACCGTGCAGAGCTGACCAGCATGGTTGGTCGCTTGGGCTGGACGATTTCGCGCCACCGGACGGATAAACGCCCTGAATTAGCATTGATGAACATTCATACCGCCCTGAGTGACGCATGCTAACGCTCGGCCCCATCGCCTTCCTCTCGCCATGGCTGCTGGCACCGCTGGTTGGCCTGCCCATTTTGTGGTGGCTGCTGCGCCTCACGCCGCCCGCCCCGCGCAAAATCGACTTTCCTGCCATTCGCCTGCTTATGGGTATTAAAAATCAGGAAGAAACCCCGCGCCATACCCCGTGGTGGCTACTGCTGCTCCGCCTGCTTATTGTGGTGGGTATTTTCGCTGGCCTTGCACAACCGGTGCTCAACCCCACGGCGCAGCTAAGTGATGAGGGCCCGCTCTTACTTGTGATCGACGATGGCTGGGCGAGTGGCCCCGTCTGGCCACGTTACCAAGGTGAGTGGCAACAGCTGATGAATGCAGCCGAGCGCAACGACCGCCCCGTGCACTTGCTGTTTACAGCGCAGCCCGGCATTAAGCTGAGCGAGCCGCTACGTGCTGCAGATGCGCGCCAGCTGCTCGCCAGCCATAAGCCATCACCCTGGGGGGTGGACCGCCTCGCTGCCCGCAAAGCACTTGAGGGCTTTAATGACGCCGATGCGCTGTATTTTAGCGATGGCACCGATAGCGTTGGCAGCACCGAGCTGATGGTTACGCTACGCGATATCGGTGTGGCCAAGCTCTACACGCCAGCAGGTGGGCGTTTGCCGCTTCTGCTCATGAGCCCGCAAAGCAGCCCGGATGGGCTTAAAGTGACGATCAGGCGCGCTGGCCCGCTGCCTGAAAGCACAGCCATGCTGCGCGCTACCGCAAATGATGGCCGTTTGCTCTCACGTGAGACGATCCCGCTACCGGCTGGCCAGACAGATGTGACCGCGCTCCTCACCCTACCCGCTGAATTGCGCAACGCCATTACACGGCTGGAGCTTGAGGGTGAGCGTCACGCTGGCGCAGTTGTACTGCTCGATGAGCACTGGCGCCGCCGCCCCGTAGGCTTGGTAGCTGGCAGCGGGGCTGATCAACCTCTGCTGGGTGAAACATTCTACCTCGAGAAGGCGCTACAGCCGTTTGCCGATGTACATAAAGGTAATATCGATACACTGGTGACGCAGGGCGTGGCCATGCTGGTGCTGGCTGATATCGGCAGCCTGTCGGACGAGCAGCAAGCGCAGCTCACCAGCTGGATGGAGGCGGGCGGCGTACTGCTGCGCTTTGCCGGCCCCAACCTTGCGAATACGCCCGACCCTTTATTGCCGGTAACCCTGCGCGCGGGCGAGCGTACACTTGGTGGATCGCTCTCGTGGTCCGAGCCGCAGCGCCTGAAGGGCTTTACGCCAGATACACCGCTGGCAGGGCTTATTCCGCCAGATGATGTACGGGTGAACAAGCAGGTCCTCGCTCAGCCCGAGGCCGAACTGGCAGCTAAAACCTGGGTCACGCTTGAAGATGGCACCCCGCTGGTCACCGGCACACAGCGCGGTAAAGGCTGGCTGGTGCTGGTGCATACAACCGCCAATGCTGATTGGTCGAACCTCGCGCTTTCGGGTGTTTATGTCGATATTTTACGCCGCTTGTTGCAGCTCTCAAGCGGACTTTCAGCAACTGAAGCCGCAGGCGCACTCCTGCCCGTTACCGTGCTGGATGGGTTTGGTCAGTTCGTCTCGCCCCCAGCCACCGCACAACCGATTGATGCCGACAAGTTCAACCAGCAGCAGCTTGGCCCCACGCACCCGCCCGGTTTTTATGGCCGCGAGGGTATGCAGAGTGCGCTTAATCTTACAGGCACCATTCAGCGTGTGACCAGCCTGCCCGACCCGCCGACAGGTGTTTCGCGTGCGGATGACGACACGAACAGCACCGAGGTTCCGCTCATGCCTTACCTGATAACAGCCGCGCTTATTCTCTTCACACTGGATATGCTGGTGGCCCTGCGCATCCGCGGCCTCATGATGTTGCTTTTGCTGTTTGCCCTGCCTGCTCAGGCGCAGGAGGCCAGCGATTATGCCAGCAAAACATGGCTGGCTTATGTGGTGACTGGCGATAGCAGTGTGGATGCCGATAGCGCAGCAGGCCTTAAAGGGATTATGCAAACACTCAAGCAGCGTACCTCAGTTGAGCCTGCAGGTGTTGCAGCGATCAATCTTGATAGTGATGATATCTCGCTGTTCCCGCTGCTCTATTGGCCTGTCACCGAAAGTCAGCCCGCACTTACGCCAGCCGCGATCGAGCGCCTGAACCGCTATATGCAAAACGGCGGCATGATTGTGTTTGATACACGCGATGGTGCAGCTGGCAGCAGCGGTAACAAGGGCCTGCAGCGTTTGGCCCGCGGCCTTAACCTGCCGCCACTTGCGCCTATCAAGCCTGATCATGTGCTCACCCGCTCGTTCTATTTGCTACAGGACTTCCCCGGCCGCCTGAGTGGCGGGCAGGTTTGGGTTGATGCAAGTCCCGAACGCCGGAACGACAATGTCTCGGGCGTGATTGTCGGCAGCAACGACTGGGCAGGTGGCTGGGCGGTGGATAACTACGGCCAAGCTGCCAATTCAAATGGCCGCGGCGGCACCCGCCAGCGCGAAATGTCCTTACGCTTCGGGGTTAATCTGGTGATGTATGCACTGGCTGGTAATTACAAGTCAGACCAAGTGCATATGAATACCATTCTCGAGAGGCTTGGCCGATGACAGCTACGTTTTCTTGGGCCAACTCCATCGCGCTTTCACCTGTATTACCAACCCTCTGGCTAGCAGCGGTTATTGTGCCTGCGGTTGCGGTAGGCCTTTATGCCGTTGTGCGCCGCTCGCCGGGCAGCCTGCTGCGCGTTCTGGTGGTACTGGCACTTAGCGCAATTCTGCTCAATCCCGCACTCGTGACCGAGCAGCGTGAGCCACTGCGCGATGTGGCCCTGGTGATAACCGACCGCTCCCCCAGCCAGCAGATTGGCGAGCGCCGTGCCCAAACCGACAAGGCATTAGCTGCCCTTACAACCAAGCTCGCGACCCTGCCCGATCTTGATGTGCGTGTGATTGAGGGCCCTGCAGGTGGCGATGAAACCAAGCTGTTTAACGATATCGACCGCAGCTTTGCCGATGTGCCGGAGCAGCGCCGGGCGGGCGTTATCCTTATCACCGATGGCCAGATCCACGATATGCCTGATACGGCACAAGCGCAGCATTACGGCCCTGTTCATGCGCTTTTAAGCGGCCGACGAGATGAAGTAGACCGCCGCCTGCGCATTACCCGCGCACCGAGCTACGGTATCGTCGGGCAGACCGTAAGCGCCAAAGTAATTGTCGAGGATATGCCAGGCAACCAGAGCACACATGCCACCCTTATTATTCATAATGAAGATGGTAATATCCAGCGCACACAGGTGCCTGTGGGTACCGAGGTGGATATCAGCCTGCCGGTTGACCATGCCGGCCTTAACCTCACCGCGCTGGAGGTAGAGCCGGTAGAGGGCGAACTAACCAGTGCCAATAACCGCGCTGCGCTGCTGGTGAACGGTGTGCGCGACCGGTTGCGCGTGCTGCTGGTCTCGGGTCACCCGCATAATGGCGAGCGCACATGGCGCAATCTGTTCAAGTCCGATCCGTCGGTTGACCTTGTGCATTTCACCATTCTGCGCTCGCCCGAGAAGCGCGATTATGTGCCTGATAACGAGCTTTCGCTCATCCCCTTCCCCATTCACGAGCTGTTTGCGGTCAAGCTGCGCCAGTTCGACCTTGTGGTGTTCGACCGCTATAGCGACCGCGGCCTGCTACCTGCCAACTATATGCTGAATATAAGCGATTATGTGCGTAACGGCGGTGCTGTGCTCGATGCCAGCGGGCCCGATCTTGCCAGCCCGAACGGGTTAGCCAAAACCACGCTTGGCAGCATTCTGCCCAGTAGCCCGCAAGGGGGTTTGCTCGAGCAGGCTTTCAAACCGCAGGTAAGCGCTATGGGGCTGCGTCACCCGGTTACTGCCCGCCTGCCAGATGTTAAGCCAGATGGTACGGCTGATTGGGGCTCGTGGTACCGCATGGCACAGGTCAGCCCCAGTGCAGATGCACAAGTGCTGATGACCGGTATTCAGACCAGCCCACTACTGCTGCTCAGCACACAGGGTCAGGGCCGTGTCGCGCAGCTCACCTCGGACCAGATCTGGCTGTGGGGCCGTGGACACGATGGCGGTGGCCCGCAGATGGAACTCACTCGCCCCCTGGTGCACTGGCTGATGAAGGAGCCGGAGCTTGAAGCCGAGCAGATCATACCTGCCGTAAACGAAAACCGGATTACCCTTACCCGCCGCACCCTGCGGCCGGACAGCAGCCCGATTACCGTTACCAAGCCGGATGGTGTTAACACTTCAGTAAACATGACAGATAACGGACGGGTCGCCACCGGCAATCTTGAGGCTGACCAGCCCGGCATCTACCGCTTTAATGACGCGAACCTCAGCGCCCTCGCGCTGGTTGGCCGCCCGAATGCCCCCGAACTGGCGGATCAGCGCGCAACCGCAGATATGCTGGAGCCGCTGATAGAAGCTACCCGTGGCGGCGTCTTCTGGATGCAGGATTATCCAGAGGCCCCCGAATTGCGCCGCACCGGACCCAACCGCAACGCCGCAGGCAGCAGCTGGCTAGGCCTGACTGCGAACGGCGATTACAGTGTAACCGGCTTTACAACCCTGCCGCTCCTGCCTGCAGCACTGGCAGCTTTGCTTGCAATTTTGCCACTCCTGTGGGGTTGGCGCCGCGAAGGCAAGTAATGGCGAAAAATAGCCTAAAACTTTGCATAATTTAGCTATTTTCGATGCACAATGCTGCATCATATAGCTGACGTGTTAAGACGAATCTGTTACAAATATTAGACTGACCGGGAGGAATGTGATGAGCCGTTTTGTAAAAGGGCTTTTGAGCCTTGCAGGCGTTGCGGCCTTGATGCTTGCTTCCGCTCCGTCTTTTGCAGCCTGCGCTGGCCCTGCCTGCGGTTGCTCCGCCATCTCGGTACCCGCATGGACACCGCTTCCCAGCACCGCTCTTACTGAAGCTCCGCTTGGCCCAGCAACACAAGCGCCGCCATGGTATACGCCTGCTCCGCCTGCCATGACCCCTGCCGGTTATGTCTCTGGCTGCGCCAGCAATATCAATAGCTGTGTCTCGGCTTCGGTAGTTGTCAGCTCTGACCCGCCCCCGGGTGCTGTTCCCAGCTGGGCCTCGTTTGCCTCGCTGGTACCCCCTACCGGCTACCGTACTTCAAGCGGCTGCTATGGTTATGGCAATGGCCCCTGTAATGCCGTTGCCACACCGCCGAATGCACCTGCGGCTCAGGCCGGTGTTACCAACTATCAGTATGCAACAGCGTTTCCTTGTGAAATGTCGCAAGGCGGCAGTCCGGTTGCCGGTGCTAGCGCAGGCGCGGTCAAGCAGTTCCGCATGCGCCCGCGTGAATCAGTATCCTTTGCCTTTACCGTTCCACCACTGGGCTCGCTCGAGCCAACCACCACGGACGCCATGGGCAACCTGATTCCGCCCATTTACCGTAGTATTTCATTCTCTGACTGGAATAACCCGTTTGTATTACCGCCTGTCAAGTTCGTGACCCTGTCGCGCTACTCAGGTGACTTTAATGCAGTAAAAGCTGCAGCTAACGATCCCTGTTTCAAGTCAGGTGTTTCAGGCGACATGAAATACGCGATTGTGGATTCATCCATGATGGCGATGGGTAATATGCATCTGCCACCAGATGTATGCCCGCTTGAAGCCGGTCAGACCTACTACCTTAATGCCCGCTTTGAAGACCCGACCGATCCACTCCTCACACAGGTAGCTGGTGCGACTGATAATCAGGCTGCTGTTGATACAGCTTATGCTGCTCTACAGACTGCCCAGTCAAACCTTTATGCAGCGATGGGTATTGCAGTGACTGACCCTGCGGTGATTGCTGCCCAGAATGACCTGATTGCAGAAATCAACGCACAGACTATTCTTGTAAATAATGCCAAGGCTGCGCTCGATGCCGCGATTGCTGGTGGTTCACCACCCGCAACCATTACAACGCTTAACAACGCTTATGTAACGGCACAAAACAATTACAACACCGCAGTGGCGGCAAAACAAGCCGTACTCGATGCAGCTATTGCAGCTGCTCCACCGGGTGCTGCTCCAGCTCCTCCAGCCACAATTGCTGCACTTACTGCGGCTGCGCAAACCGCCAAAGATTCGTACGAAGCGGCAGTAGCAGCTAATGAGGCCTCAAAGACAATTACTTACGCCTTTATTCAAGATACATGCGAATGGTCGCTCTGCCGCAGCGATCAGGCGCGCAGCAACGTGAATACGCCGATGGAGGATACCTACTCCAACGCTTATTATAAGGAATGGCAGTGCCAGCACGACATGGTGTCATACTACACCCTGCCCGGTCTGCAGGCCTTCTGCGGTATGGTTGCCTCCGGTTATGGCCCTGTAGGCTGCAGCTGGGGTTACTGGGATGGTGGTGGCTCTTGGATTGACGGTAACTGCTTTACCTACACACCAGTTGATCCTACCCAGTGTATCGGTAATCGTATCGTGACGGCGACTACACCCAACTACGACGGTGATGGCAACTTCATCGGTAACACATATTCATACGGCTTTACCGGCGGCGCACCGCTGACCGACTGCGGTATAAGCGTTGATATGGGTTGCGGCCTGTCAGTTCCTTGATAGGACCTAGCAATACGTACAAGAAAGCCGCCCCAACAGGCGGCTTTCTTTTTGGGGAAATTCTCGGGTATTTCTTTTCAGGCATTTATCGACCTGAGCCTAAATCTAGATAATATAACTGCGGGCTGTGACAAAAAACGGATACGGGCATGTACGAACAACAAAATGAAATTCCGTCCAGAACGCGCTCGTTAAAATCACCTGCATTTCTGCTTTTGCTATGGCTGCCGCTTGTACTTTATACAGGGTTTGAATGGTTCATAGACCCGTTCCCGAAATCCATCTGGGCGCTGCGCGCGCTCAATACCAAATACCTCGTCCATGTTCGTGCCGACCTGACTATAGATGGCGAGCCGCTGGTCATGGAACGGACGTTCCGGTGTTTTGAGCCGGTGGATTATCATTGGTTTCCAGGAAGTTTCGAAAAAGGCAATGTTTTTAGCAGTAATGGGCAGGCTGGGGATGCGCTTTCTGGCATTACGAGCAAAGGGCGTGTCTTTGTAATCAGTGTTACTGATGCCTGCTCTGTTCTGATTGATCTTGAAGGCCCATATCGTCAGCCCCGCCCGATTATTGAGCATCAGTTGAGCCTCGCCAGGGATGAACTGGACGTGCCGATTGTACATGAGCTGATTGGCGGGGATAATCTTACGCAGGTTGATACCTACATCGTGCGCGAATGGTTGCTTGAAGGATATCATGGCGTTCAGGTTAATGATATAACTGTACAAAAAACTGCAGGGCCGCTCTTTAAAGACTGGGATGGTTATGACTGGTTTGGGCCGCTGAATTGGGCTCGAGTAACGGGTGGGCGCGACGGGCATTTTTCAAGTAAATTCGCTGCCATCTTGCCTGAGGATACGTGGAGTAAAGTGGGTGATACAATACAAGCTGGAGGGGCCACAGATGCGCCTATTCATCCCTTTATTATAAAAGACGTTGAAGCTCTGAGAATTGAAAAGACACCACATCAATTAGGTATTAATAGCTCATTTGGTCAGTTGTATGGTCACGTTAATACCATATTCAGCCACTACGGACTTGCCTTTACGAAGCTACGTGTGCCTCGGCAAGAAGAACTCGCTGCCCGCCAAGTAGTTTCGTGGTTTACTATACTTATTACGCCTTGCTTGGCCAATACGTCTACGAGTGACAGTTATGTCTGCAATACATCCAGGCGCGGAGTAATTTCATCCCAGCCACAAAAGTCAGCTGTTAGAAATACAATAAACTTCAAGATTGATAGGCTAAGTCTGACAGCAAACCATTCAGAGCGTGGCTATTATCTAGCGGATGATCCGCTACGGGCGATTATATTTGATGAAATTGGATTAGGATTTGTAGCTTTAAAATGAAAAAAGGCCTCCACACGGGAGGCCTTTTAATTAGATGATTTCGAGATCAGTTACCAAGCGGTCTGGCGCTAACACTGGCGTTACCGGCGGAGCTTTGCTTGACGTCAATCGCGAGACTTACGGCCTTCATGGCTGCCCACTGCTCCACGAAGTCGCGCAGCTGGAAGATACCACGGGTGGTTTCGCCGATCATGGCCGAGACGCTATCAAGGTTCTGCGATGAGGTCTGGCCGGAGTTGATTTCAGCTAATGAGGCCAGCGCAGCGTTTGTATAAGAAGCCTCGCCCTGCTTGGACTGTTCACTACCGGTACCCGAAAGATCGCGACGACGTTCAACTGCAGCCATCATGATCGATGAAGCCAAATTCATCTGCGCCTGCTCGCTGTAAAGACGCAGTGAGGCATTCTGAGCCTCCTGGCGGGCTAGTGCCGGACCACGAATAGGGTCCTTCACCGCATCACCCATGAGGTTGAGAACAACGTCCTTAGCGGCGGTATAGTCGTTAGCACTGGCGAAAGTGCCCTGCTTGAAGATACTTTCGTAAGGCACCAGATCGCGATTGGCGCCGATGGTAGCGGTACAGGTAATACCAGCAGGCGCTGCCACGGTGGTGTTATCGCAATATCTGGTAATACGGTTATTAAAGCGCGCGGTGGTAAAACCGAGCTGACCGGTTGCACCAGGTGTACCGCTGGCGTTGGTCAGAATACCGGTATTGATGGTTTCGGCAGGACCTACAGCTGCACGGGTCAGGGTTGTGGCCTGCATGGTGCTGTTACGGCGCGCTTCAGCACCGCATGCGGTACGTGATGGCAATGCATTACCCACACCAGCTGCACGCACCTGGCCCACATCGAAGCTCAGGCGGTTGCTCAGGTCTTTATCATTGATGCTGGTGAGGGTCTTGAGTGTGTTCTGACGGGTATTTGAATGCTGGTTGGCAAGACGCGTCAGCGCGTCCTTCACGTACAGCATATTGAGGTAGACGTCTTCTTCGAGCACAACCAGCGCCGCAATAACCGCCTTGGTTACAGCTGCCCAGGCCTTGGGGCCCGCACTAGGACACTCAGTTGTTTCGCACGGCGGCGGCGTGAAGGCAGCAGCTGGTTTAACCGGCAAGGCAACGCCGGTGAAGGCAACAACAAGAGCCAGAGCAAGCGTTATGCGCGGCAGTCTGGGAGAGAGTGTAGTTCTTTGCATGCTATCCCTCATCAGTTGCTCACGCCGCGTGAGGCAAGACCGGCATTGCCAGCCGGCTGCTCAAGCACTACGCGGGAAAGATTGGTTGCCTTCATGGCGGCCAGACGCTCGAAGTTATTGAAGATCTGCAGATAGATCTTGTTGATATCGGCAATCATGGGAGCGAGATCGTCCATATTGGCGGCGGTCGGCTGGGCTGCGCGATCAATCGCATCCTTGGCCATGCCGCTGGCATCGGCCCAGGCGCGCTGACGCAGATATTCAACCGACTCGCTACCGGCAGTGAGGGTGCCGATGCGATCGTCAACCATACGGTCGAGCGCACCACGCGCAAGATTGATAGCGGCAATATCTGACTGGCGCTTGAGGAAGGCATTCTGACCTTCCTGACGCTGCAGCACTGGGCCACGCAACGGGTCGGTTGGAACCGGCTCGGTTGCCATACGCACGAACAGACGTGCCGCGCGATGCTCGCCGTTGGTGGCAGCCGGCGGAATGGTACCGTTCGGCACACCAAACACTGCCTGATACGGCTGGGTGAAGCGGAAAGCCATCGGCTCACCTGAGCTGTCGTTGCTCAGGGTGCAGTTCACACCAGCTGGAGCATTCATGATGGCCGGGTCACAGAAGTCGGTCATCATATCAAGGAAGGTTGCTTGCGACGCCTGCAGACTGCCCTTTTCGGTCGGGGTGCCTGGGGCGTTTGAAGCATAATCGGTTGCTGCGCGCTGGGTGGCCTCATAGGTCGCGACACGAGCAGCACTGTATACCGAGGTATTCATGCGATTGGCGTTACTGGCAGTGCGGCAGGCTGTACGCGATGGAACCGACTGCAGAACAGCCGAAGTACGGGCCGTACCATTGGCCATGGCAGTGGATTGGGCTACGAACTTATCGGTCAAGCTGGTTTGGGTTTTAGTGTAATTCTGAATGTTGTTTGAGCCCTGATTAGCCAAACGCGTAACCGAGTCCTGCAGCATGGTCAGGTAGGTCTCGATCATCATGCGATAGGCGGTTAGAGCTGCGCCAACCGTTGTCGTCGCCATTTTATTGGCCGCGGTTGAGCCCTTGGTGCAGCCCGGAATGGTACTGCAGCTGGCAGCGGCGGCAGGCTGAGCCGAGAGCAATGCACCCGCACCTGTTAAAGGAACCATCAACAGCGCGAACAGCGCCAGCCTGGTAGCGAGTTTAGGAGAATGTCTGGTGTGTGTGTTCATGCCCACATCCTCTAGTTACTGATCGGCCGTGCCGAAACGCTTACAGCGCCGCCACGGGTTTGTTCAGTTTTAATCGCCAGACTTACGGCTTCCATCGTGATCCAGTGATCGGTCAGGCGCAGCATTTCAACCAGCATCATCTTCTGGCTGGCCAAACGGGCAGCGACAGCCTGCACGTTGGCATTCTCGGGCTCACCGGCTGAGGCTACAGCCGACATCTGACCGCTGACGGTATTACCACTCACGGTCTGGCCGGTAATCAGCTCGACATAACGGGCCAGACGGCTGTTATCGCCGGTAGCGCAAAGAGCGGCAGTGGTACGCATCGCTACAATGTCTTCAAGTGCAGCGCGGGCCACGTTCATGCGGGTTACATCACGCAGACGCATAACAGCAGCACTCTGCCCTTCCTGACGGGCCAGCATGGGGCCGCGGATTGGATCCGGCGGCGCGGGCTCGGTCAGCATGATTACAGTATCGGCAGCAGCCTGCTTGAGTTCAGGCGTATCGATATTGAGAGGTTGCAGGATCGAGCGCCACGGCTGGATATCAAGGTTGCGGAAGTTAGCATCCGTGGGGCCAGGGCATGTCAGACCAGTCGGGATCATGCCCGGAATGGTGGTGTCCATATAACGGTTACAACGATTAGTGAACAAAGTGGTTATTGCCTGCAGCGAACCACGCTCAGCACCTGAACCGGGACCGTTAAGGGAACGGGCTGTGTTATTGGTGGCCATGCTACGGCGAACTGCAGCGTAATTGGGAGTAGTCGAGGCAACACGCAGCTGGCTGCTGGCGATACCGCATACAACCTTGGACGGAATGAACTGCTGAGCAATTTCAGCGCGTGCACTACCTACAGATACCGCGGTGACGTCAGCGTTTTCTTTATCGCTACGGGCGGTGTCTGACTTGTTGCGCGACTGCTCGTTGTTACTACCCTGATTGGCAAGTCGGGTAATCGCGTCACTGAAGCGGATGTAGCCGGCACTGAACGCCATGCTCATCGATGAGATGTAAGCTGTGATGGTACCGGTTGAAGCTGTCGCAAAGCCCATAAGCATCGCAGGGCAAGCCTGTGCTGGCAGCGGAGCTGCAACACCAGCCACGAGTGCCGCAGCCAGAACCAGTTTGCGGGCAGGCTGCGCCAACAGCTGCCGGGCTGGCTTCTTGTGCGGAAGATTACAGGTAACTGGCATGGCCTTTACCCCGATCAGTTACTGATAGGACGAGCTGAAACAGAAGCACCACTTGAGCGGCTGCGCTCGACCTTGATGGCCAGCGCTGTCGCGTCAAGCATGGTGATTTGCTCACCCAGACGCAGCAACTCGAAGATCAGGGCCTGCTGTGTTGCAAGGCGGGCCGAAATGGTCTGAACCGCAGCGTTCTCCTGCTCACCGGCTGCCATAATGACCTGCAGCTGGCCTGAGAGCGAGTTGGTGGCCGGGTTATATTCCTGACCAGTGATCAACTCGATATATGTAGCTAGACGGCTCTTGCCACCTGCAACCGCCGGATCGGCAGCACGCAAGGCTACAATGTCTTCGAGTACGCCGCGGGCGAGGTTCATGCGGGTTACGTCGCGCATACGCATAACGTGCAGGTTCTGACCTTCACTACGCAGCAATACGTTGCCGCGGATTGGGTCAGGCGGTGCCAGCTCGGTCAACATCTTCACGGCGTCTTCAGCCGCCAGCTTGCGGGAGGCGCTTGAGAACATGATCGGATCGAGCAGTGCTTTCCACGGCTGGATGTCGAGATCGCGCAAAGCAGGGTCAGCCGCTGGCGATGGGCAGTTAATGGCTGCCGGTGCGTTCATGGTTGCGGGGTTGGCATAGCGATCGCAGCGGTTACGGAAGCCGGTGTTCATCGCCTGCAGGGTTCCGCGCTCAGCGCCCGAGCCCGGACCGTTGTTGGAGAATGACGTATTAGCGGTCTGCAGCGCCGTACGTGTAGCGGCGTATGAAACCTGCGTGGCGTTCATGCGCTGCTGCTGGCTTACAATACCGCAAACAACCTTGGACGGAATGAACTGCTGGGCAACCTCGGCACGCGCCTGACCTACTGTACCGGCGTTATCCTGCACGGACACGCGGTCGGACAGCGACTGCTGCGTCTTGACCATGTTCTGGTCGTCATTTGAAATCTGGTTGGCATAACGGGTGAGCGAGTCATTCAACTCGATGAATGCCTGCGTAATAAGCAGACCAGCTGAAACAATCGACTTACCCATGGACACGGAAGTTGCTGCAGCGTCCTTGGCAATCGGGCCAGCGCAGCCTGCCTGAGCCTGGCCACTGATGCCGGCCATTGAAATTGAAAAAGCCAAAGTCGCGTAGACCAGGCGCCGAAGGGGAATGTGAGGCTTATTAAGTTCCAGCTTGCGTGGCATTATCCACTCCCTCAAAAACAGGCACCAAATTCTGCCGCTAGATATAAAGCAAGCCAAGACTCTGGCCCGCCTCTCTAACGTAGGGTTCATAATGCCACAGAGATAGCGCAATGTTAACCCGATTTTCTCTCCAAATCTTCGATAATTATAGATATTTTCCAGTTGTGACCGACTCGAAAATTACGCGATTCCAATGCTCGGAATTTTCATTAACCGTGATTCGAACTTGACTTTTTAAAGATTTTTTAAGAAACTGACCTCGTTAAAAATCTCTTAACACATTTTTATATGGAGCCGCGAATGACCAGTCCGCGTCAGCTTTTTACAGGCATCGGTACCCTTAAGGCAGGAGCCGCTGGGCTCGCGCTCGCCGCTCTTGGCGGTTGTGCTAATGGCGGTTTCATCGGCGGCGCGTCCGGCCCGCAGGTTTATTCCGGTACAGCTACTCCTTATGTAGGCCCCGGCTCGCAGCAGTTCCAGAATGGTTGGGAAGTGGTCCCCGGTACTACGGTCAACCTTACGCCTGTCAGTCCCCCGCGTATGACCCGTGCAAACGTGGTTCTGACCCGCGAGGCTAGCCCGCAAGATGTTGAAATGGTTAAGATTTGCTCAAACCGTCGTAACGTACCGGATGCTGGTCGTCATGCCGAGTGCCGCCTGCCCACCCTGCCATCGCAAGCCCTGTTCGAGCTGAGCAACCAGCTGATTTATGCCAATATCAAGTGCAGCGCACCTACTGCTGTTACTGGCCGCAATCCCAGCACCAATTCGCTCGATACCTATCTGCGCGCTGCCTGCAGCACTACCGGCGATTACTCGGTCAAACTGCAGCAAGGTGGCCCGATCATGCCGGTCATCATCGGTAACCGCCCCGCTTATTAAACCAGCATAACGCACTCAAGGAGCCTCACATGGCCATCTCGCAACGTTCACTAATTGGTGCTGCTGCCCTTGCTCTGGTGGGTTGTGCCTACCAGCCCGTGGTCGCACCGGTTCCCACCAGCATGAAAACCGAGCCACTGGCCAACAGCTACCCGCAGCGCCAGATGACCTACACAACAGTTGCCTGGAACGCCGGCGGCGTGCTCGGCCCCTGCGTGGCGTCTGAAACCAGTGAAACCCAGCTGCCGGCCAGCGCCCGCGGCCTGATTGCACGTGAGCTGAACATGGACCAGAGCGCAGCTGAAACCTTTGCCCAGCTACGCACCGGTGCGCGTATTGTTTGCGGCTACGATAACCCCTTGGCCAAACCGTTTGTTACAGCTGAGCGCGCCCCGCGCCCTACCCGTAACGCAGCACCTGTGGTGACGACTCCAGCCTTCTCGAATGTCACGATGGTCAAAACCGGCGAATATCTGGTGGCTGACAAAGCCCTGCAGTGCCGCGGTACGGTTGTTATGGTGCAGCCCGAATCGATTAAGCCCGGCCATCCCCAGCCCGGTTATGTCAACGGCCCGATCAAGCAGTTTGGCGGTATTGCCGTGCCTGCAGGATATGCTGTCCCCACTAGCCCGATTGCCGACCGTTATGGCAACCGCATGGCCAGCAGCATGGCGTGCGAAAGCGTCATGACTTTCTCCAAACCCATCGCCCTGCAGTAAGGTAGCCATATCATGACACCCAGCAAATCACTCGCTTCCCTCGGCTCACTGGCCTCGGCAGCGCTACTCAGCGCCTGCGCTGTCAGCGTGCCTGTTCCTACCGTGCTTGAACAACCGACCGTGAGCCAGCCCAAGGTTGTGCTCAACGAGCAGACCTCGGTAACCGGCACGGCCTCGCCCGCTTTCAACACCCTGCCGCCTGCGCCCGCACCAAGCCAAGCCGAGCCGGTAGCCCAGCCTGTCAGCGCTGGTGTTGTTGAAACCCGCCCGACTGAGGCCAGCAAGATTCTTGCGTGCAAGGCGCCCGTTAAAAAGGCAGTTCGCGCAAAAAACACAAAGCCGGTAACTGCCCCTTGCGCTCGCAAGTAGCAAACGACTAGGCTGCGGTTCCCTAAAGACAGGATTATCCAACATGACCTTAACTCGTATTGCGCTACTCACAACAGTTTCCCTGCTTTGCATCAGCACCGCTCCGGCTGCTTTTGCTGCTAACGATAAGCTGACCTCGATTATTAGCAATAATGGCGATGAGGTTGATACCGATACCCTCAACCAGGCCATGCTCAACCTGATGAAGAGCCGTGATGCGGCAGGCACTTCGCAGCAGACAGCCAGCAACCCGGCTCCCTGCCCGACGAATCCTGCAGTGACCGATGCCTCGCCTGAGTGCCTTGCCAATATCGCCCCTGCTGCAGGTGATGATGGTGGCGATGAAGCCGAAGAAACCCCGGATGCCGAAGGCGATGACTCAGTGAATGACGAGCTGCCCCCGGCTGAAGATCCGCCAGAAGAAGAACCGCCAACCGAAGAAGAACCGCCAACCGAAGAAGAACCTCCGGTCGAGGAAGAACCAGGTTGCGATGGCGAATGTGATAGTGGCGATAAAAGCGACTACAGCGATGAGCGTGTCTAACTGACGTAATGAAATCATACGAAACGGGAGCCTAACCGCTCCCGTTTTGCTTTAGTGGCACATTATGTCACGTTGCTTGGCACGGGCAGCTGTCACTATCTTGTTAGCGTTATTTGATTGGGGAAAACGAAGAAAATGAAAAAGCTGCATATTCTGCTGATGGGCGCCACCATGATTCTCGCCAGCCCGGCCATGGCTGAGGATGCGCGTGAAATGCGCTCGAATAACGACAACACCCGCCCTGCCGCTATTGCACCGCAGGCCGGTAGCATCGATTACGCCGATTACACCGCCAATGACGACGACCATGGCGCGGACGATAGCGAAGATAACATCCATCCCGCCGCTGCCAGCACGGATGATGCCGCTGATAGCGATGACGATAACAGCGCCGATAAGCGCTAATCCATAGACTCGGATATTGACCGCATAGCCCCTGCCCCTTAAAACAGGGCATGTCTTTTTCACCTGCCCAAAAATATCAGCCCTTCCCCGCTATCGACCTGCCGGATCGCCAATGGCCTTCACGCAGCATTACCAAAGCACCGCTCTGGTGCTCGGTTGACCTGCGCGATGGCAATCAGGCCCTGATCGAGCCCATGGGCCCTGAGCGCAAGCGCCGCATGTTCGACCTGCTGGTCAAAATGGGTTTCAAGGAAATTGAAATCGGCTTCCCCTCGGCCTCGCAAACCGATTTTGACTTCTGCCGTCAGCTCATCGATATGGACCTCATCCCTGAGGATGTAACCATTCAGGTCCTCACGCAGGCCCGCGAAGAGCTGATCAAGCGCACCTTCGAAAGCATCAAGGGTGCCAAGCGCGCGGTGGTTCATCTCTATAACTCAACCTCGACCCTGCAGCGCCGCGTGGTGTTCAATCAGGATCGCGCAGGCATTAAAGACATTGCCGTTAAAGGCGTGGCACTGGTCAAATCGCTGGTGCATACCGTGCCCGAGACCGAGATTGTGCTCGAGTATTCGCCCGAGAGCTTTACCGGCACCGAGCTGGATTACGCCAAAGACGTATGCGAAGCCGTAATGGACGCCTGGGGTGCCTCGCCCACCAATAAGGTCATCATCAACCTGCCGGCCACGGTTGAAATGGCCTCACCAAATGTTTACGCCGATCAGGTTGAATGGATGGCGCGGAACATGAAGAACCGTGATCACTACATTCTCTCGCTGCACCCGCATAACGACCGCGGTACTGGTGTGGCTGCTGCCGAGCTGGGCATGATGGCGGGAGCCGACCGCGTTGAAGGCACGCTGTTTGGCAATGGCGAGCGCACCGGTAATGTCGATATCGTGACACTGGCACTGAATATGTATACGCAAGGCGTAGAGCCGATGCTCGATCTTTCAGACATTAAAGAGATTGTGAGTACGGCCGAATACTGCAACCAGCTTCCGGTGCACCCGCGCCATCCTTATGGCGGTGAATTGGTATTCACGGCTTTTTCGGGCTCACATCAGGATGCAATTAAGAAGGGTCTCGCTGCGCTGAAGGCCAGCAACAGCAAGCTGTGGGAAGTGCCTTATCTGCCGATCGACCCGCTCGATATCGGCCGCAGCTACGAGGCAGTTATCCGCGTTAACAGCCAGTCGGGCAAAGGTGGCGTTGCTTACCTGCTGCAGGCTGACTACGGTATCGATATGCCGCGTCTGCTGCAGGTGGAGTTCTCGGGCGTTATTCAGAAGCTGGCCGATGAAACCGGCAAAGAAATTGCCTCCAGTATCATCTGGACCGAGTTCCAGCGCGAATACCTTGCCGCTGGCAAGTTCGAGCTGATCGAGCAGCATATGTTGCCCTCATCCACCCCCGGCCAGCGCGTGATTGAAGCCAAAGTGCGCGTGAATGACGAGATCAAGACCATCACCGGCTCGGGTAACGGCCCGATTGCCGCACTGGTGGATGCGCTCAAAACCGGCCTTGGCGTAAACCTTGAAGTGGCGGATTACCGCGAGCATGCGCTTGGCACCGGCTCGAACGCTACGGCCGCTGCCTATGTGCAGACCAAGGTGAACGGCCAGACGCTATGGGGCGTAGGCCTCGATAAAAGCGTTTATGATGCCTCGCTTAAAGCCGTACTGAGTGCGCTCAACCGCGCATCACGCTAGGGCCTTGCCGAGCCCATCTACTGCGGGATCTCAGTTGGTGACGACACAGGAGCAGGTTCGTATGGACTGAAGAACAGTAGGCCATTTACCTGCTGCACGACATTCCGCTCTGCAAACTTCTTGTATTCAAACCGGTTCACCACCAGCCTGATCTTATAGCCCTCATGTGTAATTTCCCGGATAATGGAAGGGCCACGCTCACTACGAACGTTCGGCTGTACTGTTGCTGGCTCTGGCAGAGCGGCCAGCAAATCAATCTGCGCGACCTCTGCATCAGCCACGAAGACGGTCAGGCCGTTATCAGATGGCTTAAGCTCAATATTGCCGAATTTACGTTCTTGCGCCCCAGTAACCCGCTGGCTGCTATTAAGATTAAATGTGGTAATAGCTGCAAACCCATCAGTCGCAATGACTTTATTACCAATATTAATAGGATTACTCGAGTTATAACTCATCGTTGGAAGCATCGATACATCCGGGGCCTCCAGATTAAGCTGGCTCATAACCTTTCCAATCCATTGGTAGCTACGTGGACCTTCAACGACAATATTCTTCATATAGTCTGGCAATTTATCCTGACGTGATGAAAAGTAGTTGAGGCGTTCGCGCAATTCGCGCAACTGCTGCCGCGAAGGCTGTGGCTGATCAGGCTGGAGCGGAGTTACAACACCATTCTCGCCCAATACGCCTATTTCTTTCATGACCTGTTCGAGTTTGGCTTGCTCAACCTTCATGAGGTTACGCTCAGGCGAGAACGGACCTATTACAACCAGCAACAAACCAACACCAATAAGCAGTGGTACATAGGCACTGTTAAAGCGGATGCGATGCACATTGGAATAAAGAATACCGAAGATAGCGCTTAAGCCTACACCCAACCATGCGTAGTAGATGTAAGAAGAACCGGGGTTCATACGCAGGACCTCGGAAAAAGATAGCGCAGCCAGGACCAAGGCCAGGATAAAGTAGAAACGGCGGAAATACCGCGATACGGCATGTGTTGCCTGCAAGGGAGCAGCCAGACAGAAAAGAATGGCGGCACAGAACATGAGCTTGAAGTAGCTGATGCCAGCCAGCAGGCTCCAGTGACCCATCCGCGAGCCAGCCCACCAGTTACTGCGCCTAGAAGTGTCCATCATATCTGAGGGCAAGCCAAAGCGCAGCAGGTTGAATAACTGCAGGCTGAGCACAATCAGAAAACCGGGAATGAGGATATAATTGACAACCAGCGTATAGGTCGGTCCGGGCGTAACCTCAGGAGCTGTAGGGTCAGTTTTTGAAATAAAACTCAGGCCAAATATGTAGGCGAAGAAAGCAGAGAACGCGAAGAGTGGCGTGCGCCCAAAGCTGAGGACTGCTTCAAAGCGCCCCATGAACAATATCTGCCAAACGCAAAGCAGCAGCATGAGGAACACAATAAAGCTCGCAAAATGCCCCACCAGCACATTACGCATGAACGACCAGCTGGCCTTATCCTCCATCTTTGACAAGGCAGGCGCACCCAACAGAACGAGTAAAAAGCCGATTGATAAGAAGATACGACTCACCGGCTCGGTGGCTATCACCACTCCCAGCCATATAGCGGCTAGTAAAACCGCCTGCAGTGCGAACTGATAAATAAACCGGACCTTGAGTGCTTCGCACACAACGGCCACAAAAGTGGAGCATGTAGAGAAACAGGTAAGCAGGAAAATGTAATTCTTCAGAGGGTTAGGGCCAAAAAAGCTTCCACGCGGCTCACTCAGCATTGTGCTTATGAGTATGGCAGCGGCAAACGCCGAGAGTATCGCATAGGGGAAACGGGATACAGTCTGCGCCAGTTTGGAAGTAAGAATGCCCGAAATTAATGTCATATGTTCCTCGCTTTACGCGCGAGCATATGCCAATTCGCATTATTTTCAATAACAATCAGTACGCGAGCTTATACGCATCCATCGAGAGTATACCCATCTCCATACTGCGATGCAGGGCTGTGGCTCGGCCATCGCCTGCGCCTAAAGCTACGAACAGCGGCAGGAAGTGCTCTTCGGTTGGGTGGTTATATTCGGCAAATGGAGCTAAGCGGCGGTAATCGAGCAGTGCGTCCACATCATTCGCCAGTAGTTTCTCATGCACCCAATCGGCAAATTCAAGTGCAGCTTTACGCGCGTTGGCATCGGCACGGCCAATCTCATAAAGGTTATGCGTCAGGCTGCCCGAGCCGATGATCAGCACACCCTCGTCCCGCAGGGCTTTAAGCTTAAGCCCCAATTCGTAATGATGGCGTGGGCCAAGATGCGTTTGCAGGCTGAGCTGCGTGACCGGAATATCGGCTGCAGGATACATCAGCTTGAGCGGCACCCATGCGCCATGGTCGAGCCCACGAGTGGCATGGAGCTGTACCTCGGGTACTAATTCAGCCACACGCTTGGCCAGCTCTGGCGCACCGGGGGCCGCGTAGCGCATATCATAAAGCTCGGCCGGAAAGCCACCGAAATCGTGGATTGTTTCGGGCTGCGCTACAGCCGAAACGGCGGGACTACGTGTATTCCAGTGTGCTGAGGCCACCAGAATAGCCTTGGGCCGTTCGTGTTGAGCCCCCAGCCCGGCAATAAAATGCCGAGCTGGAATATCATCGATCACCAACGATGGTGCACCGTGCGAGATGAAGAGACTAGGCAGCAAAGCGGTCCTTAATCACAACATCCTCAAGCTTGAGTTGACCGCCGCGTGGATTTGCCGCCTTAACCGGCTTACCGATTGCCAACATCATACCAATTACATGATCAGCTGGCAGGTTGATAAGCTGGGCCACCTTCTCGGCATCAAACCCGATCATGGGTGAGCTGTCGTAGCCCATGGCCTTGGCGGCAAGCATCAGCGTCTGCGCGGCCATTCCCACAGAACGCATAGCCTCATCGCGCTGTACTTGATCGCGGCCACCATAAAACTGGCCAATCATGGGCACGAGTACTTTTTGGGCCTCGGGTGCTGCATCTCGCCAATAACGCTCTGGCTGCTTTTCCCATGCTTTTACATCGGCAGTGAGGACCAGCAGTAATGAGGCATCCGTTACCTGCGCCTGGTTCCATGCGGCAGCTTTAATCTCGCCCCGTAAAGCAGCATCCGTCACATTAACGAAGCGCCAGTGCTGGATATTGAACGAGGTGGGCGACTTGATGGCGGCGGCAAGCAATGTCTGCACTTCAGTATCACTTAATTTATGTGCGGGGTCATAGTGCTTGACCGAGCGGCGCTGATCTACGGCATCAAACAGGTCCATTTTATTTTCCTTTTTCCGGTTACTGACGACTTGTCAGGGTTACATATAGTAACTATGTTGTAATAGTAAAGTATGCACCAATATGTAACCAATTACCCAGAGGTAACCATATGACTCCCCCGCTCGACACCACCCCCAGCGCCAAATCCGTTGCTAATGCTGCAACCAACCAGTGCGTGAACCTGCCCGAGAGCCCGAACGGCTGCCCGATGGACGCGATGCTACGCCTCATCTCGGGCCCATGGACGGCGTATATCATGTGGAACCTGCATCAAAGCGGCCCCACGCGCTTTGGCGAGCTCAAGCGCAATGTGGGCGATATTTCGGCCAAGGTACTGACCGAGCGCCTGCGCATGCTCGAAGAATCCGGCGTGATCAGCCGTACCTACACGCCCACCATTCCGCCCAAAGTGGTATACGAGCTGACAAGTTCAGGCGAAGACCTCATGAAGATCTTCGAGCAGCTGCATAATCTTGCTGTGGCCTGGACCAAGCCCCTGCCCGCCAGCAAGCGTACCAAGAAGCGCGCCAGCTAGTTCTGCTTGAACAGCACATACCCGCTCACCGAGTTAAGGTGCCAAACTGCATTCTTGCGCTCGAGCGTCATGTTGGTAATGAGCAGGCGCATAGTGGCCGTGCCAAGCGTAACATCTTTAACCAGCATCGGCGTGCTGACTGAATATTCCTGCTCATCCAGCGGCTGCGGTAACAGCGCCATAACATCAACCGCAGCTTCATTCTGACCCTGCACCACAAGGAATTTATCGTCCTTGAAAGTGAAGCTCAGCTGAAGCTTGCTGAACACCTCCTGCGTTGAGCTGAGGATTTGATGCGGATAGGTGCTGAAGGGTAATAACCAGTTGTAACCGCTGATATCCAGCGGCCCGTTGCGCTGCCCACCGAACAGAATTTCATCCGCCTGATAATAGATGCTGCCCGGTGCTTCCTGCATACCAAAGCGCATACGATCGTAGCTATCGATATAGCGAAGCTGCCACTTGCGCATAATCGCTTCGCCCCAGGTACTGGCATTTACATGATCTATGTTTTTATAGGGCACCAGATACTCAGGCAAACGCTCATCGCGGCGGTCTTTGAAATAATCAAGCAGACTGCTGAGGTTATTGCGCAGCTCCCAGCTGGCCTCTGGCTTTTCGCCGGGCTCGACGATACCGCCGGGCTGCAAGATGTTAAGGCTAGTGAGCAGTTCCTGTAGTCGCATGTTCTGGCTGCGATAACTCACGCTCTCGGCACTCCAGGGGCCGAGGCTGGCAAAAGCCAATATTACCGCCAGCGCTGTGGGCGCATGCCCCAGTTTAACATCGCCCCGCCGCAGCATCACCAGCGCGGCCATGGCCAGCGCCCACAGCCCTCCGAGTAGCGCCATATAGCGGTTTTCGGTAATGCCGTATTCGCCTACCCGCACCAGCACCGCCCAGAAGAGCAGACCCAGCATGGGAATAAGCAGAAGGAAAAAGTTTTTCTCAAACCACCGCACCATGAAATTGCCGCTCGCACGCATAGGATACAGCAAAAAGTGCAAAGCGATGCCCGCCGCCGAAAAGCCCATGACCATCCAGCCGACGCTGGCAATAGGCGAGGCGTTGAGCAGCAGAACACTGATGCCATAGGCTGCAACCAGCGCACCAAAAACAAGTAATACCGGTAATGCGACAAAGCTGAGGACGAAAGCCAGTGGCAACGGCATCATGGGCGGTGCATTCAACTGCTGTGGCAGCTTGGGCATGAAAGTGATGGTATAAACCGGCCAGAACACGGCAAAAGCCAGAATTATAGCAGTGCCGAACCACTCGGCTTCGCTCTCAAGGCCAAAGAGGCTGGCAAGCGCATACAAAATGGCGCTCGCACCCGCCACCAGCATAAGGGCGGCCATACCCGCGATACCAAGGCCCAAAAAGCTTTGCTGGTTGAATTGCCATAGCGCATCATTACTCGCGCCACCAAAAGCGGGGGCAACAACACAAAAACCAAACAGCGCAAAACCAAACAGCCAGTGCGGCAGACCCATGCTGGTGCCGATGATGACACTCCAGCTAACAACAGCCGCCAGCACCATGGCGCAAGCGAGAAAGCGTTGTCTGAATGCCCAACCCTTGGCCTCGGCCACCAGCTCGGTTGCCAGCAGCGCAAAGAAAGACGCGAAGCAGACGAAAAGAATAACCTCGGCCTGATCGAGATCGGTAAACTTATGTGTCTCCAGAATACTGATAATGGCAAAGCAAAGGGCTGCCAGCATGGCGGCTGGAAAGCGGCGGATGGCAGCCGCGAGTACATCAAACTTGGGACTGGTGAAGGTAAAACTGCTGCTGTCCATTGTTATCTCCCGTTGCGGTAGCAGCTTAGGGACTTGGTGCAGGCCTCACAAGAGGCTGCGGGCGATACTGGCGAATAAACGCCACCTGCTCGGGTACACAGAACACTTCATCGCGTACGGCGCTAATGCTGTCCATGGCGGTTTGGGCGGGCACGCCGCGCTCGATCAACAGCATGGCGGCGCACATGGCCGTGCGGCCAATACCACCCATGCAGTGAATGAGCAGGGATTCGCCCTTGTTCAGCTGCTGGTGCATGGCGGTTTTACCCGCCTGCCATTTGCGCATGTACTCGGCATCCGGCACGGCATCATTCGGCAGGTAGATATGATGCCAGCTCATGCCCTGCTGCTGGATAGACGGGCCGAGCGTGGGCACACCCAAGGCCACAAGCTCGGCAGGCTCCAAAAGTGTAAGCACGCCATGCGCGCCCCAGGCTTTTACGGCCTGCAGGTCGAGGCCCAGATCACGGTCCCACGCACCGGTCATGGCGGTTTGCTGTTTCTTACCAGGGCAGAAAGTAAGCCCCAAGCGACCACCACTCGGCACCGCAACGCTATCGATGCGAAGCGGATGCGTGATGCTGGTACGAATGCTCATGGTTTATTTGCGGCCTTTGACGATATCGCCAATCTGGCGCTGCAGCTGGTCGAGCTGCTTTTGCAGCTCATCCAGCGACTTCTCGCTCTCGGCTTTCATGCGTTCACCCGCGGTCATGCCGGCACCGCTGCTGGCTTCGAGAGGGTTGAACATCTTCATGGTGCGCTCGAACATGGCCGAGTTCTGCTTGGCCATTTCCTCAAGACCACCGATGGGGAAAATACCGCCCGTCACGCTCTGCATGATGTTGCGCATTTTTTCCTGATTACCGGTAAAGCTCTGCATCGAGTGCTCGAGATACTTGCCCAGTACCTGATCAAGGTTGCCGCCATAGAAACCGATGATCTGGCGCAGGAACGGAACCGGCAGCATGCCGGTGCCGCTGTTTTCGGCTTCCATAATGATCTGGGTGAGCACGCTGCGGGTGATGTCGTCACCGGTCTTGGCGTCGTACACGTTAAACTCTGTTCCCTCGCGCACCATGGCGGCAAGGTTCTCGAGAGTTACATAAGTGCTGGTCGCCGTATTGTAGAGGCGGCGGTTAGCATACTTCTTGATCGTGACGGTTGATGATTTGCGATCGGCCATAAGTTGCTCCTGGATTCGTTAACGTAATTATTAACCAGCAAACCAGAGTTGTATACCCTGAAATAGAAACACTGCACCCAATATAAGGAGAATGCGCCCGCCCCACAGCCGGAACTGCTCGTTCGAGAGCTTTTCGAGCGGTTTAGCAGCGAGCGAGTTGCCAGCCATGGCAGCGATGATAACGCATGGGTAAACCCATAACGGAAGCACCGACAGCTCCTCTGCACTCGCCAGAATACCACCGAAATAAATGAGTTTGGTAATATGCCCGACCGACTGACAGGCCGCCTTGGTGGCCACCTGTTCGCGCCGGTCGAGCGGGCTGTAGACATAAAACTGGTCCAGCATCGCACCCGAAATGCCGGAGACCAGCTGCGTGCCAGTCACAATAAACCCGCAGAACAAGGCCTGCCCACGCTTGGTAATATCGAGCCGCAAACTCTTTGGCATGGCGTATTGCATGAATGGCAACAAGCCCATGACGATGAGCACCATGGTTTTATCCGGCATGAACTGCACCAGCGTGAACAGGATGAGTACGAGGATTGAGCCCGCAAAACTGAGCAGGAAGATATCCCGCCGCAGATGCTTGCGCCACAACCATGCCCGCCACGCGTTACTCACCAGCTGGATAATGCCATGCAACACCATCGCCGCGCCCACAGGCAGCAAATGCACCAGAATACCCATGAGGATTATACCGCCCGCCATGCCAAACAGCCCCGAGATAAAGGCGGTAAACAGTGTAGAGGCGATAAGCAGGAGTGCTAAGAGGGCTGGACTCATGCCAGCTGTATAGCTTATTTTGGAGAGTATGAAGACCCCTCTCCCGCCCGAATTCGATGCCATGGCCCAACGCTTTGTCGAGCTGTGGCAGGAGCAATGGCTCCACTTTGCCAACAACAAAGATACGGCCAGCGCCATGCAGAAGCTTACCGAGCTGATGGTGCCACCATCCAACCTCAACCGCTTTTTCCCACAGGGTGGCGAGCATGACAGTACGGCGCCCTTCAAGCAGGCAGCAGCAAAGGCAACAGCATCTGGGGCCAAGGCCGCTGCCACTACACTTGATGCTATCGCTCAGCAGCTGGCTGAGCTCGCCCATCGGGTTGATGCTCTCAGTGAGCAGCTGGATGCCGCAGCTGGCAAACAGCCTGAACCCCGAGCTGCAAAGCCTCGCGCAAAATCTGCGACAGCTGCCCCCAAGCCTGCTCGGGCCCGCACTGGCACAGGCAGCAAGCGCAAATCTAAGTAAGCTGCTGGCGGGGATCGAGCGGTATCAGCGCCACCCCTATCAGCGCGACCTTATAGAGCCTGACACTATCTGGGCCGAAGGCAGCACGCGTATTCTCGACTACGGGGGCTCAAACAAAAATGGGGGGCCACTAGCCCTGTTCGTGCCCTCACTGATTAATCGCGCGCATATTCTCGATCTTGATAAAAAGCGCAGCCTTATGCGCTGGCTTAAAACGCAAGGCATACATCCGTTACTGCTCGATTGGGGTGCGCCCACGAATTTTGAGAAAGAATATGATGCTGCAGCTTATACCGCGCGGCTTGAGCGTGCAGTAAAACACATCAACAAAAAGCTGCACCTGATTGGCTACTGCATGGGCGGTAACATGGCTCTGGCTGCCGCCTGCAACAATGCTGCGCCGTTCAAGAGCCTCACGCTGCTTGCCACGCCATGGGACTTCCATGTCGATGATAGCAAGGCTGCTGCCCTGCGCAGTACCGCGCTTTATAAAATGTGGCGGCCGGGTTGCGAGGCCATGGGCGAGTTGCCGATAGACCTGATACAAACACTCTTTACCCTCATCGACCCGCTTGGCCCGCAGCAGAAGTTCATGCGCTTTGCCGATTTAAATGATGCTACCGAGGCCGAAAGTTTCGTTGCGCTGGAGGACTGGCTGAATGATGGCATTCCCCTCACCCTTGGTGTGGCGGATGACTGCTTGCTCGAGTGGTATGGCCATAACGCGCTTGCCAAAGGCAAATGGATTAAGCCGGAGACGCTACAATTACCAACGCTGGTGATGATCCCGGAGCAGGATAAAATCGTGCCACCCGCCAGTGCCGAGGCTTTGGCTACAGCCTTGCCACAATGCATGCGCCGGCGTGTGCCGCTGGGCCATGTCGGCATGATAGTAAGCCGCCATGCCAAACAGCATGTGTGGGAACCGCTGGCCGAGTGGCTGAAGCGCTAGCGGCCTAACCGCATGAAACGGAATGGCGGTAGCTCTGCCTCTGGGCGAGACTTGTCATGTAGCGTTACCAGATCCAATCCGCCAGCTTCCATAAAGCCAAGCTGCTTGGCGATAGAGCGGATGGGCATGGCTTCGCGTAGCTCTTTATTGCTGGCAGCAAAGGTGCGGATCATCAACCAGCGCCCCTGCTGCTGCATGGTGCGCGCGAGTGCTGCGAAATGCCGTGTCAGCTCAGGGAGCAGCACATTAAGCTTGGCGGGCTCGATCAGCGCTGTTTCGGCTTCATCAGACTGGGGCTTGTTACGGCCGAGATAACCCGCAATTTTGGCCATGCCATACTGCACAGGCTGGGCCCATGGCTGAATGGCGATATCCATTTGCGTGAGCAGCGCACCACTTTGGCTGACCGGCGCTAAATTATAAACACCCGAGCGGATAACGCCGTTACTCTCGATGATATAGGGCGAGCTATAGCCCATGTTGCGCACCGCCTGCTGGATGCGCTCATCAGATTCAGCCTTCAGCTCCTTATGCGGAATCTCAACAGCTTTTTCGATGATGCCGATTTGGTCCTGCTTGGTGGCGCGGCGCACCAGCTCATCAAACTTCGATGTGGGCAGTGCAGGCGGCGAGAGAATTTCGCTATACAGGAAGTAATCCTGCTGTGGCGAGATATCGGCTATGCGATCAGCACTCTTCTGCCAGGCGTCGCGCACGGGTGAGGTAAAATCGGCATTCAGCGCCAGCTGCGCGCGCATGGGGCCATCCAGCCCGGCAAGGGCTGAAAGCCCGCGCTCATCCAGATATGTAAGGACCTGCGCTGTCACATCCGGCTTCATATGGGTCAGAAAGGTGGTACCGCGTGCTGCAATAACGGCGCCCTCAACCTGCCCTTCGCGCATAAATACGCGGGCCTGCAGGTTCATGTCATCATCCTGCGCTTCGCCAATTGCGGCCAGTGCCTCAACATTCGCAAACGGCTTGTTAAGCAGGTAACCCTGCAGTACGTCACGCACTTCGCCTGCACTGCGCAGCGCGTGGACACAGAACGGGCCTGAATGGTCGTGACCGCCAAAGTTGACGTACATAGGCTGCATGGCTGATTCCTCTTTTTGAATACTGTTCTCTTAGCAAAACGGGGGGTACGGGCACAAGCTAATTCCCCCTAGCCGGACGGGCCAAGCAGGTCTAGCTTATGGCTTAGCTTTTACTTGTATTAACTTGTTTAATAACTGGGAGTTCTTTTATGACCGATATCGTCATCGCCGCTGCAGCCCGCACCCCGATTGGTAGTTTTAACGGTGCGCTGGCCTCCTTGCCCGCCCATGTGCTGGGCAGCATCGCTATTGCCGAGGTCATGAAGCGCGGCAAGGTTGAAGGCAAGGATATCGACGAAGTAGTACTCGGGCAAATTCTGCAGGCTGGCCAGGGTCAGGGCCCTGCCCGTCAGGCTGCTATGGCAGCTGGTATTCCGGTTGAGAAAACCGCTTATAGCATTAACCAGTTATGCGGCTCGGGCCTGCGTGCGGTTGCGCTTGGCTATCAGGCGATCAAGCTGGGCGATGCCAAGATCATCATCGCCGGTGGGCAAGAGAGCATGAGCATGGCCCCTCACTGTATGCACCTGCGCGGTGGCACCAAGATGGGCGATGCGCAGATGATCGACACCATGATCAAGGACGGCCTGTGGGATGCGTTCAACGGCTACCACATGGGCCAAACCGCCGAGAACGTAGCGCAGAAGTGGCAGATTACCCGCGACATGCAGGATGAGTTTGCAGCTGGCAGCCAGAACAAGGCTGAAGCCGCGATGAAGGCCGGCAAGTTCAAGGATGAAATCGTGCCGGTTACCATCAAGGGCCGCAAGGGCGATACGGTGGTGGATACCGATGAGTTCCCCCGCGCTGGCGTAACCAAAGAAGCGCTCGGCGCCCTCAAGCCCGCTTTTGCCAAGGATGGCACAGTAACCGCTGGCAGCGCCTCGGGCATTAACGATGGTGCCGCTGCCGTGCTGCTGATGAGCGCTGATGAAGCCAAGGCGCGTGGCATTACCCCACTTGCAATTATCAAGAGTTGGGCGACGGCGGGTGTTGACCCTGCGATCATGGGCAGTGGCCCCATCCCTGCCTCGCGCGCCGCGCTGCTCAAGGCCGGTTGGAAAGCCAGCGATCTTGATTTGATTGAAGCCAACGAAGCCTTTGCTGCCCAGGCCTGCGCCGTGAATAAGGATATGGGCTGGGATACCGCCAAGGTAAATGTGAATGGCGGCGCGATTGCGCTTGGCCACCCCATCGGCGCTTCGGGTGCACGCGTGCTGGTTACGCTGCTGCATGAGATGCAGAAGCGCGGCGCCAAGAAGGGCCTGACCACCCTGTGCATCGGCGGTGGTATGGGCGTCGCCATGTGCGTTGAGGCTGCGTAATGCAGGCGGGTGGCTATCTCAAACACACTGAATTTATTGAGGATATCGATGGTATTGGGTCTACGCAGGGCCCTGCCATTGTTTTCCGCAGGATGGTTGAGACCACCCAGTACCTTAATGAGGTAACGGCTAACGGCATAACTGCTTGGCAGGATAATGCCGCCCCTATGAGCAAGGCAGGCATATCAGCAGGCAAGCAGCGTGAGTGGTTTAGCGGCGCCCTGCGCATCAGCGGCTGGCATAATTATGCCGAGCACAGCACGCGTGCCCGCGAGCAGCTGGAAAAACTGGCCAAACCCTTCTTCCCGCCCGCACCCGGGCGCGATGATTTTATCGCCGACCTCTCGCGCACCGTGGCCCGTTATGCAGCCGCCGCCAATACGCGCGATCTGCTTATGGTGTTTGATGCTGAACAGCGTCGCCTGCCACATGCCGATCCACGTTTTGAGTTCAGTGCCGGCAGCCGCACACATGGCCATATCCAGCTTTCGGGCGTCTCACTGCTCATTGCTGAGCCGCGCAGCTATACCGCCGAGATCTGGCAGGCGGCACTGGCTCGCAACCTTAGCCCTGCGCAGGCTTTTAGCCTGTTGGGAAAGTCCGAAGCAGTGCCCGAGCGTACTCTGGCGGCCTGGCAGGGCCGCGAAGCAACCTACCCTGTGCTGACCGCCAATAATCCGCTTTATGTGAATGACTTCAGGTTATCAGTAAAGCTTTACCCGCTTAACGACCGCGCGGCACATCCGTATGAGCCGTTTTTCCTTGAGCGTCTGGCTGATAAACGCCGCACCAGCAGCTTTAAGCACGGCTGATACGGCAGCGTTAAGCATGATTAACAACAGGGGGCTTTACTTGGGCTTGTGCGCCCAGCTATGCCTTCTGGGCTATGACCAAACGCAACGGCACTTATAAAAATCCCTACCTGCTTGAACTGGGTAAGCCAGCGCCCAGCCATGTGGTAATGGATACCGATCCGTTGGTGCTCTACGACATACTGCAGCCCGGAATTAATGCCGCTGTATGGGTGCCACCCTATCCTGCAACTGTTTGGAACTATATCGCCAAGATCGGCCAGAGCGATAGCGCACCCCCAGCTCCGTGGTTTGTGAAAGAGCAGGAGAATGGCGACTTCTATGCCCGCCTGCATCCTCTAGAAGCAGCTGAGAGCCCTTATCTAGATATGTTCACACAGACCACCGCTGCCTATGAGCGCGCACTGCCCCGTGGCCAAGGCCGCCACGCTATGGCCGAATACCTTGGCACTGCTGCAACGCATTTTGCACTGGTGTCCGACAGCCGCCGTTTGCACCTGACCTTCCGCTCCATCGCACAGGCAGGCAATATGCGCGAACAGCACCCGCATACCGATGGGTTTGGTCTGCAGATGTTCACCGCGCTTAACGAAGGCGGCATCAGGTTTGTGAGTGAGGACGAAGGCCCACTCAAAATTGCGCCGCGCTGCCGCACATTCAGTAGCAAGGTTGCCATGCACAAGCACCTGCCATGGGCCAAGCTGCAAGGGCGTATATGGGAAGTACCTAACGGTGCCATTCTGTTTATGAAAGGTCATGGTTTTGAGAACCCGCTGATCCATGCCGGGCCGCCGTTAGCCAAAATCAGCCTTCAGCGCCCCAACCGCACCGTCTGCTTTGCAACGGCAGCGCGCGGCAGGTTCTCGGCTAACCCCAACTACAAGCCGATGGGGAAGTTCTAGCTCATGCTTAATAACCGTAGTTTTAAAGATTTAATGGCAACCCCGCCATGGCAATGGTCGGCACAGCTGCCTGACCTGCAGGCTTTTGCCCCTTGGGCCAAGCGCCACCTGCCTTTTGTTGTGCATACGCCACTGCTATTGCCAACTGAATGTTGGAACTATATCGAGCAGTTTGATTATCAGCGCGATTTCTCAGGCTTGCCGCAAACAAGAATGCGTGCAGACACACGCGAGATCATCCGCCATATCGATGGCTGGCAGGAGGATCCAGTCAGATGCCGCAGTGAGTTTGCTGAGGCCTGTGAGCGTTTCTTCCCGCAAGAAGCCGAACGTCCAGTGCTGATTAATGCCCTGAGTGATGTTGTCAGCACATTTGCTGCAGTTACAAAAGCACGCCGGATAGGTGCCGAACTCAAGGCCTTTGCAAGTGGATATCGCGAGCCCCCAAGCTATCACCGTGATTGGGGCTATGAAATGACCGCCGGCATCTATCTTAAAGGAAATACAACTGCGTTCAGGCGCCCTGACTGGGGGCGCGGACTTACCATACACCAAGCGCCAAATGGTATGATTTACCGCAGCGTACCCGAACGCAGTATTGCGCTCTGGCCCTTCAACCAAGAGCATGCCAGCCCTCATACCGACCAGACCCGTGTTGGCCTCTTCTTGCTGGTGCACCGTCCATGATGAAAAAGACGCCCTCTACCGACTGGCTGCTCGAAGTGTCCTCAGCGCGCGAGCTGGGCGTTATACGAGATGCTGAACATGGCCCGATGGTGGCCTTTGCCGATTTGTGCCTGCCCTACGGCGCGCGCAGCTATTTAGGCGGCCTCGATTTTACGCGCGATTTTTCCAAGGATGCGCCTGTAGCGCAAAACCAAGGCATCAAGCGCTCACTCAAGCTTAATCACGGTAATACAGAGTATAATTTCAATATCGATGGCTGGCACGCCAATCCTGATCAGTCACGCCTTGCTGAAAAGCGCTTTGCCTGGCTGGCTGCTCCGTTCTTCCCCGAGCATACTCACAAGAAACAATTGCTCAGCAGCCTTGCGCACCGCTTTGCTGAGGTTGCCAGCGCGCTCGACCGCAAGCGCCTGACCTTCACCTTGCGCGCAATTGGCCCCGGCATGGAAAACTACATCCATTTTGATAGCGCCTACTTCACGACAATTGCCTATCTGCGTGGCGCAACCACCCAACATATAAATTATACGCCAGAGACATTAGCCGAGATGGCAAACTGGCAGCCTGATCCGGAGCAGATTAACCATACCCTCCCGCGAGATCAGTATAAGAATCTGGCTGAGCCCCGGCCGCAGACAATTGCAGCATGGCGTGGCAGCAAAGCCGGAAAGCCCTCCCTGCATGGCCGCATTAATCTTGTACGCGACCTGCGTATTGTGTGCATCGCAACAGTACACGGTGATGATATGACACCAGCATATACAGAGCCGCCCACAGCCGCCCAAAAGCTCGCTGATTTCCAGAACTCGCGTCACTTCGGCTGATTAACCTATTAACCTCTACGGTTTTGATTGAGCCCCTACTGCCGATTTTGCTAGTCTCTCGCTATGTCTGATCGAGCAACGCCATCAACACAAAATTTTGCCGAGCTGATGGCAACACCCTCACAGAACTGGGCTGTGCGTATTTCCGGTATTCAGGAGTGCCGTGCACTCAGCCAGCGTGAGACAAAGTTTGTAGCACATATGCCGCTTATGCTCCCAACTGAAGCATGGAACTACATCGAGTCTCTTGATTTCGAAAAAGACTTTGAGCCCAAAAAAAATCTGACCTCGCCTTGGAATGGTCATAAAAGCCATAAACTTGAATCGGGTAAGTGGCATCACCAACCCTCTGCGTCAGTGACGGCAAAACAGGATTTCCAGCGAGCTGCCAATCTGTTTTTCCCGGCACGCCCGGGACGCGCGATCCTCGTCGCAAGTCTCAGTGAGCTTATGGCCGACTATGCCGCGGCAATCAACCGTGCCCATCTACATATCGATTTCCGCGCTTTCGGGAATGCTCATTGGCGGCCTGAATTGGGGCTGCATTATGATGGGCCCGATGACCTGACTGCTGGTTTTTATTTGCGGGGTAAAACTACAGTGCATGTAAGCCCTGCGGCAGATGAACAGCTGGTCAGAATTTCTCCCGGAGAAGTACCGGTTGAGTACCAATTCAACCCGGCCATGCTGGAGACGCTGCGCTGTGTACCGCAACGTAGTTTTTCGATGTGGCCAACCACTCAGCGGCATTCAGACCCTGTTGCACACAATAGTGGTACGCGCATTGCCCTGTTTGTCTTTGCCCATCGTAGCCAGCCCGAGCCTGCGCTATGAAATCCACCTTCCAGACAATCGTTGCAGGTCATGCACCAGATTGGGCGCTAGAAGTTGCCAGTCCGCGTGAGCTGAACGTGATGACCACCCGCAACCGGCCGTCAGTCGCTTTCTGCAACATCGCCTTCTGTGATAAAGCGCTTGGCTATATCGATAGCCTCAATTACATGACCGACAGCTTCAAGCCGATGGATAAAGTCCAGAATGGCCGCGCTGCGCGTTTTTCAGTCGGTGGTTTTAAAAGTGATCCCGCCCTCTCGCACGAAGCCCGCAGGCTGTTTGAACATGAAGCTGGTAAAGGCCTGCCCGACCGCGAAGGGCGTACCGAAATGCTGCAAACTGTTTCACGCAGTTTCGCCGAACTGGCGAGCACGTTCAAGCGCGCGCGCCTGCGCTTTGTCATGACCATCCTCAATCAGGTTTCGCAAATCGATATCCATGAGGATGCCGGGCAGACCTACACGGCGGGCCTAGCCCTGCGCGAGCACTCAACCCTTATGTTTCCGCCCGGCAGCTGCCCGCCCGAAGCGCGCGATGTGAACTCGCGCAGCAGCATTGATTACGATGCCTCCCGCTGCCAAATTGAGCAGGCGCAGCATTTGCCCCTGCGCAGCCTTGGGGTTTGGACCGAGCGATTCCCGCATGCGATTCCCCCCGGCGAGGATATGACCCGTCTGGCGTTTTTTGCCTTCATTGACAACACCAATACCACTCCCGCCCGCCCAGCGCAGAGCACCCGCGCCATGCGCTTTGCCGACTGGGTGACGAACAGCATCCTGAAGTGACTTTAGGGCAATTCGCCTCTGGCCTGTGTTGCCAGTCTGTGCTTTATTCCGCCTCAAGATTAGTTGGTATTTGGCGGAGGAATTTATGGCTCGTGTTGCAGTGGTCACCGGGGGAACCCGCGGTATTGGCGCAGCTATTGCGCGCACCCTGAAGGACGCTGGCCGTACCGTTGCCGCAACATATCAGGGCAACGAAGAAGCCGCCCACAAGTTTATGGCCGAAACCGGTATTGCCTGCTTCAAGTTTGATGTGTCGGATGAAGCAAGTGTTGAAGCCGGCATCAAGCAGATTGCCGATACACTTGGCCCTATCGAAATTCTGGTGAATAACGCCGGCATTACGCGAGATGGTTTCTTGCATAAAATGAGCTTTGACGCCTGGCAGTCAGTTCTCGCTACCAACCTCACCTCCTGCTTCCTTATGAGCCGTGCGGTGATTGGCAGCATGCGCGAGAAAAACTGGGGCCGTATCGTCAACATCAGCTCGATCAACGGCCAGAAAGGCCAGATGGGCCAGACCAACTATGCCGCTGCCAAAGCGGGTATGATTGGTTTTACCAAAGCCCTGTCGCAGGAAAACGCGGCTAAAGGCATTACCGTAAATGCAGTAGCCCCCGGCTATATTGCTACCGATATGGTGGCAGCAATGGATAAGGCTGTGCTGGACAAGATTACGGCGCAAATTCCGGTGGGTCGTTTAGGTACGCCTGAGGAAGTGGCCAATTGTGTAAAGTTCCTGACCGCAGATGAGGCTGGCTGGATCACCGGCTCCACCCTGACCGTCAACGGCGGCCAGTACTTCACTTAATAAGTACTTCGCTTGAAACTTACATCGCGTTGAGTGTGTGTTGAACACGGCGGCTAAGGCGTGTGCTTGCGGCGGCGCGCTCGTTGCTCTGGTCCATCTCGGCGCTGAAGGCATTGCTCTGTTCAAGCCACTGCTTGAAACGGATGCGATCCTCTAAAGCCTGCTTCTGCATGATCAGGTTGAAAGCCATTGCCGGACCAGCAGCCCCCTCAATCTGGTGCTGAATTTCAGACAATAGGCTCCCTGCGCCTGAATCGACGTTACTTTTAAACATTTGCCCCTCGCACTGTTCAACTGGCTGGTGTGTTTCTTATGATCAAAACGTAGCCTGATTTTATTAAAAAGCCGTCTATTCGCCGCTAAGTGCTTGTCACACAATGCAAATTAGTTTTACATTTGCGCATGTTCATCGATGTTGCCGAGCTGCGCGAGTTCTATACCAGCCCCTTGGGGCAGCTGGCGCAGCGGCATTTACGCCGCAAAATAAGGCTTTTATGGCCAAGCCTGCGCGGCCAGCGGGTTTTGGCCCTCGGGTATGGCACGCCGGTACTGCGCCCCCTGCTCGATGAAGCCGAACGCGTGATGGCCTTCATGCCCGCTCGCCAGGGCGTGGTTGCCTGGCCGCAGGAAGGGCCCAACCGCACAGCGCTGGTGGATGAAACCGGCCTACCACTGCTTGATGCCTCGGTTGACCGTATCATCCTCATGCACACTATTGAGTGCGCGCCACAGCTCGATGCCTTAATGGAGGAAGTCTGGCGTGTGCTCACCTCCAACGGCCGCCTCATGGTGGTAGCCCCTAACCGCACCGGTTTGTGGGCGCGCTCGGAAGCCACGCCTTTTGGTGCGGGCGCCGCCTTCTCGGTACGCCAGATCAAACACCTCTTACGCCAGCACATGTTTATTCCCGAGCAGGACCAGCGCGCGCTGTTCTTCCCGCCTTGGGGCAGCAGCTTCTGGCGCTCGGCAGCCCCCGTGTGGGAGCGCTTTGGCGACCGTTGGTTTGGTGCCTTTGCCGGAGTTCATGTGATAGAGGCAGCAAAGCAACTCTATGCACCGGTAGGAAAGCGCGCACAAACAAAGGCTTACAGCTTACGCAACGCCAAAACGGCTCCGGCCGGATTAAGGGTAAGTTAACCGGTTTCCGGACACATTAACTTTAGAGTTAAAGTCCTCGTTAAGTCGTGCCTACAGGAACCTCATGTTACCTATTATCGGTCTAGTCGTACTGTTCGTCTGCGTGTTCGGTATTTATATCCTACACGGCGGAAGTATCGATATTGTTCTGCACGCTGCCCCAGCCGAGTTGGGCACCATCTTCGGTGCGGCTATTGCCGCCATGATGATCGCGAATAGCGGTACTGTCATTAAAGCCACCATGAAGGACCTCAAGCTCGCTTTTAAAGGTGCACACTGGAAGGCAGCCGACTACCGCGATCTGCTCTCGCTCATGTTCACCCTGTGCAAACTGATCAAGACCAAGGGTATTATCGCAGCTGAATCGCATATCGAAAAACCATCTGAAAGTGCCATTTTCCAGAAGTACCCCAAAATCATGCACGACCATTTCGCGCTCGACCTGATTACCGATACGCTGCGCATGATGACCATGAACTTCGAAAACGCGCTGCATGTTGAAGATCATATCAACCGCCAGCTCGAGAAGCACCATCACGAAAGCGGCAAACCCGGTGATGTCCTGCAGCAGATGGCCGACGGCCTGCCCGCCCTTGGTATTGTGGCCGCTGTTCTTGGCGTTATCAAAACCATGGCGTCGATTAACGAGCCGCCTGCGATTTTGGGTGCCATGATCGGCTCGGCGCTTGTAGGTACCTTCCTTGGCGTGTTCCTCGCTTACGGCATCGTTGGACCTCTCGCAGTCAAACTCAAGCTGGTTTATGAAGAGGACCACCAGTTCTACTTCATCATTCGTGATGTGCTGGTGAGCCACTTGCAGGGCAATGCCCCGCAGGTTTCGGTCGAAATTGGCCGCGGTAACGTGCCGAGCCATGTTCAGCCCAGCTTTGCCGAAGTCGAAGAAGCGCTTAACGCCATTCCGCCGCTGTAGTATGAATGGCTTTCCTCAAGGAGAGCCATTATGCAAAAGCCTACGCCCCGCCCCGGTATCATGGATATTGCCCCTTATGTGGGTGGCGAAGCCAAGGCGGCACCAGGC
>JBEIQE010000028.1:0-7227 GCA_040376705.1 Micavibrio sp.
GGCCGAGCACGCACCATTTTAAAGCACAAGATTGTGCCCAAGCCTCGCCAGATGGCGCCTGCGGTTGTGCTGCCCGCTCTGGTACTTAGCCTGCTGGCACCAATACTCCCTATCGCCTTCTGGCCGTTTGCAGCCTGGGTTATGCTGTGCCTTGGTTATGGCGTATTGCTGGGCGTTAAAGCCAAAGATCATGCCGTAATAATCTACAGCGGTTTTGCTGCCATGATCATGCATATGGGCTGGTCCATCGGCTTCTGGCGCGGCTTCATCAGCACGCTCATAAACACCAGGAAGGCTTAAGGAACAATCATGCGCGTTATCATGTATCCTGCCGTTGGTGTGCAAAACGAAAATCGCTATATCGATATTCTGGTAGGTGCCCTACGCTCCAAAGGTGTTGAAGTCATCGGTTGGAGCAAACACCTCTCGTTCCAAAGCGGGGATGTGTTCCATGTGCACTGGCCCGAGATCATTCCCGAAATTCGTGATCGCAAAAACAACATGCTGCGTGGCGAATGGATTGCGCTGCAGTTCTTCAGCACGATTCGCCGTGTAAAGCGCCAGGGTGGCCGCATCGCATGGACGGTACATGATCTTGCCCCACATGACGCCAAGCTGCGTCGCTCGCCATTTCTCGAAAAATTCATGGCCCGCTTTATGGCGCAGGTTGATGTTGCACTCTCACTTACACAAGCGGGTATCGCACAGATACGTACCCAGCTGCCCGCGCTTAGTCACGCACAATGCTTTGTCACACATCATCCACATTATCGTAGTGTTCTAAACACCATACATACTGATCGCGCACAAACCGGGGCTAAGCCCGAGCAGCGTATCTTCTCATTCCTTGGCTCGCTACGCGCCAACAAGCGGCCTGATCTTGTTATGCAAGCCTTTCGTGGCCTACCTACCGATTCTAATTTCCTGATTATGGCCGGAGGCGCCTCAGCAGAGGTTACAGCTGAGGTGACGAAACTAGCGCATGGTGCTAGCAACCTGAAGCTTGACCTGCGCCGTATTCCTGAAGCCGAGATGAGCGCACTTTATAGCGTGAGTGACATACTGGTATTCCCGGGTACTGATTATTTCAACTCCGGCACAATTTATACTGCCCTTTCACTTAACGTTCCTGTGCTGGCTGCATGGAGCCCCACCAATACCGAAATTCAGCAGGCTGTAGGCAAAGAGTGGTTGCACTTATATGAAGGCGATTTCACAACTGCAGCCATGCAAGATGCTGCTCAGGCACTCATCAGCCGCAAGACAGGCGCTGTTTGCAACCTTACTGTATTTGAGCCAGCCGCTTGCGCTGATGAACATATTGTAGCCTATAGCGCGCCGCTTGAAAGAGCGCAAAGGGCAGACCATGCAGCCTGATGTTTCGGTCATCATCACATCCTATAACACTGCGGGCTATATAACCCGCGCAGTTGACAGCGCCCTGAGCCAAACTGGTGTGTCGCTCGAAGTGGTGATTGTAGATGACTGCTCAAGCGATAACTCATGGCAGGTTATTGAAGGCCTGGCTGATCCACGCATCAAGCGCTTCCGCCCCGCTCAGAATGGTGGCCCGAGCGTTACACGCAATCTTGCCATCGGTATGGCAACCGGCAAATGGCTGGCAGTGCTGGATAGCGACGATACATTTGACGCCGGCCGTCTTGAACGACTGCTCAAACGTGCAGAGACACTGAATGCCGATATCATCGTCGATAATCTTGCGATTTATCGCGAGGCAGATGGTGCAAGTTACCCGATGTTTGAGGCTGAGCGTTTGACAGCTATACCCAAACTTACATTGGCTGAATTCATTAAAGGTAATCAGTACTTCCTTGACGGCTTTACGCTTGGCTACCTCAAGCCTGTTTTCTCAAGCGCCTTTCTTGCACAGCATCAGCTAAGCTATGATCCGGATATCCGTATTGGCGAAGACTACTTCCTGTTGGCCAGTGCACTGGCACTGGGTGCTAGCTGCGCAGTGGAGCCGACTGTAGGTTACATTTATACCGTGCGCAAAGGCTCGATCTCGCACCGCCTGCAGCCCGCCGATGTAAGCCGCATTAACGCTTGTGATAACAAACTACTCGCCCGCTTCAAGCTCGATGGTGTTGCGCAGGCCGCACAGGCTAAACGCACCCGTAATCTAGCGCGCGCACTTGCTTTTACACAGCTGGTTGAAGCAATCAAACAGCGTAACGCCGGTGGTATTTGCAAAGTCATAATCTCACAGCCCAGTGCTGTACTGGGCTTATGGCGGCCTATCGCTGTGCGCCTTGAGCGCCTTAAAAAGAAGCTGGTAGGTTCGCGTGGATAAACAACTCAGTATCCTTGCCCCCACTCGCTACCCTTGGCGTTTTAACAGCCCCAGGCACTCGAAGCACGATATCTCCATTCGTAAATTTTTGCCGATGAACCGCTTGAGCTATAAGCTGGAGGGTATTACAGCTTTCAACCCATTCCCGCCCAAGCGGTTTGATCTAATCCATACATTCAACCGTGTACCACTTTCAAAACTGCCATTTGTTATGGGTTTTGAATCGCATATGCCACGCGCCTATAGCCTGGAACATACACGCTATTACAAAGCACTGACCAATCGTCTGTCTGGTAATAAATGCCGGCGTATCGTTGCCATATCTGAGTACGCACGCAAACTCTTCCTACAGCAGCATGCAAATAGCCCACAGCTACCTGCACTCATCAGCAAACTGGAAGTACGCTACCCGAATGTTGACCTGCCTGCCGGTGGCGATATGTTTTCTGCAGCAGCTCATGACCCGATCAGGCTGGTCTTTGTTGGCAACCACTTTGGCCGCAAAGGTGGCTGTGCCATCGTCCGGTTAGCTGAGTTAGCAAAAGCTCAAGGCCTTGCTTTAGAAATTGATCTGGTATCAGGCCTCGAAACTGGCATTGCCTCATGGGTGGACCCATTATCCGCGGATTATTTCACGCCATGGCGCGCACGCTTGGCTGCCCTACCCAATATTCGCCACCGCCAGCATGTACCGAATACAGAGCTACTTGGGCTAGTTAGTCGTGCCCATTTTCTCATGCTGCCTACCTTCGCTGATACGTTCGGCTTTAGTGTGATTGAGGCCATGGCGCATCATACGCCAGTCATTACCACGCATCAGGGCGCGATGCCTGAGGTTATCCGTGATGGAGAGAACAGTATTCTCCTCTCGCTGGAATGTAATGATAATGGCGATTGGATACATATCAAACGGCATGATCGCGATGGTGAGGCCTATGAGAAACTTTTTACCGATGAGAATGAGCGGTTGGCGCAAGAAGCCCTGCAGCGCATTACAACGACCCTTTCAGGCAGCAGGTATGCAAACATGCGCAAGGGTGCACGACAAACAGCCGAACAACTTTTCGATGCCAAGACCGCCAGTGATTATTGGGATATGGTCTATCAGGAAGCTGCCACATCATGACAACAGCCACAATTAACCATGTACCGGTAAAAGCCCTGCCCGATTTCTATGCTATACCGGCACTTATCCTGACAGCTCTTATTCTGGCTTACTCAACCAAGGTCGGGTTTGTAGCAATTCTGGTTTTATATGCTTTATGGCTGCCACAACTGTTACTGCGCCCGTCACAGATCATCAGGCCTTTTGGTAGTACGCTCTTTCTGTTGCTTTTGCCATTTCTATGCACCTACTCGTTCTTCTGGTCAAATGTACCAGAGCGCAGCATCTATTTTGGCTTTCAGTTTTTTACTATGGTCATATGCACAATTATCGTTGCTAGAACAGTCACAATAGAAACCCTTATAAAAGGCCTGGCTTTAGGATGTACCTTTGTATTGCTAATTTCATTGGCCTCAGGCAATTACCAACGTGACTACTTTAGTAATGAATATTCTTTGATTGGCTACTTCGGATCAAAGAATCAAGTTGGCCTGTTTGCCGATGTCGGAATTATAACCAGTCTTATATTGCTTTTTTCAGCGCACGAGCGCCGCACAACTAAACTAGGAATTGCCGTCCCCAGCCTAATTATTGGTATTATATGCCTTTTCCTCAGCAAATCAGCTGCATCACTTATATGCCTAATCGCAACAGTTGGCGTTCTTATCTTTGCATGGTTCATAACCCGCTTTAATCCGCGATTGAGAATCATAATCCTAATTTTAGGTGGCCTGTTTGTATTAACTGCTTTTGTTTCATTTGAGGCGATCGGCCTTAACCTACAGACAGCAACACTGCAAAGCGTTGGTAAGGATAGCACTTTAACCGGGCGCACTTATTTGTGGTCAGAGGGCATCAAAGCTGGTCTACAGCGCCCGTGGCTCGGCTGGGGGTATTCAGGCTTCTGGGCACCTGGCCAGCCATTAGCCGAACGCTACTGGGATGAATTCGGCATTACAGCCAAAACCGGCTTCCACTTCCATAATACATTTATTCAAACCTATGTAGATATAGGCATTCTTGGATTACTTGGTGCCATAGGGGTAGTTTTGCTTATACTCTGGCGTAGCGGCAAAAGAATTCTACAGGAAGATTTGAGCCTAACCAGTAGCTTTGCATTTGCCTTTGCTGTTATGTTTTCAATTCGCGCCATGGTGGAGGTTGAATTTTTGGGTCAATTCAGTCTTGGCACGCTGCTTGTTTTCATAATCATACCTTTACTAAACCGCCAACCCCTCAAGTAGATGACTCTGTGAATATCCTGTTCGCTACATGCCAGCCTCTTCTGCCCCAAATGTTTGGAGGGCTGCAATCGTCTGCGCATGAGCTGGCAACCGTGTTACAAAGCGAGGGGCACAAAGTTGGCATGATTGGCGCCCTGATGCCTGAAGGCTATATCGGTAAGCGCGGGCGGTTAATTAACAAACTCATCGGAAGAAATAAAGCTGCCTGTGACCATACTCAAGGCTATCCCGTTTGGCGGGCCTGGTTTCCTGCCGAAAGCCTTGAATGGACAGTCAAACGTTTTAGGCCAGACCTCGTTATAGTTCTCGCACGGCAGCCAGTGCTTATAGCCAGATCAGTGCAGAACCTCAAAATTCCTGTTCTCATGATGCTGCAGGATGTTGAGTTCAACGATCATGGCGGTGATTTTGCAAGCCTCGGCAATATTCCCTGTGTAGCCAACTCGCATTTCACTGCTGACCGTTACAAGTCGGCCTTTGGCGTTGACCCAATGGTGATTGAGCCACTCATCAACGGGCATGAAAAATACACAACCACAACTTCGCGAGAAAATGTAACACTCGTTAATCCGCACCGTTTTAAAGGTGTAAACTTGGCAATGGAACTGGCGCGCCACTGCCCGGATATTCCATTCAATTTCGTCGAAACCTGGCCACTTTCAGCCATTGAGCGAGCAACGCTTTGTGGGCAGTTAAAACAGCTCCCCAATATTCAACTCAGTCCATCCACACAGGATATGAAGCAGGTCTACTCCCGCTGTAAAATTCTGATTGCACCCAGCCAATGGGAAGAGGCTTATGGACGCGTTGTAACAGAGGCGCAATTCAGCGGTATACCCGTTATCGCCTCCAACCGCGGCGGGCTGCCGGAAGCTGTTGGGCCTGGTGGTATTGTCCTCAATCCTGATGGCGCGCTCGAGAACTGGCTGGCTGAGTTACGGCGCCTATGGAGCGATAGCGCTTACTACTCTGACCTTTCCGCAGCTGCACGTACGTATGCGGATCGTCCAAGTTTGCAGTGGCGCTATCAGCGTGACTTGTGGCACGAGGCTTTTTCTGTTGCCATACGTGGCCATAAGTCATGAAGCTTTCTGTAATCATTTGCACGCGCAATCGGGCGCATGCGCTAACGCACTGCCTAGATGCCACATTACAAGCACTGGCTATCGCTGGCGTTGAGGCAGAGTGCCTTGTGGTTGATAACGGCTCAAGCGACAATACGCAGGCGGTAGTTACTAAATATGCAGCCTCCCACCCGCAGGTGCGGCTGGTGAGCGAGCAACGTAAAGGCCTTTCATACGCGCGTAATGCTGGTATCAACGCTGCGCAAGGTGAACTGATTGCTTTTACTGATGATGACTGCCAGCCCGAACCAAATTACTTTGCAACCCTGCTGCACTATGCAGCAGCCGATACAGGCCCTGTTCTCAGAGGGGCGCGGGTTGAATTGGGCGATACTACTGACCAACCTTTTTCAATCCTCACACGCACCACGAGCGAACGCTGGCAGAAGAATGCATATCCGGTAGCTGATCGGCAGCTGGCAGGGGCGATAATTGGCGCCAGCATGCTAATGCCGCTTGCACTGGCCAAGGCGATTGGCCCGTTTGATGTGCGTTTTGGCGCAGGCGGCCCGTTTATGGGCGGCGAAGAGATAGACTATATCTACCGCGTGTATGAAGCCGGATATCTTATTGAATATGTGCCAGATGCAGTTATCCGCCACTATCATGGCCGCAAGACGCTGGCTGAAATTGGCAAACTAGTACGCGACTACGATGTGGGCGATGGTGCACTTTATGCCAAATATATGTTCAAACAACCACAACTCCTGCGCCCGCTGTGGTGGGATTTCAAGAAAGCTTTAAAAGAACTGCGTGGCGGTCCGCTTTGCCGCCCTGCACTTGGCCTCTCACACTGGAGCCGACTTTATAATGTCATGCGCGGAATAGCCAAGTACGCGTTCAATAAGTCGGCCTAATGGGGCTTACTCTGCAGAACCAAAACTTCGCGCCGTAGCGCAGGGTACTGCAAGGCCGCACTAACCAGCATAACCACAAACGCAATACCCGCAGCTACAAAGGCATGCGCCCAGTTGCTCATCACAGCGCCAGCCGCCAGCTCTTTGTATACCAGCGCAGCAACGCAAGTTAATACCATCGGTAAAGCCATACTGCGTAGATATTGCCACGGGCCACAGCCAATGATCGGCAGCACAAGAGACCATCCACGTGGCAGATAAAGCAGAGAGACGGTGGCATAAGTCAGAGCCACCCACTCAATACCGTAGAATGACGAAATTAACAGCGCAGTTACGTTAACAGCTCCCACCTCGGTGGCGGTACGCAGCTGAATATCAGTCCGACCGAACACCAGCATCATGGTTCCAGCCAAGGCGGTTACCGCCTGCAGGGCAGCCATAGGCATAACAATGCTGAAAATAGGCCCGACCTGATTCCATTTTTCAGACAGGATGATATGGAAAATCGGCTCCTGTGCAGCAGCGATGAGTCCCATAACAGGGAAGGTAATAATGGCCAATACGCGTGTCAGCAGCAGGAAGA
>JBEIQE010000056.1:0-1381 GCA_040376705.1 Micavibrio sp.
CAAGGATTAGCGGGTTACAGCAATAGCTGAATCTGTTACTGATTCAGTACGTTAACAGGAGTTTCCAATGGCCTTTCGCAAGTCGCCGCTTTTAACCACCGCGGCCAGCCTCATCGCTCTTACAGCCCTTTCGGGTTGCGCTACCAGTCCCTTCGCCAGCCGCGAGCCGATTTCGGCTGAATCGCATAACGCCATGAATTACGACGAGGCTATGAAGCGCGGTGCCGCCGCTCTGGCCGATGAGGACTTCGCTGAAGCCTCGAAGAACTACATGCGTGCTTCGGAGTACAAGCCCGAAGACGTACAGCCCCTCATCGCTCTGGCTGATGTTCTGTGGCAGGAAAAGAAAGCCGCTGAATCGGCCAAAATCCTTGAGCATGCACACCGCCTTGATAGCAACAGCGATACCGTACTTCGCAATCTTGGCCGCGCCTATGTTGCTCTTAACGAGCCAGTCAAGGCACAAAACGCCTACTTGAGCGCGCTGGAGATTGACCCCAATAGCGCCCGTACACTCAATGGCCTCGCTATTTCGTACGATCTGTCAGGCGATCATGAAACCGCCCAGCAGCACTACCGTGCAGGCCTTGCGCTTGAGCCGAGCAACATCGATATCAAGAACAACCTCGCCTACTCGCATATGACCGCGAAGAACTATAACGAAGCGATCAGGATTCTTGAGGATCTGGTCAAGAGCCCGCGCGCGACATCGCGTCAGCGTAATAACCTCGCCCTCGCTTATGGCCTTGTCGGCCGCGATGAAGATGCCAAGTTGGCACTGGCGGCAGATCATGCGCCAGCGCAGGTTGAGCGCAACATCAAAACCTACGAGCAGATGCGCGGCGAGCCCACACAGGCAGAATCACTTACTGGCGTTGGCCGCCCTAACTTTGCCAATGGCAGCCTTGCTACCGTAGAGCCCGAGCCGCAGCCGGTTATGGCCCCTGCTCCACGTTATGTAAGCGCAGCAGAAATTCCGGCACCGGCCGAAATGATCGGCGTGCCCGAAGGCGCAGTTCTGGTAAAGCCACCAACTGCTGAAGTTGAAGAGGCAAAGCCTGTAGCCACAAGCCTGCCCGCACCTACAGCAACTGCCCGTTCGCAGCCAGTAACACCAGTACAGACACGACTGCCTACACCAACCCGCGAACAACCAGTTGAGCTGGTGGCTGCAACGCCTGCTGTTGTTGCTCCTGTAAGCCAGCCCGCTGCCAGCCTCAGCGCTCCGGCAGCTGTATCGGGTATGGGTAGCTCTAAGATCTACCTTGGCCGTTTCGAGAACGAAGCTCAGGCCCGCGAAGCCTGGATCAAGGTATGGACCTCGAACAGCGCCAGCCTCTCAAGTCTGGTTGCCAGCATCGAGCCTAATGCAGGCCAGATG
>JBEIQE010000019.1:0-37208 GCA_040376705.1 Micavibrio sp.
CCGTTCTTCAGCAACTACCGCCCCCAGTTCTACTTCCGTACAACGGACGTAACCGGTGAAGTTGTACTTCCAGAAGGCACCGAAATGGTTATGCCTGGCGATAACATCGCTATGGAAGTTAAGCTGATCAACCCGATCGCCATGAACGAAGGCCTGCGCTTCGCTATCCGCGAAGGTGGCCGTACCGTTGGTGCCGGCGTTGTTGCCAAGATCATTGAGTAGTCGTTAGGACAGAGGAAACAGGATTATGTCGAATAAAATTCGCATCCGCCTCAAGGCGTTTGATCACCGCGTACTGGACCAGTCCACTCGCGAGATTGTCAACACAGCCAAGCGCACGGGTGCAGATGTACGCGGTCCTATTCCGCTGCCTCGCAAGATCGAGAAGTTCACGGTTTTGCGTGGTCCCCACATCGACAAGAAGTCGCGTGAACAGTTCGAGATCCGCACTCACACGCGTATCCTCGACCTGATGGATCCGACCCCTCAGACACTCGATGCTTTGTCAAAGCTTGAAATCGCTGCCGGCGTTAACGTCGAAGTGATTGGCCAGTAGGAGAAATAATTATGCGTACGGGTCTGATCGCACAGAAACTGGGTATGAGCCGCTTGTTCGACGAGAACGGCACTCACGTACCTGTAACTGTGCTGAGCGTAGCGGGTCTCCAGGTAACTGGCGTCCGCACTGAAGAAAAAGATGGCTACACAGCTGTTCAGCTTGGTCTGGGCGCTAAGAAGGCCAAGAACTGTTCGAAGTCTGAGCGCGCTAACTTCGCCAAGGCGAAGGCAGAGCCGAAGGCCAAGGTTGTTGAGTTCCGTGTAAGCCCCGACGCTCTGCTTGAGCCCGGTGCCGAGCTGCTGGCTTCGCACTTTGTTGTAGGCCAGAAGGTCGACGTTGCAGGCATCACTATTGGTCGCGGTTTTGCGGGCGGTATGAAGCGTCATAACTTCGCCGGTCTGCGCGCTACTCACGGTGTTTCGGTATCGCATCGTTCAATCGGTTCAACCGGTGGTCGTCAGGACCCGGGTCGTACCTTCAAGAATAAGCGTATGCCTGGTCACATGGGTGCGGTTCGTTGCACAACGCTCAACCTCAAGGTTGTTCAGATTGATAACGAGCGTGGTCTCATTTTCGTTAAGGGTAACGTACCCGGCGCCGAGAAGTCATACCTCTTCGTGCGCGATGCAGTAAAGAAGGCAGCTCCTGCGGATCTGCCGTTCCCTGCAGCAATTAAGGCAGGTGCATAATGAAGACAAAGATTGTAACTCTCGACGCGAAGAGCGCCGGCGAGATGGAGCTGAGCGATGCCGTATTCGGCGTTGACGTACGCTCCGACATCCTTGATCGTGCTGTTCAGTGGCAGTTGGCCAAGCGCCGCGCTGGTACTCATCAGACCAAGACGATCTCAGAAGTAAGCGGCACCACCAAGAAGCCCTATGCCCAGAAGGGTACAGGCAACGCCCGTCAGGGTTCGCTTCGTTCGGTGCAGTTCCGTGGTGGTGGCCAGATCTTTGGTCCCGTATCACGCGACCACAGCTACGACCTTCCCAAGAAGGTGCGTCAGCTCGCGCTGAAGACCGCTCTGTCGAGCAAGATGAAGGACGGCAAGCTGATCATTCTTGACGTGGCCAAGGCCGACGACATGAAGACCAAGGGCATGGCTGCCAAGCTGAAGAAGCTGGGCGTCAGCTCGGCTCTCATCATCGACGGTGCCAACCTCGACCTTAACTTCTGCCGCGCTGTCGCCAACATTCCGTTGATCGACGTGTTGCCGGAGCAGGGTGCTAACGTTTACGACATTCTGCGTCGCGATACCTTGGTTCTGACCAAGAACGCCGTAGAGCAGCTGGAGGCTCGCCTGAAATGAGCAAGACCGTAGTTAAGAAGACCGACGTCAAGCAGGCGCTGACCGCCAATATGTTTGACATCATCAAGTCGCCGCTCATCACCGAGAAGAGCACCATGGGTTCTGAACACGGCCAGGTTACCTTTAAGGTAGCTCTTACCGCTTCGAAACCCGAAATCAAGGCCGCTATCGAAACCATTTACAAGGTTAAGGTAAAAGCTGTAAACACCTCGGTGCTCAAGGGCAAGACAAAGCGCTTCAAGGGCATTCTTGGTACTCGCTCAGATGTTAAAAAAGCGATCGTGACCCTCGAAAAGGGCCAGCAGATCGACATCAGCGTGAGCGTGTAAGGAAGGAAACGGATTATGGCATTACGTACCTATAACCCCACCAGCGCCGGTATGCGCCACCTTGTAAAGGTGGACCGCAAGGACCTGTTCAAGGGCAAGCCGATCAAGATGCTGACCGAAGGTCTGACCAAGAGCGGCGGTCGCAACAACACCGGTCGTCTGGTGATATTCACCAAGCGTGGTGGTCACAAGCGCACCTATCGTCTTATCGACTTCAAGCGCAACAAGCTGGATATGCCTGCTGTTGTAGAGCGTATTGAGTACGATCCCAACCGCACAGCGTATATTGCTCTGATCAAGTATCAGGACGGTACACTGGCCTACATCCTGGCGCCTCAGCGTCTGGCTGTTGGTGCAACCGTTGAAGCCGGCGACAAGGCCGACATCAAGCCGGGTAACGCACTGCAGCTCAAGAGCATTCCTGTCGGCACCATCATCCACAATGTGGAAATGAAGGTCGGCAAGGGTGGTCAGCTGGCCCGTTCGGCTGGTGCTTATGCCCAGCTGGTTGGCCGTCTCAACGGTTATGCCCAGATCAAGCTCAACTCAGGCGAAATTCGTCTGGTACGTGGCGAGTGCATGGCAACCATCGGTGCTGTTTCGAACCCCGAACACGGCAACGAAGTTATCGGCAAGGCTGGTCGCTCACGTTGGCTCGGTATCGCTCCTTCGGTACGCGGTATCTGTATGAATCCGGTCGACCATCCGCACGGTGGTCGTGGTAATGGCGGTCGTCATCCTTCCACACCGTGGGGCAAGCCTACACGTGGTCGCAAGACTCGCATGAACAAGAAGACAGACAAGCTCATTGTCCGTCGTCGTAACAAGAAGTAAGGGAAGGTCGCCCCATGGCACGCTCTGTATGGAAAGGCCCGTTCGTCGAAGGACATTTGCTGAAGAAGGCCGAGAAGGCCCGCGCCGGCAAGAAGAACGAGGTTATCAAGATCTGGTCGCGTCGCTCGGTAGTTCTGCCGATCTTCGTTGGTCTCACCTTTGCTGTTCACAACGGCAACAAGTTCATTCCCGTTCTGGTGAGTGAGCAGATGGTAGGCCACAAGTTTGGTGAGTTCGCTCCGACCCGCACCTTCCACGGCCACACCGCCGCTGACAAGAAATCGGGGAACTAAACCATGAGCAAGCCCAAGTCACCACGCCGCGTAGGCGAAACCGAGTCACTGGCCCGATCGACCTCGATCCGTACCAGCCCCTCGAAGATCAACCTGGTTGCAGCGCTCATTCGCGGCAAGCCGGCTGATCAGGCTCTCGCCGATCTGACCTTCTGCCGTCGCCGCATTGCGAAGGACGTGAAGAAGGTTCTTGAAGCCGCGATTGCTAATGCCGAGAACAATCATCGTCTCGACGTAGACAAGCTCATCGTTTCGCAGGCTACCATTGGCAAGGCGCTCGTTATGAAGCGCTTCACCACCTGCGGTCGCGGTCGTTCGTCGCGCATCGAGAAGTTCTTCAGCAACCTCACCATCGTTGTGCGCGAGCGCAATGCTGAGGATGATGCCCGTCTGGCCGGCAAGCGCCGTGCCCGTAGCGCAACGCCCAAGACACCAGCACCTGCCAAGAAGGAGGCCGCGTAATATGGGCCAGAAAGTCAACCCAATCGGTCTGCGTCTCGGTATCAACCGTACGTCTGACAGCCGCTGGTACGCTGACGGTGCGACCTACGCAACCCAGCTGCACCAGGACATGAAGATCCGTGAAATGCTCGAAGAGCGCCTTGATGGTGCTGGCGTAAGCAAGATCGTGATCGAGCGTATGGCCAAGAAGACCCGCGTAACGATTTACACCGCCCGTCCGGGTGTTGTTATCGGCAAGAAGGGTGCAGACATCGAGAAGCTCCGTTCGGACCTGTCGAAGTTTGTTGGCGGCAACGAAGTGAGCCTCAATATTGTCGAAATCCGCAAGCCGGAAATCGATGCACGCCTGATCGGTGAGAACATCGCCCAGCAGCTTGAGCGCCGTGTTGCTTTCCGTCGTGCCATGAAGCGTGCCGTTCAGTCGGCCATGCGTCTGGGTGCCCTCGGTATCCGTATCACCTGCGGTGGCCGTCTTGGCGGCGCCGAAATTGCCCGCGTTGAGTGGTATCGTGAAGGCCGCGTGCCTTTGCACACCCTGCGTGCTGATGTCGACTTTGCCCGCGCTACCGCGCACACCAACTATGGCACCTGTGGTGTTAAGGTTTGGGTGTTCAAGGGTGAAATCATGGCCCACGACCCGTATGCTCTTGATAAGCGCCTCGCAGCGCCTCAGGGCGGCGGCGAAAACCGTGCAGCCTAAGGAGTATTTGAATCATGATGTCCCCCAAGCGTACTAAGTTCCGTAAGGCTCACAAGGGCCGCATCCATGGCGCAGCCAAGGGCGGTTTCGAGCTGGCTTTCGGTTCGGTTGGCCTCAAGGCCCTCGAGCCCGAGCGTATCACTGCGCGTCAGATCGAAGCGGCTCGCCGCGCGATTACCCGCGAAATGAAGCGTCAGGGCCGTATCTGGATCCGCGTTTTCCCGGACGTTCCGGTTTCGAAGAAGCCTGCTGAAGTCCGCATGGGCTCGGGTAAGGGTTCGGTTGAATTCTGGGCTTGCCGCGTTAAGCCGGGCCGTATTCTGTTCGAGCTCGACGGTATTCCCCGTGCAGTAGCGCAGGCTGCCCTTGCCCTGGGCGCTGCCAAGCTCCCTATCAAGACCAAGATGGTCACCCGTATTGGCGAGGAGGCCTAATATGAAACCCGTTGATGTACGCGCCAAGACCGACGACGAGCTCAAGGAGCAGGTCGTTCAGCTGACGAAAGAGCAGTTCAACCTGCGTTTCCAGCGCGCGAATGGCACACTTGAGAACACCGCCCGTGCCGGCGTTATCCGCCGCGATGTAGCCCGTATCAAGACAGTTCTTGGCGAGCGCAAGCGTGGTGTAAAGATCGAGACCAAAGCAGCAGCGCCAAAGGCCAAAAAGGCCGCTGCCCCGAAGAAGAAGTAAGGAAGCAGCACTATGCCTAAGCGTGAATTGAAGGGTACCGTAGTTAGCGACAAGGGCGACAAGACCTGCGTGGTTCTGGTTGAGCGTCGCGTTATGCACCCGATCTACAAGAAGTTCATTCGCCAGTCGAAGAAGTACATGGCGCATGACGAGAGCAACTCGGCCAAAATTGGCCAGAACGTGACCATCCGCGAATGCCGTCCTATGTCGGCCAAGAAGCGTTGGGAACTGGTCACGACCGAAACAGCCGGTGCTAAATCCACCGGTGGCAAAGCCGCTTAAGGAGCAGGTAAAATGATCCAGAAGGAATCCAGGCTCGAAGTAGCCGATAACAGCGGCGCCAAGGAAGTCATGTGCATTCAGGTGCTCAAGGGCTCGAAGGCTCGCTATGCCGACGTTGGCGACATCATCAAGGTGTCGGTCAAGGATGCAATTCCCAAGGGTAAGGTAAAGAAGGGCGAGGTTGTTACAGCCGTTGTCGTTCGTACCTCCAAGGAAATCCGTCGTGCTGATGGCAGCTCGATCCGCTTCGACAAGAATGCGGCCGTGCTCATCAACAAGGATAACGAGCCAATCGGCACCCGTATCTTTGGCCCCGTAACCCGTGAACTGCGTGCGAAGAACTTCATGAAGATCATTTCGCTCGCTCCAGAGGTGCTGTAATGCCTGCTAAACTGAAGCTCAAGAACGAGATCAAGAAGTTCAAGATCAAGAAGGGCGACACTGTTGTCGTTCTGACAGGCAAGGACAAGGGTAAGGTCGGTGAAGTCATCGAAGTTATCCGCGAAGACGGCCGTGTTAAGGTTCGTGGCGTGAACGTTGTTAAGCGCCACACCAAGCAGACCCAGACCAGCCAGGGCGGCATCATCGAGAAGGAATCAACGATTCATATCTCGAACGTAGCCCTGCAGGACCCAAAAACCAGCAAGCCAACAAAAGTTGGCTATAAGACCCTGGAAGATGGTACTAAGGTTCGCGTTGCCCGCGCTTCGGGCGAAGTGATCAAGTAATTCAACAAGGTAGAGGAAACAGCCATGAGTGCAGTAAAGAAATCGGCTAAGCCCCGCCTGCAAGAGCGTTATGAGACGACCATCGTCCCTGCGCTCAAGAAGGAGTTCGGTTATGCGAACCCCATGCAGGTGCCAAAGCTTGTCAAAATCGTTCTCAATATGGGCGTTGGTCGCAAGGCCGTTGCTGACAGTAAGAAGGTAACATTCGCCGCTGGCGATATGGCCCTCATTGCCGGTCAGAAGCCTGTTATCACCAAGTCACGCAAGGCCATCGCGAACTTCAAGCTCCGCGAAGACCAGGCGATTGGCGTGAAGGTGACACTTCGCAAGGCCAAGATGTACGAGTTCCTTGACCGTCTGGCCAACATCGCGCTTCCGCGCGTACGCGATTTCCGCGGCATCAACCCCAAGGGTTTCGATGGTATGGGCAACTATAACATGGGCCTTAAGGAACAGCTGATCTTCCCCGAAATCGATTACGATAAAATCGACGAAGTTCGCGGTATGGACATCACCATCGTAACCACTGCAACAACAGATGACGAAGCCCGGGCACTGCTCAAGGCCTTCGACATGCCGTTCCGCAAGTAAGAGGGCGAAATAGACTATGGCTAAAGTAAGTACCATCAACAAGAACGAGAAGCGCAAGAAGCTGTCGAAGAAGTTCGATGCCAAGCGCAAGCGTTTGCTGGCAGTCGCCCGCGACAAGTCACTGGCTCCTGAAGACCGTTTTGCGGCTCAGATCAAGCTGGCTGAATTGCCCCGTAACGGCAACCCGACCCGTATCCGTAATCGTTGCGAAATCACCGGCCGTCCGCGCGCCGTATATCGCAAGTTCCGTATGTCACGTATCGCGCTCCGCGAATTAGGCTCACAGGGCCTGATCCCGGGTCTCGTTAAGTCGAGCTGGTAAGGAGAACCAACCATGACAATGACCGATCCGATCGCCGATCTGCTCACCCGTATCCGTAACGCGCAGCGTGTAAACGCCAAGACACTCGATGTCCCGGCGAGCAAGCTGAAGGTTGCAGTCCTCGAAGCCCTGAAGCGTGAAGGCTACATCCGTGGCTTCTCTTCAACCGAAATTGAGGGCCGCAAGATCCTCACCGTCGAGCTGAAGTACGCCGATGAAAAGCCGGTTATTCAGGAACTGAAGCGCATTTCGACCCCAGGTCGCCGTGTGTACTCAGGTATTGCTGACCTGGCCAAGGTGGCTAATGGCCTGGGCGTGTCGATCCTGTCGACCCCCAAGGGCGTTATGTCTGACAATGAAGCACGTGCTGCCAATGTTGGCGGCGAAGTGCTCTGCACCGTATTCTAAGGGGAACTACTATGTCGCGTATTGGTAAGAATCCCGTGACCGTCCCCGCCGGTGTTACTGTAACGGTAACCGGCAATGTGGTGAAGGCCAAGGGCAAGGCTGGTGAAGCCAGCATTACTCTCAACGATAACGTCAAGGTGACGGTATCCGGTAGCGAAGTAAAGGTTGAGCCTACAAACGATGGCCGCGATGCCAAGGTTATGTGGGGCACGGGCCGCGCGCTGGTTGCCAAGCTGGTGAAGGGTGCTGCCGATGGCTACACCAAGACCCTCGACATCAACGGTGTTGGTTTCAAGGCCATTCTCCAGGGTGCCGACATGCTGGTGCTCAACCTCGGCTACAGCCATGACATTAAGTACAAGATCCCCGCTGGTATCAAGATCGTGGCTCCCAAGCCGACCGAACTTGTGATCACCGGTGCCGATGCACAGCAGGTAGGTCAGGTGGCGGCTAACATCCGCGACATGCGCCGTCCCGAGCCGTACAAGGGCAAAGGTATCATGTACCAGGGTGAGAAGATTCGCCGCAAAGAAGGCAAGAAGAAGTAAGGAACCGCCATTATGCCAGTTAAGTCTGCAGTTAAAGAAGCTCGTCGCGCCAACCGCGTACGCACACGTATCGCCCGCCAGTCGGTCGGTCGTCCGCGTCTCTCGGTGCATCGCACGAACAGCAACATCTATGCCCAGGTCATTGATGATCTCAAGGGTCATACCGTTGCCTCTGCTTCGACCCTCGATAAGGATTTCAAGGGTAAGGTTGGTTCCAACAAGGATGCCGCCCTTATCATTGGCAAGCTGGTTGCCGAGCGTGCGCTCAAGGCTGGCGTGAAAGAAGTTGTGTTCGATCGTGGCAGCTATCTGTACCACGGTCGCGTCAAGGCTCTGGCGGATGCGGCTCGCGAAGCCGGTCTGGCCTTCTAAGGAGATATGAAGAATATGGCTGATAACAACGAAACCACACCAGAAGCTACCCCTGTTGCCAAGGATGCTGCGGCTCCTGAGCGTGCAGGCCGTGGCGGCCGTTCAGGCGGCGGTGGTCGTGGTGGTGAGCGTTCTGATCGTCCCCGTCGCAACCGCGACGAACGTGGCGGCGCCGAAGAAGGCCCCGAGCTGATCGAGAAGCTGGTTGCGGTTAACCGCGTGGCCAAAGTGGTCAAGGGCGGTAAACGCTTTGGTTTCGCAGCAATTGTTGTTATCGGCGACGGCAAGGGCCGCGTTGGTTACGGCAAGGGCAAGGCCAAGGAAGTGCCTGACGCAATCAAGAAGGCAACTGACTACGCCAAGCGCCGCATGATCCGCGTTGCTATGCGTGAAGGCCGCACACTGCATCACGATGTGAAGGCAGCTTACGGTGCCGGTTCGGTGGTTCTGCGTGCAGCTCCGGCTGGTACAGGCGTGATCGCCGGTGGTGCTCAGCGCGCCATCTTCGAAGCTCTCGGTATTCAGGACATCGTGGCCAAGTCGGTTGGTTCAACCAACCCGCACAACCTGATCCGCGCTACTTTTGAAGCGCTGCAGATGGTGCAGAGCCCCCGTATGGTTGCAACACGTCGCGGCAAGCGCGTGGGTGACCTGTTCGGTAAAGTCGTAGAAGGCAGCGTCAACGAGCACGCCGCCGCAGCACAGGAGTAATCAGTTATGGCAACCGCTAAGAAGACCCTTAAGGTCGAACAGACAGGTGGCACCAGCCGCCGTACCGACCGCCAGATCGGGACCCTCGTTGGTCTCGGTCTGCGTGGCCGTCATACCACTCGCGAGCTCGAGGATACCCCGGCTGTGCGTGGCATGATCAAGAAGGTGCAGCATCTGGTCCGCATCGTAGAAGACAAGTAAGTCAGGAATAGGAATTTATCATGAAGCTCAATGAAATCCGCGACAATCCCGGCGCCCGCAAGAAGCTGATGCGCGTTGGCCGTGGTATTGGTTCCGGCAAGGGTAAGCAGTCGGGCCGTGGCGGCAAGGGTCAGACCGCACGTTCAGGCGTATCCCTCGGCGGTTTCGAGGGCGGCCAGATGCCGATGGTTCGTCGTATTCCGAAGCGTGGCTTCAAGAGCATCTTCGCAACCGATTACGCAGTTGTAAACCTCGGCCAGATCCAGAAGGCTATTGAATCGGGCAAGCTCAACGCTACCGATCTGGTAACCTACGATGTTCTGCGCAAAGCCAACCTGTGCAGCAAGGCACGTGATGGCGTTCGCATTCTCGCTACTGGCGAGCTGAAGAGCAAGATCAGCTTCGAAGTTGCTGGCGCATCGGTTACTGCCATCAAGGCAATCGAAGCCAAGGGCGGCAGCGTGAAGATGCTGGTTCCCACCAAGATCGAGCAGAAGGCTGCTAAAGAAGTAGCTGACAAGGCCAAGGCCGATAAGAAGGCCGCCAAGTAAGCGCTTTCCGGTCTCATAGTTTGCACGGCAGAACCCCGGCCTGAGGTCTTAAACCACCTTTGCCGGGGTCTGTTTTTGCAGCGCACTTGTAGTCTTTTTGTACCTTGTAATCCCTCGTAGCACTTCCCACTTGTTCATAGCCATTTTCTCTAGGCGCACGAACAACTTCGGGTTATTCTTGACCCGAATTCAACACAGGAAAAACTCATGGCATCGGCAGCAGAACAATTGGTTTCCGGTATGAACTTTGGCGCGATTGCCAAGGCTACTGAACTTAAGCAGCGCATTTTCTTTACTCTTGGCGCGCTCATCGTGTTCCGTCTTGGTACATATATTCCGCTGCCGGGTATCGATCCCAACGTGATGGCTGACATCTTCAACCAGAAGGTTGGCGGCATGCTCGACATGCTCAACATGTTCGCTGGTGGTGCGGTTGAGCGTATGGCGATTTTCGCCCTCGGCATCATGCCCTACATCTCTGCTTCCATTATCATTCAGCTGCTCACCATTGTTTCCAAAGAGCTTGAGGCTCTGAAGAAAGAAGGCGAGATGGGCCGCAAAAAGCTCAATCAGTACATGCGCTGGCTAACGCTCGTGTTGGCTATCGTGCAGTCTTACGCTATTGCGATTGGCCTGCAGGGTAGTGCGGGTGTGGGTGGGGCCTCACTCGTTGTTAGCCCTGGTATTTTCTTCATCATCAGTACGGTTATCACACTCACGGGCGGCAGTATGTTTGTGCTATGGCTGGCCGAGCAGATTACCGCGCGTGGTGTAGGTAACGGCTCATCACTCATCATCTTCACCGGTATCGTAGCTGGCTTGCCGGGCGCGATCGTTTCAACCCTTGAAATGGGCCGTACAGGCGCAATTTCCGGTGTGCTTATTGTTGGTATTCTGCTCATGGTGATTGCAGTTATTGCTTTCGTCGTGTTCATGGAACGCGCCCAGCGCCGCCTGCTGGTGCAGTATCCCAAGCGCCAGCACGGTAACAAGATGTCGGGTGGCGAAAGTTCGCATCTGCCGCTCAAGATCAACTCGGCTAACGTTATCCCGCCGATCTTCGCCAGCTCGCTGTTGCTGCTGCCAGCAACTGCTATTGGCTTCATGAGCACAGCGCCAATCTGGCTACAGGACATCGGTGGCATGCTGCAGCACGGCCAGCCCATGTTCATGGTTGTTTATGCAGCGCTCATCATTTTCTTCTGCTTCTTCTACACTGCCATCCTCATGAACCCGGATGACATGGCCGATAACCTCAAGAAGTTCGGTGGCTTTATTCCTGGCATGCGCCCGGGCAAGATGACCGCCGATTATATCGACTACGTGCTCACCCGTCTCACCATGGTCGGTGCACTGTATCTGACCTTCGTCTGCTTGCTGCCTGAGTTCATTCTGGCACAGATGCCGGGTATTCCGTTCTACCTTGGTGGTACCTCACTGCTCATCGCCGTATCGGTGACCATGGATACAATCTCGCAGATCCATTCGCATCTTCTGGCCCATCAATATGAAGGTCTCATCAAGAAGGCCAAACTGAGAGGAAGCAAACGATGAACCTTATCCTCCTCGGTCCGCCTGGCGCGGGCAAGGGAACACAGGCCCGCCTGCTCGAAGAGAAGTACCACATGGTGCAGCTCTCAACCGGTGACATGCTGAGAGCCGCGATTACATCCGGCTCGGCACTCGGCCTCAGGGTTAAGGACATCATGGAGAAGGGGCAACTCGTCTCCGACGATATCATGATCGGCATCATCTCTGACCGCCTCGATCAGCCGGACTGCAAGAATGGTTTCATTCTCGATGGCTTTCCGCGCACTACCGCGCAGGCTGAAGCGCTCGACGAAATGCTGGCGCGCCGCCGCCAGCCGCTCAGTGCTGTTATCGAGCTGCGGGTTGACGAAGCCATGCTCACCGAGCGTATTGTTGGCCGCTTTACTTGCGCCAAATGCGGTGCCGGCTATCACGACAGCTTCAAGCCCACCACGCGCGAAGGCGTGTGCGATGAGTGCAGCTCAACCGAGTTCAAACGCCGTGATGACGATAAGGCCGATGTTGTGGGGCGCCGTTTCAAGGCATTCCGCGACCAGACCATGCCACTGCTTCCGTATTACATGGAGAAGGGCATTCTGCATTCCATCGACGGTATGGCCGATATCAATGTCGTAACCAACGAGATTGAATCCCTTATGGGGCAGCTCAAGGCTGCTTAAGTCATGCTAGCGGACTCTGCCCAAACAATTGCATGGGCCAGAGCGCAGCTGCCAGCAGGCGAGAGTTATGTGGCCGAGCAGGTTTGCACTACGCCATATTCCTGCGTTACGCGCCTGAGTAGTGGCAAAGCCAGTTATTATCTGAAGCAAACACCGCCGCATTTATTTCGTGAAGCAGATGTTACCAAGCTGCTAGAGAGTGTTGCGCCTGATGCTGTGCCGCAGCTTGTTGCGAGCAATCGTGAGCTTGGCTGTTTTTTGATTGCAGATGCAGGCGATCAGCTACGCGCCTATCTCAACGCTGGTGGTGATATTGGCGCGTTCGTAAAAGCGCTACATGCTTACGCTGAGTTGCAGCAGGCATCCATCACGCATATCGATGACCTTTTAGCCCTGGGCGTGCCCGACTGGCGTTTGGCCAATTTGCCCAAGTTGTTTTTGGGGCTTTTAAATAAGCCGGATGTTGTACTTGCTCTTACGTCTGCCGAACAGCAGCAGCTAAAAGAATATGCTGAGGTTATAGAGGCGCAATGCACCCAACTGGCTGCATGCGGTATTCCCGAAACCATCGAGCATCCTGACTTTCAGGACAAGAACATTGTGGTGCAGGGTAAGGCTGTATGTGTGATTGATTGGGGTGAGGCGGTGATCTCACATCCGTTCTTCTCAATGGCGCGTTGCATGTTCTCGGCTAGCCGCCATCATGGGTTTGATGCGCAGCATTCAGCTACAGCACTCTTAAAGACCACCTATCTTTCGCAATGGCAGGCATATGCGTCGCCAGAGAATATTACTGCAGCTTATGCCCTTATCGAGCAGCTTTCATTGCCCTATAGCGCACTAGCCTATGCACAGCTTGCTGGTGCTTGTGGCGTTGAGGGACAGCATTACTGGAGTGGTAGTATCGTGCCGCTCTTGCAATCAATTCTGCAAACCAAGGATGCAACATGACCACACCAGTCCCCGGACGTTACCGCCATTACAAAGGCCAGGAGTATGAAGTGCTGGGCGTGGCGCAGCACTCAGAGACACTCGAGCAGCTGGTGGTCTATCGCGCCCTTTATGGCGAACAGGGCTTATGGGTGCGACCGGTTGCCATGTTTTGTGAGGAGATTGTGTACGAAGGCCGGAAGCAGCCGCGGTTTGCTGCTCTGTAATTCAGTTCCTTCTGGGCGCGCATCAACCACCGGGCTGGCGCAGCGCTGCACATAAACATCGTGATCGCGGCCAGAGAGGGCTTTGAACACGGCATTCATATCGTCCGCTGCACACCCCTCAAGTTTGCGCAGCGAGATGTTGAGTTCAACCGCTACTGCCGTTTCTTGCTCAGGTGTGAGGTGCAAGCGCAGGCTTCCGTCTGGCTGTTCATCCGGCTGCTTGAACTGCAGGGCGCGAGTAGGGTAGGCGCGCAGGTACTTGCCATGATCAGTGCCAGTGAGCTGGCGGAACACGCTGTTAAGCGCATGCACGGCCGGGCCGGCGCCGCCATCAAGCGACAGGCTCACTTCATGCGTCAGGTTCTGCTGCTGTCTGCGGCTTAAAAGAACGGTCTTCATGCGGGCTCTCCTGTGTCTGGGCCTGAGCCTAGGAAATGGCCTTGGGGAGGTCAATTTAATACGGCCGCAGGGGACGGGTGTAGAAACAGTAATTATTTTTGCCCAACCCACTGATATATAATGGTTAATTATATGTCCGATTCATGTTGACCCACAGCCCTCAAGTCCATATAAAGACGGCCTCTCAAGGGATTAGCTCTTGAGGGAACTGAAGTGTAGGGCCTGGCATTACGGGCCCGTCGATCTAACAGGAGACAAACGTGGCTCGTATTGCCGGCGTAAACATTCCCACAAATAAGCCTGCGGCTTATGCTCTCTGCTACATTCATGGTATCGGCCGTAAATCGGCGTTCGAAATCTGCAAAGTAGCCAACGTCAACCCCACCACACGCGTTAGCGGCCTCACCGAGGAAGAGCTTCTGCGTATCCGCGAGACCATCGACAAGACCTACACGGTAGAGGGTGACCTTCGCCGCGTTGTATCGATGAACATCAAGCGTCTGATGGACATGGCCAGCTACCGCGGCCTGCGTCATCGCAAGGGTCTGCCGGTTCGCGGTCAGCGCACCAGCACCAACGCCCGTACCCGCAAGGGTCCTGCCAAGCCGATCGCTGGCAAGAAGATCGCGAAGAAGTAAGGATAAGACATCATGGCACAGCAAGAATCAGCAAAGGCAGCCGGTAAGGCTCGCGTTAAAAAAGAGCGCAAGAACATCATCTCTGGTGTTGCTCACGTTAACGCATCTTTCAACAACACCAACGTCACCATCACTGACGCGCAGGGCAACACCATTGCCTGGTCGTCGTCGGGTCTCTGCGGCTTCAAGGGTTCGCGTAAGTCGACCCCTTACGCCGCACAGATGGCAGCCGAAGACGCTGGCCGCAAGGCCACCGAGCACGGCATGCGCACTGTAGAAGTTCTGATCAAGGGCCCGGGTGCGGGTCGTGAATCAGCTCTGCGTGCCCTGCAGACTGTTGGTTTCGTGATCACGTCGATCCGCGATATTACGTCGACACCGCATAACGGTTGCCGTCCTAAGAAGCGTCGTCGTATCTAACTTTGAATTGGTGAGTGCCCGGCCGGGCGCTAAACTTCTGTCATCGGGTTTAGCAAGTATTGGTCGGGCCTCATATTTAACCACAGATGGCAAAGAGGTAGAAAATGCTACAGCGTAATTGGCAAGAACTGAAGAAGCCCAGCAAGCTCGAGATTACTCCGAGCAGCAAAGATCCGGAACGCGTCGCCACCGTTATCGCCGAGCCGCTTGAGCGTGGCTTTGGTCTGACACTGGGTAACGCCATCCGCCGCGTACTCATGTCGTCGCTTCAGGGCGCCGCTCTCACCAGCATCCAGATTGCTGGTGTTCTGCACGAATTCTCGTCGATCCCCGGTGTACGTGAAGACGTAACCGACATCGTCCTCAACCTGAAGTCGATGGGCATCAAGATGCACGTCGAAGGCCCGAAGAAGATCCGTCTCAAGGCCACTGGCCCCGGCGAAGTGAAGGCCAGCCAGATCGAAACATCTGCTGACATCGAAATCATGGATCCGGATCTCGTGATCTGCCATCTCGATCGCGATGCTGAGCTGAACATCGAAATGACCGTCAACACCGGTAAGGGCTACGTAGCAGCAGCCCTCAACCGTCCGGAAAGCGCGCCGATCGGCCTTATCCCGGTCGACAGCATCTACAGCCCGGTTCGCAAGGTTGCGTACAAGGTTGAGAATGCCCGCGTTGGTCAGGAAACCGACTACGACAAGCTCTCAATGGTTATCGAAACCAATGGTTCGGTAACACCTGAAGATGCTGTTGCTGTGGCTGCCCGCATTCTGCAGGACCAGCTCCAGATGTTCATCAACTTCGAAGAGCCGAAAGAGCAGCTCAAGCCACGTGAAGAAGTTACAGGCGGCCTTAACCGCAACCTGCTTCGCAAGGTTGATGAGCTCGAGCTCTCGGTTCGTTCGGCCAACTGCCTCAAGAACGATAACATCGTCTACATCGGTGACCTCGTTCAGAAGACAGAATCCGAAATGCTGCGTACGCCGAACTTCGGTCGTAAGTCGCTTAATGAAATCAAGGAAGTGCTCACCAACATGGGCCTCCACCTTGGTATGGAAGTTACCGGCTGGCCGCCTGAGAACATCGAAGAGATGGCCCGCAAGATGGAAGAGCCGTACTGAGTTAAGTAAGAGATACCCCCTCGTGCCGTCATGGGGCGAGGGGGCTTCCTCAAGGAATGTTTCTTGAGGGTTGTGCAATCGGTCCGCTGCGGCGGGCTACAGACAGGAGATCAGTAAATGAACCATCGTAATCACCTTCGCAAGTTTGGCCGTCATTCAAGCCAGCGTCGCGCTCTGTTCTCGGGTCTGGCCAACGCGCTGATCAAGCACGAGCAGATCAAGACCACACTGCCCAAGGCCAAGGAAATTCAGCCGATCGTTGAGCGCCTTGTTACAACCGGCAAGAAGGGCACACTCGCTGCCCGTCGTCAGCTGATTGGTATTCTGCGCGATGAAGCCATGGTCGAGAAGGTCATGTCGGTACTCGTGAAGCGTTACGAAAAGCGCCCCGGTGGTTACACCCGCGTTCTCAAGGCCGGTTTCCGTTATGGCGACAACGCGCCTATGGGCATGATCGAGTTCGTAGACCGCGATGTTAATGCCAAGGGCAAGGACAGCGGCCCCGTAGCCGGCAAGACTGAAACAGCAGAAGCTGCTGCAGCTTAATATCTGCCTGATTTTATTAAGAAAGCCCTCGGTTCATTCCGGGGGTTTTTTTATTTGCGCTCTTAGGCCGGAACGCTCACATTAGCCATGAACTTACCGGAGATAACAAATGACCCAAACCGTACGTACAAAACCTACAAATGCCGAGGCGGCTCTTCTGGCGGCTAACCCTACCGCACTTTTCGGTTTTTTCGTAAAGACAGATGCACCCGCCGCAGCGCAGCTGCAGGCGTATAAGGGTGTCTATGTAGCCGAGCCCGCATTCAAGCTGCATGATGGTGTTGGTATGCATATCATTACAACACCGCAGGACATGCAGGGCGTAATTGCGCAGCTGAAGGAGGTTGCCAATCCGGTCAGGCAGTGGCTGGTGATGGTAAACGGTATGGACCAGTATCCTGTTTATGATGCCACCAAGCTAGGCACCAACAAGCTGCCTACATGCAAAGACAGCCTGGCACTTACTTCCTGATATTGCGAGCACTCTACAAACTACGCCCCGCCTAAACTGCGGGGCGTTTTGTTTTAGGCAACTTCGTATGGTTTTTTTACACGCTGCGGTCCACCTTAAGTGGGAAATCTAGCAAGGAGAGCCACATGAGTGCCACGCACCTGAGCGAAGACGATGCCAAGCAGAAGATCAGCAAACTGATGGATGAAATCCTCACCTGCCAGATGGTAACGGTTGGTGCAGATGGCGAGCTGCATGCCCGCCCGATGGTGGCACAGGAGCGCAACCTTGAGGGCGAGTTCTGGTTCATTACCAATAAGGCCTCACGCAAGACAGATGAAATCCGCAACAGCAGTAAAATGCTGCTCAGCTATGCTCATGCAGGCCAGCAGGATTATGTCTCGATTAGCGGTAAGGCCATGATCATTACCGATAGCGACAAGATCAAACAGATCTGGACCAAGGACTGCGAGCTGTGGTTCCCCAACGGCCCGAGCGACCCTAATATCGCGCTCATCCGTTTTCAGGCCGAGAATGCCGAGTACTGGAATTCAACCAGTAATGCACTGGTATTTGCCTATGAGTTCATCAAGGCCAAGCTCACGCAACAGCCACCAACCGAGCTGGGTGAAATGGGCACAGCACACTACAAGTCCATGTAGAGCTACATGCCAATATGCTGGCGTAGGTGCATCGCGCTTTCGTGCACGCGGCTGCGCAGGGCTGGCTGTGCCTCAAGCCGTGTCTCTACAATATCGAGCACCCCAAGCACATGCTGCTGGGCTGCCAGCCCCCGCACTTCATAAGGCAGCTGGCAGGCAATATCGGCAGCTTCCTGCGGGTTGGCCTGTGCAGCCTCTGGCAGAATGGCGCAAACCATTTCAAACGCTTTGCCCTCATTGGCAAAATACCCCTGCGAGAGCGAGAGGCTGGTGAAGGCAAAACGTGCAGCCTCAACCGGGCGCCTTGGGCTAAGGGCCTGGGCAATCTGCAAAGCCGTACGGCACAGCGGGTTGTTATGATCGCCATAAATATTGGCGCTGCTGGCGGTCATTTTCAGGGCGCGCAGGGCCAGTGTGGGGTTCATGGGGGCCACGGTCTCGGCCAGCGTTAGCGTTTCATCCCGCGCGGCAAATGAAGCGTCAGAATCATATGGCTCGTGCCGCAACAGCTCCTCGAGATGATCGAACTCGTTGTAGTAGCCCGCCAGTGTGTGCGGGTGAACATCGCAAGGGGTGGGGGCAGGCAGCGTATCGCCGCGCAGGTAGCACATGAAGCGCTGTAATCTCGAAGTCATGATCTGGCTCCTTTTGTGCAGCCTATCATGCGGCGAATGCCTACTGCCACAGCCAAGCCCTCTTAACCCTGATTTGTCATGCTGCTGTAACAATTCCAAAAGCATCTTGACGTGCGCGGAGCAAGCGCCATGCTGTGCCGGGTTTAACTTTATATCCGGAGTGCAGCATGACCGAGCCACAGCCTTTCAATTCAACCGGTTTTGGCAGCGACAAAGCCACCGATGGTCTCGACTACGCCATTCGCGGGCATGAGATGCAGTTTGTCGAGCTCGAGCTCGACCCCAACGAGAGCGTGATTGCCGAAGCTGGCGCCATGATGTTCAAGAGCGCAAGCATCGATATGACCACGGTGTTTGGCGATACCACGAACCAGAACGCTGGTGTCTGGGGCTCGCTGCTGGGCGCGGGTAAACGCCTGCTTACGGGAGAGAGCCTGTTTACCACCGTCTTTACCCAAACAGGCGTAGGCAAGGGCAGGGTGGCGTTTGCAGCGCCCTATCCGGGTACCATTCTGCCCATCAAGCTCAGCAGCATGGGCGGCAAGCTTATTTGCCAGAAGGACAGTTTCCTGTGCGCAGCCAAGGGTGTTTCGGTTGGTATCCAGTTCCAGAAGAAGATCATGACCGGCCTGTTCGGTGGCGAGGGCTTCATTATGCAGAAGCTCGAGGGTGATGGCTGGGTGTTTGTGCATGTAGGCGGCACGCTGCAGCAGATCAATCTCAAACCGGGTGAAGTGCTGCATGTCGATACCGGCTGCCTTGCCGCTATGACCGGTAATGTCGAGTTCGACCTTGAGATGGCCAAAGGCGTTAAAACCATGTTGTTTGGCGGCGAAGGGCTGTTCTTTGCCCGCCTTACCGGCCCTGGCACCGTTTGGATTCAGAGTCTGCCATTCTCGCGTCTGGCTGGCCGCATGTTTGAATCGGCCCCGCAGGGGGGTGGCAAGCAGGTTGATGCTGGTGGCGTACTGGGTAACTTCCTCGGTGGCGACAGGAACTTCTGATCATGCGCTATCTCATCCTTCTCTTACTTGCTGGCTGTGCGGCTGCTCCGCAGGATGCCTGCACGCGCGAGTGCAACCCGGTATTCGATAGTTGTGCCGAGGCAGGGGCCAACCTTGGTTCGCGCCACGCGGTGGATATGCTGGAAGAGCAATGCGAAGTGGCTCAAAACGCCTGTATTCGTGCCTGCAAGCAAGATTCTTTCGCACAATAGCTTTGTAATGGTGTTTTTGGTTTGTTAGGCTGCCTGCAATATTCAGGGAGCAGGGCATGTTACCAACAGCAATTTTCGATGTCGTTCGCACGGTGTTCAATCGCGGTAAGGGTAAACCTTTCCCCAAACACCCAAATGCTGATGTGCAGCGCACGCTCCTGACAGCTATTTATAACGATGTGAACGCACAGCAGGCAGGCCATGTCGAGCGCAGTCGTGTGATGGTGGATATCCGCAAGGATGGTACGGCAGATGTGTGCTTCGCACCCGATCACCTGATGCCCAACAAGAGCAAGAGTTGTCCACCCGGCCATGTCATCGAAGGCTTGGCAACTGGCGTATATGAGCAGTTCCTCAAGCCCCAAGGTATTGCGCCCGAGTGTGTGACTTTCCACGATTACATCCCGGCGTATCATTTTAAAGGCCCGACCTTCTTTGATAGCGAAGATCAGCCTGCGCTGTGGCGTACGGCCAAACTCAAGTGGACAGGTAAGCAGTATGACCTTGAGCCACGTACAGGGCCGATGCAGATGTTCGACCCCAGCCTGAGCCGTAAGGTGCCCAAGGCCATTCTGCCGCTGGCGACAGCCACGACTAACAAAGTGGTTTTCCTTAATCAGTATACGCCCTATACCCCGCGCCAGGAGGCGGCAGGAACCTACCGTACCGGCGTTATTCTTAAGGTATAACTGCGACCGAACATCGCTTGAACTTGCAGCTGCCTGTACTAAGTTAAAGGTATGCTCCGCCTTGTTCTTACGCTGCTTATAGCTGCCCTGCCAAGCTTTGCGCTGGCGGCAGACACACTTGCTCCCACCAGCCTTGAAGAAACCGGCCGCGTTGTGGTGCCCAATAATCAGGCCGAGATTACGTTGTCCTTCGCACCGATCGTGCGCAAGGCTGCGCCAGCGGTGGTCAATATCTATGCCGCGCGTGTGGTGAATACCCGTGTCTCCCCCTTCATGAACGACCCGTTCTTCGAGTATATGTTCGGCCAGCGTAACGAGGGCATGTCGCGCAGCCGTATGGAGCAGGCGCTGGGCTCGGGCGTTATCGTGCGGCCTGATGGTTTGGTGGTTACCAATCGCCATGTGATTAAGGACGCGCGCGATATAAAGGTTGTACTCAACGACCGCCGCGAATTCCCGGCCGAGATTGTACTGGTCGATGACAAGACCGATCTGGCAGTGTTGCGGATTGAGGCGGCCACCAGTTTCCCTACACTTCCGCTGGCTGATTCAGACGCTTTAGAGGTGGGCGATCTCGTCCTCGCCATCGGCAACCCCTTCGGTGTTGGTCAGTCGGTTACCAGCGGTATTGTTTCAGCCACAGCACGCTCGGCTGGCGGTATTAATGACTATGGCTATTTCATTCAGACGGATGCCGCCATTAACCCCGGTAATTCGGGCGGTGCTCTGGTCGATATGCGTGGCAAGCTGGTGGGCATCAATACCGCTATCTTCTCGCGTACGGGTGGTTCGCTAGGCATCGGTTTTGCCATTCCCGTCACCATGGTACGTACAGTGATTGAGGCTGGTGCAAGCGGCCAGCGCATTGTGCGGCCGTGGCTTGGCGCAGTAACCGAGCAAGTGAGCGCCGAGGTTGCAGCTTCGCTGGGCCTCGAGCGCCCGCAAGGTGTGCTGGTAAAATCGCTTCGCACTGGCAGCCCGCTGCAGGTCGCTGGCGTGAGGGTGGGCGATATCATTACCGCTGTTGCCGGTCAGAAGGTGGATGCGCCCGAGGGCCTGACCTACCTCATCGGCACCCTCAGCGTGGGTAGTGATACCAGCCTTACCATACTCCGCCGGGGTGGCGAGCAAACCCTGCCAGTTAAGCTGACCTCGGCGCCTGAAATCCCGCCGCGCGAAACCACCATCATCAAAGGCGCTAACCCCTATTCCGGCGCTACGGTAGTGAATATCTCGCCTGCCGTGCTCGATGAGCTGGGCATTGAGGGCGAGATAGATGAAGGTGTGATGATTACCGCTATTGCCCGCCGCAGCACTGCCGCGCGCCTCGGGTTTGAGGTGGGGGATATTCCGTTGCTCATCAACAGCCAGCCAGTTGCTTCGGTGGCCGACCTCAAGGAGGCGGTAGGTGCAAACCCGCGCTTGTGGCGGCTACGCATCCTGCGCGGTAACCAGATTATCAATACGGTTATTCAGAACTGAGACTTTTAATACGCTTGGATATTTGCCTTGTGCAGCCTATTTTGGTGCATCAGGAGTAGGGTTGTTTTGACTAAAAATGCGGCATCAGAATTGTTTGCAGATCAGGTGGTAAGGCCGCTGGCTGACCGTCTGCGCCCACAAGCCATTACCGAGGTTGTGGGACAAGATCACCTGCTCGGAGCTGATGGACCGATTGGCCGTATGGTAGCACAGCGCCGCCTGTCGTCCATGATCTTGTGGGGCCCGCCGGGCTGCGGCAAGACTACTATCGCAAGGCTGCTGGCGCAGGCAACTGACCTCTATTTCCAGCCACTCTCCGCCATTCTCTCGGGTGTGGCTGACCTGCGCAAAATCTTTGAAGCTGCCGAGGCGCGCCGCGCGCAGGGGCAGGGTACGCTGCTGTTCATCGACGAAATCCATCGCTTTAATCGCGCCCAGCAGGACAGTTTCCTGCCTTATGTCGAGAACGGCACGGTTACCCTTATTGGCGCGACGACTGAAAATCCATCCTTTGAGCTTAACGGCGCTTTGCTCTCCCGCGCGCAGGTATTCGTGCTCAACCGGCTCGATGCGGTGGCGCTCGAGGGCCTGCTCAAACGTGTTGAAGAAACCGAAAGCAAAAAACTCCCGCTTGATGCGGATGCCCGTACGCAGATGATCGCTATGGCAGATGGCGATGGCCGTTATCTGCTTAATATCGCCGAGCATATTCTGAATGTCGGCACAGGCGAGCTCACGCCCATCAAGCTGGCCGAGTTGGTGAACAAGCGCGCGCCTTTATATGACAAGGGGCAAGAGGGCCACTACAACCTCATCTCTGCCTTGCATAAGTCATTGCGTGGGTCAGATGCCGATGCCGCGCTCTACTGGTTCGCGCGCATGTGTGCTGGGGGGGAGGACCCGCGTTATATCCTGCGCCGCCTGATCCGTTTCGCGTCGGAAGACATTGGCCTGGCCGACCCGCAGGCGCTGGTGCAGATATTGGCGGTGGCAGATGCCTACGAGCGCCTTGGCAGCCCTGAGGGCGAATTATGCATCGTGCAGGCGCTGCTCTATCTCGCTACCGCGCCAAAGTCGAACGCCACTTATGTAGCCATGAAGGAAGCGCAGAACGCTGCGCACCGCACTGGCTCACTCATGCCGCCCATGCACATCCTCAACGCGCCGACCAAGCTGATGAAAGACATCGGCTATGGTAATAATTACAATTACGATCATGACACCAAAGAAGGCTTCTCAGGGCAAAACTACTTCCCGGATGAAATGGGCCGGGTGCAGTTCTATCGCCCCGTCGAGCGCGGGTTCGAGCGTGATATTCTCAAGCGGCTTGAGTATTGGCAGAAACTGCGAGACCAGAAAAATGGCTAACCTGCTTTATGTGGCCTTCGGCGGGGCGCTGGGCTCGGTGCTGCGTTACCTGCTCAGCCTTGGCCTTAACGGCGCTTTTCCCTACGGTACGCTAACGGTTAACGTAGCGGGCTGTTTTGTTATAGGGCTACTGGCTGGCTACGGGCAGACGTCCGAAACCGGGCGGCTGTTCCTTATGGTCGGCGTTTTGGGCGGTTTCACCACGTTTTCGGCCTTTTCGCTCGATACGCTCAGGCTGGTTGAAGCCGGGCAGGTTACGCTCGCTCTGGCCTATGCGGGGCTTTCGGTCCTGCTGTCGCTTTTTGCTGTTTTTGCCGGTGTTGGGCTGGTAAAAGCCCTCTCATGACCGCACAAGTTATCACCCGCGTCGTTTCAAGAACCGACGGTATCCAGCGCATCGACCGCTGGTTCAAACGCTACTTTCCCGAGCTGAACCATATTCAGCTGCAAAAACTGCTGCGCTCTGGCCAGATCCGGCTTGATGGCAAACGCGTTGAGGCCTCCGAGCGCGTGCATCCGGGCATGACCATCCGCATTCCGCCCCTGCCTAAAACCGACCCGCACCCAAAGGGTACCAAGAAAGCTGCCGATGTACCCGAGCGTCTGGTCAAGGACCTGCTCAGCCGTATTTTGTATAAAGATGATGATGTTCTGATCATCAACAAGCCGTTTGGCTTGGCGGTACAGGGCGGCACCAACACCACCCAACATCTCGATGGTGCGCTTGATGAGCTACGTTTTGGCAGCAAAGAGCGCCCGCGTCTGGTGCACCGCCTTGACCGTGATACGGCCGGCGTGCTGATCCTCGCCCGCCATCAGGATGCTGCGCGTAACCTTGCAGGCAGCTTTGCCAAACATGATCTGCGCAAATACTATTGGGCTGTAACCTTGGGCGTGCCCAAGGCGCGTAGCGGCGTGATTGACGCTGCCCTCGCCAAGAGCGATGGTGCCTTTGAGAAGATGGAGCATAATGAGGAAGAGGGCAAAAAGGCCATCACTTATTATCAGCTAGTACAGTCGGCCGATAAAGCCGCCGCATGGATGGCACTTTGGCCAGTCACCGGCCGCACCCACCAGCTGCGTGCGCATATGTCCATCCTCGGTACCCCCATGATTGGCGACCCCAAATACGGCGTGAAAGATGATTTGGGCATGCCCAAGAAGCTGCATCTTTTCGCTCGTCAGCTCATCATTCCACACCCCGGCAACAAGCGTAAAATGATTAACGCAGTTGCGCCGTTGCCTGAGCATTTCAAGCAGGCGTGGGACCACTTTGGTTTCCAGGGTATGGATGATGGCGACCCCTTTACGGATATTCATCATGACTGATCTCAAACTGGTGCTGTTTGACTGCGATGGCACACTGGCCGATAGCCATGGTTTTTTGACCAATATGGTTGAATCCGCCTTCCGCCATGTGGGGGCCGATCTGCCACCGCCCGAGTTGATGCGCGAGTTTTACAGCCTGCATTTCGATGAGTTCTTCCGCCGTTGCGACAAGCATATTTCGCCCGAGCAGATTGTTGCTGCCTCCGAGTTCATGCGCGTCAGGCTGCGCACCGAGCGCGAGACCGGCGCTACGACTGAGCCGTTCTATAAGGGCATTCACGATGCGCTTGAGACCCTGAAGGCGGATGGCTACCTCATGGGTATTGTCACCAACAAGGGTGGTCATGGCCTCAAGCTGGTTCTGGCCAGCAACAAGGCGACTGACTATTTTATCACGTTGCATCACTCTGATAACTCGGTGACCAAGCCGTCGCCAGATATGGTACTGAACGCTATTGAGGCCACTGGTGTTGACCCCGAAAAATGCATCGTGGTGGGCGATAGCGTGATCGATATCTCAACCGCCAATAACGCACGTGTGCGCTCAATCGGCGTGACATGGGCTGGTCGCGATGCCGAAGCACTTAAAAACGCTGGTGCAGTAAACGTAATTGCTGATGTGGCCGAACTCGTACCGGCCATCCGGGCGATTTTATGAGCGTGATTGAGGTAGCGGGTGGCTGGCAACCTCTGCACAAGAACAAGCCTATGACCTCGCCAATAGGAACGCCACTGGTAGCACCTACCAAGGCACTGGCCGAGGCGATAGCCGCCGAGTGGGTTGATATCAAGCTGCAGGTTTTGCGCAGCAAAATTCCGCTCACGCAGTATCTCAACACTGCGCTCGATCATGTCGCACCGGCGCCTGAGGCTGCTACAGCTGGCTTTTTAAGCCATGCCGAAAGCGATACCCTGTGCTACCGCACGGCCGAGCCGAGGGACCTTAATACCCGTCAGGCCCAGGAGTGGGACCCGTTGCTCGACTGGCTGGAGAGCGAAATCGGGTTCCGCCCCTTCGTGTTTACTGACATTACCGGCATGAAGCAGGATCAGGATGTGATCAAGGCGCTGCGCAAAATCGCGCTGGCCTATGACCCGCCGCATCTGCTTGCACTCTCGCAGGCGGCTGGCCTCTTGGGCTCCGCTACACTGGCTTTGGCACTGCTCAAGGGCAGGCTGGATATGGCTGGCGCGCTGCGCCTCTCGATGCTGGAAGAATTGTTCCAGAGCGAGCAGTGGGGCGAGCCCGAAGAAATGCGTATTCGCCGCGAAGACCTGCAGCTCGAGCTAACCCAGCTCTGCCAGTTTATCGCGCTGCTGGCTTAGCTTCTTCGCTTGGTGACGCTACGCGCTTGTTGAATTCAGCCGAGATGATCAGCTGCACCTCATCGCTTACCTGCGGCACCAGTGTTTTCATCCCCCAGTCCGAGCGCTTGAGCGTGGCGGTAGCCGAGAAACCAACCGTATAGGCATTGGCATAGCTGTTGATGCCAGCGCCGTTCAGCGTCACATTAAGGGTGACAGGCTTGGTCACGCCCAGCATGGTGAGATCACCCTTGATGGTGCCGCGCGTGCGGCTGGTCATCTTGATTTCAGTACTGGTGAAGGTCGCCTCAGGGAACTTGGCGATGTTGAAGTAGTTTTCCCCATCCAGCTTCTCTTCCAGTTCGGCATTATTTACATCAGCACTGCCGGGCTTGATGGTTACGCTCAGCACGCTCTTGCTGGGGTCGGTACCGTTCAGGTTCAACGTCGCGTCAAAGTCGTTAAAACGACCGATGTAGTCAGAAAAGCCAAGGTGCTTGATGCTGAATATGATGCTGGCGTGTGCTTTGTCGAGTGTGTAGGAACCGCTCGAGTCGGCTGTCAGCTGGCGCGACGGGCCAGAGGCAAAAGCGGGGGCGCTGATAAGTAAAGCTACCAATAAAGCCAAAATGCGCATGCCAACCTCCGTCTGGTGAGAATCTCCAATTACTGATAAGGAATATTGGCCCAACTCGCAAGGGAGAGTTCAATGCAGGACACCAAGTCGCGGCTCGAAGCCAAGCGCCAGCAAGCCCGTTTAGGTGGTGGTGAGAAGCGCATCGCTGCCCAGCACGCCCGTGGCAAACTCACCGCGCGCGAACGCCTCGACCTGCTGCTCGACGAAGGCTCGTTCGAGGAGTGGGACATGCTGGTTGAGCACACCTGCGACGACTTTGGCATGGAAAAGCAGCGCATCCCTGGCGACGGCGTGGTAACCGGGTTTGGCAGCATCAACGGCCGTTTGGTTTATGTGTTTTCGCAAGACTTTACGGTTTTTGGCGGGGCGCTGTCCGAGGCCTATGCCACCAAGATCTGCAAAATTATGGATCAGGCCATGAAGGTGGGGGCACCGGTGATCGGCCTGAACGATAGTGGCGGTGCGCGTATTCAGGAGGGCGTGGCCTCACTCGCCGGCTATACCGAAATTTTCCAGCGCAATGTGCTGGCCTCCGGCGTTATCCCGCAAATCTCGCTCGTCATGGGCCCCTGCGCGGGTGGTGCGGTTTACTCACCCGCCATGACCGACTTCATCTTCATGGTGCGCGATACCTCATATATGTTTGTCACCGGGCCGGATGTGGTTAAAACCGTAACGCATGAAGATGTAACTCAGGAAGAGCTGGGCGGTGCCACCACCCACACCACCAAGTCAGGCGTGGCGGATGCCGCCTATAATAACGATATCGAGGCGCTGACAGAAACCCGTCGCTTGTTTGATTTCCTGCCCAGTAGCAACCGGGCTGATGTGCCTGTGCGCGAAACCAATGATCCGGTAGATAGGACAGAGCCATCGCTTGACACACTCGTACCGGTTGATGCGCATAAACCGTACGACATGAAAGAGCTGATCCACAAGGTAGTGGATGAGGGCGACTTCATGGAGCTGCAGCCCAACTATGCTGGTAACATTATCATCGGGTTTGGCCGCATGGCGGGTCAAACGGTTGGCTTCATCGCCAATCAGCCCATGGTGCTGGCGGGTTGCCTTGATATAAAGTCATCCTCCAAGGCTGCGCGCTTTGTGCGTTTTTGCGACTGCTTCAACATTCCGCTGGTTACGCTGGTGGATGTGCCAGGCTTTTTGCCGGGGACAGATCAAGAGCATAACGGCATCATCAAGCATGGTAGCAAGCTGCTTTATGCCTATGCCGAAGCAACGGTGCCCAAGGTCACGCTCATTACCCGCAAAGCCTATGGCGGAGCTTATTGCGTGATGTCCTCCAAACACCTGCGCGGCGATGTGAATTACGCCTGGCCTAGTGCCGAGATTGCCGTTATGGGCGCCAAAGGCGCGGTTGAGATCATTTTCCGCAATAATCTTGATAATCCCGATGAGAAAATTGCCGAATATAAAGAAAAGTTTGCCAATCCGTTTGTGGCAGCAAGCCGCGGTTTTATTGATGATATCATCAATCCGCGTGATACCCGCCGCCGCCTGATCAAGGCTTTACGCAGTCTTAAGGGAAAACAGCTTACAAATCCGTGGAAGAAGCACGACAATATTCCGCTCTAAGAGGACATCATGACCATCGATACCGTAGAAGCCAAGATCAAGACCCGCCTCATGGACCTGTCGGCCATGCGCTGCAAAGTACGGTTCGATCTGACCGACGAGGGCTCGCTGCTGCTCGACGCCACCGTAACCCCGCCCACACTTACCCGTGGCGGCGAGGGCGATGCCGACTGCACAATTGGCATGACGACTGACAACATGCTCAAGCTGCTCGATGGCAATCTCAGCCCCACCATTGCCTACACCATGGGTAAGCTCAAGGTACAGGGCTCCATGGGGCTCGCCCTCAAGCTGTCGAGCCTGCTCGAGGACTAATGTAATGACCACGCGGCGCATTCTGGCAGTTGGTGGAGCCGAGACTAATGACCAGAAGCGGGCATTTGTTCGCCATGTCGTAGGAACCGCAATTAAAGCCAGTGGTAATTTACAGCCAGTTATCTGTCTTTTAGCGCAGGCTAGTGGTGAGAATACCGATAAGGCCAAGGAGTGGCAGGCACGTATTGAACATGCCGGTGCGCGCTTCATCAATCTTCTGACTTTTCATTCCGGTGAGCCGTTTAAGAAGCTGATTGCTGAGGCAGATGGTTTTGTCGTTCCTGGCGGTAATACACGCAATATGCTGCTTATTTGGCGCGATCGTGGCTTGGATACGTTATTGCGCGAAGCTTATGATCAGGGAAAAGTCATGGCTGGTTACAGCGCCGGTGGTATGTGCTGGTTTAAAGAAACCTGGACACATCAAAATCCTGGTGAGTTGGGGCGACTAGAATGTCTGGGCTGGCTTGAAGGCAGTTTCAGGCCGCATTATAGTCAGCGTGTTGATCTGGCGGCTGAGTATGAAGCTGCAGTAAAGCGTGCTGATATTTCTGCAGGATATGGGCTCGATGATGGTGTAATCGCCGAGTTCGAAGATGAGAAACTGGCGCGTATGGCAAGCTTTGTAACTGATGCCAGGGCTTTGCATGTAACGCCAGAAAAGACAGCATTCATGCAAGTTGAGGCTCTGTAATGTTCAAAAAAATCCTCATTGCAAACCGGGGCGAAATTGCCTGCCGCATCATCCGCACGGCAAAGCGGATGGGGATTGCCACGGTTGCCGTTTATTCGGATGCCGATGCTGGCGCGCGCCATGTGGAAGAAGCGGATGAGGCTATCCACATTGGTAAATCGCAGGCGAGCGAGAGCTATCTGAACATCGAGAAAATCATCGCTGCCGTCAAAGCCAGCGGGGCCGAGGCTGTGCATCCTGGTTACGGTTTCCTTTCTGAGAACGCAGTTTTTTGCCGCCGTTTGGGCGAAGAGGGTGTAGCGTTTATCGGCCCGCCGGTAACAGCGATTGAGGCCTTGGGCGATAAAATTGCCTCCAAGCACCTCGCGCAAAAGGCAGGCGTTACCACTGTTCCCGGTTATGTAGGCGCCCTGCAGAGTGCAGACGAAGCCGTGAGGGTTGCGCGCGATATTGGCTATCCGGTTATCCTCAAGGCCTCGGCTGGTGGTGGTGGCAAGGGTATGCGCGTTGCGCGCAACGATGCTGATATTCGTGAAGGTCTGCAGCTGGCGCAAAGTGAGGCGCAGAGCAGTTTTGGCGATGCGCGCGTGTTCATGGAAAAGTACATCGAGAATCCGCGCCACATCGAGGTGCAAATTCTCGGTGATCAGCACGGCAATACCTATGCACTATATGAGCGTGAATGTTCATTGCAGCGTCGCCACCAGAAGGTTATTGAAGAGGCGCCAAGCCCGTTCCTTGATGATAAAACCCGCAAAGCCATGTGCGAGCAGGCCGTCATGCTGGCCAAGGCTGCCGGTTATTACTCGGCTGGTACCATCGAGTTCATTGTCGCGCCCGATAAGCGCTTCTACTTCCTTGAGATGAATACCCGCCTGCAGGTGGAGCATCCGGTCACCGAGCTGATTACAGGACTTGATCTGGTCGAGCAGATGTTGCGCGTAGCAGCAGGCGAGAAGCTGGCCCTCAAGCTTGAGCCGCCTAAAGGCCATGCGATTGAAGCACGCGTTTATGCTGAAGATCCATCACGTAACTTCTTACCCTCAATCGGCCGCCTCACTACCTATCGCCCGCCTGAAATGATTGATGGCCTGCGCCTTGATGATGGTGTGCGTGAAGGCGATGAAATCTCGATGTTCTACGACCCGATGATCGCGAAACTCATCACCTATGGGCCAGATAGGGCGGTCGCCACAAAGCGCATGGCAGACGCCCTGGACCGCTTTGAGATTGAGGGGCTACGCCATAACCTCACGTTTTTAGCAGCACTCATCCGCCACCCGCGCTTTGCCAGTTTTGACTTCAGCACGGCCTTTATAGGCACCGAATGGCCCAAGGGGTTTGATGGCGCCAAAGTAAGCCCGGAGGTTGAGCAGCGCGTGTTTGCCATAACTGCGTATGTACATCAGGCGCATGCGCAACGCGCTTATATGCAAACCACCAGTGCATGGGTGCTGGCTGGCGTGCAGGTGAATGTGGCTGGCAGTTATATTACAGTTGGCACGCAGCGATTGCATTTGCATACCGAGTGGCAGCTTGGACAGCCCATCTGGCTGGGGAGTGTCGATGGCCACCCCATGGCAGTGCAGGTGCGTGTACAAGGTAAAAGTTATCATGTGCGCCATGCCGGGCGCGAGTGGCACTTAACCCCACTCACGCTACGCGCTGCCGAGCTGGCCGCACAAATGCCCGTCAAAGCCGCGCCTGATCTTTCGCGCTTCCTGCTCTCACCCATGCCGGGTTTGCTGCTGCGGGTAGATGTGAAAGCCGGCGATGAGGTAAAGGCTGGACAGGTGCTGGCGGTAGTCGAGGCCATGAAGATGGAGAATGTCCTGCGCGCCACTAACGATGGCACCGTGGCCAAGGTCGTTGCAGCAGCGGGCAGCTCCTTGGCGGTTGATGCCGTAATTCTCGAGTTCGCTAAATGAAAGCGGTACACGTCATCGTGCGTGGGCGCGTACAGGGCGTTGGCTTTCGCGAATGGGTGCGCCGTATGGCCGAACAGCGCGCGATTACCGGCTGGGTACGCAACCGCACCGAAGGCTATGTTGAGGCTGTATTTTCAGGTGAAGATAAAGCGGTTGAGGCCATGCTGATGCTGTGTAGCAAAGGCCCACCAGCGTCATTCGTCACCAAGGTCGAACATCAGGCAACAGGCATGCCTGCGGAGGCTACTTTTAGCCGTTTGCCTACGGTTTAAGGCCGATAGTCGTAAACGTTATGCAGGCTCAGGCTGGCAGGCACGCCGAGGCTCTGGCGCTGGGCTGTAAAATCAGCTTCGGTCAGCGGGCCATACCGCTCATCTGTAGCCATGTTTAAAATCCAGTAGCTGAACTGCCCCTCGGCCGGGTACTCATAGGTATCGCCGGGGTTGTTGGGGCTGCGGCGCTGCAGGTGCTGCTGTTTGGCAATCAGCCATACAGCGTCATGATCAAGCTCCACCACTTTGGTGGGGATGGTGGTTTCATCGCTCCCCCATATGATGATCTGATGGGCAGATGTGCGGTGAAGCACATACTCATGTGGGAGTTGGGCTGCAAAATCGGCATAGCCCGGGCCGATTTCCCGCATCGCATAAACCAGCCAGATAAAAGCAAGCAGGGCTAGCATTAGCAAGCCGGCGAAAATCTTAAGCAGCAGCTTGACCATGCTAATCAGGGATTACGAATGGGGCTGTCTTCATAAGCCTCATCGGCGGGCAGTTTGCTCGCTTCCGCATCTGGCTTGGCTTCACTTTGCGGGGCTGTTTCATAGCGATACGGCATGTTGATGTACTGGTCGAGCTGGCCGCCGGAGAATTTATACGCCCAGCCGAGTGCCGCTATGATCGCCAGCCATAGCGCAGCGTTGCGTAGGGCATTTGGTGCACGGAACACATGGGCGATGAGCGGCGAAATGAGCAGCAACACGCCAAGCAGGTAAATCAGGTGAATCCAGTTAAAATCGCCCATCTTAGACTACTCCACCCACGCAATACGCAAGATGTTGGTGCTGCCCGAAGTGCCAAACGGCACACCGGCGGTAATGACAATACGCTGGCCTTTAGTGGCAATACCAAGCTCAGCCACAATGCGCACGGCATGCTCCACCGTTTCGGCAAAGGTCTTGAGCTCAGGCAGCTGCGCGGCACGAATGCCATAAGCCAGCGAGCAGCGGCGCATGGTGTTGGCGTTAGAGGTGAGGCAGAGAATAGGCACATCCGGCCGCTCGCGCGAGGCCTTCAGCGCGGTTGAGCCCGAGCTGGTGTAGGTCACAATCGCAGCAGCGCCAATTGTAGTTGCTACTTCTTTGGCCGCAGCAGTAATGGCGTCAGAGGCGTTCTTCTCATGCGGCAGCTTCTGCGCATCTATAATCGAGCGGTAAAGCGGGTCAGCCTCGGCCTTGCGGGCGATGCGGTCCATCATCGTAACAGCTTCAATCGGGTAGTCGCCTGAAGCTGTTTCAGCTGAAAGCATCACGGCGTCAGTACCGTCATATACGGCATTGGCAACGTCTGACGCTTCAGCACGGGTAGGCGTAGGGCTTGAGATCATCGATTCAAGCATCTGTGTTGCCACAATTACCGGCTTACCGGCCACACGGCTCATACGCACCATATGCTTTTGAATGGCAGGCACTTCCTCGGGCAGCATTTCAACGCCGAGGTCACCACGGGCGACCATCAGCGCGTCTGACAGCTCAATGATGCGCTCGAGATGCTCAACCGCCGAAGGCTTCTCGATTTTGCTGATAATCCAGGCTTTATCGCCAATCAGCTTGCGGGCCTCGCTCACATCCTCAGGGCGCTGCACAAAGGAGAGAGCGATATAATCAACACCCGCTTCAAGCGCGAAGGCGAGATCCTTCAGGTCCTTGGGCGTAAGCGCGGCCATGGGAATAACCGCATCGGGCACATTCACGCCTTTGCGGTCCGACAGCTTGGTGCCGCTTACCACAACGGTGTTGGCGTAGTCGGCACCGCAGTCTTCAATCTTCAAACGTACCTTGCCGTCATCAAGCAGCAGTGTATGGCCGGGCTTGAGCGCCGCAAAAATTTCAGGGTGAGGCATGTGCACGCGCGTGTCATCGCCAGGTGCAGTGTTCATATCGAGGCGGAACTTCTGCCCGGCTTTCAGGGTGATGGGGCCGTTGGCAAAGGCACCTACACGCAGCTTGGGGCCTTGCAGGTCGGCCACTACCGCGAAGGGGCGGTTCAGGTCTTTCTCGAGCTGGCGGATAGAGGCCAGACGCTTGCCATGGTCCTCATGCGTGCCATGGCTGAAGTTGAGGCGGAACACATCCGCACCGGCTTCGGCGAGTTTGCGGATCATCTCCGGCGAGGAAGAGGCGGGACCAAGGGTTGCGAGAATGCGCGTGGCTCTACGGGTAATCATGGCTCATGTCTAAACCCCTCGTTATTTAAGTCAATAACTCTAATTAGTTAGCCATCTGCGCAAAGCTTGCTCTTGAGCGGCGGGTCGGCTTTAATGCTGCAAAACTGGGCAGGGAGCCTTTAGAGCGTTATGAAGCTTCAGGAAAAACCGCAACCGCACCGCAGCAAATCGGTGATCGCGCTTATGGCCAAGCGCACCCCCATGGCCCTCGAGCCCCATATGGGGCCCGAAGCCGTGCGCCATATGCGCGAGACCTGCCAATACCTGCCAGCCCTTAAGCCCGGCAGCCTTGAAGCGCAAATCATCGAGCACATCCATAATGGGGAAGAGCAGGAGGCGCTCGATCTGCTCGATCAGGGCGCTAACCCCCGTGCGGAAGATGAGGTGGGCCTCACCCTGCTGCACCACTCAGGTGCTGCGGGTATGCTCATTCTGACCGACCGGTTAATGGATAAAGGTGCCTACGCCGATGCGTTCAGCATCATGGATGAGTCGGTGCTGAGTTATGTCATTCTCATGAATGCCGAAGGGCCTGGTTACAGCCACAAGCCACAGCCTGAGCGCGGCAATGGCAAGAACAATATTCTCGCGGTTGTTGACCGCCTTATTCGCCGCCGTCCAGACCTTGAGCAGCCGGATGACGAGGGCAATACTGCCGCGCTGCACACCGCACATATCGGCGATATGGATGTGATGGCGCGCCTTAAGCAGGCGGGGGCTAACCTCAAGCACTGCAACCATGTTGGTGCTGATGTTACGTGCAAGAGCGCGCAGGCTGGCCATTACATGATGATCGAGCAGTACCAGCACTGGGGCATTGACCCGCGCCCGCGCGATGATGCCGATTTATCTGCACGCGATATCGCGGCGGCACTGGTGAGCGTCGATACCCATAATAGCTGGCGGTATATCCGCTGTGCTCAACTGCTCGCCCGTGGCGAAGTGATGGCTGAGGCGCGCGAGATCGCCAAAATGCCACTTATTGGTGCTGACCTGACACGCGTGATTGATAACGTCAACGCTTACCGTCAGGTACATGAAAACGCGCTCAAGCAGTCGGATAATGCTTTGGCGCAAACCTCGCTGGCGATTGTAAGCGAGATGTGCGGATTCGAGCCCATCCATCCCGATAGTCTCGAGATGTTCATGCTCAGCAAGGCAGTAAATAACGAGCATGACTTTTTGCTCGCCACGCTTGAGCGCGGGGCGGATGCCAGCGCGACCGACCCCTTTGGCCGCACCGGTATTATCCTGCAGGCTATGCGCGGCTTCCACACCGGTATGAGCCCGCTTAAGCACTTGGGCTGCGATATTAATGCGCAGGATGCCATGCTCGAAAGCGCATTGCATTGTTCGGCCATGGCTCAAAGCCGTGATGCTGTGCGTACGGTACTTGCGCTTGGCGGCAATCCGCTGGCCAGAAACTGGAAGGGGCTTACCCCACGCCAGCAGATGATCCTGCATTACGCAACGCCAGTAAGCGATGATTTCAACCCGTTGTCAGGCCGGGAAGAGCAGGTGGTTCGTAGCGCCGAGGATATCACCCGCTTGTTGGGGGCGGTGGTGCTGAGTGTTGAGGAAACCACCAAGGGGACCAAACCGGGTGCTGCGCCGTTTGTGGCGGTCATCAGTGGTGGGGAGGTGCCAAAAGGGCCAGACCCCGTGATTCTCTCATGGCTGGAAATGGCCGAAAGCCGCTGGCTGCGGGGCGAGGCTAATTATCAGGCATCGCTAAGGGCTAAAAAAGCGGCACCAAACTAAAAAGCCCGGATTTAAAGTCCGGGCCTCTCAGAATTCGTGCTGCATCTTGAATTAGGCGAGCGCTTCGCTCGGCATCATGATGCTGTGGCTGGGGCGACGTACGGCCTTGCGGCGTGCGCTGCGCTCCTGATTGAGGGAGAGGGAGGCCAGCTCCTGTAGGGCGCGCTTGAGCATCAACTGCTCCTTGGCGTCCTCACGGTCGGTAACGACCATGTCAGAGAGGCGGTTTTCTACCATATCAATTACTAGTTCGATTGACGGCTTTGACAGGCTCATGCTCTTTACCCCGCAGTAATGTTAATGACCCTTTACTATGTTGAGTTTGCACCAGAATTAGATAAAAAATGCTGAATCAAAGTACTCATTTTTGCTCTATTTTATTGCTAGTCTGTGGATAACTCTGTGGAGATTCAGTACTTAGAAAGAAAGCCCCTAAGATCCGGCAATGAGTCTTAATAAGACTCGGTCCGATATTAACCATGATGGAAATATTTGGCCTTCGCCAATGTTTATGTTAGATAGGCGCCTCGCTGGTGGGGTAAAACCCGCGAGTGAATAGCCGGACCAAGACGTGGCCGAGTGCCCGCGCTGCTTGCAGCGCAAGATAAAAGGGCATGAAGTTACGGGTAAGTTGGTTATATATAGCCGGATGGAGACGTGGCCGAGTGGCTGAAGGCGATGGTTTGCTAAACCATTATACGGGTTACACTGTATCGAGGGTTCGAATCCCTCCGTCTCCGCCACTAAAAAGGGCTCCCCTCAAGGGAGCCCTTTTTAGTGGCCGTAGCCGGAGGCGTTGAAGACCCTTACAGGTTCGACTTAACAGTCCAGTGGACTGTTAAGCGCGAGGAGAGAAGCTCCGCAGTCCGCTTGCGGATGAAAACAAACTTTGAGTTTGTTTTCACAATCCTATTCTTCTTGGTATGTCTTCTAAAGAGCTTATCGACGGGAGAGTAGAATGAATTTATTTTCCAACTTTCAAAATACGATTTCCGAGCTTGAAAAGATTTTAGAAGAACTTGAGAAAGAATTTCCTGCCCCTCGACAGGTGACATATGGAAATAGTTTTCGATATCGATACGCTCCTTCAGAGAAAAGCGATATTCTCGCTTCCTTTTTAAAGTCAGTAAGAATTATTAGCTTGCTCAATGCATCGATGGTTCTGATGGAAAACGGATATATTCAAGAAATCTATATATTAGGTCGCGCAATTGATGAAGCTTCTGAAGATATACATTTTTTAGGGATGCAAATAGGCGAGACGGGCACGTCGAAAAATCAGCAAACTTTATTGAGAGATTTTTACCAGGAACTATTAACCGATCCAGATGACCCTTTATCAATCTCAAAAAGCCAAGCCGTGCAACGACGTCAAATTCAAGAGGCTTTAGGTGATGCACATGGCTCAAGCGGGGCTGACAGGGTTAAACTAGTGGCTCGTTCGATATATAGAATTTTCTCTGGATTTGCGCATGGTTCTTTCCCTGCGATAATGGAATTATATGGTTCTAAATTCCATTTTAGAGGGATGTTAAATACGCCGCGTATTGAGGAATGTGTTGAGAATTTTTCAAATTATATTTACAGAGCGATTTTGTCATTGATGATTGTTGCTTCTAGATTAGGAAGAAAAGATTTATTGGAATTGCTAGAAAATATTAGAATAAGATTCGTTGATGATACGAGTTGTGTGGGGCAAGTGAGTTTATAATCAATATCCCTGTAGATTAGCATGTGGAGTATTTGTTATGGAAAAACAGAAAGTAATGCTCCCCCCGCCATTCCCCATGCTCGACACCATTTTTGCGGAGCTTGCGCGTTTACAGCTGCCTACCAACCTGCAGTGCGATCATATCTGCTACCGTGTAGCAACGCAGGCGCGGTATGAGGAGCTTAAGACACAGCTGGCGGCCGAGGGCGAGTTGAAATCAGAAGCCATCATCTACGGGCGGCCAATTGCCACCTTCAAGCTCTATGCGCCTTATGTATACAACGGCCATCATATAGAGGCGCTCGAGCTACCTGCGCCCAAGCCGGGTACTGATTATAAAGAGGGTTGGGAGCATGCCGAGTTCGTCACCGGCGAGCCGCTTGATAGCTTCATGGCGCAGCACCCGCTAGTGGCCTTCGATACTCGCGTGGTTAACAAGCAGCTGAACCCCGAAGTGGCAGTCAGGATTACGCCGCAATATCAGGCCAAGTTCCATCCCACATCGCTGCTTGATGTTATAAAGGTCGAGAAGTTGTTGGGTCTGTAGCCATATAAATCAGCTATATGGTCGCGAGATTAGTCCTCAGCCAGTGTGCAGCC
>JBEIQE010000054.1:0-1439 GCA_040376705.1 Micavibrio sp.
CCCGAGGCCGCGGCGGATATCACCTGTCAAATCAAACCCGCTATCGCCATTGGCCAGCGAGGCTACAGCGCGTGCCAGCTGCACCGCTTGCAGCGGCGATAGCTGCGTGACTGACTGGCCGAACAGCAGCCGCGCGATAATTTCATCCTGCGGTAATTCAGGGCTTGATGTGTAGCTGATATCCGGTGCTTGCGCGGTGCCGCGCAGCAAGATGCTTGTTGTTATGCCGTTGCCCTCTTGCGTGGCAACGAGGTTGAGGGATGGGTTGCTCAAGGTGCCGCCATCAAACGTAATCTGGCCCTCGGTTAACTGTACGCGCTTGCCTAAAAAGTCGTAAGAGCCACGTACCAGCTTCAGGTAGCCGGTAATGTCGGGCGCTACAGTGCTGCCACGTATGTTAAGTGTACCGGCCAGCTCACTCTGCAGCCCGCGGCCTTCAAGCTTTATCTGGTTGGGCGCATCAATCAGTAAATCGAGTCCCAGTGCGAAAGGTGTTGAGGCTACCTCAGGCGCAAGCACCTGCCGCGGCGCATGGCCCTGGTATGTAATGGGCAGGCGGATGAGCGATACAGGTAAGCGCTCAGGTATGCGCAAGGCAGCTTCGGCAATATGCACGGTGCCTTTTAGCAATAGCTCGGTAAGTGTGGGGCCAGTGAGCTGCAGGTCGGCCGAGGCGCGCGCGGTAGCTTCGGGCAGGCGCAGCATCAGGAAGTTCTCGATCTTCAGGGTCAGCGCTGTGCCCGCTGTTGTATAACTGCCGGTGCCGGTAATGCGGCCCGCTTTACCATCCGTTGCGCTCAGGCTGCTCAGGGTAACCTGCTGGCCTTGCAGGGTGGCAGTGGCGGCAAGGTTGTGCAGCTCGGTGCCGCTGGCGGTGCTCAGGTAGTAGCCATCACTTAAGGTGGCGGTGCCGTTTACCTCAGGCGCATTGGCGCGGCCCGCCAATGTCACATCCAGTGCCACATTACCGCGCTTGATCGGCAGCTCGAACATCTGCTGCTCGGCCATCCAGTCGAGCGCAATATTACCATTCGCTTTGCCGCTCAGTGGTGCGTTGAGCAATCCCGATACATCTGGCTTGGTGAGGTTAAGCGCTGCGCGCAGGGTGGCCTCTGCCACCAGCAGCTGGCGTTGGTTCTGGCTGTAGGTGGTCTTGATGTTCGCTGCTTCATTCTCATACCCAAAGGCCATGCGCACGTTGGCGGGTTGCGGCAGCACGGGCGCAAACTCGGCCGTACCCTGTAAAATCGGCGTTGCCGGCGTGCCCTTGAAGTTGACCATACCTTTAATAGCGCCCAGCTGCGGCCATGCGGGCAGAGTGAGGTTGCTTAGGCTCACTGTGCCGTCCAGCTTGTCGGGCTGCCACAGGCCAGCAGCCTCAATGCGCGCAGTGCCATACATAAGTGCAAGGGATGAAAGAGTATAACTGCTACCTGCAA
>JBEIQE010000084.1:0-1079 GCA_040376705.1 Micavibrio sp.
ACGTTCTTATAGTAAGCCATGGTGCCATCAGGCTGGATGAGAGCAACGCGCGGCGTATCGATACCGGCTGAGGCCATGGGCACGTCAATCAGCAGCTGCTTGTTAACCAGTGCCGAGGTGGTCTCGACCTTATCCGGCGCGCGCAGCTCGTAAAGCGCAGGCGGCTCGCCTACCAGACTGGGCAGCAGGTTCGAGCAACCAGCCAGCGGAATGACAGACAGGCAGATGGCGAGAAGCTTCTTCATGGTGCAACCTCAACAGATGGAGTGACAGCAAGTTCCGGCGTAGATGGCAGCGTACGCTGCGGCGGGTTCTGGCGGCGCGAGGTGCTACCGCTTGGCTCAACACCCGAGCGCGGGCCTGAGAGCAGGAAACCGCTGGGGTCGCGCTGCACCTGTGAGGCGATGCGGGACATGTTACCCACCAGCTCGCGCATTTCGGCAATCAGCAAAGCAGCATCATAAAGGCCGGTGGTGGTAAAATCATTCAGCGGCTCGCGGTTTTCGTTCAGCAGGCGCTTGGCTGCGTTGGCGGTCTCGACCAATGCCACAGCCAATGCATCGGTACGCTCGGCTACCTTGCGGAAGTTCTCGAGTGCGGCCTTGGCATCCGCCGTCAACACCTCGGTATTGGCCAGAATACCGGTTACGCTTTTGGCATTTTCTGGCGACAGGAACACGCCTGCCCGCTCGGTCAGCTCGATGAGATTATTCAGCAACTGCGGGGCATTATCCAGCACTTCAGATATCTGCGACGGGCGCGACGGGATAACCGGCACAGTACCAACCGAACGCTCAATCGGCGGGCTACCACGCGCACCACCAAATATCTGGATATAGGCAATACCGGTAATACCCTGCATTTCGATACTGGCAACCGCATCCTGCGTAATCGGCGTATCGGACGGCAGCTCGATGGTCACGCGCACTTTACTGGCATCATCCGGCGCGATGCGGATATCGCCAACCACACCAACCGCCACACCGCGGTAGCGTACGGCACTACCCTCTTGCAGGCCGGTAACTGAGCCATCGAAGTAGACATGATATGGCAGGGTCACTTCATCAAACTGTACCTTG
>JBEIQE010000048.1:0-1583 GCA_040376705.1 Micavibrio sp.
GCGCAGCGCCTAGTGCGGTCGATGTGCTGGTGGAAGTCGCCACCACGCCAAGTGACCCCGCAGGCTCGCCCACATGGAGCAGCTGGCAAGCCATTAGCGTGGGCGACTTTGTGGGGCGGGGCTTTAAATTCAGGGCGCGCCTCATCAGCACCAACCCCATGGCTACGCCTGCGGTGACGGCCCTGAGTGTGAGCCTCGATATGCCGGACCGCGTAGCAGCCGCTAACGGCAGTGTGAGTGCAACTGGGGCCGATAGCATTACCTTCAGCCCCGCGTTTAAGGCCACGCCGGCCATCAGCATCACGCCGAGCAACTTGGCGAGCGGCGATTATTTCACCATCACCAGCCAAAGCCGCAGTGGCTTTACCGTGCAGTTCAAGAACAGCGCAGGTGTGGGTATCTCCCGCACTTACGACTGGGTGGCGCGCGGTTATGGCCGGCAACAGTAACCACATAAGGAGCAAACCATGTCCCAACACGATATGAACATCGCCAATCAGGGTTTTCCGGCTTTCCGTACTGACCTTAACAACGCGCTGGTGGCCCTCGCCAGCCTCTCGAGCGGCGCCTCTGCGCCCGCAACGCCCACGCAATACCAGCTATGGCTTGATACAACGACTAGCCCCTTGGTGCTGAAATTCTATGACGGGTCAGACTGGATTCAGCTGAGCCAAATCAACGCCAGCACCAATGTGGCGGTACCTGTCTTGGCGAATGACGCGCTCTCGGGCGATAAAATCCACAGCGGTACGATATCAGATTTCGCCTCAACCGGCATTGATGATAACGCAACCGCGCTACGCATTACGGTGAGTGATGCCGAAACCGTGGTGAACGATAGCGGCGCAGCGCACGATACCCGCATTGAGGGTGATACTGATGCTAACTTGTTTGTTGCCAAAGCCGGCACCGATAAAGTGGGCATCGGCACCAACGCACCGGTTGAGAAGTTGCAAGTAGCAGGCGTGGTGCGCGCCAGCGCGTTTACCTCGCATTCGTTCACATTAGCTGATGATACCGCAACCTCGGTAGACTTAGGCGCAGCCGCCAGCGGTATGTGCTTCATCAGCTCGTTTGGCAGTGTGGCGCGCGGCGCGTTTTTCTTTAAGGTCGGCACTAGCCCTGCAGTTGATAGCGCGATTGCTACGCCTGGTACATTAGGCACCGGCACACTTAGCGGCGCTACGGGGGTGGACGGCGAATTCACCATCCGCACGCATACGGATAACAAAATCTATTTCGAGAACCGCACTGGCGCATCAGTAAGCTTTACCGTAGCGCTGGTGGCGCGCCATGTCTGAGTTGGCTGATCAGATCAGCTTCGCGCATCAGCTTGGTCAGCTAGAGGGGCGCATCAACGCGCTTGAGCGCAAGGTCGATGCCTTCGAGCAGCGCATCGAAGGCCGCTTGGGCACGATAGAAGCCAAGCTTGATAATGTAGCCGCACTCCTCAACCTCGGGCGCGGGGGCTGGCAGGCCTTAGCTGTTATCGGTGCTGTGCTCGCCAGCATCCTCAGCGCTATTGCGTGGGTGCTTCAGCATGCAAGGTGAGGTTATGCACAGTAGCGATGCAGCGCGGGAGC
>JBEIQE010000010.1:0-85226 GCA_040376705.1 Micavibrio sp.
GCATTTCCAAAGATGTGGTGGGCGCGACAGGGCCAGCTGCGCTAGCGCAGCGAAACAATATGCATTTCCAAAGATGTGGTGGGCGCGACAGGGATTGAACCTGTGACCTCTACCATGTCAAGGTAGCGCTCTACCGCTAAGCTACGCGCCCATAGAGACAGGCCGCGTTGATAGCACCGAACGAGGCTTTTCTGCAACCCCGTTTAGCTTATCGGCAGCCAGCGCTAAGCTTCTGTTTTACCTGTGTAAAAGGCGGGCGCAAATTGGCGCACCACCTCGCCATCGGCTCTAAAGCCGTGGCAGGTGTTGAGCAGCGGGAAGTTTTTGGGCTCGCCGCTCTCGCCTGCTGCCACGCGCTTCTCTTTCGCTTCACGCGAGATGATGGGGTAGATGGTCTGGAACGCGGTGGTGGCCACCGGCCCCAGCAGCTCGGTTAAATGGGTGCAGCCGTTCACGCCGCCCATGCGCTCTTTAATGGCCTTGGTCCAGCCCGGGCCAATCTTGAGGCCAACGATTTTGCCATAATCCGGCGCGATATGCGGGCAGGTAGTAGGGAAGGGCGAGTAGTCAGTTACCGCCTCAACAGCCTTTACCGTCAGCGTATCGTCAAGCGTCAGGCGCAGCCACATCTCGTGCACCGGCAGACCGGCAGCAACCTCACCACGTGCATCGCTGGTGTAGTCGTAGGTTTTGCGATCAGTGATATGGCCCTCGATATCCCACAGGCCATCAGTGCGGCGGTAGCCTTTACATTCAACCTGACGGCTGTGCTTATGATCGCGCGGTGCAGGGGGGGATAGCGGCATGAGAGCTCCAGTTACTTAAACGTAATATGGGCTAAAACCACTAAAGCTCAAGTCCCCGTATCGCTGCCATGCCGCTCATTGCGGCCCAAAGGCCAGACGCGCAGCTGCGTGACCTGGTTACGCAGACGGCGGATAATCTCGAAGCGGAAGCCATGGAATTCAAACGTCTGGCCAATTTCGGGCACGCGGCGCGCCTCATGCAGCACCAGGCCAGCAATGGTTGCGGCATCGCTTTCCGGCAGGCTCCATTCAAACTGGCGGTTCAGCTCACGCAGGGTTACACCACCATCAATCAGGAAAGAGCCGTTGGGCTGGCGGATCACCCCGGGCAGGTCGCTATCGGTTTCATCGCCGATGTCGCCCACAATTTCCTCAAGAATATCCTCAAGTGTCACGATGCCCTGCAGGCCACCATATTCATCCACGACCAGTGCAAAGTGTTCGCGCCGTGCACGGAACGCCTGTAGCTGCTCGAGCAGATTGGTCGATTCAGGAATGAACCACGGTTTGGTAGCAACCTTGGCCATGTCGATCTGCTCAAGATCGCCGCCCACACGCTGGATTTCTTTCAGCAGCGCTTTAGCATGCAGCACACCGATGATGTTTTCAGGAGCGCTTTTCCATAGCGGAATACGGGTAAAGCCGGTCTCGAGGGCCTGTTCCACAATCTGTGTAGCGGGCAGGCTGGCATCTACCGTATCGAGATTACGTCGATGGGTCATGATGTTTTTGACTTCGACATTGCTCAGGTCGAGGATCGAGCGCAACATTGCGCGCTCCTGCGCTACATCTTCATCCGGCCCGCGATGCAGGTCAATCGCACCTTTCAGCTCATCGGCGTTAGAGGATACTGCAATTTCATTGGGATTGGCGCGACACAGAATGAGGATACCGCGTACGAGCGAGATAATACCCCATGTAAGGGGGGTAAGAATCCACATGAGAAAACGCATGATTGGCGCCACAGCCAGTGTGGCTGCTAGCGAATGATGGATGGCAAAAGTTTTTGGCAGAACTTCCGAGAAGATGAGCAGCGTTACTGTAATCAGAAGCGTTGCAAAAACAGCGCCAGCACCGCTATCGCCCTCAAACACCTGTGTAAGCATGGCGGTTGCGGTGGCCGCAGCCGCAGTGTTGACCATGTTGTTGCCAACCAGCAATGTGCTGAGGAGTTTTTCTTTCTGTTCGCGTAACGAATAGGCCAGCTTGGCTCTGTGGTTACCCTCTTGCCCCAGCTGGTGCAGACGTGCACGTGAGGCGGTGGTAATGGCCGTCTCAGTACCAGAGAAGAAGGCTGAGAGTATTTGTAAGAAAATGATGATGAGTGCGTAATGCCAGATTTCCATATTTAATTCTCCTGTGTGCCAAGAACAGGGAGTACCTGTGCCGGGTCGATACCGCGTGAAATGAAAGTCTGGCCGATGCCGCGGGCGAGAATGAAGGTCAGCTTGCCGTCTTCCACTTTTTTGTCGTGGTACATATGCTCAAGCAGCTTTTGGGGCGCGGTGTCCTTGCATGGCGTATCGGCGATGCTGGCTGGCATACCTACGCTCTTGAAGTGCGCGGCAAGATTGGGGGCCAACTCAGGGCTGCACAAACCAAGGCGGGCCGAGAGCTCAAGCGCTAGTACCATGCCCACAGCCACAGCTTCGCCATGCAGCAGGCCTGCGCCATACCCAGCTTCGGCCTCCAGCGCATGGGCAAAAGTATGGCCAAAATTAAGCAACATGCGTGGGCCGCTCTCCAGCTCATCTGCTGCGACAATACGTGCTTTGGCAGCACAGCTATGAGCAATTGCGTATTCGCGGGTGGTGTTATCGCCTGCCATCAGCTTCTCGCTATTGGCAAGGCACCAGTTGTAAAACTCGGCATCATCAATCAGGCCGTATTTGATGATCTCGGCATAGCCTGCCAGCATTTCGCGGCGGGGCAGGGTGTTCAGCACATCAGTATCAATCAGCACGGCGCGGGGCTGGTGGAAGGCGCCGAGCAGGTTCTTGCCGTGGCGGGTGTTAATGCCGGTCTTGCCACCAACCGAGCTATCGACCTGCGCTAACAGCGTGGTTGGAATCTGGATGAAGTCCACCCCGCGCAGCACGGTAGCCGCAGCAAAGCCTGCCAGATCGCCTACCACGCCGCCACCTAAGGCGATTACCGTCACGCTGCGCTCCATCGCGCGGTCCAGCATCTGCTCGATCAAATCTTCAAAGCCCGCGAGGCTTTTGGTTTGCTCGCCGGTGGCGACCACAATAGGCTCGGCTACATCGATACTGCCAGCCTTTAGGCTGCTCACCAGATTCTCGAGATGCAGTTTGGCGACTGACTTATCGGTAATAATAATCGCGCGCGGGCTGCGTAATACGGGCTTGAGCACGCTGCCTGCCTGCTGCATCAGCCCCTGACCGATATGAATGTCATAACTACGGCCACCCAGGGCTACTTTAACGGTGCTGCTCATGCTGTGTGCTCCAGATGATTTTGTAAGGCGCTTAAAACGCGTTTAACGGTATGTGCAATCGGGCTATCGTCGACGGTGATGATCAGGTCGGCGGTGCTGTAAGTGGCTTCGCGCGCCGCCAGTAGCGCTGTGAGTTTGCCAGCGGGGTCATCGCCCTGCAGCAGCGGGCGGCTGGTATTACCAGCCGTGCGCTTGACCAGCAGGCTGACATCTGCCTTCAGCCAGATGGAGAGGCCGTTTTGTTTGATCAGATCGTGGTTGCGCGGCTGCACAAATGCCCCGCCGCCAGTGGCCAGTACATGCGCATCTGGCCGCAGCAAAAAGCGCTTGAGGGTTTCGTGCTCAAGGTCGCGGAAGGCAGCTTCGCCCTGTTTGGCAAAAATATCCGGGATGCTCTGGTGGGTGGTGGCTTCAATTTCCACATCGGTATCGGCAAAGGGCAGGCCCAGTTTTTGGGCCAGCGCGTGGCCCACAGAGCTTTTGCCAGCCCCCATCATACCTACCAGAACCAGGGTGCGGGTGGGCTTCAGGGCCGGATTTTTTGGTAAGTCGCTCATTCTGCGGCGAAAATAGCAATAGCCTTGGCCCGTGCCAATGCTATTCATAGGGCATGAGCAAACATCGTCATCGTTCCCATTATCAGGGAAATACCGGAAACCCGCTCGGGACCATCATCAAGTATCTGGCCCTGCTGGTTATATTGGCTGGCGTCGGGGGAGTAACCTGGCTGGCTCTTACGCCTATGGACGCGCCCACCAAAGAGGTAGTGCGCGCCGTGCCCAGTGAGCAGCTTGGCCCCACCTAAGCCAGCTGCACGCAAACGGGGCCGTCCATTAGGGGCGGCTGTACCCGTGCCCCCTGTTCTGGATGCTTTTCTCGCTGCCATGGCGGCTGAGCGTGGCACAGCGCGCGCTACGATTAGCGCCTATAAGCGCGATTTAATGGCTGTGCATGCCGTGGTGGGCGATCTGGCCACAGCCCGTAGCGATGACTTACGCGTATTCATTGGCAAGCAGACAGCAGCCGGTATGGATGCGCGCACCTTGCAGCGCCGCCTTTCGGCCCTGCGCCAGTTCTATAAGTTTTTGCTGACCGAGAACATCATTACAGCTGATCCGACCGCCGGGCTTGAATCGCCGCGCCTTGGCCGCCGCCTGCCGGGTGTGCTGAGTGAGGCTGAGGTGATTAGCCTGCTTGATACCGCAGCTGCCAATAAAAGTGATGAGGGCTTACGTTTAAGCGCATTGTTAGAACTACTCTACGCCACTGGCCTGCGTGTGAGCGAACTGGTGGGCCTGCCCATGGCCGCGCTTGAGCAGGCAGGCCAGCTGGTGCGTGTGAAGGGCAAAGGCGGCAAAGAGCGCATGGTGCCGCTTACCGGCCCTGCGCGTGAGGCGATTGTCACATATATGCAGGCACGCCCGCGCTTTTTGGGTAGTAAACCCAGCGCTACAGCACAGCGGGTCTTATTCCCGTCAAACGGTGGTACTGGCGCGCTCACCCGTCAGCGCTTTGGCCAGCTGCTGAAAGAGCTGGCAGTAAATGCGGGGATCATGCCCAGCAAGGTCAGCCCGCATAAGCTGCGGCATGCTTTTGCTACGCATCTGCTTAGCCATGGGGCTGACTTGCGCTCGGTGCAAAAGCTGCTCGGGCATAGTGATATTGCCACCACACAGATTTACACTCATGTGCTTTCAGAGCGTTTAGTGAGTGCGCTTGAGAAGCACCCGCTAGCGCGCCAGCGTAAAAAGGGTTAAATTACGCTTCGTCAATCAGGAGCGACGCATGATTCTTTCAACCCTCGAAAATCTTCCCGGTCTTACCATTACCCAGCATCTGGGTATCGCCAGCGGTTCGACCGTGCGCTCCAAGCATTTTGGCCGCGATATCATGGCGGGCTTCAAGAACATCGTGGGCGGCGAGCTCAAGGGCTATACCGAGCTGCTGAATGAATCGCGCCTGCAGGCTATCGAGCGCCTTAAAGAGCAGGCTGCCGGTATGGGGGCGGATGCTGTACTCAATATCCGCTTTGGTACGTCTTCAATTGCGGCTGGTGCGGCCGAAGTGTTTGCTTATGGTACCGCCGTTAAAGTGAGCCGCGTTTAATGGCAGATTTGTTCTTCATCTTCTGGGCTGTTATACCGCTTATCATCGGGTATGTGGTGGGCACGCTGCTGGAGCAGAAGCATTATGCCTCCATCCGCAAGCGTGAGCAGGAGATGCTTGATAAGGCGCTGGTTTTTAACCTCCCCAATGCCCCTATCATGGCGGGCGCGCCGCAGCTGCGCCTCGTCGCGGGCTCGGTAGTTGTATCGGTTGATGCGTTCAAGCGTATGGCAGCCAAGCTGCACTCCTTCTTTGGTGGGCGGGTAACGGCGTATGAAAGCCTGCTCGACCGCGGCCGCCGCGAAGCCATTTTGCGCATGCGCGAAAAGGCACACGAGCTGGGCGCTACCATGGTATTCGGCCTGCGCCTTGAAACATCGGGTATCAATAATGGCGATCCGCGCCTGACCACAGGTATTGAACTGATTGCTTATGGCACTGCTATTATCCCTGATTCTACAGTAACCGGCACCGCGGCGCCGTGGGGCACCAGAGCTTAGGCATGGGGTATGAAAACCGCCTGCCGCCTGAGGGCATCAACGTCGGTAAAACCAATATACTGGCCGAGGTCTTCTGGCTGCTGATTGGCTTTGCCATCAGCGTTATCGGCCTTGTCATCTTTCTTTATCTGCTCGGTACGGTGCTGGCCTCTTACATTCCGTTCAGCTGGGAGCTGAAGCTGACACAAAGCTTCTCTCGCTATACCAGCGAGGCGCGCCAAGACCGGCGTTCGCAAACCTTACAAGAGATGGCCGATGCCATGGCCAAAGGCATGGACCTGCCCGAGGGTATGGTCTTTAACGTCAAGTACGTCGATGACGAAGAGGTGAATGCCTACGCCACTGTAGGCGGCATCATCATGCTCCATCGCGGCCTGCTCGATCAGCTGCATAGTGAAAACGCTATCGCCATGGTGCTGGCGCATGAGATGGCGCATATCATTCACCGCGACCCTGCGCAGGCGGTGGGTGGGCGGCTGTTGGTCTCTATCGCCATCAACCTGCTGGCTGGGGTCGTGGGGCTTGATGGGCTGGATAGTCTGGCCGGCACCACCAGTTCGCTGGCGCTGCTCACCTTCTCGCGTGAGGCCGAGCGGCGGGCCGATGTCACCGGCCTGCAGCTGGTGGGCAAGCGTTATGGCCATATGGGTGGCGTAGGGGAAGTTTACGAAAAACTGGCCGCCTATGAGGCCAGAACCGGCCTGAGCGTGCCCGAATTCATGGCCAGTCACCCCGAAACCGCTGGCCGTACCGACACTTTGCGCGCAGAAGCGCAGAAAATGGGCATCCCCCTCGACGGGCCGTTAACACCTATACCCGCTGGCTTGCGTTTAGGCCGGAAATAGGCCATATCTGCCGCATGTCGACCTTAGATTTTGAACAGCCGATTGCCGAGCTTGAGGCTAAAAAAGAAGAACTTCGCCGCCTGACGGGTGCTGGCGATATGGACATTGCCGAAGAGGTTTCGCGCCTCGAGAAGAAGATCGAGCGTCTTCTGAAAGAAAATTATGCGCGCCTCACCCCCGCCCAGAAAGTGCAGGTGGCCCGCCACCCTAACCGCCCGCACGCGCAGGATTATATCGACGCGCTGATTACTGATTTCCAGCCGCTCGCCGGCGACCGCCACTTTGCCGAAGACCGCGCGATTGTGGGTGGTATTGGCCGTTTCAAGGGTCAGGCTGTGGTTATCATGGGTCAAGAGCGTGGCCATGATACCGAAACCCGTGTGAAGCATAACTTTGGCATGGCGCGCCCCGAGGGCTACCGCAAGGCGCAGCGCCTTATGGCTCTGGCCGACCGTTTTGGCCTTCCCATCATTACACTGGTTGATACCGCAGGTGCCTATCCCGGAGTTGGCGCTGAAGAGCGCGGTCAGGCCGAGGCGATTGCCAAGAGCATCGAGAGCTGCCTGCGCGCCGAAGTGCCAATTGTTACTGTGGTTATTGGTGAAGGTGGCTCGGGTGGTGCGATTGCAATTGCTACCGGCGATCGCATCTTCATGCTTGAGCACTCAATCTACTCTGTTATCTCGCCCGAAGGCTGCGCGTCCATTCTCTGGCGCTCGCCCACCCATGCGGTAGAAGCTGCGCAGGCGCTTAAGCTGACCGCGCAGGATCTCAAGCAGCTTGGTGTGATTGATGCCGTCATCGAAGAGCCGGTTGGTGGTGCACACCGCAACCGCAAGGACATGATCGAGCGTGTCGGTAACCAGATTGAAGCCGCACTGGCCGATCTCTCGGGCCGCAACGTTGCTGCCCTCAAGCAGGAGCGGCGCCAGAAATTCCTCGGCATGGGCCAAAAGGGTCTCTAGCACGCTTTAAAAGGACATCTCTTGCGCACATTGATCATCCTCGTTGCTCTCATCGCCGGCTTTATCAGCGGCTGGCGTGAGCAGCACAAAGAGGGTAGTGAGCCTGTTGCGGGTATGCGCAGCGATTGCGCTTCAAACATCAGCACCGATAAAGTGGCCAGTTGGGCGGCTGAAGCTGTGGTGCGTGCCTATAACTTCAGGGTTGGCCAAGAGGCTGCTGTAACTTCCGACACATCATTGTTTTCTGCAGATGGCTGGAATGGCCTGATGAGCGCTGGCCGTAGCTCTGGTTTGCTGGGCAAGCAGGGGCTGAGTGCTGATTATGGGGTTGATTACGTGAACCTGCAGGTTACGGGTGCGGTTGATGCCCAGCAGATTGATGCGGGCGGTAATGGTTATCCCAACGCCTGGTGGGTAGTTATGCCTGTTACCATGGGCCCGGCTGGTGCCCGCCTTGCAGGCCCCATGAAGCTTGAGCTTTCGGTTGAGTGCAGCTCAGCCAAGTCAGCCATGCCCTTGGCAATCGACCAGTGGGTTATGTCGATAGCGAAGTGATTACTCTGTAACGTCTTCGCTCTCTTGGTGCGCGTAATCGAGTGCGGCGATGGGCTTGCTCACTGTTACGCCGCGTTTCCTGAAGCTTTCAACCCGCTTGATCACATTACCGGGGCCGGTGGCCAGCTGGCCGATGGCTTTGTCATAGGCTGTGCGGGTCTGCTCAATGTTCTTGCCAACGGTATTAAGGCTCTCAACCACTAACCGCAGCTTGTCGTAAAGGTCGGCCGCTTCCTTGGCAATTTCATTGGCGTTACGCTCAAGCTTCTCGCCCTGCCAGATGCTTTGTAGCGTGTGCAGGGTCATCATCAGGCTGTTGGGGCCAACCATGGCGATGCGCTTTTTCCACGCATAGGCCTGCAGGCCGGCATCGTTATCCAGCGCAATCGCGAGGGCCGATTCAATCGGGATGAACATCAGCACAAAGTCATGTGCAATCAGCTTGTCGTTATCCTGATATTTCTTGCCCGACAGGTCATCGATATGGCGCTTAACGGCAGCGATATACTGTGCGCGCAGAACGGCCTCGTTCTCCTCAGTCGCTGCACACAGCTCAAGGTAGCTGTTCAGCGTTACCTTTGAATCGATGATGATATGCTTGCCCTGCGGCATGCGGATGATCACATCCGGCTGCTGGCGGCGGCCATCGTCATTCTTCAGGTCCAGCTCACGGCCTTGAGTAATGTAGTCATATTCCGACAGGCCTGAATCGCGCAAAATATTCTCAAGCGTCACTTCGCCCCAGTTACCGCGCTTCTTGGCATCGCCCTTGAGTGCGCTGGTGAGGTTATTGGCGGCGGCATTGGTCTGCTGGTTCATCTGCATCGCGAGTTCAATTTGTTTGGCAAGGCCAATGCGCTCGCGTGATTCATGCCCGTAAACTTCCTCGACTTTCTTCTCGAAGGTGGTGAGGCGCTCTTTCACTGGAGTGAGAATGGCATCCAGCCCTTGTTGCGACTTAACCTGCAGCTGCTCGGAGGTTTTTTGCAGCACGGTGTTGGCGTTATTCTCGAACCACACTTTCATGTTCTCCTGCTGCTGCGTAGCGGCAGTGAGGTTGGCCTTGGCAGTGGCCAGCTCAGCCATCAGCGCGCTGCGCTCTTGCGCGGCAAGATCGTTGGCTTTCAAAAGGCGTTCGCTCTGTTTGGCAGACGCGTAAAACCAGACGCTAACACCAGTAAGAAGGGCTGAGATGAGGGCGGCTAAGAGAATATCCATGCGCCGGATTGTGGACAAAAGAGGAACGAAAGGCAACCGGAATCAGGTTGCCCTAAAAGTTCAATTAATGTTGGAAATCAAGGCGTAGGCTTAGCTGCGTGTTTTGCTTTGGCAGCAGCTAGCACCTGATTCGGAGTCGCGCCGCAAGCAACACCTACCTTGCCAGCCGCCTCGGTCAATTGGTCGATACCGTCATTTCGCAATGATTGATGGTATTTATGTTCAGCAGCCTGCAGTTCCGCTTTAGTGCCTGTAAGCGGTTGATTGGCGACTGCTGCTATATGCATCATGCCCCGCCCAGCAATAGCGCCTAAGTAGCCTCGATAGGCTTCGTCGCACGCTTGGCTGTTGATTTTTGTATCAGGCCTAATTGTTTGAGCAAAACCAGAAGAGGCTGTAGTGGCCATGGCAAACGCTGCAGCACTGGCTGAGAGAATTTGTGTGAGTTTGCTCATGGTGTTGCGCTTTCTGTTAAAATTTTATGGTCCAACTTATCAAAAAGCTCAGGCCCAGGTAAAGCGCTATGGCAGGAAATTAACCTTAACGAGATTTCACACGGCTATTAGGCGGTTCGGCGGGCCTGCAGGGCAGCGGTAAGGGTGCCTTCGTCAAGATAGTCGAGCTCGCCACCCAAAGGCACACCATGAGCAAGGCGAGTGGCCTTGATGTTATGTTCGCGCATACGGTCGGCCACATAATGTGCAGTCGTCTGGCCGTCTACAGTAGCGGGCAGGGCCAGTACAATTTCGGTAATCTCTTCATCTATCGCGCGCTGCACCAGCTGCGGAATGAACAGTTGTTCGGGCGTAATACCCGCGAGAGCTGATAGCAAGCCGCCTAATACAAAGTAACGGCCCTTGAACGCGTGCGTACGCTCCAGCGCCCACAGGTCGGCCACATCTTCCACCACACACAGGGCGTGCTGGTCGCGGCCTTTCTCGGTGCAGATGAGGCAGGGGTTGGCGGTATCAAGGTTATGGCAATGATCGCAGCTGGTGATTTTCTCATCAGCCTCTGACAAGGCGGTTGCCAGCGGCAGCAGCAGCTGGCCGCGCTTTTTAAGCAGATGCAGCGCCACCCGCCGCGCCGAACGCGGGCCTAAGCCCGGCAGTTTGCCGAGGAGCAGTATGAGTCTCTCTAGCTCTGGACCGATCATAAAATTATGTCCTCAAGTAGCGAAGCGGTAGGACTAATTTTTAAAATGGCAGCTTCATGCCGGCGGGCAGGTTAAGGCCGCCCATGATCTTCTGCTGCTCTTCAGCCGCCAGCGCTTCCTTTTTGGCTACAGCATCGTTAATCGCGGCGACCACCAGGTCTTCAAGCATCTCAACATCAGCCGCGTTTACAACCGATGGATCGAGTTTGATTGAAACTGCATTACCCTTGCCAGTCATGGTAATTTTAACTGCGCCACCACCTGCCGTACCTTCGCACTCGGCGGCTGCAAGGCGGGTCTGCATTTCCTGCATTTTGCCCTGCATCTGCTGGGCCTGCTTCATCATCAGGGCGATATTCATTTAGGCATCCTCATCTGGGCTTTGGGTTGGGGTTTCATCACCATCTGCCACTTCGGGCAGAACTTTATCGCGTACAGCTTCAATCTTGGCACCGGGGAAGGCTAGCAACACGGCCTTTACTAAAGGATGCTCAGCGGCCGCATTAATTACGTCCTGTGCCTTTTCCTCATCCTCTTCGGTCAGGGTTTTAACCCCGCCGCGCTTGGCGATATTCACCAGCCAGCGCTGGCCAGTATATTCCTGCAGCAGTGTGGCCACGCGCGAGAGCACCTGCTGGCTGGTACCGGGGCGCGGGTATAAATCAAGCTGGCCGGGGGCGAATGACAGGCATTCAACCGAACTGTGTAACTGCGCACCGAGCACCATTTCTTTCTTTTCGTAGAACAGGGCAACTGCACTGCGCCAATCCTGCGCCATGGGCTGCGCCTGCACAGCAGGTTGCGCCACAGCTACCGTGTTGCTCATGCCTACGGCTGCGCGCATGGCGGGAGCACCTGTGGGGGCACTGTTTTGCGTTTGCGGGGCAGTGCCTGCAGGCAGGCTGCCATCAGTGAGCTTTTTAATCAGATCGCCCGGGGTGGGCATGGTGCCGATGTGCGCGAGGCGAATGATAAGCATTTCAAGCGCGGCCATGGGCATGGGAGCGCTTTGCACTTCGGGCACGCCTTTGAGCAGTACTTGCCATGCGCGGGCGAGGACGGGGGTGGAAAGGCCGGTTGCCAGCTCGCCCATACGTTTTTGCTCAGCCGCCGTGAGGGTGACATCGCCCTTGCGGGTGGGCAGTACTTTGTGGCGGGTAATCTGATGCGTAACGTCTAAAAGGTCTTGCAGCAGCGTAAGGGGGTCGGCCCCATCGCGGTGCAGAGTGGCTACCAGCTCAAGTGCCTTGGCGGGTTCACCCGAGAGCGCGTTGGTCAGCAGGTCGAACACCAGGCTGCGGTCAGCCAGACCGAGCATATCGCGCACCTGCTCACCTGTTACAGATGTGCCGCCGCGGGCAATCGCCTGGTCCATGAGTGAGAGGCCATCGCGCGCCGAGCCGTCAGCTGCACGGGCCAGAAGGCGCAAGCCCTCTTCATCAATCTCGATCTCTTCAAGCTTGGCGACATGGGCAAAATGTTCGGCCAGCAAATCGGCATCAATACGGCGCAGGTCATAGCGCTGGCAGCGCGACAGCACCGTAATAGGTACCTTGCGGATTTCAGTCGTCGCCATGATGAATTTTACATGCGGCGGCGGCTCTTCAAGGGTTTTAAGCAAAGCGTTGAACGACGAGTTGGAGAGCATATGCACTTCGTCGATGATATAGATTTTTGTGCGCACGCTGGTGGGCGCATACTTCACGTTATCGAGCAGCTGGCGAATGCCCTCAACACCGGTATGCGAGGCGGCGTCCACTCGAGTACATCTACATTGCGGCCTTCGGCAATACTCACGCAGGCATCACACTTGCCGCACGGGGTAATCGTTGGGCCTTCAACACAGTTCAGGCCTTTGGCGATAATACGGGCAGTGGTGGTTTTGCCTACACCACGAACACCTGTGAGCATAAACGCATGCGCAATGCGGCCCGAGGCGAAGGCGTTGGTCAGGGTTTTGACCAAGGCGTCCTGGCCAACCAGTTCGGCAAAATCCTTCGGGCGATACTTGCGCGCCAAAACGCGGTAGGCCGCTTTTTGGGGAGTAGGCTCGGGCATATCGAAGAGGGCGTCGGACATAGCTAATAGATAGCGCGGGGGGCACGAATTCGCCACCTCAAATCATGGAGAAGCGGTAGGGCTGATTTGTAACTACTTCCCGCAGGGTTGGCGTGGCGGCTGCGGGTAAATTAAGAAGTGGGAGACCGAACACGACCCGAACTAAACTCGTTACGGCTGCTGCCTTTCGGCCCTGACCGGGTTGGCGAATCGCTCGCCCATGCCGATCTCCCGCGCGCTTTATAGCAACAGCTTATGGGGTTATGCAATCAGTCGATTCCCTCACGGCCGGTAATGGCGTAGTTTCAAGGCTGTATTAGGGAGTTACCTTGCGCCAACTCGGGCTAGTTCTTGCGGTATTGGTTCTGGTGGTCCAGATCGTTAAGGGTCTGAGCATCGAAACTTCGCTTTACCCGCTGCTCAGCTACATCTTCACTTATGAGGATGGCCCGCTGCGCCGCGGTCTGCTGCCTACAATTTTTGCATCTCTGGGCATTACCGATCTGGCCGATATCGGCCGCCAGTTGGCACGGATGCATGTGCTGCTGATAACCGTGCTGGCTGGCGTGTTGTTGGCGCGCATGGCGCAACTGCCTTATCCGGCGGATCGCGCCCGGCGCTGGCTGCTCTGGCTATTGTTAGGTTCGGCTGTATTGCCGGTGCTGGCGGCAACCACGGGGTATATCGATGTGTTACTGGCGCTCAGCCTCATCCTCATCGCGGCGCTTTTGGCTCAGGGTTATACTTTCAGCGCAGCGGGCGTATTGCTGGTACTGGCCATGCAGCACGAAATGGCGCTGGTACCGGGCCTCACCCTGTTTGCAGCTGAGGCTTTGCTGGCTGAGGCACAGCGCAAACGCGTTATTATTGCTGGCGTTGTTGTGCTTGGTCTCAGTGTTGGCCTGCTGGCGCTCTCGGCAAGTTATCAGCCCGGTTTGATGCCACTAGCCGAGGCCCGCTGTGCCGATATGCGCCCTGCAGCGCATAATCTGGTGGCCGAGGTGTGGGATAAATACTGCGTACGACAGGCCAGAGCCACCATGGTGAGTGACTTTACGCCCACACGCCTCATTTCACTGCCATTCTTCCTGCTGGTGTATGGGGTTATGCCACTGGCGCTCCTGTTCTTTGGGTATACACAGGCGCGTAGTGGTGGCACAGCGCTTAAATCGCTCGCGCTGTTTGGGCTTATGGCTGCGCCCTATGCTCTGATTACCATTGCGTGGGATAGTGACCGATTCATCATCCTCGCCAGCATCACGGGTTGGCTGATTGTGGATCGCTGGCTGCAGGTGCAGCCACTCAAGGGTACGCATAGTGCTGTGGGTTATATGATAGCTGCGCTGGTGGCAGTACAGCTCGCCTTCACGTATCCCGCGATTGATGTGTATGGGCAGAAACGCATAGTGCCGCCCAATCTTGAGCGGCACTATTTAGTTGATACGCGGCAGTTTGTACTACCGGTGCTGGCGCATTATAACCTTACAGTTCCGGTGTTCTTAAGGCCGGAAATCTGCATCGATCTACGCTGCAATCGATGAGCCCTTACCACCCACAAGGCGCTGTTCGGCCAGACGATCGGCCGCTACGCTGGTGGAGATATTCTGCTGCTGCGCCATCTCGAAGATGATCTGCATGGTCTGGGCAATACGGCCGATATGGGCATAAGCCTTCTCGCGGTTGTAATTGCCGGGGCCGAGGATCTGCTCGTAGCCCACGTTAATCACGCCGCCTGCATTAATCGCATAATCGGGCGCATAGAGAATGCCAAGTCCGGTTAGTACTTCGCCATGGCGGGCTTCAGCCAGTTGGTTGTTGGATGAACCGGCGACGATCTTCACCTTCAGCTGCGGAATGGTGGTATCGTTAATCACCGCACCCAAAGCGCAAGGCGCAAAAACATCGGCCTCTACGGCATAAATGGCTTCCGGCAGTACGGCGACTGCGCCGCATTCTTCCACCATCTTCTGTACAAACTCGGGGCGGATATCAGCCACAATCAGTTTGGCACCTGCTTCGTGCAGCAGGTGGCATAGATGCTGGCCTACATTACCAAGGCCTTGTACGGCTACGCGTAACCCACGCAGGTCGTCCTGACCCAGCTTGAATTTTACAGCCTGCTTGATCCCGAGGAATACACCCCAGGCGGTGGCAGGCGACGGATCACCACTACCGCCCTGCTCAGGCGCGAGGCCAGCCACGAACTTGGTGTTGGTACGAATATGGGTCATGTCAGCGGTTGAGGTGCCCACGTCTTCGGCCACAATATAGCGACCGGCGAGGCGGTCGACCGCACGGCCCATGGCCATCATCAGTTCCGGGGTTTTCATTTTGCGGGAGTCGCCGATGATAACCGACTTGCCGCCGCCTAAAGGCAGGTCAGCCAGCGCCGATTTGTAGCTCATACCGCGCGAGAGACGCAGGGCATCGGTCAGGGCTTCGGCTTCGGTGGCATAAGCCCACATGCGGCAGCCGCCCAGTGAGGGCCCGCGCAGGGTGTTATGGATGGCGATAATCGCCTTGAGGCCGGTTTCGGGGTCGTGCGAGAAAACAACCTGCTCATGCGCGCTAAAGTCTTTGGCCGAAAATACATCCATAGTTTGTCGCTCCCTTTGTAAGTCCCCTCAGATATTGCCCAAATATTGCACCGCAGTAATTATGTTGCGCTAGCGTAATATTTTATTACGTTATTTTATCAGGGAGGTTTCGAAAGTGCCAAACAAGAACAGCGGCGCTGTAAAAAACGCATAATACGGTCCGAAGCACTGCAGCAACCTGACCTAAGGCTGCGCCATGGCCAGCTTCAGGGCAATATTGTTGCGGATGATCTCGGGTAAGTGTCAGCGGTCTTCGTGATCGGGTGGCAGAATGGCCGACGGGATGACGCCGGTTTGCGCGCCAAGCGTCTCGGCTACGCAAATCCACTCAAGCTCGGAGAGGCCCTTTTTCACCGCACGGGCGCACGACTGGTCGAGCGTCACGATCGATTTATCCGGGTTGTTCTGCTTACGCAGATACTTGGTGGCGATTTCCACAATGTCTTCGCACATCTTGTCACTGATGGTGATGTCGAAGTGCTTGGCATATTTTGGTGCCAGACCTTTCAGAATGGTCTTGGTGGCAGCCACATTCGGCTCTTCAAGAAGGATCTTCTGGAAGCGGCGCTCCATGGCAGGGTCAGCGGCTACATAAACGCGGAATTCGTCGACCGTCGTTGCGCCAATAACCTGCAGATCGCCCACAGTGAGGTAGGGTTTCATGATGTCCGATACGCCTGAAGCGGCAGTGGCCTTACAGGTTGGCATCATGGTGTGCATTTCGTCGATGCACATAATAATGGGCGGGAATTTCTTTGAAGCATTACGCTCGGCGCAGCCCTTGATGAAGGGAATAACACGGCCTTCAAATTCACCACGGGTTGAAGTACCCGCAGCCATGGTCGGGAACTCAAGCTCGATGACGCGAGCGTCCTTCAGCATTTTGGGCACTTTGCCCTCGGCAACAACGCCGGCAAAACCAGTGAAGAGCGCGGTTTTACCCGAACCCGCCGGGCCGCAAACGGCCACATTCGAACGGCCACGCTGCAAGAGAATGGTGACCAGCTGGTCAATTTCGTTCTCGCGGCCAATAACCGGATCGAACTTGCCCAAGCGCGCCAGCTCGGTCAAATCGCGGCAATACTTGTTGATTAGATCTTCGAATTGCTCATCAGGAATCTTGAAGGCAAGATCGCGGAAGTCCGTAATCGGTTCCGTGGGCGGCGAGGCGGGGGTCGGTTCAGCTGTCATAATCTCACTTACTTATAGATATGGTGGGTTAAGAGCTAGTTAGCAAGGCGTTAAGGATGCCTGAACGCTAGAAGTTCAGCTTGTTGAAGATCTGACGCGGTAAGTGCTTGATGAGGGTCATGATTCCCCACCAGAACCAAGGATAATACATGGTGCCGCCCTTAGGCGCGCGCTTCCAGCAGGCTTCGGCCAGCCCCTCGGGCGAGCCCAGCGGTACGGGCGGGTTTTTGAGACCCCAGGTCATGGCGGTGTCGATTACGCCGGGTTTCACCAGCAATACCGGTACCTTGAATGCGCTGAGATGGGCGGCAAGCCCGCCGGTATAGGCGTGCAGGCCAGCCTTGCTCGAGCCGTAGAGAAAGTTCTTCTTCCGTCCGCGGTCGCCCGCCACCGAGCCAAGTACCACAATGCTGCCACTCTGCTGGTTTTCGAAGGTTGGGAGCACGGCATTCAGCGCCAGTACGGCAGCGGTATAATTCGTATCAATCATCTGTGCGCATAGCACGGGGTCGATACGCATCAGGGTTTCATCCGGCATCTGGCCGAAGGCGAGGAACACGCTGATTGGCAGAACTGCGGTTTTGGCAGTGGCCGCCAGCTCGGCAATCGCGGCGGGGTCATTGGCATCAAACCGCAGGGTATGCACCATCGGCGCGCCACGCAGGCCGGCATCAACCGCGAGCGCATTCAGCTCGTTTACATCGCGCCCGGCCAGCACAAGGGCGCAGCCCTGACTGGCTGCCTTGCGTGCAAACGCGCGGGCAATCGCCGAAGTTGCACCAAGAATGATCCATGTTCCATTACTCATGCGGCACCGCCTTCGCGTGTACGCAGGCCAAGGCGCAGAGCCATCTGGTGGCTCATGCGCTCATGCGGGTCGACTTGCGCCAGCACTTCGCGGAATTGTGTATGCATGGGGTACATGGCCATAAAATCATCCGCCGTAATGGCTGAGTCTTTGGCCAGATAAATACGCCCCCCATGATTGCGCGTGATGTTGATGAGGCGCGAGAGTAGCTCATGCACGCCGCTGCTGTTGGGGAAATCAAGCGCCAGTGTATAGCCCGGTAGCGGGAAGCTGAGCATGCCCTGACCGGTTGACCCGAGGCGCTTGAGCACGGCGAGGAACGAGGCCCTGCGGCTCTGGCTGATGGCCTCGAGCAACTGGCGAATACCCTGCTGCGCGCTGGCATCCGGAATAACTGCCTGAAACTGATGGAAACCACGCTTGCCGTACATGCGATTCCAGTTCTGGATACTATCAAGCGGGTAGAAGAACTTTTCTACCGGCACCGTATGCAGCGTGGGGGTACTACTGGCGGCCATGTTATAGCGCATATTGTTGAATAACCGCACCGACAGCGGGTTAAGCGTAAAACCGGGCAGATTGAAGGGCAGCCCCGGCCCGGCCTTATGGCGCGCATCTATACTCTGCGGCGCACTATGCGCGCGCTCAAAGATACCACGGCCCAAAGTCTGCCCGCTGGCCAGCGCATCAATCCACGCGACTGCATAGGTATCCTCAACCGGCATCTGCATGAAGGAAGCGAACATATGGTCGAGATCTTCGGCCCGATAGCGCGTTACTGCCATGGCATTGCTACGCGTGGGCATGAGATGCACCGCCGCGCGGATGATAATACCTGTAAGGCCCAAACCACCGATAGTGGCATGGAAAATGGGGGCATTCTGTGTGGCACTGACGCGAATTTCTTCGCCTGAGGGCAATAGCAAATCAATCCACTCAAGGTGATTACCCAGCGAACCTGCACTTATATGATTTTTGCCATGAACATCATTGGCAATCGCGCCACCGAGGGTCACAAACGAGCTGCCCGGCGAAACCGGAATGAGCCAGCCCTTGGGTAGAAATACCTTCAGAATATCAGCAAAGCTGACGCCTGCTTCGGCGGTTAAAAGGCCGGTTGTTTCATCAAACGCCACCAGGCGGTCGAGCCGCTGCATCACAATCGCACGGCTATGCTCCACCGGCACGCAGGCGTCGCCATATGAGCGGCCAAGACCATAAGCCATCAAGTGGCCGGTTTCCTGTGTCAGGGCTTTAAGATCGGACAGGCGTTCGGGCCGCGCGGTCTGCACTGTAGCACTGCTGGTTCTGCCCCAGCCGGTCAGGGTATGTGCCCGCCAGCTGCTCATCGGTAAATCAGCCAGCCGAAGGTGAGGACCCAGCCCAAACCTGCCAGCAGAATGGGCTTATCGGTCATCACAATAAGGGTGGGCGAGCCTGAGCGCTCTTTCACCAGCGTAATCTGCAGATAGCGCAGCATGCCGTAAATCACGAAGGGTGCGGTGTAGTAGAGGTTCTTTGAGCCCAAACGCTCCATCACCTGCGGATCGGTAGTGTAAATGAGATATGAGACCAGCACTGCGCCAAGGGTAATGGCCAGTGTGGTATCGATAAAGCTGCGCGAATAGCCATCGAGCGATTTGCGGTGCTCATGGCTCAGGTGCTTTACGATATCATCGCGGCGTTTGGCAAAGCCAAGGAATAAGGCAAGCAGCCCGGTCATAATCACAATCCACGCGCTGGGCTCAACCGCAATCAGCACCGCACCTGCTTGTACGCGCAATACAAAGCCAAGCGCGATGCACATGACGTCAATCACGGCCACATGCTTAAGGCGCAGCGAATAGGCAGTGTTCATCACTGTATAAACCAGCAGGAACAGGGCAAAGCCGGGCGAGAGCCAATAACTGCCCACTGCCGCAACACCTGCCAGAACTGCCATCATGATAAATGCCAGCTGCGGCGAGACTGTGCCTGCAGCTAGGGGGCGGGTCTTTTTGGTGGGGTGCTCGCGGTCAGATTCGCGATCGCGCCAGTCGTTGAGGATATAAATGGCGCTGGCTAACAGGCTCCAGAACAGAATGCCAAGGCCTACGCGCGTGATGTTCTCAATCGTCACATAATCGGGCGAGAAAAACAGGGGTGCTGCAATAAACCCGCTCTTGATCCAGTGGTGGATGCGCAGCAGGCGCAGGGCAGGCGGCAGGGGCAGGGCGGCGATTGGCTTCATGCTTATGTTTTTAAAGCAGAAATTTTACCCTGTCATCCGTTAACACAAGGCCAGCGTGATTTAACGCAATAGGTGTGGCTCTCGCCATTCCGCTTGGTTATAAGTGGCCAGCCTATTTACTTTCAAATACTGGAGAGAAATTATGTCGGACATCTATGACCTGCACACTGCTGCTGCTAAGCATTTTGCCCCCAGGGGTGCGTGCGTGAGTGATGTGCACCTCACTTTGATGTCTGGCGTGCCGGTTCTGGGTTCGATTTTCCCTGAAACTTTTGGTCGGGCTGCATTCAGCAGCTTTACAGTTGAACTGCCCCAGAATAACGGCGTGACCGAAGCTTTTGAAGTGACTATGCGCCGTGGCCGCCCAACTTTTGAAGTGGTGCACGACCGCCCAGTGAAGGGCTGGTTCGGCCAGAAGGTCGAGCGTCAGATTCACCGCCCGCTGACCACTGAGGCAGCCAAGGCCAAGCTGGGTCTTGCTTAGATTTTGCCATCAGCTGTTACGCTTGAAGATAAAGCGGTTGTAAAACCAGCTTATTCCCATGAGCGACAGGCCCAGGCCAAAGAACGAGATAACACGCCACAAGCCGCGCAGCTCGGCTGCGTCAATCAGGAAGACCTTACCAACCGTGAGCGTGACCAGCACCAGCGAAGCGATGCGCATGGTGCGGTCATTCTTGCGGGTGCCCAGCACCAGCAGGCCAAGGCCGAACAGCAGCCAGACGATTGAGTAAGTATACATTTCGGCATTATCGATGCCGCCAGTCAGCTTGTTGCCATGGTAGAGCTGGCGAATGGTCAGGCTGATGAAGGCAAAGACCAGCACCATCTGTGCGCCGCGCAACAGCTTGCTCCATGGCGCGGCTGCCGCATGCCGCAGGATGAGGTGAAGCCAAATAATTGGCAGACCATAAGTGAGGGTCACGCCGTTGAACAGCGGTGTAAAGCCTACATGCTGGCTTCTGCTGAAAAGCGGGTTATGGATAAGCAGGTCGAACCAGCCGAGGCGGAACAGGCCGATAAGCGAAAGCACCATGCCCGCCTGCACCACAGCCGTGCGTATCCAGCGCTGGCCGATATAGAAACAGGCCAGTGAGAATACGAACAGGATGTTGGTAAAGGTGCCGCGCTCGATAAAGCCAGCTTTTTTAAACAGCACGTCTTCGTTCGGGTGCATGAAATGGCGCATCATATAATAGCCCATCAGGCCGATGAGGGTGATAGCCGCAAGCTCAAGCGCGGCCACCAGCTTGTCATCCTTGGCGCGGCGCAGGTAGAGGCTGGCTGCAATAAACATAGCCGCCGGTAAGCCCAGTTGGAAGGCGGGCCAGCGCACCATCGGCAGGCTATCGAGCAGCGGCAGGCGCGCCTCGAACAGGCTGTAAGCGCCCAGCTGCATAATCAGGACAAGTTGTGGCAGCAGCACGATGGCAAATGCAAAACCCATCACAACAACCAGCGCCCGCAGGGCCTCGACCCGCACGCGGGTGGTGAGATAGGCCAGCGCCAAAAGCTCGGCCGCCAGCGCGATGGAGAGGAATTCGCGCTTGAGCTCAACCGTCAGGCCGATGGCAATAAAGCCGGTGGCGGCGGCTGCAAATACGGCCAGTAGCTTTTGCACTTCGGCCTCATCACTTATGTAGCGGCGCACCCGCCGGGCCTGATGCACCATCAGGTCAGCTATCAGGAAGGCGACCATACCCCAGAACGGGAAACTGATATAAGGCCAGATGGCAATACGCGGGAAGTTATGGTCTTCAAGAGCAATGCCTAGCAGATAAAGCAGGCCAAGCGCGATGCTGCTGAGCAGGGCCCAAAAGAGCGGTGCTGCACTGCGCCAGACCAGCCAGCTTCCTGCACCGCCGTAAAGCGCTGCCAGAACAGCAAGGGTGAGCATGCGCGTATCGCCATCTGCATTCTGCCAGCTGATCAACATGAACAAATTCACAATAAGCGCCAGCCATGGGGCAAAAGCAAAATTGCGTTTATCAAACCACGCCAGAGCTACAGTACCGGCTGTGAGCAGCAGCATGAGGCTGCGCTCAAGCATGCCATAACCGCTTTCAGCTGTGGCTATGCCGGTCAGCACGGCGGCGGCACCAAGAATGGCAAGATTGATATAGCGGCTCAGCTGCTCGGTATTGAGGCCAAAGCTGCCCACGGGCAGATCGGCAGCAATACCGCGTGTGCCCTTGATCGCGGTTATGCAAAGGGCAATCAGGAACAGGCTGACAAAGATGAATTCGCCGCCCTTGGCGATAAAGAACAGCACACCGATAGCCCAGAGCAGGCCCAGCGGCGTGAGCAGTAAAAGCAGCGACCACCACTGCATATGCCGCAGGAACCAGAACAGGGCAGTGAAGAGTACATATATATAGGCCAGTAGCAGAGGGGTGCTGCCACTATTACTGCCCACCAGCAGTGGCGTGAGGAAGCCGCCCAGCATGCCCATAATGGCGATGGGTGCGCCATGGCGTATGGCCATGATAACTGCCAGTGCGGTAATTGCAGTCATGCCGCTAAAGCCCAGTAGTGGCGGAATGATTTTGTAATACGAGCTGGCAACAAAAACAGCGCAATACAGCACGGCAATACCGGCACCAGCGAGAGACTGGCCGATTTTGGCCTGTTCGGGGCCAAAACGGTAGGCAGCGCCAAGCAGGCCTGCACCAAACAGCAGGCCGAGTATAACCTGCAGGCCGGGGCCAATCAGGTCCATCTCGATTGAGTAGCTCACCAGATAGAAGCCGGCAAAGGCCATAGCGATACCGCCAATCCATACCGGTAGCTTGGCACCAAAATTCAGCTCAAAGCTGTCGCGCTTTGAGCTTTGTGCCGCAGTGGCTGTAGGCATAACAGGCTCTGTGGCTAGTGCTATCGGCTCTTCATTATAAATTACAGCGGGCTGCACTGTGGCAATTGCTGGCATTGCAACGGGAGGTTCTGCTACTGGCTGCGGCTCTGGTTTGGTAACCGGCTCGGGCTTGGCAGCTGAGTCATAGACAGCCTTCTGCGCCAGCTGGTCGATGCGGGATGACAGGTTTTCCAGCCGCTCTTCAATCACACTCAAACGGCGTGCATGAAACCATGGCATGAAAAACGTAATGAGAATCAGCAGGCCAAGGCCAAGCGCAATAATAAATTCCATGGGCTCGATTATGCGGGTGCCGCTTTAGGTGGTCAAGGTCAGGGCGGCGGATGCCCGTTTGGTGTTGCGCTTGTGTTGGGCTGTTTCCAGTCGTGGTTACGAATTAATGCAAGTATGGCCTTTGCGGTTTGCGATCTCAGCTTGCCATATCGAGGCGGCGGGGTTGCCAGTTTTGGGCGCGGATATCCTGCACCAGTGTGATGCCTCGGGATGATTCCACAAAGTTTTCCACTCTGTTAGCTGCACTATCGTAATAGCGCGGCGATTCTGGGTTGAGGATGTACTGCAGGTCATCAGGGTTGGTGCGGTCACCTTCGCGCGAAATGCGCCATGCATGCGGCCAGTTGGCAGTGATCCTGACCATTGTCAGATAATCGATTACCGGTCTGGCGATAAAGCCAAACACCTTGGGGATCTCGTTAGTCGCAGGCGGACGCGGATATCTGGCGCGGTGATGGCGCAGCTTGGCGATCAGCTCATCCCTGAAGGGCTCGAATAGCTGGTAGTTAGTAAAGGCAACGATCGTGACCTTGTCCAGCCGCGAGGTGCGCGGTAGGCGCTGGGCGCGTTCTTCAAAGGCTGTAGATACCTTATGCAGCCGTGCAAACTCGGGGTTGTAATACTCGGATTGACCCATGGTTTTGTTCCTGTTTGAATTTTTCTTATCTAGGAATTATTTTTGGCCGATAGCAAGCAAATCCGGACTCGCTTTCTGGCATTTATGCGATAGGATGCTTGGGAACAAAAAGGCAACCAGTACTTGAGGCCCGCATGATTGCTCATATTCCCACGGTTGCTTTTGCTGGCGTCGATGTGATGCCGATTGATGTTCAGGTGCAGATTTCCCCCGGTATTGTGGGTTTTACCATCGTCGGTCTGCCGGATAAGGCTGTGGGTGAATCGCGCGAGCGCGTGCGTGCAGCCCTGCATAGCCTTGGCCTTGCGCTGCCTGCCAAGCGTATTACCGTCAACCTTTCTCCTGCGGATGTACTAAAGGAGGGCAGCCATTTTGATCTGCCCATCGCGCTCGGCCTCTTGGTCTCTATGGGTGTTTTGCCGCTTGAGGAAATGGCACGCTACACGGCGCTGGGCGAGCTCTCGCTTGATGGTACATTAACGAATGTGGCGGGTGTACTCCCTGCCGCGATTGATGCACTGGCCAATAGCCGCGGTATCATCTGCCCGGCAGGCTGTGGGCCGGAGGCAGCCTGGGCGGGTGATATTGATATTCTGGCAGCACCATCTCTGCTTGCGCTCATCAATCACTTTAAAGGCTCGCAGGTGCTCAGCCGCCCGCAACCCGCCATGGAGGCGGATACGCTGGCCGTCCCCGATCTTAAAGACATCAAGGGGCAGGAAACCGCCAAACGTGCACTCGAGGTGGCAGCCGCAGGTGGGCATAACATGCTGATGATGGGGCCGCCGGGCTCGGGTAAATCGATGCTTGCATCGCGTTTGCCGGGTATTCTGCCGCTGCTCGAGCCGCGTGAGGCCCTTGATGTCTCGATGGTGCATTCAGTTGCAGGGCTGCTGAAGGACGGGCGTTTGCTGCGCCACCGCCCGTTCCGCGACCCGCACCATTCGGCCTCATTGCCCGCGATGGTGGGCGGTGGTTCTCGCGTAAAGCCGGGCGAGATTTCGCTTGCGCATGGCGGTGTGCTGTTTCTCGATGAGCTGCCCGAGTTTGCGCGCTCAACGCTCGAGGCGTTGCGCCAGCCAATTGAGAGCGGCCGCGTGATGGTGGCGCGCGTCAACGGGCATATTACCTTCCCGGCGCGCTTCCAGCTGGTCGCCGCCATGAATCCCTGTCGCTGCGGCCATATCGATGATGCTGCTCTTGCCTGCGGAAGAGTACCTAAATGCGCGCTCGATTATCAAAGTCGCATCTCCGGCCCGCTGTTCGACCGTATCGATTTACATGTCGATATGCCTGCCGTGCCACCGCTCGAGTTGGCACGCATTCCGGCGGGCGAAGATAGCGCCACAGTTGCGGCGCGTGTGCTCAAGGCGCGTGAGGTGCAGGCTGCACGCTATGCTGCCCATAATGATAAAGGCCGCGCCATTCGCACCAATGCCGATGCTGAGGGCGAACTGCTTGAGGCTGTAGCTGAAATGGATACTGTGGCGCGCAGCCTCCTAGTTGATGCAGCTGAAAAACTTAAGCTTTCTGCCCGTGGCTATCACCGTGTGCTGCGCGTGGCGCGCACCGTGGCTGATCTTGAGGGCGCGCGGATTATAAGCAATATCCATATGGGTGAGGCACTATCGTATCGTCGTATCTCTCCTGCCATGATGAAGGCGGCATGAGGATCATGACCATCGAAATCCCTAAAATATATACTGCTGTCGCCAAACACCTCGAGGGCTATGCCAAACAGGCTGGCAAAATCATGCTGCTTTTGCAGCCGGATGAGCAGGCGATCAAGCGTAAAACCAAAGTGACCTTTGAGCCGTTTGAGGTGCAGAGCCTCTATAACATCCTTAACCCTGTGGTTGAGGGCAGGCAGCTGCGCTACCTCTTGGCGGGCGTGCAGGAAAATCTGGTACAGCCGATTATGGCGTTTCATCTTTATGAGTTGCATACGGTCATTCTGGGGGTGAATAGCGTGATGGCGCATAACCCTGCCGCCATGCGCACTGCGCAGTTCCGTACCGCGCTTGAGGTCATAATTACGGGCAGCCAGTTACTGGCGCTTATGGCACGACATGCCAGCAAGGTACTGGGCATTAAAAATGCCATGCCGATTATCATGGCCAGTATGGGCAACGTCATTAAAGAGGCGGACCTCACGCAACAGGTGGTCGATACTGTCAGCAAAAAAATCAAGGCCGAGGTCGATAAATACCAGCGTGATGCGCGCGCCCTGGTACAAGAGTGCATTAGTGTTTCAGCCAATGCACCAGCGCTGCAGACAGCACTGGGTACCAAGCTGCCTTATAATCCTTTGCCATTGTTTGTGACCTACGATGGGCATTTCAAAGGTAAGACTATCAACACTATCTGGCTGCCCGACAGTGTGGCCCTGCCAATTATGCAAAAAGCACAAGCTGTAATGCAGAGCGCTTGACGGCAGCTATGATTGGGGCGAACTTCCACGGGTATAAATAGTACAGCGTGGTCTTTCAAACCGTCAGGGCATGCATGCGCACTATTGCAGGATATGGCAGCAAAAGAGGCTTCAATCTGGTTGAGGCCGCTGTTGTGCTGGGTATCATCGGGCTTGTGATTGGCGGTATCTGGATTGCGGCCAGCCAGATTGCGTTCCATTCGCGCATGAACAATATCAGTCAGGGTATTTTACAGCTCGCGCAGGCCACTACACGCCTGCTACAGGATGGTAATTATCCGCAATGGAATACGGGCAGTATTGGCGGTATTGTCGAGCTGGCGAATAGATCCGGCGCCGCACCCGGCAGCTGGCGGGTAGAATCGCAAAGCTTCATTACACCAGATGGTGTAGTTGTGGGCATGCTCACACAGTGCTGGGGCAGCTATCCTTCGGCCCTCTGTCCGGTACTCAATATTCTGGTGACGGTTGATGCGAAAGCGTTTGATGCAGCTGCCTGTACCTGGCTGTTGCGCCGCTTCCTGGGTATGGCGCGCGATAATACCCTCGTCCGGCGTATTCAGCTCGGTAACCCAACGGTTTTCTATGATCCGCCGATTGATGCCACCACCGCCAGCTGCGCAGCCACCACTAATGTGCTGCAGTTCATGTTTAACCCGCGGCCTTAGCTCTAGTAGTTACTTAGCTCAGGTCATTAACCAGCAACGGCCCCAGCGGTTTACCGCCAACGATATGCACGTGCAAATGCGGTACTTCCTGATGTGAGTGCGGGCCAGCGTTAGACAGCAGGCGATAGCCGCTTTCAGTAACACCTGCCATTTCGGCAACCTTGCCGATGGCGCGAATGAAGCCGGTAATCTCAGCATCGCTTGCCTTGGCCGAAAAATCGGCGAAGGAGATATAAGCCCCCTTGGGAATGATCAGCACATGCGTGGGCGCCTGCGGGTTGATATCGGGAAAAGCCAGCGCAAACTCATCTTCATAGAGCTTCTTGGCGGGAATCTCACCGCGCAGGATTCTGGCAAAGATGTTATTGGGATCATAGGTCATGGCGTGCTCCTTAAACTTTTTCTTGCTGATCGCCTGCTGCCTTCAGGGCCTGTGCCGGGTCAACCCGGCCATCATACAGCGCGCGGCCACAGATAACACCAATGATGCCACTGGTCTGGTGTTCGCGCAGCTCTTCGATATCCGATAGCGAGGCGAGACCGCCGCAGGCGATGAGTGGGGTGGTGAGGGCGAAGGCCAGATCGGCAATCGCCTCAACATTAATACCGCTGAAAGTGCCCGAGCGGCCGATATCGGTATAGATAATCGCTGCAGCGCCTGCATCTTCAAAGCGCAGTCCCAGTTCCATGGCTTTCATCTCGGTGGTCTGGGTCCAGCCGGAGAGGGCCACCTGACCGCCTTTGGCGTCGATTGACACAACCACCCGACCTGGAAAACGCGCACAGGCCTCACGCACCAGTGCAGGGTTCTTCTGCGCAATTGTGCCTACGATAATACGGTTCACGCCACGCTCGAGCCAGAACTCCATGGTCTTGAGATCGCGAATACCGCCGCCCAGCTGCACCGGCACGGTGACGTTCTTTAAAATTGCTTCAACCGCTGCCGTATTGTGCATTTCGCCGGTAGTGGCGCCATTCAGGTCGACCAGATGCAGCCACTTGAAGCCCTGCTGTTCAAACTTCAGTGCTTCGGCCACGGGGTCGAGTTCATCTACCTGCACGGCCTCGGCGGCGCCGCGCACATAGCGTACAACATGGTTATCTTTAAGGTCGATGGACGGGAAGAGGATCATGCCGCGTCATCCAGCTGGGCGAGGTCTTTGGTGAAATAGATGCCGGTAATCACTTTACCGTCAACCTCGGCATAATGCGGGTGGCGGCCAAACTCGATAAAGCCAAGCGAGCGATAAAGGGCAACCGCTGCTTCCTGTGTTTCGCGTACATCAAGGTTCACAGTCTTGAGGCCGCTGGCTTTTGCAGCCTTCAGCAGCGTCATGGTGAGCAGCTTGGAAAGGCCATGCCCACGTGCCCATGGGGCAATAAAAGTGGTGGTCAATTGCGCCGAGTGGCTTTGCGCTTCGTTATTCTTGGGCGGGCGCACGATTTGGGCCGAGCCGCAGATGACGCCATCAAGCCGCGCAACAAATAACCGGCGGTCGGGCACCACCAGTACACCCTTCCAGTAACGCTCCATCGCATCGCGCGCGGGTACGTGCAACCAGCCAAAGCCGCCGCCTTCGCGAATGGCTGCCTCAGTGGCATCGCACAGGTCGTGCAAATCGCCGCTCTTGAAGCGCTCTATGATTTCGTCGGCAGAGGGGGTGGCGGTCAGCTGTGTCATGTTTTCAATCTAACCATATTGCGCATAAAGGCAAATCTGCTTATTGAGGACGCATGAGCACCCGCGAAAAAATCTGTTTTGAAGCCTTGCGCCTGTTTGTGCGCGATGGCGTATCCGGCACCACCACGCGGGCGATTGCTGCGGCCTGCGATATTGCCGAGGGCACCATCTACCGCCATTTTTCCAGTAAGGATGAACTGGCGCTCGACCTCTTCCAGCGTAACTGGGAGGCCTTCGCCACCTATATGGAGCGTGCGGCTGCCCGTTCGGCTACCGCGCGCGAGCGGCTGGAGCAGATGGTGGGTTGGTTGGTGATTGCAGCTGAACGCCAGCCCGACCTGTTCGATTATCTGTTTATTGCGGCGCCGCATCTGGCAGGGCAGGAGCCGGCAACGGCAGCCTCACCACTCGCTTGCCTCAAGCAGGAGCTGGCCGATTTACTGCCCCCTGCCAGTATCGAGCTGCATCTCGCGCTGCTGATGGGGGGTCTTACGGGCGCCGTGAAGGCTTATAGGGTGGGGCGTGTGCCGAATCTCGAGAAGCTCAAGCCGCTTTTATTAGCTTCAATTGCTAAAACTAATGAAAACAAGTCTTTAGATCATAATACCATAGCGGCAATCTGACAGCCTCTGCAAAAACGCTAATCGGTTACATCAGGTATGCGCCAATTTAAGGGGAGCAATACACCTGACGCAGCACCGGCACTTTCTTGCCATCAGCATATTCGGGTTCGGTTACCGGCAGGCGTTCAAGCGACAGGCGGCTGAGCTCATTCAGTGCGGCATGGCAGGGCATCAGCTGTTCGTTGGTCGAATGCGAATTATTGATCATGGCCTGCCCCTTGGCGGTCAGCTCGGGCAGCATGACAAAGCGCAGATTGCCAGCGTTATTCTCAGCCGGAATATTGGTAATCACCATAACGCCACCTTCAAGCGGAACCGGCCTGTAATGGAAGTTGGGGTTTACCTTGGCCATGGCATCAAAGTGGCGCGAGGCCTTTTGCTCAAGCGATAGTTTGGTTTCGGCAGCAGCAGGTGCTGGTGCGGGCGCGGGCTTGCTGGGGGTGGTAATGCTAAGGTTATAAGCTGCAATCTTGATGGCATCCGGCATTTTGTAATTAGAGCTGTGGAAACCCTCTGTAACAGGAGCTTTCTGAGCGTATGACGCGACTTCAGCCGTTGTGGCAGCAGCAGCCGGTGCTGGCTCAGGCCTAGGGGCTGTAACGGTGGGTGCTGCCTGCTTGGGTGCGGGATAGGTGATTGCAGCAATCTTCTGCAACGCGCTTAGCGTATGGGCTTCATTACCTTCGTTCGAGCCGCCGTTTGAAAAACCAGCAATACGCAGCTTGCCATTATCGCTGGCATCGGGCGAGAGGATCAGCATCAGCTTGTCGCTGGGCTTGGCTTCCTTGCCGCGGGCCGCAATATTGGTAGTGATCACGATTTTGCTGGTGCCGTGGTGCTCATCAAACATGCGGCGGGTTTCAAATGCAAAGCCGGGGTTTTGGGCCGTCATGCGAGTGAGCTGTTCGGTCACGCGCTCTTCCTGCGCGCTCAGCTTATCCTGCTTGGCCTGATAGGCAACTGGGTCCGCTGGGGCTGTTGGCTTTACAACATCCTTCATCCAGGCAGGTGGTTGGGCAACAGGAATTGGCATGCCCATATCAAACTCGTGGTGGCTATAAATGAAGGGCTCAATGGTGGGCTCAGGCATGAAGGCACCCAGTAAGCCCTTCAACTGGCTCATGGTCTTGTTGCCCATTCTGGCACCAAGCCCCCATGTTTCGATACCCTTGTGCGATACAGTAATAGTAGACGCTGCATCAGGGTTTGAGTTATTGGGCAGATTGGTGGTGAAGACCACCTTATTATAACCTGTGCGGGCATCTGGTTGCAGTTGTTCTTCGAAAGAAAAACCAGGGCGGTGCTTGGCCAGTTCGCGCAGCTGGCTGGCAATTTCGGCGCTCTGGCGCAGCAGCTTGTTCTGTTCGCGCTGGTAACGCTTGGCATCGATTTTCGCACTGGCGCCATAAATCAGGTCCAGGCCAGCCATGGCTACGGGGCGTGATACGGCTTGATAGGCGCTATCTGCTTTCTCGTTCAGGCTAACCCAACCTCTGCCAATACCGCCTACAGCCTGCCCCGTGAGGGATGTGCCTGCGCGTAGTGTCTTCTTGAGGCCGGTAAAGTGTGCAGCAGTGATAAAGTCCTTACGGGTGGCCGCCTGCCAGAGTTTAACGGGCGCAGCGCGCAGATTAGCGAGGGTGAGGGTTTCTTCAGTCCAGTCGTCAAAACGGTCGATGGCTACCTGCGTGCGCACTTTGGCTGAGCTTAAAGAATCGCGAATGCGTGAAGGCAACTGCATGAAACTCTCCGGCGTTTGAATTTCAAATACTATGCGCAGCGCAAATTGGTTAATACAAGTCAATAAATGTCGGATTATGCTTAACGGCCTGTATTAATGCAGGGTTTTGGGTACGTCCTCGGCCCGCAGTTTCACAATTTCTTCGGCTTTGAAAAGGTAAACACGGCTGCAGAATTCGCAGCGCACTTCCGCCGGGCCGTTCTCGGTCAGGTCCTTAATGTCTTCATCTGTAAGGGCTTTCATGACGCCCTCCACGCGCTCGCGCGAGCATCGGCAGCGGTCTACCATGTCGTGCGGGGGGAAGACGCGCACATCCTCCTCATGGAACAGGCGGTAGAGCAGGTCGTTTGGCGTTAACGCGGGCGAGGTTAACTCCTGCGGGGTGGCGGTGCTCATCAGCATCATGGCGCGGCGCCAGCCGTCCTCCACATCGGTGCCTACTTGCGTTGCCAGCTCAGGCAGGCGCTGCAGCATGATGCCGCCAGCCTGCCAGCCGATAATCGGCGTATTGGTCGCGGCGATGACGAAAGCGGTCTCAATCTGCTCGGACTGACGGAAGTAATGATGGATGAAGTCGGGCATGGTCTCGCCCTGCAACTCAACCAGGCCCTGATAGCGCTCGGAGTTCGCGCCCTGATCTACCGTAAAGGCAATATGACCATCGCCCAAGAGGCCGCGGGCATTGCTGGCCTTGCTGCCGAGCGCAGTCAGTTTTTCTTCATCAAACTGGGCATAGGCGCGCATGGCGCCGCTGGTGGTAATATCGGTTACCAGAGTTGTGACGGCGCCATCGCCCTTGATCTGTAGCGTAAAAATGCCCTCAAATTTGAGCATGCCCGAAAGCAGGGCGGCCAGAGTGAGAGTTTCGGCCAGCAGGGTAGCAACCGGCTCGGGGTATTTATGACGCGCGATGATACTGTCGAGCCCGCCCGACAGGCGTACGAAGCGGCCCCGCAGATTGGGGCGGTCGAGCTGGAAAGGTTGTACGTGGTCGGGTGCCGTCATGCGGGTTTTTTACAGAAACATACGGGGAATGTCGAGAGCGGCTAAGACCGGGCCCAAATTCGGCAGCCGGATTGCTGCCAAACCTGATGTTCCGTTAATGACAGGCCGTCTCTATTGCCTGATATGCTGATGGTCACGCAGCATTCTTGGCGGCTATTTCCTGCACACGCTCGGCGCAGGCCTTGCGGGCAATCTCAAGGCCTTCGTCGATATGCGCCTCGGTTACAATGAGCGGTGGCACAAAGCGCAACACATCCTTGCCTGCGCCAACGGCAATCAGCCCATGCTTGAGGAACAGGCGCTGCAGGTCGGCATATTCCTCGCTCAGCTGCAGGCCGATCATCAGGCCTTTGCCGCGAACATCTTTCACCAGCGTCGGGAATTCGGCCATCAGCTTACCAAACTGCGTGAAGGCATAGGCTGACACCTTGTTGATATGTTCAAGTAGACCGGGTTCGGTCATCAGGTTCAGCGCTTCTTCGGCTACGGCCATCGCCAGCGGGTTGCCGCCGTAGGTGGTGCCATGGCTGCCGATGGTCATACCGGCAGCTGCATTCTCGGTTGCCAAGCAGGCACCCACGGGGAAGCCGCCACCAAAGGCCTTGGCGATGCACATGACATCAGGCTTGATACCCGCGTGCTCGTAAGCCCAGATTTTGCCGGTACGGCCATGCCGCACTGGATTTCGTCAAGGAACAGCAGCATGCCGTGTTTATCGCATAGCGCGCGCACGGCTTTCAGGTATTCAACAGTAGCGGGTTTAATACCGCCTTCGCCCTGTACCGTCTCGAAATGAATGGCAGCGGTTTGCGGCGTAATGGCTTTTTCAATTGCCGCGATATCGTTATACGGTACCTGATCAAACCCATCAGCCAGCGGGCCGAAGCCATCGGTCATCTTCGGGGTTTTGGCAGCCGAGATGGCTCCGAGTGTGCGGCCATGGAACAGGCCTTCGCATACGATAATGCGATTACGGTCCTTCTGGCCCTTGGCCCAGAAATGACGGCGCACAATCTTCACACCGCATTCCCACGCCTCAACGCCCGAGTTGGTGAAGAACACCGTTTCGGCAAATGAAATCTGCTTGAGCTTTTCAGCTACGCGCTCTTGGCCCGGTACGCGGAACATGTTGGAGACAATCCATACCTTGCTGGCCTGCTCGGTCAGTGCCTTGATCAGGCGCGGGTTGGCATGACCAAAACCGGCAACGGCAATACCAGCCACAAAATCGAGATAGCGCTTGCCCTCGGCGGTGTAGAGGTAGCAGCCTTCGCCGCGCTCGAATGACAGATCGTTACGCTTGTAAACCGGCAGTACGGATGAAATCATTTCTCTCTCCAATCAGCTTGGCCTCTTGAGCTTATATCTAGCATAGCGCAAACTCACAGCCATGCCGAGTACTCTCACACAGCAATCCATTTACAATCGTGCAGTGCACTATCTCGAGCGCTATGCCGCTTCGGTTGCGGGGGTGCGGGCTGTTTTGCAGCGCAGCGTAAAACGGGCCGAGCGCCGCGGCGATATCGTGCCGCCACAAACACCGGAGTGGATTGAGGCAACGCTTTTAAAGCTCATCGAAAAAAAACTGCTTGATGATGCCTTGTTCGCTGAAACCAAAGTGCGGTCGCTGCGCCGTTCGGGTGCATCAGCCCAAAAGGTCAAACAAAAACTGGCTGTGAAGGGCGTCTCCGGCACGTTGGTAGACGACGCGCTGGCGAGTGAAGATGTGGAGGATGACTGGCAGGCTGCTATCATCTTCGCACGTAAAAAACGCTTAGGACCTTATACTACGCGCGGTGACCGCACCGAGCTGCGCGACAAGCAGATGCAGTCACTGGCAAGGGCAGGTTTTAATCTCTCGATTGCCCGCAAGATAGTAGATGCATACAGCGAAGATGAGCTTGTGGAATAAGTCTATTCCGCGTTATGGCAGACGGCCTCGATATTGTGGCCATCCGGATCGAGCACAAAAGCACCGTAGTAGTTGGGATGATAATGCGCACGAATGCCCGGCTTGCCATTATCGCGCCCGCCCGCTGCCATGGCTGCTGCATAAAACGCATCCACTTCATCCCGCGTATCGGCCCTGAAGGCAAAATGCATCGGCGGTTTTTGTGTTTCACCAGGGCTGATCCAGAAGTCCGGTTTGGGTGGGACGCCAAATCCTGCGACGTCTACATGTCCGGTCATGGCAGCAGAAAATTCGGCAATAAGCTGGTAGCCCAGCGGTGCCAGCGCCTTGCTGTAAAAGGCTTTGCTTTTGGCATAGTCGGTTACTGCAATTCCGGAATGATCTATCATCAGTCCTCTCCCTCAATCCGTTCCATATCTTCATCCGACAGGCCAAAGTGATGTCCTATTTCGTGGATCAGCACATGACGTACAATATCGGGCAGGCGCTCGCCGCTATCGCACCAGAAATCCAGAATCGGGCGGCGGTAGAGATACACAATATCCGGCAGGCGGCCGATATCGAGGATGCTGCGGCGGGGCAAGTCTACGCCCTGGTAAAGGCCCAGAATATCAAATGGGCTTTCAAGCTCCATCTCTTCGATGATTTCATCTGACGGGAAGTCTTCTACCTTGATGATGATGTTCTGCGCATACTGTTTGAATTGCGCAGGCAGGCCGGCATGGGCCTCTTCAGCTAGCCGTGAGAGATCATCCAGCGTTGGTGCAACTGCCGAAGGGATAGCGATGCGCTTGGCCAATTAACGGTTATCTCCTGCACCATGCAGCACGCCGCGTTCGCTGCGGTCTTTAATCTTGGCGAGGTTGATGCGCACCACATCTTCAAGTTTGATATCAAGATCGCTGGCAAGGTTGGCCACATACCACATCACATCCCCCAGCTCTTTGGTAATGGCTTCGCGGCGCTCCGGCGTAGGAATGCGGTTGTTATCGCGCACCATCTTTTTAATATGCTCAACGACCTCACCGGTTTCGCCAGCAAGGCCAAGGGCGGTATATATAGCGCCAAGGTCGTTATTATAAATTGCGGTGGTGCGGGCAATGGTCTGGTATTCGTCAAATGTCATAATGGCTTGTCTCCTGGCTGTATTTGGGCCAGTTTAGTGTTTATGCAGGAAAAAACCACCCCACGGATTGCTGTTGTTACCGGTGCGACCTCGGGTATCGGGTTTGAGGTGGTACGGGGTTTGGCCAGTGCGGGGTGGAAAGTTGTTGGCGTGGCCCGCAGCGTTGAGCGCGGCCGCCGCATGACCGAGATCTTGCGCGCGCAGACCGGTAACCCCAGCATCAGCTTTATGGCGGCTGACCTCTCGCTTATTAAAGACGCTACTGCAGCAGCGACAGAGCTGGTCAAGCAATATCCCAAAATTGACCTGCTGATTAATAACGCCGGCGCGATTTACGATAAACGGCGGGAAACAGCCGAAGGGCATGAGCGTACCTTTGCGCTCAACCATCTGGGTTATGCCGCTTTTACCAAGGCGCTGCGTCCGGTGCTTGAGGCAACGCCGCAATCACGTATTGTCAATGTCGCATCGGCCGCGCATTTTGGCGCCAAGCTCGATCTTGATGATCTCGAAATGCATAAGGGCCGCTTTAAAAGCTGGAAGCAGTATCAGCGCAGCAAGCTTATGACCGTATTATACACCCGCGCACTCGCCCGCCGCCTGCAGGGCAGTGTCACGGTTAACAGCATGCACCCCGGATTTGTCGCGACGCGTTTTGGCAGCGATAACTCGCGCCTCTGGCGCTTCATCATGAAGCTGATGATGTATACCGCCATCAAGCCCAGTGAGTCGGCCAAAGGCGTGCTGCAAGTGGCCCTATCGCCAGAATATGCAGGAATTAGCGGGGCTTATTTCGATCGTGGCCGCCTCGCGTCTCCCTCGGCAGAGGCGCAGAACGACGCGTCTGCCGAACAGCTTTGGCAACTGACCGAAAATCTGCTATCAAAAGCGGGATAGCTGGTCTCTGGGTTCAGGGTGTCAGCATCACCGACTAACCAGATCAGGCATTAACTGCATAGCGCGGTAATGTCATAAGAGGTAAAAATGGCTAGCAAACGTGATTATGAAGAAGCCCCGCATATCGGCTCGGGCCGTATCGGTCTTGTGGTTGCCCGCATGCAGCCCCCGCACCGCGGGCATATGAATCTCATCAACCTTGCGCGGTCCGACTGCGACACCGCCATTGTGGCTTTCGGTTCGACCCAGCATTCGCGCGTGGTGCGTCATCCCTTCACCTTCGAGCAGCGCGTTGAGATGATCAAGGCGGTGTTTGGTAACACCATTAAGCCGCTGCCGCTGGTGGATATCGACAGCAACGTGAATACCGACGACTGGGTCGACTACGTGCTCGATAAGATCCGCAAACTCAACCTGCCAGAGCCGACTGATTTTTATACCGGCTCGGTGCAGGACGCCAAATGGTACACCAGCCGTTTTGCACAGCTCACCGACCCGATGATTGAGGTTGGCTTTACCCGCACTTATACGGCAGCCTCGGGCAAGCGCCTGCACATCATGGACCGGGCATTGTTTAATCTGCCCCCAGCTGAAGAAATCCGTTCGCTGATTGAGCGCCGCGACCCCGAATGGCAGAACTATGTACCTGCGCGCCTGACCGAATATGTGGAGTGGAACTACCCGCCTGACCTGCGCACGGCGCTGGCTCTGCCTAAACTGCCAGAGGCCGATGCGCTGCCGGTTGGCACCCGTGTCGCGATTAAAGAAGGCGAAATTACCAAGTTTTACCGCCTGCATGATGACGGCAAATGGCGCGCGTTTAATGCCTGAAGTTTATAAAGCTTGTAATTAACCATATGCTTTTTCTAGTGTTGGCGGGCTATGCGCAGCCCGCCACCTTCTTCGGCCCGTCCTGAGCTTGAGCGTTGGCTCAGGCAGCAGAAGATTACTGACCCGCATACACGCCATAGTATCCTTGCTCTGCATGAGCAGTGGGCGCAGACGCCGCGCCATACGCTTTATAAAACCGATAACCCCAAGGCGGATGAAGCCGACCTGGTATTGATTTCGGAGATAGACGCAGAATCCCAATCACCACGCTACCGCGTTATGGGTATCAGCAAGCGCGATGCGCAGTTCCATGTTGCTACTGTCAAGCGTGAGGCTACAAAGGACTACACACCGCTGCAAATCGGTTGGCGTGCGATCAACAATTATGGGTTTGAATATGGTGCCCGTAGTTTTGAAAGCGGGCAGGACCGCAGCTGGTTCAAGCATGACGTGCTGTATTTGCCTGCGCATGGCCATGCCCGCAAGCTGGTGAGGGAAATTGCCCGCTTGGCCGGCAAGCCGGATGTACCCGACTGGTATGATAATCGCAACAAACGTATTTATGGACGTTTGCATGATGCGCTGGCGCGTGAAGAGGCACGACGTATCCGCAAGGTATGCCATGGCTTTATTGCAGAGATGGACCAGGCCGCGCTCAAGGTAATGCGCCATATCGGCACGGTTGAACGCTGGACCTACCAGTGGCTAACCGGTGAGCGCGACTGGATTGAAGACCATGTTTCGCAAAAGAAGAAAGCTGCATCGCCGCAAGCACAGCAGCGCCGCCAGCAGGCAGCTACGGCTTTTCCGGGACTCATTTTCATGATGCGTAATTCGCGCGAGATCAGTAAAGCAATTGATGCTGATAACCCATTTATGCCTGCGGTTATGGATCATCTGTCGGGCACGCGCTGGCGTAAGCATGAATACGCTGTCAGCCCTGCATTGATGAAGTTTATTGTGGGCAAGAAGCCCCGCGCGTTTGATCCTAAGTATAAGCGCTGTCTTGAGTTCGGCTCGAATGAAAAATTCGCCATGGAAGTGCATAACATATTCGGTTTTATCAGCCAGCTTCCTAAGGAGTGGTGGCCTAACAAGCCTGAACAGTGGAAGCAATACCAGGGTGTTAAACATACTTTCGAGTCGTGGTCGCATCTCACCGGTCTTAAACCAAAAGAACTGGTGCGTGGCTTTGCGCAAATGGTGCGTACCATCGGCAGCGAGCATCCGGCTGTATTTGCAAATCAGCAGGGCGCTATTGCACTAGCCGATGTAAAGCGCGTGCTCGGCCAGAGTGAAAAGCCCTACAGGATGCGGCAGATTGTGCGTAAAACTCTGCCAGATGGCAAGATTACGCCCGATTTTATCGCGGCAATTGGTAGCCGCGCGCATGATGACAGTTTTGGTGGGCTGGAGGGTAACCTCAAAGACTTTATCAGCCGTGTCGTTGATCAGGTCGTGGTACCAGCCATCGCACAAACCTGTGCTGATGCGGGGATTAACTGGGTTCAGTTCATGGGCCAGTTCAACGAGTGGTCGTCAGATAATGGCCATGCAATCGGCACTACGGCCAGTCAGCTGTTTAACGGTATCAGTCCATCGGTAGTTTACACCGCCAGCAAGCGCTGGCACCGGCAAGCTGCGGGTATGGAGCGCCTCACCGGCCGGTATCAGGAGCCTAGCAGCTGGCTACGCCTGTTTAACCCCACTATTTCGCCAGAAGGTGTGCGCATGCGCTGCCTGAACAGCAGTACCGCTTTGCTGGATGAGGGCAGTGAACAGTCTAACTGCGTAGGTGGGTATGCTTATAATTGCATGTTCAAAGGCTCACATATCATCAGCCTTACAGCAGCTGATAAGTCCTGGCGCACGACCATGGAGCTGCAGGTAAAGGACAGAGAAGTGCAGTGTGTACAGCACGAGTTGGCTGGTAATGGCAGGAATCTGCCCCCTGAGGCTTTGGCTGCACAGAATTGGCTTGTAGGGGCAATCAATAAAGGCCTGGTGCCGGTTGACTGGAAAGCAGTGGATGCAGCGCAGGCCGCTAACCTGCAGCGTATGCAGGAATTTGAAGAGAAAAAATTGCAATTACGTATAGGTTTCAACCCGCTTAATCGCGATGATACCGAAAATGCCTACCAGCGCTGGCGGCGGGCGATACCGGATATTCTGCCGGATGCCACCCGTACCGAGATGCTTGAGCGCACCGGTATTACGCAACATATTAAAGCCGAAATTGCCGAGCGTAGGCAGCAGCCATATGCTCCATAGCTTGCTAGAGCATATGAAGGGTTACGGGGTGGCGTAGTTATTTTTGTTACGGCCGTGGCGCATTAAACGGGTTATGCGTATTTCTAGTATTTCATAAGATATATATGAAATAATCAGTGTTGGCGGCAGGGAAAGAATGGCAAATGCCAACTGACTGTGCTGCTCGAGGGTGGTTGGAAGCGCCAGTATATACATGCCTTTTTTAACAATCGCCATGACGATTGTTTGCCACAAATAAAAACTGAAGCTGATGCTGCCAAGAAACTGAACTGGCCGAGCCAGCAGCATATTGGCAAACCAGCCTTGGCCACGGGTAACACCGAGCAGCCCCAGTGTTGCTAACCCGAGAGCTATGAAGAATAAAAGGCCCGAAAAAGGCTCGGCAATAATATGCTGCAGTTTGAAGTGAGGCACATGTCCGAGCATGCCATTAGCAAGTGAATGCCAAAGTGAAATCGCCGCAAAAAAGTAATAGCCCTGACGGCAGGATGATGCCCCTTTTAACAGGGCGATCTAGCAACCCATAGGCAATAGCCATACCTGTAACAAAGCAGGCTGCGCGCAAGTGCTGGCTTAAAAGCAAAAGCCCTGCTGTGCAGGCGATGATCAGAGCGGCACGTTTGGAGAAGAACTGGCTGCTGATACCAAATAATACAAACATGCTGTAGAAAGCAAATTCATAGCTGATCGACCAGGCAGCAGGATGGATGATGGGGAAGGGAAAAATAGGCGGTAAAGCGAGCAGATTGACGGCTATATCAAACGGGGTTGATGGAATGGCTTTGCTGCTTTGGAACTGGCCAAGAACAACAATAGTAAGAACTGTTACCCAAAGCACAGGGAAAATCCGGGTTGCGCGGTCATATAGAAACTCTAGTGGTTTGCGCGCCTTTTTAAAGGCGATAGCAATTACAATACCACTAATACCGAAGAAAAGTTCAACCGCGTACTCAAATGTACCAAGGATAAATGCAAGACTTTGTGAGGCGTAAGTTGGTAAGCCTGAATCAGTCACGTGAAATAGAAAAATCAGAAATGCCAGAATACCGCGCAGGCCGTGGATATAAAGATTACGTGACAAGCTGGTTAATCCTTGAAGTTGATATTTGAATTTACATTCATGAGCGCTAAGAAACGCAGCATAATGAGCTGCCTGCGTGGGTTGTAACGCATCAGTTGCGCGAATAAAAATAAAAAATCATGATTATACATAAGGCCTTCTGCTGGAAAGGCGCAGCAGCTAGGCGCATCATGCCAAGGTATTGTTTTGTTGACGCTTTAGCTTTTAGCCTAGGAGCAAACTTTAGGTGTTCTGCGCTATTGGCTGCTCATGGCATCTATTAAGCCTAGTCGCTCAAGCGCAGCGGATGTCGCCTGGCCCAGTTCCTGAAGTATCTCAATTTCAGCGTTGGTAGCTTGGCGTGTAACAGCCCAATAGGTGCCAATCGCGCCAATCGGTCCGCTTTGGCGGATGGGTACCATAGCCAGGCTTTTTACGAACGTGGACCGATAGGCTGCGGTCAGGATGCGATCATCCTTATTGATATCAGGAATGGTTGTGGGAATCGCGTTCATCATCACCCAGCCGCTTACGCATTCGGAAATGGGAAAGCGTTTGCCTTTCCATAACAGGCTGATTGCATCTTCATCTACATAATAGCATTTATCGCCATCTTTCAGTACAAAAGTGGCGCCATCGGCCTCAACCAGTGTGCGTGCGGCAGTGCGTACAATTGCTGTTATGGTATTCAGGTCTTGAGCCTGTGCAAGCGCGTCGCGCGCTTTCTCCATCAGCCCAATGGCGCGGCTGCGCCATTCAGATTCGTGACTGCTATTATCCTGACTGATACGGACGGCGCATTCCATGCCGCACTCCTGCTATCGCAAAGAAACTCAAGACTATATCCCGCAAGATACTATATATATTTTGCAATTAAAAGGTTAACTCTTGGTAATGGGCTGCATGCTTATGTAGGCTTTTTATATTATTATTTCTACTAGAAAGTGCGTTGAGTGCGTTGAGTGCGTTGAGTGCGAGTATTCTCAAGTTAAGGTAAATCTTACTGGCTGCGCTTGAGCGAGAAAAGCACGTTCCACATCGCCAGATTGGTGTAGGTATAGGTCCATACATCATGCCCCATACCCTCCAGTTCCATGAAGGAGGCGGGTTTGTTCTGCGCACGCAGGGCTTCGATGATCTGCCTACCAGCTTCAGGGTTATCGTTACTACCATGCACCGCCAGAATTGGTACATCAGCCGGAAAGCGGCTCGCGTGGGCAGGTGGCCAGCTACCGCACAGTACCAGCGCCCCTGCAAATACATCAGGATAGCTCTCAATCATGGCATAGGTACCCGAGCCGCCCATGGAATAGCCACTGACATAAATACGGCTGCGGTCGATTGAATAGGCCTCTAGTACCTGCTGTACTGCTGTCATGGCCAGAGGGGCGGCACTGCTGAGCCTCTCTTTAGGGGCAATTATATCCCAGCGCGTCCCCTCTGGTGCGATGGGCACGACAATAAAGGCAGGAAAGCGGATTTGTATGGCCGGGTCCAGCGCGTAATACCCGCCATGCATATGTCGGCTCGCGCCATGCAGAAGCAGCAAGAGCGGGTACTTTTTGGCAGGGTCATAGTCCTTGGGAGTGTAGAGGTAATACTTGAAATAATAGGGCCGCGTCTCGGCGAACGAGTATTTAACTTCATAAAGCGAGGTACGATTGAGCATGGGTGGCTGGGCCGGATAGGCAGCCGTGCGCTGGCGAATGGCTGTAATATTACGCTCTACCTCCTGCCTTTCAAATGCCACCTGCTCAGGCGCCAGGGTGGCAGGCAGCGATTGCTGGTAAGAATAGCCTATCACGCCGATAAACAGGCAGGCCGCAAGAGCTATTATAAGGTTGTTAAGCGATAGCATCCTTCAGCCTGAACCGGGTGTAATAGCGCATGAGTAGGTTAACTACACAGATCTGATCTCTGGTTATCTTCGTATTACCAATAACTTGAAATTATCCTAACTATAAGGGCGGAATAAAAAAAGCATTTATTCTGTGCTTGGTTGCTTTTATGCGGAGCAATAACATGAGTGGTACTGAGCAGCCCAGGTATACGCTTGAGCGCACTGACGCTAATATCGAGGTGCGCCAGTATACAGACCTGATCTGCGCCGAGGTGCATATGCCGGGCGAGCAGCAGGAGGCAATTAGCCAAGGATTTAAAATCCTGGCTGATTACATTTTTGGCAACAACATCTCCCAGGCCAGAATGAGTGTATCCCCTCTCGTATCACAGCAGCAGAGGTCAGAAAAAATAGCAATGACCGCGCCCGTAATGCAGCAGGCTTTATCCGATAGCTGGTCGGTGCGCTTTATTATGCCGGCTGATCATACTCTGCAAACCCTGCCAAAGCCTTGTCATGAGGGCGTCATGCTCAAGGTGGTGCCCGCAGGCAGGTATGCTGTGATAAAATTTTCAGGCCTTAACAGCACCAGCAATCTTCAAGAACATGAGGCGCAGCTTAAGGCTTATGTTCATGACATGAAGCTGATGACCGAAGGCGAAGTTCTCTACGCATTCTATAACCCACCATGGACCCCGCCACCTTTGCGGCGTAACGAGATCATGCTCAGGCTGCAGGATTGATATGGACGCAATCAGCATCCTCTGGTTCAAGCGTGATCTGCGTACGGCTGATCACTACCCGCTGCAGCTTGCTGCTGCTCATGGGCATGTCATACCGCTTTATATTAATGAGCCAGAGATGTGGCGGCAGCCAGACAGCAGCCTGCGGCACTGGTGTTTCATTCATGATAGTCTGCAGGCTCTTGATAAGAATTTACAGCGCCTCAGTGGTCGCCTGATTATTCGTGAGGGGCATGCGCTTGAGGTACTTGCTGCGCTTAGTGAGCAATACCATGTCAGGCAGATATTCTCACATGAAGAGACGGGTAATGCCTGGAGCTACCGCCGTGATAAAGAAATTTCTAAGTGGTGCCGTGCAAAGGGGGTGCTGTGGCATGAGCATCAGAGCCATGGGGTAAAACGGCGGCTCGCTGAGCGGGCAGGCTGGGCTGACCAGCGTAATGCACATATGCGGGCGGATATCATCATGCAGCCGGCCGGCTTACGGGTGCCGGTAGATATACAGTCCGACCCGCTACCAGCCATACCCAAGGGGCTAGTGCATGCTGATGCCGTATCGGTGCAGGTTGGTGGTAGGGAGGAGGGTTTGAAGGTATTAGGCGGGTTTTTGAAGCAGCGCAGCCGCGAATACTTAACGACTATCAGTAAGCCCGGTATTTCTGCCCGTCATTGCTCACGCCTGAGCCCGCATATTGCTTACGGCACTCTTTCTGTACGTGAAATCGAGCAGGCGACTCGCCACGCCTTTAACAATACAGATGATGTATACTGGCGGCGCGCTTTGCAGGCTTTCTCAAGCCGTCTGGCATGGCGCTGCCATTTTGTACAAAAGCTGGAAAGTCAGCCAGCGATTGAGACCCAGTGCATGCACCCTGCTTGTGAAGCTCTACGCCCCCGGCAGGGTGACCCGCAGCTGCTCGAGGCCTGGTATAAGGGGCAAACCGGCTACCTCCTTATTGACGCTGTCATGCGCTCCCTACACGAAAACGGCTGGGTGACTTTCCGCATGCGCGCACTGGTCACATCGTTCGCCAGTTATCACCTATGGCTTGATTGGCGTGAGACAGCACCGCTATTAGCGCGTTTGTTTACCGATTATGAGCCCGGCATTCATTACAGCCAGATGCAGATGCAATCCGGTGTAACCGGCATAAACGCCTTGCGTATGTACAATCCGATCAAGCAATCGCTTGAGCATGTGGCGGATGGCAAGTTCATTTACCGTTATGTGCCCGAGCTTAAGCACGTTCCGTTAACATGGCTGCACGAGCCGTGGCGCATGCCCAAAGCTCAGCAGGAAAGCGCTGGCGTATTGATTGGTAAAAACTACCCCGTACCATTGGCGGAGCACGAGGTCGCTATGGCCAAAGCGCGTGCTGCATTCAAGGCATTACATCATGAGGTCGGGTTTGGTGCAGAGGCACGCAAGGTATATGAGAAACTCGGTAGTCGCCAGAAACAGCCGAACCGTAAAAAAGTAATGGTGCCGAATAAGCAGCTATCATTCGATATTTAGGGCCTGCTTAATCTGGTTGGCTACTTCAGTAGCAGCCTGCCAGATTTCTTCAAGCCGGGATGAGTAAGCCCAGTCACTGGTGATTGCTAGGTGGTTATGCATATCAACAACAGGGCCGCTTTTAAGGCCATGCGCTACAATCGCATACTTCCAGCGATGCAGCTTGGCATAACCTGCCTTCGCTTTATCAAGCTGCAGTAACTTGCAAAGCTCATCAAGCAGATGCTTTTCAACCCATAGCGGGTCTGTGTCGATATGCTGTTCGGCCCAGTCGTTATGACTATGGGCAACCAGACATGTTTTACTGGGGTCGCGCCCGGGCTTATTCGAGTTAACCGTGATCCACTTGATCGGGCTATCATGCACACGTGCACCCAGCCACGGCAAATCAATCGCCTCCTCAAATCCAAGCATAACCGCATGGCAGGCCTTCATCGAGACATGCTGTAATACAGGTGGGCATAGGTCTGTAGGTGCCAGAAGTGTACGCACTTGCTCCGGCGGTGCCGTCAGAATTACCCAGTCATAACTGCCCAGTAAATTGCCATCTGCCTTATTATGGAGCTGCCATTTGCTGTCTCGGTTGATAGGCGCAATTTCGGTATTGAGAATAACGTGGCTATCTCTAGCGAGCCATGAGCACCAGCTGTTCATTTGCGGGCTGGCGGTATAATGCTTTTCATCCCAGATGCGTTCCCAACTCCTGGTCGGGCTCAGATTTATTATTTTACCAGTGCTATGCGATATCACGCCTTGCTCAATAAGTGGCTGCAGATAGGCTTGAAACGCGGGTGTGCGGGCAGTAAAAAACTGTGCGCCATGGTCAAACGCAAATGGGCCAGATATGCGTGTGGAACATCTACCGCCTACGCCGCGGGCTTTCTCGTACACAGTTACTTTAGCATGAGAGCCCAGGCTGTGCGCCAGTAGAAGGCCAGAAAGCCCAGCCCCGATGATCGCTATATTTTTCATGCTGTATATACGGCTATTATCGCCAGACAGACCACGACAATTCCTGTAATTATAAGCCGTAAGATCATATAGGATTTGTGGATCACTCCGCGCTTCAGGCAGAAATAATCCGCAGGTAACAAGAGTAAAAACAGCAATATCATCGCTAAATAAAAGGATTGGTCCATTTGTATGAAGGCTATCCAGCCAAGCAGCGCAATCATGTTAGAATAAATTAACAGTGAGAGATTTTTCCCGAGCGTTAGTCCCCAGCAGGCGCCTGCCATGAAAGACAGGATAATCAGGGCGTATACGCGTAAAGCCTCAGCCATGGCCGTACTGCTACTCAGGCCGAATGACTGGTCAGCCGCAACAGCAATAAATGGCAGAGTGCCGGCAAAGGCGAGATACTTTTCTATATTCTGTGTCATATGAAGACCTAAATTACATTCTGTAAGAATTTATAATATACAGGCAATCCGATCAGAATATTAAACGGAAATGTTATGCCAAGCGATAACGGCAAATAAATTTCGGCCCGTGCTTGCGGCAAGGCAAGCCGCATAGCTGCTGGTACAGCAATATAGGAAGCACTGGCACAAAGAGTGACAAACAGAAATGAAGTACCAAAGTCGCTTCCTGTAACCCAGCAGATGGCAGTTCCTATCAGTGCACCGATAATAGGCATGTAAATGCCAAATGCTACGAGCGGCCAGCCTAACTTGAGCAGGTTTTGTTTGTTTCTGGCGACGAGTAACCCCATATCAAGCAGGAAGAAGCAGAGAAATCCCTGAAAGGGCTTACTGAGGAAGGCGCCGATCTTGTTCATTCCGTTCTGGCCAGTAACGCTACCAATTATAAATGATCCTAAAAGCAGTAAAACGGCACCGTTAGTCATTACCTCGCGAACTAAATCTCCCGATGTGCTCGCGGATGATTCTTTCTGCTCAAGCCTGCCGGCCAGAATTAGGCCCGAGCCGATGGCAGGGGCTTCCATTAATGCCAGGATAGCTACAATGTAACCTGCATATATAATATTATTTATTTCAAGATAAGAAACGGCAGCTGCAAAAGTAACCATGCTTACTGAGCCGTAATGGGCAGAGACAGCAGCAGCATTGGCCCTGTCGAGTTCGGTTGTAGCTTTCAATAGCCAGAAACCGATGACCGGCTGCATAAATCCGACGCCGATGCCTGCGATAGCCAGCAGAAGCGCATCAATCCCCAGAGCGTCTGATTCTGATAGGGCTACGCCGCCTTTAAAGCCAATTGCCATCATCAGGTATAATGCGAAATATCTGCTGATGCTCTCTGGTACTGTGAGATCCGACCTTATAAAACCTGCAAATAAGCCCAACAGGAAAAAGAGAACGGGTGGCGAGAGCAGGCTCATACTAATAAGTTCAGTGCTAGTCATTTTGACCTCCAGCACCGTGATAGCGAGCACTTTTAAATATGTTAAATTTATAGTATTAAAGAGAGTAATTGAATTTACTCATGGATATAAAATGCCTTTTCATGTGGATACCCTTATTCTCAAAAGCTTTGTGGCCATAGCCGAGACGGGAAGTTTTAGCAGAGCCGCAGAAACTGTCGGCAGAAGTCAATCTGCGGTCAGTCTGCAAATCCAGAAGCTGGAAGAGAATCTGAACTGCGCACTGTTTGAACGGGGCAAAAACATTGCCCTTACCGAACAGGGGGAAATCTTCCTTGGATACGCGCGGCGTATGATTGAGCTGCAGTGGGAAGCTTTCAGTCGCCTCAACGAGCCTGAAATGAAGGGAACCATTACCTTGGGCACGCCTGAGGATTTTGCAACGCATTATCTCCCAGCCATCCTTGCCAGCTTTGCCAAACAGCATCCTCGGGTGCAATTACATGTGGTCTGCGATCTTACGTTAAATCTGGTCAAACAGTTTAATCAGGGGCATCTCGACCTGATACTGGTTAAGCGAGACCCGGAACGGGTTAAGGGCGGTACGAAAGTCTGGAAAGAGCCGCTTGTATGGGTAGCTTCCGAACATTACGAATCTAACGCACCTATAAAACTCGTTCTTGCGCCACAACCTTGTATTTATAGGGCGCGTGCACTGGCAGCACTCGATAGGTCGAGGAAAAGCTGGGAGATTGTTTATACCAGCCCCAGCCTTGCCGGCTCCATTGCTGCGGTAAGGGCTGGCCTTGGAATTACAATCTTGCCGGCGCGCATGGTTCCGGCAGGCTTAAACGTTGTCACAACTTCGCTCAAACTTCCCCATCTTGCCGATTCTGAAATCGCATTACTTAAAAAAGATAATCTATCCGTAGCCGGAAAGGCTCTCTTCAGCCACATAACATCCTGTCTGGAGAACCATGGCTGATGGCTGCAGCTCCGACCCAGCTTATTTGCAAAACTCATCATAATACTTTATTAATTGATAATACCAATATTATCCGAAACGGCTTGCGAAGCAGGGCAGTGCTACACTATATCTAAGTTATGAAGCGGGCCGGGCCCCTCTGGTAATGGAAATGTATATTTCTATTACGATGTCGGACCGCATCGGGAGTATTCCCGGTGTCGGTTTCTATTGAAAAACTGCCACCTGGAACTCCTGAACGTGTAACGCGAAGGAGGAAAACATGTCAGTTAAGCTTCTAAAGTCACTTCTTTTCAAGATCAGTCAAATTCAGATGCAGATAGAGCGTGAGCAGCAGCGTCCACGTGCTGACTGGCTGCGCTTGTTGAGGCTTAAGAAAGTCCGGCTGCTGCTTAGCGAGAGACTTTATCTTATGTTTGGTATTCCGCCACACCGGCTACAGCCGTGCAGAGTCAACCAGAGGCGTTGAGCGTGGTTACTGAGCCCTCACGATAACAAGCATGGATTGTTTATCGGGCCAGTGTTCGTCGTTGTGAGGCGTCCCGCCTGGTGCGGGACGTCTTGAATAAACCAGATATCGGAAAAGCATTATGGATCTACTTCTCCAGTCTCTAAACTCTGACTTTCTGGGCAAAGATGTCTGGATGTGGCTGACTTTTATAACTCTTGTCATTGGCCTTCTGGCTTTCGATCTCGGTGTTTTACATAAAGAAAACAAGGTAATTGAGGCGCGGGAAAGCCTGCTCTTGTGCGCGGGTTACATCGCTATTGCCCTTCTGTTCGGTATCTGGGTTTGGTGGGAATTGGGAGCTGAATCCGGCATGAACTACATGACGGGTTTCTTTATCGAGAAGACACTGGCTCTCGATAACATTTTCATCATTTCGCTGATTTTTGCTTATCTGAATATTCCCCAACAGTATCAGCATAGGGTTTTGTTCTGGGGTATTCTGGGCGTTATCATTCTGCGTGGCATTATGATCGCTCTTGGCGCTACGCTTATTAGTGAATTCAGCTGGATTTTGTATATCTTTGGCTTCTTCCTTATACTCACAGGCGTAAAGATGCTTTTTGCGGGTACCGAGCAGGCATCCATAGGCGATAGCAAGCTGATTGCATTTTTACGTACACGCATGCGGGTTACCGACAAACTCGAAGGTCAAAGTTTCTTTATCCGGCAAGCTGATCCTAAAACAGGCAAGATTGTTCGCTACGTTACACCGCTATTTCTGGCTCTGCTCATGATTGAATTTGTAGATCTAATTTTTGCGGTAGATTCAATTCCTGCAATCTTCGCGATTACAACTGACCCCTACATTGTCTACACCAGCAATATATTTGCTATACTTGGCTTGCGGGCTCTCTATTTTGCACTTGCTGCGATGATGCACCGCTTTATTTATCTCAAGTATGCGCTTTCTGCCGTTTTGATCTTCATCGGCGGTAAGATATTCTGGAGCCATCTAGTGGGTAAGGTAGAGCCTAGTGTGTCTCTTGGCGTAACAATAGGTATTCTTGCTACTGGAATAATCTGGTCGCTTGTCAAAACCCGTCATCAAAAATCGGTCATTGAAGATTCGTAAACGGCCTGAACATTACCGGTTACTGCATAATTATTGCTTCTTATTGGGTAAACGAGGTTACTGGAGGGAATAAGATGTTTGAGTGGATTTATATGCCAGAGGCATGGATAGCGCTGGCAACACTGACAACACTCGAGATCGTTCTTGGCGTTGATAACATCATATTCATTTCCATTCTGGCTGGAAAATTGCCTGAACATCAGCGCAACCTCGCGCGTCAGATTGGTATAGCTGTAGCTGCTGTGAGCCGGCTTGTACTGCTGTTTGCTATTGCCTGGATAGTCTCCTTAACCGCTACCGTATTTACGGTGCTTGGCAATGAAATATCTTGGCGTGACATAATCTTAATCAGCGGCGGCGTATTCCTGATCATGAAGGCCGTCAATGAAATGCATGTCAAGCTCGAGGGAAATAAGAATAATCTGGCAAGTCAGGCGCAGGCTACATTTGCCTTTGTCATACTGCAGATCATGCTGCTTGATGCAGTATTCGCGCTCGATTCAATCATTACAGCTGTGGGCATGACAGAGCATATTAGTGTGATGGTCATTGCAGTACTGTTGGCTACAGCAGTTATGGTGTTTCTGGCTAAAGCCATTCACGAATTTGTACAGAGGCACCCGACTGTAAAGATACTTGCACTGGCCTTCCTCTTGCTAATTGGCGTTGTTCTAATCGCCGATGGGCTTGGCGAGCCGGTGCCAAAGGGTTATCTTTATTTCTCTATGGCGTTTGCAGTTTTTGTAGAACTCCTCAACATCAGATACAGGAAAGTATCCAGTTCATGATGCTGGCTGTGCTGATGGTTATGAGGTCCGAGGAGATTTTTAGGCTTCCAGCCATTGGATGTGCAGCATAGTATGAGACTGGAGCAGGAGTAGGACTATGGCTGATTTTTCTGATATTCATTGGCTAGAATTATTCACGGCGCTTGACCATTTCATTTTTAATCTTGCGGTAAATCATGAATTCATGATTTTCGTGATTTTGTTTCTTATTATTTTTCTAGAGACAGCTCTGCTGCCGTTCACATTCTTCCCGGGGGATTCATTGCTGTTTGTAACTGGTGCGGTAGCGGCTACCGGTGCAGTAGATCCGGTAGTGCTGATGCTGGTTCTAATTTCTGCGGCCATACTGGGCAATGCAGCTGGTTTCATGCTTGGAAAGTCTCTAGGCAAGCAAATTTACAAACGTGAATATTCTTGGCTGGACCGCGAGAAAATCGATAAGACTAGGCGCTTTTATGAAAAGCATGGTGCTGTTGCCCTTATCATCGCAAGATTTATTCCGGTAGTTCGGTCTGGCGCACCGCTTGTTGCAGGAGCGGCGGGAATGCCTGCGGGTAAGTTCCATCTTTACAGCATTATAGGGGCGGCAATCTGGGTAATCAGTCTTGTCGGCGCGGGGCTGCTGTTCGGTGACATTCCCGCAGTTAAGGATAATCTTGGCATAATCCTGATTCTGGGCATGAGTATTGTTATTGTGCCAATTACGCTTATGGCAGTATGGCAAACGTTAAGAAAAATTGTCGCACAGGGTAGTAAATAGCCATCAGAATTTTACTTCGGCATGCTTGATGTCTGTTCTGTAACTATATCGATGAATTGGCACCTTTCCTTCTCACGGAAGGTCCTTAAAATAGACTAATAGTGTTCACTCGGGAGTTTTGTGAAATGTCGACATCTCTGATGCAGTATCTTGATCGTGCCATGGTCAAACTCGATGACCTTGGTCTTTTGCCGAAGCAGCAACAAGAAGCCCCTGTAATGGCGTTGATCAAGCAGGTCGCCGAGTATGATCAGGAGAAAATGGCTCTGATCGCCCGGACGCTATCACAAACCTCACTTTTTAATGAGGTGGTGCGTGAGCAGGTACAGGAGATGCGCTATGGCGAACGCTATGAGGCTATTGCCGGTATGTTTGATTCCATCCGTGACGACGCCAAGGCGATGGTCGATCAGGTTGAGGACGGTAAGCTAGACACTTTCGAGCGGATGTCTAATTTCTGGATGAAAACTACCCGTGGCGATATTCCTGAGCGCTTTCGCAAGATCAAGGATACCTATCTTGATGTTTCGGCAGACACGAAGGATCAGATTGCACGCGAGACCATTATCCTTGAGGCCTATCAGGATTTTCGAGGCGCTATGAAGCAGGCAGAAATCCTGGCGTTTGAGGTATTGCAGGTAGCTGAAAAGCGGCTGGAAGAGCGGCAGGCCGATCTTAAGGCCGCTAACGACATTGTTGTTGCCCATCAGGGGACAGATGCAGCAGAGCGGGCGCGACTGGAACTGGCGCGCGATGAAAAGCTGCGTGCCTTGCAGGAGGAAGATGCGCGCTATCAGATTGCTAAGGACTTATCCGATAACCTCACAGTAGGTTACAATACTTCTGAAGTGGTTATGGCGCGCCTCATGCAGACCACCAGCGCAAAGAATCGTGTTTATGTTCAATCTGTCAGCTTCTTTGCCACTAATGAGACAGTTCTTACTGCACTTTCAGCCTCATTCACCGGACTGCATGGACTGCATGAAAGCACCCAGACGCTGAATAAGATGAAAGAAGGCGTGGAAAAATCACTCGAAACTCTGGCCGAGATCGGCAATCGCGTGCAGGAAGAAGCTCTCAAGGCTGGATATGGCCCGACCGTGCGCGCAGAAGCAGTTAAAAAGCTGGTTGATGCTGTCGTCCAGTATCAGGAGAAATCGCGTGAGATCGTTCTCGAGATGCGTAAGCTCTCGACAAAAAATGCCGAGGAAATCCGCGAGATCGTAGAAGATGGCAAGTCGCGCATGGCTAGATTGGCCCGGCAGGATATTCATCGTACCTCCGCGCTTGTGGCATGAGTCTGCCTGATTCCAGAAACGCAGAGAAGGAACTCGACGATATCCTGCTGGCGATGGATGTTGTTGATACCTTGCGGCATAGCTCGCGTGTGGTCGAGCGCGAGCTGGATACAGTTGTTCAGGATGCGCAGCTGCTGGAGCGCTTGCGCACTATTTATGCCGCTCAGGGTCTGGTTGTACCCGATCATATTTTGCGTGAAGGCGTAACCGCTCTGCGTGAGGACCGCTTTGCCTATAGGCCAGCACCGCCATCTCTCTCGCGTCATCTGGCGGAGTGGTATGTCAACAATCAGAAGCTGACACCTTTTGTTATTTATGGGGCTCTTCTGCTGCTGCTTGTTGTTGTGGCATCTCTGGTTTTAAGCCTGCTGCCGGTAGGAGTGCCTTAGCATGGGCCAGAGTGGTGCAGAAATTCTGTCTGACATTGACCGCAAAACCCAGAACGTGCGTGATAATCTTGCGCGGCTGAACGAGAAGGCCAGCCAGTTGCTGGTAGAGATCGAGCAGGAACGTCAGGTAGAGGCGCAGCTGTACCTGCAACTGGTTCAGGTCAATATATCGCAATCCGGTGCCGGCTCTCTTCCTGCCTTACTGTCTGAGGCTGAACGTGAAGCGTTTCGTCTGTTCAAAAAGCGTGATGAGCTATTGGCGCGGCTTGATCAGCAGGCTCGGGCAATACAGAATTCATTGCATAGGCTTGAAGAAGATAGAGCTGCGAAAACTCATGGTCTTGAGACTGCGCGTTTGGCCTTGGCTGAGCTGCGGCAGGCCATTCTGCCTGATCTTAATAACCAGCCTGAATTCAAGGAAATAAACCGGGCTATTAGACAGATCAGTGAGCAGATTGAGCGGGTTGAGCAGAAGATTCCGGTTATTCAGCAGGATTACCAGCAAAAAATTCTGGCCTATCATGCTGATCCACTGTTCCAGCATTTATGGAAAGTCGAGTACGGTACAAGTGGCTATCGCCGCCAGCGGCTGTATCGCCTTCTCGATCAATGGGTCGCTCGTCTGTGCCGGTATGAGCCGGCACGGCGTAACTATGCTGTTCTTTCGGCCTTGCCGCAAAAGTTCGAACAGCACAAGCAGCTGTTAATTGATAATCGGGCTCATCAGGTTACAGTAAAGAACAGCTATATCGATAAAGCGGTTATGGCAGCTGGCGGTCAGGCACATCATGACCGTATTGAGGTTGTCCAGGCTGAGATACAGGCGCTGGATACAGATATCGCCCAATGCGAAGCAGAGTACAAAGCTGTGCTAAATGAAAAAAGCCTTGTCGTCTCCGGTCAGCATGCGGCCTCGCAAGCAGCAACTGCAGTGTTGGAGCGATTTTTCAAGAATAAGACTCTTATGCAGTTGAAAATTGATGCGACAGCTTCACCTACCCCGGAAGATGATGAAATTATTCGTAATCTCTACTCAACGCAGGAACGCATCCGCGCTAATGAAGTCAGGGTATCAGAGTATCGTGACCTCATCCTGATGGAGGAGAAACGTCTGGCTGATATCGAGTCAGTAAGGCGAACTTATAAGGATCATCACTATGACAGAGATGTACGCAAGCATGATGGCCAGACTTTTAGTGTTCTGCTCGGTCAGGTGCTGAGTGGTATTCTGACCAGCCACGTCTTTTGGCGCATCGTGGCCAAGCTGCTTGACGAGGTTTTTGATATCGATGATGTCTTTGAGAAGAAGGACCGCAGATATAAAAGATCCGATAATAGAAGGCGTTATGACGATGACGATGATTAATCAGGCCACATAACACACCCCTATTTTTTTGATCAGGCCAATCATACGAATTGAATCGACAGATGAAAATATTCTCGAATGAATCTGAAAGTTACCCAACACTGATACTGCAGAAAAATTATTGGCTGCTGAATAACGCCACCAGCATCAGCCTGAAATGAGACAGAGAGATTATTGGTAATGCCAGATGATAAGCTAATACCTATAAATAAGTGCATTCATCTAGCGTATGATTTGAATTGCAATTCCTGTTGCCCCGTATGATTCTTGTTCATAGCTGCATTGTGCAGAAGCCAGGCTGGGAGTAGATATATCGGCTGTCTCTGCGTAAGACGTGACAAATGGGTCTGTCGCGCCGCCTCCAAAGCGCATCAAATTACCCCGCATGAGAGCGTTTATACGCGGTGCTAGGGTAATACAGGCGCTGACAGGAAGTTGGATAGACCAATAGATGTGGTTTGAATTCAATACCAAATCGATCCTCGTTCCCCAGGGCGAGACTGGCGTTGATGGAGTTCCAATCATGTCTGGCGGAAGAAATGCACTCCAGGCATTTTTATAAATTGAAACGCTACCACCAACCGGGCCATCGGCAAAATATTGAGGTAATGAGATTGGCATATTTTTGTATGATGAGCGCAGCTGCTCACTGACAAAAGATATCTGCTCCATCAGCCTATTCTGCTTCCTGCTTTCCGAAATACTCGCGGCAGCTGTCCAGATTCCACCAATAACCAGGCCCACTACGCCGAGTACGATTGCGGCTTCCACTAGGTTGAAGCCGCGGCGGTAGCGAGAATGACTAGGGGCAGTATCAGCAGGGTACATGACGTAGGGATACTCCCTCGCGTATAAATAGTCGATTAGTTTCTGGTGGCTGTAGTAACGCCTGTGGCTCGACGATGAGCGGGTTAATGCCTTTGCCAGTTAGACGATTGATTAGCTTATCCATCAGAAGCAAGCCTAAACCGATAGCGAGTGCCTCAATTATGCGAGAATGGTTGCAATATAGCCTTTATAGACAATATTGTTTGTCTCAAGACAGAAGACTATAGCTGCAAATGCGATCATGCTGACTAAAACGTAATGGTTAGAAACAGCAGGCGCGGTCGCTTTAAGAAATTACTTGTAGCTCTTAATTGCCCGAAACCGATAGCAGGTGCCAAACACGAATACCGTTAAGCCTGGCTACGTCAGGCATATACCTGCACTAACCCCTGTAAGCTTGCATAACACGATAAAGAGAATTAGCTCTTGGCTTCGCTTGAGCGCCGAAACATATTTTGCCTGAGAATATAATCAGCGATTTTTTTTAATTCTCAGTTACGCTTTCCTGATTAACTGATACGCCACGCAAGTAGCTGATATCAAGCTTTTCTAATAAGATTGGGCTGATGCTAAGCAGGCCATCAATTACAGAGAGAGATGCACTGGTTGTCTTCGACGACAGATACAAAGCCGAAGCCGCAGCCGTACTCGTTATGGTGTTTTGTGACTGAAGTTGCATGTAATTAGCTACAGGCTCAGGCATAACATTAAGTAAACTCACAATTTTATAATCACTCAGGAATGAGGTGACGGTCATTACGCCATAGTTATTAGTACGGCTGTAATTGACAAGTCGGTTGGCGTTATCTGTTGCAGTAGCAGCGATCACATAATTGCCTCTCTCCCCAGTATAAGCAAGCGGCGCATAAACCCAGCTGACGAGCGCATCGTCATAAGCTGTCAGATTATGATTGCCGGTGAATTGAGGATCAGGATTACCAAATGCCTTACTCTGACTTTGCGTTACTACGCTTAGGGCACGCGGCGTAATTGTAAGCGTGGTTGCTGGAGTGCTGATAATGTTATAGTTGCTGGTTGAGGCCACGGTTGCAGTTACGCCATAGCTGCCTACGTTTGTGTTATTGTTAACCGCGCCATAGTTTACGGAAATGCCGCCAGCAAAAAGGCTGTTTGTATCGCTGCCTACAAGTGGACTGAAGATGAAATTACTATAACTCAGCACCGGGTTAGTATCGCCGTATATCCGGCTGAATGTACTCGCAAAATCGACTGTAACGTCTTTCTTTGTCACGGTGATAGCACTCGCATTATTGCCATAGCTGACCACGTTATAACCCATCGCCGAAGCAAGGGTGCCGCTACTATGATTAATATTATAGATACCGGGAACAGATGTGCCCGCTACATAAGTACTAGTGCCTATTAATGTGCCGGTCAGCACATCAGCAGCTGCATCAGTTCCCAGATAGCCGCTTAAAGCTGCAGTATAATTGCCGGCCGGGCTTGCATCACCATAAGCAATAGTAACTGCTGAAGGCAAGGCTGTAAGTGTGGGTGTATAGCTATAAAGCACACCATTGCCAGTGCCCAGGGTCGGACAGCTGCCGCCGTAGGTGCACGAGAACCGGCGGAAGTCCGGGGTCAGACCGGTTAAAGTATCTGAAGACGGATTGGCCGAGTAAATAAGATAGCGTCCGGTGCCCGGATTGATAGAGCCGCCCGTGCTGATGAAGTTACCTGCAGCTGTGGCCAGCGTGAAACTTGTGCCAGTGCCTGTGCCGAAGGATGTAAGAGCGCCGGTGAGGTTGATGTTACCTGCTGAGAGGAAAGTAACAGGGTCATTCCAGTTTGACGCCCCGATATTAAGAGGCTGCGTTCCATCAATCCGACCCACAGTAATGTCGCTCCAGTTCATGAAGCGGGCCGTTTCTGCAGAAGTGAGATTTAAGGTACCTGCAGCGCCAACACCAATCGAAGTGCCAACGAGATAGCCCTGGATAAGCAAGCTACCACTGCCCGTTACATCTGCATTAATGGCAGGGTTGGCATCCGTGAGAATGGTCAGATTATTGGCACCATGTGTCTGCGCGCCATTTATTGTAATAACGCCAGCACCACTCTGCAGGGTAACCGCATCATTCCAGCTTGCTGCATCCACTGTTAAAGCCCCAGTTGATGTTGTCGTGCCAAACACAAGGCTGTTCCAGCCGTTTGTAATGCGGCCCAACTCCAGGCTGTCGAGATTTAATGTACCTGCTGCACCTGCGAGACCAATAGTGGTGGCGGCGGTATTACTTCCAAAAACAAGAGTACCCGTTCCGGTAAGCGCTGCGTTGATAGCCGGATTGGCTGCAGTCGTGAATGCCAAATTATTGGCACCTACAGATTGCGCCCCCGCAATTGTAATAACACCTGTGTTAGATCTGAATGTAACATTGTCGCGCCAGTTGCTATACGCATTCACTGTCATGTCGGCTGTGCTGGTGTTTGTGCCAAATATCAGCTGGCTCCACCCATTCGTAATCCGATCGAGCTCGGCAGCCGAAAGAGCAAAATTCCCGGTTGCCCCGGCCAATCCCATAGTGATGTGATTTTGATTGCCCGCCAATGTAAGTGTACCAGTACCTGTAAGGGCTGCATTGATGACCGGGTCAACATCACTAAAGATGGCGAGATTGTTGCTCCCCATCGTCTGCTCGCCATTGATGGTAATAATACCTGCGTTAGTGCGGAATGTTGTATTATCGCGCCATGTATAAGCTCTGTAATCGGCGTTACCGGAATAAAACTCCAGCAGACCCCAGCCATCCGTGAGATAATCCAGCTCGGTACCACTAAGATTAATAGTACCGACAGCGCCAGTACCGATACCCATAGAAGCAAAACTTGTCTTATATATCCGGAAGTTAGCACTGCCTGAAAGAGCTGCATTAATCGCGACATCCGCATCTGTGGTGATCTGCAGGTTATTATTGCTCATCGTTTGAGCGCCATTGAAAGTAATCACACCACTGTTTGAATTTAGAAAGAGGGGGTCATTCCAGCTCGCGGCATTAAGTGTGATAGCACCAGTTCCTGCGATGCTGCCAAAATTGATGCTACTCCAGCCGTTTGTAATAAAGGCCAGATCGGTAGTGCTAAGATTAAGCGCGCCAGCAGCGCCAGCAATACCAATGGCTGTAGCGTTATTATTACCCTGGAATGTCAGTGCGCCAGAGCCCGTTACTGCAGCGCCCAGCGCCACATCACCATCAGTGGTAAAGGTAAGATGGTTGGCTCCCATATTCTGGGGACCATTGATATTGATGTCACCGGTGTTACTGAGGAAGATGACGTGGTCATTCCAGCTCATGGCACCTACAGAAATAGCTCCAGCATTATTAGCGCGGCCAAAGGTAATGCTGTTCCAGCCATTGGTAATGAAGGCAAGCTCGGCTGCTGTAAGGGCGATGGTGCCTGCCGCACCTGCAAGACCCATAGAAGTTCCGGTATTAAAGCCGCGAATGCCTAGATCGCCAGTTCCTGTAAGCGCTGCATTGATGGCTATATCGACATTGCTAACCAGACTGAGCGCGTTAGCAGCCATGCTCTGCTGACCATTGATGGTGATGGTGCCTGTATTTGTGACAACTGTCAGCTGATCCTGCCAGCTTGCAGCATTCATCGTCACTGCACCTGTTGAGGTCGTGCTGCTAAGCGTAATCGTACTCCAGCCATTCGTGAGGAAGCCCAGTTCGGTAGTGGTTAAGCCAATCGTACCCGCACCGCCGCCTACGCCTATAGTTGTAGCATTATTGGCGCCCTGAAAAACTAGACTATTACTGCCCGTTAGTGCTGCATTGATAACAGGATCTGCATTGGTTGTAAAAGTAAGGCTGTTGCCAGTTGTCATGGTCTGGGTGCCATTTATCGTTATGACACCTGTGTGGCTACGATAAGTAAGCGGGTCATTCCATGTCGCGGCATTTGCAGTAATGGCACCAGTGCCTAGAAGGTTTCCGATATTGATGCCCGCCCAGCCATTGGTAATAAAAGCCAGCTCGGCAGTAGATAAGCCTATTGTACCTGCAGCTCCGCCAAGACCGATGGTGGTCGCGGGTAATGAATCATTTGCAGAGATTGTGAGCGTACTTGTGCCAGTTAATGCTGCATTAATGGCAACATCTGCATTTGCATTGACGATCAGGTAGTTGCTACCCATGTTGGTCGCGCCATTGAAATTGATAGTCGAACCGTTACTGATTAACTGCATGGGGCTACGCCATGTATAGGCTCCCAGATTTATCTGGCTATTGATTCCGGATGAGGTGCCAAACTGTATGTAATTAAAGCCGGGCTGAATATAATTCAGTTCGGCAGCAGTCAGATTGATATCACCAGCCTCACCAGCCAGGCCAATATTGGCTCCGTTCACATTAGCGCGGAAAACAAGCGAGCCTGTGCCACTTAGATTGGCATTAATTGAGGGGTTGGCATTACTGTCGATCACTGTCTGGGAAGCATTGAAATTCTGTGCACCATTGAAAGATACGATACCGGTATTGGTCAGCAGGCGCGTGGGGGCGGCCAGCAGCCAGTTCATGGCACCGACATTAATATTACCTGTCATGTTTGAGCGGCCGATGTAAATCTGATTAGTCCAGCTATTTGGGGTAATATTACTGAGGTCAGTCGCGCTTAGTTGTAACGTACCTGTTTGTCCTGCACCAATGCCAATAGATGAAGCTGGATCACGCGGCTGAATAGTGAGTGTTCCACTCGTGGTGCTGCCAATAGTAGAGTTCAGAACCAGATCGCGCCCAACAGTGAAAGTAAGATTGGAGCCCGATACAGGCGCGTTGACGATAACATCATTATGCGCGTTAAGCGTAAGCGTATAAATCGAGTTCCAGCTCAATGCATTCGCGATGGTGATATCACCGGCCTGCGTACCGCCTGTGGTTGTCTGGACTGTGACGCTGCTGGAAGCTAGTGCATTCTGTAATGTCGTCGTATTCAAAATCGACGGGCCGTCATTGAGGGTCGGCTGGAATGGGTTTGACCCACTGATATTGCTGTTGCTGCCAGTCGATATGACGACATTCGTCGGGTCGAGCAGCAGCGTGCCTACTTGCCCATGTGCTGCTGTGGTATCAACCGTTCCCGCAAAATCAAGATAGTCGTGGCCTGAAACTTCAACAAAACCCCCGTTACCTGACTGAGTACCGCCACGCGCGCTGATGAGGCCCTGATACATTGTACTCTCATCGGCCCAAATGATGGCGCGACCACCATTGCCGGTTGTTAATGCATCGGCATTAATGCTGGCTCTCTGAGAGATGTGCGTACGTAGCGCACTATAAAGGCTGCTGCCGCCCTGGTATTCACCACCGAGATAAGCCTCGCCACCGCCCGCATCGCCTGAAACATCAATAACCGAATTATCCATGGCGCCGACGTTATCGCCCGTCACCACAACGCGGCCACCGGTTTCGTCTGCCTGCCGGCCACGCGCCCTGATTGTCCCGCGATTGGTGGTTGTGGTTGTGCCAGTGCGAGCTGAGGTAGCGGGTATACCACCCAGAACGATAGTACCATTCTTCATGCCAACACTATCGGCCTGCAGCGTCCCTTTGTTTGTGATCAGCGTATCTACGCTGGTGCGGGCTGTAGCGGCACTCAAAGTCACCCGGCCTCCATCAGCCGTAACTGTGCCATGGTTACTTACGTTTTGCTGCACAGCTGCAGCTGCTTCATCAGTGATGGCAACACTCAGCAGACCATCGCCAGTGAGGTCAAGCACAAAGCTATCACCCGAGGCCAGTGCTACATGCCCCAGTCGCGCATTGATAACACCATTGTTTTCAACGCGCGGCGCCACCAGGCCGACAAGGCCGGCCTCGCGCGCTGTTATGCTGCCATCGTTTATAATCTGCCCTTGCGCATTGCCCGGCTTCGAGAACTCCAGCTGGCCGTTCATGAAAGCCTGATTATCAATATCTGCAGTACTGGCAATCAGCCCACCAACATCAACCTGCGCACCTTGGGTGAAAAACACGCCGTTAGGATTGATAATGCCAATACGCCCATTGGCGGTTAGCATCCCTTCGATCTTGCTGGCATCTCCCGTGGTAACACGGTTAAGCGTGAAAGAAGAAGCACTGGGTTGATGAAATTGAGTATGCTCATTTGGCGCGATATTGAAGTTGCGCCAGTCGATCACGGCTTTGTCGCTGCTCTGCCGGATATCAAGCTTGGTGCCATTACCTGAGATGGTAGCGCTGCCGCTTACCACTGATCCGTCTTGTGGATTGGCCATGACGTTGCTGGCACCAAGTGCGAGCAGCAATGCGCTCGTACTCAGGCCTAAGAGAAGATGCTTGATCTGGTCTCTAGCCATTATCTGGATATGCCCCTGAATTATTCTTTCCAGATTGGGCTTACAAGATTGACATAATGTTAAAGAATCAACGGTATAGGACGGAGAAGATAAGAACTCTGCAATATTGGTGGCACGTAATGAGTAAAATGCGTATTTTGACTAGAATTCATACTGCAGGTTGAACAGATAGGTCATGTTCTTGCCGTTTCCATAAATGGGACTTTCCACTCTCTGGGTAAGAGGTTTGGCGAGCGTCAAGCTCAGGCTGGCACCGGCATATTCAGCCCTCAGGCCCGCTCCTGCTGAGGCAGCAGATTCAGCATCAGTTCCTGAGTCATGATTCCACGCCTTGCCGATGTCGTAGAACACGAAAGGCTGAAGAGCACGAAAACTTCCTTCAAGCCCATGGTAAGCGAGTTCTATTCCGGCAGCGATACCGGCATCACCTGTAAGCTCGGAGCTTGTGTAACCGCGGCCAAGCTGTGCTCCACCAAAACCAAACTCTTCCGACGAGAGAAGGGGCGAGAAGGCATATTGGCCCATCACGCTTGTGCGCAGGCTAAAACTCTCTCCGATTGGATAAAGATATGACAGGCTCAAATCGAGTTTAGTAAAATCGGTACGCCCCTCCAGCCGCGATAAGTCGGTCGACCCGGTAGGGCGAGTGCCAAGCACATCTAGACCCTGAGAAATGTTGAAGGTCGAGAAGCCCTGCCCACCCCATAGGTCGCTATCCTGGTAACGCACACCTAAACGCACAACCCGCAGCCGGTCATCATAAAAGCGGCTACCATTGGTATCGCTACGGCTGTTATTCAGCTCAAGCCTGCCGGTTAAGTCGAGGCGCATCGCACGCTTGAGCCACAGGGGATATTCAAGCCCTGCCTGCAGTGAGACGTACTCGCTATCGAGTTCGAGCACACTTAGTGAGTCGCCCGGAATAGACTTGCTGTAATTAATGCTACCGACAACACGAAGCCCGCTAGCAGAGACAGGAGCAGATTCGGAAAGTGAAAGATAAGCCAACTGCTCGAGACGAGGCGTCACTACTGTAGTTAAAGTAGTTGTGCCCGTAAATAATAGCTGATGAGCCATACTCGCTCTACCACTCATTCGCCACGGGCCAACAAAACGTGAGCCTGCATTATCAAGACTGGCCATAAACTGCTGAGGCAAAGACTTGAAATCTAGTTCCAAACGCACACCACCAGGATGCGCCATGGCAGCTTCGGTCGATAGTGGCGCCAATATACCTTGCACGCTCATGCCGGGAATTTCATTAAGCAGCAGCAGCTTGGGCTCCAGCTGATGGATATTGAGTGGCCGGATGGCCAATATATCGCGGATGATGGCCTGAGTAGGAAAGTTAGGCGCTTTTGCACCAATCATCGCAACATCTGCGATGTAGCCTTCAAGAATAACAAGGCTAATCGTACCCTCATTTACTTCCTGTGGTGGAATGATGACTTGCGAAAGTGTGTAACCATCTTCCTGATATTTCCGCGTCATTCGCGCCGCGAGTTTATAGAGGTCATTAATGCTGATTTCTCGCCCCAGCTCGCTGGCGGCTACCTCCAGCAAATCAGCCTCTGTGTAAGCCGTATTACCGGTGATTATGATTTTCTGGAGCACGAAGCGGTATTGGTCGCCATTTGGAACAGAATCTGTAGCCGTTAAGGGCGGTGAAGCGGGTAAGCGAATAACCGGGCCGTTGTGCAGCTCGGTATCTGAAGAAAATGCAGGTGTCTCAATACGCGCAGGATCAACCGTTGAGGGCACAGATTGGGCATGGGCTTGCTGAGGTAAGAACAGGCCTCCCAACAGGATTACGCTTCCGACATGTATTGAGCCCTTAAAAGTCATTCCCCTAATCTGCCCCAGAAATACCAATGGGTAAAGTAGCTGCTCTACAGCATACTCGGTGAAAGTGCCTTCAAGGCTTCATAAAACTCGTTGTTTGGGAAAAAAGAAGCGAGCTGTGACTCTCATACAAGCATGCCTTGAGAAGAAGAGTGAGCTCTTTGAAAGCATGAGCCTTACGCGGCTAAGGCAACAGGTGTTATCGTTTGCATGGAGTTGATGCCACCAGGTTATATTGTCATTTATGTACACACCATGACACATGAAGATGCTACCGCACTGCAAGATCATGATACATTCCCCACATGGGTGTTCAGGAAGAAAAAATAATGCTGCAGACTGACCTGTTTAGTGAAGCGTCTGCGGAGAGGTTCATCTCCGTGCCTGGCTTGCAATACTTTAGCAATTACATAGGCGGGTTTGAGCAGCAGACGTTGCTTGATATTATAGATCAGCAGCTTTGGTTAACCGACCTCAAGCGCCGCGTACAGCATTATGGTTATAAGTATGATTACAAGGCACGGATGGTAATAGCTGAACTCTATCTTGGCGCACTACCTGACTGGTTGCAGCCGCTCGCACAGCGCCTGCATCAAGACGGGTTATTTAGTGATGCGCCTGATCAGGCCATCATCAATGAATATATGCCGGGCCAAGGCATCTCACCGCATATTGATTGCGTGCCTTGCTTCGGCAAAGAAGTGGCTTCGCTCAGTTTGGGATCGGACTGTGTAATGGAGTTCACTCATCCGACACACAGCAAGCAAGTAAAGATGCTTGAGCCTGGCAGTCTGCTCGTATTGTCAGGCCCGGCCCGATACGAGTGGCAGCATTGTATTCCGGCGCGCAAGAGTGATGTGGTAGGTAATAATAAAATCATGCGCGCGCGTCGTGTCTCCATAACCTTTAGAAGAGTTATGCTGGAAGATAGCGCCACTCATAACGACACACGTGAATAGCCCGTGGAGAGAATAAGGTAAAACATTGTGAAATCGATGAAATGAGGCGTTCTCACGTGTCGCGTGAGGCGCGAAAAGCACCGAAACCGCGGGAGAAAAGGGGACAATTTATCTATTAATATGAATAACTTAGAGAGTGGTGGTGCTGGCAGTCTGCCGCAACCGCGCTATGCGCGCCTATATCGAACTATCCGCCCGAGTATCGCTAATTCCCGTTGTAACGGGAAAAAATGGGAATTTTTGTGCATATCAGGCCTTTTATGGCTGACTGGATTGCCCTTAAATATCTGAAATAGCATGCAAGTCCGCTGTCCCCATTCTCGCACCTCTCGCAAAACAACGGGAATTATAAAAGCTGAAACGGGAAATTATCTTTGATGCGGAAGCTAGTAGCCGGAATCTTAGCCTTTGAACGGCTCAGGCGGGCAGTTTTTTCTTGTATGAATAATCAGTGTCATAGATTTTTGAGCGTCTCTAGGTGGGTGCCAAGATGAATGATCTGCGCCGGATGTCTAGTGGTAGAATACAAGCTCTGAATTCTCGGGTTTGTTCATGATGGTAATTCCTTTGTACTGGCACCACTAGTTCCAGTCCCCTGACGCCAGCGCCCGCCTAGCTTTTGATAGCGGGGCTTTGATGACTTCAGCAACGCTTGCTCCAACACAATAGTCAAGCAGACTTTGTATATCCGGAAGGTAATCTGGTTACTAGAGATGCAGAAGTAGTGATTTGAGCAGATATTAATAACAGCATACGGCTATAATGTTTTCCAGAATGTGAACATTTTATACTCGACGTAAGGTTGAATCATGGCTAGGGTGCGCTCGGGTAAAATAATACGAGTATAAAAGCGGGCATGTCAGAACAACCAAGCGTCACTCCTCTCAAGAAGCGTTCGCTCAAGTGGCTTGTATATCTATTCCCGCTCTGGCTGCCAGTGTTGCTGTATATAGGGTTTGAGTGGTTTATCGACCCGTTTCCTAACAGCATCTGGGCGCTGCGCGTGCTCAATACCAAATACCTCGTCCATGTGCGTGCCGATCTGACCATCGATGGCGAACCGCTGGTCATGGAGCGGACGTTCAGGTGTTTTGAGCCGGTGGATTATCACTGGTTCCCGGGTAGTTTCCGAAGGGGAAATGTTTTCAGCAGCAACGGGCAGGCCGGGGATGCATTGTCCGCCACTACAGGTAAGCGGCGCGTTTTTGTAATTAACGCTACTGATGCATGTTCTGTTCTTATTGATCTTACGGGCCCATATGATCCGCCACTCCCCATTCTCGAGAATCAGTTGCGCCTATCTAAAGGTGAACTGGATGTCCCAATTGTTCACGAGCTGATCGGCGGGATATATCCCACACAGGTGGATACATATCTTGTAAGGGAATGGCTGCTTCAGGGTTATCATGGTGTTCAAGTTAATGATGTTACTGTACAAAAGACCGGAAGATTTCAGCTCATTGATTGGAGCGGGTATGATTTCTTCGGGCCCTTGAACTGGGCTCGCATTGATATTAGTCGAGAGGGTTTTTTTGATCATAAATATGCTGTTGTTTTGCCTGAGGATATGTGGGGAATGCCAACAGGAAATTCGACCGCTACTCCCGAAAGAGTTCGCCAATTAGTAGATAGTAATTTTGAGGCTTTAAAGTCTGAGCGCGTGCCTCAGCAGCTGCAGAAGAACAACTATTTCGAACTTTTAATTGGCCAAATCAATAATGTCATTCATCAATACGGTCTCGTTACCACGAAATTAAGATTGCCACATCGTAGCTCTGTAAGGCCGCGTACAGAAGTGGCCTGGCTCACAAAATTGGTCATGCCGTGCATAGCCAGGGCTCCCAAGTTTGATGATTATACCTGCGATCATGCAAGGCTTGGCGTTGCTTCATCACAGCCGCAAATGCGCATAGGGATAGATCAACGCGAGAGCACTGTAACGCAATGAGGCGCTATTCACTGATAGTTACCGTGAAGGCTCATGATTCTACTGTTGATCTCCACACGCCTATCAGAAACAGAGTTGATGTGCTTGTCGATATCGACAATCAAGTATAGAGCGGACTACTTCTGCTTTGTCGAGGAAGAGGCAGTTCTTCCCTCTTAGAAAGAAATGCTTTCCTGCTTGGCGACTACTTGATGAGCATGTTTAGAAGCAATATGATAGGCCAAGGCATGGTGCCCAGTTGCTAAACGGTTGCTAGGGGAAATGCGCCGGACACGGAATCCGGCTAAGTGCTTGAGAGAGTGGTGGGCGTTGTAGGATTCGAACCTACGACCTATTGATTAAGAGTCAACTGCTCTACCAACTGAGCTAAACGCCCCCAGAAATCGCTATCTGGTTTACTCTTCTCAGGCCGTGGGTTTAGCAAGAAAAACCCCTGCTAGGCAAGAGGATTGATGCAAAATCATGTTTGGGGCCGTTTTTATCGTAGATAGCCCGGGAATAGGGGTGTTTTTGCGGCTGCTTGTGCCGAAATCTGAGGCAACCAGAGGGCGGCTCCAGCTACGGCAGCGGTGGCCGTAGCGGTAAAATTGTTCAGGCTCAGGCCTGATCAGCCGTTGCCTTGTTGTAGCCCTCAATGCATTTCGTGGCGAGCTGCGCCAGCACAGTGAGAAGTTTTGACTGATCCGGCGTGAATTCGGCTCTGGTTTGCGTATCGATGATGCAGACCGCCCCGGCAGAAGCTTGGCCATCCGTGGCCACCAGCGGCGCACCAGCATAAAAGCGGATGCTCATTCCGCCGGTTACCAGTTCATTATTCTCAAAGCGCGCGTCGGCAGTGGCGTCGCGCACAATCATCGGGTCGGAGCCGTTCAGCACATGCGCGCAGAACGATACATCGCGCGAGGTGCCTTCACCCTCAATGCCGTACTTGCCAGCAAAGGTCTGGTGATCGCGCCCGACCAGCGTTACAAGGCCTATGGGCGTATTGAGAAGCTTGGCCGCAAGATAGGCAATCCGGTCGAGTTCATCCTGGCATTTTTTGGCCAGCCGCTCATACTCGGCAACTTTTCTCAGGCGCTGCTCTTCGCGTAGCTGCTCTGTATGCGTAAGGGGAATATCCTTGAGCGTGCTGGCCGCCATAACCTTGTTGCGGCCTGTGCGCTTGGCTTCATACAGCAGCTCATCCGCCTGTTTGATCAAACGGGCTTCACTGCCCGGTTGGTCCTGTGCCTGAGGCAGGGCGGTTGCGATGCCGATACTAACAGTAACAACACCGCCAGCTTCGCTATTAGCGGTATGCGGCAACTGCAGGTCAACAATCGCCTGACGCAGCTTTTCGGCAATCGCCAGTGCGTTGGCTTCATTACAATCGGGCAGGAGTAACGCCAGCTCTTCGCCGCCATAGCGGGCGGCCACATCGGTGGGTCTGCGGGCAAAGCCCTGTAGGCACAGGGCGAGAGACTTCAGGCATTCATCGCCGGACTGATGACCATAAGTATCATTATAAAGTTTAAAGCGATCAACATCGATAAGCAGTAGCGAGACACCCTCATTCTTGCGTGCAGCCTGTTTCCACGCTTGATTCAGGGCCTCATCGAACATGCGGCGATTTGAAAGTCCCGTCAGGCCATCGGTAGTTGCCAGTAATTCAAGTTTCTTGTTGGCGGCAGCGAGGGCGTCTTCAGCCACTTTCTTATCGGTTACATCACGCAGGTTGCTGAGCAGCACAACCTTGCCATCGAGCAGGATACGGCGGGTTGTGCGCTCCAGCCATATAATTCGGCCATCTTTGTGCAGCCCGCGCAGGCGGTCGGTTACTGGTGTATCAGTGGTCTGCAAGGTTTTTGTCAGGCTTACATTAATTGCCAGATCATCCGGATGGGTGAATTCCTTTACAAAATGTCCGACCATTTCTTCAGGGTCCCAGCCAAGCCCGGCGCGCACCGCGGGCGAGGCATAACCGATCATGCCATTCTCACTCAGGCGGAAGATCATGTCGGCCGAATTTTCTGAGAGCATGCGGAAACGGGACTCACTACTGAGCAGCAGTTTTTCGCTTTGCTTGAGTTTGAAATGCTCTTCCTCCAGCAGTCGGGCCGTGATGCGCCGCTCGCTTGAAGTATTGGCCACATAAGCGGCCATGGCAAAGTTGATAAGGATAAAGATCTGTGCCAGAAAAACCTTCTCATGCGCGCTGGCAGCAACGGCAAGGGCGAACGGGCCATGCTCAGCAATAGTGGCCACCAGCGCAAACAGGGCTACCACCGGCATGCACAAAACCACAGCTCCAAGACCGAGATTGGCCGCAACCGCGATCAGCACCGGGGGAATGAAGAATAGAAACGGATAGCGTGTCTGGTAGAAGACCAGTCCTGTGACCAAAATGATCGAGAGCAGGCTGATGGCTGTGCGGTGAATATGATGACGGTTAAAAAGCTGTGCCACATCCCCGCGCAGAAACCCCAGCATGATAGGAGTGGCAATCGCCATGCCTAGCGAGTGGGCTACAGTCCAATGCCATAATACAGTGAGGAAGTGATGATCTACCAGCATGGTCCTGAGGGTGGCTACCATGAGGCCCGAAGCAACTGGCACCAGTACAAGACAGATTATTGCAAACCAGTAGAGATTGGATTTGTTGTTGAGGTCGCCAAGGCCGTTCTGGTTTTTTGTAAGACGAAGCAGCAGTAGCGCCGCTACCCAGGCCTCGAGTACATTGATGATAGAGATGGCGGTTGCGAAGATATAGTCATCTCCCGCCATGATGCGGATACCGAAGATGGTAGCCAGTGTCGCCGATATATAGATCATCCAGTGTTGCTGTGCGCTGCAAAGCAAAAAGCCAAGCAGCATGCCACTGGGCAGCCAGATGGCGGCAACCTGCTCATCGCCACGCGTGAACAGCAGGCCTATGAGGGCAGTTACAGCAACAAGAATACTTAAAGCAAACAACCTGCCCAGATAGGCGGGAAACAGTGGGTTGCCGGCGGGCAAAGGGTTGGCAGCTGGAAGCAAGTTTTTATACCCTGGCTTTAAGCGCTTTACCTTGGCGCTAGGGGTATATTAGGTGGCCTGATATTACCCGAAGGTTAATCATTTTCTTCTGCGGGAGCAGCTATTACCGGATTGCTGGGGGGAATGAACTCAGCTGCAGGCATCGGCGCACGATTCTCTTGAGCTGGATCAAGTCGCTGGGTCTCTGTCAGGATATCGCGGGCGATTGGCGCAGCAACCGCGCTGCCACCACCACCATGCTCGACAATGACCGATACCGCATAGCGCGGTGAATGTGTGGGGGCATAGCCAACAAACAGGGCGTTATCACGCAGGCGCCACGGGCGGTCTTCATTGCGTACAATACCGGCCGCACGTTCGGCCATGGTGATGCGGCGCACCTGCGAGGTACCGGTCTTGCCGCCCATGCGCTTGGTCTCGTCCATAATGCGTGCACCATAAGCGGTGCCCTTGCGGTCGTTACATACGCTGTTCATGGCGGCAATAAGGGTGTTGAGATGAGCAGGGTCGAGGCCCATCTCTGGCCACTCGGTCTGTTCCTGCCGTACACCTTCAACCGACTTGGTGAGGTGCGGTTCAACCGCACGGCCGCCATTAACAAGACGCGAGGTCATTACCGCCAGCTGTAGCGGGGTTGACTGCATGGCGCCCTGACCGATCGAGACAATCAGTGTTTCGCCACCTTGCCAGCTCTCGCCGCGGTTGGCTTCTTTCCAGGCGCGGTCGGGCACCAGGCCGCTGCTCTCGTTGGGTAGGTCCAAGCCGGTCTTTTTACCCAAGCCCAAGCGGCGGGCCATGGTGGCGATGGGGTCGATACCGATTTTGGAGGCCACGTCGTAGAAATAGACGTCACATGATTCGCGAATAGCGCCCACCATATCAAGCCACCCATGGCCGCCGCGCTTCCAGCAGTGGAAGCGATGGCTGCCAAGGCTGATAGCGCCATAGCAGGGCACGCGGTGCGATGAGGGCACGATGCCGCTTTCCATACCCGCCAATGCCACCGCCATCTTAAAGGTCGAGCCCGGTGCATAGAGGCCTGCCGAAACCTTGTTGATGAGCGGCGTGGTCTCATCGTTCATCAGACTGTCGTAATCAGTCTGGGTAATGCCGCGGCTGAAGGAGTTTGAATCAAAGCTGGGGTGCGAAGCAAAAGCGTAAAGCGCGCCGGTGTGTACATCCATCACTACAGCGGCGGCACTACGCTCGGTGCGCAGGCGCTGTTGTACGTAGTTTTGCAGGTTGATATCGAGTGTGAGTTTAACCGTGCTACCCGGTACACCATCACGCTGCGCAATCTGGCGAATGACGCGGCCAAAGGCATTCACTTCCATATCTGCGCTGCCAGCTTGCCCGCGCATTTCCTTATCAAGCAGTTTTTCGATACCGGTTTTACCGATCTGGAAACCGGGCAGGCCCAGCAGCGGGTCGGGGTCTGCCTTTAAATTGGCTTCGGTGACGGCACCGACATAACCCAGCACATGCGAGGTGGCAGTCGGGTGCGGGTAATGGCGGATCTGGCCCACATCAATACTCACGCCCGGCAGTTCGGGCATGCGGGTTTCAATCGCGGCGGCCTGCTGCCATGTTAAATTTTCGGCCACAGTGATAGGTGCGAAGCGCAGGTTGCGGCGCAGGTCACGGCGAATGCGCTCAAGGCTCGATGGCGTGAAGTTAACGAAAACACTCAGCTCCTTCAGCATCATCTCAACATCGCCCACCTGCTCGGGCACCAGCAGCAGGCGGAAGTTCTGTTCGTTGATCGCCAGCTTCTGACCAAAGCGGTCGGTAATCAGGCCGCGGGGCGGGGCCAGCAGCTTCATGTTCACGCGGTTATCTTCAGCTAGCGTAGCGTAGCGATGGCCCTCGGTAATCTGCAGGTAATGCATGCGTGCAGTGAGCACACCAAACAGTCCAGCCTGCAAGCCGCCCAGCAGAAGCGTACGGCGGGTGAACAGTCTTTGGCGGTCGACCTCAAAATCTTTCATCGCTTACACGCCACTCAGGAAGGCGCGCTGCACACGGCCAAACAGCCATGCCGCCGCCGGAAACAGCGAGATGCTGGCCGCCGCCTGATACAGCACAGGATCAAACGGTACCATATCGAGATGCAGCATCGAGTGCAGGCTCCAGGCCACCAGTCCTGCAATCATCGCGGTCAGCATAAAGCCCCACCAGAGAATGAAAAATCCGTGTGCCAGAAATAGCTGCCGCTGGCTCACCACACTGCTATAGGCCAGGAGGCAAACAATCGCGTTCATGCCCAAAGGCGCGCCTGAAATGGCGTCCTGCAGAAAACCCATCATACCTACGGCGATAGGCCCCACCAGATCAGGCCGATAAACCGCCCAATAGAATACAGCCATAAGGGCGATGGAGGGGGCAATTGTGCCAAAGTTGGGCAGGCGCAGCGGCACCATCATGATGAACATAAGCATGATCGCCACCAGCACCGGCGAGAAGATGCGCGCAGCGCGGTCAAGCTTCTGCCAGCCATCCAGCGTCAGCATCAACGCCCCCGTGTGGGTTGGCGGGCAGGTTGCTGGCCGGGGCGTATGGCATTGGGCAAGGTTTGGGTGGCTTCAGGCGTCAGCAGGTCAGGCGGTGTACCGGGGTCAAGAATTTGCACCAGCTCAAGGCGGCCAAGGTCGGCAATCGGCTCGATGCGTACATCGCTGCCATTTACGCTGCTGACCACACCCACTGGCAGGCCGGGCGGGAAGATACCGCCAACGCCAGAGGTAATCAGGCGGTCGCCCACTTTCACCTGTGTTTCAGGCGGCAGCTGGCTAAGCAGCAGTTCGGGGCCGTTATTGCCCTCAAGCATACCGCGCTGGCGCGAGCCTTCGAGCAGTACCGGCACACGCGCGTTAAGATCGTTGATCAGTAGTACGCGGCTTGAGTTACGCCCAGCGCTAATCACGCGGCCGGCAAGCCCGCCGCCAGCAACGGCAACAAGGCCGCTGCGCACACCCTCTTTGGTGCCAGCAAGCACAACCACATTACGCACGAACGGGCCGCCCACATCCGCAATCACGCGGGCGACCGTCAGGCGGTACTCTGGCAGCAAAGGCAGGTTAAGCAGATCGCGCAGCCCTTTATTTTCAGACTCAAGGCGCATAACGGCAGTTTGGTATTGGCGCAGGCGCTCGTTCTCACTGCGCAGGCGCTCGTTTTCAGCGCGCATTTCGGTCAGGCTGCCCAATGTCGCAATTGCGTTGGTGGCGCTGGCCACCGGCTCAGCCACTGTGCCGAGCAGCGGAGCGAATGCATCCGTCACCTGTGTGCGCAGTTTTTCGCCCAGCTCAGGGTTGAGCAGTGAGAGCAGCAGCAAGCCAGCAGCTGCCGCCAGCATGATGATGAATGAGAAGCGCTGCAACAAGCCGCCCGGGGTGAGAGCGAGCGCACTGACATTTGTCTTGCGGCTGCTACGCATCCCCAATCGCCCTTATTAGTACATGTTGATGAGAACGTTCTTGAGAAGCTTCATTTCCTCAAGCGCACGGCCAGTGCCCAGAGCCACGCATGACAGCGGGTCTTCGGCAATGGTCACCGGCAAGCCGGTTGCATAACGCAGCACATGGTCAAGGTTACGCAGCAACGCGCCGCCACCTGTTAAAACGATGCCTTTATCAACGATATCGGCTGCCAGTTCAGGCGGTGTCTGTTCCAGTGCAACCTTAACGGCTTCAACAATCGCGCCAACAGGCTCGGCCAGGCTTTCAGCAATCTGGCGCTCGGTGATGAGGAGTTCTTTAGGAACGCCGTTCATCAGGTCGCGGCCCTTCACTTCCATCGACAGGCCTTCGCCATCTTCAGGTGGGCAGGCAGCGCCAATTTCCTTCTTGATGCGCTCGGCCGAGCTTTCACCAATCAGGAGATTATGATTGCGGCGAATGTAAGCGATAATTGCTTCATCCATCTTGTCGCCAGCTACGCGCACCGAGCGGGCATAAACAATACCGCCCAGCGACATCACGGCAACTTCGGTTGTACCACCACCGATATCAACCACCATCGAGCCAGTGGGCTCGGTCACCGGCAGGCCGGCACCAATGGCGGCAGCCATCGGCTCTTCAATCAGGAACACGCGGCGGGCACCAGCGGCTTCGGCTGATTCCTGAATCGCGCGGCGCTCAACAGCAGTCGAGCCTGAGGGGACGCAGATGATGATCTGTGGCGAAGCCGCGATGCGGCGGTTATGAACCTTGCGGATGAAGTGCTTGATCATTTCTTCAGCCACTTCGAAATCGGCGATCACACCGTCGCGTAGCGGGCGAATGGCGGTGATGTTACCCGGCGTACGACCGAGCATCAGCTTGGCCTCATCGCCGACTGCCAGCACCTGACGGCGGCCGCGGACGTTAGCAATGGCAACCACTGAAGGTTCGTTAAGAACAATACCGCGGCCCTTCACGTAAACGAGGGTATTGGCGGTACCAAGGTCGATGGCCATATCGGCCGACATCATACCTAGAAATTTCTGGAACATGGGCGAAACGCTCTCTCTGTTGTGACAGCATCAATTAAAACATTAACGCCTAACCAGCAAGCGAAAGAGTCATAAATGCCCTAAAGAATAAGGCTTGCGTAATGTCATTCCGGCGCGCGTCAAACCTGCCCCAAAAGACAACGGCCGGGTTTTGGCCCGGCCGTTGCGAATCACTTGGTCCTGCTAAATTACTGGGCAGGGGCCGGAACCGGAGCCGGTTCAACCGGAGCTACCGGAGCAACTTCAGGAGCTGCACCTTCAGCCGGAGCGGTTGTGGTGGTCTCGGTGGTGGTTTCAACTGTGGTGGTGGTTGTGGTGACAGCTGGGGCGGCCTCGTTCATGGCATCAGCAGCGGCTTCACCAGCGGTGTCGGCAGCGCCTTCTACGGCAGTTTCGGCGGCACCTTCAACGGCTGTCTCGGCAGTTGCAGCAGCGTCAGCAGCGGCTTCGCCCATATCGGTACCTTCGGTCACACCTTCGGCAGCGGCTTCAGCCGGTGCTGTGGTCTCAATTTCGGTAGTTACCGCAGTTTCGGTGGTGGTTGTGGTCTCAGGGGCCATTGTTGCAGGAGCAGGCTCGGTGGTCATGACAGGGGCTTCAGCCGGCACAACAACATCGCTTGCCGGTGTGACGGCAGCGGTATCGGTGCTTTCGGGCTTCTGAATGATCATCCAGCCTACAGCAACCACTACTGCAAGAATAACGAGCGGAATAATGGCCTTCGCGCCGGAAGTTGGCTTGGGTGTCTCAGACATGTTCATAAACTCCGTAAATTATGAGGGGGGGGACTATAGCCCGGTTGGTTACAGTGAATCCGAAGCTAGTCTGCATTTGCGCATCCGGCAATTACCGTTTCGCCGCAGTGACTGGCTGACTGTGCAGTGCAAGATACGGGGCAAAACGCCTAAAATAGCCGCAAATCTGCGAAAAAACTCAGCTCGGCTCTTTGACTTGGCGAATAAGCCGCATGGTCCAGACCAGACCTTCAGGATAGGGCAGTGCATAAGGCCCGCCCGAGACTCGGCCAACTGCCGCGCGCACAACTTCGAGTCCCATATGCGGGCTGGCCAGCTTGGGGTCCTGCCAATACATGTTGAGGTGCGGCTCGCTCACACCATTGGGCAGACGCTGCCTGATCTCTTCCGGCGTAAGGAAGGTGAACTCAAGCGATGACAGCTGGTTGAAGCGGGTTGAAGGACTGCGGATTTGCTTGGCACTGCGCTCAAGATCGCCGCGGAAGAACAGGTCGGTATGTAACAGGCAGTCTTTGGCCAGATCAATACGCTCGGCTACAAAGTCAGAGGGCGCAGGCGCGCCCACCGGCTGCGGGTCAGTCGTCAGCAGCTTTTTCTGCTCATCCGGCGTCAGGTTCCAGCGCTTGGCAACACCGTGGAAGACCGCCCACAGGTACTGCGGCGGGGTTTGTCCAAAAATATCAGGTCTATACATAAGCGCACCCTACTGCTGGCCCGCGTTACAAGCAAGTGCGGCAAAGGCGCAGGGGCTAATTCACTTTAGTTACAATGGTATAGAGCTGTTTGGCGTGGCGCTCGATCTCATCGTGGTTACCCGGCTGGTTCAGCTCCACCCGCACGGCATCCGCCATCTGGTGCCTGAAGAAGGTGAGCTGGCGCTTGGCATAATTGCGTGTGGCTTGCTGTGCCTTCTGCCGGGCGTGCTCGAGGGTCCAGTCTCCGCGCATCACGCCTGCCAGCTCGGGCACGCCCACAGCCTTCATCGCAGGTAACTCGGGCGAGAGGTTGCGGGTGAGAATCTGTTTCACCTCATCCATCGCGCCCTGCTCGAGCATCAGGTCAAACCGCCGGTCGCAATTGGCATAAAGCACGGGGCGGGTAGGCTCTACCACCACACTTTTAAAGCGCCAGTGTTCGGCGGGCTTATCAGTCTGCTGCGATTGCCACTCGCCAATCGGCTTACCGCTCGACTTCACCACCTCATAAGCGCGGATAAGGCGTTGCGTATCGCCATCATGCAGTTTGGCGGCGCCCACGGGGTCCATCGTGGCCAGTTCAGCCCTGAAGGCCCGCCCGCCAATTTCGGCATGGCGCGCCACCGCTGCACTACGCACACCTTCGGCAAGTTCAGGGATTTGCGCCAAGCCGTTTTGCAGTGTGTGCAAATACATGCCGGTACCGCCCACCACAATCGGCACCCAGCCTTCGGCCAGTGCAGTATCAATCTCTTCGCGGATCTGGCCCAGCCAGGTCGCCACATTGCCGCGCTCGCTGGCATCCAGCACGCCATAAAGGCGGTGGGGCAGGGCCGCTTCATCAGCCACATTCGGGCGCGCTGTAATGATGCGCAGGTCGCGGTAGAGCTGCAGCGCATCCGCATTCAAAATCACGGCACGCTGCTTCTTCGCCTCCAGCTGCTGGCCAAGTGCCAGCGCGAGCGCCGATTTGCCGCTTGCGGTTGGCCCACCGATAAGGACAATAGGCGGAACTGTAGAGTGAGGATTTTGCGACATGAGCTTCGATCAGGTGATAACGCTGGTGGCGACTCCACCTCATCCCGCCATCGAGGGCAAGCGGATTCAGCAGCTTGTCGCTGCGTTAGAAGGCGCAGGCGCAACCGTGGCGCAGCCCGTGTGGCTGGCCCCGGGCATTGCGGCTGATATTTTATTCAGCGGGGTTGAAGAAGCTTTGGTGCAGGCCTTGGCCGAGGCCGTGCTCGAGGGCGCAGCGGTTGATGCCGTGATACAAAAACAGGCAGGCCGCCGTAAAAAGATGCTGCTGGCCGATATGGATAGCACGATTATTGAGCAGGAATGTCTTGATGAGTTGGCCGATTACGCCGGTATCAAGGCTGAAACTGCGGCGATTACCGAACGCGCCATGCGCGGCGAGCTTGAATTCAAGGCGGCCCTGCGCGAGCGCGTGGCCAAACTCAAGGGGCTCGAGGAAATTGCCCTCGCTAAAACCCTCGAGCGGCTCACGCTTATGCCGGGGGCCGAGGCCTTGCTGCGCACCATGCGCGCTAATGGCGCAGCGTGCCATCTGGTATCAGGTGGCTTCAGGTACTTCACGGGGGCCATCGCCAAGCGCCTGAACTTTACCGACCATCACGGCAATGATCTGATCGTGAAAGACGGCAAACTGACCGGCGAAGTGGCCGAGCCGGTGCTCGATAAAAACAGCAAGCTCGAAACACTTTACAAGCTGGCGACCGAGAACGCGCTCTCGCTCGATGAAGTGATTGCGGTGGGCGATGGCGCCAACGATATCCCCATGCTGCAAAACGCTGGCCTCGGCCTAGCGCTACATGCCAAACCCAAAGTGAACGAGCAGGTGCGCAGCCGCATTCGTTACTCCGACCTCACCGCGCTGCTGTATGTGCAGGGGTATACAACCCAAGGTATTTTGGTTTAGTAATAGGGGCAGCTCATCACTCTCAATAGGGCTTTAATATCCTGAAGATCGTACTGGTTAATCCGCCGCACACATCTATAGGTAGCCGCATTCCGCGCGAGCAATTGCCACCTTTGGGACTCTTAAGTGTAGGTGGGCCGTTACTTGATGCTGGCTTTTCAGTATCTCTAATTGATGCTGAGTTTGGCCCTATGAGTCTCGGTTCAGTCGTCGAAGAGGTTAAGAGTAGGGGGCCCGATGTTGTGATGATGGGACATTCGGGCTCGAGCTCGGTGCATGAAACTGTTATCACTCTCGCGCAGGCACTCAAAAAGGCCAGTCCTGAGCTTATAATAATATATGGTGGCGTTCATCCCACCTATCATTGGGATGAAATCCTCAAGGACTGTCATGATATAGACATTATTGTGCGTGGCGAGGGGGAACAGACAGCATTATCTCTTATGACGGCCCTGCAGCAAAAGCAGCCTCTGGAGACTGTCAACGGAATTGCCTTCCGCTCGAGCGGAATTGTGGTAGCTACTCCTGCTGCGCGGATGATACGCGATCTTGATGCTTATCGAGTGGGTTGGGAGCTTATCGATCATCGCCGCTATTCGTACTGGGGTGGCAAACGTGCTGTTGTGGTGCAGTTCTCGCGTGGGTGCCCATACCTCTGTACTTACTGTGGACAAAGAGGCTTCTGGACGCAATGGCGCCATCGCGACCCGGTAAAATTTGCTAAGGAAATGGCACGGCTACACAGGGAGCAGGGCGTAGAGCTGATTAACTTTGCAGATGAGCTGCCTACTGGCTCGCCCAAAGCCTGGAAGGCATTTCTGGAAGCGCTGATTGCCGAAAATGTGCCATTACTGCTTGTTGGCTCGACCCGTACAGGCGATATCGTCAGGGACAGGGATATTCTGCATCTTTACAAGAAAGCCGGGGTTATCCGCTTCCTGCTGGGTATAGAAAGCTATAATGAGGCAACTTTGGCTTCTATTCAGAAGGGCGGAAGTATAAGTGAAGACAAGCTGGCGATTCAGCTTCTCCGTCAGCATGGCATTATTTCTATGCCCACTTATGTGGTCGGGTTTGAGGAAGTGCGCGATAGGGATTACTGGAACTCATTTCGCCATTTGCTACGCTATGATCCCGATCAGATTCAGCTGCTCTACGCCACTCCGCACCGCTGGACGCCCTTTTATGAAACGGTGGCGGATAAGCGTGTTATCCAGCTTGATACCCGGCGGTGGGATTACAAGCATCAGGTTCTTGAGGCATCAGGTATGGCGCCTTGGCGGGTCTTCCTCTGGTTCAAGACAATAGAGGTGCTGGTTCAGATGCGTCCAAAGGTGCTGTTGCGTATGTTCTTTCACAAGGACCCGGAATACCGCTATGCCATGCGCTGGTATACAAAGATCGGTCGTCGTGTCTGGTTCAGTGAGGTTTTTGAATTCTTGTTCAGGACGCGTCATGAAGCGAATGGTCCTAAGCTTAAAGATTTTCTGGGGCAGTCGCTTGCGGTGCGTGAATACGCGCTTGATAAAGCTAGGCCTGTAGCCGGTTCGAAAGCAGCAGTGACTGTTTCCAGTCATCCAGTACCAGATACGCCAGCTTGATTTATAACATCAGTTAAAAGGCCCGGAGGTTAGTCCGGGCCTTGTTCATTAGAGCGAGTTTAAATTACTCCTTCGGCGGGTTGGCCGGGGGCGGAGCCTCGAGTGGCAATGCGACGAAGCGCAGGTCGTCTTTACGCGCGACCAGCAGGAAGATCGACTTGCGGCCGGCTTCCTTCACTTCCTCAAAACGCTTCACCAGTTCATCCGGTGACTTCAGCTCGTTCTGGTTGGCCTCGACAATCACATCGCCGGGCTCGATGCCTTTTCGGCCGCCTGGCTATCGGCCTCAACTGCGGTAATCACTACGCCGTTTACATTTTCGGGTAGTTCATACTGGGCACGCAGCTCAGGCGTGAGGGTGCTGAGGGACAGGCCATGGGCCTTGGCTTCGGCAGCGGGTGTGGGCTTCTCCTGCTCACCAGCACCGGTGTTATTGAGCAGGCCTTCTTCTTCGGCCTGCTCAAGTTCGGCTACCGTGACCGAGACTTCCTTGGTCTCGCCATTGCGCCATACTTTAACCGGTACATTGGTGCCAACCGGTGTTTCGGCCACAATACGCGGCAGGCGGCGCATTTCCTCAATCGGCTTGTTATCGAACATCAGCACGATATCACCGGCCTCAATACCGCCCTTGGCAGCTGGGCCATCGGTGGTCACGCTGGCAATCAGGGCGCCACGCGGTGTGCCAAGGTTCAGGCTCTCGGCAATCTCGGGCGTTACCGCCTGAATGCGTACACCCAGCCAGCCGCGCTTGGTGCGGCCAAACTCGATGAGCTGGTTGATCACGCTCTTGGCGAGGTTTGAGGGGATGGCAAAGCCAATACCAACCGACCCACCCGTGGGCGAGAAGATCGAGCTGTTGATACCTACAACCTGCCCGGCGAGGTTGAACATCGGACCACCCGAGTTACCCCGGTTGATCGAGGCATCGGTCTGCAGGTAGTCGTCATACGGGCCGGACTGGATGTCACGCGCGCGGGCCGAGATAATGCCCTGCGTTACCGTACCGCCAAGGCCAAACGGATTACCGATGGCGATAATCCAGTCGCCTACGCGCATCACGTCTGAATCGCCCCAAGGCACGGCCACAAGGTTATGGCCCTTGGGGTCAACCTTGATAATGGCCAGATCTGTCTTTTCATCGCGGCCAATAATACGGGCATCAAGGTTGGTGTCGTCCTGCAGAATTACTTTGATCGACTGTGCATCGGCAACCACATGGTTGTTGGTGACGATGTAACCTTCTTTGGCATCAATCACGAAGCCCGAACCGAGCGAGGCACCACGGCGCTGGCGCGGCATGCCGGGGTTGTTCTTCTGCTGCTCCATGAAGTCTTTGAAGAAGTCTTCAAACGGCGAGCCGGGCGGGAATTGCGGCATCTCCATACCGGGCTGGCTTTCCATCACCTGCAGGGTCGAGATGTTGACCACCGAGGGCAGCAGGCGCTGCGCCAGGTCGGCAAAGCTGTCCGGGCGGCCCGTGGCAGGGTTTACCGGTGTCGCTGGCGCTGTGGCCGCAGGAGCGGTTGCTGCAGTTGTGGTTTGGGCCTGTACCGGCTCACCGCGCGCCAGAACAATGGCAGCGGGCACAGCGATAAGCGCTGTAGCCAGAATAGCGAGACGGACTTGCTTGAACGTGGGCATGGGTTCCTCCGGGAATTAATGCCGAGAATTAATGTTTATGAACCTAGCAGGACTAGGGCTTCTGCCAATATCAAAACCGTCGCAGGGCCAAGTTAGCGCCTATTGCGGTTGGGCTGGGCCAGATCAATCGCCACCCGCGCGCTCAGCTCAATTCGGGGTTTGCCTACAATCCGCAGGAAGACCGTGGGCATCTGGTACTTGGCCACACCTATCAATTCGGTAGTCTCTGCATGTTCATCAATTCGTACGCTCAGGGTGCCATCGTGTACAATCTCGTGGCCGGAGGCGGTCCAGTTAGCCTCAAAGAAGCCGCGCATAAGGGCATTGGCCTCTTCTGGCGTGCGGGCGCGCAAACCGGCGGTCATGGCTATTTCAAGCGCATCGCGCAGGTCGGCATGCGTCTGGTACATGCGGATGGAATCAACCGAGAGGCCCATAATCCCAATCAGCGGCACCACCAGAAAGGCAAACAGCACAGCCACAGTGCCGCTTTTTGCGGCAGGAAGTTTGGAAAGCGTCTGCATGTTTATCCGGTTGCCTTGGCCAATTGCGTAATGCTACCACAGCATCACTTTACGTTACAGGAGCCAAGCCATGAGCCGTCATTACTATCAGCACAAGCCATTCAGCGTCAGCTATGGCGCATGGCCTGCATTGGCGGCACTGGGCGAGCAGCGCAAAACTCGCGTGTTCTCTAATGAGGCGTATATGGATGCGCATGAGCCGGACAGCATTAGCGCCTCATATGGCGTGCAGATCTTCAACCGTATCTCGGACAAGCACAGGAACGGTGTGTTTGTGATGGCGAATGATCCTGATCATACGCAGTATCTGCGAGTTAATGCACCCACCGGCTGGTTTGATGTTGCCCAACCTGATCATATGCATTTCAGCTCCGACGGCATGGTGCCTGCAGGCAAAGAGCTGGTGTTTCTCACCAGCCCTCAAACAAATGCAGCCTTTGCAGTTGCCGAGAAGTCGATGAGTGACGTGGCCGAGGGTAAGGGCAGCAGCTTTGCCGCCGAGACAGTGATTATTCAGAAGGCGCACAAGCTGGCCGTGGCAGGCGCCGCTGGTGTGCAGGTGTTCAAGGATCTGGCTCGCGTTGCTCATTATATGGGCATGCCGCGCGCCAAGGCTTTTGCCGAGCAGGAGCTGGTTTTGGGTCAGCAGCTTGGTTTTGGCCGCCGCAATCGCACCGGGATTATCCCCCAGCGCATCGCCTAAATCAGCGCCTGAGCTACATATAGAGCAGTCTGGGTGATGCCAAAGCTATGGGGAGACCTGTAGCTTACGTTGCGTTATTAACCATTTAGCGGCAAAAATTACCTAGCTCTTAACTTTTCGTTTATTAACCTTAGTATACGGTGTAAACTTAAGTTTATGCCGTAAGTAGCGGTATATGGGGTGCGTGTATTAACCAGTTCCTTAACGTCTCGCTGACCCCTGGGGTTGGTGTGGCGGCTAGGGGCAGCGAGAATAAACAGAGGGAGCGGCGGGCGCATGAACAGTTTTCTGCAGACGCTGAAGAACCTCGGCCCGGTGCGGCTTGCATCTCTGGGCGCGGTCGGCGTTGCCACACTGTTGTTTCTGGTATTCCTGATGGCGCAAATGGGTGGTCAGGGCATGACCCCCGTATTCAAGGGTCTGACACCGGCCGATGGCGGCGCGATCATCCAGCGCCTTGAGCAGCTGAACATTCCTTATGAAGCTTCGGCCGATGGTACCCGCATTTCAGTAGCCGACAGTCAGTCCGGCCGCGTGAAGATGTTGCTGGCCGAAGAAGGCCTGCCGGCTGGCGGCGGCGTAGGCTACGAGATTTTCAATCAGCCTGAGGGCTTTGGCACCACCAGTTTCCTGCAGAACCTCAATCAGCAACGCGCGCTTGAGGGCGAGCTGGCCCGCACTATCCGCACCATGCAGGCTGTGGCCAATGCCCGTGTACAGCTGGTTCTCCCGCGCCGTGAGCTGTTCTCGCGCGATGCCTCATCCGCCCGCGCCAGTGTGTTCCTTGAGCTGCGCGGCACACTGAATGCCGAGCAGATTCAGGCCATCCAGCACCTTGTTTCCAACGGCGTACCGCAGCTTGAGCCTGGCCGGGTCTCGATTGTTGACTCGCGCGGCCGTTTGCTCGCCGCTGGTACGGGCACCGATTCAGTCAGCGCGCAGCAGGCCAATGCCGAAGAGCAGCGCATCAGCATTGAACAGCGGCTCTCGCAGCGGGTTGAAGAAATGCTGGGCCGCACCGTTGGCTTCGAGAAGGTCCGCGCGCAGGTGACGGTCGAGCTGGACATGGACAGCATCACCACCAATAGCGAAATCTTTGATCCGGAAAGTCAGGTTGCACGTTCAACCCAGTCAACCACCGAGAAGAACGAAAGCAACGAGCCTTCAACCGGTGCTGGCGGTAACGATGCCGTGAGCGTGGCCAATAACCTGCCCACGTCAGACGGTGCAGGTACAGCCCCGGTTACGCCAGCGCCCAGCTCAACCCCCACCTCGCGTCAGAACCGCACCGAGGAAACCACCAACTTCGAGATTTCGCGTACCACGCAAAGCCAGGTACGTACGCCGGGTGCCATCAAGCGCATTTCGGTGGCAGTGCTGGTCGACGGTACCTATGCCATGGAAGGCGAGGGCGAAGAAGCAGCCGAAGTTTACAAGCCGCGCAGTGAGCAGGAGCTCTCGCAATATGCAGCCCTGGTGCGTAGCGCTGTAGGTTACGATGGTAACCGTGGTGATGTAGTTGAAGTTGCCAATATGCAGTTCGCCAAAGATGAAGCCATGGGCGAAGGCAATATGCTTGATAGCCTTACCAATAACCCGCAGCTGATGCAGATTGCCCAGATGCTGGTTACCGGCCTGCTTGGCCTGTTGGTACTGCTAGTGGTTATCCGCACGCTGGTGCGCCCGCTGCTCGACTTCAAGGTGGATGCCGGTAAGGAAGAGAACGAAGCCGCGCAGTTGCCTGGCCCCGGCGTAAGCGCCATTACCCAGCAGCTGGCTGATGCCGAACAGGCCATGGCGGACGGGGTTGATAACATGATCGACCTCAACCGTGTGGATGGCCGCGTGAAGGAATCGTCCATGAAGAAGATGGGCGAGATTATCGACAAACATCCGGAAGAGGCGGTTGCCATCATCCGGCAGTGGATTTATGCGGAGAGCTAACAGCAAACCCCGAGCGGGCAGCGCCCGCGACGACGCGTTTGCGCCAATTAGAGGGTAACAGGAACATGCTTATGGTAATGCAGGCAACAGCTAAACAGGAAAGCACCAGATGGCAGGTCGTGTAAGAGAAGACTACCGTTCACTCACCGGCCCCGAGAAGGCCGCTGTGCTGCTGCTGGCTATTGGCGAGGATCAGGCGCTCAAGCTGTTTGGTCATATGGATGATGAAGAGATCAAGGAAATCTCGCAGGTGATGGCCAATCTCGGCACCGTGAGTTCCAGCATTATTGAAAAACTGTTTGTTGAATTCGCCGATCAGCTCTCCTCTACCGGATCGCTGGTGGGCACTTACGAGAGCACCGAGCGCCTGCTTAGCCGTGTGCTGGGCAAGGATAAAGTCGGCAACATCATGGAAGAAATCCGCGGTCCGGCGGGTCGTACCATGTGGGACAAGCTGGGCAACGTGAACGAAGAAGTTCTGGCCAACTACCTCAAGAACGAATATCCGCAGACAGTGGCGGTGGTTGTCAGCAAGGTAAAGCCCGATCACGCTGCCCGCGTGCTGGGCCTGCTGCCAGAGAACTTCGCGATGGAAGTCATCATGCGTATGCTGCGCATGGAAGCAGTACAGAAGGATGTTCTGGACGATGTGGAGCGCACCCTGCGCACCGAGTTCATGAGCAACCTTGCGCGTACCCAGCGTCGCGATGCGCACGAAGTTATGGCAGAAATCTTCAACAACCTCGACCGCAACGCCGAAAACCGCCTCATGGCGTCGCTGGAAGAGCGCAACCGCGACTCTGCCGAGAAGATCAAGGCGCTCATGTTCACCTTCGAAGATCTGCAGAAGATCGACCCCACGGGTATTCAGGCGCTTATGCGTCAGGTCGACAAGGCCAAGCTGGCCATCGCCCTCAAGGGTGCGCCAGACAGCATGAAGGATCTGTTCTTCTCGAATATGTCCGAACGTGCCGCCAAGATCCTCAAGGAAGACATGGAAAGCATGGGCCCCATCCGCCTGCGCGATGTCGAAGAATCGCAGAGCTACATGGTCAATACCGCCAAGGAACTGGCGGCCAAGGGCGAAATCATCATTGCCGAAGGCGGCGCAGACGAGCTGGTCTACTAAGGAATATGCATGTCGGGGACCCAGAAATTCATGTTCGACAATCAGTTCGACGCGCCTCCACCGGCGCCCGAACCCGAGGTCGTGCAGGAAATCATCCCCGAAGTCCCGCCCGAACCACCCCCGCCAACTTTTAGCGAAGCCCAGCTTGAAGACGCCAAGAAGCGCGCCTGGGATGATGCGCTGGCCGAAGGCCTGCGTCAGGGCCGTACCGAGGCCCTGAGCGGGATTGAGCAGCTACAGGCCAATCTGGTCGAGACCATGCTACATCGGTTGTCGGACCTGCTGGTTGAGCAATCGGCCCGTTATGCGCAGCAGCGCGAAATGACTTTACGTATCGCGCTCACCATCGCGCGCAAGATGTTGCCTGCCTATATCGAGCGGCAGGGGCTGGCCGAAATTGAAGCGCTGGTCATGAGCGTAGTGAATGAATTGAGCCACGAGCCGCGCCTTGTGGTACGTGTAGCCGATAGCCAGCTCGATGCGGTGAGCATCAAGATCCAGCGCGAAGCCGAGCGCCGCGGGTTTGCTGGCAAGGTTGTGTTCATGGGCGAGCCTGAGCTGGGCATCTCGGATTGCCGCCTTGAGTGGGCCGATGGTGGCGCCGAGCGCGACACCCAGCGCTTATGGGGCGAGATTGACCGTCTGGTGGCGCAGGTGTTGCACACCGGGCCTATCGTTACGGCTAAGCCTGCAGGTTCCGAACAACCGAGTGGTACAACAACCAATATAGACAGCTAGGAGTGCATGAAATGACAGAAGCAAAAGACGGCCTGAACCTGAATGACCTGACCGGCGCTGCCACCGGCGAGCCCGGCGTTCAGCGCGACCTCGAGGCGATTTACGAAATCCCCGTGCAGGTGACGGCGGTGCTCGGCAAGTCGACCATGCCGGTGAACCAGCTGCTCAAACTGGGCCGCGGTGCTGTGGTGCCACTCGACCGCAAGGTGGGCGAAGCTATTGATATTTACGTGAACAACCGTCTGGTTGCGCGCGGTGAAGTGGTTGTGACCGAGGACCGTCTGGGCGTAACCATGACGGAAATCGTCAAGAGCGATAAGAGCTAGTAGGTATTAGGGGAAAACAGTATGCGTTTACTCATAGTCGGCAAGCTCGAAGGTTACATCGCCGAGGCCGGACGGATTGCGTCGGGCAAGGGCGCCAAAGTCTCGCACATCGATGACGTCGATGGTGCGTTAGGCGCGCTGCGTGCGGGTAAGGGCGGCGATCTGGTGATGATCGATATCAAGTGCGATATCGAGCGCATGGCCATGGCTTTGCGTAATGAGCGTTTTTCAGTGCCGCTGGTGGCCTGTGGTATTGGCAGTGATGCCAACGCGGCTGTGCGCGCGATTAAAGCTGGCGCCAAGGAATATATCCCGCTACCGGCGGATGCCGAGCTGATTGCAGCCGTGCTGGCTGCCGTAGCCGAAGAGACCACCAACTTTGTGAGCAAAGACCCGGCCATGGCCAGCGTCTTGCGCTTGGCCGAGCAAATTGCGCCGTCGGATGCCTCAGTGCTTATTACGGGCGAGAGCGGTACCGGTAAAGAAGTGATGGCACATTTCATTCATGCCCGCAGCAAGCGCAAGAACGGCGCTTTTGTGGCGCTTAACTGTGCAGCTATTCCCGAGAACCTGCTTGAATCCGAACTGTTCGGCCACGAGAAGGGCGCGTTCACCGGCGCTGTAGCCCGCCGCGTGGGTAAGTTCGAAGAAGCTTCAGGCGGCACACTGCTGCTCGATGAAGTCAC
>JBEIQE010000092.1:0-1025 GCA_040376705.1 Micavibrio sp.
ACCAGCAGCCGCGATAACGTGCCCAGCGCATTAATGAACAACATTGCGCATAATAAGGTTATTCATACGCGCAATGTGTTTTTGACCATCGAGATTGGCGATACACCCTATGCGGATATCGCTACCCGCATGGAAACCGCCAAGCTGGTGGATGGGTTTGAGCAGCTGCACATCCGCTGCGGGTTTATGGAAGAGATTGACCTGAAGCGTATTCTGGCCAGCCCGAATGTGCCGCCCGAAATACGCGCGTTGCAGAGTGCCACTTTCTTCTCGAGCCGAGATGCGCTGCGCCCTGCCGAAATGACCTTCAAGTCTGGCGGGATGCGCCGCCGACCGATATCTCTGCCGGACCGTTTGCAGCGCATGCTGTTTATCAGCATGAGCACATGGGCGCTGAACTCGAGCGATTATTACGGCGTGCCGAGCGCGCAGCTGGTGGAAATGGGCGGCCAGCTGGAGCTTTAAGCTTATACGTCCGGATAAGGCGCGCCGGGCATGGTCTTGAGCATATGCGTAACCGCTGGCTTGCTCTGCCCATCGCTGCGGGCCTCGAGCTTTTTGAGCTGATCGACCACCACCGCATGCATCGGCTGCTCAGGGTGGATATGCAAATGCACCGCATTGAGCAGCATATAAGCGCCCATCCACGGCTGGCGCTCAGCTACATCGGCAAACGTAAGACCTAGCGTGAGCTGCAGCGCGGCGTCCTTCGGCAGTTTTTTGGAGAGAGATAAGGCAAACTGTGCACGCTCGGCAGGCTCCAGGGTGGTGGCCAACGCCTGAAACGCAATTACTGCGCCGGGCCGCGTGAGCGGCGTATAATCAGCTGCATTATAAATACCGGGCATGCGCGGGCGTAGCGGGTTGCGTGCTTGTTTAGTGCGGTGCTCGGCGAGTAGCTTATCGAGAGCTTCTTTAGGACTAGTGGTCATGGTATTTCCTTATGACATATTTTTCATGCTGATGGGACGGCGCATTGGCTGGGTGAACCGGCATACATCGGCTGCGGTTTTATTGGGCGGCAA
>JBEIQE010000087.1:0-1057 GCA_040376705.1 Micavibrio sp.
AGACGGAATGAACGAGAGCACAACCCACCAGCCGCGCTGCTTCCATGTGGGAGCTGTGCCTGTTGCTTCAGCGCGTACTACCGGAGCAGCTGCATGGCGCATCTGCAGCGCAAGACAGAGGATGGCCAGTGCAATAAGCGCAAAATAGCCGTAACGCCAAAGCGCAGCCTGCTCAGGCACAGCCAGTAGAGGCTCGAGAATAAATGGGTACGCCAGCAGGCCTGCGAGGCTGCCGAGGTTCGACGCGACATAAAGGAAGTAAGGGTCCTGTGCCTGTTCGTGTCGCGTGCCGCTGAACAGGCGTTGCAGTGTTGGTGCACTGAGCGAGAGCGCAATGAACGGCGCCGCCACGGTGCTTATAAGTATGCTCAACACCGCCAAGGGCACAAAACCAGTTACTGCTGGTTGCCAGTTTTCAGGCAGGGTAATAGGCAGGAATAGCGAGGCTGCGATGAGCAGACCTATGTAGATAATACCATGTGTGCGGATGCTGAGACGGCTCAGCGCATGTGTAGCGAGATAGCCCGCCAGTAACGCCAGCTGGAAAAAGGCCATCGCCACATTCCATACCTGCGGGGTACCGCCTACGCGGGGCAGCAGTTGTTTGCCGATCATCGGCTGGATGTTAAAAAGCAACGCTGCCGAAAGCAGCAGCGCCAGCGCAAAGGTGAGCAGCAGGAGCTGCGAGCGTGGTGTGGTATGGGTCACTTGGGTGTCTCATGCAGTGGAGCCATCCACGCGTTGGATTTCATGGCTGAAATGATATTGGAGTAATTATCGGTCCATGCGGGAATATTGAGGTTGCGTTGCAGCTTGCGCCACGTACCGGGTTGCGCATCCAGTGCATTGAGTGTGTGGGGTGCAGTTGCCAGAACAATCGCTTCAGATGGGTAGGTGATGGCACCGTTAATGATACCGGAATTATTCTCGCGGCCGATATAGCCAGTTATATTTAGATTATGTGCAATCGCTGCGATAATCGCCTCAAGGTTAAAGAAACGGTTTGAGGTATGAATTGTGATGGTGCCACCCGGGTTGAGGCGAGATAGGTAAAGCG
>JBEIQE010000016.1:0-42487 GCA_040376705.1 Micavibrio sp.
CAATCCCCGGGTTAGGGCCGGGGGAGATGGGGCCGGGGTTGCGGATACCGCCGCCTGCAACTGAAATACTGCCAGAGCCAGTATTAGCCTGCGGCAGGGTGATGAGCGGCTCGACCTTGCAGTCGGCCAGCACGGCAAAAGCGCGGGTGGTATCGGTGAGGATGATCGAGCCAGCAGGCACGGCCACCAGCGGTTTGTTGTTCAGGTTAACTCGGCAATTACCCGCCGCATCGCGTCCGGCGGCGGTGATGTTGCCTTGTGGCGATGTGGGTAGCAGGCCGGGTTGGTGCCACCATTCGCCTGTGAGGGCGGTTGCCGTGCCAGCTGGCTGCGGCGCCTGTAGTATAAGCGCAGTATTATCATCCATATGGCCAGCAAATACCCGTGCCATGCCTATGCTCATACGCAGGCTCTCGTCCACTACAACCGCCTTACCCGGATAAACCTGCACAGCAGATGTAGGTGGCGTACCAGGAAGTGGAATAATCGGCCCGCCATGCAGCATGCGCATAATATGCGCAGTCTCGCCTGGGTTATTGTTCTTGATAGCCAGATCGGCCATCAGCTTATCTATACTTGCAAGTAACTCGGTTGCGCTATCAAAGCGGGTGGCAGGGCCGTTCAGTGGTTGTGTTGTATCGCGTGTAACAGTGACCAGCGGCAGGAGTTTACATTTAGGTGACACATGCCAGAATGTGCGGTTATCGAGAATAAGGCCAGCATGAATTGGCATTTTAATACCGTTGATGATGCAGCCCTCTTCACGCCATGCTGCTGTACTTGGCATGGGCACGTAAATGGGACGAATACTTATAGGATCGACCTGAGCAGGAAGTAGCCCAGGTATGGTTGCCCAGCCTGTAGTAGATGTCGTGGCTATTGTTGCTGCTGCTGGTGAAGGTGTAGGAGCAGGAGTGGGCGGTTTCGCACCCAAGCGAAATGGTGCCGTATTATCCTGTGCAGTAGCATTGCCCTGTGCATCTATCAGGTATGGCTTCATCTTGCAGTCGTTCTGCATGATATGAGCCCAACCTTTTTGTATGGCAATTCTTTTTGCCTCAGCTTGATCCGTCCCAATGATATTGCCGGGGCGGATGATGCCAGAAATAGTTTGGCAGGGCTTGTCTTCCAGCGGCCCCTGTCCGGGGAGTGAGGGAAAGGTTTGCGCGGCTGCAGGCGTGGTGCAGAGGGCGGCGAAGAGGCCGGTAAGGCTGGCGATATGGCTGAGTTGCATGCGGTGTTTATAATAAAACCGCACATTGTATTTCAAGTTGAATCGCTTTGGTTAACGTACTGCTGCAAGGCGCAGGGTTTTAAGGCAGTCACGGTCGAGGGCTTCGCTGCCTGCGCTGTCGTGGCGGCTGCTGCGTTCACGGATTTCGGCATGGGTAACCGTGTCATAGACATAAACATCGAGCACGCAATTATCGCTGCGGTATTGCCAGACTTCGGCGGGTGGTTCGTGCCGCACCATAATGGGTGTGCCCAGCAGGTTGCGCGTGGCAATAGCGCTGCTGCCAATCAGATCGGCCGCGAGGGCCGGAATTTCGTTATGGGCGAGGAGGTGGGTTGCGGGTTTACCAATTACGCCGGTGAGTGCCAGCACAAGGCTGACAAAGCCGCAGAGGATAACGGCTAAACAAACGATAAAGGCAGGCGACGGATGCTCCTGCCATTGCTGCCTAAAAGGAACAGGCCGCCTCGCCCAGCGGCGTGCGGCCTGTTGCCATAACTCTGAATAGAGTGGAGCTGGGGCGTATTTGGCCTCAGGCTTCCGCACTCATCGGCATGCGCGAGTTCTGCTCGGTCGCATTCTCCTTGGTGGTTTTCTGGGCGCTGGCGGGCAGTACCTTCAGTTCACCAACGATACGGCCACCGGCTTCAACCTCGAGCTCGCCATAAGACAGCGTGCCTTCGATGATGCCTGTCGAACGCAGCTTGAGGCGGCCACGAACGGTGAGGCTGCCTTCGAACTTGCCGGCGATGTCGGCTTCGTCGATTTCGACCGAACCCTTGAAGTGACCGGCTTCGGTGATTTCGAGGTGACGGCCATCGCGCAGAGTGGCTTCGATGTTACCTTCAACAACGAGGATGTCGCAGGCGGTGATGTCACCTGAGAGCGAAATCTCGCGGCCAACGATCAGCTTGCGCATGCCGGTTGATTCGGCTGAGGCTTCAGGCGCGCCACCGACTCTACGGGGCATAACGCCAGGAATACCGCCAAAGCGGCTAACCGGCAGCTCGGCAGCCTTAACCGGCGCAGGAGCAGCAGCATTGTTACCAATGGTGCGGGGCATGAGAGACTGCATGGCAGCCGGAGCGGCAGCAGCAGGAGCAGCGGCCTGAGCCTGCTGCTGGGGCTGCGATGTCTGCTGGGGGGCAGCGCGCAGCGGCAGCTCGTTCATCTGGTTGTCGGAAGCCTGCAGGCCTGAAACGGGATTGTTGCGACGGAACATCGATAGCCCTCTTGAAAGCTGATAACTGATAGCGTCACGGATCAACCGCCGCCTTTAGACAGACTCCGGTAGCACGTCCGCACCCCCTAGGGCAAGCGCTTGTGCGCAAGCTTGCCAAGTGCCTGACGGAGTGGGCCATTTGGCCGCCGCTCCAGCCGGTGCAACATCACCCCGGTGGCCAGAATCGGAGCCAGAAGGTTAAGGCCGGGAATCAGGAAGAAAACCGCCAATTGCCCGCCGGTTTTGAATAAACCCCAGCGCTCCTGGCTGTAAAGCGCGTCGGCCTCAGCCAGCGGCAGGTGCCGCAAGGCCAGGGCATAGTAATATTCCTGCGCCAACAGCTTGGCGTTAACCACCACATAAACCACAATATTAACCACCGGAATGAGGTAAAACGGCAGGGCGATGAGGTTGTAAAGCGCCGCCCGCCACAGGGTGCGCATAGACAATATAAGCGCATCCGCCCAATCGGCTGCTTTGGCCGCTGGCAGCTCGGGGTAATGCTGTTGCTCGATACGATTGGCCAATGGCTCTAAAAACAGGCAGGCAATCGCGGTCATGGTAATGGGAAAGAGGAACCAGCCCAGCACCAGCATAAGGGCGCCGCTGGTATAGCTGGCCAGCAGTTGTAGCCAGCTGTTGTCTATCATATCGCTTTGGCTTACGCCCCAGCTGGCGAGTTTGGCCAAGCCCATGAAGAGGGCCAGCGTTGTGGCAAAGCTGAAAGCCAGCACAAAAAGCGTGAAAGGCTGGCGCAGGGCGCTGAGGGCAAGTTTTAGGTCGTTGAACATAATTGCGCACTAACCTATATATCCTGCCTGAATAAACAAGGAGCAGGTTATGAGCGAGCAGAAGCTGGATGTAGTCGGTCTGGGTAACGCACTGGTTGACGTCGTCACTAATGTGCATGAGGCCTTCATTGCAGCCAACGGCCTCAACAAGGGCGCCATGACCCTGATTGACGCTGCCCGTGCGATTGAACTCTACAAGGTTATGCCCGCTGCCAAAGAGAGCTCGGGTGGTTCGGGTGCCAATACTATTGCAGCGCTCGCCTCGCTGGGCAGCCGCACCGGTTTTGTTGGCCGTATCGGCAAAGATTCGCTTGGCGATGTCTTCGCGCATGATATCCGCGCGCAGGGCGTTGTATTTGGCGATGCTGGCCGCGATGCTACCGAGCCCACCGGCCGCTGCCTTATTGTAGTAACGCCGGATGCCGAGCGCACCATGAACACCTCACTCGCTGCCAACGTAAACTTCAGCGTGGCTGACCTGCCGAAAGAGCTGATCCAGTCGGCCAAGGTTGTGTATCTTGAGGGTTATCTCTACGACCAGCCAGCTGCCAAAGCCGCGTTTGAGCAGGCAGCTGCCTGGGCGCGTGAAGCCGGTAATGAAGTGGCCCTTACCCTGTCTGACAGCTTCTGCGTACAGCGTCACCGCGATGACTTCCGCAAGTTGGTGAAGAACGTCGATATCCTTTTCGCGAACGAGCATGAAATCATGGCGCTTTATGAAGTGACAGATTTTGAATCCGCCGCCAAGCTTGCTGCGTCGGAAGTTAAGCTCGCCGTGCTCACCCGCAGTGCCAAGGGCGCCGCGATTATCACCAAGGGCCAGGATGTGGTTATTGCTGCCGAGCCTGTGGCCAAGGTGGTTGACCTCACCGGTGCAGGTGATGCTTTCGCAGCTGGTTTCTTGCATGGTTATACCAGTGGCATGTCACTCGCTGAATCGGGCCGTATTGCTGCGCTCTGTGCCAGTGAGGTGATCAGCCATTTCGGTGCGCGCCCTGAAGTGAAGCTCAGCGACTTCGTGGCACAGCGCAAGGCCGCTTAATTCTCAAGCTGTTGTTTCAGCTCGGCGGCTATCTCGGTCAGTTTGGCCGGGTTGGCGCGCTTGTATAAGGCAAGGGCTGTTTTAAGGTCGGGCATATGCTTGAGCCTGCCTTCAGCCAGCAGGGCGCAGGTACGCTCGCACAGGCCCTTCAGGTCAGAGTGGCTGAACTGGCCCGAGCGCGTCATCAATGCCGCTTTCTGCATCATCTCCATCGGCCCCATCAACGCATCTGGCGTGGGCAAGGCTTTGGTACGGCCAGCCGCCTGAATGATCTCGGCCGTGAGGGCCACATAAATGCCCGTATCGCTTTCAATCAGCCGTACCGGTGCCGGCGCAGCGTTGGGCACTGTCTTTTTAGCAGGCGCGGTATTATCAACCGCCACCTTCAGGTTACCGCGCGGTTTTTTGGCAGCAGGCATCTTTACTGCATTCGGGCTCTTCTGCCAGCTGCCACGCAAACGCATACCGATAATCAGGAAGCACAGGCTGCTCAGACCCAGCACAACGACAGCGCCCGCACGGGTGCAGTTAATGTAGAGCTGAATGATGGTGTTATCCGAATGTAGCTGCATATACCGCAGCAGGCATAACGCTGTCAGGAACAGGACACTGCCGCTGAACCACCAGATATGCTCAGGGCGCTTGACTGGCCCATAGGCCTCATCCAGCAGGCGCAGCTGCTCGAGCTTGAGGCGCATCATGGGAAATACATTCAGCAGACCGGGCAGAAACAGCAGCAGGAAGACAGTATAAATACCGCTTTCACTTATGCTTGGTTCAAGCCCGGCCCAGTAGAAAATAGGCGATGTAACCGGATGGAAGATGTTGTGGAAGAACTCGAGGACCTTATTGTCGAAACTGGAGATCAGGTTGAACAGGAAATAAAGCAGACCAGTGCCGAAATAGGCCAGTAAACAGGCCTTGATGGCGAGGCCAAAATATTGCCCCGGCGTGCTGGGCGGCGTGTAGTAAACTATTCTCACAAGCTGCTATCCGAAACCAGTTTAAGGCCGATGATGCCTGCAACAATCAGGGCAATACAAATAAACCGTAAGAGCGTAGCAGGCTCGTTATACATGAAAATGCCAATCGCCACCGCGCCCACAGCGCCAATACCTACCCAAATGGCATAGGCGGTGCCCATGGGCAGGCCCTTCATGGCCATGGCCAGAAGGCCGGTGGAGCAGAGCGCGAGCGGAATGGTGGCCAGCGTGGGCCATAGGCGGGTGTAGCCGTCGGTCATTTTCAGGGTCCAGATCCACGCAATCTCGAAAGCGCCGGCCACAAGTAGCAGGGCCCAGGCGTAGCGGGTGGCATATGTTGAGATAAAGGCAGGCAGGTCGGTAGGCATAAGTACAGATTAACATATTCCGGCTTGCAAACAACCAGCGCAACGCCCTAGTTTACGGGAATAATTTACAGGGTGGGCGGGAGAACGCATGTTCAGATATCACGTAGCTGCACTGGGTCAGGCCATGATGGACCTGCAAGCCCCTGTTAGTGAATCTCTGCTCGCAGCTTATGGAATGGAAAAGGGTGGGCATCAGCTCATCGATCAGCCGCGCATGATTGACCTACGCAACAGCCTGTTCAACGACCTGCGCAATATCGATAAGCCTGAAGTGCAGGTGACGCGCGGCGGTTCTGCCGCCAATACGCTGGGTGTTATTGCAGCGCTGGGCGGTAAAACCGTATTTCTCAGCCGCTTCGGGGCCGATCAACTGGGTGATGACTACATCAAGCAGCTGCAGCGCGAAGGCGTGCGCTGCCGTGGCCCTAAGGATCATGACCTGCTGCACGGCTGCAGCCTGATTGCCATTACGCCGGATGGCGAGCGCACCATGAACACATTCATCGGCGCCAGCGGCAATCTGCAGCCCGGTGATGTACTATTTGGTGCGGTGGCCGAAGCCAAAATCCTGCACAGCGAAGCTTACCTGCTCGATTATCCGGCCGCGACTGAAGCTTATAATCAGGCTGCACACCGCGCCCGTAAGTCTGGCCGCGAGGTTTCATTCGCGCTCTCGGCGCAGCATTGCATCGAGCGCCATCGTGAACAGATTCTCGAGGCTGTAAGCGCTAAAGGCTCAGCCGATATTTTCTTTGCCAACGAGGCCGAGGCCAAGGCGCTCTATGCGACCGATGATTTTAACGAGGTGGTGGCCCGCACCGCGCAAACCGGCAAGCTGGGCGTACTTACACAAGGCGCTGCTGGCGCGACCATTGTTCTAGGTAATCAGCGTGTGCATGTGCCCGCACAGCGCGTACCTCTGGTCGATACCATTGGCTTGGGCGATGCGTTTGCGGGCGGCTTTTTGCATTACTATGCCAACGGCCACAAGCTCGAGACCTGCGGCAAAGCGGGCGCTATATGCGCTGCTAATGTAGCAGGGCAGGCGGGGGCCAAACCCTTGCGCCTGAAGAGTTATATCAAGGCGCGTTTGCCGCAGGCTTAGCCCACCAGGTTTGTTCCGGCAGTACGCCATACACCGGCGTTATCTCGGGCCGTGCCAGCGTATTGCGGTGGGCTACCAGATCGCGGCCCAGATAGTACAGCGGCGCTACGTAGTGGCCCCACATGATCACGCGGTCGAGTGCTTTAGCTCTGCCCACCAGCTGCTCGCGCGAGGTGGAGGCGGCAATTGAGCTGGCCAGCGCATCCACCACCGGGTTTTTAATACCGGCGTAGTTGCGACTGCCTTGTGTATCCGCCGCAGCGCTGCCCCAGTAGTAGACCTGCTCATTGCCGGGCGAGAGGGTGGAGGCCCAGAAGTTGATGGTCACATCATAATCAAATTCACTCGCGCGGGCCTGATACTGCGCACTATCCACCGTACGGATATTAGCTGTAATGCCAAGGCGTTTGAGGCTACGGGCATATTCAAGCGCAATCTTTTCATCATCCGCACTGGTGAGCAGGATCTCGAAGGTAAAGGGCTTGCCGTTCTTCTGCATCACGCCGTTCTGCAGCGTCCAGCCTGCCGTTTTGAACAGGTCAATCGCGCGGCGGTAATTCTCGCGCATACCGCCGGGGCCAGAAGCATCGGTACTCGGCAGGGCAAAAGGTGTAGTGAACAAGGCTGCAGGCAGTTGTGCTTTAAATGGCGTAAGCGCCGCCAGTTCATCGCCTTCTGGCAGGCCTGTGGATGCCAGTTCCGAGTTGGGATAAATGCTGCTCGAACGGCGGTAAATACCACCAAACAGGGCTTTGTTCATCCACTCAAAATCAAGCGCATGCGTCAGTGCATCGCGTACGCGCACATCGCTAAACATCTCGCGGCGGGTGTTGAAGATAAAGCCGCGCAGCGGCTCAGGCCGCTGGTTGCGGGCTTCAAGCCTGATGATTTCGCCGCTCGTAACAGCCGGTACGTTATAACCGCTCAGCCATTTTACCGGGTCGTTCTCGCGGCGCAAATCGTAGGCACCGGCTTTGAAGGCCTCGAGCGCTACATCATCATCGCGATAATAATCATAGGTAATGGTCTCGAAATTCCATTGGCCCTTGTTGAAAGCCAAGTTGTTACCCCAGTAGTTACTATCGCGCGTATAGGTGAGCTTGCGGCCCGCATCTACCGCGCTCAGCTTATATGGCCCGCTGGTGGTGGGCACATCCAGCGATGGTGCGCTGATGTCTTTACCCTGCCACCACGCTTTGCACAGAATGGGCATAAGGCCCATGATCAGCGGCATTTCGCGGTCACCACCGCCGGTCATATCAAACTCAAAGCGTACGACGTTACCGGTGGCAACCGCGCTGGTTACCTTTTTGTAGTACGTGCGGTGGTTAGGGCGGCCCTTGTCGCGCAGCTGCTGCCAGCTGAAGAGTACATCATCCGCCGTAATCGGCGTGCCATCGTTCCAACGCGCGGTGCTGCGTATGGTAAATTCAACCCAGCTGCGGTCGGGGGGTGTTTTTACATCCTCGGCAATCAGGCCGTAGAGCGCAAAGGGCTCATCCCAGCTGCGGCCCAAAAGGCTTTCACCCGTTAGCGTAAAGCCGGTGCCGCGGTTGCCACGTACGCTATAGGGGTTGAGGTTATCAAAACTGCCGCTCATGGCGAGGCGCAGCGTACCGCCCTTGGGCGCATCCGGATTCACATATTCCAGCTGGGTAAAATCCGGCCCGTATTTGGGCGTGCCATGCATGGAGATTGTAGGCTCGGCTTGCGCCGGAATCGCTAATAATAACAAGAAGACAGTGAGTAAACGCATGGCTGCAATGTCCTGCATGTGGGCGTAATCCGCAAGTTAAGAATTTCGTATTTGCGCTCGATATGCGAGAGGCGTTATATCGCAGGTGAAACAGGAGACTTTAAAATGCTCGCACTTCGTCAAATGCTCAATCGCTTGGGCCAGCGTATTGTTATGGCGACTGCCGAGCCAGTAGGTCCGCAGCCGATTGTGGGTGAGATGCTATGCCGCCGGTCTGAGAAGTATGGCGACGAAGGGCTTTGTCATATTGCCCACCCTGTTGCAGGGGGCTGGAATCTACATCAGGTCAGTTATCGCACTGATTATGTGGGAGCACTGGGTAATTCAACACTCGTATGGAACGAAGAGAAAAGCCAGTTCCTTGCTCATTATGGAACGCCGCATCAGGCAGTTAAAACCATACGCGATTTGGAGTTGAGCATAGTTGGCGCGCCTGAGACAGAAAAAGGCAAATGGACATATAACAATATTGCCGACGCCCCACCTTCTAACTTGGACCATACGAGCCGCAGGCTCGGGGTTATCATTCCATTGGCAACCAACACCCCGTGAGTCTAGGCTGGATCTAATGATTTTGTCATAAAACCTTCACTTAGTTTTTCTGGTTGTTGCTTGTAGCTTTCATGTGTTGAAGGAGAAAGCCATGACCAGTCATCGCCCCAGCACATCTGCCCTCAGTCTTTTCAAGCCCAACAGGCTGCGTAGCGGTGCCTTCTTCAAGTATGGGGCTGACACGGGCTGGATGGCGCATGCCCACCTGCAGCGCGATGGCAGCTATCTCATCAGCGAGGGCGTGATCAAGCGCAGTTACGAAACGCATGACCTGCGCGACCCTATCGGCATAAAGAAAGAGCTGGGCCTGCCGCGCATCGAGGTGAATATCGATGTGCCCGTCTATCACTATTACTATACAGGCAAAACCGAAAAGCAGCCCGACCTGAAGGCCACATTGCGCCGGATGGATGAGTTGCGTAAGGAAAAGCTGACGGCTGGCTACCAGATAGAGAGCGGCAGTGCCCGTTTGTGGCTGCTCACCCGCGTAATGGGGGCAACACATCAGTCTTCCGCCCCTGCGGCAGGCGCATAGGTCAGAAATATCAACGTTCTGGTAACAATTTCCCTATAGGTTGACGATGCCGCGTTTGGGTCTATCCTCTACGCGCGTTAAGCTTTTGGGGAGAACCACATATTATGTCTATCGTTACCGGAACCGACACGCTCAAGACCCGCAAGACACTCGATGTTGCCGGCAAGAGCTACGACTACTTCAGCATCAAGGAAGCTGAAAAAACCCTCGGTGACCTCTCCCGCCTGCCGTTCTCCATGAAAGTCCTGCTCGAAAACCTGCTGCGCCGTGAAGATGGCCGCGCGGTAACGACCGACGATATCAAGGCTGTTGCCCAATGGCTGAAGGACAAGCGCTCGGACCGCGAAATTGCCTATCTACCTGCCCGCGTGCTGATGCAGGACTTCACCGGCGTTCCTGCCGTAGCCGACCTTGCCGCGATGCGCGAAGCCATGCGCACCATGGGTGGCGATCCTGCCAAGATCAACCCGCTCTGCGCTGTTGATATGGTGATCGACCACTCGGTCATGGTCGATGAGTTCGGCACACCCAAGGCGTTTGATCAGAACGTCGAGCTTGAGTTCCAGCGTAATTCTGACCGCTATAAGTTCCTGCGCTGGGCGCAGGGCGCGTTCGATAACTTCCGTGTTGTACCTCCCGGCACCGGTATCTGCCATCAGGTCAACTGCGAGTATCTCGCTCAGACCATCTGGCTCGATAAGGACCAGAACGGCAAGCAGGTTGCCTATCCCGATACATTGGTGGGTACCGACAGCCACACAACCATGGTCAATGGCATGGCTGTACTCGGTTGGGGTGTTGGCGGTATCGAGGCCGAAGCCGCCATGCTCGGCCAGCCCGTCTCCATGCTGATCCCTGAAGTTATCGGCTTCAAGATGACCGGTAAGCTGGCCGAAGGCGCCACCGCAACCGACCTCGTGCTTACCGTAACCCAGATGCTGCGCAAAAAGGGTGTGGTTGAAAAGTTTGTTGAGTTCTACGGCCCCGCGCTTGACCATCTCTCGCTCGCCAATCGCCTCACCATCGCCAATATGGCACCTGAGTATGGCGCGACCTGCGGTATCTTCCCGATTGATAGCGAGACCATCAATTACCTGCGCTTTACGGGTCGCGATGAAGCCCGCCTGCAGCTGGTCGAGGCCTATGCCAAGGCCCAGGGCATGTGGCGCGATGCCAGCATGCCTGAGCCGGTCTTCACCGACTTCCTCGAGCTCGATATCTCAACCGTGCAGCCCACCCTCGCTGGCCCCAAGCGCCCGCAGGACAAGGTACTGCTGGCCGATCTGGCTAAAGAGTTCAAAGCCAATATCGGTAAGGAATTCGGCGTTGCGCCCGAAGCCGCCGATAAGGATGTGGCAGTTGATGGCGAGACCTATAAGCTCAAGCAGGGCGATGTGGTGATCTCGGCTATTACCAGCTGCACCAATACCTCAAACCCCAGCGTGCTGGTGGCCGCGGGCCTGCTCGCGCGCAAGGCGCTGGCCAAGGGCCTCAAGACCAAGCCATGGGTCAAGACCAGCTTTGCGCCGGGCAGTCAGGTTGTGACCGACTATATGGCCAAGGCCAACCTGCAGAAGGATCTCGATGCACTGGGCTTTAACCTCGTCGGTTATGGTTGCACCACCTGTATCGGTAACTCTGGTCCGCTGCCGGACAAAATCGCCAAGGCGGTTGAAGCTGGCGATCTGGTGGTTGCTGCAGTGCTCTCAGGCAATCGCAACTTTGAAGGCCGCGTAAGCCCACATACCAAGGCAAATTATCTGGCCTCGCCGCCATTGTGCGTTGCTTATGCGCTGGCTGGTAATGTGAAGATCGATCTCAAGACCGAGCCGCTGGGCATCGGCTCAGATGGTCAGCCGGTTTACCTGAGGGATATCTGGCCGAGTAATGCCGAGATTGCCGAGACAATTGCACAGTGCCTGACGGCTGAGATGTTCCGCACCCGTTATGCCGATGTGTTCAAGGGTCCCCCTCAGTGGCAGAAGCTGCCGGTACCGCAGGGCATGACCTACCAGTGGGAAGACGATTCCACCTATGTAAAGCTGCCCCCGCACTTTGAGGGTGTTGAAAAGGGCCTTAATGGCCTTAAGGATGTGCATGCGGCGCGTGTGCTGGCAGTGTTCGGCGATTCAATTACGACCGACCACATCTCGCCTGCCGGTAACATCAAGAAGTCATCACCTGCTGGTGAGTACCTCATCAACAACAAGGTCACGCAGGCCGATTTCAACTCCTATGGTGCCCGCCGCGGTAATCACGAAGTGATGATGCGCGGTACCTTTGCGAATATCCGTATCAAGAACGAGATGCTGGCAGGTGCCGAAGGTGGCGATACGCTGTTCAACGGCGAGAAGATGCCGATTTATACAGCTGCCATGAAGTACATTCAGGCTGGTACACCGCTGGTTATCTTCGCCGGTAAGGAATATGGTACCGGCTCAAGCCGCGACTGGGCAGCCAAGGGCACGCGCCTTCTGGGTGTGCGGGCTGTTATTGCCGAGAGCTTCGAGCGTATTCACCGCTCCAATCTTGTGGGCATGGGCGTCTTGCCACTGGTGTTCAAGCCGGGCACCAACCGCCAGACTCTTAAGCTCGATGGCAGCGAGACGATTGATATCTCGGGTGTCGAGAACGGCCTCAAGCCGCGTATGGATGTGCAGATGAAGATCACCCGCAAGGATGGCTCATCCGAGACCGTACAGCTGCTCTGCCGTATCGATACCTATGACGAGATCGAGTACTTCAAGAGCGGTGGTGTACTGCTCTATGTACTGCGTAACCTCGCCAAGGCCGCGTAATATGCGGGCGTGTGCTCTGCTGGTCTTAGCCCTCGTGCTGGCGCCAGCTGCAGCGCACGCCTATTCCGCTGGTGATTTGCTGCGCGATTGTAAGCTCCAGGTCAGGGCAGGTGACCGCACAATCCAGAAGGGCCCGCCCACACTGGCGGATGCCATGGCGATTGGTGGCTGTACCGCCTATCTCGATGCTACAGCGCAAACGCTCAATCGTATCAGCAAGAGCCTGCCTGTGGGCGACAAGGCGCGCGTCTGTTTGCTGCAGAACTACACCATCCCTAATGCCATCGGGCAGTACATCAAGTTTATGGAAGATAAGCCTCAGAGCCTTGGTAGCCCTGCCGCTGAGATGGCGATGGCTGCATTAGCCAGGGCGTATCCCTGTCATTAGCTCAGGGACTAACGGATAATCCGTAACTCAGCCACACGCGCGCGGTGGTCGGAGTAATGCGTAGGGCCGGTGGTGATATTGCTCACCACTGCGCCTTTGCCCGCTACAATTTGGTCAATCGGAATTCCAAACGCATACATACCACTCGGCCAGCTGGCGGTGAGTTTATTACCATAAAGCTGGTGTTCACGCATCACATCGATATACGGCCTGGTCCAGGGCGTTGTGTTAAAATCACCCATCAGGACAACCGGCAGCTCAGAGGCATCAGCCAACTCGCCAAAGCCCCTCAGCTGAATGCGACCCATACGAAGATTCTCAGATGAAACCGGAGTGGGCGAATGCGCAATGATGAAGCGCGTAAGGCCAACTGGCAGGTCGATATCAACGCTCATCATCGGCCAGAAGAAAGGCCCGGTCATCTGGCGGTATTGCTGATTTTGTAAGGGATATTTGCTTAGGAGAATAATACCGACATTTCCGGTGCTATCGAGTAACAAGCTATAAGGCAAAATATCTTTAAGGCCCGCCACTGTATCGGCCCAGCGGTAATTGCCCTCAACCAGCGCGATCACATCAGGCTGCTGTTCGCGTATCCACGCGGCAATTACTTCCTGATGCGGGCTGGTCGAGAGCACATTGTAGTTGATGATCTTTACGCTCGGGCCAGTGACCATAGGCGCGTTCAGCTCATGCAATATAACGGGGCTGATGGCGTAGCCGGATGACAGCATGAGCAGGGCCGAGAGTACCAGCGCGGGCTTGAGAAAATCCACCAGCGCAATGGCGAAGAACAGCATACCACCAAAAAATGCCCAGATCTGGAATTGCGCTAGCAGGTTCGAAATCCAGAAGGTACCGCTAAACTGCCCCGCTACTGAGCACAACAGAGCCGTGCCAGCCATAAAACAGAAAAGAACAGAGGTAAAACGCTGGCGCGGTGTCATGAAAAAACCCTTATGTTGGTGCTCAACATAAGGGCTTTTCGGTTAATCTCAAGCTTAAGTGTTAAGCAGCGCGGATCTTGTTGATGAAGTTGCTTACTGCCTGATCGAGCTGCGTAGCTTCGCCCTGCAGGCGCTGCGCCAGATCGAGTGTGCTGACAGCAATTTCGCGTGTTTGCGAGGCTACCTTGGCCACACCGCCCACATTATCCGATACATCACGCGTACCATCTGACGCCTGCTGGATGTTGCGCGAAATCTCGGAGGTTGCAGCGCCTTGTTCCTCAACCGCTGCTGCGATCATGGATGAAATTGAATCGATACTGCCAATCGTGCGTACAATCCCCTGAATGGCCGCTACTGAATCCTGAGCCGCTTTCTGCACGCTCTGGATTTGTATGGTGATATCTTCGGTTGCCTTGGCAGTCTGGGTGGCGAGAGCTTTCACTTCACTCGCCACTACGGCAAAGCCCTTACCGGCTTCACCTGCACGTGCTGCTTCAATCGTGGCATTAAGCGCAAGCAGGTTGGTCTGTGAGGCGATTTCAGAAATGAGATTAACCACATCGCCAATACGGCCGGTTGCCTCTGACAGGCTGGTGACGGTACGGCTTGAGACATCTGCCTCCTGCACGGCATTGGCTGCGGTCTCTGAGGCGCTGCTCACCTGACGGGTGATCTCCTGAATCGAGCTGGTCAGCTCTTCGGTTGCGACTGCCACAGTCGAGACATTACCCGCTGCTTCAGCCGAGGCTGTAACTACGGTTTGTGCGCGCTTGGTGGTTTCGCCAGCTGCAGCATCCAGCTGCTGGGCAGAGGCCTTCATGTTGCTGGCGGCAGCGCCAACCGATTTTACAATCTCGCGAATAGCCAGCTCAAACTCATCCGCCAGTTGCTGCATCAGGCGGCGCTTTTCAGCGGCAGCGCGGGCTTCATCTTCTTTGCGCTCGGCCTCTATAGCGCGCAGGCGCAGGCCCTTGTCGCGGAAGATGCCAGCCATGCGGGCGAGGCGGCCAATCTCGCTGGTCTGCTCGGTGCCGGTTACTTCAATATCCAGTTTGTCATCGGCAATCGCCTGCATGGTTGCAAGTGTGCGGGCAATCGGGCGGGTAATACTGCGCGCCATCAGCGAGGTCGCCGTGAGCACCACCAGCAAAATAAGACCACCAACCGCCAGGAACTCCTTGGTCTTGCTCCAGACAGCGGCTTCTACAGCGTCCACATAAACACCGCTACCCACAATCCAGCCCCAGGGGGCAAAGCCGCGCACGTAAGAGATTTTGGGCTGCGGCGCATCGCTGCCCGGCTTGGGCCACATATAGTGCACTTCGCCTGCGCCATCGGCCTTCACGACATTTACCATTTCAACAAAAAGGCGCTTGCCGTTAGGGTCGGCGTTATTGCTAAGGTCTTTACCATCGAGCTCTGGCTTGGTGGCATGCATGATCATGGTGGGGTGCATGTCGTTAATCCAGAAGTATTCCTGCCCGTCGTAGCGCATGCCGCGCACGGCCTCGAGCGCCAGCTTCTTGGCCTCATCAACATTCAGGCGGCCCGTGCGCGCTTCGGCCTCATAATGGGCAACTACGCTATAGGCGCCATCCACCACATGGCGGGTTTTAGTCGCCACATCTGCCAGCATGGTCTGTTCAAGAACACTCTTGGCGGTATAGCCAAGACTAAGCATGCCAAGTAGTGCAAAAAGGCTGATCACTTGCAGGCGCATAAAAATGTTCATGTTCTTGAGCATGGCAACCTCTGATACTTACGTTATCGTTAGAGGCTTAATTTAAGCGCATATGCACGACGGATTATTAATAGAGGACCGTGCAAGGCCTATATTTTTACATTCCCTAGCGCCACAAATGCATAACCCGCAAGTTGTACACCTGCGGGTTATAACAATCGTCAAGTTGACCTGATCTAGATCAAGCAGTCAGCTTGAACGCAGGCTGGTTGGCTGCCACCTTTGTCAAGAACTCGGTTGTGGTCATCAGCTCGAGCTGGCGGCTCTTGAGCTGGCTGGCGAACAGCTGGCTGGCTACATCACGAATGTTGCCGCTCTTCACTTCGCTGATATCACCACCGATACCGGCTACCAGGTCGGTCAGCACAATCAGCTTGTGGCCACGGTCGAGATAGCCCTTCATGGCCTGCTTTACGCAGAAGTCAGACGCCACGCCACCCATAACTACCGGCACATCCTCTGGCTTGCCAAGGCTGGCCAGCCATTCATCGCGCGGCACACCGGGAGCAATATCGTTAAAGCGGGGAGTAACCTTAAAGAGGTTATCGTAAACCTGCTCTTCAACCTTATCGGTAAAGGTCACGCGGCTCTTGTCGAGCTTGTTGTACTGCCACATGGCAAACTCATTCTTGTTCATGTGGCCAACAGTAATCTTGCTGTCAATCACGTCCGCATCGAGCACCAGCTTCTGGCCATCGGTGCCGTAGAAGCAGTGATCGGGGAAGCCAAACTGGGTCTTTTCATCGCTCAGCGGATATTCGCCGGCAAAGTGGCTATCGTATTTGAAGAGTACTGCCTTGGTGAATGAGGGCTGCAGCGCCTTGAGGAAGGCATTGAAAAGCGGAATAATACCGGTAGCGCCTGCAACAGGCAGTGTGCCGCGTACGAAATCGCCCTGCATATCGACGATATCGAAAAGGTATTGGTGGGTGGGTGTATTGGTCATTTTAGTCTCTCTCCAAGGTCTTATCGGCAGAACCGATAGAGTGGGGTGTTACGGGTGAACTCGCTAAATCCGTAGAGGATTTGCTTATTCACCTATTAGACTAGTCCTGCTTATCAGCGTTTGCAAGTGCCTCGCTAAAGCCTTGTTCCAGAAAGGCATATTTGGCGGTCTTGCCTTTGAGCGGGGTGAAGAAAAACGGCAGGAACGGCATGAGCTTGCCCTGCACATAGCCGCAGTAAATCATGCAGCCCAGCGTAATCACAATGGTGGCTATGCTGGTGTTAAATGTCTCGGGCTCAAAGTCTGCAGCACGCAGTTGAATGATGTTCTGCATGATGAGCAAAAAGTAGAGTGTAAATCCCACAGAGTCGAGTTTGCTGATGAGATACATGATATAGCCGAGCACGACAGCGATAGCGCCCGCAATAGCCACACCGGTCATCGTAAAATTAGTCAGCACAATAAGCCCCAAAGTGCTGAGGAGCAGCTGCAACCCGATGATGACCAGCAGCGTATCGAGCTTGCCTTTGTGCTTGGTATAAGTCTCGTGGTCCACATAGCGGGCCACCGCATAGGCTAGTTTTCTCTCGCTGGTCACCTGCGGCAGCAGCTGATTGTAAACATCCCGCCGGCTCATGCCGCCCACCAAAAGGTGCCGCGCTTGCGTGCTGATCTGCTTGCCGCTCAGGGTGGTCATGTGCTGCGCTCCGGTTAAGCAGACCGCTTGCCTGCCTCATCTACTTTATCGCGCATATAGCTAATTACAATATCCAGCGCAGCGGGCTCGCGTACGCTGGACAAAATTACCCCGCTCATACTGGCAATCACATCGCCATGCGCATCAGTTATCTCGAAGTCAAAGCGCTGGCCCTCGTCCGTATAGGCGGCTGTGCACTCATGCGGTGCAAATGCCTGCTCTATACGTTCGAGGATTTCATCGTTGGAAAGCGGCCCGTTCATGCCGCTTTCACAAGGCCTTTGCTCAGCATCTGTGTCATCAGGTTGGCAAAGCGTACCGGGTCGGGCAGGGGCTCACCTTCCAGAATGCGCGCCTGATCGAGCAGCAGCCATGCCATATCGTTTACGGCAGCGGCTTTGGTATCGCCCTTGGCAATATCTGCAAGGTTCTTGATCAGCTCATGCTGCGGGTTGATTTCGAGCACGCGCTTGATGCCATCCGGCAGCTGCTTGTGCTGGCGCAACAGGCGCTCGAGGTTGAGGTCGATATCGTTATCCGATGCCACCAGACACACAGGGCTGCTGGTCAGGCGCTTGCTGATGCGCACATCGCGCACTGCATCGCCCAGCGCGACCTTAATACCGGCCAGCAGCGGGCCAATATCGGCATCTGCAACTTCCGGCTCATCCTTCTTTTCGGTCTTGGCCACGGCATCGAGGTTGACCTCGCCGCGGGTGATCGACTGGAATTTCTTGCCGTTAAAGTGCTCAACCGCCGGCTGCCAGAAATCATCCACCGGGTCGGTCAGCAAGAGTACTTCAATACCGCGCTCCTTGAAGCCTTCAAGCTGCGGCGAACGGGCCAGCACGGCGCGGTCGGTGCCCGAGATCGTATAAATGGTGTCCTGACCCGGCTTCATGCGGGAAATATAGGTCTCAAGGTCAATCTGCTTGCCATCGCCAGTAATGGTCTCGGTGGTATGGAAGCGGCAAAGCTTGAGCAGCAGAATCTGGTGGTCTTTATCCTCGTAAATACCTTCCTTCAGCACGGGACCAAAGTTGTCCCAGAAGGTTTCGTACTCGGCATTGTCCTTCGCCGCCTTGGCGATATCGCCCAGAATGCGTTTGGTCAGGCCCGCCTTCATCTTGCCCAATACGGGGTTGTTCTGCAGCATTTCGCGGCTCACGTTGAGCGGCAGGTCTTCGCTGTCCACTACGCCGCGAATGAAGCGCAGGAAGGGCGGCAAGAGGCCATCTGCCGCTTCAGTAATGAATACGCGGCGCACATACAGCTTTACATGGTGGCGGCGCTGCGGGTCGAACAGATCAAACGGTTTGGTGGTGGGCACAAACAGCAGGGCGCGATAATCGAGCACACCTTCGGCATGCCAATGGATGGTGAGCCACGGGTCGTCAAACGCATGGCCGGCATGATGGTAGAACTCGGTATATTGCTCAGGCGTGATATCCTTGGGCTGGCGTGTCCACAGGGCTGACGCCGTATTCATGGTCTTATTCAGGCCCTCTTCCTCACCGGGAATGATAATGGGGAAGGCGATATGGTCGGAATATGTTTTGATGATGGTGGCCAGACGCGTTTCATCGAGGAACTCGTCGGTACCATCCTTCATGATCAACTTGATGGCGGTGCCACGCGCGGGAGTCTGCTCATTGCTCACCTCTTCAAGCGTAAAGCTGCCCTTGCCATTCGAGATCCAGAGCGAGGCTGTGGGCTCGCCTGCCTTGTGGCTGCGTACCTGCACTTCGTCGGCCACCATGAAAGCCGAATAGAAACCCATGCCAAACTGGCCGATGAGTGAGGGCTTCTCGCCATCGCTCATTTTCTTGATGTAGTCGGCAGTACCCGAACGGGCGATGGTACCAAGGTTGCTCACCAGCTCCTCGCGGCTCATGCCTATGCCGTTATCGGTAATGGTAAGGGTGCGGCCCTGCTTATCGTAAGCGATGGTGATTTTCAGATCGCTATCACTCCCCATCAGCTCAGGGGTGGTCAGGGCTTCGTAGCGCAGCTTGTCGAGTGCGTCCGAGGCGTTGGAGATCAGCTCACGTAAAAACACCTCGCGCTCGCTGTAAAGCGAATGCGCCACAATCTCGAGCAGGCGGCTAACTTCGGCCTGAAAACTATGGGTTTCTGTGGTCATGATAAGGCTCCTTGAATTCGGTGCAGGATATGTCGGGATTAACCGCCCGGGTGTCAAGTCTTTACCCCATAAAAACAAAACCCCCAGCGGTTAGGCCGGGGGTTTGTCTGTAGTTTAGCTGCTTAATTAAGCGGCTTTAGGGCTGCACAGCCTCAGGACGGCCACCCTTATCGAAAGCGCCTTGCGGGCGGTCTGCCGTGGGGTTGGGGTCGAAGTTGCCTTCTTTGGTGGCGCTGCCAGCGCGCATATCTGGCACCATGCCGCGCAGATTGATCATCTCTGCGCCGTTCAGCTTCACGCTGCCCTGCGGGGTCAGTTCCACCTGATAGGTATAGGCCGACGGGGTAACGCCTGCTACTTCCTTGCCTTGCATCTGCAGCATCGACATGGCCATCAGCACACCCTGTTCCATCGGATCGGGTTGGGCCTGCGGGGTGGTGGCGCTGGCAGCAGCGGCCCCCATGTTGTCTGTAATGCGCTTCACCAGCTCGCTGATACCGTTGATGCGGGTATCAATCGTGCCAACCGCACCGATTGGCGAGGCTTGCGTTGCCTTGATGGTGCCCTGTGATAGAGCGTTCAAAGCGCGCGCGTTAAAGCTGATGTTGTTGATGATGATGGCGGTCTGCGCCTTCTCCATCAATGCCAGAGCTGACTGCGCGCCGCTATGTAGGTTCTCTGGGCCACCTTCGCCAGACTTGGGGCCGAGCATGGCAGCAGCGGTCTGGCTGGCGGTCTGGAACAGCTGACCGGCAGGGATATTCGTGACGTTGATATCAAGCTTGGCGGCTGCGGGCAGCAGGTCGGCCATAATGCGGCTTTCAATCGGCTTTACCATCAGGCCGTTGTGCTCATAGGTCATTCTCAGATCGATCAGCTGTTCCGCATCCGATACAGCGCTGCCACCAAGTTTGACCAGCGGCAGCTTTACGGTTACCGGCGGTTCATCCTTGCGCTCAACGAACACCATATCAATGCCGTTAGCCACAAGGCTTACATTGCTGGTGCCGCCTGCGCCGCCCTGCTGGGCTGAACCCATGATCGAGCCTAAACGGGCCAGCAAGCCAGCTGCATCAGCCGGATTGGCGGTGGCATCCGCAGGAGCCTTGGTCAGGCCGCTCATATCGTAATCCTGCACAGTGCTTGAAAGGCCGAGGGCCTCCAGCTTAACCTGTGCTGCGCGGCCGCGCTCTTTATCGGCATAAACAATCTGCACGTCGCGCATGTTGAAGCTGCCCTGACCATCGACATGACTATTTTCGCGGGCAGTCATCTGGTTTACAGCGCCGGCCTCGGCAATCTTGATGGTGAGCGGCTCTTTGGTATCGGTGTAAACAATGTCCTTCAGCACCGCGATGCTGTTGTTGAAGTGGTGGTTGGCGGCGTTCCACTCGCCGGTAATCTGCTGGGTTGTGGCAGTTGCACTGCCGCGCGGGGCACCAGCCTTGTCGTTAATGGTCAGGAAGGTGGTGGGCAGGGTTGCTACGTAGCTGTAAACGCCCTCGGCCATCGGTTTCATGCGCACGGCGATTTGCGGAATTGCGACGCTGAAATCATCCCGGCGGCTGTTAAAGGTCAGGCTGGGCAGGGTAACGGCAAAGGCATCGCCATCAATCTTCACTGTAGGGGCACCGCCCAGCTCGGCTGCGCCAAGGCTGCCCAAGCTGTCGGTCAGCTGCTTGGTCAGGGCATCAGCACCGGCGGCATCAACCGCAGCCTGTGCATAAAAGGGGGCACACACCGCGAGGGCAGTGGTGAGGGACAGGCGCAGCATGGACATTCTAAAGCCTCATCAGGGCAGGAGGGGACGGGTGCTTCCTTCTACTCTGCCGCCACGGCACTTGCAATTACCCTCAATTGCGGCACTCTGCCTCTTATGAATATTGCTACACCTGCCGAGCCCATCCTTTCTGCCGTACTGGGCCCTACAAATACCGGTAAAACCCACCATGCGCTTGAGCGCATGCAGCAATATACCACCGGTATGATGGGCTTTCCGCTCAGACTCTTAGCACGTGAGAATTACGACCGCCTCTCAGCTAAGCTGGGTGCCGGCAAAGTGGCGCTCATCACCGGCGAAGAACGCATTTTACCCAATAAGCCCAGTTACTGGATTTGCACCGTCGAGGCCATGCCGCTCGATAAAGTGGTCGATTTTGTAGCGGTGGACGAAATCCAGCTGGCGGCCGACCCTGAGCGCGGCCACGCCTTTACCGACCGGCTGCTCAACGCGCGCGGCCGCTGCGAGACCATGTTTGTGGGCGCTGCTACCATTCGCCCGCTTCTTGAGCAGATGTATCCTGAAATCCAGGTCATCACGCGCGAGCGCTTCTCGCAGCTCAGCTATGCCGGCCATAAAAAACTCACGCGCCTGCCCAAGCGCACTGCCATCATTGCCTTCAGTGCGGACGATGTATACCGCATGGCCGAGCTTGTGCGTCAGCGCCAGGGCGGTGCTGCAGTGGTTATGGGCGCGCTCAGCCCGCGCACAAGAAATGCTCAAGTCGCCATGTATCAGGCGGGTGAGGTTGATTACATTGTGGCTACCGATGCTATCGGCATGGGTTTGAATATGAATATCGATCACATCGCTTTTGCGCGCCTCAACAAGTTTGATGGTTCCAAGAGCCGCCCCTTGCGCGCTGATGAGCTGGCGCAAATCGCGGGCCGTGCGGGCCGCCATACAACCGATGGCACCTTTGGCTGTACCGAAGGCATAGAAGAAATACCGGAAGATCTGGTCGCCGCTATCGAGACGCATAACTTCGCTCCGCTGCAGCAGCTGATGTGGCGTAACAGTGATCTCGACTTCGCATCGCCCAAAGCCCTGCTGGCCTCGCTTGAGCAAAAGCCACCTTTCGCGTTCCTGCGCCGCCCGCAGGGGCTGGAGGATACCGAAGCGCTGATGGCACTTCTGCGTGATGATGAAGTGAAGGCACGTTTGGGCAAACCTGCGCAGCTGTTCCTGCTTTGGGAAGTGTGTCAGGTACCGGACTTCGAGAAAATTCTCTCGGAATCATATCTGCGGTTACTCAAGCAGTTCTTCCTTTACCTCACTTCGCCCGAAGGCGTCTTGCCGGAGGACTGGGTAGCCGAGCAGGTTGATAGGCTCGATAGCTGTAATGGCGCCATCGATACGCTCACCACACGCCTTGGCCGTATCCGTACCTGGACCTACATCGCCAACCGTGGCAACTGGCTCAAGGATAGTGCGTATTGGCAAGGCAAGGCCCGTAAGATCGAGGATAAGCTGTCAGACGCTTTACACGAGCGTCTGACTGAACTGTTCGTTGAAAAGCGGGCTGGTATCGGCCCGCGTGCCAGCGCCTTCTGCCATGTGCAGGACGATAACACCGTGATGATCGATGGTAAGCGCGTGGGCTGGTTCAATGGCTTCCACTTTAATGCTGACCATGAAGCCCGCACCGCGCTCGAGGCCCGAGATGTCATGCGTGCGGTCAGGCCCGCACTCACGCATGAGGCTAGCAAGCGCGCCAAGCTGCTGGCCGAAGCGGTGGATGATGCCATTACGCTCAACACCAAAGGCGAGCTGCTGTGGCAGCGTGCGGTGATTGGCCGTGTTACCCGCGGAGCCAGCCTGCTCAAGCCATCAGCCGAGGCCGTAGCGGGTGACTGGCTGCTGCATGAAGATAAAGCCCGGATTGAAGTGCGCTTGCGCCAACGTGTGCGCGATTGGTTTGATGGCACCATCGGCGCGCTGGTCCGCGTGGCCGATCTTGAGCTCACGCCCTCTGCGCGTGGCGTCGCCTATCAGCTGGTCGAGGCTTTGGGCTGCATGCAGCGCAAGGATGTGGCCGAGTTGATTGAAGGTATAACCAAGGAAGACCGCACTGCGTTTTCAACCTGCGGTGTGCATCTTGGCAGTGCCTTGGTGTGGATTGACCGGCTATGGACGCCCGAGGCCATGCGCGCGCGCGCCCTCATGTGGGCCATCTGGAAGGGCCAGCCCATTCCGCCGCCGCCACAGGGCAAAAGCGTACCGGTGGGCGATATCCCTAAAACCATCTGGCATGCATTAGGTTACTCTGTGCTCTCAGGCCGTGCGGTACGGGCAGATGTGCTGGAAGAGGTCATCAGCATGCTGCACCAAACTCCAGCCCCGCCGCAGGCCAATATCGCCAAGAGCCTCGGCCTGCCCGAGAAGGCGTTGAGTGAAGCACTCAAGGCGCTGGGTTATCGCATCATCCGTAAGGAGGATAACGTGGTGCGCTATATCAAGCGCAGCGAGAAGGTTGCCCCTGCGCCCGAGCCGGTGGACAGCAAAACTGCCGCCGACCGGCTTAATGCTTTGTGGGGCCGTGCCTGATGCTCAACCCTATCACCCGCCTGCTGCGCAATACCGGTTACTCATGGCAGGGCCTTAAGGCCGTCTGGCAAACCGAATGGGCCTTCAGGGCCGAGGTTGTGGTGGCAGCGCCCATGGCGATTATCGCGCTGCTGCTGCCTGTCAGCCTGCCGGAAAAGGCCTTGCTGCTCTCGGCACTGCTGCTGGTGCTGCTGGCCGAGCTGGCCAATACCGCCATCGAGGTTGTGATTAACCGTATCTCGGAAGAGCGCCATCCGCTCTCTGGCAAAGCCAAAGATATCGGCAGCGCTATGGTGTTCATCGCGCTGGTTAACGCCGGTCTCATCTGGTTGTTTATCCTGTGGGGCTACGTGTTTTAAGCTTGCGTTTTTTAGCCCCGCTTGGCTAGCCTTGCGCTCATGGTCTGGACCACCCCTTCTGGCGCCTTTGCGGCGCATCATCCGCCCGCATGGCTCAAGCGCGATATGCAGTTGGCCGAAACCCAGCTGCCTGGCGTGCAGGTGTTTGTGGCCTTCCTCAATGACCTGCCCGAGTGGGACGCGCTGCGCAAACTGCGAGAGCTGCGCAATACCTCTTTTGTTGATGCCGAGAATTACAAGGCCGCCAAGGCGCAGATAGTGCCGGGTGCGCAGTTTAAAATCTATCCGCAGCGCCGCGAAAAGATGGCTGCCCTGTGCCACAAGGCCTTTGGCCCGAGCGAGGCGTTTACCGCCATCGCCAAGGATGTGGGCAGTAAAGTACATGCAGGCACCATGGCTGATGTTGCCACCCTTGTGCAGCTCATGCCTAACAGCCTGATTGGGGCTGACGACCAGTGGTTGCTGCACCAGGCATTCCCCTCGCAAGCGGTTATCCTGCTCGATGAGCGCGGCCTTACCGCCAAACAGCATCTGGCCCAGCAGTTGGGTTTGAGCGATTGGATGTGCGATGTACCCGCAGCAGTTAACCTGCACCGCGGCCAGTTCTGGCATGAGGTGCATCATCTGCGCGCCAAGTTTGTGGACGATGCATGGACGCCGCGCCGCCGCGAAGAACTGGCTTGCGATAAACACGCCATGGCCATGTGCGCCCAGCAGGGCGATAGCGCCACGGCTGGCTATCAGCTCGGTCTGCGTACGCTGGTCAGTTTTGTAACTGGCGTAGGTACAGCGCCTTACTGGTACCCGCTCTCGCTCAATGGTGTGGCGGTTGATGAAGCGCAAGAGCTGCAAGCGGTTGTAAATATAAAAGCTGCAGCTCTCGGTATGCACGGCGCACCCGCCCCTGAAGTCCTGCCGCTTTACGAAAGCGATAGCGGTATGCGTAGCGATGCGCGCCTGCGTGACCTGCAACGGAATGTCTCAAGCATAGAGGGTGCCGTCAGTGAGCAGCTGGCGCAGCATACACTGGCCATGGCACAGCGCTATGTGCCCGGAGCACTCACGCGGCAAATCAAGCTGGGTTAAGGCGTAATAGCCTCACGGGCCGACCACAGCTTGTGACTGCTGGCGGTGGCGCGCATTTCTTCATACGGATTTTTGGCAATCTCAAGAAACACGCTAGCCGGGCCGGGAGCAGGTAATATCCGTGCTTCTTCCTTGGCATCAGCCAGCGCAAGGCGGTACAGGCGCTTCAGGTCGCGCGTGTGTAGGCGTCGCTGCTTGTTGTTCACATCGGTAAACACGGCAACCGGAGCTACGCGGTGGCCTGCGCGCTCTTCAGGCAGGGTTACAATAAGCTGGGTGCAGACAAAACTTTTAAGCTGCGCATAGCTGCGGGCCTGCTTCTCGCGCTGGTTAAAACGCAATGAAATGAAGTGTTGCGGGTGCTGCACAGTGGCAGGATCCCTGTTTTTACTACTGCGATGGCCCATTTATTCCCTGTTCTTTGAGGCAAGATTAGTCATTGCTTAAAATTTAAGCAACCGATTTTTACCTCATTCAGGCGTAACGTTCTTGTGCGGCTTGGCATAAATCGCCTGAATGTGCTAAATGCGCCCATTCATTTATGAGGTCCCGTCATGCCGTATGTTGTTACCGAAGCCTGTGTGCGCTGCAAATATACCGACTGCGTTGAGGTTTGCCCGGTCGACTGCTTCTATGAAGGCGAGAACATGCTCGTCATCAATCCGGATGAGTGCATTGACTGCGGCGTCTGCGAGCCCGAGTGCCCGGCCGAAGCTATTATTCCCGACAGTGCAGCGGGTGGCGAAAAGTGGCTGGCGATAAACCGTGAGTTCTCGAACAAAGCGGGCGACGCCAAATGGCCCAATATCACCCGCAAGATCGATGCCCCGGCTGATGCCGATGAATACAAGGGCAAAGCCGATAAGTTCGCCACCGACTTCAGCCCCAACCCTGCCAAGCGCGGCTAGGCGTTATTCAGCAGCGGGTAGCTTGGCTGCATAGTCAACCAGTTTACCGCGGGCCTCTGTATCAATGGCTTTCATGCAGGCACGGCTATAGTCCTGCTCGGTGACCACCGGCTGGCCGTTTGCATCGCGCAGGGTGAGGGCCGAGCGGGCCTGCCCGCTGAAGGTCACCGTCACCGAGCTCTGGTTGCGCAGCTCATCAATACCCCAAGGCACGCCAGCGCTACCACCCACACCCAACGCACCGGCTACTGCCGCCCAGATCAATCGTATTTTGGTTTCAGGTGTCATTGTCATTTTGCTCCCCCTGTTTGTTGTTCTACCGTTTTAGGCCTTTGCGCGCATAAATCTACCCTTGCGGATATGCTTCTTAGGTCTTGATAAGGCTACATAAAATTGCAGGTCCCGAGCGCTGTTAAGGCGTTTTCAAGCAAATACGTGACAATATATATGTATGGCCAGCAAATTGCCCCCGCGTGTCGACCTCTGGGGTCGGGACATTCCCGAAGCGCCAGCCGTGCCTCTCACTCCTGCCATCAACTTGCCCGCCATGGGCGAAGAGCCTGCGCACCCCAGCCTGCGCGGTGGGTTCAACCTGATGAGCGAGCGTAAGTTTAGCGCCATCATTCCGGCGGGTGCCTATCACTTCACGCAGCAGGGCGACCATTTCAGGCTGCACAATGGCGATACCTTGAACGAGACCCGCAATTACGGCCTCGGGGTTGCTGTTAAGACCTCCGAGGATACCGAAGTATTTGCTGTCGCCTATCGTAACTCTTATGCCGACATCAAGAATTACAAGAACGACGTGACGGTCATGGCAGGCGTAAACTGGGATCCGCTCAAGGTCGATATGGGCCCGCTTCACCTTAAGGCAGGCCTCATGGCCGGAGTCGCAACCACCCTCAAGGGCAGCTATGCCGATCACATGCCTGCTGTTAGTGCCGGCCGCTTTACCGCCATGGGTGGCTTGCATGCCGAAGTGGTGCACCGCGAGAGTGGTGTGGGTGTGGGCGCTACTTTTGTGCCCGCAACTCGTCACTCCCTTGGCCTGGCGGCCTTCTACCTCAAGAAAGAATTTTAACTAAGGTTAACGCAAAGGTTAATGCGAGTCTCTCCTGAGTCTTAAATCTTACGTATTGGTCATGTCCGCTGCGGCGACCTGTCCCGCCCAAGCCGTACCTGCCTCAGAGTCAGATTGAATCTAATTGAATCAAGAAGTTGCACACTAAAACAGCAGACTAGGCGGTTAACCAATTAAGGAAAAAAGCGGCCGTGTCTGCCTAAAAAGTGATTAAAGGACTGTAAATGCGGCACTGAGTGGTGTATAACTAGTAAAGTTTCCGGGGTGATCTGTTAACGATTTCACCCAGAGATTTAGAGAGACAGACTTTTGACAGGTTCGGTTAAACGAGCTGGCGCAGCGAAGTAGCTGCCCCGAGAGTCAGAGAGTTTTCGGTTTTGGCTGAGATTCCCTAAGGTAATGGGCAACTAGACGACGAAAAGAGAGACACTCATGGCTACAACAACACGCAAGACAACAGTTAAAGGCAGTGGTTCACGCGCAGCCCTCGTAAAGAAGGTAGCTGCCAAGACCACCGCTCCAGCCAAGAAAGCTCCGGCCGCCGCTGCCGCCGCCAAGACCAACGTTGTCAAGATGACAGCTCCTGTTGCTGTTGCTCCCGTAGCCCCGACAGCCGTTGAGAAGGTTATCGCCAATCAGGCCCAGACCGCCAAGATTGTGCAGAAGCCTGCCGCCAATACCCAGGAAAGCAGCAAGGTTGAGTTCGTTGCTGGCGACTATGTGGTTTACCCCGTTCATGGCGTAGGCCGTATTGAGCGCGTTGAGACCATCGCCATCGCCGGTTTCTCGGTAACCACCTACGTTATTACCTTCGAGAAAGAGCGCATGACGCTCAAGGTGCCCGTCAGCAAGGCTCGCGCAGCTGGTCTGCGTAAGCTCTCGAGCAAGGACCGTATCAAGTCTGCCCTCGAAACCCTGACCGGCAAGGCGCAGATCCGCCGCGTAATGTGGTCGCGCCGTGCGCAGGAATACGAAGCAAAGATCAATTCAGGTGACCCTGTTTCGATCGCCGAAGTTGTACGCGATCTGCACCGCGCTTCAGACCAGCCGGAGCAGAGCTACAGCGAACGTCAGATCTATCAGGCTGCTCTTGAGCGTCTGGCCCGTGAATTTGCTGCCATCGAGAAGATCGATGCAGTGAAGGCTACAGCCAAGCTCGAAGGCGTTCTTTCCAAAGCCGCCTAATTCACCTTCAGCAGGGAGAGAGTTCCCGTGACGGTGTTAATGGAAGGCGTACGTCCTACTAAACCGATTGCGTCAGCGTCCCGGCATCATGCCGGGGCGTTGTCGTATGCGGCAAATGCCTTGCCCACTGCGGCTCCGGTCATCAACAACAAGTTTGCCGCGCTGGGCGACCCCAAGCGTATCTGGGTTATCGGCTCTGCCCATGGCGAGGTCGAGAAGCTGCAGACCCTGCACGACGAAATCGGCAATCTGTTCCAGCCCGGCGACCGTCTGGTTTATCTCGGTAATTTTATCGGCATCGGCGAAAAGGTCATCGAGACTGTTAACGAGTTGCTCGACTTCCGCCGCGCCCTGTTGGCCATGCCCGGCATGCTAGCCAGCGATATTGTATATCTGCGCGGTGGGCAGGAAGAAATGTGGAGCAAGCTGCTCCAGATCCAGTTTGCGCCTAATCCGGTTGAAGTGATGAACTGGATGCTCAAGCAAGGCACCGAGCCCGTGCTGCTGGCTTACCGCGGTAATCCACAGCAGGGGCTTTCAGCCGCGCGCGATGGAGTTATGGCTATGACCCGCTGGACCTCACTGCTGCGCTCTGAAGTGCGTACGCGCCCCGGCCATGAAACGCTCTTCAGCGCGCTGCGCCGCGCGGCCTTTACAGGGCAGGACATGCCTGGTCGCCACGGCCAGATGCTGTTTGTAAATGCCGGACTTGATCTGGCCAAGCCGATCAGTAATCAGGGCGATGCTTTCTGGTGGGGGGCACCTAACTGGGCGCTCATTACCAAGCCTTACGGCGCGTTCAGCAAGATCATCCGCGGGTTTGATCCTGCACACGGCGGCTCAGCCATGACCACGCATACGCTGACCATTGATGGGGGTGCCGGTTTTGGTGGCCCGCTGGTTGGCGCCTGCCTCACCCCGCAGGGTGAGGTGATCGATATCATCGAGGTCTAATTAGTTCTGCTGCTTTGCGAACTCAGCAAGCTTTGCCCGCGCCGCAGCCTTGAGAACGGCTTCCTTTTCGGCATGGCCTTCGGGCAGTTTGCTCTCCACGTCAAACTTCTTTGACGTAGTTGTAAATTCACCCGTACAACCCGAGATGAGGAAGAGGCGACTCTCGCCAGATGTATCGCTGGGCCAGCGCTTGCCCTTTTGGGGCAAGTCGCCAGCAACCAGACGAGTAAACATACCGCTGCTTTTGCTCATCGTGACATATCCTGCAGGCGGCGGAAGTCAGCCAGAATAATAGCAGCATCTGGCACGCTCTGGTGCTCTGCCAGCACATCAAGCAGAGCTTCGAGTTTAGCGTAAGCTTCAATCTCATGCGCCGTTACTTCAGCATTGTCCTGAGGGATATGCGCAAAGCCTGGCACCACATGGACGGGCACCGCCATACGGTCGGCAGCGGAGCGTACGTGGTCCTGCAGGCGCACCAGCTCGCTGTTCAGCACGGCATCAGCTTCACCAGCTTTGGTCAGTGAGATCGAGCAGCAGCACATGGTAATCAGGTCAACACCATAGGCGCGGCATACTGCTTCTATCGCGCTGCGGTTTTTCATCGCCATGTTAATAGTCAGCCAGCTTTGGCGAGTGAGGGCAATGGTGGGGGTGAGGTAACGGGCAAGCTTGCCATTCGTCTCGGCCAGTACCGAAAGCATCATACGCACGGCCTTTACGTTTTTCATCGTGCCGTATTTGCCGTCCATAAACTGTTGGCGCAGCACCACAAGGCTGGCGAGGTAGGGGAGCGGCGCATGCAGGTTAAAGCTGATGACCGGATAGAGCGCGCGGGCAAAAGCCTCCTGCTGTGGGTAGAGCTTTGCAATCATATCAAGATGCACGGGCGCTATGCCACTCATGCGCTTGTCGTGCGCTACCTGATATAGCGGATCGTTAGCAGTAATCGAGGCCATTTGCTCAAGTTCGGCACTGGCGCGGGCATTAAGGTGGGTCATGGGCAAATTCCTTCTTGCGTGTGTTATAATATAACATTACTATTCAGGCCCAAGGCCAGAGTCAAGCGAAAGAGGGTTAAATGCGCATCGGGGTTGTAGGTAAGGGCGGTAGCGGCAAAACATCTGTTAGCTGGATGTTGCTGGAAACGCTGGCGCAAGCCGGCTATAAGCCCGTCGGGCTGGATGCCGACTACAATCAGCATTTATCAGCCATGTTCGGTGTCAGTAATTCGCAGGTCTGGCCCCTGGCTGCCTGTAAGCAGGAGCTGGCGTTGCATGTATTAGGCACGCGCACTGACATAACCCTTGAGGGCTTTAAAAAGGCAACCAAGCCAACAGCCCAGTCGCGCCTGCTTTCGCTTGATGGCGAGGATGTATTTTTAAGGGCTCATACATACACATTGGCATCCGGCACATCGCTACTGCGTGTGGGCGAGTATGAGGTGGCAGATATAGGCCAGCGTTGCTATCATGCCAGCACCGCGGTGGTAGATATTATGCTGCATCACCTGCAGCCGACCCAGCGACCGCTGGTTATTGATTATACTGCAGGGGTCGACCCTTTCGCATCCGATGTTTCAACCCTGCTTGATGCTGTAGTACTGGTGATTGAGCCCACATTAAAAGGCGTGGCCGTAGCCAAACAATGGCATGAGCTGCTAGGTGGCAAGCTGCCCCTGCATCTCATAGCTAATAAAATCAACACCACCAATGATCTTGCATGGCTGGGCAGTGCACTGGCGCCGCTTGAACTGGCCGCAGCATTCTATATGGAGCCGCATATACAGGCGATAGAGCGGGGCGTGGCAGCCGATTGGGCTGCATTAAGCCCGATCAATCAACAAAGCCTGTATGGTTTATTAAACCGGCTTGGCATCCGTGAGGTAATAGATCATGCCGTTGGTGGCGGTATGGTCGATCTGCAGTTTACCCTCTAGCGTTAGCGTTGTTCGCGTCAGCGAAACCGGCGTTGCCGTTTGTACCGTTACCATGCTCGCCATGCTGCCCGGTGAGCAGAAGGGGCAGTGGGTGCTGTAGGCTGAAACAATAAAGTCACGGCTCGTCTCGCTATCTTCAAACGCCATGACATAGCCTTCAACCCGCACGGTCTGGCCTTCAAGCGCTACAATCTCCTTGGCCAGCGTGGCGGGCTTGGTAAAACCGTTAAAGTTGACCTGTTCCAGTGTGGCCCAAGGTGTTACGCCTTTACGCGGGGTGATCTTGCCAGGCATTTGCAACGTACCATTCATGGCTTCCTCTGCAGTGTAGGTTTGAATCTGCAGGGCTTTAGCTGGCGCTGTAACCGTGACTGCTGCAAGAACAGCCGTGCATGAGATGAACCCGCGGCGCGAGAGTGGGGCAGACTTGATGTGTGTATTGGCAAGGTTGCGGCGGGTGAAAGTCATGGCCATACTCCGTAAAGTTATAACATAACATAAACATGATTTTGGGTTTCTGTCATCATTTCCTAACTAACTGAAATCAAGGCGCAAAATAATCTGGAGAGGGAATCGGTTTTTGGTTGTTGGCAAGTAACGCTGCGCCACCGGGACAATGCCTTAACAGCATTCACTTGTGTCAAAAGCGCCAGAAAAATAGGGCTGTGTTATCAGTCGGCTACGATCCCTATTTGATATATAATAGTAACCAATATGTTGTGGGGTAACTTTCAAGTAACTGATTCGACACAATATTTTTCCTGCGACAAACCGGCCTATGCGTTTTTGAGTGATCCCTTTTCAGGGCAACTGCGTAATACCCTATACGGAAGGCAGTCAGGGGTTTTCTAGTGAACTGCCACTAAGGAGTCTGATTATGGCACATGTTGATGACGGGGCACTCTATCAGGCCAATCTGGCCTACATCCGCAACAGTATGGAGCAGCCGATGCTCAGCCGCGAGCATGAGCACGCGCTGGCAATGGCGTGGAAAGAAAAGGGCGATGAGAAAGCGCTGCACGAACTTGTGCGCGCGTACGGTCGCCTTGCTGTCTCGATGGCAGCAAAATTCCGTCACTACGGCTTGCCACTCGGCGATTTGATTCAGGAGGGCAATGTAGGCCTTATGCAGGCAGCCGCCCGCTTTGAGCCGGAGCGCGAGTTCCGTTTCTCGACCTATGCCACCTGGTGGATCAGGGCCGCGATGCAGGATTATATTTTGCGTAACTGGTCGATTGTGCGTACCGGCACCACCGCAGCACAAAAGTCGCTGTTCTTCAACCTGCGCCGCCTGCGCGCCCGCATTGCAACGGCCACTGGCAGTACCGATCTCGATGATGCTGGCCGCCAGCAGATTGCCAAAGAGCTGGGCGTACCGATGGCTGATGTCCTGGCCATGGAACAGCGCCTTGCGGCTGGCGATCAGTCGCTCAATGCCACCATCTCGGCCGATGGCGAAGATGAATGGCAGAGCACGCTGGCCGATGACAAGCCAAACCCTGAAGAAGTGGTGATCGGCCTTAAGGACAGCGCAACGCGCACCGAGTGGCTTAATTCAGCCCTCAAGCAGCTCGACCCGCGTGAGCAGCTCATCATCCGTGAGCGCAAGCTGGGCGATGAAGGCATCACGCTTGAAGAGCTGGGCAAGGAACTGGGCGTGAGCAAAGAGCGCGTTCGCCAGCTCGAAGCCCGCGCCATGGGCAAGCTCAAGGCTGCACTGGTGAGCCTTGTTGATGACCCCGCCGAGATGATGTCTAACGCAGGCTAATCTGCGCTCAATAAAAAAAGCCCCCGTCGTTATGGCGGGGGCTTTTTCTTTTGGGCTAATTCCTCAGCGCGGCTTGAGCGTGGGGAACAGGATTACATCGCGGATGGTTTGCGTATTGGTGAGCAGCATGATCAGGCGGTCGATACCAATACCAAGACCACCGGTGGGCGGCAGGCCATATTCAAGCGCAGTTACATAATCGCTATCAATCCGCTGGGCTTCATCATCACCTGCTTCGCGCTGGGCAAACTGGTCCTGGAAGCGCGCCATCTGGTCCTGCGGGTCTGAAAGCTCGGAGAAGGCATTGGCAATCTCGCGGCCCATGCAGAAGCTTTCAAACCGCTCGGTCAAACGCGGATCGGTCTTATGCGCTTTAGCGAAGGGTGAAATATCGCGCGGCTGGTCAATCACATGTGTGGGCTGGGTCAGTTTGGGTTCCACGCATTCGCTGAACACGCGCTCAACGCACTGGCCCCACAGCTCTTTGCCGGTAATATCCGCACCCACTTTTCTGGCGGCAGCGCGGGCTTCAGCCACATCGGTAATCGCCAAAAAGTCGATGCCTGAGTGTTCCTTCACCAGATCGCACATAGATGCACGGCGGAACGGCGGCTTGAAGCTGAGCTGTGTTTCGCCAAACTGCACCTCAGTGCTGCCATTCGCAGCCACGCAAGCAGCGCTGATCAGCGCTTCGGCCAGTTCGATCATCCCCTCAAAATCGGTATAGGCCTGATAAGCCTCGAGCATGGTGAACTCGGGGTTATGCTTGGGCGAAATACCTTCGTTGCGGAAGTTACGGCCCAACTCAAATACACGTTCACTAAGACCGCCCACGATCAGGCGCTTGAGGTACAGCTCGGGCGCAATACGCATGTAAAGATCCATATCCAGCGCATTATGGTGCGAGATGAACGGCTTGGCCGCCGCACCGCCGGGAATAACCTGCAGGATCGGCGTTTCAACTTCCATGAAGCCGCGTGCAAACAGGGTTTCGCGAATGGCGCGCACAATATGCGAGCGCTTGCGGAAAGTCTCGCGGCTCTCATCATTCATGATCAGGTCGACATAGCGCTGGCGGTAACGCGCCTCGGTATCCGACAGGCCATGGAATTTGTCCGGCAGTGGCAGCAGGGTTTTGGAGAGAACTTCAAGCTTGTGGGCGGCAACGCTTAGCTCGCCGCGCTTGGTGCGGCGTACGATACCCTCAACACCAATGAGATCGCCAATATCAAGGCACTCGAGAATGGCGCGGCCGGCTTCATCCAGATAATCAGCATGACAGAAAATCTGTACCTTGCCGGTGGCATCATGCAAATCGATGAACATGCCTGAATTGCGCAGGGCGCGCACGCGGCCAGCCATCTTCACACTATCATTCGTGACAGTATCAGGTGCGAGGTTCTCGTACTTGGCCTGCACCTCGGCAGCGCGCTCGCCTACTTCATACTTGTAGGGGTAGGGGTTTACGCCCAGCGCTTTCAGTTTCTCGAGCTTGGCCAGACGCGCATCGCGCAGGCGGGTTTCAGCTGCGGTGGCATCGGCAGCGGACGGGGCGGGAGCAGGAGCGGGAACAGCGTTAGACATAAAGACCTCGGATTAAAATGAGACCTTAAAATGCCGAAAAAGCCTGTTAATATCAAGTGTATTCGATTGCTCTGGTGGGTCTGTCTTGATGAATATTCCTCCGAATTCGAGCCGAGATAACGTCAATCTTCCTTATTGGCATCGTGGAACTTGTTCCTATTTTATCTGGGAAATTTACAACAAGCTGCGGCACCCAGCCGATATTTCTGCTGCAGAATGCAGGCGCTTGGCCCTTAACTTGGTTGAAGAGGGCGAGCATTGTTTGCGCAGTGAGCAATATGCAGATGCACGCCGCGCCTTTTATGCAGTGCTCGCCTATGCGCATGGTCAGCAGGATTTGCATGAAAAGGTTTTTAATCTGCTGTTGGATGTGGCCCATCAGGCGCTTGCAGCTGGTGCCTACAAAGTTACCTATCAATGCCTGAGTGACGTGCTTAAATATGCGCCAGACATAGAACGGCGCAAGACTGCACAAAACCAGCTTATGGATTTGCTACAGCCTGTGGTTAATGAGAAGTCGTCTGACCCTGATATACGGGCTAACCTGCACTGGCTTGAAACACGCATACTCATGCAGCTATTTACTGCCGCAGGTGTTACAAAAACTAAACGGCAGGAGCTGCTATTTACGCTGCTGAATCAGTTTGCACCCGATGTTTGGCCTGATGCCTTGATGCATACATATCTGCAATTCCTCAATCGTGAGAAGGATGAGGCATTCAGAAAAATAGCTTTGGATAGAATATGGCAGCACATTGAGGCCATGCTGGGCAATAGTAACTCCCGCTATGTTTTTGGTGCTGGCTATATGGGGTGCCGGTTATTGCGTTATTCACGGCACAATCTGCCCGAGTTACAAAGCAGGGCCAAAATAACTTTGGAGATGGCTGCGCAATTATCGGCAAGGCCAGATGATGCATACAGAGCATGCAGTCTATTGCTGTGCCTTATGCAGAAGGCTCGCACATATAAACCAGTTTATGAGGCAGCGTGCGCACAGCTACTTGCTCTTCTTCCTGAGCACGGAAGTATATTGCATGCCTATAGCCAATTACAGGTGCAAACAGTTGTTGGGCGGCGTACTCATGCTGGCGTTTTTGTTATCGATTTTCTGCTTACTGAGTTTGAGCGCAAGCTTGGCGACAGGAAGGCGCACGAGTTGCAGCACTACAGCTATGGGTTGGCGAAATTTATCAAGCCTAAGCACAAGCTATATGCGCTATGCCGCCTGTGTTGAGGCAACAGCAGAGCTGGCAAGGCTAGAAGCAGAAAAGAAGAGGCTGGAGTTTGAGGAGCGACGCGGACGTGCCGCAATGATGCTGGACCCACCAGTACCCCAGTGGCGAAAAATGCTACGCTGGCTCGGTGGTTATTATTCTAATTAGCCGCCGTGAGAATCTCAATCGTGGTCCGGTTGCGGCTTTCTTGCGCCCAATCGAGCGCGCTGCGGCCGGTGTAGTCGCTTAAGCCAGCTTTGGCACCAGCATCCAGCAGATGGCGCACGTTGGCGGCTTTACCGGCGCGGGCGGCAGCCATCAGCGGGGTAAGGCCCTGCTTGTTGGGAATATCGATCTTCGCACCACCGGCGATCAGCGTATCAATCAGCTCACTCTCGCCATTGCTGGCGGCATAGGTAAGCGCGGTATTGCCTAAGCGATCCTGCGTATTGGGGTTGGCCCTGCTCTCGAGCAGCATTTTTACAATTCTGCTGTTGCCGTTATCGCTGGCTACCATCAGCAGCGTACGGCCATCGCCAACCGTAAGGTTGGTATTGGGCTGCGCTACCAGCGCTGCGGCTACAGCGGTCGCATCATTATTTGTAACGGCAGTAATGATGGGCGGCGCGCCGAACAGGTTGACTTCGGCAGCAGCGGGCAGGGCGAAAGTCAACATCATCAGGCTGAGAATAAACACGCGCATGGCTGTATCTCCCTTTGAGGAGATAAGCCTAGCACAGGATTATAACGGCGGAAGCCCCGGCGCAGATGAAATCACCAGCTCAACCCGGCGGTTGCTGGCGCGGTTATCGCTGCTGGTATTAGGATTAACCGGTTTGGTATCGGCATAAGCAATCGCCCGCAGCTTGTTGGCCGGCAACCCGAGGCTTACCAGTTGGCGCAGCACCATAGCGGCACGCGCAGCCGACAGCTCCCAGTTAGACGGGTACTGCGAGGTGCTGATGGGGATATTATCGGTATGGCCTTCAATGGAAATCATGCCGCCCGATTCAGCCAGAATGGTCGAGAGCTTCTTCACCAGATCCTGCCCTGTCACTTCAAGGTTAGCCCGGCCCGAGGCAAACAGGATCTTGTCCGAGATGCGCAGGGTTACGCTATCGCCGGCCGAGATTACCTCAACCTGGCTGCCAAGACTATTCTGGTTCACCATGCTCTGCAGTTGCTGCGCCAACTGGGTAGACATCTGCGGTTGCGGCGGCTCGGGTATAACCGGTGGCTGCAGCTGCGGCGTGGGGGTTGATTGCATGGGCACGGGATTACCACTCAGTGTACTGCCTGAATGCGCTTCGCCACTTGGGGCGGCATCTGTGGTTGAGGGCGTTGCCACATCAGGGTCGTCATATCGCGAGGCGACAGGATCCTGATTAGCGGCTTCGCCATACTCGGCAATGGTAAAACCGCGGCCATCAAACGGCGAGGTTGGACCAGTGCCATAAATGTTTTCGCGCACGGTTGGCACAGTACCATCTACATATTGCTGCGCAGTTGCACTTTGAGATTCGCTTTTGCTGGTATTAGCCATGGCAATAGCAGTGAGAATGACAAAAAACGCCATGAGCAGCGTGACCATATCGGTATAGGTCAGCATCCAGTCGTGTTCGCCCAGATCATCGTCATCCGGGTGCGGCGCATCGTACTTACCAGCATGCTGCTGCAGGCGTGTGCGTTGCTGTTCTATGGATTCCGGCTCATGGTTGCCGAAGCCGATAACATATCCGCTCTGTCCGTAGGCGCCCGGTGCCAGATCTCCCGGCCCGCGCATGCCTCTAGTCGACACCGCGGACTTCATCGCGGTTCTCCATCAAGAGGTGACGCAAATTATCTTCAATCATTGCAGGGCCACGGCCCGCGCGTATCAGTACCAAGCCATCAAGCAGCACATTAAGCATGAATACGCGGCGGTGCGTGCGTTGCTCAAGCTTGATCGAAATGGGGCGGAACACAATATAAGCCAGCACAAGGCCATAAACTGTTGTAGTTAGCGCTAGTGCCAGATGGCCGGAAATAATGGTGATATCGGCAGCACTTAATGTGCCGAGCATGCCAATAAGGCCGGCAAGCGTACCGAGCATACCAAAGGCAGGCGAAAAACCGGCAACCGCCCTAAAGCAGCGTGAAGTCGACATTTCTGTTTCGCGCAGCTGGCGGATACGCCATTCGAGAATGCGCATCATGTCGTCCAGCGTTGTATTATCGAGCACCAGCTGGAAGCCAAGCTTGAGGAAGGGGCTAGTGGTTTGGGCAATCGTCTGCTCGGCTGTGCGCAGGTCTTTGCGCACATAGTCGCCTGCAAATTTCACCAGCTGATTGATTTCGGGTTCTATGGAAGGGTCTTCGCGGAAGATCAGCACCAGGCCCTGACGCATGGCCTTGATCTGGTTGGGGCGAAACGAGACAAGGCCGGCTGTAATAACACCGCCAAATACAATTGAAATTCCGATAGGGTCGACCAGCGCCAGCGCATTACCGCCAGCCCCCAGAACGATGAGTCCCAACAGGAAAAAACCGGCGATAACGCCATATGCCGTACTATTCATGTGTGGTCCGCCAAAAGACTGCGCAGCTGTGTTGTATTAACCTTCACTTAAAAAGGTTAACACTTATTGACCAAATTGGCCGGAACGGCAGAATTATGGTTACATGAAGGCGCGCTGCGGTCCTGCGTCGTAAAATATTCTATATTTTTCAGTGCCTTGCTGCAGTGAATATTCCATCGCATCGGGCGAATTACTTACCAGATAATGCGCCCCGCTGCGGGTGGTCAGCTCGGTTTGCGGCAGAAAACGGCTATGACCCTGCTCGGCAAAAATCCCTTCTCCGCGCTGAGTCCTGGCGATCAGCTGGCTGAATGACAGCGCCACACTGGCTTCGCGCTGGCCGTCAATCAACTCGCGCTGGATGTAGCCGGTAATAACGCCGCCGCTGCCCAGCGCATCTTCGCGGTCAATTTTGACGCCGGGGGCATTGGGGAAGGTCAGGTCAGACCCCTTGGGCGCGTAGGCGCACAGGCCAACTTCAATCAGGCTGCCACTGCTATAGCCAATCTGCTGCAAGATCTCGGGCACGGTGTTGCTCAGCAAATGCTGGGTACCACTGGGCATACGTACACGGGTTTTGGGGAGCGCGGCCAGTTCGCCCAGTTTTTGTGTTAGGGTTTCAAGGCGTTCAGGCGTGACCTTGCCTGCCTGCCCGTTCAGTAGCAGGGCGAGATCGCGCCGTGCTTGCTTACCCGCTGCGCCTGCCTTGACTGCAGCCAGCGCGAACAGGCTTTGTTCGGGAGTGCTGTTAAAACTCTCGATACTGCTGACGGGCAGCTTGAGGTCAACTGCCCCCTGATTGCGCAGGAAGTGGCGCAGGTTGATATGGCGAGCCAGTGCCTCATCATCGGTTTGCATGAGGCTGAGGTCGGCACAGGCAAAACCCTTCATCTGCTTTTCAACCGATGGCTGGATGAAGTTAAGCAGGCGCAGCGCCCGCTGTGCCAGCACGTTGAAAAAGCTGGGCGGCATAACCGCCAGATGGTGAACAGCAAGTACAGTGCCCATGAAAACCCCCTTTTATAATTACGGTAAGTTTCACATGCTTTGGGCGTAAGTTCTAGCGCTTCTTGCTGGTTTTGTGGTTGCGCAGATGGTGCAGCGCAGCTTCAAACGGGCTGGTGCTACTTTCGGCAAATCCGCTGGGCACGGTATTGCCACGATAATAATCAAGGGCATAGAGGCGGGCTTTGGCCGCCATACTGGCACCGGGCTGTTTCTTAATGTCGGCCAGAAGCTCGGCTAGGCTCCAGCGTTCAGCTTTGGCGATGGCTTCGAGCGCCTCGATGAAAGCGGGCTCAATACGTGGTAGTTTGCCTACCTTGGTATTCGTTTGTTTAGACATGCAACATTCCCCTTATAGCGCACTGGTAAAACTCTGGTAGGGGCTAGCTGCACGGGCCGAATAGGCCTAGAAAAGACCCGAGGCCCGACATGAAAACACCGCATATTCCAGATACTTGGCTCCAGCTGGCCCAAAAAGAGCTGGAGGGCAGCGTTCTTGATTTAACCACCACAACGGCGGACGGGCTGACGCTTGCTCCTCTATATGTGGCGGGCGCTGAAAAAGAAAATGCCCCCGGTTTGCCGGGTATGGCGCCATTCACGCGCGGTGTGCGCGCCACCATGTATACCAAGCGGCCATGGACCATACGCCAGTATGCGGGCTTCTCCACGGTTGAAGAGACCAACGCGTTTTTCCGTAAAGCATTGGGTGCCGGGCAAATGGGCCTCTCGGTGGCGTTCGATCTCGCCACGCACCGCGGCTACGACAGCGACCATCCGCGTGCCGTGGCCGATGTCGGCAAGGCTGGCGTGGCGATTGATACGGTTGAAGACATGAAAGCGCTGTTCGACGGGATTGATCTCGGCAAGGTCAGCGTCTCGATGACCATGAATGGCGCTGTGCTGCCGATCATGGCGGCGTTTATCGTAGCGGGTGAAGAGCAGGGCGTAAAACCTGCGCAACTCAGCGGCACTTTGCAGAATGATATTCTCAAAGAATTTCTGGTGCGTAATACCTATATCTATCCGCCTGCCGCCTCGCTGCGCATTACCACGGATATTATTGCGTACTGCAGCGAGCACCTTCCCAAGTTCAACCCCATCTCGATTAGCGGCTATCATATGCATGAGGCGGGCGCGAGCATCGTGCAGGAGCTGGCGTTTACGCTGGCGGATGGTCTGGCCTATGTTGAGGGCGCTAGAGCACGTGGGCTGAGTGTTGAAAGCTTCGCGCCGCGCCTGTCGTTCTTCTTCGCGATTGGCATGGATCTGTTCATGGAGATAGCCAAGCTGCGCGCGGCGCGTACGCTATGGGCTAAACTGTTGCAATCCCGTTATGGCGTGACCGAGCCTAAAGCGCTGATGTTGCGCACACACTGCCAGACCTCGGGTGTCTCACTCACCGAGCAGGATCCGCTCAATAACATCGTGCGCACCACTATTGAGGCTTTGGCGGCAGTATTGGGCGGTACGCAATCGCTGCATACGAATTCGTATGACGAAGCGTTGGCTCTGCCCTCGGATACTGCAGCACGTATTGCCCGCAACACGCAGCTCATTATTGCTGAAGAAACCGGCGTAACCCGCACGGTCGATCCGCTGGGGGGCAGCTATTATATTGAAAGTCTTACCAGCCAGCTGGTTGAAGCGGCCGAAAAGCTGATCGCGCGGGTAGATGCCTCAGGCGGCATGGTGAAAGCGGTTGAGGAAGGCTGGGTGCAGGCCGAAATACAGACAACAGCGGCACAAAAACAGGCGCGGATTGACCGTGGGGATGATGTCATCATTGGTGTAACCAAGCACCGGCTTGAAGATGAACCCAGGCATGATGTGCGCGTAATTGATAATGCCATGGTGCGCGAGCGCCAGATAAACAGTATGCGCAAGGCTCGTGCTGCACGCGATGAAAAAGCTGTGCAGCAGGCTTTGGCCGATCTTACTGCCGCTGCGCGCGATGATAAAGCCAACTTGCTGGCGCTTACCATTCCCGCCATGCGTCTGCGCGCTACTGTAGGCGAAGTGACTGCCGCACTTGAGGTGCCCTTTACCCGCCACCGCGCCATCGCCCGCAGCCTTGCGGGTATTTACGCGGGCGTACGTGGCAAGGATGCCGAGTTCATGCGGGTGAAAGAGGTTGTGCAGGCGGCTGGCGCACCAAAACTCTGCGTGATTAAGCTCGGGCAGGATGGGCACGACCGCGGTGCCAAGGTGATTGCCGCTGCCTTTGGCGATCTGGGCTATCAGGTTGAGCTCGGGCCTTTGTTCGATACGCCGCAGGAAGCTGCACACCGTATAGTAACCAGCGGTGCTAAAGTAGCGGGCCTCTCCAGCCTTGCGGGCGCGCATATGGCGCTTGTGCCTGAATTTATTAATGAACTGCACGCACAGGGCGGGCAGGATGTGATTGTGGTGGTTGGCGGCGTGGTGCCCCCACAGGATTATGAGGCACTGTTTAATTGCGGCGTTAGCGCTATATACGGGCCCGGCACGAGCATTACCGCTGCAGCCGAGGAAATCATCGGGCTTCTCGCCCGCAAGAATGAGCCCCCCCGCTCGCGTAAAGGACAAGATTGATGAGCACCGAAACTCCTGCTGTGGCAGAGCCTGTTGTTACTACCCGTCCGTTACGCAAACTGTTTTACTACCTGTGGCAACCGCAGTGGGATATGCGCGCGCGCGTGCTGTTCGGTATTGTGCTGCTGTTCCTTGGCAAGGTGGCGAATGTTTATGCGCCGATTTACTACAAGCATGCGGTTGATGCACTCACCATCAGCACGACCAACCTCACGCTCATCATCCCGATTGGCCTGATCGTGGCTTATGGTCTGGCGCGCGTCAGCACGATGGCGTTCAGTGAATTACGCGAAGCCCTGTTCAGCAAGGTGCTTTACCGTGCCATGCGTCTGGCCGCTATGGACGTATTCCGCCATCTGCATAACCTCTCGCTGCGCTTCCACCTCGAGCGCCGCACCGGTGGCTTGAGCCGCGTTATCGAGCGCGGTATTGCGGGTATCGAGCGCTTTTTAAGCCTCACCACCTGGTTTATCGGCCCCACGATTCTTGAAATCATTCTCACTTCAGCTGTGCTGTTCTACTTCTTTGGCTGGCCGATTGTGCTAGTCACACTTGCCACTGTAGGCGTTTATATGGTCTATACGCTCAGCATTACCGAATGGCGCCTGCAGATCCGCCGCAGTGTGAATGCACACAACACCCAGTCGAACAGTAAGGCGGTTGATAGCCTGCTGAACTACGAGACGGTAAA
>JBEIQE010000086.1:0-1069 GCA_040376705.1 Micavibrio sp.
CCGCCAAGGCGAATGCCGAGGTTATCGTGATCGACGTACCGGTCTGGTAATTGGTTTCGCGCTGTAGAAGACGGCCAGGAATTAGCCCGTAGGCGGTAGTTCCCACGGCACCTGGCCGTTATACAGCTCGGCGTAAACATCGAGCGTGGCCCAGCCCATGTTCTCTTTACTGTAGTTGCTGCATACGTGGTTGATCGCGTGCGCAGCCAAACGCAGGCGCTGCTCATGCGTAAGCGAGAGGGCCTGATCGAGTGCGACCGCCAGCTCATCCACCTTGTTAGCAGGTACCAGCCAGCCGGTTTCGCCAGGCAGCACGGTCTCGCGCATACCGCCTAAATCACTCGCCACAATCGGGCGGCCCATGGCTTGCGCTTCTACCGCTGTGCGGCCAAAGCCTTCAGGCACAATCGAAGGGGCTACCACAACATCTGCCAGCATATAGGCGGTTGGCATATCGGTGCAGTCGCCCACCATGGTCACATGGCCTTCAAGGTTGAGGTCGAGCGCCATCTGCTCCAGCTCGGCTGAATAGTCGTGACGGCCCTGATCCGAGCCGGCCAGCACGCAAATGAAATCCCGGCGGGGCAGCTTGGCCAGCGCCTGCAGCAGCACGGTCTGGCCCTTAATGCGGGTCAGGCGACCGGGGCAGAGAATAACCTTGAGCCCATCCGGCAGGCGCCAGTTTTCGGTCAGGGTGGCCATGCGCTCATGCGAGACATGGTCAGGGTTGAATTTGACCAGATCAATCCCGCGCGGCACCGAGCGAATGCGCTCGGGCGGTACGCCATACCCGCTCACGATATGCTCGCCAATGAAGTTGGAAATGGCAATCACGCGTTCGCCGCGCGCCATCACCGAATTATAGAACTTCTTGGGCGCTGATGCGTAGTTATAAGCGGCATGGAAGGTGGTGAGGAAGCGCGCGCCAGTACGCTTGGCAGCGAAAAATGCACTCCACGCTGGTGCCCGCGAGCGCGCATGGATGATGTCGATGCTGTGTTCCTGCACAATATTCATCAGCGCCTTGATATTGGCGCGCATGGTAAACGGGTTTTTGCTCGCCATGGGC
>JBEIQE010000085.1:0-1069 GCA_040376705.1 Micavibrio sp.
CCGCCAAGGCGAATGCCGAGGTTATCGTGATCGACGTACCGGTCTGGTAATTGGTTTCGCGCTGTAGAAGACGGCCAGGAATTAGCCCGTAGGCGGTAGTTCCCACGGCACCTGGCCGTTATACAGCTCGGCGTAAACATCAAGCGTGGCCCAGCCCATGTTCTCTTTGCTGTAGTTGCTGCGCACGTGGTTAATCGCGTGTGCGGCCAGTCGCAGGCGCTGTTCGTGTGTAAGCGAGAGGGCCTGATCGAGCGCCACCGCCAGCTCATCCACCTTATTGGCAGGTACCAGCCAGCCAGTTTCACCGGGCAGCACAGTCTCGCGCATACCGCCAAGGTCGCTCGCCACAATGGGGCGGCCCATGGCTTGCGCTTCTACCGCTGTGCGGCCAAAACCTTCAGGCACAATCGAGGGGGCTACCACAACATCCGCCAGCATATAGGCGGTTGGCATATCGGTGCAGTCGCCTACCATGGTCACATGACCTTCAAGGTTGAGGTCGAGCGCCATCTGCTCCAGCTCGGCTGAGTAGTCGTGGCGGCCCTGGTCCGATCCGGCGAGTACGCAAATGAAATCGCGGCGGGGCAGTTTGGCCAATGCCTGCAGCAGTACCGTCTGGCCTTTAATGCGGGTCAGGCGTCCGGGGCAGAGAATGACCTTCAGCCCATCCGGCAGGCGCCAGTTCTCGGTAAGAGTAGCCATGCGCTCATGCGACACATGGTCGGGGTTGAATTTAACCAGATCAATCCCGCGCGGTACCGAGCGGATGCGCTCCGGCGGCACGCCATACCCACTCACAATATGCTCGCCAATGAAGTTGGAAATAGCAATCACGCGTTCGCCGCGCGCCATGACCGAGTTATAGAACTTCTTGGGCGCTGACGCATAATTATAAGCAGCGTGGAAAGTGGTGAGGAAGCGTACGCCGGTACGCTTGGCAGCGAAAAATGCACTCCACGCTGGTGCCCGCGAGCGCGCATGGATGATGTCGATGCTGTGTTCCTGCACAATATTCATCAGCGCCTTGATATTGGCGCGCATGGTAAACGGGTTTTTGCTCGCCATGGGC
>JBEIQE010000031.1:0-6542 GCA_040376705.1 Micavibrio sp.
CAAGGGCGAATGGCCGGGAGGGGTATCACCCGGCCTGCACGGAGCGAAGCGGAGGAAGGTTGGGGAGACCCGGCCATTCGGGCGGAGCCTTCACCCTTGCCCGGCGCGAGGGGAGACCCCTTAGGGCTGTTGGCGCACGAGCTGACGGCAGCGCAGCGGCCCGCCTGTGGCGGGTGCCGTGAGCTTGGGCGCTTGTCATGGCTGTTCGCGCAAGGGGGCGGAACCCGCCAGGGCCGAGACGTACCCGGCTCGGGGGCGAAGCCCTAGCACCTGGTCGGCTGGTGTGTATTCACACGAGCCGATGCGCCCAAGGGTTATTTAGTCGATAGATAAAAGCAAGGTAGGCAGCAGGTCATGGATTAACTATGCATATCAGCCTATGAAATGTATTACAGCCTTCATAGGTATTTATCCATCTTCCACTGCCTGAACTGCTTGTATTTCCAACTACTGCATTATTTCCAGCTATTGCAGTCGTAAAGTTACTAGCACAGGCCCCGCTGTACTGACTTTCCCCACTTGTACCCCAGGCCGTGCTTGAACTAGAGCGCCTATTACTCCAGTATGTCGCTGAAATACCGAAATAGTTGAACGCCGACCATGCATAGCTATTATTTGGCCCCCTACCGCTAATGTCTGTAGTGAAGTTTGCTCCACCAGTTACCGGACTGTCTGCAACTGCAAAATAATAAGTCGTGAGCGAGGATGCATTATTGCAGTCGGACAATCCAAATGGACAAATGAAAGCAACAACCTTTGAGGCGGTTAATAAATTTCGTGTAATCGCGTCTGCTTTGCCCATCCAGTCTTTACTAGTTAGTTCCGTTAGGCATTTAGAGTTCGCTCCCGTTGGCCCTCCTAAATTGCCATCCCAAGAAGATGCCGTAAGAACAAAATAACCGCTTGAAGGGTTTGGTGTTGGTGGCGTTCCATTTGCAGGCACCCATGCTGGGCTTGGTTGCATCCAAGCGCCGCCAACACATAGCTCTTTGGTTTGTGTCTGTGAGTTATAGCGTTCTGCACCTTCAAGGCTGCCGGTGCACACTGGGCGCTGTGCAACAGTACCAACCGCCAATCGTGAGGCACTAGTATTCACGCCATCGTCAAAACCAATACCGGTTGTCAGCGTCGCATTGCCAATCCTGATTTGTCCTGTGGACAGATCACCATATATCCTGTTGCCGATGTTAAGCTGATTATCAGCGGTTGCCGATGCCGCTGCTGTGGCCGCACCCACCATAATATTATTAGAGCCTGTTGTTATATTCGCGCCAGCAGCCTGACCAACGGCAACATTATTAGACCCACTTGTGTTCGCGCCGAGAGCTCCGGCGCTCGTGCCATTGGCAGCGCCAATAGCGACATTGTTATAACCATTACCCGAGGCGCCTAGAGGGCCATTTCTACCAAGAGCGGCGGCGCCAATTGCGACATTAGAGGATGCTACGTAAGCATTTAAAAGCGCGCCGTGGCCGATGGCTGTATTACTTGACCCGTAGTTCCAGGTCGGATCGGTAGAGCCTCTCAAGGCCTGGTAACCCACTGCCGTGTTATAGCTCATATGCCCCACTGTACCGCCGACATAGCTATAGCGGATAGCTTCAAAGCCAACCGCAGTGAAGCCACGTAGTGTGTTTGTTGTTGAGAGGGTGTTGTAACCAATCGCGGTATTCCCGCTTGTGGTAGCAGCATTGGGAAGCACATTGATGCCAACACCTATATTGCCTTGCCCTGTCATGCTAGTATTGCCGGAGTTTTCTCCTAAGAAAACATTTCCATTTGTGTAGTTGGCAACGCCATCACTTAAATCATCAATCTTGCTGGCTCCGCCACCTCCACCGCCACCTACACCCATGCCCGAAGGTATGAGGTTCACCAGCGCAGCGATACGGCCAGCCTGCGCCACGCTGCCGATGCTCGACCAGCCGGTCGAAGTCAAATCAATCTGCCAGCCACCAGCGGCACCGCGCGCGGTGGTCGCAGCGGCAGGATCGGCTGGGTTACTGTCGGCAAAAAGGAAGCCGCCAGGCGCACCCATGGAGCCAGAAATCCGGCTACCCATCTGGTCGCTGATGGCGGTTCCGCCAGTGGTAAGCAGCAAGCCGATCAGCCGGTCGCCGTTATCGGCAACGCCGGGGGTTCCGGCGTCCTCGCGCTTGACGAACAGGGCATACCTCTGCCCGTAGCTGTTCTCATTGACGAAGCCTTGCGGAAGGTATCCAGCGCCTTGAACGCTGGTGAAGGCTTCGCCGGTGTCGGCATCGGTGATCTTGACGCGCGCAACAGCATCTAGGCTGGCCAATGCCGGAAGAGCCAGCAAAGCGGTGCTCTGTGCGCTGATGTAGTCCTTGCTGGCTGCGGTCATGAGCATGGCCTGGCTACTGAGCCCAGCGGCCTCACGCTGCATACCGCTTGCTGCGGTGAGCTGCCAGATTCCGCTCAGGAGAACACCTGATACGGAGAGGGCAATCGTGATTTCGAGAAGGGAGAAACCGTTCTGGGCACGGCGAGGCCTCTGAGTCTTCGACAGCATATTTCTATACTGCCCGTCACTCCCCTAAGAGTTTATTAATAAATAGAGCGGTAGATTCAATGCGTGATATTTCATCCGCAGAGAAGCGCCGTGAATTTACTCCCAAAATCTCAAGACAAGCCCCGAAGCAAAAGGTTGCTCATCACTGTACTGATAGCCGTAGGCCTGCAAGGAACAAATCTGGCTGTCGGTTCTCATGTCATGAATAACCCGGTGCCGTTTTCAACGTCATTCCTGGCGTTGAGCTACGGAACGCCCATAGCAATTGCGATGATGCTGCTTTGGGCAATCTGGCCGCGCAGGCAGGGCGGTTAAGCAAGCCGGGGTTTAGAAACTGCCATACAACAGCGCATTGCTTTTGGGCTCACACCTTGGACATAACAAAGCACCCCGGCCACAGATAATCATCAACCCAAGTCCTATCATTGCCCGGCTACAGCGGCAATCGCAGTTGAAGCAACCGCGCTGAGCTGGCACTACGGCTCTGGCTTCAACCTGCGGCGCAACCCACTTGACCGCTTCGGCTGCTGCCGGGGCTTCTGCGCCTGGCGCTGCTCTTGGGTAGCCTGCTTGGCCTCACGCTCAAACGCTGCCCGCACGGTCTTTTCCTTCTTCTCGGCCGCGCGCAGCTTGTCGGCTTCGCGCTTGCTGGCGCGCTCGATGGCGGCCTTCCGGGCCTCGAAAGCTTGCAGCGCCTTGGCCTGCGCCCGGATGAACGCGGCGCGCTTCTTCTCCCATGCCGCGAGCTTTAGCTTGCTGCGGCCGGTGAGCTTGTCGAGCAACCCGGCACGCGGGCGCAAAGCATCGAACTCGTCGAGTGCGCCAGGTTGCCGCTTGGCTTCGGCCCGGCGCTCCTTCTCCAGCGCCTTGAGGTCGTCGGCCTGCTGCTTCTTCAGCTTGATGTGCTCGGCGCGGTAGCGCTCGGCGATGGGGTCGGCAACCGCGCCAGGCCCGCCGGTAGTGCCGCCACCCCCGCGCCTCATGCGCTTGGCGTACTCGCGGGCGAGCAGCAGGGCGCGGGCTTCGTCGAGTGTTGGGAGTTGGGGCGCGACATCGGCGAGCTTGGCCGCGATGCTGCGGGCCTTCTCGCCGGTAAGCACGCGCGCCCCCAGGGCGTAGAAGTTGCCCGCATCGTCGAGCACGACGAAAGGCCGGGTGTCGCCCTTGGCCAGGATGAGCCCGGCACCCTCAAGGGCTCCAGCGAACTCGCGGCCGTTGCGGGTCAGGCCCCAGGTCTCGGCGATCTTGTCGCGCACGATTCCGGCATCAACCTTGGTGCGCCGGGCAGATTCCTTTTCCCATTCAAGCGGCGGACGCTGCTCCTTGCGATGCTGGGGCCGGTCACTCGATACCTGTTCGAGCTTCAGTTCCTTCTCCAGCTCGCGGGCAACCTTGATGGCCCGCCTCCGCTCATGCGACAGGTGGGCGGCGAGGCCGGTGTCCGGGTCGATGCGGTTCCAGACGACGTGCTGATGCCAGCGGTTATCTTTGAAGTGGTGGACGATGGCGCGGGCGTGGCCCTGAAGGTTGAACTCGCGTTCAAGGGCTTCGGCACACTTGAGCCATGGCTCATCGGTGGCTAGCCGCGCCTGGTCGTCGGTCGTGGCGGCGAAACTGACGTGATAGAACGATTTGGAGCAACGCGACCCGGCGGCGGTGGCCTTCATCTCCCGCAAAGCGCCCTGCAGGTCGTCGGCCAGGCAGCCCCGGATGTCCACAAGGCGGATGCGCTCGTTACCGTCGTCGGTGCGGGTCAGGTGGGCGAGGAGCTTCCCGGCGTTGCCGTTGACGGCCGTTTTAATAATCACGGCCGAGTGCCTTCATGATGGCGGCGATCACCTCGCGCAACTCGTCGAGTACCGGCGCGATGGCCGCGTCCGATACCGGCAAGCCGGTATTGGCGCGATGCGCGAGCTGGTTTAGGTTGTTGCCGACGCGCCCGAGCTGGCCGACAGCCAGGGCGAGAAGTTTCTTCTCGACCGGCGGGCGCGGCACGGCACGAGTGCCGGGATGCCCCAGGACAGCGGCGCGCATGTAGGCCGAGCGGGACAGCCCTGCGGCCTCCGCGCGCTCGTCCACGACATCGAGATCGAGCGGCTCCAAGCCGATCATCACGTGCCGTTGCCGCCGCTTCTGACTGCCTGACCGGGAGCGCTTGGGCGCGTCCGTCGTCATGGCTGGCAGGAGTGGCGCGCGCCTGGCGAAGCCGGGCGCGACTGGCTGGGGAGGGTTCCAAGGGACGGGGGCAGGCACGCCCCCTCCATTGGCGAGGTGCCCCATTCGAGCATCCCCGGAGGGGTGCCGAATGGGGGGCGCGTGGCACACGCGCACAACTCGCTTACGACACTTTCCACACCTCCAACATATCCGAAAAGCGCGACTCTCTCAACCGCCACCAATGCAGGACGGCAGGCTCAACGCCTGACGCCCTGCACGCGCCGCCAGGAACCGCACCGCATCGCGCGCGGTTTCCACCAGGCGGCGCGCAGCCCAGCTCGACGCGAAAGCATCGGGCTTGGCTGCTCAACCGCAGCGCGACAAGACAGACAACCCGAGCGCTCCCGGCGTGCGGCTGTATGGCTGGCGTCTGCATCGGCTGCGCAAATATCTGCAGTGGTGGCCCTTGTATTTCGGGCGCGATCGACAACATCCGCGCACCACCAGCAAAAGGAGTCTGTGATGCGCCCCTCTACCCTCCCCCGCCCGCTCTCCGCCCTCGGCCTGGCTGCGGCGCTCGCGCTGCTCACCGGCTGCGGCCCCTGCGACTACACCGTCGATGCCTGGGACACCTTCAAAAAGCCGGTCCAAAGCTCAGGCAGTGACTACAAAAACTCAGGCTTCTCAAAGGAGGTCTATGAGCGCATGCAGCGGGAAAACGCCGAGGCTGAAGCCAAGATGACCCCCGAGCAACGCGCCGCACGGGAGGACATCAAACGCAGGATGCGGGAGCAATCCGACCAGGCCATCAAGGCCCGCGAAGCCAAGGTTGCCGCTGGCTATGACCCGGCCAAAGACCCGATGGTGCGGTTTCGCAAGGCGACGCTCACCGAATGCTCGATGCGCTACGGCTCTGCCGGTTTCGTCTGGCTGCTTGTACTGCTCGGCTTTGGCGCTGCGGCGCACGTCGTCTCGAAGCGCTTCACCGGCCGCAGCTTGGCCTCCTGGCTCACCGGGAAGAAGCCAGTATGAACACCGACACCATCGCCCGTGCGGCGCTCATCGGCGCCCTCTCCTGCTTCGCCCTGGCCTTTGTGCTCCCGTCGGCGGGTTTCAGTGACCTTGGAGGCGCGCTCATCTTCCCCGCCTTCATCCTGGCCCTGCTGTGGTTGGCTGTCGGCATCTGGAACCACAGCGCTGATGATGTGCGTGAGCCTGGCGAGGGTGCCCTCGGCTCTGCTCGCTTCGCGTCATCGGCTGAGCTGCGCAGCAAGTGCAGCGACACCGGGCGCGGCGCTCCTGTACCCCTTGGCAAGCTCAAAGGCGAACACCTGTTCCACCGCACCGAGAAGCATGTCCTCATGCTGGTGAGCACCGGCGGTGGCAAGGGCGTGAGCTACATCATGCCGAACCTCTTGAGCTACCGGGGCTCGGTGTTCGTCACTGACCCCAAAGGAGAAAACGCGACCGTCACGGCCCGCTTTCGCTCCGGCCTCGGCCGCGTCTGTGTGCTCGACCCCTGGGGCATCGCCAAAGGCAACGCCACCAAGTACCGGACGAACTTCAACCCGCTCGACGCCATCATCGACGGCGACCGCCGGTCGGTCTGGTCAAAAGCAAAAGCCCTGGCTGATGCCTTCGGCGTGGTGAAGCAAAACGACCATTGGCAGAACCGCAGCAAGCAGCTTCTAACCGCGCTCATCGCTCATGTGTGCACCGCTGAAAATCTCGGCAAGCCGCGCGACCTGGTGACGGTGCGCGAGCTGCTGATGGAGAATTTCCGCACTACGCCCGAAGTGAAAACCAAACCCGCCACCCTTCGCAAGGGCGAAGAAATCCGAGCGCCCTCCCC
>JBEIQE010000070.1:0-1159 GCA_040376705.1 Micavibrio sp.
GCGCAATAAGGCGAGTGATAAGCTGCCGTATAACCGCTCGGTGCTGTTTGGCCCGAATGGCCGTATTTATGCGCGTTACGATAAAGTGCATCTGTTCGATGTTGATTTGCCGACCGGTGAAAAGCACCGCGAGAGCGAGCGGGTAGCTGCGGGCAATCATGGTGTGATTGCGGATGCGACGGGCGCGCGTGTGGGGCTTTCAGTCTGCTACGACATCCGCTTCCCGCATCTCTATCGCGCGCTGGCCAAAGGCGGCGCGCAAATTCTCACCGTACCAGCAGCCTTTACCGTGCCCACCGGCGAAGCGCATTGGGAAGTGCTGCTGCGCGCCCGTGCGATTGAGAATGGCGCTTATGTGCTGGCACCAGCCCAAACCGGTTTTCATGAAGGTGGCCGCCAGACCTGGGGCCATAGTTTGATTATCGACCCGTGGGGCAAAGTGCTACAGGACGCAGGTACCCAGCCGGGCATGATTATGGCCGAGCTTGATATGGACGAAGTGGCCAAAGCGCGAACAGCTATCCCCAGCCTGCTACACGACCGCAAGATTGAAAGCTAGGAGAAGCCATGCGCACTTTATATGCCATCATGACTGGTTCTCTGTTGTTGTGCTCAGGTGCTGCCATGGCACAGCAAAAGCCCACCAGTTTTACTGGCGAGTTGATGGCTGGCCAGTCTTATACTCAAGCACTGCCGGATAAGCGTGTGTTCTCGCTCACGCCAATCGTGGGCGGCTGGCGCGCTGCAGTGACGGATGGTGGTAGCTGCGGAAATATAGCGAGCATCACCATGCCGCCTGAGGCCTTGAATATAGTATTGGCCACACCAGCTGGCCCCGGCGCGCAACCAAGCACACAGCTGCCTGCGCCAAATAACATCAGGTATGCGCTGTCGTGTAACGACTATGCGCAATTCATGAAGGCCAATGAGTGCGACCCCACCAGCAAGCGCATGTGTACCGACATGGGCGCTGTAGCATCGGGTAGGGTCGTATTGAGGGTTACATCATTCGTGCCGCAGCGCCGTGCGTATAACGCGCCGGCGGCTTACCTCAACATCAAGTTCAATCTCGACATGCTGGAGCCTGCGCCGTCTGGTGCGAATTAATCTTTATACGCCCACAGCATGTAGTTGACCGCCAAATCGGTACGCGAAGTAC
>JBEIQE010000046.1:0-1646 GCA_040376705.1 Micavibrio sp.
CGGGCTGCCTAGTACAAACCTGTCATTCCCGCCTTACGGCTTTTCATGGCGATCTGAATGACTGAAATTTCCATCCCTGTAGTTTACTCCTTCCCGCGCCGTTTTCTGGTGTTCGGCCTTGCCCTTGCCAGCACTGTTGGTGCTACGGCTGTGTGGGCTGACTTGCTCTCGCAAAACGGTACGACAGTTTTTGATATCATCCAGATTGCGCTATTCGCGCTTAACTTCGGCTGGGTCAGTGTTTTCTTCTGGAGTTAGATTGTCGGCTGGTTGCGCGTGGTGCGCCGTGGCCGCTCGCCGGGTCTCATTCACCCATCCAAACTGGCTAAGGGCGAAGCTGCGCCCGAGCTGCTTACAGGCAAGCCGGTCGCCGTATTGGTGCCTGTGTATAATGAAGACCCCGAGGCGGTGTTCGCGCGCGTGGCTGCCATGTACCGCAGCCTTGAAGAGCTGGGCAACCTGCAGCCATTCCATTTCTTTATCCTGTCCGACACGACAGATGCCGATATCTGGGTGGCCGAAGAAATTGCATGGATGGAAACCATCCGCCAGCTCGGGGCCAAGGGCCGTATCTTCTACCGCCGCCGCTTTAAAAACACCGCGCGCAAGGCTGGCAACATTGCCGATTTCTGCACCCGTTGGGGCGCGCAGTACGAGCATATGGTGGTGCTGGATGCTGATAGCCTGCTCACTGGCGAAACGATTATCCAGCTCGCGCGTTTGGGCCGATTGAACCCGGATGCTGGTATTATTCAGGGCCTGCCAAGCATTGTAGGCGCGAGCAGCCTTTATGCGCGTACGCAGCAGTTTGCAGCGCGCCTCTATGGCCCTGTGCTGGCGGCGGGTATCAACTTCTGGCATTTGGGCGATGGCAACTACTGGGGCCATAACGCTGTTATTAAAACCGCCTTCTTCACCGCGTTCTGCGGCCTGCCGAGCTTGCCGGGTAAGCCCCCGTTTGGCGGGCATATTTTAAGCCACGACTTTGTTGAGGCTGCGCTTATTCGCCGTGGCGGGGCTAAAGTTTGGCTGATTGGCGAAATCGAAGGCTGCTTCGAGCAGATGCCAGCCAGCATGATCGAGAACGGCAAGCGCGAGCGCCGCTGGGTGCAGGGCAACCTGCAACACAGCAAGCTGCTGTTCGCCTCCGGCCTGCATGGGCTTAGCCGCACGCATCTGTTCATGGGTATTACCTCGTACTTAGCCCCCGTCATGGGCCTGCTGTTCCTGTTCACCGGCTTAGCTGCCGCCACCTATGCCAACTTTGTTGAGCCCGCGTATTTCTCGGACCAGCGCGCACTCTTCCCCAACTGGCCGGTATTCGATGGCGACAGGGCGCTCTCGCTGCTCGCTATTGTATTCGTCATGCTAACACTGCCCAAGTTGCTGGCCTGTGTTTCGGCCATCATGTATGAGCGCAAAAAGTGGGGAGGTGCAATTCGCCTGCTGCTCAGTGTCATCATCGAGCATATCTTCACCATCCTCATCGCGCCCATCAACATGCTCATCCATAGCCGCTTTGTGTTTGACGTGCTCTCTGGCCGCGATAGCGGCTGGGGTGCGCAAAACCGCGGTGATGCGGACACCAGCTGGGGCGAGGCATGGAAAATCCACCGCATGCACACATTGTTCGGCGCACTGCTGGC
>JBEIQE010000094.1:0-1010 GCA_040376705.1 Micavibrio sp.
GCCGACCCGAGCTTGAGCGCTACCCAGCGCGCCGGTACTTTCATCGCTTGTGCTATTGCCAGCCGCGAAAGCCAGACCATTGCTGCCATGATTGCCGAGTTCGGCACTTCGCTTTCGCCTGAGCAGCTCACTGCCGCCAAGGCCGCTGCTGCCATCATGAGCATGAACAACATTTACTACCGCTTCACGCACCTCACATCGAACGCCGAGTACGGCAAGCTGCCCGCCAAGCTGCGCATGAACATCATTGCCAACCCGGGCGCTGCGAAGGAAGACTTCGAGCTGTGGAGCCTTGCTGTTTCGGCCATTAATGGTTGCGGTATGTGCGTAGACAGCCACGAGCGCGTACTGAAAGAGCACGGCGTAACCACCGAGCAGATCCAGACCTCTGTTCGTATTGCAGCTGTAGTACATGCAGTAGCCGCAACACTTGAAGGCGAAGCCACCATGCAGACAGCCCTGCCGGTTGCTGACGCCGCTTAATAAGCGCACATAAAATAAAAGCCGGGTCGCCTTACAGCTGCCCGGCTTTTTTATTAGGATTATAAATCAGCTGGCGCTGGCGATATCTTTGCGGCACTCATCGCGGCGGGCATCATCCAGCCGTGCAGATGTCTCGAGGCCCGGTGTGGCCACACCCTGCGCCTTCACCCATACAGGAATGGTCTTGATGCCGATTTTGATATCGAGCCACAGCGACCAGTTCTCGACATACCAGACATCCATCTCGAGGCGCGAATCCCAATCGAGGCAGTTGCGGCCATTAACCTGCGAGAGGCCGGTAATGCCTGGCGGCATTTCAAGGCGCTTAAGCTCAGGGCCACGCACGTAAGGTAGATAATCGGTGATAATCGGGCGCGGGCCGATTAGGCTCATCTCGCCCTTCAGTACGTTCCACAGCTGCGGTAGCTCATCGAGGCTGCTGGCTCTAAACTTGCGCGAAAACCCGGTCATACGCTGCGCATCTGGTAGCGGCTTGCCGTTGGCATCGAACGCATTGCGCATCGAGC
>JBEIQE010000065.1:0-1217 GCA_040376705.1 Micavibrio sp.
AGTGCATGGGTGCATTGCGTTATCTGCTTTGTGGGGGGCTCTTCGCCACTCATTACCGGCAGTGCCAGCCTTGCGCCCGTTATTCACCTCACCGCTCTGGCTGGCGGGAAGGTGACTGCCGCACTGGCACCGCAAGGCGCTGGTAGCTTATGGCCATGGAGCCAAGGCCCACCTGCCTGATCTGTTCGCGTTTTTAGTTTTCGCCAACATATCAGGATATTCAACATGACCGACATACCCATGGGTGGCTTTACGCCGCGCCCGTTCCCCATACCTGTAGTTATGCAGGAAGATGGCCCCTGCCCGCGCGCGCTGCACGAGCAGGCCCGAGAAAAACTGTTCCCGTTTTATAAGAGTGCAGCGAGTGAAGTTCGCAGCTGGCGGCGTGAGGCCTATGAAGCAGGCCAGCGCCGTATGGCCACGCACAACCCGCTGCGCTGGATTTTGGCTGCGGGCGATCAGCTCTATGCCAAAGCCGAGCAGCACTTGGCTACCAAACGGCTGGGCGTGATGGCGGGCCAGCTTGATAACGAGGCTGTAAACCGCCACCTCGGCTGGAGCCTTGAGGCACCAGCACCCGCTTGCAGCCCGCAAGAGACCACACGCAGCACCGCAAGTGTGGTTACGGCTTTCGTAACGGCAGGCGCGGTAATGATGGCGCAAACCGGCATCGAAACTGTGCCGTTTACCGCTGACCAGCGCCTCGATGCCGCGCTGGCATTTGGCGCAATTTGCGGCACTGGCGGGGGCGATAAGAAGCGCGAAGCCCTGTGCCATGCCCCAAAAATCACCTTAAGGCGCAAAACTCCGGGAATTGGAGGCGAAAACACACTGGCATAAGCCAAATAATTTGCTATAAGACCCTCAAATGAGTGCCGGCGTAGCACAGCGGTAGTGCAGCGGTTTTGTAAACCGAAGGTCGGGAGTTCAATCCTCTCCGCCGGCACCATTTTTCCAGTCACCAATATAGCGCGGGTTTATCATGGCCTATTGCCGCTTTTCGCCCAATCAACCGATGTGCGATCTCTACTGCTACAACAGTCAGGACGGCTTTATTACACATGTAGGTAACGCTGGCCTGCCGCATGATGGCGCGAGCTTTACCGATACCAACCTGACCAGCTTTAAAACCCGCCTGCTTGAGCTGCGCGAAATGGGCTACAGCGTGCCGGATAAAGTGTTCGAGCGCGTAGATGCCGAGATAACCGAAGCATGAT
>JBEIQE010000022.1:0-31886 GCA_040376705.1 Micavibrio sp.
GACTGTATTCTGTCCGCTGATATAATCCTTGGCGGCAGATGTTACGATAAGTGCCTGACTGCTAAGCGCAGCCGCCTCACGCTGTACACCCGCTGTTGCCGTAAGCTGCCAGATAGCACTAAAAAGAAAACCTGAAATACTCAGCGCAATCGTCACCTCAAGCAGCGAAAAGCCGCGGCGAGTACGAAGGGGAATAGACTCTCTTATATGAAGCATAAAAATATCCTCAAGCAGGTAGCCAGAGGATAGAAACATTACAATAGGCCGAAGCCACATCCCTAGAAGCAGAACTCTGCGTCCAGAGGTTCATGTATGGAAAGGTTTCTAGGCCTCAAGATATCTTTGTCTGATATCTCAATATTGAATTCTATGGCTGTAATACGGCTATGTCAAATCAACTCGATATTATTTTTGCTTTTATATTTAACGATTTTTGGATCTGTGTGACGAGAGCTTTACAAATGCGTTAGCACCCGAAAGTTAGAAAGTGCACTATAAATACTGACGTTTTAATGCATGCTACTTAGTAGAAATATGACACGAAATACATTATTTTAAATATCAGTCTCTAACTTTTCTGACTGATCAGGGCAGCAAAAAGTTCTAGCTGCAGTCCTCAGGCAAGAAACGAATTTCCGCTTCGATTCTTGGAAATTTCCCATTTTCTGACATCCGCAACTATTCCAAAAGCATATTAACTCGTCATTTCAAGTTCTTAGATTCGATTTGATAGCCTAGAGAAGGTCCGAAGCTAGGCAAATATATCGGTTACAGTGGGAATCGGTGACACATCGACGAATGATCCAGTATAGGTTCGTATAGCGCTGTTGCGCCAGACTGCCAGCACTACGACTTTTATCTTTTCAACTTCCTGCAACGCTATATGTTGCCGCAAACGGTGCAAGTACGCAGGGAGCATTTCATGAAGCTCGGATATGTCATTCTTTATGTTGCGGATGTGGGCCAGACTTTGTCGTTTTACGAAAAGGCTTTCGGCCTGACGCGCAAGTTTTTGCACGAGAGCGGAATGTATGGCGAGCTGGAGACAGGTAGTACCACGCTTTCATTTGCAGCTGAAGGTATGGCCGAGATGAACGGCTTTGACGTACGCCCCAACAAGCCTGACGAGTTACCAGCTGGTGCCGAACTGGCGTTTGTGACTGAGGATGTAAACGCAGCCTATACAAAGGCACTGGCGACCGGCGCTATCGACTGTAAGGCGCCAAGCCCAAAGCCATGGGGACAGACAGTAGCCTATGTGCGCGATATTAATGGTTTTATGGTCGAAATCTGCACGCCCATTCAGGCTTAAGCTGTTTTGCCCTATTTGCGGGGGTGGTGATATCCGCTACAAGGCGGCTTATGGCCCGTATCCTGCTCGTAACCAATATATTCCCGCCGTTTATTGGCGGTCCGGCGATTTTTATCGATCGCTTGGCGCATAGCCTGTCGGCCCGTGGGCATGAGGTTACGGTTATCTGCTCGAGCGAGGGCATGCCCGGTGCAGCGTATGACGCGCAGCGTCCGTTCAAAGTGTGCCGGGTTGATCTCTCGAACCGTTATAAATACGAAATCATGGTACGGCTTACGCTGCTTTGGCAGCTGCTGCGCCATAAGCTTATTCTGGTGAACGGGCTCGAGAATTATCTGGCCCGCATCGCGCAGCTGCTGCGTCGCCGTTATGTGCTCAAGATTGTGGGCGATAGCGTGTGGGAGCAGGGTCGTAACTGGGGTTTGGTGACCGCCGGGTTTGACGAATTCCAGAACCAGCCTACGCCCGCCAAGCTGATGGGCATTAAAGCCGCGCGCGACCGCTGCCTTGCCATGGCGGATGTGGTGGTCACCCCCGGTGTGTGGCTCAGCCGCGTGGTGGGTAAATGGGGCGTGGCTGAACAGCGCCTGCAGGTTATTCGCAACGGTGTGCCGATGGCCACATTTAACCAAGAGCCCAGCACACGTACTGGCGATCTCGATATACTATTCATCGGCCGCCTGACCAACTGGAAGGGCGCCGAGACCCTGCTGCTGGCACTGGTCGGCCAGACCGGCATGAAGCTCACAGTGGTGGGCGATGGGCCTGAACTGCCGCTGATCAGCAATCTCATCCAGCAGCTCGGGCTGCAGGGCGTGGTTACGCTGGCGGGCAAAATGGAGCAGGCCAAGCTGCATACACGTATGCAGAGCGCCCATGTGCTGGTGTTGCCATCCAACTATGAAGGTCTGTCGCATACCCTGCTCGAGGCCGGGGCGGCTGGGCTGGCACGTATCGCGTCAGATATCGGCGGTAATCAGGATGCTGTTGCGCATGAGATTGATGGTATCCTGTTCCCTTACGGCGATGTAGCTGCCCTGCGCGCTGCGCTTTTACGCCTGCGGGATGATGAGCCATTACGCCTGAAGCTGGCACAGGCTGCACGTGCAGCTGCCCAGCGCGATGATTTCAAGGGCACGGTTGATGCCTATGTTAAGTTGCTGGAAGAGAGAGCCGCCTGATGAGTCGCGTTATTCATGTTATGTCGTTTTACGATGTGCCGGGCCGTGTGGCCTTTTCGGGTGCAGAAAACCACCTGTTCACGCTTATGGCCGGGCAGCTGCGCGCGGGCTGGCAGGTTGAGCTTTTAATGGTGATCGGGCTGGATGGCGAGCGCCTGCAGGCCAAGGCGCAAGAGCTGCGCGCTCAGGGGATTGCTGTTACTTGTGTAAACTACCCTGTTATGGGGCTGGGTACTCTCTACAAGTTCCTGCGACCGCTCATCATCGCGCCGCTGGCCAAGGTGCTGCGCGCTTACAAGAACGATATTGTGCATATTCACCCGCTCACGGGCTCGAGCGGCTTGTCTGCCGCTGCAGCAGCTGTGGCTGGCTGTAAACGCGTTGTATACAGCTACCATAATAACGAGCCGTTCATGGCGCAGCAGCCGTTTAAAACCGGCATGCAGCTGATGGATAAGCTGGCTAAACGCACACTCGCTATTAGCGGCACGGTGCGTGACCATCTGGTCGATAATGTAGGACTCGATAGTAAACGCGTGCGCGTTATCTACTACGGTATCGAGATGCCGGATCATGCGCCCGACCGTGCTGCCTTGCGCGCGCGCCTTGGTGTGCCGCAGGACAAGTTCCTTGTAGGCCTTGTGGGCCGGTTGATCGAGCAGAAGGATATACCTACCTTCCTGAAGGCGCTGAAGAAGCTGCCAGATGTGCAGGGCGTGATTATCGGCGGTGGGGACTTGCTTGAACCCTTGAAGGCCGAGGCCAATACCCTAGGGCTTACCAATATCGTATTCGCAGGCCCGCACCCGGACGGGCCGGAGCTGATTGGCTGCCTCGACCTGATGGTGCTGCCATCTGCCTACGAAGGTTTGGGTCTTGTATTGCTTGAAGCCATGGTGCGCCGTGTACCTATCGTGGGTAGCACCGGCGGCGCTATTCCTGAAGTGACCGAGCAGGGGCAGCTTGCACGCCTGTTCCCGGTTGGGGATGTTGATAAGTTCGTGGCCGCGATTGAAGAGCTGCGCACCAACACAGCTGCACGCGATGAGCTGACGGCACGTGCCTATAAGCGCGCTGAAGAAAAATATACGGTTGATGCAATGGTAAAGGCCACTGCGGTTATGTACCAAGAAGCGTTGGCCGCGTGAGTACCATCGTCCACCTCATCACCGGTCTTAATGTAGGTGGAGCCGAACTGGCGCTCTTCAGGTTGCTCGAAGGGCTTACGGTTGAAGAGCGCAAGCATCACCGCGTGGTCTCCATGATTCCGCTTGGACCGGTAGCTGCCAAAATACAGGCGCTTGATATCTTTGTTGTCAGCCTCGAGATGCAGCCGAGCACGGTTACCTTCAGCGGCCTTGTAAGCCTCATCAAGCTGCTGCGCGTGTTGCCGGACTGGCATTTGCAGGCGTGGATGTATCACGCCAACCTTTTGGCTGCGGTTGTATGCCTTGCCATGTTCAAGCCGCGCAATCTGGTGTGGAGCGTCAGGCATTCGCTTACGGCCATTCAGAGCGAGCGATTTTTAACCCGCCATGTCATCAAACAGTCGGCCATGCTCTCGCTGCTGCCGCAGTGCATTTTATACGTGGCGCAGGCCAGTGCGCGCCAGCATGAAGCGATTATGTATGCCAAGAGCCGTACGCTGGTTATTCCTGTAGGCTACGATGTTTCCAAATTCACGCCCAACGATGGCAAGGCTCTGCGCGAGGTTGTGAAAATCACAGCGCCGATCATCGCGCATGTCGGGCGGTGGGACTGGACCAAGGATCACGCCAATTTCTTTGCTGCACTAGCGCTGGTGCCGAGTGCCCATGCAGTGCTGATTGGCACCAATATCGAGCGTGATAACGCCGAGCTGATGGCACTGGTTCGCCAGCATGGGGTTGAGGCACGGGTGCATCTGCTGGGTTATCGTGATGATGTGCATCAGCTGCTGCCGGGGGCTGACCTTTTGTGCCTGTCATCCGTTACCGAAGCGCAGCCGAACGCCGTGGGCGAGGCCATGGCCTGCGGTGTGCCTTGCGTGGTAACCGATGTGGGCGATGCTGCCGATTTGGTGGGCGAAACCGGCTGGGTAGTTCCCCCGAATAATGCTCAGGCCTTGGCTGCTGCACTTAATGAGGCGCTGGCAACCGACCTTAAGAGCAGGGGTGTAGCTGCGCGTGCGCGCGTCTTGGCAAATTATACCCGCGAGAATATGCTGATGGCTTATCGCAAGCTGTATCGTGATTTGGGGTGGACTACACCATGATTGCCAGAGTAGCCAACGGTCTTAAGGTACGGGCGCGCACTGCGTGGCAAAGCAGCCATGTTCTGGGCAGCCTGCCTGCGGGTGTGCGCTTTGCCTTATGGGCCAAGAACGACCGCGTGCGGCGCTGGCAGGGGCAATCAGGTAATTACAGTTTTCTTATGCGCTGGGGCGATTGGCCGTCAGTGCAGGAAGTGCTGATCGAGCATGAATATAAAATCATCAACGAGTGTCTGAAGGGCAAAGCCAGCCCTGTGGTGCTCGATCTGGGTGCTAACATCGGCACATTCTCACTCTATATCTTCCAGAACTTCCCCAAGGCGCGGGTGGTGGCTTATGAGCCGGGTAAAGAGATTTATGCGCTGCTTGAAGCCACCCACAAGCTTAACAGCGGGCTTGATTGGACCATCCATCAGGCGGCAGTCTGGCGTGAGGATGGCAGTGTTAGCTTTAACACCACCGAGTATTCGCATGGCAGTCGCGTGATCACCACAGGCAGCGAAACTGTTCCCGCTGTGAGCTTTGTAACCGCTATGGCTGGCCTGCCCGCAGGCCCAATTGATCTTGTAAAGGTTGATGTTGAAGGCGCAGAAGAAGCCGTACTACTGGGCCATGAAGCCGAGCTGGCGCGTATCGAGCACTTGATCATCGAGCTGCATCCGGGGCGGTGCGATACCGATAAAGTCTTGGCCCTGCTGCGTCAGAGCTATGCCTACATTTACTTTATCCCGGATCGTGGCTCGACTAAACCGCTGCTGCTCTGTGCGCGGCGCGCGTTTAATTTGCCCCTGTTTAGCTAGCTGTTGTACGCCACGCCTGCAGCATAAGTACCGCCCATAGCTGGTGCGGCCAGTTACGGCGGCCCGACTTGTGCTCGGCCCATTTCCTGAGGATCGGTGCGGCGTCCAGCCCTGTGAGCTTGTCTTCCTGAAGTAAATCTTCGGCCCAGTCCTTGAGCGGCCCGCGTAGCCAGCTGGCCAGCGGTACGGCAAAACCCTGTTTGGGGCGATCGATCAGCTCGCGCGGTACATAGCGGTACAGCACTTCGCGCAGCAGCCACTTGCTTGTGCCATTACGCAGCTTCATGTGTTGCGGCAGGCTCCAGGCGAACTCTACCACGCGGTGGTCGAGCAGTGGCACCCGTGCCTCAAGCGCTACGGCCATACTCGCGCGATCTACTTTGGTGAGGATGTCATCCGGCAGATATGTCGTCAGGTCGGTAAGCTGCATTTTATCGAGCAGGTTGCCGAAGTCTGGCCAGTCGTAGCTGCAGCCCAGTTCGGGCCATAGCTGCACGAGGTGCAGGAAGATATCATCCGCGCTCTGGCTTTGGCTGAGCAGGTGACACAGTTTGCGCAGGCGGTCGTGCGGCAGAATGCCAATAATAGCGCATACAAATTTGCGCAACGGTTGCGGCAGTAACAGCGCCTTTTTAAGCGCGAGCGTGCGCTGGTAGCGCTCGTAGCCCGCAAACAGCTCATCCCCGCCATCGCCTGAAAGGGCCACGGTTACATGCTGGCGTGTCATGGCGCTGACCAGCAGGGTGGGGATTTGCGATGAATCGGCAAACGGCTCGTCATACCAGTGCTGCAAGTGCGGAATCACATCAAGCGCCTGCTGCGCGGTGACCATCATCTCGGTATGCTCGGTACCCAAGTGCACCGCCACAGCCTTGGCATGACCGGCCTCGTTAAAGCCTGCCGCTTCAAACCCGACTGTGAAGGTCTTGATCTTCTGGCCACTCTGCTTTTGCATGAGTGCGGCCACAAGGCTGGAGTCGATGCCGCCTGAGAGGAAGGCGCCCAATGGCACATCCGCCAGCATGTGCTGGGCGATAACATCTTTAAGCAGACCCTCGAGATGGTCGGTTGCCACTTGATCGCTTACAGCCGTACGGCGGATAGTGCCTTCGCGCGCCACATCACTGGCCGACCAGTAGAGCTCTTCGCTGATGCTGCCATCGCTGCGCACATTCAAAATCTGGCCAGGCATGAGTTTATGAATACTCTTATAAATACTTCGCGGCGCAGGCACATAACCCCAGCACAGGTAGTCGTTGAATACGCTGTCATCAACTTCAAGCGTGCCAGCAGCTTTAATGGCCTTCAGCTCGGAGCCGAAGACAAAACGCTTGCCGATATGGCCCCAGTACAGCGGCTTGATACCGAGGCGGTCGCGCACCAGAGTAAGGCTGCGCGCTTCGCGGTCCCATAGGGCGATGGCAAACATACCGCACAGCTTTTGCACCATACCGGTGATGCCCCATACAGCAGCACCCTCGAGAATCACCTCGGTATCTGATTGGCCACGGAACTTGCGCCCGGCAGCTTCAAGCTCACGGCGCAAAATCTGGTAGTTATAAATTTCGCCATTATAAACCACCACATAGCGTTGGCAGCTCGAGAGCATGGGCTGGTGGCCGAGGGGCGAGAGGTCGATAATTGACAGGCGGCGGTGGCCCAGCGAGACACCATCATTCGACCCACCCCAAATACCGCTATCATCCGGCCCACGGTGGCTGATGGCGTCTGTCATGCGCCGGCATGTCCGCTCAACTTCGCTGGCAAAAACGGTTTTATCGATAAGGCCAGCAATACCGCACATATCAGGCGTGCCTCAAAACAAGCGTACGTGAGGGCATTTCGCGCCACAGGTTGGTGGTATCTCCCAGCCTGGCGTTGGCCTCGGCTGCAAACTGGCTGTTGAGTTTATCTTCGGTCTCAATCCAGAAGCGGGCAAAATCAGCCTGCCTTTCGGGTGGCATGGCTTTGGCCAGTGCCTTGAAGCTGGTGAGGTTCTCATAACGCACGCTGGCAATTGCCAGGCCCGCTGCAGTGGCCAGTTGTTGTGCTTCGGCAGGGGTAACGCGGCGCTGGAACAGGCCGTATTTTTTAAGCCTCAGCCAGAGCGGGGCCAGCAGGTTGCGTATATGCTCAACCACTGCCCCGGGCCAGGTGCGCGGGCTTGAGAGATCGAGCGATTGCCTGAAGTGGCCATCATCGTAATTCAAATGGAATTCGCCAGTAGGCGCGAGGCAGCGTTTGGCATGCCGCAGATATGCGGCCCTGTCGGCTACATGCTCGAACACCGAGAAGCTGACAATATAATCGGCCTCTATGGCCAGTGTCTCGATGCTGTTACCGGTATGCAGTTGTGCCTTGCCATCCAGCTTGTTTTTAAGGTCGGCAAACGAGGCCGCATCCGGCTCATAGCACACCAGCTTGAGGGAGGGGTTTGCAACGAGGATTTTATCCCAATCTCCACCACGGCCAGCGCCGTAATCGAAGATCGTTGCCTGCGGGTTGGTACGCAGAATATCGCGGATGATCCGCACTTTGGCCGAGTTGCCCAGCCAGTAGAGTGGCTCTGTGCTCATGACGCTTTCCTTTGCATCGACTGCAGAATAGCGCTTACCTTTTCAATCCAGCTGGCAAAGTCGTGATGTCCGACCACCAGATTGCGCAGGGCAGCTGGTGTATAGCTCTGCTGCTGGATATGCAGTATCTGCTTGGCAAGGTCTTGCGGGGTGCTGGTGAGGCTGAACATGGCCGGATAATCGGCCAGAGTATCGCGGAAGGCAATATTGGTTGTCAGCACCGGACAGCCGCAGGCGAGGGCCTCCATTACGGTTTTATCCATGCTGCCGGTCTCGCTCAAGTTAAGGTGCAGCGCGCCACTGCCATAAAGCTGCGCAGTTTCGCGCTGTTGCAGCGGGCCGAGAATTTGCACAACTTCGCTAAGGTTAAGCGCAGCGCAGCGGGCATGTACTTGTGCTTTATAGGCGATATCGCCCGCGTTCATGGTGGGGCCGGCAATTTTAAGGCACCACGGGGTTGCGGGGTCGAGCTGGCGCAGGGCGGCCAGTACCTCGAGCAATAACAGCACCCGTTTGCGCTCGGTGATGCGGCCGACATAAATGATTTCAGGTTGGCGCTTTGGCTGGGCGGGTACATCAAACATCTCGGTATCAATGGCCTGACCGATGACCTGTACTTTGGGCGATGCTATCCGGAAGCCCTCCGGTGTTGAAGTAATCACCCGCGTTGAGCAGCGCAGCGACCAGCGTAATTGATTGGTCACCGTGCCATGTGCATACCACAGCAGCACCGGCAGACGGTAAAATGCAAGCGTGAGCCACAAACGGTAGCTCCATACCTGCGCCATATGGATGAAGCACACATCGCACTTGTATTTACGTAGCAGCCAGAAGAGCTGCCAGTTCACCAGCCAGCCACCGCCCAAGCGCTTGGGCAGACCCCATGGCCAGTGCGGGATCAGATCTACCGTCATATTCGGGCGCTGTTCATAAGCGCCAATTTTTTCGGTCAGTACATGCACGCTGGTGGCTCTATCCGCCAGTGCAGTGGCTACGCGCGCCTGCCATGGCACCACCGGGCTGTTGGTATCCATCTCAAAGTTAATGAGAAGGATGCGCATTATGCGGGCTTGGTGCCGGAGATGTAGTAACCGACCGCATATTCCGACCAGTCCTTGCTCAGGCGTTCGGGTAGGCGTTCACCCTTCACACCAACAAGACGGAGCAAACCGATGAGCAGGGCCAGTGGGCGCAGATAGCGCAGGCGAGTCATCTCAAGGAAAGAGAAACCAGTAGCCAGAGAATCCCACAAAAGTGGCTCGATCACCAGATTCTCAGGCGGTACGCCATGAGCTTTAAAATGCAGCTCCCAAGCCAGTGCTGTGTGGCGGTGGAAGTCGTACGGCGAAGCATGCACGCGGTACAGGAAAGGTACCAGAATATGGAAGCTGCCGCCCGGCTTGAGTGTGCGCAGGAATTCGCCCAGCGCAAATACATCGCGCTCGATATGCTCAAGTGTATTGAAGCTGATCAGGTGATCGTAGATTGCACTTTCAACCGGCCATGGCTGGTTGGCATCGGCTACATAGGTTGGCGCGTAATTGGGGCTGATATTGATGTTATCAAGCTGGCCATCGATTTTAAGCAGGCTGGTGTAATGTGCGTTCTTGCCGCCACCTAGGTCGAGTACACGGCCTTTGAGCTTAAGTTGGGGAATTTTTTCGTACTGAAAAAAGCGCAGCTGCGAGTAGGGGCTGCGGATGATCTGCCAGTAACGGGCAAAAGTGGGGCGAAGGGGAGGGATAACCATGCTTCTATCTAGACCAGCCTGACCAGAAAATCCATCCACTCGTGGCTCATACCCTGCTGGGAGAAGCGCTTGGCTGTAATATAGCCACGTTGGCGTAATTCTTCGCGTTCTGCCGGATTGTTAAGCAGGCGGCTTGCAGCGGCAATCATGCCATTTACATCGCCAGCATCGAGCAGAATGCCGGAATGGTCGGCAGCAAGAATGAAGCTGGGGCCGGCCGTATTACTACTGATAACCGGCGCACCACAGATTAGCGCTTCTAAGATAACCCGCCCAAATGCCTCATGCCATGATGGCGCTAAAAACACTGTCGCACGGGCATAACAGGCAGCAAGATCGCCATACTTCATCCAGCCATGAAAGGTAGTGCGGCTCGCAAGGCCAAGCTCATGGGTGAGCTTCTCTAGTGCAGCGCGCTCAGGCCCGTCGCCTGCTATTTCAATAGTGAGGTCTTTATGCTCAGTGACAAGCGCAGCTGCTACCTTAAGGAAGCCATCTACATTCTTGCCTGCATCCAGCCGCCCGATATAAAGCAGTGTGGGAGTATTTTCGGTACGCGGGAGCGGGCTGATAGAAACCGGCACGGGTAGTACCGCCAGGCTTTTACCCTGCAGATATGGCTTGATGTTATTGGCAACACCTGGGCTAACAACGCGCATGCCGCTTGCAAAGCGCAACATCCTTAAAGCCAGAAAGTTGCGCAAGCGGTGTAATGCAATACGCAGGCGCGATCCGCTAAACCGGTGCCGGTCAAATGGGTCGCCATGCTCTTGCACGACAACCGGTATGCGGCGAGGTAGGGCGAAGATATATGTTAGCCAGCTTTGTTCAGTGATGGTTTGTGTTGTAATCAGGCTGATGGCGGGTAGTGCTTTAAGGGCGCCATAAAGGTGCAGCAGGCTTTTAACTGGCACAATTGTAAGGCTGCCATTTTTTATACTGCTGCTGCCAGCAGGTGCGCCAACGGCAATATAGGTAAGTTGGCTATGAGGACGCAGCTCGGCAAGCTTTTGCGCATATACGGCGAACCTGCCGGCAGTTTCGCTGCCCTCAGGGTTGGTATACATGCTCACATCGGTTCCGGTCATGACGATATGGGTCATACGCGCCTCCACCACAGCAGGAGCGGCGTGTAGCACACAAGGTAGTAGGCTATAGCGCCAAGCGCAGCCAAAGCTGGCTCGGGTGCTACGAAATAGCATAGCCCCGCGATAACGCCAGATTGTAGCAAGGCGCCTGCAGTGCCTGTAAGCGCCATGCGCTGTGCTTCATTGCGATGTACCATTACGGGCCACAACCACGGGTGTACCCCCGCAATCCAGATGAAGTTGGCGGCCAGTAAAGCGGTGGTCAGGCCAAGGCCTGCATAGCTGTCATGCAGGAAGTGGGTGTTGATGAGATCGAGCCCGAAGAATGCAACAGGTATGGCCAGCAGCGTTACAGCTGCAGCGCACAGGAAAAACTTACCCGCAATATAGCTGAACTCGGCGCGTTTGCCCTGCGCCTGTAGCTCCATCAGGCGCGGGTTATAAAACTGCACTACTGCATCCACAAAAACATTCATGTTATCGGCCAGTGAACGGGCGAGGCGATAGACGCCGGTTGCGCTGTCCGAGGCGAAGAAGCCGAAGATCAGGATATCGCCGCTGCGCGAGAGCATCTTGGAATATGAAAACACATTGGCTGAGAGGATGAATTTTGTTTCAGCCCGGTAGTGTGGCCAGGCACTGCGGTAGTCAAGTCTGGCGAGTTTTTGCCCGAAGTGTGCATACCACAGCCGCCCCAAAAGCCATAACGCTATGGCTAGCCCCAGTACATTGGCAGCCAACAGGGCTTCGTAATATGAAGTAATATCCGCATGCGGTAGCAGCCACCACAGCATGATGACGAGGCTGAGCACCTGCGTGGCCAGCCGGGCTATGGCAAAGGTATAGAAAGAGTCGGTCAGGCGCTGCATGCTTTGCACGGTACCGGTTATAAAAGCGATACCGATAATTGATGCTTGCATGACAATCCAGCTAAAATCAGGCGGCGTGTCAGTAAAAAGGCTCCAGCCCAGCCAGATAAGCAGGGCAGCGCTGAGCGCCATCAGCAGTCCGAGTATACCGTTGAGTATTAGAAGCAGACGCATGCTTGCGGTCTGCTCGGCAGCTTTGCCCGCCTTGGAGTAATGCAGCTTGGTTGCCAGATCTATCAGGCGCAGGTCCCAGAAGTTGGCTGTAAGGCTGGCGATGGTAACCAGAATGGCGATCACACCAAAAGCAGCTGAGCCCAGCAAACGCGCTACGATAATGCCCTGAACAAACCCCAGCACAGCACCGATGACATAAGTGAGCATGAGAAAACGTGGTGGTGTGAGCAGACGGCTAAGCATGCTGTGTCTTCTCGCGGTAGGCAGCCGCACAGAGGCCGAGGGTAAGCCCAAGCCAGATGCTCATAGAGGTGCCCGGAACAAGCCACGATGCTGTTTGATTGGCAGCAATAAGGCAGAATACCCAAATGCTGGCGGCGGTACCCAATGCGTGGTGCGTGCTTGGTTCTTGATTGCTGGTTTTTAGCTGCCACCAGACTTTCGCTGAGAGGAGAATGGCCGCAATGCAGAACAGCACAAATGGCACCAAGCCGATCAGCCCCTGTTCGGCTGCGATGGTGGCTGTCTGGTTACCGATGAATTTTTCACTGGCAAGGCGGTTTGGGTGCAAGCCAAAGTGCACACTCAGGCCAAAGAGGTCTGCTGTTGCAGCAGGGATGAAAATATCTGGATTACCAGATTGCCCGTAGCCAATGCCGCTAACCGGGTATTGGCTGAAAATCTGGCAGGCTGCGCCAAGTGTAATCAGGCGGCCCATACCGGTGCCTATTGCATTATACAAAATATGTACGGGAAGCGAACGCTTGGTCCAGGCCTCTTGCTCCGTACCGGGTAGATACGCGCTGGTCAGGTTGGTGCTTTCTTGCGGGAGGGTGGAGAGATATGCTGCCACTTCGGGCGTTGGCGCTGTTGTGCTGGTTATGTAAGCCAGTTGCGCCGGCATAATAATCGCGCGTACATGCGCGCTGGTTACGCCAAACCCAAGAATAAGACCGAGCAGCACGGTGAAGGATAGTTTTTTAATGCGGCTGTGTGAAAGCTGCAGGGTGGGCAGGCTAAGAACCATACCGATTATCAGTAGAACAAGCCCCATCTTGCCACCGCACATGAGCATGGCCGTAAAGGCAAAAGCAAAACGTAGGGCCTTGAGGCGCACAAAATTAAGCAGCGTGATGAAAACCAGCACAACGGTGTAACCATCACCAGCTGCACCATAGGCACGCCGAATACCGTCGCGCCCGTCATATACTTCGCCCCAGCCGGTAATATAAGAGTACCAGATCTGGCCGACGAGCAAGACTTCGAGCACCAGCAGTGCCAGCAATAATGGTTTTGTATTTTGCAGTAATGCACGCGGTGCCAACAGGCCTGCCAGCAGCAGGCCAAAGGGCAGGACGAGCATGATCACAGCGTTACGGAATTCAGGTGTAAGCAACTCGGTATGATTGAGCGCGGTATTGGCCGTAAGTGCAGTGATAAAAAGCAGCGCTGCCGCCAGCGTATACAGCGGCAGATCGGGTTTATGTTTTTGCACCAAAGGGAGTGCGGCAAGTGTGACCACCAGCAGGCTGGGCAGCAGCAGCCACAGGCGGGAAAATTCAGGCGTTGTCAGTGCCCCCGCTGCCAGTGCCATAACCGGCACGGCAAACAGCCAGGGCATGGCTTTGGTCAGTAGGCTGGTGAAAGAAATTTCGGTCATGACCGTGAGAAAAGCCCGTAAAAACAGCTGTTTGATTAACAGATTGCCGGAAGTTAAACAATCGGGCATATCCGGCGGTATGAAGTTTCTTGTGCTGGGCAGTCAGGTTGCATCGCTGGTCAATTTCCGCGGCCCGCTGATTCGTGAACTGATTGCATCAGGGCATGAAGTGATAGCTGTTGCGCCCGAGCCTGTGCAGCCGTGGCTGGGGCGGCTGCAAGAGATGGGCGCGCGTTATATCGAGTCGCCGATGGCGCGTACCGGTATCAATCCTTTACAGGATTTTTATCTCACCTACTGGCTGTGGCGCATGTTCAGGTACGAAAAGCCTGAAGTGCTGCTGGCTTTCCATGCCAAACCGGTTATTTACGGCACGCTGGCCGCTACCCTGGCTGGGGTTAAAAAGCGCACCGCGATGATTGAAGGGTTAGGGCAGGGCTTTGCGAGTGATGCCATAACCTTTAAACGCAAACTTCTGCGCGGGTTGTTACCACTGCTCTACCGTATCGGCCTTATAGGCGCGCATACGGTGTTCTTCCTGAACAGCGATGATGAGGCCGAGTTCCGTGCCCGCCGCATCATCACTAGCCACAAGGTGGTACAGCTGCCGGGAATCGGCGTTGACCTTGTGCATTTCGCGCAAAAAGAATTGCCAGCTCTGCCGGTAACTTTTCTCATGGTCGCGCGTTTGCTTATTGATAAGGGCGTACGCGACTATGCAGCTGCAGCAGCGCTGCTCAAAGCTAAATACCCTGAAGCCCGTTTCCAGCTGCTTGGCGGGTTCGACTCCGGCCCGGCCGGCATAACTGCGGATGAAGTTAAAAACTGGCGAGCCATTGAATATCTTGGCGAAACCAGCGATGTACGCCCGATGCTGGCAGCCTGCCATGTATTTGTGCTGCCAACGTTTTATCGCGAAGGCTTGCCACGCTCGATCCTTGAGGCGATGGCAACAGGTCGCAGCATTTTAACCACCAGCGCGCCAGGGGCGCGCGAAACGGTGGTTGCCGGAGTTAACGGCTATCTGGTAGAAAGCCGCAACCCAAAGGCTTTGGCGGCAGCGATGGAGCAGATGCTGCTTTTGCCGCGCAACCAGCTGGAGGCTATGGGCCAGGCCAGCCGCAAGCTGGCGCAAGAGCGTTACGAGGTTGGTACAATCAATCGGCAGATTATCGCTGCCCTAACGGATGGTATATGAAGCGCACAACCAGTCTCAAGCTCAAGCGATTGCAGGATGCCGCAGGTGCCTTGGTGCTGCTGGTTGTTCTTTCCCCGGTCATGCTCATTATTGCGCTACTGGTATGGCTCAACTTCGGTTCACCTATTATCTATAGCGACCCGCGTGTTGGCCGTAATGCCAGCGTGTTCCGCGCTTATAAATTCCGTTCCATGCGTAATGCCTATGATGCCAACGGCAAGCCGCTGCCGGATGCGCAGCGTATGACCAATTTTTCCCGCAAGTTCAGAGCCACCAGCCTTGATGAGCTGCCGCAGCTGTGGAATGTACTGAAGGGTGAGATGAGCCTGATCGGCCCGCGCCCCATTATTACTGACTATCTGCCTTATGTGCGTGGCCCTGAGCTGAAGCGCCTTGAAATGGCCCCCGGTATTACCGGTCTGTCGCAGGTGAATGGACGCAATTGCCTTGACTGGGATTCGCGCCTCGAAATGGATGTTTGGTATGTCGAGAACTGGTCGCTTTGGCTTGATATCAAAATCGCCATCAAGACAATTCCGGTTTGGGTGAAGGCGCAGGGCGTGGCCACACCGGGCCTCGAAACCTCAGCACGGCTCGATGATGCGCGCCGTAACGAGTGCCCTAACGATGCAGCCAAGGCCAGCTAGTCTGTTTGATACCCAATAAAAAAGCCGGGCAGCTGTTGCGACCCGGCTTTTATTTTATCTACGCGTAATTAAGCGGCGTCTGCAACCGGCAGGGCTGTTTGCAGTGTGGCTTCGCCTTCAAGCGTGGCGGCGACGGCATGCACAACGGCAGCAATACGCACAGCGGTCTGGATCTGCTCGGTAGTTACGCCGTGCTCCTTGAGGACGCGCTCGTGGCTGTCAACGCACATACCGCAGCCATTAATGGCAGAAACAGCAAGGCTCCACAACTCGAAGTCTTCCTTCGCAGCGCCGGGGTTGGCGATGATGTTCATGCGCAGTTTGGCCGGCAGCTTGCCGTATTCAGCATTCGAAGTCAGGTGCGTGAAGCGGTAGTAAATATTGTTCATGCTCATGATGGCTGCGGCAGCCTTGGCAGCCGAAAGCTGCTCGGGCGACAGGGCCGGGCCGAACTCGGCAATCATGGCGGCAATGGTCTGGCTCTCACGGCTGGCGATGGCGCAAGCAATGAAGGTACCGGCGCGCTGGGTAGTGCTCAACGACGGATCGGCGGCGAGATTGCCAAGGTTAAGGCGCAGGTCGCGCGCGTAATCGGGCAATGCACTCTTGAGTGTATCGATGGTCATGGTTGTTTCCTTCAATAAAAAGGGGCCGACCGGATAACCAGCCGGCCCGTATTTAAAGACGCAGCTAATTAAGCAGCGATCTTGATAACGTCATCACCCTTGCTCCAGTTGCAGGGGCAGAGTTCATCGGTCTGGAGTGCATCAACAATACGCAGAATTTCCTGCGGGTTGCGGCCTACTGACAGGTCGTTTACCGACACGTGACGGATGATGCCTTCAGGATCGACCACGAAGGTAGCACGCAGGCAAACGCCTTCGTTCTTGTCGAGGATGCCGAGAGCGGTTGAGAGCTCGCGCTTGATATCCGACAGCATGGCGAACTTGAGGTTCTTCAGGTCGTCGTGGCTCTGGCGCCAGGCGAGATGAACGAACTCAGAGTCGGTCGAGAGGCCGTACTGTACGGTGTCGCGGTCCTTGAACTCGCTGTTCAGTTTGTCGAAACCGGCGATTTCGGTCGGGCAAACGAAGGTGAAGTCCTTCGGCCAGAAGAAGAAAATCTTCCACTTGCCAGCGTCGGCCGAGTTGTCGAAGTCCTTGAAAGCGGTCTTCATGTCGCTCGATACAACGCCTTTGAGGTTGAATGAGGGGAACTTATCACCAATGGTGAGCATCGTTATCTCCTGAAAGTGGCTAGTGGGTTGTTTTAATGAGCTTGCTTTTATATGTTGCACTGCAATAGGTCAATGAAGTATTTTCTTTATTATCAATAGGAAATATCTATGACGCGACTCCCCAGTACCCGCCAGCTCCAGCACCTTGTGCGCCTTGCCGAACTGCAGCATTTCGGCAAAGCGGCGGATGCTTTGGGCATTACCCAGCCCACGCTTTCGGCCAGCATTAAAGAGCTCGAATCGATTTTGGGCGGCGCGCTGATTGACCGCGCAGGCAAGATGACGCGGCTCACCCCGATGGGCGAAGACGTGGCCCAGCGGGCGCAAAAAGTGGTGAATGACCTGTGCGATCTGGTGGAGAGCGCGGGTGCACAGGCACAGCCCCTTACCGGCACTCTGCGTTTGGGTGTTATTCCCACTATCAGCGCGTTTTTGCTGCCGCGCCTGCTACCTGCCTTGCGCCAGCGCTACCCGCAATTAAAGGTCTACCTGATTGAGGACCAAACCCAGCGCCTTCTAGAGATCATGAACCGGGGCGAGCTTGACGTGGTGCTGTTGGCCTTGCCGTGCGATTGCGAGGGCGAAAGTTTTGTGCTCTCGCGTGATGCGTTTGTAGCAGCGCTGCGCCGTGATAACCCGCTGGCCAAGAACAAGACCCTTAGCGCCAAGCACCTGCGCGGTGAGAAATTCCTCACCTTGCAGGATGGTCACTGTCTGCGAGATCAGGCGCTTTCGGCCTGCGGCTTGCAAACCTCGGGAGATGATCGCCATGCTGCCACCAGCCTGCACACATTGGTGCAGATGGTGGACAATGGCTTGGGAATTACACTTGTGCCGCAAATGGCAGTGCGGGCAGGCCTGCTTGAAGGTACGAACCTCGTCACCCGCCCGCTTGATACGGCAACAGCATACCGCGATATCGCACTGTTATGGCGTAAAGGTGCTGCACGTAGCGAAGAGCTACAGTTATTAGGGGCTGAGCTGAAACGGCTGTTTAAATAACTGCCCGCAGCTGTGGGTAGCGGGCGAGGGCGAGCGAAACAATCCGCCCCCTTACCTCAAACTGGTTGAGGCGTGTCGTATCCAGCACCACTGCATCCGGCGCTGCGGCAAGGCGCAGGAATTTACGCGAGAGGTCTTCACGGTCGCGCGCCTCCATTTGTTTGCGTAGTGCTGGCGTGGGTTTGGTGCCAAGGCGGAAGGCAAGGCGTAACGCGCGCAAGTCTGCATCTGCCGTAAGATAGATTTTAACCCCAGCGCGATTGGCGCCCTTGTTGAAAATCTCAGTACCTAGCGGGCGGCCATCTGCCACCAAGCCATATGTGCCCTGCGGAATTTGCTTAGGCATATCGCGCATCGCGCTAATAAATGGCTTACGAAAACGCGGGTGGTTGGCAATTTCTGCGCCAGCCAATGCCACCTCTTCACTGCGGTAACGTACATCGGTTAGCGGCCCCAAAAGTTGCACTGGGCGAATATTATTGGCGAGACTTAACAGCTCGGTAGTGGTGCGGCCGGCTAGATGTTCACATCCTAAAATGCGGAAGAAGTTACCACTATAAAGATGAGCCAGCTTAAGTTCGCGCGCCACCATTTGCGCAGTTGTGCTCTTGCCGCTGGCAATCGGGCCGTCGATAGTAATAAGCGGAATGGGGCTATGCATGGCTTTTTATAGCGATTTGAAAATGCGAGTGCCAGAAGTTAAACAGTTTTTCTGCCCGAGCGTTGCCATACATATATAATCAGGCTGAATAGCAGCAGATAAATGCCTGTACGCAGGCCATGATCGAGCATCGTATACGGGCTGCGGCCAACCTCCTGATCCATAATGTTAATGAATATACAGCCAAGGACAAAGCCTGTGCCTGTAAGCAAAAGGCATAAGCCTGGTTTGGGCGCGGGCATTTGTTTGGGTATGTAGCGATAAATCATGCTTGCTACACTGATGCAAATAATAGCCGCGATACTGACAGCAACCGGTTGGGCGATGATCACAGCCATTGTACTGGTATATAAAAACAGACCACATAAAACTGCGGTCATCCCTAGTAGGCTTACAGTAAGCCAGCTGGGCAGTAATGTCAGATTATCTCTACCAACTAACAGGTCGGCCACGCATTGCGTGAGTAATATTGTAAATGACATATGCCACAGCATGACCATGGCCAGCATACCGCCGCCTTCGCGCATCATGCCCATCATTAGTCCTTCGAGAATAAAGCCGAAAAGCGCCCCACTCAGTAATATGTAAAAGAGGTGCAGCTTTTTGCGCACTGCCAGTTCATCCACCAGCACTAACATAGGAATATAAACCAGCCATACCCATGGGTCGGCGAGAAATTGCATGGGCCGCATGTTACCGAATAGAATTTCCGAGTTGGAGGCACCAAGGCTGGTCACCAGCAAAAGTCGGCATAGGCGGCGGCGTGTGGCGGTTTTAATAACCCATGCCCTCAAGTGCGAAGCTGCCCAGCTGCCAACCTACCCATGCGCCCACAATCGCAAAGAACCAGCCGAACAGGCCAAGCCAGAACTTTTTATCCTTATCCTTCATCAGCTCCTGCATTTTCTCGCCGCGGGTGACATGAGCCAGTGCCAGCACGCCAATACCAAAGCCCATTACAAAGCCAAGCATGGCCAAGCCGTATTGAATAATCATGCTCATGCTGCAGCCTTTACATTAAAAGGGTTAAAGCCGTGGGCCAGCGCGTTGATACTTGGCAGCATCAGCGGTTGGGGCAGGTTGTTCCAATCTGCCCATTGCCAGCGGGTCATTTTATCCGGCTCCAGCACTTGCGGCTCGCCCGAGATATAATCGGCAATCATGGCAATGGTAATGTAATGCTTGCCGTTGTCAAAGATGTCATTGGTCAGCCAGCCGAATACGGGAGTGCTAATGGTCAGGCCGCATTCCTCCGCCACTTCGCGCAGGGCGCAGTCCTGCCAGCTTTCGCCATGCTCAAGATGGCCGCCGGGGCAGCACCATGTGCCGGTAGCATGGGTGCCGCCGCGCAGGCCCATGAGGACCTTGCCATCCTTGCGGATGATCACGCCCACACCAACCCTCACTTGCGGCTCCGTCATGCTTTACGCAACCTTTTTAAACAAACCACCCGGCACAAAGCGGTCGAGGTAACTGGGCAATACCGCTTCCATGGCTGTGGGCTTGATGCCGAGGTCGCCCAGCTTGAGTGCGCCGTCATGCACAACGTTATCGTATTTCAGCAGCTCAACCTGATCGGGCGTGAGCATGGGCTTGGGCGCAAGCTGCAGGAACCATGATTTGAACTTGGCTACACCAAACGGCAGATTGATGAGGCAGCGCTTGCGCTTGGTTACCTGCAACATCAGCTCGAGCAGCTCTTTAAACGTAGCCTGGCGGGTGCCGCCCAGCTCATAGGTTTTGCCTGCAACATCGGTGCGGGTAATGGCAGCCATTACCGCATCGGCCACATCGCCCACATAAACGGGCTGGAACTTCATAAGGCCACCACCCACCAGCGGCAGTGCAGGGCTTACACGGGTAAGGCCTGCAAAGCGGTTGAAGAAATCATCCTCAGGGCCAAATACAATGGATGGTCGCAGGATCACCGCATTGGGGAAGGCCGCCGTTACTGAGGCTTCACCAGCTGCCTTGCTCTTGGCGTAGCGGGAGTTGCTGGCAGCATCTGCCCCGATAGCCGACATATGCACAAACCGGCCAACCTTGGCTGCCGTAGCGGCTTTAGCGATATTTTCGGCCGCCATGTGGTGCACATCGTGGAATTTCTGGTTACGCTTTTCGTAAAGAATGCCGAGCAGGTTGATAACTACATCGGCCCCGCGCACGGCAATCTCGATGGTTTCCGGCCGTTTGAGTGAGCACAGCATGGGCACAATCTGGCCCACAGCACCGGCGGTACGCAGAATATTGGCCTTTTCGGGCGAGCGGGTGGGCACGCGTACGATGTATCCGGCCTTGGCGAGGCGCTGAATCACCTGCCGACCGATAAAACCCGTACCGCCAAAAACGGTTGCTACCTTGGTATTCATTGTGCTTTCTCCAGCTTCCTTAACGGTTTAGGCAGCGCCTTGACCGGCGCTAATCTAACTTATTGACACGGTAGGGGCAAATGCCTAAACAGAGGCCCCTGACAGCCGCTCTGCGGCTTAGTGTATGGTCCGCCCGGATGGCGAAATTGGTAGACGCGCTAGTTTCAGGTACTAGAGCCGCAAGGTGTGGAGGTTCGAGTCCTCTTCCGGGCACCATACAAGTCAAATAAGCCGCATAGAAGCGGCTTTCCTAAAATTAGCCCTATCGCTTCGCAACAACCGCGCATAAATTCATGCCCACTATTCTTAATGTTGCGAGCGAGCCTTCATGACCATTCATTATTACAAGAACGACCTGCCGGACGGCCTCAACCTTGGCCCTGTTGTGGCGGTCGATGGCGAGATGATGGGCCTCAACCCGCACCGCGACCGCCTGTGCCTTGTGCAGCTCTCGAGCGGGGATGGGGATGCGCATCTGGTGCATCTGGTCGATCGCGACTTCTCGGCACCCAACCTCAAGAAACTGCTGTCTGATAAAAACACCCTCAAGATTTTCCATGTGGCGCGTACCGATCTTGCCGTCATGCATCACTGGCTGGGCGTGCGTGTGGCGCCTGTGTTCTGCACCAAAGTAGCGGCCCGCCTTGTGCGTACCTATACCGATAAGAACGGCATGAAGGACCTGATCACCAATATGCTGGGGATAGAGTTCGTGAAGGGCGCGCAGCAGACCAGTGACTGGGGGGCGCTTGAGCTGACCGAAGAGCAGAAGAGTTATGCCGCCGATGATGTGCTTTATCTTCACAAGCTTCGTGAAAAACTGGTAGAGCTGCTGGTACGTGAAAACCGCACCGAGCTGGCACAGGCCTGTTTCGATTATCTGCCGTACCGCGCCGAGCTCGACCTTGGTGGCTGGCCCGAAGACGTGCTGGGCTACTAGAATGAGTGCCAAGTTATCGGTAAAACCCAAACATAAAGACCTGCAGGTCGCCGAAGCCGTATTGCGCCTTGAGGCCGATGCGCTGAACATTCTGGCCGATAGCCTGAATGGCGATTTCCTGAAGGCGGTAGATACCATCTACAAGACCAAGGGCCGGGTCATCGTCACCGGTATGGGCAAGTCCGGCCATGTTGCGCGCAAGATTGCCGCTACGCTGGCCTCAACCGGCACACCTGCTTTCTTTGTGCATCCCGGCGAAGCCAGCCATGGCGACTTGGGCATGATCGATAAGAAAGACTGCGTTTTGGCGCTGTCTTACTCAGGTAAAGCTGCTGAGCTGCGCGATATCCTTGGCTATACCGCGCGGTTTGAAATTCCGCTTATCGCAATGACCGGTAATGCCGCTTCGCCACTGGCCGAAGCTTCTGACATTCTGTTACTGCTGCCCAAGCTGGCTGAGGCTGGTTCGCTGGGCGTTGCGCCTACAACCTCGACCACCATGCAGATGGCGCTGGGCGATGCGATTGCGGTGGCGCTGTTCGAGCGCCGTGGTTTTACGCCCGAAGACTTTAAAGTCTTCCACCCGGGCGGCGCGCTGGGCAAGCATCTGCTGCGCGTGAAAGACCTGATGCATAGCGGCGATGCCATTCCGCTGATTGATGCCAGTGCGGACATGAGCCACGCGCTGGTCGAGATGAGCGCCAAGGGCTTTGGCTGCGTTGGCGTGATTGGCAATGAGGGCGAGCTGCTGGGTATTATTACCGATGGTGACTTGCGCCGCCACATGAGCCGCGATCTTACCTCGCAGCCGGTGGCGCGTATCATGACGCCAAACCCGCGTAGCATCCGCCCCACAGCGCTGGCGGCTGAGTGCCTTGCCGAGATGACCGCGCATACCCCGCGCGTAACCAATATCTTTGTGGTGGAAGAGGGCCAGCCGATTGGCATAATCCATATGCACGATCTGCTCCGTGCCGGGGTCACCTGATGATCCGCGAAGAACTGGACGCTGCCAACCGCTATAGCCGGTTTGTCCTGCTCATGCGCTGGGCCTTGCCCGGTGCGGCGGTGGTCATGCTGCTGTTGCTGCTGGTCTGGCCGAATGCCAATGGCGATGTGCGCAACCTGCCAGCCACCAGCATGGGCCAACGCGAAATGACCAATCCGCGTTATTCGGGCCTCAACACCAAAGGCGAGCCGATGGTGGTGACGGCTACCCGTGCCATTCAGGTAGGCGAGATGGACGAGGCCATTGACCTTGAAAACGTAAAGGGCGAGCTCACCCGCACCGGCGGTGGCTGGGTACGTATTGAGTCGCTCACCGGTCAATATGACCAGAAAAACAACATGGTAGTGCTCACTGGGCAGGTGCGCCTGACCGATAACGATGGTTACGATGTGGTGACCGATAAGGCCACCATCAACCTCACAGCGCCTGCTGGGGCCAGCGGCGACCAGCCGGTTACCGGCAAGGGGCCGCAGGGAAATATCCGCGCCAACGGATTCCGCATTACCGACGAGGGTAAAACGGTGGTATTTACTGGCAGGTCGCGGTTGGTCCTGCCACAAGGGAATGGCCGTTAAGGGAGCATCATGAAGGTTCTGGTCTTAGCTCTGCTGCTTGTATCTGCTGCTCCAGCCATGGCGCAGGAGCCCGCTGCTGCGCTGGCCACTTCGGGCGCGCCGGTGGCGATTAACGCCGATAGCCTTGAGTTCAACCAGACTGAGCGCACCTACATCGCGCGCGGTAATGCCGAGGTCGAGCAGAATGGTGTGGTCATCAAGGCTGACTTGCTGACTGCCAGCTACGTAGAAGGTGAGGGTGGCAGCACCACCTTTACAGAGGTGCATGCAACCGGCAACGTGCATATCACCAGCGGCAAGGGCGAAATTTTTGGCGAGCGCGGCGTGTATGATGTGGCGCGCGAAGTGGCCGTGATCAAAGGCAGCAACCTGCGCATGGTGGCGGGCGCAGATACCGTAACTGCTAAAGACACGCTCGAATTCTGGCAAAAAGAAAACCTCGCGGTCGCGCGCGGCGAAGCTGTAGCCATTCGTGGCACTAACCGCGTCGCTGCCGATACACTCACTGCCGTATTGGCGCAGAATGCTGCCAAGCAAATGGAAGTGAAGCGTGTAGGGGCCGAGGGTAATGTGATGATTACCACCCCAACCGAAATCGCGCAGGGTAACAACGGCGTCTATGATGTAGCACAAGAAAAGGCCACACTGAATGGCAATGTGCGCATCACCCGCGGCGAAAACCAGCTCAACGGCAACCGTGCCGAAGTGAATATGGCAACCGGCGTCTCACGCCTGCTTTCGGCCCCCGGCCAGCGCGTGCGCGCGCTGATCGTGCCCAAAGATGCTCCAGTTGTAAGGTAAGCTTTTCTCATGGTTTCTACCCGTCGCCGCCCACCGGCTACCAAGCCGCAAGCCCATCACCTGCAACCGCTGGTTCCAGCCGAAGGCCTGGTCGCGCTTAATCTGGGCAAGCAATACAAGGGCCGCCCGGTGCTGCGCGATGTCAGCTTGACCGTACAGCGCGGTGAGGCTGTGGGTCTCCTCGGTCCTAATGGCGCGGGTAAGACCACCAGTTTCTACATCATCACCGGCCTGATTAAGAGTGATGCGGGCAGCATCATTCTTGATGGGCACGATATTTCAAGCCTGCCCATGTATCGCCGTGCGCGCTTGGGCATCGGCTATCTGCCGCAGGAAGCCTCGATCTTCAGAGGCTTGTCGGTTGAGGATAACATTCGCGCCGTGCTCGAGGTGGTGGAGCAGGACCCACACCGCCGCGAGCAGATGCTCGAGGATTTACTGGCTGAATTCTCGGTTACGCATTTGCGCCGCGCGCCCGCTGTGGCTCTTTCAGGTGGTGAGCGCCGCCGGGTTGAAATTGCCCGCGCGCTGGCAACCCAGCCCAGCTTCATTCTGCTCGATGAACCTTTGGCGGGTATCGACCCGATTGCAGTGGGTGAAATCCGCGCGCTCGTCCTGCAGCTCAAGCAGCGCGGCATCGGTGTGCTGATTACCGATCATAACGTGCGCGAAACGCTCGATCTGGTTGATCGCGCCTATATCATCCACGAAGGCCGCGTGCTCAAAACCGGCACGCCCGAAGAAATTGTGGAAGACGAAGACGTCCGCCGCGTCTACCTCGGCGAGCGGTTTAAGCTTTGAAAATTGCAGGTATGCTAAAACTCTTGTTCAAAACTTTTAGAGTTTTTTATTTATTGGTTTTGGTATTTATCCTTATAGTCGCCACGATTTATTGCGCGGGGAAGCTATATGTATGGGTCAATAAAGATAACCACAGGTTAAGCTACTTACCTTCGGCATTAGAAGTTTCCCAGATTATCTACGCTAAAGAGGAGTCGTGGGGATTTGGACCTGGAGGCAATGAAACTGGAGTGATTGTATATAAGCTGCCTCAGCAGACTATAACTGATATTCAAAATGGAAATTTAGCTTATCTCGAAAGTTTATCCGGCAAGTCGCATTCTGACTGGCGAGGTTTCTTTAGAGGTTGGAAGAATACGCCAGTTGTGAATAATGGCGAATGGGGGGCTGTAGTTGGTGGTGATCGAGATGTCGCTCTTGGCGCTATTCCTCGTATCAATGATTATTTCAATAGATATGGATTTAGTATTGATATTGATGATGACGTACAAAAACAAATCGACCAAATAATATCAATGCCGGGAAATTATTATGCTTACGGTCGAATAGGTATAATTATTATTTCGCCTAAATCTCGCGTCGTTGTATTCGCATATAATGGCTAGCTCTATTGGGTGAGGGCTCATCGTGCCAAGATTTAAGTGTGACCCATTTAATTCGACACAGCGCCGTATTTGGCCAAAGCTTTTTTAAGGTAGGTCTCGAAGTCGGGGTCTTCGCCCGAGAGCAGGTCGATGGCAGCATGGCGGAAGTCGGCGCGTTTGCACCAGAAGTCGATATAGTCGGCCCAGCTGGCCCACAGGCGCTTTTGCTGCGCGGTCATATCGTCCTCATACACCAGAATATATGCGCGCTCGAACAGCGACATCAGCAGGTCGAAGATAATGCTTTTGCGCTCCAGCTGTTCAGCGGTCAGCTCGGCATCCGGAATGCCGCCTGTATTGAGGCGCAGATCGGCGTTATTCAGCAGCAGGGTCTGGAAGTCGGCATATTCATCCGAGAGCTTCTGGTAAATCTCTTCTTCTTCGTTCTGACGCTCGCGGCGTTGCTCCCACCAGAACAGTAAGATCGCGTAGGGCAGTGCGATGACGGTGACGACATAGCTCGCCATTTCCCAATATTCGAGGTTCATCATGGCTTGATCTCCACTATCAGCGGCGTGTGGTCGGAGGCTTTGTCTTCCCCGCGTGGGGCTTTATCGATGCTGCAACTCACCAGCCGGTCAGCCAGCTTGGGCGAGAGCAGGGCGTGATCGATGCGAATGCCGTTGTTACGTTGCCATGCGCCAGCCTGATAGTCCCAGAAGGTATATTCCTGCACATTCGGGTGCAGGGCGCGGAAGGCATCGTATAACCCGAGGTTTTTAAGGCGGCGGTAAGCGGCGCGGCTTTCGGGCTGGAACAGTGCATCACCCGTCCATGCAGCCGGGCTGTAGCAGTCCTGCTCCTCGGGGATGATGTTATAATCGCCGGTAATCAAAAATGGCTCTTCGCTAGCAAGCAAAGCCTTCGCGCGGGTGGTAAGGCGCGCCAGCCAGTCGAGCTTGTAGGGGAATTTCTCGGTGCCCAGCGGGTTACCGTTGGGCGCGTAGATGTTGATAATGGTGATGCCGTTAAGGCGCGCTTCCATATAGCGGGCCTGCGGGTCATCCGTATTCAGGCTGTTGCTGACAAGCTCGGCAGGTTGTTTGCTGAGAATGGCCACGCCATTATAGCTCTTCTGCCCGTGCACCAGCGCGTGATAGCCCGCGATTGGCGGGAACAGCTCGCTCTCGCACTTAATTTCCTGCAGGCACACAACATCCGGCTGCGCTGCGGCCAGCCAGGCCTCGAGGTTAGGCAGACGCGCGCGCACGGAGTTGACGTTAAAGGTCGCGATTTTCATGCCGGCAGTTTAGGCCAGATGAGCCTGAATGCCAATGAGGGCCTGAATACGCAGCTAGTTGAGGAAAACCGGCTTATCGGCTGGAATGTTCTTGAGCTTCTTTTTGCAGGCGCGTGCGTTGGGCAGCAGCGGGGTGGGGGCCAGCGCTGTGCGGCGTGCGGTGGTTAGTTCGGCTAATGCAGCGAAGAGGCGCGAGGCTGCTGCGTTGTCTTGTGTGGGCTTCATGCTAGATTTCTTCATAGCTCACTCCTGCCGGGGCAATGTGCGCCCACGGCAGGGGAAAGAGCAAGTATAAAATTAACCTGTAATACCCATGGAGGTTGAATAAACCTTATGAGTGCTGAGAATGCGCTGAGGCTTGGCAGCCACGGTGCGGTCAGGGTAGAGGTTGCGTAACTCGTTGACCTGCTCCTTCAGGGCCTGGGCGGGGCCACGGCCCTGCTTGAGGGCAGCGAATTCACCATAGGTCATGGTGCCCAGAATGGTCGCGGGCATGTCTTTCTGGCGGTCGGGTGGCAGATAGGCAAAACCTTTGGTGTCCTTGCCCGAGAAGCCGATGCCAACATAATAGATACCGCCGACCATGCGCTCGCCTGCCGGGGTGTCGTTCACCTTGAGGGCGGCAATCTGGTTCAGGGTCTTGCGGGCAGGGCTGTTGGCGTCACGCGTCAGCTTTTCAATTTCCTTGGTCATGCTGGCAGGGAAGGCCAGATAGCCCGACCGGCCCTGGATGGTCATATCCGAGAAAATATCGGTCGGTGTTTTTGAAGATGATACGGGCTTGCGCTTGGCCATGGTGTGGTCTGCTCCGAAAGAAATTATTTGAATGTAAAAGCACTATAATTTGAAATTGCAGAAAGACGCAATTTATAAATGCAAATTAACCATATAAAACAAGGTTAATCAGAGGGAGAAGGAGTTTCCGCAGCCGCAGCTGGAGGTGGCGTTGGGGTTGCTTACGCTGAAGTAGCTACCACTTAGCTCGTTAATGTAGTCAAGCTGGCTGCCCTTGAGCAGGTCGAGCGAGGTTGGGTCGATCAGCACTTTGGCGCCATGGGCATCAATCAGCACATCATCGTCTTCGGGCGCTTTGACCAATGTAAATTCATACTGAAAGCCCGAGCAGCCTCCGCCATTCACGGCTACGCGCAGCGCCAGCGCGCCTTCGGCGGCAGCCATTTCAGCAATCTGCTTGCCGGCATTAGGGGTAAAGGTAAAGCTCTCCATATTCTATATATAGGTATTCTTGGCCTAAAGGTCAAAATGCGCTATCAAAAGGGCTGAAAAGGAGCGTTTTATGGCCCTGTTAGCGTCTTATGCCACCCACCCCCGCCTGTCGCGCGGGCGTTTGCATGCCGAGCCTGCATCCACCTCGGGCCGCTCCGAGTTTCAGCGCGACCGTGATCGCGTCATCCACTCCGGCGCTTTCCGCAAGCTGCAGTATAAAACGCAGGTATTCCTCAACCATGAGGGCGACTATTACCGTACCCGCCTGACCCACAGCCTTGAGGTAGCGCAGATCAGCCGCTACATCTGCCGCACACTGAACATCGATGAAGATTTGGGCGAGGTGCTGGCGCTCGCGCATGACCTTGGCCATACCTGCTTTGGCCATACCGGCGAAGATGTGCTGAATGAATGCATGGCGCATATCGGCGGTTATGATTCAAACGATCAGACCCTGCGCATCCTCACCGAGCTTGAAGAGCGCTACCCGCAGTTCGATGGCCTGAACCTGACGTGGGAAACCATTGAGGGCCTTGCCAAACATAACGGTCCGCTCACGGGCAAGCATGCGGATAAGAAAAAACATCCACATGGCGCGAGCGAAACTGTACTCAGCATCGATAAGCTCTGGCCGCTTGAAGTTGATAAGCATGCAGGGCTTGAGGCGCAGGTCGCTGCCCTGGCCGATGATGTGGCCTATACCGCGCATGATATCGATGATGGTTTGCGTAGTGGCTACATCACGCTCGAGCAGATGCAGGGGCTGCCGCTGGTTGGGCCCATTCTGGCTGAGATTAAAAAGGAATTTCCCGACCTCACCGGCAAGCGCCAGCGCCACGAGATGAACCGCCGCCTTATTAGCTTATTGGTGCGCGATGTGATGGGCGAAACCCGCAAGCGCCTTGAAGAGAAGAAGCCGCAAACGCCGGATGATATCCGTACCGCTGGTATTACCTTTGTGCAGTTCAGCGACAAGCTGAAGCCGGACGAGCGGGTGCTGCGCAGCTTCCTGTACGATAATCTCTACCGTAACTTCCGCGTCAACCGCGTGCGCCTTAAGACCACGCGTGTGGTGAAAGACCTTTACAATGTGTTCATGGAGCGCAGCGACACACTGCCCGAGCACTGGCAAACACGTATCAAACCCGATGCCACCGAAAAACAGCGCGCCCGCGTGGTGGCCGATTACATCGCCGGTATGACCGACCGCTTTGCAATCGATACGCATACGAGGCTGTTTGATATCAGTGCGGCTTAGGTTAGAGGCCACCACCACCATGGATGGCTTCGACATGGGTAACTATGCCGTTCTCTATGGTAAATGTGTAACGAATTAAAAGGCTTCCAAAACTAAACAACTTTCTATTTCTATACGGAAGAATAAGATTTTCTAATTGGCATTGGTCATCTTTTTTGCAAACAAAACCATTTTGTGTGAGCTCCTGCCTTATATCTTCTAGTTTGGCGGGAAGAGAGATGTTCTCATGAAATATTGTGACCGCACCTTTTCTAATATCGTTATTTTCTCGACTGCCGTCGAGGTGCGTATGCGGTTTAATAAGCTGAGTAAGTTCCTGCCATTTTCCACTTAATGCGCGATTATCAACATACCCACATTCACCTTCATTGAGGCTGAGGTAGCGTTGCTGATTTTTCTCTATGCAGTAGTCGATATAGAAAGTTCTTTGTGCCGCAATTATGTATGCTTCTGGCTCTTTCGTGTTGTTACTATTCTTCCGAAGCTCTTCGGTAATTCTTAGGTCATCAGCCCGCTGCTGTATTTCTGAGAGCTTTGCATAAGTTTCAGTAACGCAATTTTCATCGCGTGTATCGGCATACTCGGCCTGAAGTTCGTAAGCAAAACCGCCGCCACGGCACATGTTGTATATGATGCCTCGCATTCCCGTACGTATTTCATCGGAAACACGAGGCGAAGTTTCTTCTGCCAGAACAGGCAGACTAAAGCAGAGCAGGGCGACGGCGAGGAATATGTAGCGCATGCCTTAATCTATCCGGCGGGCTTTTGTTAAACAAGGCTGGCTGCGTGACCTAAGCCCCATATTTCCTGTGCGAACTGAATTGAATTCTCCGAAAAACAAGGCTAAACAGGCTGTTAGGAGATTATTTCATGAGCAATGTGTTCCGCGAGTTTTTGACCGGTGTTGAGGCTGCAGCTGCGCCATTAAACCCGCAGGGCCAGCGCTTGGCAGTTGAGCTGCCGCGTGACCCCGCTCATGGCGACTGGACCACCAACGCCGCCATGGTGCTTGCCAAGGCGGCGGGCAAGCCCCCGCGTGCGATTGCTGAAGAACTATTGCCCAAGCTCAAGGCGCTGCCGCATGTCGCTGCGGCTGAAATCGCAGGTCCGGGTTTTATCAACGTCACCATGACCCCAGCCTTCTGGCAGAAGCAGATTGAAGTGATCAGCGCTGCTGGCACACCCTATGGCGATAGTGATATCGGCGGGCAGGTCGGCACCAATATTGAATATGTATCGGCTAACCCCACCGGCCCCATGCATGTGGGCCATGCGCGTAACGCCTGCTTTGGCGATGCTTTGGCCAACCTGCTGGTGAAGGCTGGTTTTAAAACCACGCGCGAATTCTACATCAATGACGCGGGTAATCAGGTCGATATTCTCGCGCGCTCAACCCATTTGCGGTACCGCGAAGCGCAGGGCGAAACGGTTACTATTCCTGAAGGTATGTATCCGGGTGAGTACCTGAAGGATGTGGGCGAGGCGATTTTCAAGCGCGATGGCGCGAAGTGGCTGAACCGGGAAGAGGCCGAGTGGCTACCCACCTTCAAGCAGTTCGCTACCGAGTTTTTGATTGCCGAGATTAAGGACGACCTCGCCAATATCGGCGTGAAGATGGATGTCTATACCTCCGAGCGCGAGCTGCGCGAAAGCGGCGCGGTTGAGAAGTGTATGAAGTTGCTGGAGGGCAAGGGCCTGATTTATCGCGGCATCCTCGAGCCGCCTAAAGGCAAGGTATTGGACGACTGGGAGCCGCAGGAGCAAACCCTGTTCCGCTCAACCCAGTTTGGCGATGATGTGGACCGTCCGCTGATCAAGGCCGATGGCAACTACACCTACTTCGCCCCGGATGTGGCCTATCATCTCGATAAATATCAGCGCTCCGGCCCCAATATGGTGACGGTGGTTGGCGATGGTCATCAGGGCTGGGTCAAGCGTATCAAGGCTGCGGTAGCTGCGGTTAGCGATGGCAAGGCGCAGTTTGCGGTTAAAATGTACGCGCTGGTCAAAACCTTTGATAACGGCGAGCCGGTGAAAATGAGCAAGCGTGCGGGTACTTTTGTCACTCTGCGCGATGTGGTCGAGCGCGTAGGCAAGGACGTATTGCGCTTTGTCATGGTTGCCCGCCGCCCGGAAGAAATCATCGATTTTGACTTCGCCAAGGTGGTGGAGCAGAGCAAGGACAACCCGGTTTTCTACGTGCAGTATGCCCATGCGCGTTGTCACTCGGTGCGCAAGCAGGCCTTGGCTGTAGGCATCGATTCTGCCGGGGCTGACCTCTCACTGCTGGCAGATGCCGACGAATTAACCCAGATTAAGAAGCTGGCCGAATGGCCGCGACTCGTTGAACAGGCTGCAATTGCACAGGAGCCGCACCGCGTTGCCTATTATGTACAAGAGGTGGCTGCAGGTTTTCATGGCCTTTGGAACAAGGGAAATGATAATGCTAGTCTGCGGTTTGTTCGTGAAGACGACCCCGCAGTTACCAAGGCGCGCTTGGCTTTGGTCGCCGCAACCGCTACAGTTATTGCCTCAGGCCTTAAAGTGCTTGGGGTCGAGCCCGTCGAGGAGTTACGCTAATGTCTACAGTTCTGCCGCCTAATGTTGAATCACAAC
>JBEIQE010000024.1:0-14291 GCA_040376705.1 Micavibrio sp.
CGCAGGTAGTAGTGCCGCCGCAGACCATTGATGACGGCGTTGTGCGCCTGCAGGTAGTTGAGGGTTTTGTTGATAATGTAGTGGTTGAGGGTGACCTCACCGAGACCGAGCGTAAGCTCATTACTGGCTACGCCAACCGCGTTAAAGGCCAGCCGCTCAACACCCGCCAGCTCGAGCAGGCTATCTTGCTCACTAACGATCTGCCGGGCGTGAGCGTGCGCGGCATTCTCTCACCTTCAGCCACTTCGGGTGCGTCTGACCTGCGCGTGATTGTTGAGCGTAAGGCTTATGATGCCGAAATCGGCGTTGATAACTTCGGCAGCCTTTATCTCGGCCGCCTCGAGGGTTATGCCGCTGCCTCAGCCAACTCACTGCTTGGCATGAACGAGCGCCTTTCGGCCACTATGGTTTATGTGCCGGACGACAGCTTTGAAAAAGAGCTGGCCTATGGTGACCTCACTTATGCCCAGCCCATCGGTGTTTATGGCACGCGTCTTGAAGTCAGCGGCGCCGTCAGCTCGACCAACCCCGGCTTCGACCTTGCCCCGTTCAAGGTGAACGGTCAGTCGGTTCTGCTCAGCGCGAAGGTTGTACAGCCCATCGTTCGTACCCGTAACTTCAACTGGTCGGTTTATGCGCTGCTCGATTGGCGTAATGTGAACACCCAGAGCAATGTGGACGAGACCCGCCACGACCGTATTGTTGCTTTCCGCCTTGGCACCCGTCTTGACCGCCTCGACAGCTTCCTGGGTGGTGGTTTCAACACCTTCACGGTTGAAGCTGCGCAGGGCATCAATATCTTCGGCGCCAGTGACAAGGGTGATGCCAACCTCTCGCGCACCGAGGGCGATCCACAGTTCACCAAGCTTGAGGCTGAATACCAGCGTCTGCAGCGTCTGGGCTCGTACTTCAACTTGCTGTTCGCCCTTAAGGGCCAGTATGCCAACGATGCCATGCTGTCGTCGGAAGAGTTCGGCGTCGGTGGCTCGGTTTATGGCCGTGGTTACGATTCATCCGAAGTGCTCGGCGATAGCGGCGTAGCTGGCAAGCTCGAACTGCAGCTCACCAATCCGGTTGCCTTCGAGCCCATTCGCACCTGGCAGGTTTACACCTTCGTGGATGGTGGCCGAGTCTGGAACCGTGATGCCACTGCCGCTGCCGATAAGGTCATCGATCTGGCCTCAACCGGCCTTGGTGTGCGCGTGACTTTGCCGTCTGAAACCAAGATGGGCGCTTACGTCGCACTTCCGCTCAACCGGGACGTACAGACCGAGAATAATCAAGACCCTCGGTTCTTCTTTAATCTCAGCCAAGCCTTCTAAAACAGGGTTAATGGCTTGATTTAAGGGCGTTGTTGGCCTTTTAGCTTGATATTGCACAGCGCCTTTTGGTACATAGGTGCGGCGCAACAAAGCTAAGGATTTTCAATTGACGAACCCCACGGTCCTGGTCACAGGCGGAGCTGGTTACATCGGCTCGCACGTTTGCAAAGCTCTTGCTGCTCAAGGGTTTACCCCAATCGCTTACGATAATCTGTGCTCAGGTAATGCCGAGGCCGTGAAGTGGGGCCCTTTTGAGGCTGGCGATGTGCGCGATTCTGGCCGCCTTGACGAGGTGATGACCAAATACAAGCCGGTTGCCACCATGCATTTTGCAGCCCTCATTCAGGTAGGCGAATCGGTGGCCGAGCCCGCCAAGTACTACGATAACAACGTGCATGGCTCCTACACCCTGCTCGAGGCTGCCCGCCGTCATGGCATCCGCAGCACGGTGTTTTCAAGCACTGCTGCTGTTTATGGCACCCCGCAGTTCACCCCGATTACCGAAGAGCACCCGCTCAAGCCGATCAATCCATACGGCCAGACCAAACTGGTGATGGAAAACATGATCCGCGATTACGCCAACGCCTACGGCCTTGGCTATACCATTTTCCGTTATTTCAATGCTGCCGGTGCCGATCTTGCTGGTGAGCTGGGTAGCGCGTTCAAGACCGATAGCCACGTCATGCCGCTCATCATGCAGGTGGCCTCAGGCCTGCGCCCTGAGTTCAGCATCTTTGGTAACGACTATGAGACAGCCGATGGCACAGCTGTGCGCGATTACGTGCATGTGGTTGATCTGGCGGATGCGCATGTGCGCGCCCTCAAGCACCTGTTGGCAGGTGGCGAGAGCCTCACGCTTAATCTGGGTACCAATCAAGGTCACTCAGTGCGTCAGACCATCGAGCTGGCCCGCAAGATTACCGGCAAGCCTATTCCGGCTACTGAGAGCGCCCGCCGCGCTGGCGATCCGCCTGCACTGGTGGCCGATGCGACCAAGGCCCGCAGCGTATTGGGCTGGACCCCCGTCAACTCGGCGCTCGAAACCATCATCTCAACCGCATGGGCCTGGCGCCAGAAGCAGAACCAGCTGGGCCGTGTTGGCGCGCTGATGGGCGAAGCTGTTGTTGATGCCGATAAAAGGAGTGTCGCATGAAAGTGAATAACCTGCAGGCCAAGATCATGGCCCCCGTCAACCTCACCAGCCGCTTACAGGCTGCTAACGATTCGAGTAAACGTATGGCTGCTATTGCAAACCTTCCTGAATCTGTGCGCGAGATTGCCACCGCTACGGTGGTTGCGCCCACGCCACTCTCTAAGGTGCTGATCGACCGCATGGGCGCTGCGCTGGCTCTGCTGGCGCTCTCGCCGGTGTTCCTCGTGCTGTGCTTTATGGTGAAGCGCGATGGTGGTCCTGCGTTTTATGGCCAGAAGCGTATCGGCCGTAATGGCGCTACCTTCAAGTGCTGGAAGTTCCGCAGCATGGTGATGAACTCAGCCGAAATCCTTGAGCAGATTCTGGCGACCGACCCTGTGGCCAAGGCCGAGTATGAGGCTGACTTCAAACTGAAGAACGATCCGCGCATCACCAAAATCGGCCATGTTCTGCGCAAGACCAGTCTTGATGAGCTGCCGCAGCTCTGGAACGTATTGGTAGGCGAGATGAGCCTTGTCGGGCCCCGTCCGGTTACAGCAGCCGAAACACTGAACTACGGTCAGGCGCTTAAAGACTATCTTTCGGTACGTCCCGGCATGACCGGCCTGTGGCAGATTTCAGGCCGCAACGATGTGACCTATGCCGAGCGCGTACAGCTCGACAGTGAGTATGTAAAGACCCAGTCGTTCTGGGGCGATATCGCCATCATGATCAAGACCGTGCTGGTCATGCTTAACCGCCGTGGTGCCTATTAATGAGCGCGGCCTTCACCGAGCAATATAAAGTCGGCGATACTGACCAGCGCCCATGGGGCAGCTATATTGTAACCGGTGTGGGCTATAACGCCGCGAATGAAGAGTTCTGCACCAAGGACATTACGGTTAAGAGCGGCGGGATCCTCTCGTTGCAGTCGCACGACCAGCGCCGCGAGAAGTGGACTGTGAAAAGCGGCACACTCACCGTGGTGCTTGATGACCAGTGCCTCACACTCGAGGCTGGCCAGAGCGTTGATATTCCGCTCGGCGCCATTCACTGTATGGCTAATCTCGGCATGCAGGAATGTGTGGTGGGCGAGTTGCAGGAAGGTATCTGCCGCGAGGCGGACATCAAGCGTTATGTCGATGCCAATGGCCGCAAGACCGAAGCATTGACCACCGATGCCATGAAAGCCAGCGTGGCGCATTACAATGTAATAGCCGAGAAAATTGCAGCACTGGTTAGCGCTTGAATACGCGTAGCTTGAACTGCTCGTACAACTGCCCAGCTAAAAAAGCAGGCACCGGCCACGGGCGCATGAAGCACTTCAGTGCCGCGCCAATATTCTTCTGCTTTACGGCATTAATGAGTAATCGCCATTGCAGGCGGCAATCAACACTCAGGTAATGCTGGTGCAGGGCCTTTTTCTCATCTGCATTCAGGGCTTTGATGTTGCCTAAGGCATCATCGCAATCGCGCAGGTTCTGCAGGTCGCGCTCTGAATGGAGTGAGCTTAGCGAGTTTGGCCGCACTACCGAGATATATCCCTGCGCGGGTAGCAGCAGCAGCCGTGCCCCATGGGCTAGCGCGCGGGTATACAGCTCATAGTCTTCGCCCAAACGCATATGCTCTTGATATCTAATGCCATGATTGGCCAGAAACTCACGGCGCATGAGTGGCTTGATAAAGCCAAGCTCGGCCCGTTCGCGGCGGGTATCGGTAACGTTAGATAAAACAAATTGGGTCAGCGTTACAGTGCGGGGCAGGGCTAGGCGATCACCAATCAGGGCTGTGCGTGCGCCATCCACACTATTTTCGGGCACTTGCCACATATCATCAGCAATCAGGTCGGCATCCATGCTTGCGGCCAGCAGGCCTTTCAGGCGGCCGGGTAGCATAAAATCATCCGCATCCAGCACGGTAATCCATGGGCTCAGGCTGGCGGCAATCGCTTTGTTACGTGCGGCGGCTGGTCCGGCGTTGGGGCTCTGTGCAATCACCTGCAGGCGGCTGGTACCGTCATCTGCTGCTTTGGCTATGGCAATGGTGCCGTCGCGCGAGGCATCATCCACCACCACCACCTCAGCGGCCTCGGGCTGAGCTAAGGCCGATGTAATGGCTCGCGCAATCGTCGCCTCGGCGTTATACGCCGCGATGATGACGGTGATAGGGGCAGAGGCAGTCATGATCCTGTGCGCCTGAGGAGTTTGCCGCGGAGCCGGTTCCAGATAACAGGTAGAACGGCTGGATTGTACACCAGTGCCACCAGCGCATGGTCAGGACGGAGCCGCTTGATCGCGTTAATCACAACGCCAGCATCAATTTCAGCTTTGTTGTTCCGCTCGGTTATGAATACGGCATCAGTGCGCCGATTCAGAATCTGCTTTTCGGTCTCGGTGATTGTACCGCTGTAGGTCTGGCAAAGAAAGTCGGACATTTGACGGGACAACTCGCCGCGCGAGACCGGAAGGACGGTTCTGGTTAGCGGAGAGTCTGCCTTAGAAATTAGACCCCAGCGAATGGTATAGATATACCAAGCGTCTGGTAGCAGGGCATATTTACAGCGGTGGAGCAGAAGTTCACAGACATAAAGAAAATCCTCGGCATAACGCTGGGCGTTCCTGTAGCGGACACCTGTCCGGCGCAGCACATCTGCCCTAATGAGAGGTTTAGTCCAGCCAATCGGCCAGAGATTTTCACCGGGAATGTCCTTGCTCACATATTGTTCAAACGAAACGTCCATCGGCGCCGTACAGTAGTCAGTCCGGGCCGCAATCGCATCAGCCATATGGTCATAAAGCAGAAGGTTGTCGGCAATCATGTCGGCGCCAGTGGCCTCGGCGGCCGACAGCAGTTTTTCCAGACGCTTCGGTTGCCAAGCATCATCGGAATCAAGAATGGCAATCCACTCGCCTGTAGAGGTATCAATGGCGGCGTTGCGGGCGGTTGAAGGGCCTCCATTTTTCTCAAGTGCGATGACATGCAGGCGAGGATCTTCGGCGGACAGCCTGTGCAGAACTTCCAGCGTGTTGTCGGTTGAGGCATCATCGGCAAGAATGATCTCGAAGTTCTGGTGCGTTTGCTGCTGGACCGAACGGATGGCGCGGTCAATAAATCCGGCTGCATTATAGACCGGAATAATGACGGAGACGAGGGCAGAGGCTGTCATGATCCAATTACCTTCAAAAGAGATTGCTCCCACAGATCCATTTGGGTCTGGCAGTTAATCGCAGGGCGAGAGGCATGATGCAGCACTTCGATCGAGAGTGCGTTGTAATACTCAGCATCCGTCCACAGGCGATTGACGGCAGCAGCCCAGTCCTCCGTCGGAGCGTCGGGGGATAGTAGAATACCGCCTGGGCCGACTGCCTCGGGTAGGCCGCCAATCGCTGAGGCAATAACCGGGATGCCGCTGAATTGTGGCTCGCTGGCGATGCGGCCATAGCCCTCAGCCCACTGGCTGGGGGCGAGGACGATTTTAGCTTTACCGTAAACTGTCTTCATGTCTTTTGTTGGGGGGGACAGAGTGACATTGGGCAGGCGGGCTAGCCGGTTTTCAAGAGACACTCGCTCTTCGGGGGTTAGCGGCCATGATTCAACAAAAGAAAATGGAATATTGGGGCAGAGTTTTGCCACAGCCAGAGCAACCTCAAGTCCTTTCTTTGGGTGGGGGTTGATGAAGGTGACGTTTTCGCGTGTCGTCGTGGTCTTGTACTTTGCGGCATCAATCATCGGGTGAATGACAACAGGGGCTACTCCATAAGCCTCCCGGTAGGTATTCGCCGTAAATTCCGAATTGGCGACACACGGTATCATGCCCAGCTCTGAAAATTCCCCGCCGTGCTGGCTAAACTCGACATCCTGCAGCATCATGACCACTGGCGTCCCGGTTTTCTGTGCAGCCAAGGCCATGCGGACGGGGTCGCGGGCAAGTACGACAACAACATCCGGCTTAAAACTTGCAGTGACCTCCGCCATTCCTTCCCACGGAAACCAGCCACGATAGACTGGATAGCCGAGGTCGGTATCCATCGCTGTCTTGCGACGGAGAAGTTTCATTAAAATGCGGGCGCGGAGGGCGGTATAGCCTGCCCCGCTCAGCGCACTTAAAACGGCAGATTCGTGCCCACGGGTCTTCAGCAGAGTCGCTAGCTGGTTGCCCGAGGCTTGCGCGCCACCATACATCTGTGGTGTGAAAAGCTGCCCAGTGGCGAGCAAAACTCTCATGAGGATTGGTCCTGTACTGTTGGCCATCCAAAATGTGTAATCATATTTTGGATCTTGGTATCATTACCGCTATTGAACAAGTTCTCGGCAACAAGACTAACCGCTTGGGATGAGGGCCATACGGTTATAACTACGTTATTGGCGGTCTTTCTGTAAACACATCCGTTCCGCCGGGCCATCCAAAAGAGCCAGATATCATCAGCCTTAGGGCAGACTGTGGTAAAGGTTTCTTCGTCGAGGACTTGGGGGGCAAACGCGTTAGGGGGATAGAGAATGCCGCCGACGCCGGTTGGAAAAATATCCGTGGCAACGAGTGCGCCGGGGACTTCCAGTTGCCATTGGCCATAGGGCAGAGGCAGGCCTTCCGTACAAAAGCAGATTTTATGAGCCCGGTGACAGACGATTTCTTTGGTGTCGCCACTCCAGCTTGTCACCAGGCTGCTCAGCCAGTCCAGACTGTAATAAACATCATCGTCTGCGGTGACTATAAAGGCCTTCGGAAATTCTTTCAGTGCGGGGATGATCTTCTTATACGGGCCAATATCCGTTGGTGTTTCGCGGATGGTAAGACCACTAACAGTGAGTGCTCTGATCTCGGAAGGCAGCTTATCACTATCCCTTGTATCAATCCAAAGGATAACCTGATCCGGTTTCATGTCCTGCATTAAGAGGCAGTGCAGTGTGGGCAGCAGGGTAGGAAAACGCGGTGCGTAGGAGGTCAGCGAGACAATCAGCGGTGCCTTGAGGCCGTGCGGTTGCGCTTTGATGTTTTGCCGGCGCCAACGTAGCCGCGTCAGAGTGAGCAGCAGCCGAGGCCGCAGGATAACGTCGAAAAAATGACGATAGCGCCAGAAAAAGGCGTGTTTAATCCGGCTTAGTCCGGTTCTTTGGTCCATCTTACGCCTCAATTTGGTTGATTTGATAGGACATATAACAACCAGAGTGCATTGAGGCAAGCAAATAGAGCCTTTAAAGACAGTCTAATTGAAAAGGAAAAGCCAAACGTGTAGAAAACCGCGATGAACCCAGTTTCGGACGCTCCTCGCCTACAAGGTCAAGACATGACAAGAAAAATATCGGTTATTATTTGTACCCGTAATAGGGCACATGCCATCGGCCCTTGTCTGGAGGCCGTTGAGGGAGCATTTGCGGCTTGCCCGGTCGTCGAGGATTATGAAGTTGTTGTTGTCGATAACGACTCAACCGATGACACTTTTCTGGTTGTTACGAACTGGGCAAAGCAGCATAACGTTCCCCTCCGGTTGGTGACGGAAATAAAGCCCGGCTTGTCGGCGGCTCGGAATTGCGGAATCCGGACAGCTACGGGAGAGCTGATGGTCTTTACCGATGACGATTGCTGTATGCGCTCCACTTATATCTCTGACCTTTTGACGCATGATGCGGCCGACACAGAGCTGACGATGCGCAGCGGCTCGGTGGTTCTCGGTAATCCGTTGGATCTTCCTCTGACTATTCGAAAGGTTCCCGAGAGCCTGCGTTGGAAGAAACCGTTGGATATAAGAGGAGAGGGGTCTCTTTTGGGCGGTCTGATTGGCTGCAATATGGCCATGCGTCGCGAGGTGTTGGATAGGGTCGGATTTTTTGATGAAAATTTGGGCGCGGGCACAGCCTGTCCGGCCGGTGAAGATACTGATTTTTTTTACCGCGCCTATCTGGCAGGAATTGCGCTTGAGATGGTGCCAGACATGATTGTCGAACATCACCACGGGCGCCGCTTACCTGCTGATGCTATAAAACTGCGCCGCAATTATGCAGTTGGCAACGGCGCGCTCTGCGCCAAATACCTGTTTCTCTACCCGAATTTCAGTCGTCATCTGGTTTGGGATTTCAAGCGCTGCCTGCGTGCCATAGTTTCTCCTCCGGCGGAGTGGGATGCGGAAAAACGGGTAGCCATGAAACAGGTATTTCTGAATGAACTCCTGGGAGTCTTGATCTATTACAAGAGCCGACTTGTCAAGCTGATGGGCCATTAAATGTTCCGGCGCCTTGCCTTAAACACGATCTCCATGTCCTCGGTGACGCTGCTGCGGATGCTAGCACAGATCATGGTGGTGCCGGTACTGGCGCGCATTCTGTCGCCCCATGATTACGGCCTTGTTGCGATGGCCATGCCGGTAGTCCTGTTTGCCATGATGTTTTCGGATGCCGGACTCTCCAACTCTCTGGTGCGGTACAGAACACGGGATCCGGAGGTCTGGTCGACCAGTTTCTGGCTGGTTAGCGGACTTGGCGGATTGCTGACCCTGCTCTTGTGCCTTGTGGCCCCGCTGATGGCTCATATCATGGGACAGCCCGAGCTGACCCTTATCATCATCGGCGTTTCCGTTATTGTGCTGTTGCAGTCGCTGGCGACGGTGCCGGGGGCGGTGTTCCAACATGAGCATCGTTTTGGCATGATCGCCGGAATTGAAATTGCTTCGCTTGTTGTTAGTATTGCCAGCGTCTTGTTGGCGGCCATGAACGGGATGGGAGCTTGGTCGCTGGTGATCCAGCAGATTTTGCAGTACATATCAAAACTGACTCTGACCTGGTGGTTTGCGCACTTCCGGCCACGATTGGTCTTCCGCCCGCACCTGGTCCGAGAACATCTGGTGTTTGGTCGTGATTTGCTGGGGGCTAATTTTTCCGGTTTCCTGTTTCAGTTGCTGGAGACCTTGATTATTGGCCGCTTTCTCGGCACGGCCCAGCTTGGCATCTTCTCGATGGCACTGCTTTTCGCCCGTCTGCCGTCACGCGTGGTTTCGGGGCCGCTGCAGTTCGTGCTGTATCCTTACTTCTCGCAGATCCGGCATGATGCCGCAGCTACTCGGCTGCTGCTACTTTTTCTGACCCGGGCCATGGCTATCGTGGTTTTCCCCAGCCTTGGCCTTCTCGCTGTTGCGCATGAGCCGTTTTTCAGGCTGCTACTGTCGGAAAAATGGGCGGCTGCCGGCACGACCTTCATGCTGGTGGCGCCAGCCATCGCACTACAAACCGTAACTAGTCTGCGTTTCACCGTGGCCATGGCTGCCGGAAATACCGGCGTTCTCCTGCGCAACTCGGTGGAGGGTGGGATTGTCTGGATCCTATTCCTGCTTGGAGCAGTCTGGGGGGGAGGCATGATCTGGGTGGCTGCCACTTTTACGCTGGCAGCGCTTCTCTACCTTCCAAGGTCGATCCATATCACGTTGAAGACGGTCGATTGTCCTACCCCGGTTTATTTCCGTGCACTGGCTGTACCTACCATCGTAACGGCTTCGGGAGTAACAGCTTATTCCCTGATCCAACCACTGGCCACAACGGAGCCATGGACGCAGCTTGGTCTGGCTTTGTTGCTGCTGTTGGCCTGCAGCGCCTTGAGCGCTGCCTTGCAGATACGGGTATTGATGACCGAGGTCCGCGCGTTACGGCCAGAGAAGGTGACTTGATATGAGCTGGGAAGCCTCTTCACATTACCATCATCTTGCTCATTATCTGGTTCTGGATGCCGCCCGCGGGATCGTAGCGTTGGCCGTGATGCTCTATCACGTTCAGAAGTACATTTACCCTCAATTGGGGGGCATCGTTTCTCCACCACAGCTACCTCGCAGTAGACCTGTTTTTCCTGATGAGCGGGCTTGTTATTGCGCGAGCCTATGAAGCAAAACTGCTGGCGGGCAGCATGTCGTTTGGGCAGTTCTGCCGCGTGCGTTTTATCCGCCTTTATCCGCTCTATTTCTCAAGCCTAATACTTGGCCTGTCTTATGCCATCATCAAGACCATCCTGAAGCCGGAAGAGGCGATTACGTTTACTCAAGGAGTAGTATCATTTAGTTTGAACGCGGCTTTCTTGCCCGATGTTGTGATGTCGCGATCCGATATCTTCCCGTTCAATCCGGCAGCGTGGTCATTAGCGCTCGAGTGGGCCATTAATATCGTTTACGCCATTTGGGCGGTGCGGCAATCTAATGCACGGTTATTGGTTATTACTGTACTTGCAGGTGTAGCGCTTGTCCCTGTTGCGGTGGATTATGGCTCAGTTGATATGGGCTGGGGCCTGGTAACGGGCTTGGGCGGCGTGCTGCGCATCTGCTTCTCATTCACGCTCGGGGTGATTTTCTATCGCCAGTTGGCTAGCGGCAAACTGCGCTTACCCGCTGTGCATTCGCTTGTTCTGCTTGGTGTGCTCATGCTCTTTATGCTTACGCCATTTGGCGGCTCAGGCGTGTGGTACGACCTGTTTTGCGTCTATGTAGTCTTCCCGCTCTTTGTTTTGTTTGCCTGTTCAACCGGCACGCCTGAAAAACTGAAAAGTAGTTTTGCGTTTCTGGGTTTGCAGTCTTACGCCATTTATATTCTTCACACGCCGCTTATGCTGTGGTTTGGCGGCTTGTGGAAAATGGTAACGCGCACCGAGCCAGCCGAAAGCACTTACATAAGCGGCGTATTGTTACTGTCGTTTATTGTGATTGCAGCTTACATCGCAACACGCTGGTTTGATGAGCCTGCCCGCCGTCTCATGCTTTCGCTGAGTAAAAAGCGTACTTGAGCATACCGCGCGCGACATGATAAAGGCGGCTCCAGTGCGAAAGGCCTAATGCCGGACGGCAGAGTGGCCCACCCCATAGTTCGTTCAGAGCCTTTTTGAAATCCCACCACAGCGGGCGCAGTAATTGTGGTTGCGTGAACATGTATTTGGCATAAAGCGCGCCATCGCCCACATCGTAATCGCGTACCAGCTTGCCGATTTCGGCCGGCGTCTTGCGGCCATGGTAATGGCGAATGACGGCATCCGGTACATACTCAATCAGGTAGCCTGCATCATACACGCGGTAGAGATAGTCAATCTCCTCGCCACCCATAAAAGCGCCGCCTGCGCCAAAGCGCACATCAAACGGGCCGATTATTTTGGCAAGTGCCAGCGGCATAAGCATACTAGCTCCGATAATAGCCCCTGCCAGCTGCCGCTTGGCTGTAGGATGCTTATCCTTTTGCCAGTGCTCGGTGGTGGCGCGCGTGAGAATGGAGAAAGGCTGATCGGCAGGATCGCCCAGCTCAACACGGCCACCGCGCAGCACAAGGCCGGTATCGGTGGCTGCATGGCGTAAGAGGGCGGCAAAATAATCAGGCTTCGGCTGGCAGTCATCATCGGTAAAGGCGATCAGCTCGCCTTGCGCTGCGTTCATGCCTGCATTACGCGCATGCGAGAGGCCTTTGCGATGCTCAGACACCAGCCGTACCTGCGGATGCTTGGCGGCATACTCAGCAACTACAGCCTGGGTTGTATCGCTCGAGCCGTTATCAACAACAATACATTCGGCCTCAACTGCAGCTAATGCAAGCGACCGCGTTACCGCCTCAAGACAGCTGGTAATGGCATGAGCCCGATTTCGGGTGCAGATGATAACCGTAAGTTTCATGAGGGTTTATTCTGCACAGCCAGCTGCAATACTTCCTGCCACAGTGCAGCCTGATAACTCCACTGCAGTTCGGGCCGCGCGGCGTAGGCGTAAGCTTCGGCCGATAACTCATTATAATAATACGGGTCATTCCATAGGCGGCGCACAGCATTTACCCAATGCTCAATTGCGCTATCGGGGTTTAGCATGATGCCACCGGGGCCAACTGCCTCGGGCAAACCACCGCGGTCGGACGCGATGACGGGAATGCCGCTGAATTGCGCTTCGCTGACCACGCGCCCGTAAGCTTCCTCCCATATACTGGGGGCGAGCAGAATTTTGCAGCGTCCATAAACCGATTTCATGTCCAGCGTTTGTGGTAGCAGTTTTATGTTAGGTAAGTGGGGGAGCTGGCTGTTGAGCATGGCGCGGTCTTCGGGTGAGAGAGGCCATGTTTCTATAAAGCTGAAGGGAATGTCAGGGCACTGGCGGGCCAACTCCAGCGCTACCGTTACGCCTTTAAACGGGTGCGGATTAATAAAGGTAACATTCTCGCGTGTTGTGGCCGTGGCATATTTTGCCTGTCCGTTTATAAGCGGCTGGATGATAACCGGCTCAACCCCGAAGGCGGCGCGATAGCGCTGCGCTGTGAAGGCTGAATTGGCAACGCAGGGGACAATTCCGAGCGTTGCAAAGTCACCACCATGATCTTTGAACTCAACATCCTGCAGCATCATGAGTACGGGGATGCTAAGTTTTTGTGCCTCGCGCGCTACCTGTACAGGTAGGCGAGCCAGCACAATAATGACATTGGGCCTGAATTTACGCGCAGTCCACGCCAGGCTTTCGGCCGGAAACCACGCGCGCCATACAGGATATCCAAGCTTGTTATCGCGTGCTGCCTTGCGCTTGCCGATGATCTTGTTGATCAACCTGCCCCGTTTGCCCACATAGCCGGTTTGCATGAGCGCCGTGAGCATGCCTATTTCGTGACCTTCGCTTTTAAGCGCAAGTGCTAACTCATGCGCAGACGACTGCAAGCCGCCCACCATTTGGGGCAGATAAGGCTGGCAGGTGGCGAAGAGTATTCTCATGGTCTAGCCTGAGTATCCGGTTGTCGGGTAAGTAGGGGAATGATGATGAACACCAGCAGGGTGCCAATGCTAAACTGGCCGAGGAAGTCGACCTCGACCAGTGCGCGGATAAAGAACATGATAGCAAAACCAAAAGCAAAGCTGCTTTCAAGCGTCATGCTATCGCGCAATACGCGTTGCAGGCTCAGGGCCACATTTGTCAGGATCAGGCTGATGGCAATAATTAGCCCTATAATCCCTACATCTACAAATGTTTGAATGTAGATATTATGGAAGTGGAACCCTGTTTTGGTAATAATGCCGAATTCGGCCCAATAACGCTCGGCCAGAGGTTGGCCGGGCGCCCAGAAGCCTGAGTAGCCCCAGCCAAGCCATGGGTGGTTCATCGCAGCCTTAAGGCCTTCACTCCATAAATAGGTGCGGCCTGTCAGTGTGCTGTCTTTGCCTAGCCTCTCCAGGGTTGCACCCTGCACATCAAGACTGAAAGCTTGCAGGTAAGCAAACATAGTTGCAATCAGAAAAATACCCATAATTATGAGTACTGGCCGCAGCCCGCGGGGAAAGCGCGTTATGGCATAGGCAGCCGATGTCGCGCCGATTACTACTGCTAATGAAAGGACTGAAGCAGCTGATTTGCACAGGTAAAGAGCAACAGCTCCCAGAACCAGCGGCAACAGCCCGTAAATGATTTTATCACGTGCCGGAATAGGGCCAAAAATGAGCAGTAGTGAAATGAAAATGCTTATATCTGCAAAAAGGCCGATCTGGTTTTTCGACGCAAAATAGCCGAACAGAGAATAGGCTTTAGTAAAATAGTCCTGCTGATAATTTCCGCTGAGTACCGAGGCGCCAAGAACAAGAAAACATCCAAGCGTGAGGCCTTTAAGTAGAGCTTCTATCCTTACTGTGCGCGCTATAATTGTAGTACAAAGCACCATGGTGAAAAACTGGATGCCGAAGTAGATGCTGCGGCTTGGTGTATATGACCAGAAGAACGAGTAGGTACACAGCAGCGGCAGCAGGCAAAGCAAAATTGTGATCCCAAATGGCTGGACTACCTGCCTTGGGCGCAACATAATTTGTGGAAACCAGAGGGCGTAGAGTACCAGAATAGAAAGCATGCCTACGACAGTTGAATGCG
>JBEIQE010000013.1:0-63014 GCA_040376705.1 Micavibrio sp.
AGGTTTTCTTTTTAGTGCTATCTGGCAGCTTACGGCAACAGCGGGTGTACAGCGTGAGGCGGCTGCGCTTAGCAGTCAGGCACTTATCGTAACATCTGCCGCCAAGGATTATATCAGCGGACAGAATACAGTCTTATTGGCGCTTCCCCAATTATCTGCGCTTGGCAATGTAGCGCGCGTCAAGATAACTGATGACGATACTGGCGATACGGCTAACAGTATCCAAAGCGCGGGTTATCTGCCGCAGGATTTTACAAACCTCAACAGTTACGGCCAGAGCTACGCACTTTTTGTTAAGCGTGAGGACGGTGGATCACCCGGCGTCGCCGATAATGGCGATCGCGTGATCGGGCTTTTAGTTACCACAGGCGGTACAGAAATCAGCGATCAGATGGGTAGCCGTATTGCAAGCTCCATGGGTGCACCCGGTGGCTTTATATATGACGAGGGTAATCCCGCAAACCCGGCTGCAGCAACAGATGCACATGGCGCAGCAGGCGGCTGGAAGGTTAATCTCACCTCAGCTGGCTGGTCAAGCATCGGTACCGTGGCACAGGCAGGCCGTATCGCCACGCTGGTCAATCTTGTGCCGTCAGGCATGGGTGTGGGCGGTGGTGGCGGGGGTGGTGCAAGCGAGATTGATGGATTGAGTGATGGTATAGCTGCCTACGGCACAACCAATAATATCGGTTTGGGTGAGGGCGCTCTGGTCGCTAATACTTCAGGTACCGATAACATCGCAATTGGCAGAGATAGTCAGATCAACAGTACAGGCGGGCAGGGTAACGTAGCTATTGGCAGCCGGAGCCTGAGTAATACAGCTGGATATGGTAATGTTGCGGTTGGTATGCAGCAGTTAACTGCAAATACCAGCGGTGTTACCAATATAGCCCTCGGGTTATATAACCTTAATGCCAATACATCAGGGTCATGGAATATAGCCTTGGGCCGTTATGTGCTGGCTTCTAATACCACCGGCAGTAACAATATCGGTATGGGTTCATCTGCAGGTGGCATGGCTTTATACATGAACACCACCGGCAGCCATAATATCGCCATAGGCGATAGCGCCCTCTTTAAAAATACTACAGCTTCTAACAACATCGGTATCGGGCAGCAGGCTGGTTTGAATATAACGACCGGTATTAATAACATCATGATCGGTCCTGCTACTGACCCGCCTGCACTTACCAGCAATAACCGCTTGAACATCGGTAATACCATTTATGGTGATTTGAGCACGGATCAGATCAGCATCGGTAGTGCCACGCTAACAGCTGGTATTGGGCTTGATGTGGGCAGCAACACCAGCGCCTCGCGTCTTTCAGTCGGCACCACAGCGCAAAGACCAACCTGTAATGCCGGATTGGTCGGCGCACAGCGCTGGAATACAACCTTTAACAGCTTCGAGGTTTGTGGTTCTACAGGATGGATGCAGCTTCCGCTCGTGCCGCCAGATGGAACACCGATGGTGGCTATGGCGGGGTCTGGCTATTTTGTTGTAACGGCTGGTTCATGGGACGGTAACCTCGGGGGAATGGCAGGGGCTAATGCTAAATGCCTGAGTGATCTGACGGCTAATGACTGGATGGGTAAATCTGATGCAATTTCCCGCGGCATGCTCAATGCCGCCAAGGTTCGGGCATTCAATACAGCGAGTGAGGGCGTTGCGCAGATCGCATATTACTTTGCAGTTTCCGGTGAGCCACTTTCAGGAGGAGCAGCGTTCACGACAAGTCTTGATGGAACGGGTGTGGGTAATACAATCAACTGGTCGGGCAGTAATTATTTTAATGGTGCTCGTTCTTACTGGGTCGGGTACAGATCGCCATGGGCAAATTACTGGAGCGTCTATAATAACAGCAATGCAAATACAAACTGTAATGGCTGGACCGACAGCAGTGGCACCCAGACGGGCTTAGACGCTGTATCTAATTCAAGCGGCAATGGCCGTTTCATGAATGCTTATATGGCTTGTGACCAGCCACACCATCTCATTTGCTGGGTACACCCATAAAAAACCCGCCGGTAAGGGCGGGTTTTTCAATTCTATATCAGATTACTGATTACTTGGCGCGGCCGGTGTATTCCAGCGTTACGCTGTCGATTTCGATCTTCTCACCGATTTCGATGAAAGCCGGAACATCAATCTCGATGCCGCTGTTCAGCTTGGCAACCTTGGTGACCTTGCCTGAGGTATCGCCGCGGGCGGCGGGCTCGGTGTAGACAACTTCCTGAACGATGCGCTTGGGCAGTTCAATCGCAATGGCCTTCTCGTTGTAGAGGGTCACTTCGCATTCCATGTTGTCGGCCAGCAGAGCGGCGCTGTCACCCAGAACGTCCTTCTGAACGTCATACTGGTTGAACTCGGGGTCCATGAATGTGTAGAGATCGCCGGTGTTGTACGAGTAGTTCACGGCCTTCTTGTCGAGGGTAATGTCCTCGAACTTTTCGTCCGACTTGTAGATCTGCTCGGTGGCGGTGCCGGAGAGCAGGTTATGCAGGCGCATCTTCACAACTGAAGCATTGCGGCCCGACTTGCTGTATTCGGCCTTACGGACAACCATCGGCTGGTCGTTGATCATAATCACGTTGCCGGAGCGCAGATCCTGGGCGATTTTCATGTTCGTATCCTCTGTTGTTCTATCCAATTGGCAAGCTGTCCTGCCAGATCGGGTTGTTGGGCCAGCTCGGTTGACCATGCCTTGGCATGACCAGCCAGTGCCGGTAATTCGTTAAGCAGACGCGCCCATACCGAGGCTGCGTCGAGGGCGGGAAGATTCCACACCTCGTGCGCAAGAGCAAGCGTTTCGGCGTGCGATGCGGCCAAATTGGCGGTGTAACGCTTTAAAAAACCTGCGATTTTGGCCGCTTGCTGGTTCTGTTCTTCGGGATAAGCTTGCCATATCAGGGGCTTGCCCGCCCAGTTGGCGCGGACGAAGCTGTCTTCTCCGCGCACCAGGTTAAGATCGCAGCTCCACAGCAAATGGTCGTATTCCGCCTGCGGCAGGAACGGGAAACGCTCGATTTTTAGGTTGCCTGCAGGGGCGGTCAGCTCGGGCAGCAGATTATGTGGCATCAGCAGGGTGATCGGCTGGCTGTGCGCTGCGAGTGCCTTGAGCAGCGGCTCAGTCGGGGCCCATTTGTAGCAGAACAGCGAAACGCGCAGGCCTGTGTGCTTGGGTTGTGCCGTTATGTAGGCATCGCGCTGCTCAAGCAGCCCCGCCTCGCGGTTAAGGCCAGCGGTGCCGGGCCAGAAGCCGGGGAATACAAAGTATTGCACCAGCCCTGTACGCGGGTGGGTAGAGGGCACCATGTTGCACCCGGCTGCCCATTCTTCGGTACTCAGGTACTCAACATTCAGCCAGATGGGTTGTATGGGCTGCGCCTTCATATGCGCAATGACGCTCTCTGGCGTGCCGCAGGAGAAGGCTTCAAGCACCACATCGCCAAAGTCGGGCGGCACTGCAAATGTGTCATTCCACCGCTGTACGTTAATGCTGGCTGGCAGGGCAATGCGCAGCTCGGCCAGTACCTCGGGCTTATCGATCCACAGGCGAATGGCATGGCCGTGCTCGGTTGCCAGCTGGCGCGCCAGCCTGCCGCATACGCCAGCATCGCCATAATTATCGACGACCTTGCAGAAGAGTTCGATCTGTTTTGTTTTGTTCATGGGGCATGGTCATGCCAGCGAAAGCTGTTTGTATGCAAGAGGTTAAACATGTTTTACCTATCCGGCTAAACGCGTTTCTCTCTCTGCAATGCCCATTTAACGATGGTCTGCTCGGCCTGCGAGACGCCGTTGATCACAATCTGCAGGCTACGGCGCGGTTCTTCGTTACGCCCGCAATAAAGGCTCTCTTCAAGCGCCAGCGTGCCGCCTTGTGTGCGCAGACGCCAGCCACCGCCTGAGGGCAGCGCCAAGAGCACAGCCTGACCCTGCTGGATAAGCGAAGCCTGAACTGACGGGTGCAGATGGAAGCGGATGGCAAAGTCGAGGCCGGCTGGACCCTCGAGTGTATCTTCGCCGCGCACGTCGTCGCCATTATCGCCCACATAAATGCGGCGGAAGTGCAGGGTGCGGAATGGATGCTCGTAGCCATCATGCGAGGCTTCAACCCAGGCCGCGCCGTTTTCTTCCTGTCGCTCGCAGGTAACTGTTTGCGGGCGGCGGCCAAAACCGCGCTCGGCCAGCTCGGCGGCGTTGGTGTCATTCAACGTAAGAGTTGAGTGTGCGGCGGTTGCGCCAAGCGCTCTGCGCCACGCGCTCATGCGGGCAGGGTGGCTGCCGCAGTTCACGATCATGCGGTCGCGGCCCACGCTCATCTCGAACGCCAAGAGCCCTGCAAAAGCCTGTGCTGCATAAGCTTCGGGCGGCGGCGTGCCGCAATCCATAATCAGGCAGGTACGGCCAGAGATAATGCGCTCGAAGCCGCTATGGGTCATGCTCTTCAGCGGGCGGCCACGTGCATCGGCTTGGGCCAGTACCGCCTCGATCAGGGCGGGGTTAGCCTCACGGCCATCGTTGAACTGGGCCAAGGCCCCATCGGCGTGGCGGAAGAAGCGAATGGCGGGGGTGAGGCGGTCAATCGTGTGCTGCAGACGGTCTGGCACCTCTTGAGCACCCGTGCGTAAGAGCGTGCGGATGTCGATAAGATCGCGCAGCACTTCAAGTGCGACCTGCGGGTTACGCTCGATATGGCCGCCATCGCCCAGCACCTGTGCGTTCAGCTCAGGGTTCAGCATGCGCATGGCGAGGGCTAAACGGGTTTCGCCCTTGGGCAGGCAAATACCGGCATAAAACAAGCCTTTAAGCGCAGCGATGCGGTGGTGGCCCTGCGGAATGGCGCTGAGCGAACGGCCGAGCTGGCGGGCCTGACGGCGCAGGCTCTCAATCACCAGTTGGCGGAATTCATCATCGGCGGTGGCGCAGAAGAAGTCGTACATGCCCAGCCAGTTGGCCAGACGCGGGCCAAGTAGCGATGGCTCCCACGCCTCAGCGCTCCAGCTGGCGTGTTGCTCAATCCAGCTGCGCACCATGATGCGGGCCTGGCGGCGGGCAACATCGCCGCCCAAGGCGCGCAGATCGCGCAGCCAGTCAAAACGGTGCAGGGCATACAAGAAGCCGGGTGTAGCGCCGGTTGGGGCCCAGCTCATGCTTTCGAGCTGAATCACCTGACCGCCAAAGCGCAGAATACCCTGCACTAATTCAGTACCTGCGCTGGTATCGCCCGGCCAGGGGTCACTTGGCACCACCATCAAACTCTCGGGCGCACCCGCACCAAGCGATATCTCGCTCAACGGGTTGGCAAGACGCAGCTGGGCCAAGCCCGCGCGCAGCTTTTCAATCACGCCATTAGCGCGTGAGGGGCGGTCGATGACAGAGGTGGGCTCGAACAGGTCAGTCATCCGGCCACCCGCAGTCTGGTCAGGTTATCAGCATATTCAGCTGGATTGCCGGTAAAGACGGCGGTGCCTGCCACCAGCACATCCGCGCCCGCAGCAATTACCTGCTTTGCGGTTTCGCTGTTAATGCCGCCATCAACCTCAAGGTCGATCATGCGGCCCGAAGCATCAATCAGCTTGCGCACGGCTTTGATTTTCTCGAGTACCGAGGGAATGAAGCTCTGCCCGCCAAAGCCGGGGTTTACGCTCATGACCAAAATGAGATCAACCTCGCTTATTACCGCTTCAATCGCGCTGACAGGGGTGGCGGGGTTAATCGCGACACCGGCTTTAATCCCCTGCGCCTTGATGGCTTGCAGCGTGCGGTGCAAATGTGGCCCAGCCTCGGGGTGTACGGTCAGAATATCGGCGCCTGCCTCGGCAAAGGCGGTGATAAAGCCATCCGCCGGGCTAATCATCAGGTGCACATCCAGCACCTTGCGGGTGACCGGGCGGATGGATTTGACCACCACCGGCCCGATAGTGAGGTTGGGTACAAAGTGGCCGTCCATCACATCGATATGGATATAGTCAGCCCCCGCAAGGTCGATAGCGCGAACCTCGTCGCCCAGCCGAGAGAAGTCGGCAGCGAGAATGGACGGGGCAAGGCGGGTCACTTGGCGGCTCATAACAGCTTTACCGTATACCAGATAAGCAGGGCCGACAAGCCGCGAATCGGTATGATTCAATGGGTTGTGGTGGTTTATCAATTGTTTGTATTAAAACACCTGCACACAAAAGCTGGCCAATAGTGTAGGATTTAGCTAGAAGAACACTTGAGAAGTTTCATGCGGACCCGTAGCTCAGCTGGATAGAGCACTGCCCTCCGAAGGCAGGGGTCGTACGTTCGAATCGTATCGGGTCCGCCAATTTTCAGACTAAAGTTTATTGGGCTTGTTCAGCCCCTCCCTCTCATCATTTCTCTCCACGTCGTTGTTCTGCTGGCGGGCATCGCGTTCATCGAGGCGTTGCTGTGCAGCTCTATCACGCGGTGGGCGCGTGACCTCCGGGTTGTTAGTGGTAATCCCGCCGCCGATATAGCGGCCGCTGGGCGTAAGCACACAGCCGCCCGAAACATAGGTGCCATCTGCGCAGCGGGTTTGTGCCAATGCAGCCGGGCTGCTGAGTAGGGCTAAGGCGATGATGAAAAGGCGGCGCATGCAAATCATATGGTACGCTGCTAGCAATTAGAAATGGGCTCAATAAAAAACCCGCCGGCTGGTCGCGGGCGGGTTTTTAAAACAAAGCCGGGGCTTAGAACTGGGGCTGAGGCTTCTTGGCCGGTGCTGTGCCCGTTGCGGCAGGCTCGGCCAGCGGGGTTGGGGTTGTACCACCATTGCCCGGCTGCGGCTTGGCGCCACCACCGAGAACACCGGTGAGAACTTCAAGAGCCTTCTTGGTGTCGAGAGTTACGCCAACGGACTGGCCGCGCTTGGCGCCGCCCTGAATGGTAACCTTGTTCTTGTCTACACCTACGCCGAAGGTCGCGCCGCTGCTGCGGTCGGTTGTACGGTAGCTGCTGCCATTCGGGCCGACAACAGTACGCGATGAACCTTCACGGTCGTTTGAGGTGTTGTTGTAGGTGGCACAACCGGTGTTGAGCGCAACCACTGCAGCGCCTGCAGCCAGGATAGTGGCGAACTTTGACTTGGGACGATCTGACATGTGCTGTGCCTCCAAAAAAACTGAATAAGAAGCTGGCACCAGCCAGCGCGGTTGTTTCACCACCTTTATAATGGCACAGAACCCGTTTATTCAAGCCTAATAACGCTATTTTATGGTTAATTATCAATGGCTTGGTTTTATCTCAAAAGCCATATATCTCGGCAAATGACCATCTAGGCGCTTGAGATTCCGTACTGAATCGGCTTACGGGCTTACCTCAATCGGAATGGTCATGCCGCCCATACCGTTAACTTCGGCCCCATCGTTCATGGTGTGGTGGTTGATATGGCAATGTAAAAGCCAGGTGCCGGGGCGGGTTGGCGTCCACAGAATATCGTAACGCTCACCCGGATTCACCGTCAGTGTATCGCGCACCATGCGTTGCGCTGGTGGCAGCGTATGGCCATCTACTGCCACGACCGTAAACGGCGCACCATGCATGTGAATGGGGTGGCTGAACGAGCCTGAGCCCACAAGGCGCAGCAGCACGCGCTCGCCCACCTTGGCGGTAAAGCGCTCGGTGGCATCCCATGCTTTGCCGTTGATGGTGAAGTAGTTGGGGAACATGCCCTCCATAGGCATGGCGGGTACGTTGCCGCCATCTTTCACGGTCCATTCACCGAGCATCAGCGTGTGCTCGCTGTCCCAGAAGGTTTTATCAACGCCGGTCGGCTCGATGATGAAGGCACCATAAAGCCCAAGCGCCTGCTGGCGGTCCGGCATTACATGCGTGTGGTAGAAGAACGTGCCGGGGGTATTGGGTACGGTAAACTCGTAAGTAAAGCTCTCGCCCGGCTTGACCGGCTCCTGGCTGATGCCGGGTACGCCATCCATTTCAATCGGTACATCTACCCCATGCCAGTGGATGGTGGTGGGCTCGGAGAGATTATTGGTGAGTATTACGCGGATCTTCTCACCTGCCATTACGCGCAGCATGGGGCCGGGTACCTGTCCGTTATAGGCATAGGCGGCCACGGTCACATTGCTGGTAATTGGCCAGGCAATAGCTCCGGTTGAAAGGCGGAACTCACGTACGCCATCCTTAACTTCGCCCGCCAGCGGTGTATTGCCCATACGGTCCGCCGCTGCTACCGGCAGGCCCTCTATGCTCATCGGGATCATGTCGTGCGTGTTATGCCCTGCATGCTCGGCCGGTGGTGTCTGAACAGGAATTTCCTGCACATCAATCTGTGATTCATCTTCCATAACCTGCGGCACCAGCTGGGTAGGTACATTCGGTTCGGCAGTGGGCGTGATTGGCTCGACGCTCAGGTCGGGCTCGGCTGCGGGCATGGCATGACCATCATGTCCGGTGTGAGGTTGCATCTCTTGTGCATAAGCAGGCAGAGCCAAAAGCAGAGCGGTAGTGAGCAGTAAAGTGCGCATGGAAAGCCTCGGGACAACCTCATGAAAAAACCTGCCTCAGCTTGCGCCAGAGGCAGGTTAATTCAAGCTGAAAAATCGTCTCAGGTGTTAAACGGCAGTAGGTATCCAGTGATCGCGGATAATACCCTGCTGCTTGGCGTAATCGAGTGCGCCTTTTACGCTATCCACAGTCTTGCCCGGAGCCATCACGCCGCGGTGGTAGTTCACCGAGTCATCGCTCACATGCTCGCCTTCGCCGGCAGCCTGGCGGATATCGGCAACGCCGCCTTCGCGCAGAGCCTTCTCGAGGCCTGCATCAACTGCGCCCTTGGCATCCTTGCGACCAAGGAATTCGAACATACGTGCTGCTGCTGTCATTTGTATTTCCCCAAACTTTGAAAGTTAGGAGAGCTGCGTAGCACGCATGACAGGGCCAACCCAAGCAGATTGCATTTTGCGCTGCAGCATCCCCTTGACTTAAGGGGTAAGCGGCCGCGCGCAGGCGGGTGGGGTGCCGTTCCAGTAAGCCGTTAGGATATCTGCATAATACGCGGTGCTGGCAAGGCGCATGCTGGGATGCATATGGTCATACGCATCGCCGTTCTGCTCTGGTTGCATGGCTAATGGCAACGGGCAGGGCAGTGTTAAGCCGCTGGAGCGAATGGCCTGATTGCCTTTATCAAAATAGTCCCCGCTGAGTTCTAGAATATTCTGGCTGAGCGGGCCATGTACATAAACGCAGTCGACACCCTTGGCTGCACACAGCTGGCCAAGGCGGTTGAGAAAAACAAACTTGTCGGGGTTGATACCGCCTGCGTTAAGCGTGAGCGGTGACACGGTTATGGCTGGCCCTTGCTGGATGTAGTCGATCGGGCTGGTCCAGCGCGGCCAGCCTCGGCCTGCCGTAAGGCGCCATCTGAAGCGGCGGGCGGTATCCGTCACCATCGCGTATTCGGTCAGGCGGCTGCTGGCTGTTTGTAGCAGGCCCCATTGCATGTGCCATGGCAGATAGGCAGGCCAGCGCTGATAGAGGGTAAAGAACGCACCATCATATTCGGTCCCACGTAACATCATGTCAGGAGACTGCATGATGACCATACGCTTGATATGTGGCGCGCGGTCAAATACCCGTTCGGCAAAATGCAGTGTACCCGCATAACCGTATAGGCCGGTGAGGGCGAGCTTCACGCTATGGCTGCCAGTCAGGCGGTCGAATTCACTCACCTCAATCGCATTGCCTAATGTGCTGTCACCAATGAATACGGTATCGACGCGGTGCAGCTGGCTCAGTTTGGCGCGCTGGTAGCGTACCAGACCATAGCCATCGCTCTCCCAGTAGTTCCAGTAGCGCATGGCAATAATAAAGCTGCCAATCATGCAGAGCAGTAAAAGGAAAGCGGCGAAGGCGAAGAGGTAGCGGCGCATCATCAGAACCTGAAGTAGATGAAGGCAGAGGGTTTGCTGATTTGCGTAAGCACGGCAAACAGCAGCGCTGCAGTTAAAAATGCCCATAGCAGGCTGGGCTTCCAGAGCAGGATATATTTTCTAAAACGCCATACCGGGGGTGCGGGCGGCATGGCCGGACGATACATGGCTAGCAGCTGCGTGGCGGTGGGCGCGAGCAATACCAGTAATCCGCCGAGCACAAGGTAGTTCACGCTCTTATAGCTCTGGCGCAGGGCCTGCCAGTCATCAATTACCGGTACACTTACCATGGCACTGAGCATGGCCGCAGCACCTGCAAGGCTTTCAGCCCTGAAGAAGACCCATGCAACAAGTACCGCCAGCATGGTGAAGCTCCAGCTCAAAACGGTCCAGAGGGTTGATTTTTTGCGGGCAGGGTAGTGCTGCCTGGCATAACTCTGCCAGGCGTGATTGATAATCAAGTACAGGCCGTGCAAGCCACCCCATACCGCAAAGCTCCAGCTGGCACCATGCCACAGGCCACCCAGCAGCATCACGATCATGAGGTTACCCCAGCGCCGCGTGGGGCCACTGCGGTTGCCGCCAAGGCTGAAGTAAAGGTAATCACGCAAAAAGCGCGAGAGGGTCATATGCCAGCGACGCCAGAACTCGATGATCGAGGTAGCTCTGTAAGGTGCCATGAAGTTGATGGGCAGGCGCAGTCCGAACATGCGGGCAAGGCCAATCGCCATATCCGAATAGCCCGAGAAATCAAAATAGATTTGCAGCATGTAAGCCAAGCTGGCCAGCCACGCCATCATGAAGCTTACCGCCTCGCCTTTATCCGCAGCTGCAAAAACCGGATCCGCGAATACCGCCAACGGATCGGCAATCAGCACCTTTTTGGCAAGGCCGATAACGAAGACAGTAAGGCCTACAGCCAGATGCGTGCTCCAGTTAGGCGAAAGTTTGCGCAGGAGCTGCGGCATCAGCTCGGCATGACGTACGATAGGGCCGGCAATCAGGTGCGGGAAGAAGCTGATATACAGCAAAAAGCGCCACCAGCTGCCGGGCTTGGTAATCCCGCGTTTTACATCCACCAGATAACTGATCTGATGGAAGGTCAGGAACGAGATGCCTAGCGGCAGTGCAATACCGGGTAGGGGCAGGGCTGCGCCCAGTGCAGCATTGAGGTTGGCTGTCGCAAAGTCGGCATACTTGAATACGAAGAGCAGTAGCAGGTTGGCTGTCACACCCAGCGTAAGCAGCCAGCTACTCCCCTGTTTGGCCAGCCGTAGCGAGAACAGGTAGTTGAGCAGGCACGAGCCCAGCACTAGCCACAGCAGCGCCGGTGTATCATAGGCATAAAACCACAGCGAAGCCAGTAGTAGCACAACCTGTGCCAGCACCAGCCCGCCATAACGGAGCGAGAGGTAATATAACGCCAGCGTTACCGGTAAAAACTGGAACAGGAAAACGCTGGAGTTAAAGAGCATGCCTGATAGCTACTTGCGCAGCTCTCCACCAACTGATTTGGCGACCGCTGCCACAATCTTCTGGCTGACAGCCTCAATCTCGGCATCGGTCATGGTTTTGTCGGTCGGCTGCAGGGTTACGGCTAAAGCTAATGACTTGCGCCCCTCGGCCATGCCTTTACCTGTGTACTCATCGAACACCACCACGTTGGTAATCAGGTCCTTCTCGGCACCCTTTACCGCACGTACCAGCTTTTCGGCGGTTACATCATTCGCCACCATAAACGCGAAGTCGCGCTCAAGCGGCTGGAATGCTGGCAGGCTTAGTAGCGGTTTGGCCGTGCTCTTGGCGGCCTTCATGGGCAACGCTTCGATCAGCACTTCGGCACCTACAGCGGCCATCTTTACATCCAAAGCAGCCAGCACACTGGGGTGCAGCTCGCCAAAGCGTGCCACGATATTGGCACCAAGGCGCAAGCAGCCCGAGCGGCCGGGGTGGTAGTAGGCGGGTGCATCAGTGCTCACCTGCAGGCCAGCGGTGGGTACGCCTAGGGCTTCAAGCGCGGCTATGGCATCTGCCTTGGCATCAAACGCATCAACAAAGCGAGCCTCGCTCTGCCAGTTGCGCGGCACGGCATGGCCGGTGCGTACCATGGCCAGTACATCGCTCTGCTGGTTAGTGGCTTTCATATCAAACACGGGGCCGATTTCGAACAGTGCCACATCGCTATACCCGCGCGCGGCATTGCGCGCTGCAGCCTGCAGCAGGCCGGGCAGGGCGTTGGGGCGCATCACGTTCATATCCGCTGCAATCGGGTTTTGCAAAACCATTGCAGGGTCAACCGCGCCAAACAGGGCAGCTGCTTTTGCATCAATAAACGAGTAGGTCACGCCCTCGAGCAGGCCGCGGGCGGCCATGGCGCGGCGGGCAGCCGTGACCTTGCGTGCGCGCGGGGTGATGGCGCTGGTGGTCATATTGCTGGTGCGCTCAAGCGGCAGGGCGGGGATGCTGTCGTAGCCTTTAATGCGCAGCACTTCTTCTACAAGGTCGGCTTCGCCTACAATATCAGCGCGCCAGCTGGGGGGTGATACGTTCTGCCCTTCAACTTCAAAGCCAAGGGTGGTGAGAATACGCACCTGCTCATCCCATGGCACATCGACACCGCCCAGCGTTTTCACGCGGTCAGGCCGTAAAGTATAGCTACGCTCCCATTCCGGCATATCACCGGCAATCACCAGTTCGCTGGCCTGGCCGCCGCAAATCTCGAGGATCATGCGGGTGGCAACTTCCATGTAGTCTTCAACCATATCGGGGTCGACGCCGCGCTCAAAGCGGTAGCGCGCATCACTGGTAATACCAAGGATACGGCCGGTCTGTGCCGTGCGTACGGAGTCGAACAGTGCCGCTTCAAGGAACACATTGGTGGTGGCCTCAGTGCAGCCGGTTGAGCTGCCGCCCATGATGCCGCCCAAGGCCTCGGGGCCATTGGCATCGCTAATCACGGTCATGCCGGCTTCGAGGGTATAGGTTTTGTCGTTGAGGGCAGCCAGTGTTTCGCCGCCCTTGGTCAGGTGCACGCGCAGCGTATCGCCCTTCACCTTATCGGCATCAAACACATGCAGTGGGCGTGGTGCGTCATAGGTCATGTAGTTAGTGATATCGACTAGCGCCGAGATGGGGCGCAGGCCGATGGCTTTGAGTGCCTCCTGCAGCCACAGGGGCGATTCACCATTCTCAACGCCTTTGAAATAACGGCCGATGAACAGCGGGCAGGCCTTTGTATCTTCAATCACCACGCCTAGCGGGCTCTTGAAAGTGCCTTCTACGGCTGTGGTATCGAGCGGCTTCAGGGTGCCAAGGCCAGCCGCGGCAAGGTCATGCGCAATACCGCGTACGCCCGCGCAGTCGGCACGGTTGGGCGTGAGCTTGATCTCGATCACCGGGTCGCTATTGCCGAGCAGCACCGGCAGGGGCGTGCCGATCGCCACATCATCTTCAACCTCGATAATGCCGTTATGCTCATCGGAAAGGCCCATCTCGCGCTCTGATACGAGCATACCATTGCTCATCTCACCACGCAGTGCGCCAGCCTTCAGCACATCGCCAGTAGCAGGAATCACGCTGCCTACGGGGGCGAAAATACCCTTCATGCCGGTGCGGGCGTTAGGTGCGCCGCATACAACCTGAACTTCGCCGTTAATGGTGTTGAGGCGGCAAACGCGCAGCTTGTCCGCATTCGGGTGCTGTTTGGCTTCAAGTACTTCGCACACCGTGAAGGGCGCGAGCTTGGCTGAGGGGTCTTCGATGCCCTCAACCTCAAGGCCCACCATGGTGAGCACACGGCTGATTTCATCAAGCGAGGCAGTGGTATCAAGATGCTTCTTGAGCCAGGACAGGGTGAACTTCATGCAACGCTCCCGAGCGCGAGTGAGGGAATATCGAGCGGCACAAAGCCGTAATGCTTCATCCAGCGGATGTCGCACTCGAAGAAATTACGGATATCCGGAATGCCGTACTTCAGCATCGCGGCGCGGTCGGCGCCCATGCCAAAGGCAAAGCCCTGATACTTGGTGGGGTCGATGCCGCAGGCCTCAAGCACCTTGGGGTGCACCATGCCGCAGCCGCCAACTTCCAGCCAGTCGCCGAAGTTGCCGAGCTTCATTTCGCCATTGCCGCGCTTGCAGCCGATATCGATTTCAGCTGAAGGCTCGGTGAACGGGAAGTAGCTGGGGCGGAAGCGCAGCGGCAGATCGTTGATGCCAAAGTAGGTGCGGTAGAACTCGAGCAGAGTACCCTTGAGGTGCGCCATGGTGACCTTGCCGATTTCATCAATCACCAGACCTTCGAACTGGTGGAACATGGGGCTGTGGGTGGCATCGCTGTCGTAGCGATAGACCCGGCCCGGCACCAGCACGCGAATGGGCGGCTTGTTGTTCAGCATCGTGCGCACCTGCACGGGGCTGGTGTGGGTACGCAGCACGCGTTTGGCGCCATCAGCGGCGTCCGGCATGTAGAAAGTATCCTGCATCTGCCGCGCAGGGTGATCGGGCGGCACGTTCAGCTTGGTGAAGTTGTAGTCGTCGCTCTCAATCTGCGGACCTTCGGCAACCGTAAAGCCCATCTGCGCGAAAATCTCGATCAGCTCATCAATGGTCTGGCTGATGGGGTGCAAGCGGCCCATAGCCTCAGGGCGCGTGGGCAGTGAAACATCAACGCGTTCGGCTTCAAGGCGGGCCTTGAGGGCTGCGGCTTCAAGCTCGGCCTTTTTGGCTTCAAGCGCGGCAATGAACTCGTTCTTCTTGATGTTGCGGCGCTGGCCCTCATCCTTGCGCTGCTCGGGCGGCAGTTTGGCTATCTCGCCAACCCATGCGGTGATTATGCCTTGCTTGCCCAGCGCATTGACGCGGTGCTGTTCAAGATCACTGAGGGAGGTTGATGCCTGTACGCTTAGGATCAGCTGGTCAGGAGCTTCGGTTGACATCTCTACTTACCTTCTTGTTTGTCATGAACATGACAAGGAAAACAAAAACCCGCATATGAAAAAGGGGGCGGTTTGGGCCGCCCCCTTCTTACAACATTTCTAGCGCCTTATTAAGCAGCCTTGAGAGCGGCAGCTGCTTTCTCGGCAAGCTGCTTAAAGCTCTCGGGCTCACGAGCGGCGATGTCAGCCAGAACCTTGCGGTCGAGGGTGATACCGGCCAGCTTCATGCCATGCATGAAACGGCTGTAGGTCAGGTCGTGCAGACGGGCGCCTGCGTTGATGCGCTGAATCCAGAGGCCACGGAAGTCGCGCTTCTTGTTGCGACGGTCGCGGTATGCATAACGGAGGGCCTTTTCAACCTTCTCGATAGCAACGGTGTAGCTCTTGTGCGAGCGGCCGTAGTAGCCCTTGGCGAGCTTGAGGATTTTCTTGTGTCGGGCTTTGACGATAACGCCACGTTTTACGCGTGCCATAGTAGTATCTCCAGTTTCTTAGAAGGAATTGCGCATGTAGTGCTTCATGACGTTCACGCCGTCGGTACCGAACAGCACCATTGTGCCGCGGCTCTGGCGCATCATGTCACGAGGACGCAAGGACGTACCGTGGCGGCGATTAGCAGCACCAGCGATAACCTTGGGCGGGCCATTCTTCTTTTTCTTACCGGAAATCTTGAAGCGCTTCTTGGCGCCCGAGTGGGTCTTCAATTTGGGCATTTTCATCTCCTGATAAATGAGTGCATAGGCAACGCCCTGCCACGGCACTCGGGTTGCCAGCCCCTGCTTCATTGCAAAGGGCTGGTGAAATCTCTAGTAACCGTCGCGCTCCATGCGCTTGCGAGCCATCTTGCGTGAACGGCGCACGGCTTCGGCCTTGCGGCGCTTACGCTGCTCAGAGGGCTTCTCGAAGTTCTTGCGGAGCTTCATTTCACGGAAAATGCCTTCACGCTGAAGCTTCTTCTTCATTGCGCGCAGCGCTTGTTCTACGTTGTTATCACGAACTACGACTAACACAGGCATCCGCTCCTAAAAATCGGGTCAAAACTGGTCTCAAAACACACAAGTGCGCTGAGGGGCGGACTCCTAACACACATAAAGGGCGCTTGTGAAGGCCTGAATCTGGCTTATAGTCAGAATCATCATTTAGCTAACCCGTTGAAATTCAACAAGAGAGAGTCTCATGGCCGCCAAACGCTCTGCTAAAAAGCCCCAAAACAAGGCTGCCAGCCGCCCGGACAGCCGCGAAAATCTGCGCGATCAGCTGCTTCTGGCCAGTCTGCCCTATGTGGAAACCGAGGGTTTTGGCCGCGAAGCCCTGCTTTTGGGCGCAAAAGACATCAAAATGAGCGAGAGTCGCGCGCTGACGCTGTTTGCGGGCGGCGGAGTCGATATGGTGCTGCATTTCAATGACTGGGCCGTACGCGAGATGCTGCAGCTGTGCCCGCCCAAACTGTTGAGCCGACTGCGCGTGCGCGAGAAAATCACCCTTCTGGTGCGCACCTACCTTGAGCTGCTGAGCGATTATAAGCCGGTGGTGAAGCAGGCCGTGGTGCTGGCCCGCCCGTGGAACTTGGGTGATGGCGCGAAAGAGCTGTATCATGTGGTGGATGCCATGTGGCGCGCGGCTGGCGATACTTCAACCGACTATAACTTCTACACCAAGCGCGCGCTGCTGGCGGGTGTTGTAAGCGCCACCACGCTGCGCTGGCTGGTCGATACCTCAGACGAGCACGAAGCCACCTGGGCCTTCCTCGATAGCCGGATTGAAAACGTGATGCAGATCGAGAAAGTGAAAGCCAAACTCAAAGAGCGCTTCGCGGCTTGAGTTCATAACGCCAGCCCGGCTGCCATTGCCATGGGGCTGTAACCGCTTGCTCTACTGTTTTGCCTTCGATGTAGCATTCAATGCCATATTGTGTGCCGCGATGGCCAATGATGAGGATATGCTCGCCACTCTGGTGGCGGGTTGAGATTTCATCAAGGAAATCAGCCATACGCGCGCAAACCTGTTCATAGCTTTCGCCATTCGGGAATGGTGTGCTTATGCATTTTAGTTTCATGGCCTTAACAACATCAGCATCTATCTGGGTATAGTCGCCATAATTGCATTCACGCAGGCGCGCATCGGTAAACAGGGGAATATGCCGTTCTCCGAAAGCGATAATCGCCGTTTTATAAGCCCGCTGCAGGTCGGACGTGTAAATGGCACTAATCGGGCTGTTTGTATGACGTTCGCCCATATTCTTGGCCTGCTCCAGCCCAAGCGGTGAAAGGTCAACATCATTAAAGCCAGACGCCAGCTTGGCCTCGTTATCATATGAGGTTGAATGCGCTTCAAAGGTGAGCGTTATCATGCGAGTCCTCGAACATAAAAGTGGGTAAGGCTGGCTAATTTATAGGCTGAGCCTGCCAGTAATAGCTACAATTATTGCTAATCGCATTTGACAGTCTGCCGATTTGAAAATAGAACATTATTCCGTTTCTTCTAAATGGAACATTGTTCCAAAAGTTGTGGCCCATGTCTGATATCAGCTCTGGCATCAATTTTGACCTTTCCGCCGCCATCGAGACGGCTCAATGCACGCGCCAGCAGTTTGCGCAAATCTGCGCTGCCGATGCCACCGGCCTGCACCGTTTCGATAAGCCGGATTGGGCGCGGCGTGATCTCAGCCGCCTTGGCACAGTGCAGGCAGTAGTGCGCAAAATCGGCTCCAACACTTTCGCGCGCCGCCGCCCTGAGGATGAGGGCGATTATCTGGCGTATGTCGAGCAGCGGTTGGCGCAAGGGGCTCCGTTGCAGTTCCGCCTTGGCTGCGGCCCGCTCAAGAACCGGCAGGTGTGCGGCTCAGCCCAGCAGCCGGATTGCGCCGAATACCTCATGTTTGTGCAGCTGGCGCGCTTTACGGCAGCAGTCGCTGCGCTTTATCCGCATGGCATACAGGTGCAGATGGTGCCGGATGACCAGCGTTCGTGCCATGCCAACCTTTGCCATCAGGCGCAGGTATGCAGCTACATTGGCGGATTACAGAATATGGTTGGCCAGCTGGGGTTTGATGGCTGGCTGCAGATCGAGCCCGGCCAGCAGCGCCTGTATGCCGAATACGATGTGCTGGCCTACCGCAAGGCTGCCGAAGACTATATGCATGAGTGGCGCGCGCGTGACCCTGAGGCCTATGACGCCAAATGGCAAAGTGCGGTTGAGAATGCCGCCAACAACCTGTATCTGCCGGACTGGCCGGATGAGAAAATCCGCACTGAAGCCGAGCACGCCGCGTGGCGCTATCTGGTTGCGCACCAGAGCGAGCTGCTGAGCGGTTTATGGTCACCCAAAGACCGCTTCCCGCTACGCTATGGCCGGCATGCACGATTTTACCAGCTTTATACAATGAAAGAGAGCCAGGGCCAGTTGCCGTGGCAGATCAGCTTGCCTTTTCCGCCAGACGCTTACCCTGTAGCTGCCGTTGTTGCGGACAGGGCCGCTTAAGGCAGTCGACCCGTAACTCGACCATCTGCTTGTTCAGCGAATAGCCGCGTGCTTCAAGCTGCTTGGCCAGCTTGCTGATAATCGCATCTTCATGAATCTCTTCCACATGCCCGCAGGTGGAGCAGATGACAAACTGCCCTTCGTGAAAGTCGAGGTTATCGTGGCAGGCAGCAAAAGCATTGAGACTCTCAATGCGGTGCACCAGCCCGTTGCGGTATAAAAAGTCGAGCGTGCGGTAAATGGTGGGCGGGTTGATCTTCTGCCCGTAGTGTTTGAGCATATAGGCCTGCATGTCATAGGCCTTCACCGGGCCATCAATACGCCACATGGCCTCGAGCATGTCGTGCCTTATGCTGGTAAAACGCAGCTTCTTTTCGCGGCAGAGTTTTTCGGCAAACGCCATAGCCTGCCGTGCAACAGGAGACAGGGCAGGAGGTGTTTTAACCGCCATCTGCTTATTGCGTATTGGTTTCGATTTCGCGCATGCCCACTTCGTCCTTACGGCGCTGCACGTTATCGCGGATCATGTCGATCAGCTTGTCTGACGCGGGCTGTGCGATGAGGGTAAGCAGCGGCAGGCTTTCATCACGGCTGATTACGCGCACATGGCCCAGACCGAGAATGACCATATAGAGCGGTGCATCAATCAGGAAGTCGCGTACGCGGAACAGCTCAAGCTGGTCGTAAGTGCGTATCAGAATGCCGGTGCGTACATGCAGGCGCTGGGTGGTGAGCTTGTAGCTGGTGAGAATGAGGCCGAGTGTGTACCAGAAAGCCGGGAACAGGCACACGAACAGCGGCAGCGCACGTACCCAGCCTTTGAGATCGCCCGTTGGCGTAAACAGCGCCACCGCAGCGCCGGGTATGGCCGAGAATGCACCAGCACTCAGCAGGCCGGTCATCAGTTTGCCGAATACATAGAAAATGATGAGGCCGCCAACCAGCGAGAAAATCCAGTAATAGATGGTTGAACGAATGGCAGGTGTACCCGACCAGATTTCTTCTTCCTTGCCGGTCGTAAAGCCGGGGCGGTTAGGCGACATACCGACCATTTAGTCCTGCTGCTTCTTGCGGAAAGCGTCGAGCGTTACAACCTCGGCTGTGCCACCTTTTGGCGGTGCCTTGCGTTCGGGTTTGGCGCTGTCATCGATCGTGGCTTCGCCGTCTTCATCCTCATCATCCGTCGGCCCAGCCTGGAACTGCAGGGCAAAGCTTACAGCCGGGTCGGCAAAGGTGGTGATGGCTTCAAGCGGCACAATCAGGCGCTCGAGCTTGTTGTTGAAGCTCAGCGTAACCTTAAGGGTGGTCTCACTCACCTCGAGGTCATAGAACTGGTACTGCAGCACAATCGTCATCTCATCCGGATACTGCTGCTTGAGGTATTCGGGAATCTGCACGCCCTCGAAAGCGGTTTCGAAGGTAATGAAGAAATGGTGTTCGCCCGGCAGCGCCTTGCGGGCGGCCACATGCGCAATGGCTTCGCGCACGACGTTGCGCAGGGCGCGTTCTACCATTTTGTCATAGCGTAATAGGTCTTCAGTCATAGCCCTAACCTAGCGCCAGCGAATGAAAATTGCCAATGCAAAAGTTAATCGCTTTTTATGAAGAAAATAGGGCGCTGGCCTTGCTTTGAGTTGATGGGGTTTGTTATGCCTTTGCGTAACATGCAACTTCTTGAGCTTTCGCAGCTTCCGGCTCTTTTCCGCCATCAGGATATGATCTTGGCCACCGAGCCTCGCCCTCTGGTCTGCGGCCTCAGCGGATTCAAGTAAGACGGCAGAAAATCAGCAAGAATTAGGACAGTTTTGATTGTGTACGACGGTTGCTTTCGTGGCGGGAGTACTGCTAGATCTGCACTCATGGTTAAAACAGCTTTTGCCGACCTGACCCGCCTTCCTGCCAGTTATGATCTGGGCGACCTGATCATTTCGCGCGAGGCCGGCCCGTTGCTGCCGGGTGTGCGCAAGACCTTGAAGAGTGATGTCATCGATTTCTTCTCCGACCCGTTCTGGATGGCCAATGGATGGGAGCCCAATGAGAGCGCCCCGCTGCTGACAACCCGCAAGGGCATCAAGGAGATTTGTGGTTATTACATAGAGCCTACACCAGCACGGCTCGACTACTGGGCCATGGCCCGCGAGCCTTATCCGCATCTGGTTGGGCATGTCAGCCTCGATACGCCGCAGGGTCATGAGGATATGGCTTATCTGCCACCAGCGCGGCGCATGGCGCTGATCGGCATCAGCATTTTCCAGTCATGCCGGGGTCGCGGGTTGGGGAGCCGCATGACACTGGCAGCGACCGAGCTGGCCTTGCAGAACGGCGTTACAGCCATCTGCGCTGAAACAAAGCCCGATAATATGGCCAGCCGTCGCGCCCTGCAGCAGGCCGGTTTGACCGAATTAGGCCAAGGGCCGGTTTCAGCAGCAACCGCCGAAGAGCTGGATTCGCCAGTTGCAGTACGGTTTATGCGCCTTGCTTCAGGCCGCAAGCCGGACATGAAGAAATGGCCATTTCTGCCGCGCCTTGCCGCTAAGGCTGTGCCTTAAGCCATTTATGAAATGACGCAGCGCCTGCTTCAAAGCGGTTGAAGGGTGCTTTCTCGGCAGCTACAGCAAGCTCACGCAGCCATGGGCCGCCGATGATCATCTCCTGCGATACGAGCAGCGGGAAGGCCATGCTGCCGTTCAGCGGCGCGTAGACCCGGAACTTGGCTGGTTCATCGCGTGTTACATCAACGATGCGCGAGATTGTGAGGCTGCCGATCTTGCGGGTGAGGTGGTGCTGCCCGCCTTGCGGTGTGCCAGCGTATTTATGCTCGGGCATCAAGCGGTTGAGCGCGGCAGTAACGCCATGCAGCTCGGCCAGCTTGTACCACGCAGCCCCCAGCTGCTGCGCTTTGGTGGGTGAGAGAACAGCAAAGGCACTGCTGCACGGAATCACATCTGCCAGATGGCCGAAACTCAGGCTGTAATCTTCTGCTGTAATGACCGTCATCCCTCAACTCCCCGTTTATGTTTTGGGGTAGCCTAGAGACCGCGATTGAACCTGACAATATAAGAAAGTAAGTGGGGGGCTTCTGTTGCCCGGCGCCCCCCGAACCGCGTTCAAACCGAAAGCTTAAGCAGCTTTGCGAAGTTCAACAGTAGAAGCAACGTTGTCGTTAGCATCTATAGTTTCGGCCCGATTACGTCGGAACCATATCGAGCGAAAATGATTGCCTTTACTACGCACGTCGATCCTAGTTCAGCCCCATAGTTCGCCTGCCGACTTTAGCCGCCACACCAACCCTAAAGTCGGCAGGACAGTTACGGAATCATGCAGGCGAGAAATTTGGTGGAGCTGCCGGGTACCGCCCCCGGGTCCGATACGTCTATTCTGCACCACGTTTATCGCCGTAGTCGGGTTGCCCCGACGCTCTAAATATAGGTGAAACCTACAAAAAATACAAGCTTGGGGTTGGCGCGAATCACCGCACAATAACAACAGGCTGGCTGCCGCCTTGGGGGACTCAGGGTGGGTGTAGCTGGTCAGAACTGCCCTGGGAGAGACTCCTCATGCAGCAATATCATGCCCTTTTACAACATGTACTCGATAACGGCACCGACAAGTCGGACCGTACCGGCACCGGCACCCGCTCGGTGTTCGGCTATCAAATGCGCTTTGACCTCGCCAAGGGGTTTCCGCTGGTCACCACCAAGAAGGTGCATCTCAAGTCGATCATTCATGAACTCATCTGGTTCCTCAAAGGCGATAGCAATATCAAGTACCTTAAAGAGAACGGTGTGAAGATCTGGGATGAATGGGCAGACGCCGAAGGTAACCTCGGCCCCGTTTATGGCGTACAGTGGCGCAGCTGGCAGACAGCCGATGGCCGCACGGTCGACCAGATCACCAACCTCATCAACGATATCAAGAAAAACCCCGACAGCCGCCGCCTGATCGTCAGTGCATGGAACCCCGGCGAAGTGGGCAAGATGGCGCTGCCACCCTGCCACACCATGTTCCAGTTCTATGTGCTGAACGGCAAGCTCTCGTGCCAGCTGTATCAGCGCTCGGGCGATATCTTCCTTGGTGTACCGTTCAACATCGCGTCTTACGCCTTGCTCACCATGATGGTGGCACAGGTATGTGATTTGCAGCCGGGCGAGTTCATCCACACGCTGGGCGATGCGCATATCTACTCCAACCATATGGAGCAGGTGAAAGAGCAACTCTCGCGCACGCCTTATCCGTTGCCCGAAATGCAACTTAACCCAGCGGTGAAGGATATCTTCGATTTCAAGTTCGAAGACTTCCAGCTGCTGGGCTATCAGCATCACGACACTATCAAGGCACCGATTGCGGTATGATCTCCCTCATCGTAGCCGTTGCGCGTAACGGCATTATGGGAAACAGCCATGGCAGGTTCGGCCTGTCATGGCATATCCCAGCCGACCTCAAGCGCTTTAAAGAGATGACTATCGAGAAGCCACTCATCATGGGCCGCACCTCGTGGCAGCTTATTGGTAAGGCTTTGCCGAACCGCCGGTGCATCATGCTTTCACGCACTAATGCGCAGATGCCGGGTATTGAGACCTTCACCAGCCTGAATGAGGCTATTGAAGCCTATAAGGATGAAGAAGAGATCTTCATTGGCGGTGGGCGCGAAGTATTCAAGGTCGCCCTGCCCATGGCCGACTGGCTGTTCATGACCGAGGTTGATGTGGATGCCGAGGGCGATACGCTGTTCCCCTCGTTCGACCGTAAAGCCTACCTCGAAGTAAAACGCCAGCGGGTTGACGCAGCTGGCGATACCCCTGCGTTCAGCTGGGTTGATTATATCCATCAGCCGAAATAGCCAGAATCCGTCTTGCCATGCGGCCTCCGGTAGGCCTAGCTTCCTTATGGGAAACATCAGGGAGATGAAAATGTCAGCTTTTAAGACCATGGGTATGATTGCGGCTTTTGCCCTGCTGGCTACCAGCACGCAGGCGCGTGAGCTGAATGGCAAAGATGCCGAGCGCAGCGCCGACCTCGCCAAGTTTGCCGTCACAAATGTGCGCGACATTCTGGGCTGCCAGACTGATGGCGCAGCTTATGCAATTGAGCGCAGCGCTAACGGTAAGCGCGTGATGCTGGCTTGTGGCAGTGTACTCGACCGTAGCGCTAAGGGCGGGGCCATTACCTGTGCCACTGGCAAGGTCGAGGCGCTGAATAACTCAAAACTGCCAGCACCTTCAACCGCCAGCCGCCGCGCGGTACAAGAGCTCTGCCGTATGTAATGTGCGTGCAGAAATGAAAAGGGCCAGCTGCAAGGCTGGCCCTTTTGTATTAGGCGCCTGTGATTAAGGCATCAAAACGGTGTCAACCACATGGATGACGCCGTTCGACTGGCCGACATCGGCAATCGTGACCATTGCGGTGCCGCCCTTGGCATCGGTCAGAACAACATGGCCATCCTTCACGGCGGCGGTCAGCTTGGTGCCTTCAACCGTGGTCAGCTCGGCGGTGCCGTTACCAGCTTCAATCAGCTTGGTCAGGTCGGCTGCGCTTACATTGCCTGCCACGACATGGTAGGTCAGCACGCTGGTGAGCGTGGCCTTGCTCTCGGGCTTCAGCAATGTATCGACTGTGCCTGCGGGCAGCTTGGCGAAGGCATCATTCGTTGGGGCGAATACGGTGAACGGACCGGTGCCTGAGAGTGTTTCAACCAACTCAGCCGCCTTGACCGCCGCTACGAGCGTGGTGTGGTCCTTGGAGTTTACCGCGTTCTCGATGATGTTCTTGTTCGCAAACATCTCGGCGCCGCCCACCATAACCGGTGCAGGGGTGGTTGCAGTGGTCGTTGTTGTGGTGGTGGTTGCGTGTGTGCCGGCTTGTACTGCGTAGGGCGCAGTAACGCCGCCAATAACAAGTGCCATGGCCAGAACAGGCAGGCGGGAAGACTTGAGGTTGAACATTGGAGAGCTCCATTATTCTGAATGGCCGGGATTGGCCGCACACAGAATTAGGCCGCCATTTGCCTTAGTTAAGGGGTGATATTTCTTGCGTCCACCTGATCCGCATAGTTAAACGCCGCGTAAACGCGCTTTTTGTCATACAATTGTAATCCACATTAACAGTGCGTTTTGCCATTCTCTGCTCAGGTTTATACCCAGAGGAGCCGAAATTAATATGCGCAAGACCGTCGTTACTGCTGTTGCTGCTGCCGTTGCTTTTGGTTTTCTGGCCAGCTCGCCGGTTGAGGCCAAGGGTTTTTCGGGCGGTGGCTATAGGGGCGGAGGTTTTTCAAGCCCTGCCTTCCGTCCAGCTGCACCGGCTTATCGTCCAGCCCCACCTGCACCAGCTGCACCTAAGCAGGCTGCGGCACCGGCGCCTGCACCTGCGCCAAAGCAGGCCGTACCTGCTAATGGTAGTGGTAATAACGGCGGCGCCAAGTTACCACCTGCCAGTAAAGGTAGTGGTGGCGGCAGCTCTGGTCCTACAGGTCCGGTCAGCCGCTTTGGTGCCGATAGGGTGCCCGTCAGTTCCGGTAACAACTGGCTGCTGTGGTACTTGCTGCTTAGTGGCAGCAACAATCATGCCGTAGCAAGCAGTGGTACTGCTACATCAGCCAGCCCTGCCAATACCGACGTGCGCAGCTTTATCTGTGATCCTTCTGAAGGCCAGCTGGCTAAAGACTGGGTGCAGACCTGTGGCGGCAAGCCGGGTGCGCTTTATCACTTCAACTTCAAGCGTAACTGTGAAGCGAGCCAGAATGAAACCGCCAAGAGCTGGATTCAGCGTTGTGCCACCCGTTATGGCGCAGATTGGTAATTTTAAACGTGCATCTGTCTGGCGATGCGTCAGGTATGCCAATCTGCAGGGAAAGCTCCCGGTTTTTAGGCTAAAAACTGCCCAAACGCCTCTGGAATTGGGGGCTTCAGTCTGCTAAAACCGCCACAGATTTTTATGGAGGCGGTTATGGCAGCACAGTTCATTTACGTGATGAAGGGTCTTTCGAAGACCTTCCCTGGTGGCAAGCAGGTGCTCAACAATGTGCATCTCTCGTTCTACCCGGATGCCAAAATCGGCGTGCTCGGCGTAAACGGCTCGGGTAAATCAACCCTGCTCAAGATCATGGCTGGCCTCGATAAGGAATTCCTTGGCGAAGCCTGGGTGGCCGATGGCGCGCGCGTAGGCTACCTCGAGCAGGAGCCCAAGCTCGACCCCACCAAGACCGTGGCTGAAAACGTCATGATGGGTCTGAAGGAGCTGAAGGCCACCGTTGATGAATTCAACGAAGTGTCTAACAAGCTGGGCGAGGTTGAAGATCCGGATGAAATGCAGAAGCTGCTTGACCGTCAGGCCGAGCTGCAGAACGAGATTGAGGCCAAGGACGCCTGGGATCTCGACCGCACCATCGAAATCGCCATGGACGCATTGCGCTGCCCGCCCGGCGATTCAGCGGTTGATAAGCTCTCAGGCGGCGAGAAGCGCCGCGTAGCCCTGTGCCGCCTGCTGCTGGAAAAGCCGGATCTGCTGCTGCTCGACGAACCGACCAACCACTTGGACGCCGAGAGCGTGGCCTGGCTCGAGCATTACCTGCACGATTACAAGGGCGCTGTGGTGATGATTACCCACGACCGCTACTTCCTTGATAACGTGACCGGCTGGATCCTAGAACTCGACCGCGGTCAGGGCATTCCGTATGAAGGTAACTACACCTCGTGGATGGAGCAGAAGCAAAAGCGCATGCAGCACGAGACCGGTGAAGAAGCCAACCGCCAGAAGGCGCTGTCGCGTGAGCTCGAGTGGGTACGCTCGAGCCCGAAAGCCCGTCAGGCCAAGAGCAAGGCCCGTCTCAAGGCTTATGAAGAGCTCTTGGCACAGAGCCAGCAGGCGCAGGATGGTACCGCGCAGATCGTTATCCCGACCCCGCCGCGCCTGGGCGATCTTGTGATCGAAGTGAATGGCCTCAGCAAAGGTTTTGAAGACCGCATGCTGATCGAGAACCTTTCGTTCAGCCTGCCGCCTGCAGGTATTGTTGGTGTGATCGGCCCCAATGGCGCTGGTAAAACCACCCTCTTCAAGATGATGACTGGCGTTGAAAAGCCGGATGCCGGCACTGTGCGCATCGGCGATACGGTGAAGATGGGTTATGTCGACCAGAGCCGCGATAGCCTTGATGCCAACAACACCGTCTGGCAGGAAATTTCGGGCGGTACCGATGTGATGGTGTTTGGCAAGCGTACGCTGCCTTCGCGCGCGTATGTTGGTTCGTTCAACTTCAAGGGCGCCGACCAGCAGAAGAAGGTGGGGCAGCTCTCAGGCGGTGAGCGCAACCGCGTGCATCTCGCCAAAATGCTGAAGAGCGAAAGCAACGTCATCTTCCTCGACGAACCGACCAACGATCTCGACGTTGATACACTGCGCGCGCTGGAAGAAGCCTTGGGCAACTTCCCGGGCTGCGTTGTGATCACCTCGCATGACCGCTGGTTCCTCGACCGTCTGGCCACCCATATCCTCGCGTTTGAAGGCGATAGCCATGTTGAGTGGTTTGAAGGTAACTTCGAAGCCTATGAGGCCGACAAGCGCCGCCGTCTGGGTGAAGATGCCACCAACCCGCACCGCATGCGCTTCAAAAAGCTCCACGCGGCGTAAGGGGCATGTTCAAGTTCATTCGCCGTCTCATTACGTGGCTCACGCTGATCTCACTCATTTTCTGGGCGGGTGTGGCCTGGCACATTGTGAATGTGCAGCCCAAGAGTGACCCGCCTGCAGGTTATCCGGCAAATGTTGCTGAGTGCCGGGTGCGCTGGGCGCAGCCAATTACCTATACCGAAGTACGCGAAGAGGCCTACCGCCAGTGCGACCGTTATTATGCGCTTATGGGCGACCGCACCGCGCCTTATATGGCGCGCTTGCGCGAACAGGTGCTCACGCGCCTCACTTCGCTCATCATCCTCGAGTATATGGAAAAGAACCCGCCGCAGCCCGGTGAAACCGTAACCGGTCAGGATGTTGTAGCGACGCTGGGCACCAAGCGCATTGCCCAGCTGCTGGTACATGTGGTGACTCATGCAAGCGATCCCTACATGATTGCTGATAAGGCCGAAGCCCGCTGCCGTATCGAAGAAGTGCGGCGCGTGCAATCGGTCTATGATCTCGCCATGCTCGAGACCAAGTGCCAGCGCCAGCGCTAAATTTTCTATAATTCGTTTTTAAGGTAGTTGCTCATACGCTTGGCTTTGGCTGTATCCTGCATTTGGTCGATCATACCTTGGGCCGCTGCAATGATACAGGCCTTCAGCTCAGGCTTCTTCGTTTCATAGCTCATGTTGAAGAGCTGGCTAATATAGCGGCCACGGGTAGCATCGTCCTGCATATCAAATCGCGCCAGTACTTCAATACAGCGTATGGCCTGTTCTGGCGGAATGCTCCCTTGGCGACTACATAAGCGCGTGAAATTAGCTATGCAGATTTGTGCCGCAGTCTGGCCATTCCAATCATCTAGCCGGTTGGCCAGAATCCCATACAGAGCCGTAGGGCCGATTGATTTTTGGCCGACCGCCAGCTCTGCCGCCAGTTCTTGGGTATTCCCAGAGCCTGTATGCTTTTTGATTTGCGCTTTGAGTTGATGCTCGAGCTCGCGCACTTCAAGCTTTTTCGCCATTTCGGCTGCTATGCGCGGCGACTGTTTTGCAGGGTCGAGCCCGGCCAAGGCATGTAGCTGATAGACAGCGTCGTTATTCATATAATGCTTGGTAACAAGGTGGCCCTGTGTGGGGGCAAAATAAATTTGCCATTTCCACTGCGTTGACGGCACGATGATGGGCGCCAGTGCCTCAACCGTACTGCCGGTGCTTTCTAGCTGTTCTTTAACCCGACTTGCCAGCTCTTCGCGGTTGTATGAAATCGTACCGTTAACTGGCACCATGAGCACGGCATGTTTGGCTGTATGCTGTTTGAAGAAATTATAATTATCCTGCAGGCCCTCGCCAATTCCGCGGTCACCCGAGAAAACCTCAAGCGAGCGCGGCCCGGCGTGCTTAAGCAGGGCTAGGCCACTGATCTTATCGATAAGCAGCAGCGCACTGCATTGGGCAAAGCCACGGCTGATCAAGGGCTTTATCTGTGAGATGGCTTCATGACCTTGCCCAACCTCAATACGGCTGTCATAGTTGTTTGCCGTCTCTTCGAAAAGACTGTGCAAACCGGATGCAGTTTCGGGCTGGCTCATGGGGCTAGCTTAGACTTTTGTGATTTTCGAGTGCAATTGAATAACTTAGTTAACAGCCGAGAATTCACCGACTATTGGGTGAGCGACATACTGGTCTGCTCGGCCTTGCCCGAATTGGCCTCAAGCGCCATATGCAGGGTTTTATTGATCTTCTCGATCACGGGCCTGATGCTTTCGGGCTCGGTCAGGCCTTCGAGTGATTGCACCTCAAGCACCAGCAGGCGGCTATGGCTGGCCACGCGGCCAATGTGGTGGTCAAGCCGGCGGTTGAGGCCTTCTACATAATCGGCGCTTACGCTGGCTTCCATATCGCGGCCACGGCGCGCGATGCGCTTGAGCAGATATTGCGTATCAGCTGAGAGGTGAATGTAGAGATCAGCCGGCGGCAGCTGTGCAGCAATACCATCGAGCAGGTCGTCTGCCATCAGCCGCTCATCCATGCGCAAGGGTGCCATATCGTGATAGGCCTTGAGCAGTGGCACCGAGGCATCGAGGGCTATAGTGTTTTCATGTGCGCTGTGCAGCTTCAGGCTGTGCAGGTAATCGAGCGCAAAGAAGCAGCACTTCTCCAGCGCAAACTTGGGCGGGTTGCCATAGAAGTCTTCAAGATAGGGGTGCTGCTGCACCGGCTCGTAAATCGGCTTGGCGCCGTAGTAGGCCAGCAGGTTTAAAAGAGTCGTCTTGCCTGCGCCCAACGGCCCGCAAATCTCAATGCGTGCCTTGGGCCAGTTCAGCATTATTTCTTGGCCAACAGGTCGCGAATTTCGCTGAGCAGCTCTTCGGTTTTGGTCGGCGGCGGGGGCGGCGCGGCAGCGGCGGCGGCATCATCCGCCTTCTTGATCTTGTTGACCACCTTCACCAGCCAGAACACGGCCCAGGCGACCAGCAGGAACTTGATGATGGCATTAATGAACAGGCCGTAATTGATAGTGGGCGCGCCCGCATCCTGCGCCGCCTTGAGGGTGGGGTAGGTTTCGCCGTTCAGGGCGATGAAGAAGCTCGAAAAGTCGAGACCGCCCATGGCCCAGCCGATGGGGGGCATGACCACATCCTGTACCAGTGAGGTTACAATGGCGGTAAAGGCAGCACCCATGATGATACCGACCGCTAGGTCGATGACATTGCCGCGGCTGATGAATGACTTGAATTCAGTCACGGTGTTTTTAACGAAATTCATGGGAGCTCCTGAGGCTTTAGACAGCAAGAGGCTACCTCGGGCAACCGCAAAGGGGAAGCTGCGCGCAGGCGTACCAGCGATAAAAGCTGTGGATAAAACGACGGGTCAAAAGTGTGGCGCTTGTTAGCGTGCGCCCGTCTTGGCGCGCAGGCGTGCCAGCAGGGCTTCAACCTGACCGCCACCGCTCTGGATAATCGAGGCAAATTCCGAGCGCTGGGTAATGCTCATGCTCACCTGCTCGATAATCACATCGCTTACACGCGGCTTGCCATCGGCACCCGTGGTGACTTTCCAGTCAACCGCTACCGGCTGCGGGTTGCGGGTGAGGTTGATGCGGGTTGAAACAATCGCGTCCTCGCCATCCTGACGCACATTGCCAACCGAGAGGGTTTCACCCGAATACTGACTGAAGCGGTTGGCGTAAATGCCAACAATGTAATCGCCAAACAGCTTGAGGTATTCGGTCTGCTGCTCAGGCGTGGCGGTGCGCCAGTAGCGGCCGAGCACAAATTTGGCGATGCCATCGAAGTCGAAGTTCTGCTGCAGGATACCGTGGAAGGTTTCGCGGATCTGCGCATCCGTGCGGTCAGGTGCAGCGAGTGTTGAAATGGCTTGTGCAGCCATACCGTCGACCAGCGTTTTGGCAGCATCCGGCGTTACAGCCGCATGGGCTGGCAGGGTAACTCCAAGGGAGATCAGCCCGAGAGCGACCAGACCCAGAGTTTTGTGCAGCACCGTACGACGTAACATTCAGGACTCCGCTTCAAACAACCGTTAAGAGCTTAATCGGCCAGCTGTGCCTTGATTTCGGCAGCGCGGCTCTGGGCAAACAGGCTCCTGAATGCAGCATACGGGTCCAGCGAGTTCTTGCGAGTATCGCGAATTGCCGCATCATAGGCTGCGCGGGTGTCGAGATAGCGCAAACCGCTCACAATCATGAGCTGACCGTCAATTTCGTTATTGTCGGCGAGAATGCGAACTGGATCGGCATACCAGTCTACGCCGCGGCCAATGCCGTCACGCAGGCTCGAGGGGCCGATGAGCGGCAGTACCAGGTAGAAACCGGGCTCGGCGCCCCAGCTGGCAAGGGTGATGCCAAAATCGGTCGGCTCATACTTGAGACCGGCATGGCTCGCAATGTCGGCAATACCGCCAACACCGGCAACCGTATTGACCATGAAGCGGCCGGCAGCAGTGCCAAAGCCGTCGATATTGCCCTGCAGCAGCTTGTTCATGGCGATAATCGGCAACTCGAGGTTACGGAAGAAGTTGCGGATCACATCCTGGAACGGGCTGGGCACGGCCTCGCGATAGACATAAGAGGCAGGGCCGGTGATCAGGTAGTCGATACCGGTATTCACGCCGTAAACAGCACGGTTAAGGCCTTCAAGCGGATCGGCAATTTCGGCTGACTGGTAGTCGGCGCTGGTGCTCGCGCAACCGGGCAGCAGGATGAGGGCAGCGAGCAGCGAGAGGAGCGGGAGTTTGGTGAGGCGTGCTACGGTCATGGCGATCGAATCCGACAGAAAAAGAGGTCCTAATTAACATATACGCACCAGCACCTTGCCAGAGTATTACCGGACGGAATTTATCCACTAATTTTCTGCACTTGTGCTGTTACGGCTGCTTGGGACATCACTTAACATTCACATGCCGCGATTCCCATACCGCGTAGCGCCTCTATCGACTCTTCATATCAACTGTGGCAAATATGCTGCGATTACTCGCGGGTGTGTGCAGCAAAGCCACAGTGAGTTACAGAGAAATACTGGCACAAACCCCATCTTTTAAGTAAGCATTCTTTCATGTCGACGACCGCCCCTTCTACCGCCCCGCTCACTGCCCCACTCACTGTAAGCTTCGAGTTCTTCCCGCCTAAAACTAAGGCACTCGAGATTTCCCTGTGGCACGCCACCGAGATCCTCAAGGCGTTTGACCCTACTTTCGTGTCGGTCACTTATGGTGCAGGCGGCACCACCCGCGCCCGCACGCATGACATCGTCACCCGCCTGCAGGATGAAAACGGCCTTAAGGCAGCGGCGCACCTTACCTGCGTGGGCGCCACCCGCGAAGAGATCGATGAAATTGCCAAGAGCTACTGGCAGAGCGGCATCAAGCATATTGTGGCCCTGCGTGGCGACCCGCCGGGCGGCATGGACGCGGCCTATCAGCCGCATCCGGGTGGTTACGCTTATGCGGATGATCTGGTGGCGGGCCTCATCAAAATCGCGCCGTTCGAGCTGAGCGTGGCGGCCTATCCTGAAGTGCACCCTACAGCGCTGTCAGCCGCAGCGGATATCGAGAACCTCAAGCGCAAGGTTGATGCTGGCGCGGTGCGTGCCATCAGCCAGTTCTTCTTTGATAATGACAAGTTCTTCGCCTTCCGCGACAAGGCCTATAAGGCGGGTGTGCGCGTGCCGATCATCCCCGGTATTCTGCCCATCACCAATTTTGCCAAAGCGCAGGAATTTGCGAGCAAGTGCAACGCCACCATTCCGGCCAGTTACCACCAGCTGTTTGCCGGCCACGATACAGCCCCCACTTACGTAAAGCAGCAGACAGCGGTTGAAGCCGCAGTTGAGCAGTGCCAGGAGCTGCGCGCAGGTGGTTGCCAGCACATTCACTTCTATACCCTCAACAAGGCCGACCTTGTGGCGCGCATCTGCCAGCAGATGGGTATGGCCAAAGAGCTGGTGCTTGAGGACGAAGTGGTGGTTGAAAGCCGCCGCGCGCTATGAGTATCAACACTAAGGTACTGGTGTATGTTTCGCCCCAGGTATCCAAAGTTTTTAATCTGCAGCTTCTGCTGAGCCGCTCCATTCTCTGCGATACAGGCATCAGTCGCCAGATGGTGGGGGCGCAGCATCTGCAAAGCGCTATGGATGATGATGTTGCGCTCTTCATTCTTCCCGGGGCAAGGGCCAGTAGTACCTACCGCGATGAGTTGAGCGGTAAAAACCTCAGGCATCTTAAAGCCCACATGGACCGCGGCATGAAGGTTCTCGGATTCTGTGCGGGTGCTTATGTGTTTTCAAGGCAGTTTGATTATACTTTTTATGATGAGAATGACGGTTCGGTTCTTGAGCATCGTCAGGTTACATCGCCTCTGGGCATGATTGACGCGCATTCATATGGTCCGGATTTGAGGCTTTATGAGCCGCAGGCAGCCGATGGCTCGTTACAGCTTTATAATGCTGCGACGCTTGATTTTAACGGCATGTCGACCAAGGCGCTCGTATGCAAGGCTCCCAGTTTCAAGCAATATAATCCCGAGCAGTGCGAAGCTCTGGCGACATATGGTGCCACAGGTGAGGCTGCCATTCTACGGTTCAAGTATGGAGAAAACGGTGGCGGCATTCTCTGCGGGCCATCGATTGAGGTCGGCGGTGAGCTTTTGACCTATTACGTGCCAGAGAATATGCAAAATCCGCAGGTACAAAAAACAGTTACTGAGTTGAATGCGACGCGAGAGTCTCGGCGCGAACTGATTGCGCAGGTTTTCGGCGAATTGCTTCCGCAAGCGGCTCCGCAGATCCGCCACAACCTCGGCCTCACGTAAATTGGAAGAGCTGCTCATCCCGGCTGCGCTGTTCTTTGTAGCGCTGGTGGCTGGCGCAGTGGATGCGATAGCGGGCGGGGGCGGGTTGCTCACCATTCCGGCGCTCATGTTTGCGGGTCTGCCGCCTGCAATGGCGCTTGGTACCAACAAGCTGCAGGGCACTTTTGGTGCGTTTATCGCGGCACTGCATTTCTGGCGTGCGGGCGAGATCAAGCTGCACGAGATCAAATGGGCGGCACTCATAGCACTGGTCGGCGGTGCTTTGGGTGGTTTGATGGTCTCTTATATCGAGCCCGCCTTTTTGCAAAAAGCCATACCGGTGGTTCTGGTAGTGGTGGCGCTGTATGTGCTGCTCTCACCGCGCATTAGCGACGTGGACAGCCATGCGCGTATGCAGCTTTCGCTCTATAGCCTCACCCTTGTGCCGCTGATTGGTTTTTATGATGGATTTTTAGGCCCCGGCACCGGTTCGTTCTTTGCCATTTCGCTGGTCTCGCTGGTGGGCTGGAACCTGCGGCGCGCCACTGCTCACGCCAAGCTGCTTAACTTCTGCACCAATATATCCGCCCTGACAGCGATGATCTACGCAGGCCATGTGGTATGGCTCTTGGGCGCGGTGATGATTGCAGGGCAGCTGGTGGGCTCATCCATCGGCGCACATATGGTTATTAAAGGCGGCACCCGCCTGATCAAGCCCATGCTGGTGAGCATGTGCCTTATCATGAGTGCAGTGCTTATTTATAAATACTGGCTTTAGGTTGCGTGCCAATGTGGAGCGCGCTGGCGTGGGGCATTGGGGCTATGTGTTTCAAAACGCATACCTTCGGCATCACGCATGGTGCGGGCAAGACTGCGTATGACATTAGCCCATTGGCCGCCTGCAATATCACTAGCAACAAACGGTAGCTTTTCAAGACCAGCTGTGGGATGCGCACCTTTAATCGCCTCGCGGTCGGTGCAGATCGCGTTAAACAAAGGTATGCGTTCTCCGGCATCCGAAACGGGGCTGCTCTGCATATAGGCAACCACACGAACGCTATCCCATCTGCGGGCGGTGCGGTCAGGCACTGAGGCATTTTTATCCATCTCAAGGAAAGAGCATAGCACCAGGCACTCACGCTCACCCATGGCATAAGAAGCTTTTTTCTGGTTGGTACCACCACCATCCTTGCCAAGGCGTTCAATCAGGAAGGCAATGTCTCTGGCTAGCAGCAGGCTGGCATCTTCCTGCGGGGCGGTAAAGGGTTTGGCGGCTGCCTGAGCTGGACCTGTCATTTGGTATCTCCGTATTGTAGGGGTCTTAAGTAGCAAGGGCAGCCTTATTAAAGCCAGTGGAAAAGCATGTAATATTGTTTTAAAAGGGCCAGATGAGCAAACTTCTTGAAGCCCTGAACGAACGTGTACTTTTGTGCGATGGCGGCATGGGCAGCCGTGTGCAGGCCCTGACCCTCGATGTTGAGAAAGATTATTGGGGTAAAGAAAACTGCACCGAAGTTCTTAACCTCTCCCGCCCCGAGATGGTGCGCGAGATCCATCGCGGCTATTACGAGGCCGGCGCGGATATGGTCGAGACCAATACCTTTGGCGGCTCCCCCATCACCCTTGGCGAGTTTGAGCTGGCTGATAAAGCCTTCGAGATTAACAAGATCGCCGCCACCCTGGCGCGCGAAGCGGCCGATACCTTCAGCGATGGCCGCCAGCGCTATGTGCTGGGCTCCATCGGCCCCGGCACCAAGCTGCCCACACTTGGTCATATCGATTACCAGTCGCTGGAAGACAGCTTCACCATCCAGTCGCAAGGGCTGGTAGCAGGTGGGGTAGACGCCATCCTGATCGAGACCTGTCAGGATACGTTGCAGATTAAAGCCGCTGTAAATGGCGTTAAGAACGCCGCGCGCGACATGCCCATTTTTGTGCAGGTCACGGTTGAGACCACCGGCACCATGCTGGTAGGTGCAGATATTGCAGCCGCTGCCACGGTGGTTAAGGCGCTTGATGTGCCGCTCATGGGCCTTAACTGCGCTACCGGCCCGCAGGAAATGGCCGAGCATGTGAAGTGGCTGGGTCAGAACTGGCCGGGTCTGCTCTCCATTCAGCCCAACGCAGGCCTGCCCGAGCTGGTTGAGGGTAAGACACATTATCCCTTAGGCGCTGAAGAACTGGCCAAATGGGTTGAGCGCTTCATTAAGGAAGACGGCCTCAATCTGGTGGGTGGTTGCTGTGGTACCACTGATACGCATATCCGTGCGCTCGACGCCATGCTGCGCAATCTCGATGGCGGCAAATACCGTCCCGCCCCGGTCAAGCGCTCAGTGCACTGGGTACCAGCGGTGGCCTCGCTCTACTCGCAAACCACATTGCGTCAGGATAACTCCATTTTCTCTATCGGCGAGCGTTGCAATGCCAATGGCAGCAAGCGCTGGCGCGAGCTGCAGGAAGCGCATGATTGGGACGCCTGTGTTGAGATGGCACGTGAGCAGGTAAAAGAGGGCAGTAACGCGCTTGATATCTGCACGGCCTTTGTGGGCCGCGATGAACAGGCCGAAATGAATGCTGTACTCGCGCGCGTGGCCAAAGCAGTTACCGCCCCGCTGGTCATTGATAGTACCGAGCTGAAGGTGCTTAAGTCGGCACTGCCGCTTTACGGCGGTAAGGCCATTATCAATTCCATCAACTTTGAAGATGGTGAAGAGCCCGCGCACGAAAGATTATTGTTGGCCAAAAAGTTTGGCGCAGCTGTTATTGCCCTCACCATTGATGAAGAGGGTATGGCCAAGACGCCTGAGCGCAAGCTTGAAATCGCCAAACGCCTTTATGACTTCGCAGTGATTAAACATGGTCTGCCGCCGGAAGACCTGCTGATCGACCCACTGACCTTTACGATTGCCACCGGTAATGAGGACGACCGCAAGCTCGGCTTATGGACGCTTGAGGGTATCGAGCTGATTTCAAAGGCCATGCCTAATGTGCAGATCATCCTTGGTCTCTCCAACATCTCCTTCGGCCTTAATCCGGCGGCACGCCATGTGCTCAACTCGGTTATGCTCGATCAGGCAGTCAAGCGCGGCATGACCGGCGCTATTGTGCATGTCTCAAAGATCACACCGCTGCACAAGATCGAGCCGGAAGAAGTGAAGGTGGTTGAGGACCTTATTTATGATCGCCGCACTGAGGACTACGACCCGCTCAAAAAACTGCTCGAGATTTTTGCTGACCGTAAAACCGCCACTGCTGCCAAAAAGCAGCGCGCGGAAACAGTGGAAGAGCGCCTGAAGGACCGTATCGTTGATGGCGACAAGACCGGCCTTGAAGGCGATCTGGCGGATGCCATGGTCAAGCACAAGCCGCTTGATATCATCAACACCATTCTGCTCGATGGCATGAAGGTGGTGGGCGAGCTGTTCGGCTCGGGCAAGATGCAGCTTCCGTTTGTATTGCAGTCAGCCGAGACTATGAAAGCCGCCGTCGCCTGGCTCGAGCCGCATATGGAAAAGAGCAATTCCTCACAAAAAGGCACAATTGTGCTGGCCACTGTGAAGGGCGATGTTCACGATATTGGCAAAAATCTGGTTGATATCATCCTCACAAATAACGGCTATCAGGTCATCAACCTCGGCATCAAGCAACCAATTGCCAACATCATGGCGGCAGTGCGCGAGCATCAGGCCCATGCTGTGGGCATGAGCGGCTTACTGGTGAAATCGACCGTTGTGATGCGCGAAAACCTTGAAGAAATGTCGCGCGAAGGCATTTCTGTGCCCGTGCTGCTCGGCGGTGCTGCCCTGACGCGTCAGTATGTTGAAGAAGACTGCGCCAGCAGCTACACCACGGGTCAGGTGGCCTACGCTAAAGACGCGTTCGATGGCTTGGGCCTGATGGATAAGGTGGTGGCGGGTGAGTTTACAACTTACACCAACGCCCTTGCCGCCAAGCGTGTGGGCAAAGCCAAGAACACCAAGCGCAAGCTGGGCGAGGCTACTGTTGCCGTACAAATCAGCAAGGATGAAGCAGCCCAGCGCCGTAATGAGCTGGCGAAGGACGTACCCGTGCCGCAGCCGCCGTTCTGGGGCGCCAAGCTTGTTGAACAGGTAAATATCCGCGCGCTCGTGCCGTACCTCAATGAGCGCATGCTCTATCAGCTGCAGTGGGGCTACCGTAAGGATGGCAAGAGTTTTGAGGAGTACCTCAGCTGGGCACAAAAAGAACTCAAGCCCATTCTCAAGAGCATGCTCGATAAGTGCGAGGCGGATAACATCCTCCTGCCGCAAGCCGTGTATGGTTACTGGAAAGCTGCCGGCGAGGGCGATGATCTGGTACTGTTCGAGCAGGATGGCAAAACCGAGCTGGCTCGTTTCACGCTGCCACGTAGTGCCGATAAAATCTCGATTGTTGATTATGTGCGCGATATTTCAGCCAGTGAGCGCGATGTGATTGGCCTGCAGGTTGCCACCATGGGCCAGCATTGTGCCGAAGTTGCACGCGAGTGGTTTGCCGATAACCGCTATCAGGAATATCTCTATCTGCATGGTTTGTCGGTAGAGATGACCGAAGCTTTGGCCGAGCATACGCATAAGCGTATTCGTGCTGAGCTGGGCTTTGGTCATGAAGACGACCGCGATATGGATAAAATGCTGCAGCAGGGCTACCACGGCAGCCGCTATTCCTTCGGCTATCCGGCTTGCCCCAACCTTGAAGATCAGGTCCCGATCCTCAAGATGCTGGGTGCCGAGCGTATCGGGGTTGAGATATCGGAAGGCTTCCAGCTGCACCCCGAGCAATCAACCTCCGCCGTAGTGCTGCATCACCCCAAGGCCAAGTACTTCTCGGTTTAAGGGCTAGTTATGGTACATTTAGCTGAGCTTTTTGTTGGTTCGCATTGATAGGTCTGCAGCATGCTGCCTTCATTGTCCTGACAAAAACCGCTAACAGAATTAATTTTGAGGGGATATGAATTTCGTGCGCGGGTGATCGCGATATTTTCTATGGTTTTTTTGCAAGCTTCCACAGACTTTAAGTTTGATACAGAATATGCTGCGGCATCATTGCCCACACCACCTTCGCGGGCTAGTAAATTATAGGTTGTGCTGGTTACGGATGGAGCTGATACAGCAAATGTCGGCGCAGCACTTAGGGCGATGACTGAAGTACCAGCCGCGGCAAGACGCAGGAACGAAAATTTGGTACTCATATTGATCTCCATTTATAACTTTTTAAAATTTCAATATCAGCGTATCAATCGGGTATGGTTAATACCAGTTAATATTATGGTTAAGGCCTATATGCTGATAAAGACTACCTATTAAAACAGGCGGTAGTTGATGACGTAATTCTTTCTCGGTTTAAGGTGTTGCCGCAGGCGTGAAGGCGCAAACCTTGTGCGGCGAAGCAACCAGCCGTGCGTTATAGCCTTCGGCTGTGGTGGCATGACTGTCCATGCTCATTTTATTGTCGTTTATTTCAATCGGCTTATAGGCGTAATAGGTCCGGCTATAACGTCCGCCTGTTGTATGGCTGTATTCGGCGTGTAGTCTGCCCACATCATCAAGCTTGCCCGAAACGATGCTGAATGTACTGCAAAGCATGCTGCCGGATTTGCCTTCGGCATTCAGGGCATGCGCGTTTTTCATCTCACCGGTTTTCACGATGATTCTGAAGCTGCCATCAATCTGCTGGCGTGTCGGCGCGGCCTTATCTTCGCCCTCTGTGACTTTAACTAGGGGCAACAATTTATAGCTGCCTGCTGGCTGGTTCTGTAATGTGTTGAACATATCGGGATTAACCGGCTCATAGTGATAGCTGGGTCCGCAGGCGCTAAGGCCGAGCGCTAGAGCGCTGGCAGCAACCGCAGATGAAGCAAGGCGGGTGAAGCTATGGTGGGCTTTCATGATAGTCTCCTAAAATGGGCGGCAGACGGTACTGCCGCTGGCTTTTACCGACGTACAGGCATAAACCGCGCGCGCCTTGCCATCGCTGCCCATACAGCTGGTGTAAGTGTCGTTGTTGCCGCTCTCGATACTGTTCTTCATAAAGTTGGCGAATTTCGCACTCTCAAGGCAGGCCTCAATGCCCTTTACTTGAGCAGTATGAAACTGAGCCTGGTAGCCATGTGTGGTACGGCCAGCAGTGCTTGCTGTCAGCACTTCATCCGGTGCTGTAGGTGGGTAAGCGGCAGGAGCCGCACTTACTGGCACACTAGTTTGGCTGGGGTTCTGCAACGGCGGTGGCGGCGGGCTGTCGCTACAGGCCGAAAGGCCAAGGGCAGCAACACTGACAGCGAGTGCAGAGAACATCATACGTGGGCTCATGGTCATGCTCCTTAGAATGGGCGGCAGGTGATGGCGGCATTGCTCGGCGAATTGCAGTAAAAGCGCGCGAAAGCCTTACCGTTACTACCAATGCAGCTGGTCGTTGTATCTTGGTTGCTACGGTAAGTATGTTCCTTGGCCGCATTCATGCAGGCTTCAACGCCCTTCACTGGTACATCATGGCCCGCTTTGCTGCGGTCGTAGATAAAGTTGGTTGAGGCGGTGAGCGGCTCATCGGGCGCGGCCTGCTGCTGCAGCACTGTTGTTTGCGGTATAGACACGGGTGCTACTGCCTGCGGGTCGAGCGGGCGGCTGCAGCCGGTTAACAGAGCGGCGCCACTAAGGGCAAGAGTGCCAAAAATCATACGGGGACTGGTCATAATTTTCTCCTTTTAGCTGGGCGTACAGGCGATAACGCCGGTTCCTGAAGTTTTTTCACAGGTAAAGCGGGCGCGGGCGGTACCGTCCCTGGCCACGCAGCTTGTATCGGTGCGTGAGGAGCTCATATGCTTGCTTGCCATATACGAGGCCTCTTTGGCGCTGTTCAGGCAACCCCCAATGCCTTCTACCTGTGTGGAGGTGGCTGAATATGAGCGTGCATCGTAATGCGTGTTGTAATGTGTATTGGCCGTCAGCGGCTCGGTTGCAGCCGTTGCAGGTAAAGCCTTTACAGCAACAGGTGGTGGAGCAGGCGGGGCCACTGGCTGGGTTACAACAGCCGAGGGATCTTGCGCGGGGACGCTCTGTCCGCAGGCGGCCAGCATGGCAGCCGCCGCACTAACGGCTAAAGCTCCAAACATATGTTTCACGGTCATGGGCATGATGCGGCTCCTTAATCGAGGCTGGGGAAGGTGGGCGTACGTGCCGAATTACTGCTGGGCGCAGCGCAGAAGGGCTTGCCGACTTCATTCACATTGCACTCAAGTTTGGTGGCGACCTTGCCATCGAGCGTGAGGCAGGTGAGCTTCACTTCGTTGCCGCCGCCATATTGCTTGGAGGCGATAGCGTGGAACTGGCCGTGCGCGCTGCAGCCTGCCTCGTTTTGCACCAGCGTGGCATGGCGTTCATAGCGCGTGCTTTTACCCGAGCGGTAATCGTAATTGGCATACGCAACGAGGCGCGTATCAGTAGGGTCAGCTTTATGTAGCGCGGTGGCGATGTTTTCGATTTTCTCGGTCTCGCTTACACCGCTGCAGCCACTAATTGCCAGGGCGGCGAAGCTGAGGGCTACTGCGCCCATAATACGTCTGCTGTTCATTTTTCTCTCCTCTTTCAGGCGGGTTGGGCCTTGAAAGAGAAGGTAGCTAAACGAAGCATTAACCGGGGTTATAGTTCGGTGACAATGTTGTTACAGATTTATGACAGCCTACTCTGGTTTGCCTACTCTGGTTTTATAACAGCCACATGGCCATTGGGCAGGCAGCCGCCACCGCTGGCGGTGGGCATGCATACAAACTGTGCCGCTACCTTGTTATCCTGCGTAGTGCAAACGACAGTAGCTTTCTTGTTTTCGCCAAAGGCGGTTTGGGCGCTGCTCAGGCCAAACAGCTTGCAGCCTTCAATACCTACAACCATGGACTTCACTTCGGCCTTACCCACAAAGTAAGGGTGGATGCTGATCAGCTCGTCCTTCTGGGCAATCGCATTCAGGGTTTGTGTGGGCGTAACGCTTGCGGCAGGTGGCAGCTCGGCAGGTTGTTCAAAACAGCCGCTCAGCAAGGTGAGGCTGCTTAATGCAAGTGCGCCAAAGGCGCTGGTGGTCATGCCCATCTATTTGTCCCTTTGTTGGTTTCACTTGGCTTTAGCATAAACTTATTGCGCCGCAATAGTATGAAGCTTGTGTGACAACCCGGCGCAGGCTATTGCACCTGCGTTGCTGAATGATGCCGATGCGCTTGACTTGGCAGTAACGCCATGGCCTTATGTCTGCAATAAAAAGCCTGAAAAATCAGGCACAGGGGGCGAGTATGGGTTTTAGTCTTTCGCGTCTGTTCGAGCGCTTCAAAAAGCCCAAGCACGAATTTGTGGCTTATGCGGTCATGCTCAGCTGGCACCCCGGCATCGGGTTTGCCGCGCTCGACCCGCTTTCAGGCCGCCACATCGCCCACCGCCCCGGCACTACCGTTATTAACAATTTCCCGCCGCCGACAAAGCTGGCGGCCGATTATTTCCCCGTAACACTTGGGCACGGCGCGCAGCTGCCGCGCGAGCTGGCGGGCCGCATCCAGTTCAGCCGCACTGTAAGCGAGCAGGTAAGTGCCAACGGCAATATTCCTGTCATGGTTGAGCGCTATGAGATGCGCGAGGCCAATGCAGCGCCCTTCGTGTTCCAGCGCAGTTTGGGGGCCGATGGCAGTATATCGCTTGAAGCCAGCTATGGCAGCCTGAGCCACAGGCATGAGGCCAAGGTCGAGCAACCGCTACATCCCTATATCGAGGCCTTACGCGGCTTGGCCCAGCGTATGCTGCCGGGTAATAAGCTGGTTTAATTCTTTATTTAGTCAGTCGAGTTTACGCACGCTGCTGGCGGTCGCGGGTTTTGGCTTTACTACCACTTCGCTTTTGCAGCTGCCGGGTGCGGCCGGGTCTTTATCGGCAACACAGCTGCGCAATACGCTAAAGTCCACTTTAGTCTCGCCGGTTTTGGCGTCCACACACTTAAAGCCGTCTTCGCGCACGCTCTGCCCGGCTTTGATATCTTTCACCTCGGCCAGCTTCACGCCCTGTGCCTTGCAGGCCTCTACAGTCTCGGTTGGCCATACCACGCCGCGCCAGCGCATTTCGGTATCCATGCCACGCGGTGGGCTCAGGTCGAGCGGGTCCATCGGCTTTACCGGCACGGTGCACTCAAACAAGGTGGCAGGATGCATGCCCAATAATTTGGCGGCGACTAACTCAAACTTGCTGCAAACTTCTGCCATGGAGCACCTCTTCGACTTACATTAGGCGCATAAAGCGGTTAAAACGGCGTAAGCTAACCCAGCGTGAGCTTGAAAAGGCTAGATAAATCAACATTGGCCAATCGGGCCAAAGCGACTATTTAGGGCGTATGACTGCTATTATGACCGAAGATCTCCCTGAACAGCGTGAGCCGCATTACCTGGCCAACCTCAACCCGCCGCAGCGAGCGGCAGTCGAGGCGCTGGATGGTCCCGTGCTGGTGCTGGCAGGTGCAGGTACTGGCAAGACGCGCGTGCTCACTACGCGTCTGGCGCATTTGCTCATGAGCCGCCGGGTTTCGCCTTTCACCATTCTGGCTGTGACCTTCACCAACAAAGCCGCTGCCGAAATGCGCGAGCGTGTAGGCAAGCTGATTGGCATTGCGCCCGATGGCTGGTGGATGGGCACCTTCCACGCTCTTGCGGCGCGCATTCTGCGCAAACATGCCGAGGTTGTGGGGCTCAAGGATAACTTCACGATTCTTGATTCCGATGACCAGCTGCGTCTGGTCAAGCAGCTTATGGCTGCTGCCGGTATTGATGATGAGCGCACACCACCCAAAATGGTGCTTTCGCTTATCCAGAAATGGAAAGACCGTGGCGATGAGCCCGACCGTGTGGGCGCGGGCGAAGAAGCGCGTATCGTCAGCATCTACCGCCAGTATCAGGAGCGCTTGAAAACACTCAATGCCTGCGATTTTGGCGATCTGTTGATGCACAACCTCACCATCTTCCGTACACGGCCCGAGATATTGGCGCAGTATCAGGATCGCTTTAAATACATTCTGGTCGATGAGTATCAGGACACCAACGTGGGCCAATACCTGTGGTTGCGTTTATTGGCACAGGGTTCGAAGAATATCTGCTGCGTGGGTGATGACGACCAGAGCATCTATGGCTGGCGCGGGGCTGAGGTGGGTAATATCCTCAAGTTCGAACAGGACTTTCCCGGCGCGCAGATCATCCGCCTCGAGCAGAACTACCGCTCAACCGGCCATATTCTGGGGGCTGCCTCGCACATCATTGCCCGTAACCGCGAGCGTTTGGGTAAAACCCTGTGGACCGCCGCCGAAGAAGGCGAGAAGGTGACTGTACGCGGCCTATGGGATGGTGAAGAAGAAGCCCGCTGGGTAGGCGAAGAGATTGAGGCTGCGCAGCGCCGCAAGGTGCCGATGAGCGAGATTGCGGTGCTGGTGCGCGCCAGCTTCCAGACCCGTGAGTTTGAAGAACGCCTGCTCACGCTCGGCGTGCCTTATCGTGTTATCGGCGGCCCGCGCTTTTATGAGCGGCAGGAAATTAGAGATGCCATCGCTTATTTGCGCATCGTGCATCAGCCGGCGGATGACTTGGCATTCGAGCGTATCCTCAACGTGCCCAAGCGCGGTGTGGGCCCTGCCACGGTGCAGCAAATCCATACCGTTGCACGCGATCTCAATCAGCCGCTTACCGAGGCGTTGTTAAGGCTGCTCGAGACCGAAGAGCTCAAGCCCAAGATGCGCACGACGCTGGGCAATCTCATGCGCGACTTCGCGCGCTGGCGCAGTCAGCTGGCGGATATGCCGCATCAGCAAGTGGCAGCGATATTGCTTGATGAAAGCGGTTACACCGCTATGTGGCAGCAGGATAAATCACCCGATGCCCCCGGCCGTCTTGAGAACTTGAAGGAATTGATCAGCGCCATGTCGCAGTTCGATGGCATCGGTGCGTTTCTTGAGCATGTTTCGCTCGTGATGGAGCAGGCCGAAGCTGCGGGTGCTGAGGCTGTTACGCTCATGACGCTGCATGCCGCCAAAGGGTTGGAGTTTGACTATGTCTTCCTGCCCGGTTGGGAAGAGGCGATTTTCCCTAGCCAGAAATCACTCGATGAAAAAGGCGAGCGCGCGCTGCAGGAAGAGCGCCGCTTGGCCTATGTCGGTATTACCCGCGCCAAGAAGCGTGCATTCATCAGCTATGCTGCTCGCCGCCGTCTCTACGGCCAGTGGAATGATGCCATCCCCTCGCGCTTTGTCGGCGAACTGCCTAAGGAGCATATCGTAAGCGAGACCAGCCGCGGCATGTTCAGCGAAGGTTATGCTGCGCCAGTCTATCGCTCTGGTCCGATGATTGAGGCGCGCGCACAGGTCATGATGCCGCGCAAGGCTACGCATGGCTATAACCGCGGCGACCGGGTGTTCCACGAAAAGTTCGGGTATGGCTCGGTAGTGCAGGTTGATGGCGGCAAGCTCTCGATTGCGTTTGACCATAGCGATACCAAGCAGGTAATGGCTGCATTTGTAACGGCGGCTGAATGAGAGTTTTTCTCCTCAGCCTGTTATTGCTGCCCACATTTGCCTTAGCTGCGCAAACACAGCTCATGCTTAATCGCGATGATCCCGCCGATAACAAAGTTGGCTTGCTCACCTTTATGGGCGCAGTGGTTATTCCGGCGGGGCCTGACAAAGTAGGCGGGCTGTCTTCCATCGAGATGGGGCAGAGTGACCGCCACCTGTTCTTTCAGGCAGATGATGGCCGTTTCTATTCAGCCCGCGCGCAATGGAGCAATAGCAAGCTGATTGGCGTTACCCTCGATAAGGGGTTGCTGCTGCGCGATGAGAATGGCCGGCCACCCACATCGCGCGCGCGGTTTGATTCAGAATCCCTTTCGCGTCTGCCAGATGGTGACTGGCTGGTCGGTTATGAGCGTGATCACCGCATCGAGCGTTACAAGAACATCAACGGCCGACCCAGCGGCATCCCCATTCCCATGCCCGCATTGCCCGGTCTGGCCGAGCTGCCGCGCAATGAAGGGCTCGAGGCCATGGCGGCGCTGTCCAATGGCAACATCCTTGCCATTGCTGAAGCCAAATTGGGGGAGGTGAGCCCGGCATGGCTGTGGCAAGAAGGTCACTGGGAGAAACTAAGCTATCGCCCCAAATCCGGCTTTGTACCGGTTGATGCCAGCTCGCTGCACGATGGCAGCGTGCTGGTGCTCGAGCGCTCCCTTAATCTTCTTTACGGTTTCCGGAGCCGGATTGTGTACGTTAAGGCAGCTGACATTAAGGCTGGCGCGGTGCTTGACGGCACGCAATTGGCCCTTATGGAATCGCCACACTTGAGCGAAAACTTCGAGGGAATCCACGCCTTTGCCGGGCCCGACGGCAAGACCCGCCTGTTCATTGTATCGGACAATAACTTCAACGCCATACAACAGACAATTTTAGCGGCATTCGAGCTAACTCTGCCCTAATGGACCGGCTTTAATCTAAAAACAACAAGTCGCTGACAACCTATTGTCTTGGTTGAATCTATCCGCTAGAACACTAGTCAGGTTACTTACAGAAGAGACGGTCGTACACACGATGCATACTACTCGCCTATTTACCCGCCTAACTCTGGTTCTCCCGCTCGTAGCGCTCGGCCTTGCCGGTTGCAGCACAGTCAAAGGCCAGCAGCCTGTTGACGACACGCGCGTTGAAGCCGTGAGCGCAAACCCTGCCGACAGCACTGCGATCACCGCCCGTCTGGCTGAAGCTGCGCAGCGCACCGCTACCGCGCTCGAAAATCTCGCCTCGGTAGAGCAGGCCCGTACGCCCGAGCTTTACACGCCGGTGGTAACCGACGCACCTGAAGAGCTCCGCCTGCTGCTCACCGTGCAGTGGACCGGCCCGTGGGAAAACCTGCTCAAGACCATGGCTGAGCGCGTGAACTACGAATTCCGCGTTATCGGCAAGCCGACCCCGACCCCGATCATCGTTACGGTTGATGCCAAGCAGCAGCCCTTCGTCGATGTTCTGCGTAACATCGGCCTGCAGGCCGCTGGTCGTGCCGACCTCGTTCTCGATTCCCGCAGCAAGGTTGTGGAAGTCCGCTATGCTCCAGACACAGGTCGCTAAATCCATGTTCCTGCCCCGCGTACTTTTAGGCACTGCGCTTATAGCGCTGGTTCTGGCAACGAGCGTACCCGCTCTGGCCGACCGTGGTGGCGATGCTGCCAGCCGTCCTGATCAGCTGCGCGGCGTGAGCAACGGCGATGTTCCCACATCGCAGGATCCGTTTGAAACACCGTTGTTTGTTCCAGAAGTTGCTCCGGCAGCTGATGGCGCGACACCGCCTGACCTGACCTCCCTGATGAACGAGCGCGGCACCGGTGCCGACCCCCGCGCTGTTGCTGCTGCCCGTATCCGTAACGACGCGATGCGTGAAGCTGCTCTGTCCTATGGTGCCCGCGGTGGCCTCGCCCGCCGTACATGGGAAGTGCGCAAGGAGCTGGATGTTCAGCAGCACCACCTCGACCGCACCTTCGGTTTCCACATGCTCACCATTTCGGCGCCAAGCGGCCTGCTCATCGAGCCGCCGATTGTAACCGAAGCTGAAAAGAACGTACTGGTTTCTGGCGATGGTCAGGAAGCTGCCGTGTCAGATACACTCATCCGCATCAGCCGCGAAGCGCGCATCGTAACTGCGCCGCGTGAATGGCGTACCTACCTTGAGCGCGACTGGGGCAAGGTCATGCCGCCGCCAGATGTGCTGCTGCCCAAGACCGAAGAAGAGCGCCTGAACTGGGCCAAGTGGGTCGCCCAGGGTTGGGAAGCCGGCTACAAGCAGGGTGATGAAATTTTCCAGGCCGACCTCGACCGCCTGGTGCGTGACTACACCGGCATGGTGCGTTATCGCTGGCTGCTGGCCCAGAATATGATTTCAGCCCCCTATGCGCTCCAGGAAGACCGCGGCGTGACCGGTGGTGGTGGCGAAATGCGTATTGGCGATCGTGCCCTCTCGATTACAGGTCAGTCTGAGCTTCAGGCCCGTCCTGAGCGCTGGCAGCCGGTTCCGCGTTAAGCGGCCCTGTGCAAAGCTGCCCGTTCAAAATCTGGAGGCATAAACTGTGAGTGGCGGCGGTAGCGGCAAGCTTCAAAAGATTGAGACATGGCCGAAAGAGCCACCGCGCCTCTCGGATGAGCAGGTTGATGAGCTGATCATGTACTGCGTACAGAATCAGACCAGCGATATCTCCTTGCAGACCGACCGTCCAGCCACCGCCGAAATTCACGGCTACCTCTACCCCATGACCGCCCGTCCGCTCGATCCGGCGGACATGAACACCATCATGACCAAGCTCTATGGTGTGGACGCTGCCGCCAAGCTGGCCGCCGCCAAAGACCTCGACTTGTCTTACGAAATCAGGCTCGACCGTTTCACGCGTGTGCGTTTCCGTGTCAACATGACTGCCATTCAGAGTAAGGGCCGTGACGCTGCGCAGATTACCATGCGCGTTATGCCCAGCCAGCCGCCGTCGATGAAGGACCTCGGCATCGAGCAGGAGATTATCGATAATTTCTCGCCGCGTCAGGGCCTTATTGCTGTAACCGGCCCTACGGGTTCGGGTAAGTCCACCTTGCTTGCTGCTGGTATGCGCATGCTGATCGAGCGTGAAGGTGGCTGCGGCAAGCTGCTGACCTACGAAGCGCCAATCGAATACACTTACGATGCCATCAGCAACCCGCAGAGCCTGGTGGCGCAGACCGAAATTCCGCGCCATCTGCCCAGTTTTGCTGCCGGTGTGCGTAATGCCTTGCGCCGCAAGCCTGCCATCATCCTCGTGGGCGAATCGCGCGACCGCGAAACGGTTGGCGCCGCGATTGAAGCCGGCCAGACCGGCCACGCTGTTTATACAACCGCACATACCATGGGTGTGGCCTCAACCCTGCGCCGTATGGTGTCGGTGTTCGAGCCAGGCGAGCGCAACGAGCGCGCAGGTGCCCTTATGGAAACCTTGCGCATGATCATTACACAGGCGCTGGTGCCACGTGCGACTGGTGGCCGCCTTGCCGTGCGCGAATACCTCGTATTTGACGATGTGTTGCGCGAAGAACTGCTCGAGATGCCGCAGGACCGCTGGTCCAACCGCGTGCAGCAGGTGCTGCCCGACCGTGGACAAACCATGGCAAAAGCTGCTAAAATCGCCTACGAGCAAGGTCAGATCGATCGCCGCTGGTACCTGATGCTGGCCCGTGGCAGTACAGACTAAACGCCTGAAATAGGGGAACATCTCTATGAGTCATACCCTGCAGAACGAGTGGCACTGGCGCGATACGATGCGCCCTGCACGCTTCTTCATGTTCGATGCGCGTTCGGCCCTCTTGGTGGTGGTATTGCTCATTCACCCGCGCCTTTACACCGTGGTGTTTTTCGTCATCGTCATGTTCTTTTTCTACATGCTCGAGCGTGTGGGCCTTACCTTCGAGGCTGCACTGCGCCGCATCCGCTCGTGGCTCGCCGGCAATGACCGTCCGGCTGTTATCTGGACCGCACGCCGCCGTATGATCGATCTCAATAGCGATCACTAAAAATACCCAGTACGCGACTCGAGTCGCGTGACCTTATGGCAACAACTTGTTGTCAGCTTCACAAACTTATGCGACAAACGACGCTAGGCCATTGATTCTTATGGCTGCTGTGCTTGAATCACATGGGCGCGCCTATTCTGGACGCTGCCTGCTGTTGCCTAGGGGTTTTGTATGCTGCTTCACCGTCTCATTCCTGCATCGCGCCCCTCGCAGCGTTTTGTCTGCCTTACTGGTATGGCTCTGGTAACCGCGCTGGGCCTCGGTGGCTGCACCAATTCAACCGCCATGCAGGCACAGCCCGAAGCACTCGCATTCCAGTCCTTCACCGAAACCCTTTCGGCCGATATGTACGCTGCCATTGCGCCTGCTGCAGGCGAAGCGCGCGAGCCCCTCATCGAGGCCCTGGCTGGCCTCGCGCCGGAAGGCAAGACCTTTGCCTTTGCCGACGACATCAATATCAACATGCTGGTGCCGGTAGCGAAGCCGGGCATGAGTGCGGCCCAGCGCCGTGCCGAGGTACTGGCAGCTGCAGGCCTTAAAGCCACTGATGCTGGTAGTGTTCTCTACATCCAGCGTGGTACCGCGCAGGCTGCTGAAATGGCTGCGCCTGTTTCAGCTCCAGCGCCGGCTGCAACAGCTGCAACCGCTGATCGGTATAGTGATGCCTATAGTCCGCAGCTTACCTCATCCACCATGATGAGTGCACCGCTGCTCTCCGGCGGTGAAAGCGTGGCGTCATCTGCGCCTGTTGCCACAGCGCCTGCGCCAGTCCTGCGCTCGGTTGCTACGGGTGAGGAAGTGACCTTGGCCAGCACGGTAAGCACGCCAGCGCCGGTGCTCGATGCCCCAAGCACAACAGTAATGCCCAAGGCTGAAGAGACGATGGCTAATATTGAGCCTGCAGCCGCGCCGGTTATGCTGACAGCCGAGAATGCGCCCGAGCCCTTGGCAAGCGAACCTGCCAAGGTTGTATCGCTGCCAGATGACGACGTCACCATCGTGCCGCAGCTGCCAGTGGTTGCGCCTGAGGCCGCCCGCTCGGTTGAAACCAACCCCACGGTTATTGCTGCAGCTGATGCGAACGACCGCTCTGTAATGGGCCTTGCCACCGGCATTGCCAGTGAGCCGGTTGCAGCGAATGGCTTTACCAGCGACACATGGCAGGCCGAGCGCGGCCAGACCCTGCGCACCGTGCTCGAAGGCTGGTGCAGCCGTGCCGATGTACAGCTGGTCTGGGGTACAGATTTTGACTATCCGCTTGCAGCGTCGGTAACGCTCAACGATTCATTCGAGAACGCAGTACGCACATTGCTTTCCGGATTTGGTGCTGTTTCCCCACAGCCGTTTGGGCGCCTGCATCGTCAGGGTAATGCTGGCCAGCGTGTGCTCATTGTCGAGACACGCGGCAATCTCTATCAGGATCAATGATCATGAAGACTTTCCATCGCGCTGTTGCCCTGCCTCTGGTTGCTGCCCTTCTGGCCAGCTGCGCTACCTCAGCGCATGACCCTGCGATTGACGAACGCGTCTCGGGTGTTGAAGCGCGCCTCGAAACCGCCGCGCGTCCGGCCACGGTTGTGACCAACGACCCGCTGCAGATTTCAGACTCTGTCTGGCTTGGTAGCCGCGTGGTGCGCATGCCGCAGGGCATTCCGCTGCCCAGCCGCTGGGAGCGCGACGATTCAATCGCCCTGCGTACCGATAACCCCATTCAGCTCAACCAGCTGGTTGGTGTGATCTCGGCCGAAACCAAAATTCCCGTACGCCTGACCGATGGCGCCGATACCATGAGTACCGGTGGTGCTGCTCCGGCTCCTATTGCTGCCCCGGTTAATCCGGGTGTAGCCGGTGGTGCGCCTGCCCCCGCACTACCAACATTAGGCGGTGGTGGCTCGGCCAGCGATAACGGTATTGTACTGTCTTACGAGGGCTCGCTCTCGGGCCTGCTCAGCCTTGCTAGCAGCTACTTTAATGTCAACTGGCGTTATGATGGTAGCAGCATCATCATCAGCCGCTACGTGTCGCGCACCTTTGTGATGGATGCGCTGCCGGGTACCATCACCATTACCGCGCCTGAAGCCTCAACTGATGGCGGCGGCGCTGCTTCAAGTGCGGAAGTAACCCCGCTCTCAACCGCCAGCATCGATATCTGGGATGATATCCGCCGCACGGTTGAAAGCATTGTCTCGGGCAATGGCTCGGTCGACATTTCGCAGTCGAGCGGTACGGTTGTGGTCAGCACCACGGCTGACCGCATGGAGCGTGTCTCGCGCTTCCTCTCGGAAGAGAACAAGCGTCTGGGCCGTCAGGTGGCCATTTCAATTGAGCTGTTCAACGTCGAGGTCGATGACACCGATGCTTATGGCCTTGATATGACCGCTGCCCTCAGCAGCCTCGGCGGCTTCCCGGCTGTGAACCTTGCTGGTCCTTCGCCGGGCCTCGCCGGTGCCGGTAGTGTGACCATCACCATGGTTGACCCGCCAGCGCTGGGCGGCACCGAAGGTATTGTGCAGGCGCTTTCAACACTGGGCAAAACCACTCGTGTTGCGCAAATTCCGGTCACGACCCTCAACAACCGTCCGGCCAACCAGCGGATTGCTGTAGATACTGCTTATGTGTCGGAAATTTCGACCACCACCAGCGGTGTTGATAACGTGTCATCGCAGGTTGAAACTGAAACCCTGACCACTGGTCTGGCGGTATCGGTTCTGCCGCGCATCATGTCGGATGGCCGTATCCTGCTGCAGTATGCACTGGCCCAGGGCGAGCTGCTCAACCTCGAGCCGTTCCCGATTGGTGACAACACCGTGCAGCTGCCTGAAACACAGGGTATCTCCTTCAGCCAGCAGGTCATGATGAAGAATGGCTCAACGCTTATTCTCGCTGGCTTTGACCAGACCGAAGTGAGCAAGCAGGCGCGCGGTATGGGCCGCCCTCTGACCTGGCTTCTGGGTGGTAGCACTCAGTCGAGCAATACCCGCAAGATGGTGGTGATCGCCATCACGCCGCGTGAAATTGTCGTCAGCCGTTCGGAGGCGTCGTAATCCATGTCAGCCGGCGTCATTACCGTCGGCGGCAAGAAGTACGCGGTAGGTCTGTATTGGCAGGTCTCCGATACTGCTAATGTCGCCAAAGCCGCCCGAGCCGCAGCCGCCATGTCTGGCGTTACGGCCGACTTTTTCTGTGTGCGTGCCGGTAATAATCAGGGCCGTGCCCCGCAGTTCGGTTTGGGCGAGGCCAAGCTTGGTCATGCCTGGAACATGCCGACCGCTGCCGCCACGCTGGCCAACCGCCAGCCGGGCTCATGGGCCGGTGTCTTCATGGTGCCAGAGGGTGTCTGGTTCATCGAAGTTCGCGACGGCCTGATCGCACCTGAAGGCGACCTGATTTTCGCCGATGAAGCCGAGGCCATGATCCGCCTGCAGGATGTAACGGCGCGCGGTGGTCTCGAGAAAATCTATTCGCCTCCAACCTGGGCTATCCCGGGTGCTGAGGCCAGCTCGCTGGCTTCACTGCTCTCAGGCAAGGCCGAGGCCCGCCTGCAGCCGGTTAAGGTGCCCAAGAAACTCATTCTCGGTATTCTGGGAGCAATCGGCTTTGCGATTGTGGCCAGCATGGCCTGGAGCTACTACTCAGCCTGGGCCGAAGAAAGTGAAATGGCGCGTCTTGCCGAAGAGGGCCAGCGCATGGCCGAGCAGCGCCGCGCAGAAGAGGAAGAGCGTAAGCGCCGCGAAGAAGCCGAGCGCCAGCGTATTTTGCAGGAGCAGGCCTCGCAGCTGCCCACCTTCCAGCGCACCTGGGAAGTCTCGCCCAAGCCGCTTGACTGGCTGGATGCCTGCCGTCAGGCCTTCGAGAAAGTACAGATTGCGCCGCTGGGCTGGAATATTTCCGGCGTCAGCTGCTCTGGCTCACAGGTTACGGCTTCATGGGTACGCACCAGCGGCCCGGCGGTTGTTCCTGAAGGGGCCGAGCTTGACCCCAACCTGCGCACGGCATCGGCCAGCTACTCGCTGCCCGAGCTTAAGCCGCGCGGCTCCGAGCCGCTCTGGCCGTCGGAGGCGATCAACCTATATATCCTGAATAACGACTGGCAGGCCGATATCACCATGGTACCGGTGCAAACACCGCCGCCCATGCCCAACGGTCAGCGTGTGCCGCCGCCGCCATGGCAGCAGCGCCAGATCCGTTGGCAGGTTGAGATATCTCCATGGCTTCTTAAGGGTCCGTTAGTAGACTTACCTGGATTTGTAGTTCAAAGTTTAGGTTGGTCGCAGGACGGAACCTGGCAGATCGAGGGGACGCTTTATGAGCAACGTAAGTAAGACCACGCGGGCGATGCAATTGCGTATCGGTGCAGCCGTATGTGCTGTAATGGCTTGCCTTTCTGGCGCTGCGCTGGCGCAGACCGCGCCTGCGTATAGCGAAGTGCCCGATCCCTCAACCGCGCCGCTGGCTGCCGAAAGCCCTGAAAACTTTGTGGGTGAGGGCAATACCGGTGCTGCACCGCTTACGGCCGATGAAGTGATCCGCATGTTGCAGGATGGCAACGAGGGTAAGCCCCTCACCATCGCCCAGCTCGCCGCCATCAATGACGCCATGAAGCGTATGGAATATGTGGCTGAAATGCGCCGCAAAATGGGTGAATCGCAGGGCGGCGGTACCGCTGGCTTTAGTGGCGGCAGCAATCCGCCGGGTATGAATGCAGGGCAGGGTGCGGTTGCTCCGGCCGCCATCAACACCATGGCCACAGGTGGCCAGCCGGTGGTGCTGCGTATCAGCGGTTCGGGTGGTAATTATCAGGCGCTTGTCAGCAACGGCCAGCAGCAGATTGTGCTGCGTGAAGGCGATGAGCTAGGCAGCAGCAAGGTCACCAGCATCCGTATCTCCGGTGTGCGGGTTACCTCCTCCTCAGGCAATACAACCGTTCTGCCGTTCGCGAATCCGTTTGGTGTGGGTGTAACTTCAAGCAGTCGTTAATACTAGCTAATTCAGTTTAACTATTGGGCCTGCAAAGATTTTTCCGGTTATCCACAGTGTGTTTAGCGCTTCATTAACCTTGATGGCTGTTAACTACGAATTGGAGCAGGCCGAGAAAAATTAATCTCATCAGCTGGCTCCCTTCGTATAGTCAATTACTGTGCGAAAACTATGTTGGGATGTAAGGTGTGAGTTCGATGTCAGCAACGCCAGATGCAAATGCTTCTGCCTCGCAGGGAGGCCACGGCGGCCCGCGCATGAATTTTGTCGGCAAAGTGCTGACAGCTGAAACCGGCGAACTGCGTGTTCCCGCTGAATCCCGCAAACTGTGCTGCTTGTTCGATACCGGCGTTTGGCTGGTGTCCGAGAGCCATAAGAATTCTCCGTTCGTTACGTCAGTTGCTGCGCAGGCGCGCCGTCAAGGCTTCAAGGTTGAAGAGCCGATGTATGTCTCGCCTGACGTGATCGCGCAGGCCTACAACTACAGCACCAAGGCCGGTCAGGCTCAGGTTGTCGATGAAAACGTCGTCCGCCGCCGCATCAAGGAATTGTTCCAGAAGGCACGCGAAGCTGGCGCCAACGACGTGCATATGGAAGTGGCCGATGGCCGTACCAAGATTGAATTCCGCATCGACGGTTCGATGATCGTGGCCGATACGCTCACCCAGAAAGAGGGCGAGACGATGATGGCCTCCATCTGGTCGCACTCTTCTGCCCAGTCGGGTGCAACGCCTAACTGGCTCGAGCCGATGGCCGCGATGTTGCGTGCCGGACAGGAAGGCAAGGACCAGCTGGAGCTGCCCGAAGGCTTGCTCGGTGTGCGTTGCCAGTGGATTCCGATTGTTGATGGTGGCCGCTACCTCGTTATGCGTATGCATTACGACAATCTGCACATCAAGGGCGGCCATCCGGATATGGATGTGGACGCGCTGGGCTTTACGCCCGAGCAGACCTCGCTGGTGCGCCACTTGCGCCGCCTGCCAGGTGGTATGCGTATCGTCGCCGGTCCGGTGAACCAGGGTAAAACCACCACCCTGCGCGTGGTGCTTAACCGCCGCATGGCCGAAACCAATTACCGCCTGAACTGCCTGCTGATCGAAGATCCGCCCGAAGGTGGCATCATCGGCGCCCGCCAGATCGGTGTAGCCTCCTCGCATGACGAAGAAATGCGCGAACGCGTGTTCCTCGAAGTACAGCGCTCGGCCCTGCGTCTTGACCCTGACATTTTGATGCTGGGCGAAGTCCGCGATCTGCAGACCGCCAGTTTTGCCTATAAAATGGCGCTGACCGGCCGTCAGATCTACACCACCATTCACGCCTATTCGGCGCTCGCCATTCCGCAGCGTCTGCGCGATATCGGTATTCAGCCTTACCTCGTGTACGATCATAACCTGCTGCGCGGCCTCATCACGCAGCGCCTTGTGCGTACCATCTGCCAGCACTGCAAGGTGCCCTTCTCCGATGCGATGCGTCATCGCCCGCAGCTGGCTGCTCTCATGATCCGTCTGCGTGCAGCTGTTGCCCTTATGGATGCCGAAATGCGCGCCCGTCAGGACGGCGTAACGGCTGACGACATCAAGCTGCTCGAGCCGAACCTTGACGGTGTCTTCGTTTCATCCGGCAAGGGTTGCGAACACTGCATCGGCGGCCATGCCGGCCGTACGATTTTGGCCGAAGTCGTTGAAACCGATAGCCGCCTGATGGCGCTGCTGCGCGATGACAAGGTCGATCAGGCGCGCTCTTACTGGCTTTCGCATAATGGCCTCGGCGGCCTTTCGATGCTGTGGCACGCGCTGGGTAAAGTTGTTGTGGGCGGCGTAAGCCCTGAAGATGCCGAATTTGAACTTGGGCCTCTCGCCCGCGAGCGCGACTTGCGCGAATTCGAAGAACGTATGGGCGGTCACTAAGCCATGCTCGAAAATTTCTCGATGTCGATGGCGCAATGGCAGATGCGCTCGAACAAGAAGCGTCGTTTCCGCATTTACCGCAAGCTGCAGGGTATGATGGAAATGAACGAGCCGCTGCCAACAGCGCTTGATCGTTTGTGGCGTAACGTTTCAGAAGACGGCACTCGCCCCAACCGGCCAGATGCCATGGGTGTACAGCAGTGGCTGGAGCGTTCGCGTCAGGGTATGACGCTGGCCGACATGCTTGATGGCTGGGTACCCCAGCGCGAACATATGCTTATGCGTGCTGGCGAAGAGTCGGGCAACGTGGCCAAGGCCATTACCTCTATTATGGCAGTGGACGAAGCGGCCGAAAAAATGCGCCGCGCCATCATGAGCGCTATCACATATCCGGTATTCATCTTCGGCCTGCTGTCTGGCGTGTTGTGGATGTTCGGTGTGAACCTGATTGAGCCGCTGCGTAAAAACTCGCCGCCCGAAGTGTTTGAGCAGATGGCGGGCATTGCTGCCGTATCCGACTTCATCCGCGAAAGCGGCTTTACAACCGTGACCATGATTGCGGGCACCGTTATGCTCATCATGTTCTCGTTGCCGCGATGGACTGGCCGCATCCGCGCCAAGTTTGACATGTTCCCGCCTTACTCGTGGTACCGCATTTGGCAGGGCAGTGCGTTTTTGCTTTCTATGTCGGCATTGCTGTCGGCGCAGGTGCCTTTGCGCAAGTGCTTCGAGATTCTACTCAATGGTTCGGCGCCATGGCTGCATGAGCGGTTGGAGTCGGCCCGTCAGGAAATTCTGCGTGGCCGCAACCTCGGCGAAGCGCTGCGGGCACAGGGGCTTAACTTCCCCGACCCCGCACTGGCGCGCGATCTTGAAATTCTCTCCGAGCGCGTTGACGTCGCCCGCACCATGGAAGTGCTGGCGCGCGACTGGCTGGAAGAGCAGACCCGCGCTCTCAACAGTCAGGCTAATATGGTGCGTACTGTAGGTATGGGCGCTGTGGGTGGCTTCATCGCCTGGGCCATGATGTCCATCGTTGGCATCAGCCAGAGCATTGCCGGCAAGATGTAGGCCTGATTTTGGGTGCTTTTGTGTAAGGTATTTTGCACAATTACGGCATTTGAATGACATTATTCGCATATAAAATTGACATAATGCGGCCATAATCGGTACTATATAAATATAAGAACAAAAAATAAGTTTTTGGGGAAAAGAGACATTATTATGGGCAATATTTCAAAAAACAGGAAGAAACGCGGCTTTAATCTGGTTGAAGCAGCCATTGTATTAGGTGTTGTCGGTCTGGTGATTGGCGGTATCTGGGTGGCGGCGGCGAGTGTGCAATCCAACCTGCGCAAGAGTGATGCGTCGAAGGGACTGATACAGATCGTGCAGAACGTGCGTAACCTTTTCTACGGGCAAAGCCCCAGCGCCACCGGCGACATTACGACGGCGCTGGTCAGGGCCAATTCGTTTCCCGGCGATTTCATTCGCGGGACAACAGCCGTCAATCCATGGAATGGCGCCGTGGCGGTCAGCATCGCCGGTGCAGCAGCCGATCAGCTGGATGTCTCCTTCACCGCCATGCCGCGTGATGCGTGTATCGAGCTCACCTCGCGCAATACGAATATTTCAAATGGTGTGGGCCTGACGCAGATCGTCATTGGCGGTACCACCATAACCAGTTTCCCGTATCTGCCAACAGATGCGGCTGTTACCTGTGCAGCGAGCAACACGGTCGTGTGGCGATTCGGTCTGCGTGGGTAAAAAACGTAATGTTTCCAGATGTTCGGCAGGATTAACTCTTGTCAACTGTTAGGGAACATGGTGTGTTTAACGTGCAATTCTGACGTGGCGTCAGTAAATAAGGGGGATCTCATGTTTAAAGTTATGAATAAGAGCACCAAGGCTCGTCGCGGTTTTAACCTGGTTGAAGCTGCAATCGTGCTCGGTGTTATTGGTCTTGTTATTGGTGGTATCTGGGTTGCTGCTGCTGCTGTGCAGTCGAACCTGCGTAAGAGCGATGCTTCGAAGGGTCTTATCCAGATCGTTCAGAACGTTCGCAATCTCTACTACGGACAGACACCGTCAGCTTCGGGCGCGATTACAGCCCAGCTGATCAGTGCCAACGCAATTCCGGGTAACTTCATCAACGGTACAACCGCTGTGAACCCCTGGAACGGCGCAATCACTGTAAGCATCGCTACCGCTACCTTCGACCAGATCGACGTAGCCATGGCTTCGCTGCCGCGTGATGCCTGCATCGAGCTGACTTCGCGCAATACCAACATCTCGACTGGCGTTGGTCTGACCCAGATCAGTATTGGTACAGTGAACGTAACCACGTTCCCGTACCTGCCGACAGCCGCTGCTACTGACTGCGCAGCGACCAACACTGTTACATGGCGCTTCGGCCTGCGTGGCTAATAAGTTCACGTTTAGTGTATAGTCAGGCGGGCGGCTCTCAGGGTCGCCCGCTTTTCTATTAAGCGTATCAGTTTCAGGGAGTGTGTTATGGGTGCCTTTGTCGTCATTATTGTAACCATGCTTGTTGCGATCTGGATGGCCATGGCACCCTATGGTCAGGACTGGGGGCAGGTCGACCGCGCCCCGGGCCGTGTGGCGGTACAGTCGATTGCTGCCAACATGATGGAGTTTCATCAGGCGGCGCTGCGCTTTGTCTCGCAGAATGTGAACAAGTCCCCAGTCAGTACGCAGTGGGCTTTCACCTACCTCAATCAGGCCGCTGTGCGCTGTGCGCCCTACGCCTCGGCTACATATCCTGCCAATTCAGCCTCCGGCAGCTGCGCTGCACCGGTAACCGAGCTGGTGATGCCCAGCTACATGAGCGAAGCTGCGCCCGCCCATGACTGGGTGGTGTGCTATGTCTCGGGTACGCCCAACAAGCTGGTGACCTATTCGCGTAGCGGCGAAAATCCGGGCGGCTATACACCCGCCGAAATCGCCGCTGCCTTTGCCGATTATAATATTTCAAACAACTACGATAATTGGTACTGGGGCGTTACCACCTCTGGCCCCAGTCTGACTTATCCAACGACAATTACCCTGCCCACAGACTGCACCAGTGCGCCGGCTTCTGCGGTTGCCGTAGGGGTTGTGGCCATCGCGACTGTCATTAATTAGCAATTTCCTAACTCCTTGGGGGCCAAAATCAAGGCGGTTATATCGCCTGGGGAGGCTGTGTGTTGGAACAGAAGAAAATTGCCGAGCTGGTTTTTGTCGATCTCTATTTGAGCATCGATACAAAGGAAGCGCGCTTCCGCAAGGACCGTACCTCTATCGTCAATACGCTCAGCTCGGTTCCGCCTGAATACCTCGATGACCTTGATAACCTGCGCTACACGCTGGCCAACTCCATGCTGCAGGACTTCTCGATCGATCATGGCGGCGTGCGCTACCGTATCGCCCGTCTGGTCGATGTGCATGGCACCTGGTTTGTGCTCAGCCGCGGCGTTACCCAAATCCCGACGCTCGAATCTTTAGGCCACGATCCTGCGGTGGTCACCCACTTGCAGTCGCTTGGCCGCAGCTCGGGCCTTATTCTTATTGCGGGTGCTACGGGTGCCGGTAAAACCACCACCTCCGGTGCCCTGCTGCAGGACTACCTCACGCGCTACGGCGATGTAGCGGTTACAATTGAAGATCCGCCCGAATTACCGCTCTCAGGCGAATACGCCGATGGTAAGGGGCGCTGCTTCCAGATCAACATCGAAGAGGACGACTGGGAGCTGGCGCTTAAAGCCTCGCTGCGCTATCGCCCGCGTTATATTTTTGTGGGTGAGATGCGTGTACCGGGTGCAGCCTTTCAGGTGTTGCGCGCGGCTGTATCCGGCCATCTGGTAATTGCCACCATGCATGCCGGCTCGGTTGAGCAGGCGGTAGAAGGTCTGGTCTCCCTCGCCAGCCAGCGCGCCGGCCCGATGGCCAATATTCTGGTTGGCGATGGCTTATGCGCCGTGCTGCACCAGCGCCTGATTTTGCAGATGCAATCAACCGCGCTCTTTGCCGGGAACAGCATGGGCGATCCGGTGCGCAGCCTCATTCGCGAGAACAAGTTTGGTGCGCTCACCACCTTCATTGAGCAGCAGCAAGCCAAGCGCGATGAAGTGCGCCGTACCGCAACCAAATAGCAGCCTTCATCTGTACCTTCCTGGGTACTAAAAAGCCGCCAGACCGATGTGATATCGACCTGGCGGCTTTTATATTTGTTTCAGCTTAAAACTTATTCGGCTGCCTTGCGGCCACCGGATGAACCCTTGAGGGCCTGCTCAACCTGCAGCTTGATGGCGCGGTCGACCAGTTCGGCCACCATGTCGTCCACAACCTTGCCCTTGGCGGCATTCTCGGTCTCACCCTTTTCGTTGGCCAAAGCCACACGACGGTTGATCTCGGTACGGGCCGAACCACCGGGGAAGTTGATGGCGAGTGTCTGACGTGCGCGCTGGGCACCCAGACGGGCGTAAAGGCGGGTACGGATCACCACGTCTTCGGCAGAGGTCGAGAGGGCCCACAGCTCAACCGGTCCTAGCGTGTTGATGAGGTGCTGCTCGTAGCGCCCTTCAACCGTGGAGAGGATGAGCAGACATGGCGCACCACCGGCACGCGGACCGGTCAGCTTGCCCTTGATCACGCCCTTGGCGGTCTCGGTCAGACCGAAGCGGTCAACTGCCTTCTGTACGGCGTTTTCCGAAACCGTAGAGCCGAGAATCCAGACGCCGGTGGCTAAATCGACCATGGCGTCGTCAAAGTCCTCGATGAGCTGTGAGGCGAGAACGATTTGCACGCCCCACTTACGGCCTTCGCGTACGTCACGCACAATCTGCGAACGCACGGCGGTCGATTTACTCGTACGATGGAATTCGTCGTAGCTGATGCGCTTGGGGCTCTCGCGAATGTCGACGATACGCTTCTCGTGGTAACGGCGATACTTCTCGGGGATGGTACGCAGCGAATCTTCGCCCATCCACCAGGCACGCACCAGCGTATGACGCGCCAACATGTACATGATAGCGGTCTGGCGATCGGCGGTTTCGTCGCCCTGCGGGGCCACGTCCATGAGATCGAGGGCGCAGATACGTGCACCAGCCGTATCGAACCGCGTGATGCCCGACAAGATCGGGAACTCGCGGATGGCCGAAGCAATCATACGCTCGAAAGCGTTGATAACCGATTCGGTCGAAGCGCTGAGCTTGGTTTCTTCCAGCAGCGCGCGGATCTGCGGGCGGCGTGAGGCGGTAACCGTATCGGTCATGGTCGGTACCGCATGGCGCTGGGCGAGGCCAGCTTCATGGATGAGGCCAAGCTCGAACAGGGCATCGACTACGTCCCACCAGTAAGGCTCTTTGGGCAGGTGGATGTTGTAGGAGCGGATGGCTTCGTCAACTTCATGGTCGAGATGCGGCAGGTAGTTGCGCGGCTCCGAGCCCGACTGCTTTTCATCGCGCCACTTGTACATTTCGTCCACAGTGAAGCCGATGAGCTGCGGAATACCGTCATACGGGCGTTCCTGACCCGCAGGGGTACACAGCAGGGTCAGCAGTTCGCACAGGTACGAGCGTTCATCCGGCAGCGGATAGCGGCAACCCATTTGTGTATCAAACGGGTTGATCGCGTATTCAGCGGTCATGCGCAGGCGGTAATGCGCGGCTTCATAGCGGCGCTCCGGCGGCAAGCTGTCACGGATCAGCGAGATCAAGCCCGAAGACGAGGGGCCGATGTCGATAATTGCAATGAACGGCAGACGCGAAATACCAGCCGCCAGCGCAGTGCCAAGGCACAGCGCGTTGAGCAGAACCGATTTACCGGCACCTGGCTGCGCGAAGATCAGGTCAAACCATGTAGTGGTCATGGTACTACCGGTCTGATACGGCCAGACACGGCCTTCAGGCGTACGCAGCAGAATGGCGCCATAGTCGAACGGCGAAGACGCGGGCTGCCATGGCAGCAGCTTCAGCACCTCGGTGAGCGGGGCGATGCCCGGCTGCGCGGTTGAGGCGCAGGCAATACCAAGAGCTGATGACATGATGCCTTCAACCGGATCGCCCATCAGCTGCGAAACCTGACACTGGCCCCAGCCTTCGAGAGCCTGCATAACGATAGCGGCTTGTTCGTCGATCTTGTCTTCGGGCAGGTCGGCACTGCACCAGGTGGCTGCCGAGACGCGCAAACGCACCACCGGTTCGGCCTTGGCGAGTGTATCGAGCGCCTGCAGCGAGTTCTTGATCATGATGTTTTCGGCAGCGGTAAAACCGATAACCGAGGTGAGGAAGCGGCGCAGGCTGGCGCCGCTGGTGCCGCCGCTCTCGATCAGGAACGAGATACGGAAGGCCAGATCATACTCTGACAGACGCTTGAGCAGGCGCGAGAACTCGGTTGGCTCCGAGGGACCCAGCACCATATCGATCGGGCTCCAGATCAGATTGCCGATGCGGATACGGGTTTGGGTAATAACGGTTGCATCTTCATTGCACAGCTGGCGCGCCAATGGCGGCCAGAGTACATCCGAGTAGTCCTTGCGTGAGCGGGGCTCGCGCGCCGGAATAGGATCGCCCGGCAAACAGGCACGCCACTGGCGAGCGGGGTGAGCTGGCGAAAGGCTGCTGCGAATAGCCTGCAGCGCTACATGTACTTCGATCACGCGGGCACGAATACCAAGGTCGTCAAACGCGGTTTTAACCGAGCCTACAAAGCTGCGATGGCGTGTACGCAGCGAGTTCATAGCCGCAAAGGGGAACTGCGCGTCATTGGCTTTCACCCACTTGATGCTCTTCTTCTCTTTCACTTCGCGCTGAATATCGCTCTTGGTCAGTGCGGTCGGGCGGGTCCAGACCACCACATAACATTCTTCCCACGCCAGATACTTGGAGAGATGGCGGGCGCGCTCATCGAACAGATCCTGCAGATCGAGGCCGATGTTGGAGGCTGCCGAGCGGTTGGGGCGCATAATGGTATCGAGCTCGGTTCTGATGCGCTGTGGGTCGCGCATGAAGTAGAACTGCAGCGCATAACCCGGGCGGTCGAGGCGCGAGCCGATCTTGATCTTGGCCTGCTCGATGATGTTGCGGAATTCCTCATCGCCCACCAGGCGCTTGGCACCGTCCACGCGCACGAGGGTAACCATGGAGCCGTCGGAGGCAACCAGAGTCGTTTCGTCGTCTGCCGTCTCCAGTTTAATGAAGGTTTCCAGAGGCTGGCGCAGGGCCGAATAGACGGAGGCGAAAAAGTCGTTAAAGAAACGGATCATGGTCGGCGTGTATACCCCTCACAAAGTGCCCCAGCATACC
>JBEIQE010000050.1:0-1482 GCA_040376705.1 Micavibrio sp.
CGCTAATTCAGCTTTTACCGCCCAGCGCTATCGCGAGACTTATGGGGTTGACCCGATTGTCATTCACCCGATGATTGATGGCACCAAGTATAAAACCACTAGCACGCGCGAAAACGTCACCTTCATCAACCCATATACATCAAAGGGTGTTGATGTGGTGCTGGCCGTAGCCAAGGCCTGCCCTGATATTCCGTTTGCGATTTTTGAATCATGGCCGCTGTCTGATGAACAACGCAGCTATCTTGCGCCCAAACTGGCAGAGCTGCCTAATGTAACGCTTCATAGCCCAGTTAAGGACATGAAAAAGGTTTATGGCAAAGCTAAAATCCTGATGGCGCCCAGCATCTGGGAAGAGGCCTACGGCCGCGTAGCTACCGAGGCCCAATTTAGTGGTATCCCGGTAGTTGCTTCTAACACCGGCGGCCTGCCCGAAGCGGTTGGACCCGGCGGCGTGCTGCTCGACCCGCATGGGCCGATCGAGCCATGGATTGAGGCGATCAAACGGTTATGGAATGATACGGCCTATTATAATGAAATATCCAAACAGGCTGAAGACTATGCCCATCGCCCTGCTATAACCCTCGAACACCAGATGGACCAGTGGGAGCAGACTTTACTCAAAGCCGCTGCCGATGCTAAGGCTAGAAAACATGTTACCTGAAACCAAAGTCACCATCATCATCGCGGCATATAACGCCGAGGCAACAATTGCACGCGCGATTGCCTCTGCTCTGGCCCAGCCCGAGGCAGCCGAAGTGGTTGTAGTGGATGATGCCTCGCGCGATGGCACAATCGCTGTGGCCAAGGCTGCCGATGATGGTACCGGCCGCTTGCAGGTGATTGCACAGAGCCCCAACGCCGGACCAGCCGCTGCACGTAACAAAGCGATTGCCGCCAGCATAAGCCCATGGATTACGGTGCTAGATGCAGATGACTTCATGCTGCCCGGCCGCCTTAAAGGCCTGCTCGCTGCAAGTGTTGATGCCGATTTAATTGCCGATGATATGTGGCAGGTGCCGGAGAACAGCGTGGATGGCCCACGCGTTGCCCTGATTGGCGAGCGCATGCACCTACCCGCTACGATCAAGCTGGTTGATTTTGTGCGCTCGAACATCAGCGATACCAAACGCGAACGCGCCGAGCTGGGCTTCATTAAACCGTTGATGCGCCGCGAGTTTCTGGCCAATCATGGCATGAAGTACCAAGAACATATGCGTTTGGGCGAAGACTATGAGCTGTATACCCGCGCCCTCGCCCATGGTGCGCGCCTGCTGTTACTGCCCGCCCAAGGCTATATCTCGGTGGTGCGACCAAACTCGCTGAGCTCACTACACTCAGAGACTGACCTACAGAACCTGCGCGATTGCGACCATGCCTTAAGCAGCATCACAGCCCTAAGTGCCGATGAACAGAGGGCACTGCGCCAGCATTATGTGAGTATTGATTGCCGCCTGCAATGGCGCCTGCTGATTAATGCGGTGA
>JBEIQE010000079.1:0-1105 GCA_040376705.1 Micavibrio sp.
ATCGCCTCGAGAGCCTCAATGCCTATGTCGGTTGCCCGCACCCCGAGCAGACCCACGCGCTGCAATTCCTTATATGCAACGATTGCCGCTCGGTAGTTGAGCTCGATGAAAGCAAAATCAACCGCACGCTGAGCACCAGTGCCGAGGCGCATGGCTTTACGCCGAGCCGTACAGTGGTTGAGGTTGTGGGCCAGTGCAGCAACTGCGCATCATGACTATCCCCTCTCCCGCAGCGCGGGGGAGGGCTAGGGAGGGGGCTCTATGAAATTACAAACATCCCCCTCCCGGCTCGCTGATGCTCGCCACCCTCCCCCGTTTCACGGGAGAGGGAAGCCAAGATGAGACTCCCCCTCTACATCATTCCCGGCCTCTCGCCTGAGGAAGCCGCTGCCAAACACCCCGGCTTTAAAGTGATCTTGAACACAGCCACACCGCCTGCAGGTGCGCTGTCGCTTACTGGCTGCGTGTGCTGTACCGGCCGCAACGAGCTGCGCGATACACTTAACAGCCTCTATCTCGATTGGGCGCACGACCGTGCCGGCGTTAAAGGCGCGGTACTGGTGCCAGATGCCGGCGCTGATATCGGCGATTTGTGTGAGTACCTAGAAGACGATTTGATGCTTAGAGCGAGGTATGAGCTTAAAGCCTAACCATGCGCCTCGATTTCATCGTCGCGGCGGGGTTCTTCCACACCGGCGGGGTCGAAGTGTATCACCACATCCGCGCCCTTATAATCACGGCGCACTGCCTCTTCAATCTGCATACCGATGGCATGCACATGCAGCAGCTGCATGCTGGGCTGGAACTCGAGGTGAAGCTCGATGAATATGTCGGTACCCGCCTGCCGCGTGCGCATGTCGTGCACGCCTAAAACCTGCGGGTGTTTGCCAGCAATGGCCTTGATGTTTTCACGGTCGGCCTCGGGCAGCTCATGGTCCATCAGCATGTCAATCGCTTCGCGCGCTACCGGCACGACTTTGTAAATAAGCCATGCCGCAATACCCACACCAAAGAACGCATCCACCAGCGTATAGCCGGTCAGCATGGTGAGGCCCAAGGCCACAATAACAGCGCCATTTTGCGCAAAGTCAGCCGCGTAATGCAC
>JBEIQE010000090.1:0-1049 GCA_040376705.1 Micavibrio sp.
AGGCCCACCACACCGGCGATTGCGCCGAGCTTGTGTGCTCCAACTCGTTCCGCTCGGATGATGCCGAGTATAACGCTGTTGGCCTGCTGCATCAGGAAATGCGCCGCATGGGCTCAATCATCATGAGCATGGGCGATGAACACAAGGTGCCAGCTGGCGGCGCTTTAGCGGTTGATCGCGATGGCTTTAGCGCTGGCGTAACCAAGTTGCTGCGCGAACATCCACTCGTAAGTTTTGAAGCTGGCGAAGTAGCTGGCCTGCCGCCGCAGGAATGGGGCAGCACGATTATCGCTACCGGCCCTCTCACCTCGCCTGCCCTGTCCGAGGCTGTAGGCACACTCACCGGCGAGAAGCACTTGGCGTTCTTTGACGCGATTGCGCCCATCGTGCACCGCGAGAGCATTGATATGAGCAAGGCATGGATGCAGTCACGCTATGATAAAGGCGACGGGCAGGACTACATCAACTGCGCCATGAACAAGGAGCAGTATATTGCCTTTATCGAAGCGCTGAAGAGCGGCGAGAAAACCGAGTTCAAGGAATGGGAAAAGAGCACACCGTATTTTGAAGGCTGCCTGCCGATTGAAGTAATGGCCGAGCGCGGTGTTGATACATTGCGCTATGGCCCGATGAAGCCGGTTGGCCTCACCAGCCCGCATATTACGGGCCGCCCTTACGCGGTTATCCAGCTGCGGCAGGATAATGCACTGGGCACGCTGTGGAATATTGTAGGCTTCCAGACCAAGCTTAAGTATGGCGAGCAGCAGCGTATCTTTAAAATGATCCCCGGCCTTGAGAATGCCGAATTCGCGCGCTTGGGCGGTATTCACCGCAATACCTTCCTCAACTCACCGCGCCTGCTCGATAACACCCTGCGCCTTAAGGCCCGCACCGACATCCGCTTTGCTGGCCAGATTACGGGTTGCGAGGGGTATGTAGAGTCAGCCGCCATAGGGCTTATTGTAGGTCGCTTTGCTGTTGCCGAAGCACGCGGCGAAACACTGGCGCTGCCACCGCTTACTACCTCAATCGGCGCATTGCTCAACCAC
>JBEIQE010000018.1:0-37338 GCA_040376705.1 Micavibrio sp.
CACCTGCCGATCGTCGAGCGGGCTTTCACGCTCGGCGCGGGCTTCGGTGTGCAGGTGTGGGCGGTGTTCCAGTCGGTCGAACAGGCGCGCAAGCTCTACCCGCTCGACTCCCTCTATGGCTCGGCGGGGCGCGCTGCTTCTTCAAGGTCGAAGACCCGGAAACCGTCGAGTTCGCCAGCAAATGCGCCTCGGGGGTGCTGACCCCTGCTGACGTGCGCCACCTGCCAGAGCTGGGGATGCTCGCCTTGCTCGACGGCGCTAACCCGCTCATCGTCGAGCGGCTGGGACCGCCACAGCCCACCAAAAACTAATCGACTGTTAACCCGTGGGGCGGTATCTGTAGAGCATGAAAACTACAGATGCCGCCCTTTCTCATACCCCTGCCCGTCGTGGCTTCAACCTGGTTGAAGCCGCCATTGTGCTCGGTGTCATTGGTTTAGTGATTGGCGGGATTTGGGTTGCGGCGAGTGAAGTGACAAAAAATAGGACGGTATCAAAGTTATCCGAAGCTACTCTTCAATACATCACAAATAGCAGAAACATAATGTCAGGCCAGCAGCCTACTCCAAGTGCCGTTAGCAACTGGAACAACCTCATTCAAAGCGCCAAACTAATCCCTGATGATGTATTAACTAATGGAATTAATGGCGTACTTCTTGGTGGCGGTCTTTGGCGTAGTTCAATGATTACGGAAATATATCTTAATAGTGCACAAATATTCTTTAAGACATCATCCTCACATAGAGCAATGTGCAGACAAGCACTAGTGAGAATTATCAATCAATCCTATAGGGATCTGATATTTTTATCAAACACGAGTGTCCCCGTAAATATAACAGGACGGTTATTCAGTAGTCCCGTTAGCTTAAGCACGGCAGAAATAAATACAGCTTGTAGCGCACCTGAGCTTTTGCCCGGGTATGGGTTATTTCTTGTTCAACTCTGGTATCCGTTAAATGGCGCTTGATAGCATCGCACGGATACTAGCGAGCAAATATCTTACTTATCAACTAGTCAAGCTTCATTGGCCCGTTCGGCTTTCGTACCCTGCCAATATCTTTGACCTGCTGAGCATCACGGGCCGTGCGCTGCTTCCGTAGCTCGGCCTGTCGCTGACGCTCCCACGCCCGCGCCGCTGATACCTCTGCGGCGCGCTGGCGTTCTTCCTCCACCTTGCGGGCTTCTTCCTTGGCCTGCTGCTGCGCGTCCTGCTGGCCCCGCTGCGCCTCGCTGGTATCGCGCATGATGGCCTCGGCAATATGCGCCGGGCCTTGCTCTCGTGCCTTCTGCTGTGCAGCGGCATCGAGCGCCCGTTTGATGGCGGCTTGCTTCTCGGCCTCGACCTTGGCGCTTCGCTGCCGGTCGGTCTTTCTGGCGGCCTGCGCGGCCATGTTGGCGCGCATGGGTGACACCTTCGGCGCGAGCTTGGGTTGCTCGGCCTGCCGCATTTTCATAACCCGCGCCGCGTTGGCCTGCATGGCGTTGCGGTCGGCTACCTCTTTCCATCGAGCGCCTAGGCGTGTCGGCTGCCCCTGCCGCATGAGGGCGGTTGCCGCCTCGCCTAACTTGGGTTGCGGCTCACGCTCGATACCCTGCGCCTGATTACTCAGGCGGCTAACCCGCTCCTGCAAGCCTGCGCGCTCAAGCGCTAGATTCTGTTCTTCCTCCCACATTTCCCGGATGGCCTGAATCTCAAGCGGCCCGGTCGTGCGGTCGTCCAGCTCGCGGGTTTTCTCGGCCAAGCCCTCGCGGCCCATGCGCCGCGTGGTCATCATCAGGTGGACGTGGTGGTTAGGCGTTGTGACCCTCAACTCCGAGCAGCAGAAGCTGATTGAGGACCTGCTCGATGATGAGCGTCGCAAATCATCTGAAATAGAGCCTTTCTTTGCCGAAGAGCTCAATGAGGGTATCTTTGTTAAGAACCTCGAGAGTGTGCAGGGCGATGAGCGAGACATCATTTATTTCTCTGTCACGTATGGCCCTGACGTCTCCAAATACGTTTCAATGAACTTCGGCCCCATCAATAAACCGGGAGGCAAGCGCCGCCTTAATGTGGCTATCACTCGTGCTCGTCAAGGACTGAAGGTCTTCTCGTCCATCAAGGCTGAGCACATCGACCTAAGCCGTAGCAAAGCCGAGGGTGTGCGCGACCTCAAGCGTTTCCTAGATTTCGCTGACCGTGGCGCACAGGCGCTTGGCGAAGTCATTAAAGGCGTTGGGGGCTATCACGAAAGCCCGTTTGAAGTGGCTGTGGCCGAAGCCCTCTCCCGTAAGGGCTGGCAGATACATGCGCAGATTGGCGTCTCAGCCTTCCGTATTGACCTCGCTGTGGTCGACCCCGATATGCCCGGTCGCTACCTCTCAGGTGTTGAGTGCGATGGTGCCACCTACCACCGCAGCGCTACAGCCCGCGACCGCGATAAACTACGCGAACAGGTGCTGCGAGGTCTTGGCTGGGAAATCCTGCGTATCTGGTCAACCGACTGGTGGGTAGACCCGCAGACAGTGTTAGAAAAAATCGATACCAAACTACATGAGCTTTTAGAGAAGCGTAGGCGACTTGCTGCATGAGGAATGCTTAAAGCTGATTGATGGTATGGATGATGGTATGATGCTATAAAAGTATAAATTATTAAGCAATATCAATAAGTAATGGCGGAAGGGATGAGATTCGAACTCACGAACGGCTTTTGACCGTTACCCGCTTTCCAGGCGAGCGCCTTCAACCACTCGGCCACCCTTCCGCATATATAACTCGTACCAATACTTTATTCGGCCGAGTGGCTTATTGCGCGTCAGACGCGCGGGCGGCCACCCTTCCGCAACAGAGGCAGCTATATAATGTATTTCGCGCCCGAGGTTGAGTCTTAAATACAATCCTCTAGTTTTCGCCCAACTCCTTGAGGCGCTTGCGCAATTCCGCTTTATTGACCTTGCGGGCCAGAAGCCGTTCTTCGCGATCAGGCCCGATACACAGGGCAAACAGGTTGAGGGCGGGGTAGGCAAACAGCAGGAAGAAGTAGAAATACTCGATACCATGCGGGCGGTTATCCGCCATCAGCACAAGAACTCCGAGCAAAAACAAAGTATTGGCCGCTATGGCGAAGTAACGAAGTGCATTTGGCATCACTCTCTCCTTATTATCATCTGGCCGTCCCCAAGAGATTGTCGGGTTCTGGCGTCTAGGGTAGAGCTTAACAGCTTATCTGCAAGCCCCTTACCAGTAGGAGACGTTCATGCCCCGCGCTTTCTTGGCCTCATTATTGACCGCCACAGCCATTTGCCTCACCCCCGCTCTGGCTATGGCGGATGATATTACCGCCGAGAGCAGCATCAGCGCCGTCACCGTGTATAGCGACCGCGCGAGCGTTACCCGCACCGCCACAGTTGAGCTGCCTGCGGGCGCGAGCAACGTGGTATTTGGGGGGCTGCCGCAGACCATTTATACCGACTCCCTGCGCAGCGAAGGCCAGAGCACTGGTGATGTGGTACTGGGCGCCATTGAAAGCCGCGTGGTCTCGAGCGCCGAGCTGGCCGCCCCGCGTGAGCGTGAGCTGAGTGATAAACTGCAAGCCCTGCAGGACCAGCGCGCGCTGATCGCCGCCGATGCGCAGGCGCTGCAGCAGAAGCAGCAGTTTTTGGGAACGCTAAGCCAGCAAGCCAATATGCGCACGCGCGAAGACATCGCCACGATTGACCTGAAGCCGGAGCAGTGGACTGGTGCTGCCAACGCCTTGGCCACCACCAGTGCCGAGACCTTGCGCGCTCAGGCCGCCAACACCGTGCAGCTGCGTGAGATTGATAACCAGATTGCAGCAGTTCAAACCGAGCTGAGCCAATTACAAACCGGCGCCCGCTCAAGCTATCAGGTCAGTGTACCAGTTGAAACCAATGCCGCTACGCGCTTGACCATCAAGGTAACCTACCAAGTACCCAATGCGGCCTGGGCCCCGATTTACGATGCGCGCCTCGAGACCAGCAATGGCCAGATCAAGCTCACGCAGTTTGGCGAAGTACGCCAGAACACGGGTGAGGATTGGGCTGGGGTAAAGCTCACCCTCTCCACCGCGCAGCCTGCGCGTGGTGTATCCCTGCCACCGCTTAACCCGATGTGGGTGAATATCTATGCGCCGCAGCAGGCATATCGCCGTGAGGCCGCGCGTGGTGGTGCGTTTGATAACATGAGCAGTAACGCTGTTGGCGGTGTTGCTATGGAGATGATGGCCGATGCAGCAGTGCCCTCACAAGCCATGGCTCCGGCACCCGTCATGAAGGAAGCTACCTTTATTGCAGCCACTCTTAATGCGGGTGGTTATGTAACCGAATATGCCATTCCGGGGAACAGCACCATTCTGGCCGATGGTACCGCCAAGAAGGTGATGGTAGGCAACCTTGATATTACCAGCGAGCTAATGGTGAAAATCAAGCCGCAGGTGGATGCACAGGCTTACCTGATTGCCGTGACCAAGCTAGCGGGTGAATCTCCGCTGCTGCCGGGCCGTGCCAGCCTGTTCCGCGATGGTGCCTTCATTGGTACAGCTAACCTGCCGATGCTGCGCCCGGGCGAAGAGACCGACCTTGGCTTTGGTATCGACGACCAAGTGGTGGTCAAGCACCGTGTGGATAAAGATGAGACCGGCGAAAGCGGCGTGATCTCGCGTGATAACACCCGCCTGCGCCAGACCATCACCGAGATCCAGAACCTGCATCGCGAGCCGGTTAAGGTGGTGGTGCTGCAGACCATCCCCGTTTCGCAGAACGAGCAGGTCACGCTGGTACTCAACCGCACCTTCACCACCGCTGGGTTTGAAGAGAACCTCAATAATGTGAAAGGCCAGCTGCGCTGGATGCAGACAATCGCCCCGCAGCAGAAGGCACAGATCAACCTCGGCTGGACTCTGAACTGGCCCAAGGACAGCCAGATCTCGGGCTTGCCTTTCTAACCGGTAAGGTTGTTTTGAGAAAACCTGGTTAACACCTGTTAGCCATAAACGAGCAGATGGCCGCCAGCTCCTTGATATGCAAGGCTGGCGGCCTTCTCTTATCAAGTTTTAAGGGTTTTTTGCTAGGCTGATCCTGACTTTCAAAAGGATGAGCATGTCTGAACCCGACGACTACACGCCGCTCTTGCCTCAGCAGTTCCGCAGCATGCAAGTGGGCGAGAATGATCCCGAAGAGGTGATGGCGGTACAGCGTTTCATGCTGCGTGTGGGTGGCCCCACTATTGCCATGAAGCTGCTCCCGGGTGGGGCTAACGGTAAGTTCGATCAGCGTATGGCCAAGGCGATTGAGGCCTATCAGGATAAATTCGGCATCGAGACCCCCAACAAGGGTGTGCTCGACATCGCGACTTCGCGCAGCATGAGCGAGCTGCGCGGCGAGCTGAGTGCACAGGACCGCAGGCCGGATGTGATGGAGCATCTGCTCAGCCAGATGCCGCAGCTTCCCAAACATCACCTTGAGCCAAGCGAAGGCCCGCATGCCGAATTACGCTCGGCGCAATATCACGCGCTTGATGCAACAAGAGGCATGAAGGCGCAAAAGCCGGACAAGCATGTCACCGAATTCATTCAGGAAGTACTGGCCTCGCGTGGCTATCCGCTCGGCCCTGCCGGTATCGACGGCAAACCGGGCAAGTTCACCATCGCCGCGCTGCAGGACTATCAGCGCGATGCCGGCCTCATGCCGATCGGCTTTTTGAAGGATGGCAGCCTTGACCCCGCCACGCTCGAGATGATGCGTATGGATGAGGACGCGCTCGAGAAGAAGAAAATGCTGCAGCAACCCCGCCTGGATGCGGCAGCTCCCGTAGCGCCGGCTGCTTCTGCCAGCATCGGCGGCCTGGCCGAGCTGGCCAGTACCCTTACCACCGGCTCGGCTGGTCCTTCTGTGCCCGAAAGCCAGATCACCACTGTTACAGTGCCTGAGCCTGCAGTGGCTGCCGCCGCCCCCACGCCAGAGCCATGGGATGCTCCGCAGAGGCCGCCCAATATGCCAGATAATTATGGTGGCCCTGCCCAAAACCTCGAGCGCTCGCCCTACATGCGCAACCCCAACGCCCCTAATGCCGGTTTCCAGGGCAATGTCTCCATCCATGTGGGGCCGGTGGTTGAGCAGGGCCTGTTCGGACGCAGGGTTAGCCCCGGTATCAACATCAAGATCTTCTAGGCTCTGGCCGATTGGCCAGTACGCCCGCGCTGGTGTGTCCAGTATGGCTGCCGAGCGCTGCCAACCCTCGAGTCTGCCTAATAAAAATGCGTTTATGCCGGATTCTACCCGCTTGAGTATCAGGCGGTATGTTGCTAAATTAGCCGCCTTAATAACTGCATTGGAGAAACCACCATTCCCCCAAGACCCGATAATTCGCGCCCCGCTCCCCCTGATAAAGACGGCCCGCGTACGAATAACGATATCCGCGCCCGCACCGTTCGCCTGGTTGGCGCAGATGGTGAGATGGTTGGCGTAGTCGGCCTGTTTGAGGCCCTGCGTATGGCTGATGAGGCCGATCTCGATCTGGTTGAAGTTTCTCCGAATGCCGACCCGCCTGTGTGCAAAATCCTCGATGCTGGCAAGTACAAGTACGAGCTGCAGAAGAAGGAAAACGAAGCCCGCAAGAAGCAGAAGGTCGTTGATATCAAGGAAATCAAGCTGCGCCCCACCATTGGCGATCATGATTACCAGATCAAGCTGAGACAGGCCCGCGAGTTCCTGACCGATGGCGACAAGGTGAAGTTCACCCTGCGCTTCCGCGGTCGCGAAATGGCTCATCAGGACATTGGCTACCAGTTGCTGCAGCGCGTGCAGCAGGATGTGCTTGAACTGGCCAAGATCGAGAGCCTGCCGCGCCTCGAAGGTAAACAAATGATTATGATGGTGTCACCCAAATAGCTCGTTGGTGCGTTATAGCGTGCTCCTGCGACGGAGCGGCTATTGCGCACCCTCGTGGCTGCGATTAAGCTTCAGGTGTTAACCTAAGGAGTTCCTTACATGCGCTTTCGGTTTCTTGCTCTCGCTCTGCCCGTCTTGATTTCACTGGCAACCCCTGCCTTTGCCAAACTCGAGATTTGTAACCGCACGCCATCGCCGTTCAGCGTGGCCATTGCATTCGAAACAGATGCCGACATCATTTCGCAGGGTTGGTGGACGGTTGATCCGGATAAATGCGCTACTGTGATTGAGGGCGACCTGACCCGCCAGTACTACTACCACTATGTAAAGTCGACCGCTCTTAATGTTGAGTGGGCCGGTACCTTCAACTTCTGCACCAATCAGGACCCGCAGTTCCGCATCAGCGGCGCTGGCACCTGCGAAGAGCGCAAGTTCACCCTCACTGGCTTCCGCCAGATAGATGTAGGCACCAATAAGGACTTCGCCCTCGATATCTCCATGGCCCCTGTCGCACCAGCTGCTGCTGTCACAACAGCGCCCGCAGTAGCGCCGGCTACCACAACGGTGATCACGACAACCACGACCACAACCGCTCCGGCACCTGAGGCCCCGGTTGTAGAGGCCGTGCCCGAAGCTGCTCCTGCAGTTGAAAGCACTGTTCCCACACCGTAACAACGGTATGCAGTTACAAAAAAACGCCGGAAGAAATTCCGGCGTTTTTCTTTGAGCCTGTTTAGTCTTTTCGCCGGTCCAGAATTTTACCCTGCTGCGGCTTGCGCACGAAGTTGCTGGCCTTCTTTTTGCGGCGGTCGAAGTCTTCTTTGGGATCGCCTTTTTTGGAGAGTGAGACAGCGCTTGATTGCGTGAGGCTCAAATCGCCCTTGCTGCGCCTGAGCGTACGGCTGGCAAAATCCTGCGCTAAACGGGCCTGCGCCATCAGCTGCTTTTGCGCCACTTCAGGGTCGCCCACAGCGGTGCCGGTGAAGGCCATGGTATGGCGCGGGCGGTTGGCATCTTCAATACCGGTCGACTTCACGCCGGTATTGTCCCAGTCATAGGCATTGGGGTCGATCAGCGTATTCACCGCCGAGGGGTTGAGCACATACGCTGCAAACGCAGGGTTAGCATTATAATAAAGGCTGCGCGGGTTGCGCATGTTCAGCGGATGCTCGGCATGCAGGGGCGAGAGCGGGTGGGTTTCATCCAGCATGGTGGCGGGGTCGAGATATGACCACAGCAGCTCGTTGAGCGGGGCCGACGCACCGAGGTTATGCATGCGGTTGCGGTCTACTAGCCAGCGCCAGTCTGGCGAGGTGGTCATGCGCGGGTCAATCGTGTCCTGATGGCGCACGCAGGCAAACTTGTTGTTGGTAATCACAGCGCCAATCGCGCCGCTGGCAGGGTCAACCGCCAGATTCTTGGCGTTGGCATTGCTGTAGTCGGACGCGATCTTGCACCAGCCGCGGGTGGTGCCGTTATTGGGGTTGAGCGGTGGGGGCGACAGGCGCTGTGCGGCTTCGCGCTGTGCATCTTCAATCCGCGCATTGGGGTCGGTATAGCGGGCCATGGCAAATAGCGCGTTCGCCTCGTTATCGGCGCTCGACCAGTAGCGGCAATCATCGCAGCGGCCTAAGCGCGGATTTTTTACAAAATTGGCGGGCGGGGCGTTCATCGCACGGCGCGGGCGGGCGTTATAATTCAGGCAGCCAAAGTCATGCGCGGTAATCATGCGCGCGGCATCATTGGTCAGCATGTTGATGCTCAGGATTTCGCACGGGCCGGTGGTGCCCAGTTCAGCCGCCTGACACCAGCCGCGGTAATCCGCCTGATCGGCATTGAGCAGATCCTGCGTCAGCTCGGTGCGAATGGCGAGGCGGGCTTTTTCAATTTCAGTCTCGCTGGCGTTAGGGCCTGTACGCTCCGCCAGCAGGTCAGCAGCTGACTTCCAGTAGCGGCACGAGCTGCATCTGCCAAGCCTGCTGTTCTCGGTTTTCATGGAGTCTCCGCCAGAATGCAGCTGCGCGGTTTGGGCACAGTGTTGGGGTTAATCTGCCACACTCTCTGCAAGTTCATGAAATCCTTGGGTGTTTAGAATACTTTGGCTCAGCTTAACTGTTGCAATAACAGATGCAAGACTTCAGTAACCTTAATGAAATGATTTCGGGTAACACTAATGGAATGAGGTGCCCATGTCAGCCATGATTCGACCATCGTTCAGCCTTCCGGCCCTGATAACCCTCGGGGTTATTGCGGCGGGAATTCTCGCTGTTTCGGCGTTACCTGTCTCGGCGGCCCCACCCGAGCAGGGCATGAATATGCCGCCGCCCATTCCGTTGCCAGTTGCGGTGCCTGATACCATGCCCGGTAACGCGCCTGTGCCTGTACCGATGCCCGACCCCATGAGTGCAGCGCCTGTACCCGTTCCAGGTGAACAGGCCGGAATGCCGCCCCCTCGCGGTAGCCTGGCTGCTCCGGCTGCCCCTGCGAGCGCCGGTCCGATTGCCGATGTGGCTACAACCACAAGTGGCCCTACGGTTTTAACCGAGGCCGAAAAACAGCTCACACTTGAGTCGCTGCGTGACAAACTTGTGGTAACCCGTGATGAGACATGGATTTATCGCGATCAGATGCAGTATCTCGATATGCTCAAGACCTACAGCGCATCTATAAATTCAGTTCAATAAAAACAAGAAAAGTCTTAGGGTGGCAGTCGTTTAGAAGAGGGAGTAGCGCATCATGGCGATGGCGCAACTATTTGACACCTATGACGGACCCGCCGAGGTCTATGAAGGCCGTAACTGGATTACCGGCCGCCTTCTTATGGCGCGTGCGTTCCATGCACTCGATCTGATTGAAGACAGCTGCAGCTTTAACGACGATGAAGCCACCGAGCAGCTGCGTTTTCGTCTGCGCGAAATGTATGAGCTTGCCTGTAAGGCCGATGTGATTATCGGTGAAGCTTTCATGCAGGTAGCACCGCACCTGTTTCAGGATGCTGGCAGCGAATCTGCCGCCGAGCATATTAAAAGCTGTCTGCAGGAAATTCGCGATCGCGGTAATCTTACGGGTCGCGAAAGTGCCGTGAACCTGCAGCTACGCCTGCAGTGGGTGCTCTCACTCGTCTCGCACCTCAAATACCATCTCGCCGGTATTGATCAGTAGCTAGAAGCCTGCGCGCAGGCCGTTACTGTTGCAATTCGCGCGAACCATTTCGGCAGCCTTTGGCGTTAGCTGCGCTGCACTGATGGTGCTCGTACTTGTGCCCGCACTCACGCTGTGAATTGCATAAGATATGGTTGAAACAGTACCTGTCGTACAATCTACCAGTTGCTTGACCGAGCGGTCGATGCCGGCTGAAATTTCACCGATATGTGTGAAGTAGCTGTTGCGTGCAACGTCAGGATAGATTTTCGGAAATGCGCGGGCAGCAGCAGGGGCGGTTGGCTGTGCATGGCCTGCAAACGGGGTAAGGGCTGTCATGGCGGCAAAAGCGGCGGTAGCAAGCATCTGGGTGGTATTCATGTTCATCTCCTTGTGCCGACACTAGCCAAAGGCTTCGTTAAGCGGGGTTACACTTCTGTTACAGATGAGATGTGCTAGATTAAGCTCATGAAAACTGCCGTTTTTACGCATACTGCCTGTTTGGGGCACGACCCTGTCTATGGCCATCCGGAAAGCCCGGACCGTTTGCGAGCGGTGCTGCGCGCCCTCAAGAAAGATGAATTCAGCGCGCTGATCTGGCAGGAAGCGCCCGAGGCTGTGCCTGAACAAATCCTGCGTGTACATACCCAAAGCCTGCTTGATGTTGTGCTGCAGGATGATGACTGTGTGATTGATGGCGATACGCAAACCAATGTGGGGAGTAAAGCCGCTGCCCTGCGTGCGGCAGGTGCGGTATGCGCAGCAGTAGAAGCAGTCATGGCGAACGAGGTTGATAACGCCTTTTGCGCAGTGCGCCCGCCCGGCCACCATGCCGAGCCGGCGCAGAGCATGGGCTTTTGCCTGTTGAACAACATCGCTATCGGCGCAAGGCATGCGCAAAGCCTTGGGGCACAGCGTGTTGCGGTGCTCGATTTTGATGTGCATCACGGCAATGGTACCCAGGCTGAAGCGTGGGACGATGCCAATTTCTTCTTTGCCTCTACTCATCAATGGCCGCTTTACCCCGGTAGTGGCGCTGCCCATGAGCGTGGGGCCACGGGCAATGTACTGAACATTCCGTTACAAGCGGGTGGCGGCTCAGCTCCATTCAGGGCAGCTTGGGGCGAGGTTATTCTCCCGCGCGTGGCCAGTTTTGCGCCCGACCTTGTATTTATCTCAGCAGGCTTTGATGCGCATGTGGCAGATCCATTAGGCAGTTTGGGCCTCGAAACAGCAGATTTCGGGTGGATTACACGTGAAATACTCAAAATCAGCAAAAACCGCGTCGTTTCCAGCCTCGAGGGTGGCTATAACCTTGCGGCATTGGCAGATTCGGCAGCTGCGCATGTTGCAGCCTTGCAGGGCAGGGCGTAAACCATTAATATCGCGGCGCAATGAGTAAAGCCCCCGCTTCATCTTCCGTATCGCCGGAAATCGCCAAACTCGGTTTCGAGGAGGCCTTGAGCCAGCTCGAAATCATCGTGCGTCAGCTCGAAAGCGGGCAGGGCAAACTGGATGATGCGATTGCTGCATACGAAACCGGCAGCCAGCTGCGTCGCCATTGCGATGCCAAGCTCAAGGAAGCCGAAGCAAAAATCGAAAAAATCGCCCAGAACAGTGATGGCAGCCTGAGCACCCAGCCGGCTGATCTTTAAGGAGAAAATTTGAATGCCCAGTTTGCACCCGCAGCTTAAAGAAGCTTTGGCCGAAACCGTTGAAGCGATCCAGAACGAGATCGATGGTTTCCTGCCGCTCACGGGCAATCCTGAAGACCGCGTCTATGAGGCCATGCGCTATTCAGCCCTTTCGGGCGGCAAGCGCCTGCGTCCGTTCCTGTGCATGAGCGCCGCCAATATGTTTGGTGTTGATCCTGCCCGTTCGCGCCGTGCTGCGGTGGCGATCGAGCTGGTGCACTGCTATTCGCTCATTCATGACGATCTACCCGCCATGGACAACAGCGACCTGCGCCGCGGCAAGCCCACTGTACACAAGCAGTTCGATGAAGCGACCGCCATTCTGGCTGGCGATGCGCTGCTCACCTATGCTTTCGAGATCATGGCCAATAACGCTACGCATGAAGACCCGCAAGTACGTTGCAACCTCGTGCTCGGTCTTGCCCGCGCTTCGGGCGCTAATGGCATGGTTGGCGGCCAGATGCTTGACCTGCTGGCCGAAAAGGGCAGCTTCGATATCGGCCAAACTACCCGCCTGCAGCGCATGAAGACTGGCGAAATCATCGCCTTCGCGTGCGAAGCCGGTGCCATTCTCGGTAAGGCCACACAGGGCCAGCGCGACAGCCTGCGCAAGTATGCGCATGACCTTGGCCTCGCTTTCCAGATGATCGACGATCTTCTGGATGTTGAATCAACCCCTGAAGAACTGGGCAAGCCGACCGGTAAGGACGAAGTAGCCGGCAAGGCGACCTTTGTGACCATTCTGGGCGCCGACCGTACCCGCGCGCAGGCCCAGCTGCTGTCCGATCAGGCCAAGCGCCATCTCGATGTTTTCGAGAACCGCGCACAGCTGCTCAAGGACGTGGCCCAGTTCGTGGTTGAGCGCCGTAACTAAGTATGAGCGAGAAACAACGCGCTGATTTGCTGCTGGTCGAGCAGGGGCTGGCGGATAGCCGCTCGCGTGCGCAAAACCTCATCAAATCGGGCCTCGTGTTTGCGGGCGATACCAAGGTCGAGAAGCCGAGTGAAAGCTTCGAGACAAGCGTGGTGCTGCGGGTTGAGGGGGCTGACCACCCATGGGCGTCCCGTGGCGGCCTGAAGCTGGCCAAGGCGCTTGAGTACTTCAAGATCAATCCCACCGGCATGGTCTGTGTCGATGTAGGCGCCTCTACCGGCGGCTTTACCGATGTGCTGCTAACTAACGGTGCAGCCAAGGTCTATGCGGTGGATGTGGGCTCCAACCAGCTGGTGCAGCGTCTGCGCAATGATGCACGCGTGGTGAACATGGAGCATGTCAATGCGCGCATGCTCAACCCCAGCTTCATTGAAGAGCCTATTGATATGGTGGTATGTGATGCCAGCTTTATCGGGCTTGAGGTGGTACTGCCCGGGCCACTGAGTTTGCTTAAACCCCAGGCTACGGTCATCGCCCTCATCAAGCCGCAGTTTGAAGTGGGCAAGGGCCGCGTGGGCAAGAATGGTGTGGTGAGCGATCCTGACTTGCACCGCGAAGTCTGCGATCGCATCCGCAGCTGGTTCAGCTTCATGCCCGGCTTCAAGGTGCTTGGCATAACCGATAGCCCCATCACAGGGCCCGAGGGAAACCGCGAATTCCTTATCTGTGCGCAGCGTAGTTAAGGCTGTTAACCTTAATAAATAAGGGTTTTGGTTGCGCTCGCGCGGCTGTTTTAGCTATGCCTTATAAATAGCAAGAACAGGAAAACGGGCATGCTTTCACAGAGCGCACAGCAGAACCTGCTGGATGAACACCTTGATCTGGTGACCGAGTATATGCGTAGCCACCGGCTGCGTGGCTTTTCGCGTGCGCGCTATCAGCAAGCGCTAACCGCCAACCCGGTGCTGATGAATGAGCTGATCAGGCAAAGTCCGGTCAGGGTGATCGGTGCTTATGACAAAGTTGTCGATGTGCTGGGCCCCATGGGCTTTAAGTATCCTGAGCTGGGCGAACTGGTTGAGAAGGGCTTTGCTCCATCAACCTGGCGCGACTTCAAGGATGATACAGCTGGCTGCCGCGTCACTGCCAAGGTGCTTGCAAAATATCCGGTCAGTAATCTGGCGAATATGAATCCTGCCAGCTTCCTCAAGCTGGCGCTGATGGATAAGGAGCTGCGCGATACCCCGCATACGGTACTGCTTCGCAAGCTCGATGAGACAATCGATTTCTACAAGGCCAATGGCCTGAACACAGTAGGTGCGGTTATCTCGCGTCTGCGATACCCCAGGATGTTTCATGTCGGCCGCGCCGAGATCGACGCCCATTTGAAGGGAATGGAAGCGTGCTTTGGCCGCCATGGCTTCAAGCGCGCATCTTATCTTAAAACGGTGTTTAACCCGCAGGCACCTTATCCGCGCGTCTTTACTGTGGGCGCCGCAGAGATTGCCGCCTCGGCCAACCATCTCTCTAAAAAGCTGCAGCGATTTGGCTTCACCAAAGCGGCCTGGGCCAGCGCCATTACCCAGCACCCGCAGCTGGTTTTACGCACTCCGGATGATCTTGACGAGCGTATGCAAATTCTCATCCGCCGCCTTGCCAAGCATGGTGTGTCCAAGGACGACAGCCTCACGCTGTTTGCCAAAAACCCCAAACTGTTCGCGCGTGACCCATCGTCGGTGATCGAGCGGGCCGAGGCCCTGCAGCGGCATTTCGGAGCGCAGGGTCTTACCGTGCAGCATGTGGTGCATGGCATGCAGGTGTTTCCGGCCCTCATTCGTACCCAGACCGAAAAGCTGGTCGATAACCTCTCCGGTATGGCGGCCTATCTGCAGGCTGAGGGGGTTGATACCGCCCCTTACTTCAAGGCCGTATGCAGCAACCTGTCGCTGGCCATGGCCGCTGCCGAACGCCAGCAGGATAACCACCGCCTGATTACCGCCAGCTATGCCGAAGGCCTGTTGCCGGTAGCGCCGCATAACAAGGATGCAGACCCGCGTGTGCTGGCGCTGGCTTATTCTGCCACCTTGGCACATTCGGGCGAGGATATTGCCCTGCGCCGGTTATGGTCGCGCCTGTGCGGCGATGACCGTCACACGCATACCGCCTTCTTTAAAACCAAGCGTACGGTCATCGAGCAGGACCTGCGCAGCCAGTTCGGTGCACAGGCGGATATGCATGCGCTGGTAGAGGAAGAATTGCAGGGGCTTGAGAGCCGCCTCGGCGTGACCTTCAGCGCACTCACGCACGGTACGCTGGCAAGCGCCAAGCGTACCGCTCCGCTGCGCACGCGCGCCCCCAAAAAAACCGCCGAGAAAAAGCCGGCCTAGTGACGCTTATTCAACCCCGGCCGGGCCGCTGTAATACAGCGCGCCGTTGGCCTGTGTACCCGGCAGATGCAGCAGGGCAGCAAGGGCAGGGCCCATGTCGCTCCAGCTCAGCGGGTTCAGGCTCGGGGTGGCTGCAAACTGCTGCAACAACTTGAGCACGCGCTCGCTTGGCGTTTCCGGCTTGGGGAAGACCGCAAGGCGGATCGCTGCGTTCTCATCCACACCCATATGCTTAAGGGCAGCATTAAAGGCTTCACGCAAACCGCCCAGTTCATCCACCAAGCCAAGCTCCTTGGCATGGCTACCGCTCCATACGCGGCCACGCGCCAAAGCATCTACCTGCTCAGCGGTCAGCTTGCGGCCCTCAGCCACGCGCTGGGTAAAGCCGTTATAGATTTCATCGAGTGAGGCCTCCACCCTTACCAGCGCATCGCCGCTAAAGGCCTGATTGGGGGCCCACATGCCGCTATTAGCGCCGGTCGTAAGCGTCGACCAGTTGATCCCCAGACGCTCGCTTATCGGGCCGATCACAAGCTTGCCCGCCACTACACCGATGGATCCCGTGAGGGTGCTGGGTTGCGCCAGAATGTAATCCGCCGCACTCGAAATCCAGTAACCACCAGAGGCTGCTGTACTGCCCATTGAGATGATGACGTATTTACCTGCAGCCCGCGCCTGCTTGATGGCGTGATATACGGTTTCAGACGCGGTGACCGAGCCGCCCGGGCTGTCCATACGCACCACAATCACATCAATGCCGGGAGCTTTAACCGCATCTGCAAGCGCTTGCTGCAGTTCCTTGGCACCGGCAACTGCGCGCTCACCCATCGGGCCGCGGTCGTTATTGCTGCCTACAATCGGGCCGCTGGCATAGATAAGGGCAATGCTGCGCGCATCCGCCAGCGCACGCGGCGGGCTATGCTGCAGGAACGAGATAAGGTCGTAGAACTCGGCCCCCTTGCCAGCCGCCGTCAGTGCGTCCTTGCGCATTTCATCTTCATAGCCAATCGCATCAATCAGCTTGCCCTCAAGTGCGGTCTGGCCCAGCAGCGGGGCCTTATCAATCAGCGCCCGCAGCTCGGTGTCCTTGATATTCCGGCTGGCGGCAATGTCGCGCAGCATATTGTTGTGCAGGTCGTCCAGCAGGGTCTGGTAGTTCTGGCGCAACGGCTCGGGCAGGGCCGCATCCACCATATTGGCGGCGGCACCCTTATACTCATGGCGCTGGTGCACATCCGGTACAACGCCAATGGTATCAAGCGCAGTGCGGGCAAAGGGTTGGCTCATGGCAGCACCGGTCAGGCCCACGAGGCCCAGCGGCTGCAAACGGATGTTGGTAAAGGCAGAGGCCAGCCAATAGGTGCGGTTGCCGGGGCCCAGCTCGCCAAAGCTGGGGGCATAGGCATAGGCAAACTTGCCGCTATCGGTAAAGCGCTTGAGGGCGGTACGCACTTCCTCAATCTGCGCGGGGGTGAGGCTGGTATCGCCCACATTAGCTACCAGGCCTTTTACGCGGTCATCGCGGCGGGCGCGGTCGAGCGCCAGAATGACGGTGCGCAGATCAACCGCTTTACTGCCCAGAATTTCACTTAAGGGGTCGGCATTACCAACTTCGCTGATATTGCGGCTGAAGTCGAACTCGAGAACCACGTTTGTGGGCAGTTTCGGCTCTTTATTGGCGTACCATACGCCAGCAGCAACACTGAGGCTGATGCTCAGAACCACCATAAAACCGATAAACGCGAAAATGCGGGTAAGAATGCGCATAAAAAAACCCTCTGGCTGCAGACAGGCAGGGTTGTACCACAGGGCTGGCAAATGGAAAACTTGCCGGATTGGCCTTGAGCCTTTAGATTCGTGTCATTCAGGGCACAGCTGCGCTCTGAGAGTCTGGCCTCTGGCAGCCTGCCATCGGCCTAGCGCCATGATTATGTTAGAGTAGTTGCCATGATTGTGACCTGCCCTCGCTGTTTTGCGACCTATAACGTTCCGGCTGCGGCTGTTGCGGGCAATGGTCGCATGGTGCGCTGCTCAAGCTGCCGCTTCGAGTGGAACGAAACCGCCCCTCCGGCGGATGCCATTGCTGCGCTGGCGCCAGAGTTTGATTCTAAATTTGAGGTGCCGCCACAACCGGCTGCCCCCACACTCCAGTCTGCTGAAGCTGCTAACCCGCAGCCACAGGCCTATCAATCGCCGGTGCAGCCCATGGTTACACCCACCCCTCGTGCGGCCAGCAAGGCTGCAGCGCCCAAACCGCCACAGGTTAGCCTGCTCAAGCGTATGGGCACCAAGGCGGCATGGCTGGTATTTGGTGTCGTGACATTTGTATGCCTGCTTATCCTGTTGCGCGAACCGCTGGGCCAGCGCTCGCTCATGCTGACCGATTTTTATGAAGACATCGGCCTGCCGATTGAAACCCCGGAACAATGGTTCGCGTTTGAGGGGCTCAAGCTCGAGAAGAGCGAGATTAACGGCCTGACCGTATTCAATATCCATGGCCGTATCATCAACCAGTCGCGCCGTGAGCGCGAGGTGCCGAACATCAAACTCTACTGGCGTGCCGAGCGCGGGGATATTGGCCCCATGGTGGTCCTCGTGCCCGATACCACCCTGCTGGCGGTTGGTGGCGTAACGGCATTTAGTGGCGAGCTTAAAGGCGTTGATGCCAGCCGTGGCGGTGAGGTGAAAATCACCTTTCTGACCGCGCTTGAAGCTGCCTCGCTTAAGCCCGGCGCTGTGCATGATGTTGTCACCCCGCCGCCTGCGCCACGCGCACCCGCTGCACCTCCGGCACCAGCTCCTGCGCCCGTTACCCCTGTTGCGCCAGCACCTCCGGCAGCAGCCGAAAATCCAGTATCCGAACCAGTTCCCCCGCCACACACCGCACCGGAGACTTCACATGAAGCCACGCAACCCGCCCCGGCGCACTAACAGCACGCAGCTGACCAGCAGCAAGACCGCGCCGCGTATTCTTTACGCCGGCCGGGCCGAGCAACCCACGGTTAACCGTCATCCCGGTGAGTCTACACCGTGGAAGCTGGTGGGCATCATACTTGTGCTGGTGGTGGGTGCAGCGCTGGGCACCAGCAAGATGTGGCAGGGCGGCACGTTCAGCAATGTATCGTCTTACGCGCAGACCTACGAGATCCGTAATGTTGAGCTGAAGTCCGATGGCGTTATCAAAGGCCGCGTACGCTGGAACATTAGTGCCCAAATCATGAACGCGACCAGCGAAGAGGTGAAAGGCCCGCGTCTGCGTGTGCGTCTGGTGCGTGCTGATGATACTGTTGCCGCCGAAGGTGTGGCTGATTACAGCAACCGCAAACTGGCCCAGTCATCGGGTTTTACCCTGACGTACATGCTTGAAACAGCCTCGGTTGATACCGTGCAGGCTGAAATTACAGTTCTTCCACGTCGCGAGGGTGCCTATGACCGCAGTGGTGAATGAGCCGCAGGATACCCGCATTCTCGTAGTTGAGGATGAGCCGGGCGTGCGCGACTTCGTCAAGCGCGGGTTGCTGAGTGTTGGCTACGATGTAACCGCGGTTGAAGACGGCCAGCAGGCGCTTGAGAAGCTCGAGAAAACCGCTTTCCATTTGATGGTAACTGATATCGTGATGCCGGGGCTTGATGGCATTGCTCTCTCGCTCAAGGCGGCGAAGGAATATCCCGAGCTGCGCATTCTCATGATGACCGGTTATGCCACCGAGCGGCAGCGCGCCCATAACCTTGAGACACTCATTCACACCGTGCTGGCCAAGCCCTTCTCGCTCAAGGCGCTCATCACCACGGTTGAACATGCCCTCTCGAGCCCGCGCACCAATTAGTAACCTTTTGTAATAAATGGGTTATTGGGCTGCTCACGATATATCAATCTGGCTCTGGCATGCTTAAGGCATACTCAGCTTTGGAGCTGGCAGTGCCAAAACCCGCCGTACCTGATTTTTTAAAACATCTGCCCGCCGCCCTGCGCGATGGTCAGGGCCTGCAGAACGATGAAGACGTATATCTGATGGGCGCCACACCCGAGGGGGACTTTGCGCTTTATAAGCTCGACCGCAAGCAGGGCAGGTTCGCCGCAGTCGAGGTTGATAGCTATGTACCGGATGCCAGCAAAGAGGGCGCAGGCATCCTCAAGCTCGTAGGCGGCGATACGCTGCATATGGAAACGGGCAAAACCCCTCTTATACACGGCAAGCCGACACAGCCCTTTAGCCTGGAGGCACCAGCGCCTGAGCCTGCCCAGCCTGTTATTGCCGAGCCTGTAGCTACCGAGCCTGAGTATCATCGCTTTCCCGAAATGAAGCGCGACAGCAAAACACCGCCCGGCGAAGCCGCTAAAATGCAGGAGATGCTCAGGGACCTTGGCTTTGGCAAACAGCTAGGTACCTTCGGCCCCAAGAAAGATGGTGTGGATGATATCTACGGCAGCTTTACCGCCAGCTCGGTACGCGCCTTCCAGATTGCCAATGACATTCTGCCAACTGGCGATCTCGACCGTCGTACTGCTGACCTGCTGGCTAAAAAGCATTACGAACAGCAAAACCCGCAGGTCGCGCAGAATCTGGATGGTCCAGCAATTGTTGCACCTGTTCAGCCCGCTGCAGGGCCGGCGCAGGTGTTTAATGGCTTGAGCGCCAACCCAAGCGATATCACGCATGTCCTCTATCAGCAGATGGCTGATGCCGTGGGTATGGATATCAGAAGTCCGGGTGTGAATATGGCCGCGCTCAAGCTACCGCCGGCTATCGATATGCCTGATACAGCAACGCCAGATGCACAACGCCCACGCCCGCATAGTCCGGGCATGGGCGGTGCTTACTAACTAACCTAGGCGAGCGAGCGCAGGGCGCGGCTTACCATACCCAGCATCGCGAGGTCGAAACTGCGGGCATTTTGTACTTCGCCCATCAGCTGGTCGATGCGGGTAACCGCTTCGGCCTTGCTCGCAACAAACTCATCCAGCGATTGCTTTTTAGCTAGAATATGTGCGGCAATCTGTTGCTGGTCGTTAAACAGCGTATCGATCAGCGAAAGCGCCATCTGCCGTTGCCAGTAGTTTTTGGCTTTGGCGGTTTCGGCACTCTGGCGCAAGGCATCGAGCTTGAAGCGGTTGCCCACAGCATAATAAACCTGCGCTGCCGTATCCGCGCTTACCTTGGCGGTGCTGGCAATTTTCAGGATATCAGGGCCTGAAGCCAGCGGCGTGAACTGCGCCGCCTGATGGGCGATGGTATTGGTCACGCCCGCCGAGGTCCACTTAAGGGCTGTCTGCGCCAGCTGCTTGTTGCCATCTTCCGGCAGCAGCTTGTTGAGGTTCAGGCTCATGCTCTTGAGCTGATCCGCCAGTGCAGCCGAGGTGGTAGCGATATCGAGCGGCTGGCTGTTATTGGCCAGCACAGCCCCCACAGCGCGGCCCGCAAAAGCGATGCTCGCCTCCATCAGCTCAAGCTGTGTATCGGCCGGCACACGGTTATCGAGTGCTTCAACCTGCTTCCAGTAGCCCTGCAGGTCGATGGCCTGACGTACCACCAGCCATGCGCGCACAACATCGGCAGGGCCGCAACCGGCACGCTCGGCCAGATTCTGCACAAAGGTAATACCAAGGCGGTTTACCACCTCATTCGCCAGCACGGTCGCAATAATCTCGCGCTTCAGGCGGTGGGCCTTAAGGGCCGTAGCAAACTTGCTCTGCATCGCGGTGGGGAAGTAGGTGATGAGGTCGTTCTGCACAGCCGCATCATCTGGCAGGTCAGACTTAACCAGCGCATCGCACAGCGCCATCTTGGCATAAGCCAAGAGCAGGGCCAGCTCGGGGCGGGTCATGCCTTCGCCCGCAATCGCGCGCTGCGAGATCTGGTCCTGTGTCGGCAGATACTCAACCTTGCGGTCGAGCCTGCCAGCCTTTTCGAGCGTGTCGATGAGGCGGGCATGGGCATCCAGCAGTTGCGGCGCCTGGCGCAGCTCAAGTGTAATGAGCTGGGTTTGCAGGTAATTATCACGTAATACCAGATCGCCAACCTCATCGGTCATGCTGGCCAGGAGTTCATCGCGTGCGGCTTTGGTCAGCGTCATCTGCGCCATTTCGGGCTGCAGCGCGATCTTGATGTTCACCTCGTGGTCGGAGGTGTCTACACCGGCCGAGTTATCAATAGCGTCGGAGTTGATACGCACCCCAGCCTTGGCCGCTTCAATACGCGCACGGGCAGTGACACCAAGGTTGGCACCTTCGCCCACCACGGCAGCGCCCAGCTCGGCGGCATCAATACGCAAGGCATCATTCGCGCGGTCATTCACATCTTCGTGTGTTTCGGTGCTGGCTTTAAGGTAGGTGCCGATACCACCCAAGTACAGCAGCTCAGTTTTGCTCTTGAGCAGCGCCTTGATAAGGTCAGTCGGAGCCACCTTCTCATCAGCAATACCAAAGCGGGCGCGGGCCTCGTTCGAGAGTGTAATCGACTTGGCCGCGCGCTCGTAAACGCCGCCACCCTTGCTGATCTTGCTTGTATCGTAATCGCTCCACTGGCTGGTTGGCAGCGCAAACAGGCGAGCGCGTTCGGCATAGCTCACCGCTGCATCAGGGTTGGGGTCGATGAAGATATGCTTGTGGTTAAACGCAGCCACCAGCAGCGTATGCTCGCTGCGCAGCATGCCGTTACCAAATACATCGCCAGCCATGTCACCAACGCCGATGCAGGTAAACTCCTGCTTCTGGATATCCTTGCCCAGTTCGCGGAAGTGGCGCTTGACCGCCTCCCATGCGCCGCGCGCGGTGATGCCCATGTGCTTGTGGTCATAACCGGCACTGCCGCCTGAAGCAAAACCATCGCCCAGCCAGAAGCCGTATTCAAGCGAGAGTGCATTGGCGATGTCCGAGAATTTGGCGGTGCCTTTATCAGCCGCTACTACCAGGTACGGATCATCCATATCGTGACGGACCACATCGCGCGGCGGCATAATGCTGTCGCCCACGCGGTTATCGGTAATATCGAGCAGTCCTCTGATGAACATCTGATAGCAGGCAATAACTTCTTTTGCTTCTGCCGCACGGTCGGTCGGTACCTGCTTGCAATAGAAGCCGCCCTTCGATCCGACCGGCACAATCACCGCGTTCTTTACCTGCTGTGCCTTCATGAGGCCTAGCACTTCGGTACGGAAGTCATCGCGGCGGTCGGACCAGCGGATACCACCGCGGGCTACACGGCCACCCCGCAAATGCACGCCTTCAACCCGGGTGCTGTAAACCCAGATCTCGACCAGCGGGCGCGGTTTGGGCAGACCCAGCAGCTGCTGGCTATCGAGCTTGAACGAAATATAGGCCTTGGGCGTACCCTCGGCAGTGCTCTGGTAATAGTTGGTGCGCAAGGTGCACTCAAACAGGTTAAGGTAACGGCGCAGTACTTCGTCTTCCGCGAGGCTGGTTACCTTCTCGAGGTCCTTGCGGATGGTCTCGATCAGCTGGGCTGCCAGCTCGGGGTTCTGTTTGCTTGGATCGAACTTGGCATGGAACAGCTGCACGAAATTCATGACCGTTGCAGGGTGCAGGGCCAATGTGTCGCGAATGAACGAGGGGGTAGAGTGGAAGCGTGCCTGCTGCAAATACTTGGCATAAGCACGCAGCATGCTCACTTCGCGCCAATTGAGGCCCAGGCGCAGGGTGAGCTGGTTGAAGCGGTCGTCTTCCAGCTCGCCATCCCACAGGCGGTAGAAGCTTTCGGTAAAGGCAGCACCTACCTTATCAAACTCAATAGGGGCACCATCACGCGATTCAGCCAGCAACTCGCTGATCCAGCAGGGGGCGCCGGTTTTGGGTGTAATGGCATAAGGCACTTCGGAAATCACGCGCAGGCCCATGTTCTCAAGGCGCGGCAGTACATCTGAAAGCGCCAGGGGCGTATCGCGGTGGAACAGGCGCAGCTGCAGGGCGTTGGGCTTGCCATCGACGCTGTGCAGCGTAAGTGCAATCGGGCGGGCACCCTGTACGTTCTCGAGCAAAGCCAGATCGCTGGCAGCACGCTCAGGCGTAACGCTTGAGCGGTAGATATGCGGGAAGGCCTGCTGATAGCGTGTGCGCAGCTCGGTGCCGCGCTCGTAGCCATACAGAGCCATGGTGCTGTCGATAAAGCGGTCTTCCCAGCCACGCGCAGCGTCAATCAGCTTGCGCTCAAGCGCGGCAAGATCGGGCGTAGCGCTATGGCTCTCAAGATCAATGGTTACCTGCAGGCGCACCAGCGGACTGTCGGTAAAGCCGGTCGAGAAGCCGCTGGCCTTGCCATGCCAGCCCTGCTCGAGCAGGTGAATGAAGCGGCGGCGCAGCGTAGTATCAAAGGTTTCGCGCGGCGTATAGACCAGGCATGAAACAAAGCGGTTGAATGGATCGCGCCAGACAAACAGGGCAGTGCGCAAACGCTCAGCCAACAGCAGGATGCCGCGGGTGATATCAAACAGCTGTTCCACATCCATCTGGAAAAGGTCATCGCGCGGGTAGGTATTGAGAATATGCACCAAAGCCTTGCCGCTATGGCCGCTGGGGTCGAGGCCCGAGCGCTCAATCACCTGACCCACTTTAAGGCGTAGCCACGGAATATCCTGTGAATTACGGCTATAAGCGGTTGAGGTATGCAGGCCGAGGAAAATGCGCATACCGGCAAAGCGGCCATCCGGGCCAAAGCGCTTCACACCCACAATATCGTACGGCACAGCGCGATGTACACTCGAGCGGGCCTGAGCCTTGTTCACAAAAATGATATCAGGAGTTTTGAGGAAGCTCTGCACCTGCTCGGGCAGTTCATCAAAACGGCGCAAACCGCGCAGCACCACAAGATCGCTATCGCGCAACAGGCCGCGGGCAACCGCAGGGTCTGACTCCAGCAGCGTGCCATCACGGCTGAGGTGATAGTCACGATAGCCAAGGAATACAAAGTGGTCGTTATCCAGCCATTCAAGGAACTTCTGCGATTCCAGCACGGCTTCGGGCTTGATGCCGCTGGGCAGCTCGCTTGGGATGGCGGATACCGCAGCGCGTACTGAGGTGCGCATATCGCGCCAGTCAGTTACCGCGATGCGTACATCCGACAACACCTTGAGCAGCATGGTCTTGATCGCATCAAGACCTTCGCTGGCCTGCCGCTCGATGCTGATATGCATCCAGCTTTCGCGGGTAAAGCCATCTGCCTTCAGGTTCTGCAGTTTTTGCAGCGCGCCGGTTTCGCTGCGCATGACATTCATGACCGGATGCAGCAGCAGACGCACGTTGATGTTCAGGCGGGCCAGTTCGGCGGTGAGGGAGTCGACGAGGAAGGGCATATCCTCGGTCACCAGCTCAATGGTGGTCACTTCTTCACGCCAGCTGGTACCCAGCTCGGGCGGGTTATAAACACGCAAATGCGTTTCACCCGGCTGGCGGGTACTACCCCACTGCCACAGGCCCTGGGTGCGGTTGTTCTGGCGCGCGGTTGGCTCGCTCACAATGTCTTCAACCGCCACGTTGTGCCAAAGGCCGTTGACGAAGCTGCTATAGCTATCCTTCAGGTTATCAGGGATATCCTTGGCCGTACGGGTGCACAAGGCCTCGAGCTCTGCCTTGAGTGCAGTCTCGTTATTCATTTTAGCAGCAGTTGTCATTCTAGCGTCTCATGTGGATAAACGCCCCAGAGCGAGGCTTTGCTGACCCAGCCCCCCGTACCTGACGGGGCTGAGCCAACGGTGACTTCGCACCAATCGGTGCGACATTCCTTGATACGGGCCATAACGCCTTCCTGCAGGCGGGCCACGGGGCGGGCAATGGCATCGGGCTGCGCACGCAGCACGCCATCGCTCGGGTAAATCACGACATTACGGCGGCCCGAGAGCAGCGCCATATGTACCCAGCCTTCGGTGCCTTCCCAGTCACGGATCTTGCGCCAGTTTTCGTATTCGGCGGTAATCTCAACCGGCATGCCTTGCTTGCGCAGCACCCACTGTACGGGGTAGCGCTCGCCGGGGCCGCTGCGCACATTCACAGCATCAGAGCGGGTGGTTACAAAACGCGGCAAGGGCAGGCCGCTGCCGCCCTGTGCAGCGGGGGCAGTTTCGGCTGTTGCGGGCAGGGCCAGCAACAGGGCTATGAGCAAAGTCAGTAACTTCATAGGGTATCCTGAGACAGAGTATACGCCCTTGAGCTTAAACGGCAATTAGCAGCAGTGCACTGCAGTATTCGGGGTGATTTCAAACAGCATGCCTTGCAAGTATGCCCTTTAGGTCATCTGCCAAGGGCCAGCCGCTAACCAGCATTTTGGGCAGCTCCCCGCCATATTGCGGCCAGTTATAGGGCTTGCCTTGCCAGTCGGCTACATAGCCGCCGGTAGCACAGCTTAAAATCGCGCCATGAATCAGGTCGCGTACCTGCATTTTGCCGATTATACCTGCCGCTACGCCACCTTGCAGCATGGCCTCTACTGAATCGTTATATGTGAGGCCGGATGCCTTACCGAATGATTTGATTACCTTATAGCCAGCTGCCAGCAGGTCGGCCTCAATCTCATCGCGAATGGCGTAATACACAAATAGCGTGCGCGGGTTATCGGGCTGTTTAGATAAGAAGACTTCTTCTTTTTTGGCGAGCCCGCTGTTGGTAAAATCACGCGCGCGGAAAACGCCTTGGCCGGTGGTAAAGTAAGCCACATCAAGTGCCGGATAGAAAACTAGCGCTACATCAACAGCTCCATTCTTGAACAGGCCGATGTTGACTGAATAAGTATTGCCGCCTTCCAAATAAATGAGTGTGCCGTCAATCGGGTCGAGTACCAGCACATACTCGCCGCTGGTGGCGGGCATCAGTGCCTTGCCCGGCGTTTCTTCCTCACCATCAAGTACCGTGCTACCGAGCGGCAGGTGCGGCACAACAGCGGTGATGATGATATCCTGCGCCATCTGGTCCACCACCGTTACGGCTTCCTTTTGGCGCTTTAAAAAGTCGTCTCCGCCGGTATCGGCAAGGTCCACATCCTTACCCTCGTTCAGGACCTGCCCTTGCAGGCGGCGGGCAATAATGCCCACCTGACGGGCGGCCAAGGCTGCAGCGGTGAGGAATGCGTCTTTATCGATCATGATCGGCCCTAAATACAGCTTGTAAAACCAGCATATAATGCGCTTTATTGCCGCCATGAGCAAGACTGTAGCCTGGCGTGTACGCCTTACCACTTCCACCACCGCCGCCCCGAAGTATGCCGAGGCGCTGGAGGATTTCTGCCCCACTGTCAGCTGGATCGATACCGATGAAGACGGTGTGGTTGAGGTTGAGGGCATCTCGGAAGAGAAGCTCGATGAGAAGGCGATTACCGCTGCGCTGAAGGGGGCTGTTAGCCAAAAGCTGCCCGCTGTCATCTTCGAGCCGCTGCCCGAGCAGGACTGGCTGCAGCTCAGCTACCAAAGCTTCCCGCCCAAGCCACTCGGTCGCTTCTGGATTTATGGTAGCCACGAAACTGCTCAGCCACCTGCTGGCAGCTACCCGCTCATGATTGATGCGGCGACCGCCTTCGGCTCGGGCGAGCACCCCACTACAGCGGGTTGCCTTGGCATGATCGAAGAACTGGCCAAGCGCCAGAACTTCAGCAACGTACTCGATATGGGCACTGGCTCAGGCATTCTGGCGATTGCTGCCGTGCGCGCCATGGGGTGTAAAGTAACGGCAATCGATATCGACCCTGAATCAATTCGCGTGACCCATAACCACGGCGTTGCCAATGGTCTGCAGAACTTCCTGCAGCTGGCCGATGGGCCGGGTTACAACACGCCACTCTCGCGCCAGAACGCGCCGTATGATCTTATTCTGTGCAACATCCTCGCGCGCCCGCTGCGCGAAATGGCGAAGGATGCTGTTGGTCAGCTTGCTCCCGGCGGTATCATTGTGTTGGCAGGCCTGCTTAATACACAGGCCCGCGCCGTGATTGAGGCCTACCGCTCGCAGGGCCTGACCCTGCTCAAGAAGGTCCGCCGCGAGGAATGGACCATCCTCACCCTGCAAAAGGGTCACGCGGTTTAAGCATAATACGCCGAAGTTTCCTCAAGCAGCTTCTGCAGGTTGCTGCGGTAGCTGGTTTGCGGCACTTCTTTAAAGTGGTTGCGGTAGGCAATGCCATCCTTGATTACCTCAAGCAAGCCGCCATGGCCTAAATGCTCGGGCTTGTTCAGCACATCGCCACTGCACACCAAAAAGTCAGCGCGCTGGCCGACTTCAATCGTGCCGGCATCTTCCTGATTGATCTCGCCTGCAGCAAGGCCGGTCATGCTGTACCAGGCCTCAAGCGGGTTGAGCCCGTCTTTAATCAAGGCGCTCATCTCAAGGTAGTTGCGGCCATGCATGCCGGTGAGTACAGGGTCAGAGCCTGCCAGAATCTTCAGGCCGCCTTTTTTGGCATACTGCACGGCATTGCCATGTGCTTCGTAGGCGATTTTTGATTTCTCGCGGCTGAAATCCGATAGCTCAGGGAAGGTGGGCAGTGTCTGCAGCACCCAAGATGTAGGTGTGACGGTGCAATTACACTTATGTGCCATATCGGTGAGGCGTTCGTTGAGGAACGAGATGTGCTGCAGGTCGTGCACACCGGCTTTAATCGCCATCTCGATACCCTGCTCGCTATGTGCATGCGCAGCTACGCGCAGGCCGCGGTGAGTGGCTTCATCCACAATCGCTTCCAGCTCTTCGCAGGTAAACTCGCGGTTGGTGAGTTTATCAGAAGGCGAAGCAATACCACCTGATGCGCAGACTTTAATAAGGTCCGCACCACAGGCGATGATTTCGCGCACGCGCTGGCGGCATTCCCATGGGCCATCCACCGTCATCGGCGGGCGGCCGGGCATGGGGCCCCAGCGCTTCTGAATTTCAGCATGGCAGCGGTCCGGCCCGCGGCTATCGGCATGGCCGCCAGTGGTCGAGAGCATGCAAATGGCAATCTTGAGGCGCGGGCCAATCAGCGCGCCTTTATTGACCAGGCGCTTCATCAGGTCGGTTGCGCCACCGACATCGCGCATGGTGGTTACGCCGCCCTCAACCAGCGAGAGGTGCAGGATTTTCTCAACATAAATAAGCTGGCTCTGGCCGCTCATGGTTTCGTCAGCCTCATCCGAGAGGCCAAGAATGGTGATATGGCCATGGCAGTCGATCAGGCCGGGGGTAACTGTCAGGCCTTTGCAATCAGCCTTAGGCAAATTGGCGTAATGGCCGGGTGTATGCGGGCGGATTTCGGCAATCTTGCCATCGGTTACCAGAATATCGACATTGGCCGATACAGCTGTTTTGTTGTTGGCCGTGCCGTTATAAAGCTCACCGATATTTTCGAGAACATAGCTGCTCATCTTCATTCTCCTCTATTGGCCACTCACACGCTTGAGGGTGTTGGCAATCGTCTCACTACATACGGCACAAAAACTCTTGGCGGTTTTGCTGAACATGCGGCAGTCAACCTCGGGCCGGTAAAGGCCGGTGGCGGTATAGCGTGCGCCTTCAAACGCACCGACCTTGCCGTAATGCGCCTCAGCGCGCAAAAACTCACCTAGATGCGCTTTGTTGGCCGAAGTGGGGTCAACATGGTCAACCGCATCGCGGGCGGCTTTGGCCAGCGCTACATACTCATCCTTGCGCCAAGGGGTGGGTACCGGGGTATCGGGCGTAATCTTGTTCTGCCAGCGTACTTCGCCGCGCTCGAGCAGGCTTACATTCGGCTCCCATGGCGGGTTCATCTGCAGCCAGTCCTGCGTATAGGTTACGCCTGAATCGAAATACTCATCACCAAGGCCGGCAAAGGAATGGCCGAATTCATGCAGCAGCAGGTACTCGAATACATCGGGCGCGATGCGGGCAGGCAGGGCGCAATGCTGGTTAAACAGGCCGCAGCCGCCGTACTTATCGCTGTTACACAGCACCACAATGGCATCGCACGGGGCATTACCAATTGCTTCGTGCAAGGCGTGCGGGTCGCGTACCACCATGTAGCGGTCCATGCCCAGTGCGCCATAGCTGGTATCGAAGTTAGTATTGGTGGCATCTTCCTTTTCAGACAGCGGAATGCCCGAGTAGCGCGAGAGCTTGGCCAGCGAGTAGGTGTTGATCTTGTCTTTATGCGCATTATAGGGCGCGGCAGCCAGCAGCATATCGCTGGCGCGCTGTGCATCTTCAAGGAACTGCATTTCCTCTTTGTAGGAATAGCCTTCCGAGATGAAGCAGATGTTCACGCATTTGGCCGAAGGGCCACCTTCGTGCAGCGGACGCAAATGCGTACCTTTGGGCGCGAAGGGCGGATCGGTCTCTTTGGGAATGTTAACAACCGCAACCTTACGCCAGCCAACCAGCGGCATACGCCGCTCGATAATCACCTGACCTTCAATTACGTAAGGCACCACCAGTGTTTCGCGGAAGCTGTGCTTTGAATCGACATCGCCGGTTTTAAGAGTCGACTGCCACTCGCCAAAGAGCGGCGAATAACCCTGCGAGGCAATCAGATCGCCGCCTTTGGTGAACACGCTCCAGCGGTAGTCGCCACGCTCATCCAGCACACGGGGCATGGGGCCGTGCAGCGCGGGCTTGATGTAATAGCCCAGCGGCTGGTAGCCTTCGTGTTGCAGGCTGCCATCATGGATCAGTTCAATGCGGAGGTTTTCCTCGCTCATACCCCTGCCTGTCGCACAAGAAAGTTAAAGATTTGCTCTTCAATGTAAATTCGCGCCGCTTTACCCGTCGCGCTGTGCCGCTCGCGCGGTAATGGCAGGCAGTATATCAGCTTGTTCTGCTTTGTGGCCTCTTCAAGCAGCAGGCCACTGTTTCTAAACAGAACATTCTCGTCCTTCATGCCGTGAATGAGCAGTAATTCGGCTTTCAGCTTGCTGACGTGCGGTAAGATGGCCGCATTGGCGTAGCCCTTGGCATTGCTTTGCGGCGTGCCCATGTAGCGCTCGGTATACTGTGCGTCATACTCGGCCCAGTCGATCACCGGAGCGCCGCTCACCCCGTTCTTGAACACATCCGGATAGCGGCACAGGCTCATCAGGGTCATATAACCGCCGTAGCTCCAGCCGGTCACGAACACGCGGTTGGCATCAATACTCTTTTCGCGCGCCAGTACGGCTTTTACCGCAGCGACCTGATCATCAACTTCAAACTCGCCAAGATGGCCATAAACTGGTTTCTCAAAGGCAATGCCGCGCCCGCTTGAGCCACGGTTATCTACTTTGAGGACATAAAAACCGGCATCTACCAGCTTTTGCGCGCGCAGGTCGGCATTCAGCGCCCAGCTATGCTTGACCACCTGCACATGCGGGCCACCATAAACGGCCACCACCAGTGGGGCGTTCTTGCTGCTGGCAGGTTTATACAGTGCGGCGTGCAGCTGGGTTTTGCCATCGGCCGAGAGTACGGTGAACAGCTCAGGCGAGCGCTTGCCTAAAGGCTCGACCAGCGAATGCGTGGTTGCAGGGAAGGCGAATTCAACTTCGCCACTCAGGTTCTCGAGTTGTGCGCGCGGCGGGGTGCCCAGTGTATCAATATGATGAATCCAGCTCTTGCGGTCGGGCGCAAAGCTGACGCTATGCAGGCCATCACCAACAGTAATCTGCTCGAGCTTCGAGCCATCGAGCTTGCTCAAGAACACATGGCGATTGCGCGGGTCGGCGCCGGTGGCGATGAAGTAGACCGATGATGTGTCATCCGAGAGGCCCAGAATGCGCTCGGCATGGCCGCAGGCACCGGTGATATCTGCTACCGAGCCATCTGGCTTATGATGGGCGATGGTACCAATACCATTACGTTCATGCAGGAACAGGAAGCCGTTATTCTCAAGCGGCACCATGCCACCCAGCACATTCAGCCACGGCTGGTTCTGCTCGGTATGCAGCACTTTGCCGTCAGTCGCTTGTATGAACTGCAAGGTCGTCTGGGTACGGTTAAGGCGGTTGATAACCGGCACGCCATCCTTGCCCATATCGCAGCCCACTAAATAAGGCCATTCGGCATCAGCTGGTTTAAGGGTGGTTTGTTTGTTGTTCTCAAGGTCGAGGTGGCAGAAAGCGAAGGTCGATACCGCATCACCCGGGCGTGAGTAGGCAATTGTTTCGTCATCATCCTGCAGGCCGCTGCCCACCGGAATAACCGGCACATCAGCAAGGCTGTACTTGGCAAAATACAGGCTCTTGCCATCTGGTGCCCACCAAAAGGCGCGCTGGTTGAAAATCTCTTCGCGCGTGACCTTATCCGCCATGCCGTTTATCTCGGTGGCACTGCTGCGGGTGGTCAGGCGCAGGGCGGGCATGTCCACATTGGCATCAATCAGCCACAGGTCACCATCGGCATGAAACGCAATCTGCTGGCCATCCGGACTGAAGGCGGCGAAGGCAATATAGTGCGTATGGGCGCGGCTGTTGGTCTCGCCACTTGCAAGGTCGTAGCGCAGCAAGCTGTTGGCGTTGATCAGTACAATCGCTTTACTGTCGGGCGACCACATATAGCGGCCCACACCAATCCAGCGGTCGCGCGCAATCTCGCGCGCCATAGTCTCTTCATAACCCGGCACATGCGTAGGCGTTATGCCGTAGCCGGCCACCAGCCCTGTTTTAAAGGTTTTGCTCTGGCGGTCGTAGAGCCACAGGTCGCGCGCATCAGTGCCGTTCTTGGCCCATAGGCAGGCCACATAGCGCCCGTCCGGGCTAAAGCTATGCTGCTGGCAGGTCGCTCCACCCACAGGCGGGAAGGCAGCAATCTGCTCGGCGGTAAGGGCAAGGGTCATGAACATATCCAGCTAACAAGTTCCTGATTATTCACGAGTTTTCAAGAGCTGGCAAGGTAATCTGGTTACTCAAGCGCACCTACTGGCGCGGCGTTAGCAGGGGCCTATATTGGTCAACGTCAAACCTGACCTCAACAACTGGAGAATTCCATGAAGCTGTATTTCAAAGCCGGTGCCTGCTCGCTCTCACCGCACATCGCCCTCATCGAGTCTGGCCTGCCTTTCACGCTCGACGCGGTTGATTTTGTAACCCGTACGACGGCTTCTGGCAGTGAGCTTGCCAAGGTCAATCCCAAAGGCCAAGTACCGGCCCTGCAGCTTGATAACGGCGAGATCCTGACCGAAGGTGCAGTAATTGTGCAGTATATCGCCGATCAGGCACCGCAGAGCAAACTCGCACCCACCAATGGCACCTTCGAGCGTATACGCCTGCAGGAATGGCTCAACTTCATCGCTTCTGAGCTGCACAAGAGCATCGGCGCCAATTTTAATGCCAAGCTCGATGCCAACGCCAAGCAGGTGTTCAAGGACAAGGTTGCTGGCAACTTTGACTGGTTGAGCACACAGATCAAGGGTACCTATCTGATGGGCGATACGTTTACAGTAGCCGATGGCTACCTGTTCAATATGCTCAGCTGGTTGCCGCATGTCGGCATGGATCTCAAGAAGTGGCCGGTGCTTCAGGCCTATTACGACCGTGTGGCAGCGCGTCCGTCAGTGCAGAAGGCTCTGGCTGCTGAAGGTCTGCTCAAGGCAGCGGCGTAAGTCACGCTGATATTTGAGAAAGAGCGGCAGGGCAACCTGCCGCTCTTTTTATTTAGATAAAGCGTTTGAGCAGCTCAATGCCTTCGGGCTGGTCCCAGAAGACCTCGCCCAACGCACGGCCCAGCTCATTACCCTCGCGGTCCATCAGCAGGGTAAAAGGCAACCCGCGTGGTTTGATGTAGCGGGCGATGCTGGCCTGATGCTCGATCAGGATGGGCAGGTTCTTAAGGTTGTTCTCGCGGTAGAACATATCCACCGTCAATTGGCCGGTGCGGTCCATCGAGATGGGCAGGACCTGAAAATTACTCCCGCCCAAGCGTTTTTGCACGGCATCAAGGCTCGGCATTTCGTTAATGCAGGGGCCGCACCAGGTGGCCCAGGCGTTGAACAGCACGATTTTGCCCCGATAATCCGAGAATTTCAGCAACTTGTCTTCACCATCGCGGAATTCGATATCCGGCACTGGCGGTTTGCCGTCGGTCAGGCTAAAATTGACAAGAGCATCGGCTTTTGCGGCCGAAGCTCGCGAAAAGGCCGCCAAGCCTGCCGCTCCTGCCAACATTGTCCGCCGTGTGAAACTTTTGCCAAACATGCCTGCACTCCTGAATACCTCCTTACTATCGCGTATTCGCCTGCGGTTAAAGACTCCGCATCTTGTCGCGCTTACGCTGGTTTGCCTTGTGGCATTAAGTGGCTGTGGCCGAAAACCGAGCGATGTTGATGCGCCCGAGGGCAGCATTACCCGCACCTATCCTCCTGTTGAAAGCATTGTTAAGCCATGAGCGCTTTTATTTATAAAAACGGCGTGCTGCACGCCGATGCCGTAGCCCTGCCCGAAATTGCGCGCGCCGTGGCAACTCCAACCTATGTCTATTCGGCCGGCCGCATTCGTACCAACTATCACGCGCTTAAAAGCGCTTTGCCGCAGGTCAGCATCTGCTTTGCTGTAAAGGCGAATAGTAATCAGGCGGTGCTGTCAGTGCTGGCTAAAGAGGGTGCAGGAGCGGATATCGTTTCTGGCGGCGAGCTGGCGCGTGCGCTGGCTGCGGGCATACCCGCCAGCCGCATCGTATTTTCCGGCGTGGGCAAGAGTGATGCCGAGGTACAGGCTGCGCTTGAAGCGGGTATTCACCAGCTGAATGTTGAATCCATTCCCGAGATTGAGCAGATCGAGCGTGTAGCTGCACGGCTTAACAAGCGGGCCTCAATAGTGTTCCGCGTGAATCCTGATGTGGCTGGTGATACCCACCACAAAATTTCAACCGGCAGCAAGGGCGACAAGTTCGGGATTGATCATGAGCAGTTGCTTGAGGCTGCGGCAGTTGCCAAAGCCTGCACCCATGTGCAGCTCGAGGGCTTGGCCTGTCACATCGGCTCGCAGCTGTTTGACCTTGAGTCCTACCGCGCAGCGTATAAGGTCATTGCGCAATACGTGGCCGAGCTGCGCGCTGCGGGCCATACCATCACGCGGCTTGATATCGGCGGCGGTATGGGGGTGCCGTATAATGGCGAGACCGTGTTTGACACCGCAGGCTATGGCCGTGTTGTGAATGAAGTGCTGGGTCAGCTGGGCTGCAGCCTCACCATCGAGCCGGGCCGTTATATTGTGGCAGATGCCGGTGTACTGCTCACCGAGGTGCTGCAGCTCAAGCAGGGTGTTGCGCAGAATTTTGTGGTGGTCGATGCCGCCATGAACGATCTGGTGCGCCCTGCCATGTATGATTCATACCACGGTATCCGTACAGTGACTGAGGGCGCCGCCAGCATGACGGCCGATGTCGTGGGCCCGGTATGCGAAAGCAGCGATTGTTTTGCCAGTGACCGCCAGCTGCCCAGCGTAAAAGCAGGTGATTTACTGGTCTTTGACACCGCTGGCGCTTATGGCGCGGCGATGTCGAGTACGTATAATACCCGACCGCTGGTAGCCGAGGTGCTGGTGGATGGTAGCCGCTTTGCGACTATTCGTCCCCGCATCGGCGTCGCTGCACAAATCGGCTGGGATAAGGTACCCGACTGGGTGTAATATGTTGCAAACCCCGAGCGGGCGTTTGCCCGCGACGACGTGTTTGCACAAGGTGATTATATGACCGCCCCGCACAAGCCCAGTTCCCAGCGCAGCCAAGTGCCTGATACATTAGGGCAGGTTGGCCGTAGCGCCATCTGGCGGGCTGAAAGCGTGCTGGCCCTGCGCCAGCTGGTGCAGGCCTTCTGGCCGTTTGCACTGGTGCTCAAGCTGGCGCTTATCACCGCGTTGTTCGGGTTGTTCCCGCTCTTTGGCCCCTTGGGGCATACGCTGCTCTCGCTTGGCTTTGGTGCCGCTCTCATTGCCAGCTTTGTCTATTCCTATAAGCGCCATCGCGGCATAACCGAGGGCGAGGCCCGCCGGGCGGTTGAGCGTGCCAGTGGTCTGGCGCATCGCCCGCTCACTACGCTGGCCGATACTGCCGCTGTAAATAACAGCCTGTGGGCGCAGCACCGCAACCGCGCTGCTCAAACCATTAAAGCTGTTACGCTGCATGCGCCGCGCATCAACCTGCGCGGCATGGGCTCGCCGGCTTTGCGTTATGGCTCATGGGCTGCGCTTATTGTAGCGCTGGTGTTCGCATGGGATGAGGCCCCGCGCCGTTTGCAGGAGGCGGCCGAGCCGCCGGTAGCCCGCCTGTTGCCCGCCAGCAAGATGGATGCGTGGATCACGCCGCCCGCCTATACCGGCCAGCCGCCCTTGGCCTTGCGCGCCGACCAGCGCCAAGTAACTGTACCCGAAGGCAGCACGCTCACTGTACGCGTAACCGGAGGCTGGTTCCCGCCGGTACTCGAGCTGCCTGCAGACCGTGTGCGGCTGAATGTGGATGCAGGGCAGGCTTACCAGTATACCGCGTTGATTGAGAATTCAGGCTGGCTCAAGATACGGCAGGATGGGCGCTACTTAGGCCAATGGGCGCTTAGCTTCATGCTCGATACTCCGCCCACGGTTGATTTTACCAAGCCACCTGAACCCACCGAGCAGATGGCGCTGCGCATTGATTATACCGCAAGTGACGATATAGGCCTTACAGCGGTTGAGGCCGAGATCGAGCCTGCGATTGCCGGTATGAACAGCCCGCACCTCAAGCCGCTTATCCTCAGCCTGCCGTTAACCACGCCGCCGCCGCGCCATGCCAGTGCTTTTCGGTTCTTCGATCTCACGGCTCATCCGCTGGCAGGTAGCAAGGTGCTTATCACCCTGCGGGCGCATGACGGTAAAGACCAGTTGGCCGAGACCACGCCCATTCCCTTCACGCTGCCCGAGCGTAATTTCACCAACCCTATCTCCAAAGCGCTTATCAGGTTGCGCAAGGAGCTGCTGGTACGTGGCATGGCAGCGCGCCATCCTGGAGCTGAGCTGGTCAGCGGTTTGGCAGAAGAGGCCGAAGAAGGCGAGCGGGATGATTTCCTCGGCGCATTGGCGCTGCGCGTGATTGCCGCGCGTTTACGGCTCAATACTGCCGCTAGCGAAATTCCGGCGCTTGAACGCCTCATGTGGGATACCGCCTTGCACTTTGAGGATGGCGGCGCGGGTCAGGCTTTCAACCAGCTGCGGCAGGCACAGCAGGCGCTTGAGGATGCCTTGAGCAATGGCGCGAGCGATGCCGAGATTGCCCAGCTCATGCAGCAGCTTGAGCAGGCCATGAACAATTACCTCGATGAGCTGCAGCAGCAGGCGCAGGAACGCGGTGAGCAGCCCCAGACCAGCGAGGGTGAGGCCCGCTTGCTCGATCGGCAGGATATCCAGAACATGATGGAGCAGATGCGTCAGCTCGCGCAGTCGGGTTCACGCGATCAGGCCCGCGAGATGCTGCAGCAGATGCAGCAGATGATGGAAAACCTGCGTTCGGGCGGGCAGGGTCAGGGTGATGCGCAGCTGCAAAAGGATATGCAGCGCCTGGGTGAAATTGCCAAAGAGCAGCAGGGCATGATGCAGTCCCAGCCGCAGGATGGCCAGACGCAGAGTGGTCAGGAGCAGGCCGAGCAGCAAGAGGGCCTGCGCCGTGAGCTGGGCGACGTGATGCAGGGCCTTGCTGAGCGCGGCTATGATGTCGATAAGCTGGGCGAGGGCGAACGCTCGATGAACGGTGCGCGTCAGTCGCTTGAACAGGGCGACCAGCAGGGTGCCGCGCAGCAGCAGGGCAATGCCCTGGGCCAGCTGCAGCAGGGCATGCAGTCCTTGCAGGAGCAGGCCCAGCAGCGTGCCGAAGGTCGTGGTGGCAGCGACCCGTTTGGCCGCAGGCCGGATGGCGATAGCGGCAGCGATACCAGCAAGATTGAAATTCCCGATCGTCAGGCGGCCGAACGCGCGCGTCAGGTGCTCGAAGAACTTCGCCGCCGCTCGGGCGACTACACCCGCCCGCAGGATGAACGCGACTATCTCGAGCGGCTACTCAAGTGGTTTTAGTGCTTTGTAAATGCTGTTTACTAAGCGTGAACAGTGCGTTGCAGCATGTGGCTTATATCAAGTTTAATAATTGAGTAACTCAATCGCAGCCATAATGGCAGAAATATTTTGAGGTATAATCCTCTGCTCTATGCGACGTGAGTAAAACCAATATATGAACTGTGACATAAACAGCTTATCGGTCTGGCAAAAGCCTAGGCCAAAGAATCATACCCAAAAATCATCTCGCGGCTTTTCGCTGCTTGAGGTGACGATTGCGCTCAGTATTTCAGGTTTTCTTTTTAGTGCTATCTGGCAGCTTACGGCAACAGCGGGTGTACAGCGTGAGGCGGCTGCGCTTAGCAGTCAGGCACTTATCGTAACATCTGCCGCCAAGGATTATATCAGCGGACAGAATACAGTC
>JBEIQE010000041.1:0-1934 GCA_040376705.1 Micavibrio sp.
AAACCAAATAGATAATCGGCAAAGGCAGCACCACAGCCGCCAGCACCTGAATGCTACGTATGATGATATAATAAATATGATCTTCGATATACGGCAGGTCGGCCACCCAGGTAGCGAACACACGTAATGGCACGATGAGCAGCAGCAGAGCTAACGAGCGGTATGCCGCTTGTGCTGAGGGATTAAATTCTTCGATACCGCGCACATCAAACCGGAGCAGGCTAAACAGTGCTCCGGCATGATGCACAAGCTCAGCCATTACGGCAGATCGAAGAATGGGCGCACCACGCCATAAAGGCGCAGGTTGGTGAAATCGCCAATCATACCGCCCAGCATAATGGGCAGAATGGCGGCACCCGCCGCCACAAAAATATCGCACTTCAGCATGCGCCAACTATGTACCCACACTGCATATAAAATGAATACATAGCTGATAATGCCAAGCGTAGTGAGCTGCTCTTTGGGCAGCAACTCAAACGCGATGCAGATAGAAACTGGCATGAGCAAAAAGCACATAAGCACGGCCAGCCAGTTGTAGCTGATCAGCCAGCGCGGGTAATATTGCGTTAGCCCCCTGCAAGCGGCACAGCAGATACACACCAAACAAACCGGCTGAAACGGCAAGGAAGTAAGAGGCGATGCGCACGCCAAAGAACAGCGGCAGATCCACCTGCTTGGCCGCGATGAAATTATCCTCAGCCAGATAAGCCATCAGCATGGAGTAAGGCACCACAAACCACAGTACATTGAACGATCGGCGCGCGCTGGGCATGTCATTGGCAAACTCATCTGCCACTTTAGCGTCAAAACGCAGCAGACGGATGCAGAGGTTAAGCTGATGCTGGATATGATTGAGGCTGATCATGGCACGGGCACACTCACGGTTGGAGACCTGGAAATCATGATGACAAGGATCATGAACAACTCCATGACCTTGCTGAACAGCACGCCCAGCACACAAATACCGAATGCAGCTAATGGCTTGATGCGCAGGGTGCCGTAGGTTACCGCCCAATCAATCACAATCTGCACTGCATAAACCAGCACCTGCAGTAGCTGCTCGCCTTCGGTTGAAACACCAGCAACCCGCCACACGCCTGTAAGCATGACAATAACCAGCACAACCGGCAGCGCGACCGAGCATTGCGTGGTTACATAATGCGCGAACCTGGCGTTATACCCCAGGCGCTTGCCCAACTGGTGCACCACCAGCATAAAACCGAATGCGGTTACAAAAAACAGCTCAACCATGAGAATGCAGTATTCAAGTCGCGTAAAGCCGGTTGCCTTGCTGAACTCGGCAATACCGGGGCTATACCACGCGAGCAAAAACACCAGCGGCACGCAATACGCCAAAAACCGTAGCGCGCCCCATGCGGATTCGCCGGTTTTATCGAACAGCTCAACTGCGCGCAGGTCGAGCTGCGCCAAGCGGATAGTGGCGATGACCGAGCGGGTGAAGGCGAATTTATCCTCAGCCATGGCCACCAAACCAGTTCTGCATGAGGCGGTGGTAGGTTTGCGTGAGCAGCTCTATCTGCTCCACCGCAATATGTTCATCCACCTGATGGGCGGTGGTGCCGAGCACGCCGAATTCAACCACCGGGCAGTACTTCGAGATAAACCGCGCGTCCGATGTGCCGCCGGTGGTGGAGAGCTTGGGGATTTCGCCCGTCACCTCTTGTACCGCCTTAACCAGCGAGGCACTGAGCGGGCCGGGCTTGGTGAGGAATGGCTGCGCGCCAATCTTGAACTCAATCTCGTAATCAACGCCCGCGCTATCGCACACGCCGCGTAATTTCTCGGCCAGCGTCTCGGCGCTATGCAGCGCATTGAAGCGCACGTTGAACTTGGCCATGGCTTTGGCGGGAATTACGTTCATCACGGTATTGCCCACATCCACCGTCACTACCTCGAGGTTCGATGGCTGGAAG
>JBEIQE010000059.1:0-1312 GCA_040376705.1 Micavibrio sp.
AGGCCCAATGTGTTGTGGCCATAAGCAATGCCTCCAAGGTGTTTATCGATTTCGAAATGGCCGGTGCGTGGCTCCATCTCGCCCCACGCGTTAACGGATACCTGAATGGGCGCGTTAATGCTTTTGGCCATCTTCAGCGCATCGATATAATCCTCAACCCTGAAAATGCCTGACTCTTTAGGCATGGGGAGCACGCCCCAGTCGGCAGCATGAGCAGGGATGGCAAAAAGCAAGGCAAGGCAGAGGATGGGTAGCTTCATATCTGCAACTAGGCCTTGTTTTGTGGCGCAGGGCAAGGTCTTCGGCTGGGTTTTTTTGGCAAAGCCAATTGTAGAAAAAACCTAAACCCGATAGATAATACTGCGCGATATTTAACTGGGGAAATTATAATGCTCAACCATAAGACCAAGCTGCTGGCCACTGTTTCGTTTATCTCGATGCTCACCTGCTCGAGCCTCGCGTATAGCTACGAGACTACCACTTTCAGTGTAAACCTTGGCGATGGCACCAAGACCGGTACCATGCTGATTGGTAATACCACCCTCGGCAACGGCACCACATCGATTACGGCGGGTACTGAGCTTTATAACACCGCCTTCCAGTATTTTACCCCCACAGTTACTGGTACTTATGTATTCGGCCAGCTCTTCTCGCCGGTCGATAGCGCTATTCTGCTCTACTCGCCTACATTTGCTACAAGTAATCCGATAGCCAATTTCATTCTTATGAATGATGATGGTGATGAGACGGATGTTACGGATGCCGCTCTCGAGGCTTATGTCACAACAGCCATTGCGGGCCGTAGCTGCGATATGTCTTCCGGCCTGTGCCCGCTGCTAGAGGCCAATCTTACTGCGGGTATTGATTATTATGTCGTTGTTTCAACTTATAGCCCTGGCGATAGTCTTGGTGCGCCATCAGACAATCTCACCTTCTTTGTGATCGGCGATGCGTTGGTTGGCGTAGGCGGCGTGCCTGCAACCGGTTATGTCGATACCGCAGCGCCAACGGCCGTAAGCGGCTTGGCCGAGTACCTGAACGATAATGATAACAGCGGCGATCTGGCCACTGTGGCGTCGTTCCTCGATACAGCGTCTGAAGGCGAAGTGACCTCGGCGCTTAAAGAGATTTTCCCGGTTAACGCCGCTATCGCCTCGCAGATCACCAATGGCGCGACTGGCCAAACCTCTACCGTGCTGCTCGATAAAGTAGGCACCGTGCTGGGCAATATCGAAGCACCAGCCGCTGCAGGCTTTGCTAACGGCGCGTTCAGCACCGGCGAGTGGGTATTTGGCGATAGTGCCAACACTAC
>JBEIQE010000068.1:0-1164 GCA_040376705.1 Micavibrio sp.
AAATTAATCTCAAGGTAAATCTGTATTTTAAACAATGCGCTCTTCATTTTGCGGGATGAGCATAATCATGAGAGGATGGAGCATGATCGACCTGTACTGCGAACGTGTATCAGTGGGCTTGCTGGCCGAGCCTCTGAATGCCCTCAGCAACCTCGCCTTCTTCATTGCGGCATATGCCCTTTGGCGGCTAGATATGCGCAGGGCTGCTGAGCGTATACTCATAAGCCTGATTACACTTATAGGCATTGGCAGCAGCCTGTTCCATACCTTTGCCACGCATACCACCATGCTGGCAGATGTGATCCCGATTTTGATTTTCCAGATCGCATTTCTCTTTGTGTACGCACGCAATGCGCTGGGCTTTTCGCCACTCAAACTCGGCCTTACCATGGCTGGGTTTATCGGCAGTATTCTGGCGACCGAACAATTACCGTCAGGCTGGCTGAATGGCTCGCTGGGTTATCTGCCTGCGCTGGCGTTCTTGCTGCTATTCACAGCGCTACGCCACAAACATGCAGGCTTTAATTACCTGCTGCTAGCGGCGGGTCTGTTTACAATCTCTCTCACCTTCCGCTCGCTTGATAATAGCGTGTGCGATGTATTGCCGATTGGCCTGCATTACTTCTGGCACATGTTAAATGCTGCCGTGCTGTACCTGTGCGTACGTGCGTATAGTCAGGATAAAGCTAGTTAGCAGGCACGCCGCCGCTAAAGAAGTATGGCCCCAGCCCGATGAGGAATAGCGCATTGCCGTATAAGCCATGCTCGATGGTAACCAGCGCCAGCGAGCGATGCTGCATATAGGTGCGCGCAAAAATAAGCCCGCCGAAAAAGCTGAGCAGCGGCGCGACGGGGTTGATATACAGCATATGCGCATAGGCAAAAGTAATGGCACTGGCCAGCACCAGCCAGCGCCCGTTACCGAACAGCGGCGCATAGCGGGTGAAGAAGAAATTACAGAACACCAGCTCTTGCGGCAGTGCCGAGATGATGGGGTAAGCCACCATGAGGAACAGCATGAACTCTGGCTTGCGCTCAACCAGATTGAACATAAGCGAGGGTTCGTAAAAATGTAGAAACAACGCCATGCCGATGCATGCAAACACCCAGCGAATGAGAATAGGCTTGAGGTTACGCCAGTTAACCGCGCCCCAGCCCCAGAGC
>JBEIQE010000072.1:0-1149 GCA_040376705.1 Micavibrio sp.
CGCGCTGGCGCTGAGCGTTGAAAAAGCCGAGAAAGCAATTATGAGCGAGCCGCCACGCCCGGCTGATCAGCCGCTCATAAATCGCCGCGCGATGCTCATTCTGGGCTTGGGTGGTCTATATACCGGCATATCTACGCTTGCATTGTTCCAATTTTATCTCGGGCAGTCTCATGCATTGGCCAGTACCATGGCCTTTACCAATATTGTCATGACAGCGCAGATGTTGGCTCTGAGTTTCCGTAATCTTAGCGGCCCAGTATCGGCAATTGGCTGGTTCTCAAGCCCGTGGATTCTTGTAGCTATTGCTACCATGGCGCTGCTGCAGGCACTGGCGGTTTATATGCCTGCATTACAGGGCATACTGCATACTGTGCCGCTCTCGGCCAAGGATTGGGGTATTATCCTGCTGATTATGCTGCCGCTGTTTATCGTGCCCGAAACATACAAATGGCTAAAAGCAGCTCATACAAGAACAGGAGTATCATCATGAAAATAGGTATTGTCGGTTGTGGTCAGGTGGGGTCGGCCAGTGCTTATGCCTGCGTCCTGCGCGGTGTAGGCACCGAGCTTTTACTGGTTGACCACAATGAAGCACTAGCCAAAGCTCAAGCCGAGGACATTCTGCATGCCACACCATTCGCCAAGGCAATGCCGGTAAGTGCAGGTAGCTATCAGGATCTGGCAGACGCCGGTATTGTCATGATTGCAGCTGGCGTAAGCCAAAAGCCTGGCGAAACCCGGCTCGACCTGCTCAAGCGCAATGCCGAGGTGTTTGCGAACATCATCCCGCAGATTATCAAGGCGGCTCCTGAAGCCATTCTGCTGATTGCGTCTAATCCGGTTGATATTATGACCCATATGGCAGCACGCATTGCTGCCGATAGTGGGCATGCTGCGGGTAAGGTTATGGGCTCTGGCACTATTCTCGATACAGCGCGCTTTCGCACATTATTAGGCGGGCATCTTGGCATATCGAGCCATTCGGTGCATGCACATGTGCTGGGCGAGCATGGTGATTCTGAGGTGCTCAATTGGTCGGGTGCAAGCGTAAGCAATATCGGCTTGATGGATTTTGCCGCTCAGGCCAAAGCAGAAATTATGCCACACAAAAAGGCCGAAATTGATGAGGCTGTGCGCAAGGCAGGTTAC
>JBEIQE010000075.1:0-1123 GCA_040376705.1 Micavibrio sp.
CGAAGCTATCGTTACCCACCGGCCAGATGGCGGCTGAGGGGATGAATACGCTGTTCGGTGTTTCGGCTGTAACCAGTGTTACGCTGGCGAACATACCCGGGGAGAGCTTGCGGTCTTCATTCGGGATAAGCGCACGAACAGATACGCTGCGGGTAGCAGGGTCGATCAGCGGGTCGACAGCGCTGACTGTGCCTTCAAACACGCGGCCGGGGTATGTGGCAACGCTCACTTGCACCTTCTGGCCAGTGCTGAGGTTGGCGAGGGCCAGCTCGGGTACGCCGAAGTCCAGCTTCATGGGGTTAAGCGCCTGCAGGGTTACAATCACCTGGCCGGGGCTCAGGTAATCACCAATGCTGATCTTGCGAATGCCCACAGTGCCGGCAAACGGCGCTACAATATGAGTCTTATCAAGGCTGGCTTTGGCCAGCTCCATGGCTGCTTTGGCAACGCGCAAGTCGGATGAGGTCTGATCGCGGTTCTGCTCGGTGCCCGCACCACGGCCCACAAGGGCTACAGCGCGGTTATAGTTGCGCTCGGCTAATGCCAGCTGCGCCTCTGCCTGCTCAAGCTGGGCCTTGTATGTTGAATCATCCAGCGTTACCAGCGGCTGGCCCTGTGTCACTTCCTGGCCATCGGTGAAGTTGATTTCGGTTACGCGGCCGGCAATTTCAGGGCGCAGGGTAATACCCTCTTGAGCAATGAGTGTACCCACGGCCTGCACGGTAATGCGCAGCGTATCGCCCTCGGCCACTGCAGCTTCAACCGGCATGCTGAAACCACCCTGCTGTTCTTCTTTCTCGCCGCCACCGCCCATCATCTTGGAGGCAGCAATACCACCCACAACAACCAGAGTAAGGGCTACAGCGATTTTGATATTGCGGGGTGTCATGATGGGTCTTCCTTTGGTCGGGCACGGCCAACTTCACTAATTCGTAAAGTCGGGCCGAAACTATGATTTACGCACCGTTATGGCAAGCTAAACCACGCATTTAAGGTGGTTAATATGCGCATATCTTTTTGCTTTGATGCATTCGTGCTGCTATGCTCACCGGCAAGTAACGAGAATATTTATGGGCGGAATAAATGAAATCTTTGCTTGCTGCACTTCTTCTCCGTAACAAAG